>CAVQLZ010000001.1:0-257702 GCA_963713465.1 uncultured Acidobacteriaceae bacterium
GCGCAGGGCGGAGCCTTCCAATGCGGCAACGTCTTCAAGCTGACGCCTGCCGATGGGCAATGGACGTTCACCGACCTCTACGACTTCACCTGTGGCAACGATGGCGGCAACCCGTACACAGGGGTGACGCTCGATGGCAGCGGTACCTGTTCGGCACCACGGCGATTTATGGCCCGAACGGCAATTGCTCCGGGATCGGTTGCGGCGTAGTTTGAGAGATTGCACCATAACAGCTTTGGGTCTCACCTGGGCAGGTTGCCCACCCTCTACAATGACCACCCCTGCGAGGGTCGGGTGGCCGACCCTTCGACAAGCGTATTCATGTTAGTCGGACGGGCCACCTGCCCCTGGCTTCGAGCTACGGATTTGTGATCTCCCACACGACGCCGCAACCCGCACCGCTGCAATCGTTCGTGTTACCGCCCTCGGCTGCAGTCCCATACAAGTTGCCCGCCGAATCGAAAATCAAAGTCCCTCTGGGATAGGCGCCATCGCTTCCTCCAGTAAAGTCGTGCAGCGAAGTATAGGTCCAACCACCGTTGCTAGGAGTCAACTTGAATACCGAACCGTATAGATACTGGCCATCTTCGTGTGTCAAGCCATAGAGATTGCCCGCGTGATCCATAATGAGGTTGCCGAAACGCTGCCCACCGTTACCTGAAAACGAAGCCAGCAAGCTGAAGCCTCCGGGACCTACTTCCGTAACGGTGCCGCCTCCGCCGGAGCCACCGGAATACGTAGTGCTGTAGACATTTCCGGCGCTGTCCACCAGCACACCCGCATAGGGATTGAAACCATCCGACTCTCCCGTGTAGTTGTGCAGGATGTTCTCGTTCCACGGTGGCCCTGCGGGGGTTAGCTGATAAACAATTCCGTCATTGGAGGAGCCACCCAGATACGTCGTGCCGTACAGATTGCCGGCGCTATCAAAGACAACTCCACCAATGGGAAGCACTCCGTCGCTGCCTTCGCCGAAGTTCCAGAGGACGCTCTCCTGCCAGTTTTCCGACCGCGTTAGCTCGAACACCGTACCGCAACCCGGGCTGCCGTTGCAGATTCCGTACCGGCCGCCGTCCGATGTGATCCCGTAGAGGTTCCCGGACGCATCGAACACGGGATCGCCGTTGGGCTGCCAGCCATCGGGTGTTCCGGCGAAGCTATGAAGAACACTCTCCGTCCAGGGACAACGGATGGCCCTGCAGAACGTTGCCGGAGGCTGTAGTTTGTACACTACCCCGCAGCCAGACATACCCTCGAAGGTGCAATTGAGTATTCCGCCCGCAGTCGCGTTGCCGTACAAGACACCATCCGGTCCGAAAACCACCCTGCTGAGAGGATTCGCCCCGTCTGCGCCGCCGGTAAAAGTGTAGAGAATGCTTAAGATCCAACCGCCGTTTTCCTGTGGTTTGAGTTGGAACACCGTACCGTATCCGGTGCCGCCCACGAAGGCTGTACCGTACAGCTTGCCGCCGGCGTCCATAACCACACCGGAATCGGGCCGGGCCCCATCTGCTGCGCCACTAAATGTGTACAACTCCTTGAAGTTTCCGTTGGTGGCTAGCGCCACGGCGTTCAGCATCGCCGTGCGGTCATTGCCGCTGGTGTCCATCATGAACTCGGAGTCGCTGAAAAAAACGATGTTGCCGCTAGCCGCACCCAGGGCGCCCGCCGACAGGATCGCCGAGGAGGGCTCGTTGTTTGCATCAAACGTCGCCAACTGCGTCGCGCTTCCCACGTTATCGAACCAGCCGGGATAGTTGGTCTCCGCTGTGGTAAAGGTGCCGAACGGGCCGTTGCTGACAGCGCTGGAGACGTGAAATGTCATCTGCTGATTGCCGTTCAGCGGCCGGTGGCGTGCAGCCCGAAAGGCATCAGGAGGCTATTGTTAGCCATGGAAGCGTCCGAGCAGAAGGTATCGTTGTCGGTCAGGATGACGACCGTGCCGCCGCCTTGCGCGAAGGCGAGAAGCGCTGACTGCTCGCCAGGGGAAAGCGGCGTGATGCAGGAGTGGCTGCCCGTCCCCGAATCCAGGATGACAATATTCAACGTCGCCAGATAGGCGGTGGTGAGCGTTGGCGCGGTGCTGATGCTGGAGCCGGCGAAATCGGCGAGCAAAGCTGCCGATAGATTGGGCAGGTTGTCCAGGCTGTAAGCTCCTCCGCGAGCACCGTTAAAGCCGCCAATCACGATGTTGGTAGCAGCACGCGCTGGAAGCGGCAATACCAGCGTCAAGAGCGTCAGGGAAGCGAGCACATTCTTCAGAACGCGTACAAAGTTCGATGCTCTGCAACAGCGCAGTTTTCTCTCCTTACAAGTTGATGGACCTGCTGCGCGAATCCAGGCTTTCTTTGAAAACATGATCATTCTCCTTATGGAATTCGGTTGTGCCCAATTAAGGGCGTGTAATCGCCACCGTGAGCCGGAGTTTGCTGGCAGATTGCGTCAGACACAAGTACGGCGGGGTTACGTACGGTAACAGGGTTGCGTAAGATGTTGGTTTGCTTAAGCCATTGATGGGCTATCGGGGAACTGAGCCTGGGCGACCTGACGGGAAGCCAAATGGACTTGCGGGTGAATCAGGTGTGGAACTTACCTTGATATGGTGAGTGTATAAAGTCTTGACGAACCGCAACCTTTGAATGGGGTAATGGCGCTAGGAGGTCGCGGAGGTAACGGGCCGAACGTTATCCCGCTCGGCCGTTACGATGGGTTCCGGTAGACCATGGTCACTCTCGCCGGACGGCAACCTGTTCAACGTGCGCTGTTGAGCGGGCCGGCAGTCGCCCGGTTCCGATAGTGGACAGCTCTCGCACATCCGCTTAGTCGATTCCGGGCAGGACGCCATAGCCGATGGTCCCTGTCTCTCCGTTACAACAACCGCCCACGACATCAATTCTCTGGTCCATATTCTGGGTTGTTCCCGACGCGGTAAGGAATAACACCCGGCCCCCACCACCACTGTAGTCCCCGCCAATGGCGGATATTTGGGCATTGTTGGGAGCGATGATGGGAGCAGCGAACAGCAGGCCCCCGCCGGAGCCGCCGCCCCCGCCCCACGAGTCTCCCGACCCGGTCGAGCCACCTTCGGCGTCGATTATGGTGGATCCTGTAAGAGTGATTTGAGTTTCCGCAACAAACTCGATTGCGCCACCGCCGCCTCCGCCTCCTACCCCAGCGAACAAGATGTTCCAGCTGCTGCCGCTTCCCCCGCTGCCGGCCAAGAGTAAATTGTTTAAGTTGCCATATGATGTTGCTTTGCCGAGGGCTGCATCCAGGCGTATAGCACTCGTCGCCGTTGTCGGCGCCTCGTCCGCCGTAACCTCCGCCCACGCCAAAAGCCAAAATGGTTAGCCCGTATACACCGTTCGATGGTCCTCCTCCAGGCCCATATCCAGGCCATCCTGGCAGGTGATTTCCACCACCGCCGTTCCCTCCGTTAGCCCCACCTACGTTTCCCAATCCACCAAGCGAGCCTTCGCCCTGGTCATTTTCTGGCTGTCCGTTTCCCCCGATGGCATTAATCGTGCCGCTGAAGGTTATGGAACTCCGCGAGAGAAGAGCTAGCGGGTTAGGACCTTGAACACTGATGGTGACTCCAGACGGAACATTAATGACGCTAAAATCAAGAACTGCGATCTTGGCGTCAAAACCCAATTCCCCCTGAACGTAAAATGATCCTGTCGCTAAGACCGTGCCGCCTGAGTCTTGGAGCACTGGGTTAGCACCTCCGGTGTTTATTGTGTAGTTACCCGGGGGAAGGTCCAATATTCCACTCGAAGTAAACGCGAGCGGATTGAGCGGGCCCGCAAGGG
Source organism: uncultured Acidobacteriaceae bacterium (assembly GCA_963713465.1). Lineage (GTDB taxonomy): Bacteria > Acidobacteriota > Terriglobia > Terriglobales > Acidobacteriaceae > Bog-257. Next base: position 3,813 of record CAVQLZ010000001.1, read on the forward strand.
CAATAACGCTGGTTGCGACGATCATCAAGATTGTCATTGAAGCCTTCATTGTCGACCTCCATCAGTGAAAATTGCGTCAGCTAGGAATCTGAACTTTTTGTTCCTAGCGGGCGCTGTGTTCGGAGGGTGCGGCAAGAATGCCAGCGGCGCAAGTACTGTGGGGTTACGTACGGTAACAGAGTTGCGTAAGATGTTGGTTTGCTTAAGCCATTGATGGGCTGTCGGGGCTCGGCTATACTCGCCCTATTCTGAATCGTCCTCTCAGGCGGTGGGTGTCGATGCCGGAGATATCTCCCGGTTCCGAGCGACTCGAAGCGCGGTCCGCGGCGGGGAATGGGATCCCGCCTGAGAAGGTCGACGCCGCGCTCCGGAAGATTCTGAACTCGCCCGAGTTCGTCCAAGCCACCCGTAGTAGCCGCTTCCTGGAGTTTGTGGTCAGCAAAACACTTTCCGGTCAGGGCGGGACAATCAAGGAATACCTGATCGGGACCGAGGCGTTTGATCGTCCAGCCGGCTACGACCCGCGCAACGACCCTATCGTCCGGGTCGAGGCGGGGCGACTGCGCTCCCGGCTGGCGGATTACTACCGGGGCGCAGGCGCGCAAGACCTTATACAAATTGACCTGCCCAAGGGAAGTTACGCTCCGACTTTCACGCGACGCGATGACGGTGCGGCTAAGCCGGGTTCAGGCGAATCCGTCACGCCAACGGCACCGAATAGCGCTTCTGTCAGGCTGAGTGCATGGCAAACGAAGTCACGATGGAAGTGGCTGATCACAATTGTGCTATTGGCCGCCACCGCAGCCGTCACCATCTACTACTGGAGACGGCATGTCCGTCTTTATTCAGCAGGAACCACCTCGGCGGTCGCCTTGGGCTTTTACAATGACGGCCTTGACGTGCAGAACACTCGCGGCGATGCCGATTCGATTACTTACTTTAACCGGGCCATCGAGTTAGACCCGAAGTTCGCTCTTGCTTATGCTGCCCTGGGAATGGTCTACCGCGATATGGGAGAGCAGGAAAAAGCGGATGCCAACCTCACCAAGGCGTTCCAATTGCGCTCCGATAGGGCGGGAGCCGAAGATTTCCGAATTGCAGCTTTTTACTACACTATCGTGACTGGGGAATTGCACAAGGCGAACGAGTACTATCAGCTATGGAGTGAGCGATATCCTAAAGATGCCGTACCGCGGAGCAACTGGGCCATGAACTGCAACGCTCTTGGCGAATACGACAAGGCGGTTAAGGAAACCGTGGAAGCATTGCAGATCGGGCCACCCGGAGCGCCTGCATATGGAAACCTGGTAGGTTATTACACCTCACTAAAGCAATTGGCCAAGGCGCGTGAAACCTATGCCCAAGGACTGGCAAAGAAGCTCGATGGAGCTGCTTTGCGCGGCAATCGTTACGGGGTCGCTTTCCTGGAGAAAGATCAAGCCACCATGGACAGCCTGATGAAGTGGGCGTCCGATCAACCCGGGGTAAATGACCTGTTCCTTTCGCTTCAATCCGACACCGAGACGTTCTACGGGCGGCTCCACAAAGCGCGCGAGTACTCCAACCGGGCGGTACAAGCTGCGGAGCGCGATGGTCAAAAGGAATCCGCCGCGCTGCACCTGCTCGACGCCGCACTCCGGGAAGTCGAGCTTGGCAATCCCGAATTAGCTAAGAGCGAGTCAACCCAAGCCCTGGCTTGGGCTCCCACACCGAACGTTCAGGTCCTTGCCGCCGTCATCCTGGCGCGGGCTGGCGACACACTGACGGCAGCCAAGCTAGCGGACCGTCTGCAGGAACAGCATCGCCTCAACACTGTGCTCAACGGTTATTGGCTCCCCACCATTCGTAGTGCCATCGACTTGAGTAGTAATCATCCCGCCGAGGCCCTGCAGACTCTCGAGGAGGCCTTGCCTTATGAATTGGGGCAACCCGATCCCAGCGTCGGAGTCGGAGGACTTCTCTATCCAGCCTACATTCGCGGCCAGGCATACCTCCAACTGGGCCAGGGCGCACCGGCTGCGACGGAGTTTCAGAAGCTCGTAGACCAATGGGGAGTGATGCAGAACTCGCTACTTGGCGCTCTCGCTCACCTTGGAGTGGCTCGCGCTTACGCACTCTTGGGGGATACCGCGAAAGCGAAGGTCGCCTATCAAGACTTTTTTGCAATTTGGAAAGACGCCGACGCTGACATCCCCATCCTCGTCCAAGCTAAATCGGAGTACGCAAAACTCCGATAGCCCACCGCCGTTTTTGCTGCTTTAGTAACTCAGAGATTGCCGCGCGCTCCTACGATTCGTTTGTCAGAAACGAAGCGGCTGCGATACTGCGTAGGTGCAAGGCCGAACTGCTGCACAAACGCGCGCCGGAAGCTGTCGGGATCACGAAAACCTACCGAATCGGCGATGTGTTCAACCGTGGAGTCGGCCGCCGCAAGCCTTTTGCGCGCCTCATCCAGCCGTAGCCGTTGTACGAACGCTGCCGGGGTGCTCTTGAATTCGTCCTTGAAGCGGCGGGTGAACTGCCGCGGGCAGAGATGGATGCGCTGGGCCAGCGCTTCAACGGAAAGATCTTTATCGAGGTGCCCCACCATCCAGGCCGCGAGATCGGCGAAACGGCTGCTGGACTCGACCTGAAATTTCAAAGGCTCAGAATACTGCTCCTGGCCCCCGGGACGTTTCACATACATCACCAGTTCGCGCGCTACCGAGAGTGCCACCTGGGCACCGAAATCCTCTTCGATGAGCGCCAGCGAGAGATCGATTCCCGCGGTGATTCCCGCCGAAGTGTAGAACTTCCCGTCGCGAACGTACAACGCATTGGCATCGACTTTCAGCTCGGGATAGCGTTCAGCCAGGTCGGCCGAGTATTTCCAGTGGGTGGTGACTTTGCGCCCATTGAGCAGTCCAGTTGGCGCTACTCCGTAAATTCCGGTACAGACCGAGGCAATTCGGCGGATCCGGGCCTGGTGCCGGCTGATCCAGCTCGCCAACTTCTGGCCAGCCGCCGAGGTCCGCATTCCACTGCCACCGGGAATGAGCAGCGTGTCCAGTTGTCGCAGCGAGCTCAAAAAACACGCCGCCGTCATGCGCAATCCAGATTCTGAGCGGAATGTCTTTGCGCCCAGCGCGGCTATCGTCACTTTGTAGCAAGGCTGACGCTTTCCCTGCGTATCCTCGAGGTAAGCACTGCTGAACGCCTCCAAGGGGCCTGATAGGTCGAGCGAAGTGATGTTGTCGTATCCGACGATGACAATGTGCTTGGGGGTCATAGCGCGTGACCGTCCAGAATAGCTGGTGACGTGGTTCGTCCGAAATGACATTCATCCGTCAGTTCAGGACATAGCGCCAGTTTCAGAATGTCTCAAATTGCCGGAGCAATGTCATTTCAGACTTTTCATTGTGCGCTTATTCTGCTTCTATCAGCAAGTCTAAGTTGCACAGGAGGACTGCCATGACAGGAATAAAGAGGTTGCTCTGGATCGCTGCTGCCGCGATTGCAGTGGCGAATTGCGCGCTTTACGTAAGCCGGGCAACCAAAGCGCCGGATAAAGTTGCCGCTTCAACGGCAAAACAGACCACTCCGCTGAAGCCGCCAGCCAAGGGGCCGATCAATGTCGCGTTCGTGATCTCGGAGGGCGCCAATGTCATGGATATCGCCGGCCCTTGGGAAGTGTTCAGCGACGCCATGCTCACGTCCACGGGGAAGCCCTGGCATGAAACCGATGGCGACGACATGACCATGCCCTTCAACACCTACACGGTGTCGGATTCGCTTAAGCCCGTTAATGCCGGCAATGGGCTCGTGATCATTCCCAACTATAGCTTTGAAACCGCGCCAAAACCGCAGGTCATCGTCATTCCGGCGCAGGGAGGCCGCAGTGCAGCCCAGAAAGCATGGTTGCTGTCGAATTCGGCCACCGCCGACGTTACTATGTCGGTCTGCACCGGAGCGTCGATGCTCGCCAAGTATGGCCTGCTCGATGGCTTGACCGCCACCACTCACCACATGTACGCAGCCAACATGCAGAAACAGTACCCGGCCGTGCGTTTTGTGAGCGGAACTCGATTCGTCGAGAACGGAAAAGTGGCCACCGCCGGGGGCCTGACCTCAGGCATCGACCTCGCCTTGCACATCGTGGAGCGGTATTACGGGCAAGAAGTCGCCCAGGTCACAGCCAACTTCATGGAATATCGCAGTGAACTTTGGAAGAACCCGGACTTCAATCAGGTTAAGCCGGTTGTCGCTGCCAAATAGCTTCCGGAAAGCTAGGAAATCTGATTAAGCCTGGTTTTGAAAGGGACGGTCTTCAGACCGTCCGTGAATTCGGCCCGTTCGAGACCGGCTTTAGCCGCTGAAAGACTTAATCAGACAGTCCCTGTATCACTGCGAGGTGACGATGAGAGAAAGTGTTTGCTCCACACTTGTCGCCTGCTTTGACGAGAGAGTGGAGCAGCGGCTTCGGGGAAGCACACGTTCAATCGGCGGCGACGGCTAGCCGCCTGCAGCTTTGGCGGCCAGCCAACTCAAGCGCGGCGCCGAGGTCGTCCATCAGATCGCCAATATCCTCGGCTCCTACCGAAATCCTGATCAGGTCGGCAGGAATCTTCTTCTGTTGGCGAAGCTCCGCCGGGATGCTGGCGTGTGACATGTAATTCGGCAAGCTAATGGTCGAGTTCACTCCGCCAAAGCTGACCGTGATGGCAAACAGCTTGGTCGCCTCGACCAGCGCGCGCGAGAACTCCGCGTCGCCAGTGGCGAAGCTGATGACCGCACCATCGCCCGAGGCCTGCGAACGCTGGATCCTACGCTGTTCCGCGCTGGCCAGTCCCGGATAGTACACGCGTTCCACCGCGGGATGACCAGCCAGGAAGTCGGCGATGCTTCGCGCGTTGGATTGTTGCCGATCCAGCCGCAGCGCCAGCGTCTTCATCCCACGCAGTAAGAGATAGCTGTCGAAGGGCGACAGCACCGCGCCTTCGCCGTTCTGAATCAGGTACAGCTCCTGCGCTAGTTCTTCGTCAGCCACCACCACGGCGCCGGCCATAACGTCGCTGTGCCCGCACAGGTACTTGGTTGCAGAATGCAGAACGATGTCCGCGCCGAGTTCCAGCGGTCGCTGAAGATATGGCGATAGCGTGCTGTTGTCGACGCAGCTCAACGCCCCGTTGCGATGCGCGATATCGGCGACCGCAGCGATGTCGATGATCTGGAGTAGAGGATTGGTCGGCGTCTCCAGATACACCAGCTTCGTGTTCTGGTTGATGGCCGCCGCGATGGCATCCGGATTGCTGAAATCCACATAGCGCACATTGATCCCGCGTTTGGGGAGAATGCGCGAGAACAGGCGATAAGTTCCGCCGTACAGATCGTCGCAGGCGAGGATCTCCTCGCCAGGAGCCAGCAGCCGAGTGACGGCCGTGATCGCCGCCAGTCCGGTGCTGAAGCAGAAACCACGCGAGCCTCCTTCGAGCGCGGCGATCTGCTTCTCCACCACCGCACGTGTGGGATTGCCGCTGCGCGAATAATCGTATTCGCCGAACTCGGTCGCGTCCTGCTGGCGAAAAGTCGCCGTCTGGTAAATGGGGGTGCTGGCGGGCGCACAGCGATCGCCCGGCGACGGATCAAACTTGAGTAGTCTAGTTGCGAATTTCACGCCGCACCTCCTGAGGCAGTGGTTAGTGGATAGTGGCTAGTGGATAGAAGCTCGGCGACTGAGGAGATCGCCGGCTGCTTCGGCGTACGTAGCTCACGCGCAACATCGAAGAGGTCCGCCATTACCGCTGCGGTGGTCGGCCAGCGTCCCGCGCCACGGCCAGTCCAGACGTGTTGCGAATCCGAGTGGACGGTTTCGATCAGCAGGCAATTCTCTTCATTTCTGATCTGCGCGAACGGATGTGCGCCGTCCACCAGCTGCGGTTTGACTTCGAGATGAATCTTTCCGCCGGCAAGCCGCGCTGTACCCACCAAGCGTACTCGTCCGCCGTCGCGCGCGGCCGACTGCACCCAGTCCACGTCGATGGAATCGATACCGATCGCATTAATGCTGTGTTCAGCAGCCTCGGGAAATGCGCGGCGAGCCAGCAACCGGAGCTTGCAAACCGTGTCGGAGCCGGAGACGTCGGCGCGCGGATCCTGTTCGGCGAAACCGTGCGCCTGGGCCTCGGCCAATGCCTGCTCCCACGAGCACCCTGCGGCAATGCGGTCGAGTATGTAGTTGCAGGTGCCGTTCAGCACGCCCGACAGCGAGACGATGCGGCCGCGATCGGCCAACGCCTGCACCGCCTCCAGAGCGGGCACCGCGCCACCTACCGCCGCGGAATAACGCAGAGCACGACGGCAGCCAAGGGTTCCGTCATCGGCCACCAGCAACTTGTTGGCTGTGACTACGGGCTTGCCCCTGGCCAATGTGGTGTGCACCAGCGCGGCGGCGGGATCGCTGCCGCCGATCAGCTCCACCACCACGTCGGCATCGGCAATCGCATCCCAGCAATCGCGCGTGAGCAGATGCCGAGGGGCATCATCGAAGTGCAACTCGGGCCGGCGCACCGCGATGCCTGTGACTTCGAAGAGATGCGGGTGCTTCCACAGCTCCTGGAACACGCCCAGGCCGACGGTGCCGAGGCCAAGCAATCCGATCTTCAAAGGAGCTTGCGAGCGCGTCGTCGGCGACAGCAGCGAGCGCGGTGCGCCCACCAGGGTTGCGTAATTCTCGCCCAAGGCCGCGACTTCGAACGCCACGCCGGTCTTCTTGCCGAAGGCGATAGCTTTAGGCTGCACTACCTTGCCCGCAACCGAGAGCGCCTCGGTGAAGTCGATCTCAGCGAAGTGCTGCGCGCCGGAGCAGGCCGCGGGATCGGCGTTGTAGATGCCGTCCACGTCCTTGATCAGGCGGCAACGCGCGTTAAGCTGTTTGGCGAGGAACAGGGCCGACAGGTCGGAGCCGCCGCGGCCGAACAACGCCACGCGTCCGCTGCGATCGCGAGCCACGAAGCCCGGAATCACGGCTACTTTTCCCTGATCCAGCACGCTTTGAATTGCCGTTGTGTCGGCGCTCACCGGCTCCGTGTCATTGCACGTGCTATCGGCGATGAGTTGAATCTGGCTGGGATCGAGGACCTGTGCGGGGATGCCGAAGCGATCGAGCTCCAGCGCGAGAAACGCCGTGGCCACTTCTTCGCCGGTGGCGATCACGCGCGCAATGGCTTCGGGATTGGCATCGCGATAATCGGCAACCGTTCCCAGCAGACGATCGGTTTCTCCGGCAAAGGCCGAGACCACGGCGACCACGCGATACTGCAGGCGAATCCAGCGATAGATCTCGTGGACCGCATGCGGCAGATCGGCGCGCGAGCGCAGCACCGAGCTTCCGAACTTGAGGACGATTAGCTTGCGAGACATGGTTCAACCTCCTTCGCCTCGGTGCTCACCGCAATTCCGGCCAGCGCGCTTTCCAGGTCGGCGATGATGTCCGCCGGGTTCTCCAGTCCAACCGAGAGCCGTACCAGGCCATCGCTAATGCCGGTGCGCTCCCGAATCTCGCGCGGCACGTCGCCGTGCGTCATCGAGACAGGATGCGTGATCAGCGTCTCGACGGCGCCGAGATTCTCCGCCAGCAGGCAAAGGCGAACCGTGTTCATGAGTTGAATGCCGGCTTCGGCGCCACCTTGCAGCTCGAACGCCAGCATTCCTCCAGGGAGCGACTGCTGCTTCTGCGCGAGCGCAAACTGCGGAAACGCTGCCAGTCCGGGATAGTGAACGCGCGCGACCTTCGGGTGCCGCTCCAGCCATTCGGCGACGCGCTGCGCGTTGGCCGAATGCTGTTGCAGACGCAGAGGAAGGGTTTTGAGCCCCCGCAGTGTCAACCACGCTTCTTGCGGCGACTGGATACATCCCAGCGTCTTGCGGACGAGGCGCAGACGCTCCAGCAGCGCTTCGTCGTGGGTCGCCATGGAGCCGCCGACGGTAGAGTTGTGGCCCTCGATGTACTTCGTCGTCGAGAGCAGGGTGATGTCGGCGCCCAGTTCGAGCGGACGCTGCAGGACAGGCGTGAGGAATGTGTTGTCAACGGCAAGCTTCACCCCGGCCGCGTGCGCGACTTGCGCCACCGCGGCGATGTCGGTCAGCTTCAGCGTGGGATTTGCCGGCGTCTCGATGAAGATCAAGCGGGTGTTAGGCCGGATCGCCTTCTCAACAGCGTTCACATCGGACGTATCCACAAACGACGCTTCTACGCCGAAGTTATGCAATACCTGCTGAAACAGCCGCACCGTCCCGCCATAGACCACGTCGGAGACGACAACGTGATCGCCAACCTTCAGCAACCCAAGAAACAGCGTGGAGATCGCGGCCATGCCGGTGGCGAAACATACCGCCGGAGGGGTGTCCTCCAGCGCACCCAGTGCAGCTTCCAGCGCCGAGACCGTCGGATTCGCCGCGCGCGAGTAGGTGAAGCCCTTATGCACGCCGACGGCTTCCTGATGATAGGTAGTGGACTGGTAGATGGGGGTGAGAACAGCGCCGGTGGCCGGGTCGGGCACAACGCCGCCGCGCACCGCAGTTGTCGCAAACAGCTCAGGCGAAAACGTCATCGAAAGCTCCAATCAAGAATTGCCCAAAAACACCAAGACCGCCTTTCTTCCTAGGCGGTCTGTTCACGATTGGAGTTTTCTCTGCTTGGGCTGTCAGGCTCCGAACGTGGACAGGGCACCGCCTAGGGTGCACATGGCCATGGTCATTCGGTTGGTCACTGACAACATATTAAGACCGTATCTAACTCCTGCGCTGCCTGTCAAGCCCCAGCCTGATAGATTACGACGAAAGTAGCAGGAGCATTCCAGCTATCCGCGAGTTTTCACGTGCCGCACAGAAGGGCGATATCACCACGGAGGCACGGAGAGCACTGAGTTTTTTTAATTCGAAATTAACTCCGTGTCCTCCGTGGTGAAACTTCTCTTCGGCGGCGCACAAACTTCCGGCTCATACGGGCATCGCGCGCGTTCAGCACAGAATCCTACCTAGCGCACCGCTTCCGGTCCGCGGCGAAGGTGTGCGCGCCCAAGGCCATGAGCGGTAGTTCCTGCGAGGTCAAGTTCACATGCCAAATTTTGTGACTGATGTTGAAGAAATTCGTCAGCGAGCTGCCCGGAAAATCGAAGAGGGAGCGGTGACGGACACCTACGAAGGCGACGTCGAGCAAACTATCTCCATTTTGAACGAAGCCCTGGCCACCGAAATCGTGTGCGTGCTGCGCTACATGCACCATTACTTTATGGCCACCGGCGTCCACGGCATGGCCGTGCGCGACGAATTCAAGGAACATGCCGATGCCGAGCGCGAGCACGCCGACCAGATCGCCGATCGCATTCAGCAACTCGGCGGACGCCCCGACTTCAACCCGGCGACGCTGGTGCAGCGTTCCGCTTCGCAGTACGCCGAAGGCAATTCGCTCGCGGACATGATTAAGGAAGACCTCATTGCCGAGCGCATCGTCATTGAGGTCTATCAGCAGATGATCCGCCACTTCGCCGATCACGACCCGACCACGCGCGTCATGATCGAGGGCATCCTCCGCGATGAAGAGGAGCATGCCAGCGATCTTTCCGACCTGCTGTTTATTGTCGACCCCAAGTCGGGCAAGACCGAGGGCGAAGATCCCGGTACGCATCCGCTGGACATGCACCACAACGAGCAGTCGCGGCAGCAGCGCCGAAATCCGGCAGGGATCCAGGCCGATGCTGGACGCACCAATAACCAGAGCCTGGGCCGCGTGGAATCCGGCGGCGCGCAGAAACTTCAGCGGCGCGAGTTGGATGTCCCGGCAACACCTCGTTCCGGTGGAGGCCGCACCGAGCCGCAACCGCCCGATATGGGCGGCGGCCGCAATCGCGAAGGCGTGGGGAATTTGGTGAGCGGCGACAAAACTTTGATGGAAAGTCCCGAGCGCGGGGCGGCGTCGAAGCTGACGAATAAGAAGCGCAAGAATCGCGCAGCGTAGGAAAACCAGTGGTTAGTGGATAGGTTGCCCATTGCCGGCGACGAAAGGCAGAACGTTTCTTACGGGTGACCGGGGACGGGTTCAAGTCCGCTGAAGCTCCGGGCTACGGGCGGGATAAATGGCTCTGATATAGTTCGGGGTTAGCTGTCTTGTCGCCAGCATGGGAACCTTCTCGTTCACCGACTTCGCCAAGGAACAAGTCCAGGCGGTGCAGGACTACTCCCTGCTGGCCGGACGCTCGATCAGCAACATCTTCACGCGTCCCCGCTACTTTGGAGACACGCTGCTGCAAGCTGACCTCATCGGTGTCGGTTCGCTGCCCATCGTAGTGCTCACCGGCTTCTTCACCGGCGCGGTGCTGGCGTTGCAAACCTCTGGAACGCTGCAGCAGTTCGGGACGCTGTCGTTGACCGGACAACTGGTATCGTTTTCCATGGTGCGCGAGCTGGGCCCGGTGCTGACCGGCTTGATGGTCGCGGGCCGCAATTCCAGCGGCATGGCCAGCGAGCTCGGTTCCATGAAGGTGACCGAGCAGATTGACGCCATGCGCGCCATGGGCGTCGATCCTTTGAAGAAGCTGGTGACTCCCCGTGTCGTCGCCAGCGTGACCATGTTGTTTTTCCTCAGCATCATCTCCGACCTGGTGGGACTCACGGGCGGCTTCATGATTTCCTACCTGCTGCTGGGACTTAACGCCAATCAATACTGGACCACCGCTTATCAGTCGCTGCGCTTTGGCGACGTTTTCATGGGATTGAGCAAGCCGGTTCTGTTCGGATTCATTATCGCCAGCATCGGCTGCTACTACGGACTGTCCGCCAAAGGGGGAACGCAAGGTGTGGGTCGCGCGACCACCCAGGCCGTGGTGGCGGCGTCGGTGCTGATTCTGGTTAGCGATTTCTTTCTCACCCGGCTGCTCATGGGTGTTTTCCGGTACTGACGATGACAGCTCCCCCGCTGCCCGCCGAGGGTCTCCAAACTACTGTCTTGCGCGACGGAGATCCCGTTATCCGCTTCGACCATGTGTCGATCGCCTTCGATCACCCAGTGCTGGAAGACATCTCCTTCCAACTGCCACGTGGCCAAACCAAGATCCTGATGGGCGTTGCGGGTACGGGGAAGACGCTGACGCTTAAGCTGGCGCTGGGCCTGCTGAAGCCGGACTCGGGGCGCATCACCGTGCTGGGCGACGAGATCACCAGTATGCGCGAGCAGGAGCTGTTCGCGCTGCGCCGCAACATCGGAATGGTGTTTCAGGAAAGCGCTCTGTTCGATTCGCTGACCGTCGAAGAAAACGTGGCCTATCGGTTGATCGAAGAAACCAGACGAGTGACCGACGAGATTCACTCGCGCGTACTGGAAGCGCTCCGCTTCGTAGAGCTGGAACATACGGTCAATTTGTATCCCGCTGAGCTTTCCGGCGGGATGCGCCGGCGAGTGGCCATCGCGCGCGCCATCATCACCCAGCCGGAGGTGCTGCTCTACGACTCGCCCACCGGCGGGCTCGATCCCGTCACCTCCAACACCATCATTGAGCTGATCGTGAAGCAACGCGACGTCTATCAAACCAGCTCGTTGATGGTCACCCATCGGCTGCAGGACGCGTTCACCATGGCCAGTCATTACTTCGACCGCAAACAAAACAAGATGGTTCCCATCACGGAAGGCTCGGTGCGCGATGTGCACACCAGGTTCCTGATGTACCGCGACGGCAAGATCATCTTTGAAGGCACGGCGACGGAGATGCTGCGGGACCACGATGCCTACCTGCGGGAATTCCTGAGCTGACGGGGCGTTCAGGGCTCGCCAGCCTCGGATACTAGCCCGTCGGACGATTATGCCGCAAACGCTTTCGCCAGGAAGCGCGAGATGTGCCAAGCATCCATGTACTTGTACGGCGTCTCGCCCAGGGAGTAATGTCCGCAGGGCAGCGCCTTGATCGTCGTATCCAGTCCATGCCGCAGGAACTCACCCGCCGTCTGCACTGAGAATTCCGGTAAAAACGTCAGGTCGTAGCGGCCATAGATCATCAGCGACTTCTTCGGCCAGCGCTTGAACTTATCGAAGTAGACGATCGGGCTAATCGACATCCAGACGCGGCGGACTTCTTCCTGGGTCAGCACCGCTTCCATGCCTTGGCGGATGTGCTGGGTCGATTGTCCCGTCCACACCACGTCGCCGAAAGCGGTGGAGGCGTGGTTGAAGACGTTTACGCGAATGCGCGGATCGTGCGCACTGGCCAGGAACGCATAACACGATCCCAAGCTGGTGCCCACAATGCCGAGTTGCGAGTAGCCGCGCTCTTGCAGCCAGTCGCAGCAGGAGCGGATATCGGCGATGCCTTGCCGCGTGGCGTCGATGGTGCGTCCCACATTGGCGGATACGGCGTAGTCGGCGCGCGTCAGCCCGGCGGGACGGCGGATATCGTGATACGGCATGCTGAGCCGCAGCGCCGCAATTCCCAGCAGATTGAACAGGCGGCACAGCGCGCCCTGACTTACCGCGTCCGCGTTCCACTGCGGCAACAGCACCACCGCGCGGCGCCCGTGCGCGGGAAACCAGCGCGCGTTGACGAGATTATTCTCAGGATAGGGAGACTCGATGGGCGAGGTGAAGCGCAGGAACTTCGCCCACTCGTCTTTCGGCTGCTTCTTGGGAGGCTGGCTGCCGGTGTGGAACAGCTCCACCTTGCGATGTTCGAGGCGGAAATCCGCGGGCGTGCGGTAGGCAAAGAACTCGTCACTGTCGCTGACCAGATGTTGGTTCACGGCGGCCATGTAGTCGAGCATGGCCTCACGATTGGTTTGGTTGGGCGGCGGGAAGTCCCCGATGCCGGGCCAATTGCGGGTCCACTCCAGCCCCCACTCAAACGGACGCACCACGCGATTGTTGTCGCGCGAGGTCAGGCGCGACTCCCAATCGTGGATCCAGCGGCGATAGCGTTCTCGCATCTCTATTGATCGTATCGCACGCGCTTCCAACGCGGCAGGGCTTGACAACGAATGCAGTCGGCGGTGAGCTAAACGGCGAGAATGCACGGGCGAGCGGGAACCATGCTGGACGTTCGTATCTGGATGGTGCATTTCTGCCCGGCAGCATTGACTCATCGATAGCGATGGGCGAAGAATAGGCTTTGTCCGGCTTCTTCCTGCTCCCATGTGTTCTCTGCCACAAGTGCGTGCAGCTTGCCTATGCTGCGTTATCGCTGCGGCTACATGTCTCTTTGGCCAAAGCAGGGAGGCCGCAGGCGCCGCGGCGGATGCCGGCTATCCTGAGCAGGCCTACCTTTCCGAGACCCGCTACGTCAACCAGTACTTCGGCTTCAGCTTCGATGTTCCCGCCGACGCGCATTTGCATCCCGCACCCGAGCCGGCGGCGCGCGACGGCAGCGTCCCTTTGCTGGATCTGGCCGGACCGGCTCCCGCGGACGCCGAGATCGCGATTGCCGCCATCCCGACCGCCGGAGGCAAGGACGACGCAAGAATGCTGTTGCGCCAGGCGCTGGACCAGGAACTCTACCGCGGCGTGGAAGAGTTGCGCGGCTTGTCGAAGGCAAGTTTTTCCGGCCACCAGTTCTATCTGTTCGAGACGCGGCGAGGGATCGAGCAGCACATGCTGCTGGCGACCACAGTTGGCGAGTACATCGTGCGAGTGGTTTTGGCCTCGCACGACGAAAAAACCGTGAAGCGACTCGAAGCCTCGTTCGCGCACGTCGTGTTCTTCGCGCCCGCGGCGGCCCGCCAATACATTCAGGCCGATGCGAAGCCCTACGACGGGCCATCGATCTCGTCGCATCGCTTGGCACAGTTGGAGAGCGATCCGCCGGCCAAGCACATCGACGCCGGCAATATCAGCGGCGACTTCTACGAAAATTCCATGCTGGGTTTCAGCTACCGTATCCCGCAGGGATGGTCGATCGAGTCGCACGGCGCAATACAGCCCGCGGTCGAACAATATCGTATGAAGCAGGACTTCGGCGCGCCGCGCATGGGACGGGTTGAGCGCCGCCTGGTGGACGCGTGCAGCAAAACCCTGTTTTCTGCGTGGGCGAAGCGGCCCGGCGCCGACGGCCAGGTTTCCTACGACGACTTCGGCGAGGTGACGATTTCGGCGGTGTCGCTGGCGTGCTTCCCCAACATGCAGTTTCCAGCGAACGCAGACGACCGCGAGGCCTTCAAGGGCTTTCTCCGTGAGTTCGCCCTTACCCATCCCATCGTGGACGACATGCGCGAAGGCAAGGTCTTCACCGAGGACGGCGTTGTATTCCTCTTCGTCGAGGGCACGGTGGCCTTCGGCGTCCAAGGCGACGAGCTATCGCGCCGGCTGTCGATCGGCCTGGCCATCACCCAGCGACGCGGATATCTGCTGACGTGGTTCTTCGCCGCGCCGCACGACAGCGAATTGCGGGCGTTGACCAACGAACGCGCCAGCTTCGACCGAGGGTCGGCCGTAACGGTGGCGAGCGCGCCGCAACCGGGTGGCGGGGTGGCGGGTGAGAACACAGCGGCTCCGCCGTCCGCATCGACGTCGGCCGCAGCACAACCCGCAGGGCCGGCTGCTGCCACACCGGCGGATGGAACGAGCGCGCCGGCCGCGGCGAACCAAAATGATCAACCCGCTGCCGCATCGAACGGCTCAGACGCCTCGCCTCCGGCTTCGCCCCCTTCACTGTTACGGCCCGGTGAGACCGTCTATCAAGGCAACGGCGCGCCGATCAAGAAGCAGTAGGCTGACCGCAGTGCCCTAAGGTTTAGCGGGCTCTGAAGTTTGTGCCCCCTTCAGCTTAGCCAGAGACTGTTCCACGCGCGACTTAAAATCACCCGCATCAGACTGAAACACTCCGCTGAAACTCGTCTGCGTCTGCATCTCACAGCCGGCACCCTGGGGTTCGAGGTGGACGGAGAGGTCGCGCGAGTGGATGGCGCCGCCGATGTGGAACGAAGCCGTCATTTGGGTATTGTCAGCCAGTACGGGCGTGTAATTGCCCGAATTTTTTATCGTGTCCTGGACCGCGTCCCAAAGCTGGTTGCAGGGTACGGGAAAGCTGTCTTTATGAAGTTTGCCGAACGCCGGTACCGCAACGATGAGCGATATCAGCGTCAATATCATGGGCCTCATCATGGCTTGTCTCCTGTAATTGCCTGTCCGATTGATCGACGAGAGCAGCATACATCCGGGGCTGGATCAATCAACGCTTTTATGGCCTCATATCAATGAGGCAATCCCGAAAAGGGAACTTGTTTGTGAGCAAGCAACGAAACAGCTCGCTCCGGTGCACTGTCAGTTGTGCATTGCGCGGTTTGCTCTCGCTCCCTCTTATGCGCTGCCGCATTCCCTGCTAAAATCTATGAAATCCACTCCCCGGAGTTCGAATGCAGGCAATCCTTGCGCTGGAAGATGGCCGCGTCTTCCGCGGCAAAGGCTACGGAGCGAAAGGCGAATGTTACGGGGAAGTTGTTTTTAACACCTCCATCACCGGCTACCAGGAAATCTTCACCGACCCTTCCTACGCCGGGCAGATCGTAGTCCTCACGAACCCCGAAATCGGCAACTACGGAACGAACTCCGACGACAATGAAGCCACGCGGCCTTATATCGAAGGCCTGATCGTGCGCGAGTTTTCGCGCGTCAGCTCCAACTGGCGCTCGCAGGAGGTCGCCGAAGAGTATCTGGAGCGCTACAAGGTTCCCGTCCTGGCCGAGATCGACACCCGCGCCCTGGTGCGGCATCTGCGCGACCACGGCGTAATGCGCGGCGTCATCTCGACCCTCGAAAGCGACATCGACAAACTGATCGCCAAGGCGCGCTCGATTCCGAAGATGGACGGCCTCGATCTGGCGAAGGAAGTCACGACCCGCAGTGTGTATCAGTGGGATGAGGGCGTGCGCTCGCACGAGCCGACCGAAGTCGTCGGCGTGAAGGACGCCACGCCGAAGCATCACGTCGTCGCGTACGACTACGGAATCAAGCACAATATCCTGCGCCGCCTTGTGGGCGAGTGCTGTAGAGTTACAGTCGTCCCGGCGACCACAAGCGCCGAAGATGTGCTTGGGCTCAAGCCTGATGGCGTCTTTCTCTCCAATGGCCCGGGCGATCCCGAGCCGGTGATCTACGCGCAGGAAAGCATTCGTCGCATGATGGGCAAGGTGCCAATCTTCGGGATTTGTCTTGGGCATCAGCTGATCGGCCTCGCGCTCGGCGGAAAAACCTACAAGTTAAAATTCGGGCATCACGGTGGCAATCATCCGGTGAAGCAGATGGCGACGGGCAAGGTCGAGATCACGGCGCACAATCACAACTTCGCCGTCGATCCCGACTCGCTCAAGCAGAGCGAGGTTGAACTGACGCACATCGACCTGAACGACAACACGCTGGAGGGCTTGCGCCACCGTTCGCTGCCGCTGTTCAGCGTGCAGTACCACCCCGAAGCCGCCCCCGGCCCGCACGACTCGCACTACCTGTTCAAGGATTTTGTGAAGATGATGGAGGAGTGGAAGAAGTGACTCTCCGGCGTTGCCAAGTGCGGCATGATTGGGAGTGTTTGCTTACTGATGCGGATATCGCACTTTGCCTGACCGAAGGACTAAGCTCACCCTTGCTAAAGAAACTGCCCGAGGAACCCGGAATTTATCGCTGGCTTTTCCCGCCTGAGGGTTCAGAGAAGCCGCGGGCATATGTTGGCCAGGCTGAGAATTTGCGACGTCGCCTTTCCGATTACCTGAAAGCAGCCACTGAACCGATCACTAGAGCCTCAGAAGACAGTTTCACGGAAGAAAATCTTCGGAAAGCAATCAAGCGCATTCATGGTTGTTCAGTGGTTCGAATTGGTGAATGTCTTTCGCGTAAGGCTGGCAAGACCGGCGCTCAGCTCCAGAGTTTGCGGATTACGGAAGAAGGGATGATCCTGGGAGTCGAAGTTAGTGCAGGGCTCTTCAGAGATGAGATCGGGAGGGTTTTTCGTTGAATGTGGAGCCATCCTCTCGACCGAAAGGGACGGTTACACAATGCTCAACCGAAGCCCACACCGTAGATATGTTGATGTTAAGAATTTGGTGAAGTCGATAGCTACGCGATTAATTCCATGCCACGCCGCAACGACATCGCGAAGGTACTCATCATCGGTTCAGGCCCGATCGTCATCGGGCAGTCGGCGGAGTTCGACTACTCGGGGGCGCAGGCCTGCAAGGCGCTTAAGTCCGAGGGCTACGAAGTCGTCCTTGCCAACTCGAATCCGGCAACCATCATGACCGACCCGGAGATGGCCGACCGCACCTACATCGAGCCGCTCACGCGCACGTATCTCGAAGAGATCATCCGTGTCGAAGCCGAGATGCTACGGGAGAGCGCGCAGCCTGGCGTGTTTGCGCTGCTGCCGACCGTCGGCGGACAGACGGCGCTGAACCTGGCTGTCGAACTTGCCGATGGCGGCGTGCTGGAGAAGTACAACGTGCAACTCATCGGCGCGCAGTTGGGCGCGATCAAGAAGGCCGAAGACCGCCTGCTGTTCAAAGATGCGATGACCGCCATCGGCCTTGACGTGCCCAAATCGTCGCTGGTGAACAATCTGAAGGATGGCATCGACTTCAGCGGCAAAATCGGGTTCCCGTTGATCCTGCGACCGTCGTTCACGCTCGGCGGCACGGGCGGCGGCATCGCCTACAACCGCGAAGAA
Organism: uncultured Acidobacteriaceae bacterium; assembly: GCA_963713465.1. Lineage (GTDB taxonomy): Bacteria > Acidobacteriota > Terriglobia > Terriglobales > Acidobacteriaceae > Bog-257. Next base: position 21,479 of record CAVQLZ010000001.1, read on the forward strand.
CTGCTTGAGCTTCTCTCGCGCGGCCTTGATCTCTCGCCCGTTCACGAAGTACTGCTTGAAGAATCGGTGCTCGGCTGGAAGGAGTACGAGCTGGAGCTGATGCGCGACCTGGCCGACAACGTCATCGTCATCTGCTCCATTGAGAACTTCGATCCCATGGGGACGCACACCGGCGACTCGATCACGGTAGCGCCCGCGCAGACGCTCACCGACCGCGAATACCAGGCCATGCGCGATGCGGCCATCGCGGTCATCCGCGAAATCGGCGTCGAGACCGGCGGCTCGAACATTCAGTTCGCCGTCGATCCGCATAACGGGCGCATGGTGGTCATCGAGATGAACCCGCGCGTCTCGCGCTCCTCGGCGCTGGCCTCGAAGGCGACTGGCTTTCCGATCGCAAAGATCGCGGCCAAGCTTGCCGTAGGCTACACGCTCGACGAGATCACGAACGACATCACGCGCAAGACCCCGGCGTGTTTCGAGCCGACGCTCGATTACGTGGTCGTCAAAATTCCCAAGTGGCAGTTCGAGAAATTTCCCGGCGCGGACGAGTCGCTCGGCCCGCAGATGAAGTCGGTGGGCGAGGTGATGGCCATTGGTCGCACCTTCAAGCAGGCGCTCTTGAAAGCCGTGCGCTCGCTCGAGACCGGCAAGCGCGTCGATGCCGACCAGATCGAGCCGCGCATTCTCACCAAACGATTGGTCACGCCGCATCCCGAGCGGCTGCAGTACATTCGCTACGCGCTCTCGCAGGGCATGAGCGTGCGTGAGATCGCGCAGATGACCAATATCGACCCGTGGTTCCTGCACCAGCTTAAGGAAATCTCGGACGTGCAGGTGAAGCTGGGAACGGAAGCCATCGACGCCGAGCGGCTGCGCGAGATCAAGCGCATGGGTTTTTCCGATGCGCGCCTGGGCGAGGCGCTCAATATGAAGAACGGCCGCGCCGCAGCCGAGAAAATCCATCAGCTTCGCAAACAGCACGGGGTCACGCCGGTTTTCAAGCGCGTCGACACCTGCGCCGCGGAATTCGAGAGCTACACGCCGTATCTGTACTCGACCTACGAGGAAGAGGACGAGGCGACACCCACCGATCGCAAGAAGGTCATCATCCTGGGCAGCGGGCCGAACCGCATCGGGCAGGGAATCGAGTTCGATTATTGCTGCTGTCACGCGGCGTTCGCGCTGCGCGAAGACGGTTACGAGACGATCATGATCAACTGCAATCCGGAGACCGTCTCGACCGACTACGACACCAGCGACCGCCTCTACTTCGAGCCGCTGACCTATGAAGACGTGATGGCGGTCTACGATCATGAGGCGGCGAGCGGGGCGGACATCGGTGTAGTTGTGCAGTTCGGCGGGCAGACGCCGCTGAATCTTGCGCTGCCGTTGAAAGCCGCGGGCGTGCCGATCATCGGTACGTCGCCGGAGAGTATCGATCTGGCAGAAGATCGCCGGCGCTTCGGCAAGCTGCTGGAGGAGTTATCAATTCCGCAGCCGCGAGGCGCGACGGCGACCAGCCTGGAAGAAGCGCTGACCAACGCCAACCGAATCTCCTATCCCGTGTTGGTGCGGCCGTCGTACGTGCTCGGCGGGCGCGCCATGGTGCTGGCGTACGACGACGAGTCACTCATTCAGTACATGAAGGAGGCGGTGGAGTACTCGCAGGAGCGGCCGGTGCTCATCGATCACTTCCTCGAATCGGCGACGGAGATCGACGTGGATGCGATCTCCGACGGCGAGGACGTGGTCATCGGTGGCATCATGCAGCACATTGAAGAAGCCGGGATCCACTCCGGCGACTCGTCGTGCGTGCTGCCGACGGTTGACATTCCCAAGCACCTGCTCAACACCATTCGGCAATATACGTTCCAGCTTGCGCGCGCCCTCAAAGTCATCGGCCTGATGAACGTGCAGTACGCCATCCAACGCAATCGCGTGTTCGTCATCGAAGTGAATCCGCGCGCCTCGCGCACCGTGCCCTACGTTTCCAAGGCAACGGGCGTGCCGCTGGCCAAGATCGCCGCGCGCCTGATGACAGGCCGCAAGTTGCGCGAGTTTCTGCCCGAGAACATCGCGCGCCAAAGCGATCTCGACACCGGCAACTTTTACTTTGTGAAATCGCCCGTCTTTCCGTGGGGTAAGTTTCCCGGCGTGGATACCGTGCTCGGACCGGAAATGAAATCGACGGGCGAGGTGATGGGCGTGGCCGACAACTTCGGCGAGGCCTTCGCCAAGGCGCAAACCGCCGCCGGACAGAAGCTGCCGACCTCGGGTAGGGTCTTCATGAGCGGCAACGATCGCGACAAACCCTTCATGCCGGAGCTGGCGAAACGGTTCGTCGAGCTGGGCTTCAGCATTGTCGCCACCCACGGTACCGCGCGCGTGCTGGAGCACGCCGGCCTGCACGTCGAACGGGTCTACAAAGTCAAAGAAGGCCGGCCGAACGTCGTAGATCTGATCAAGGGCGAACGCATTCAGCTCATCATCAACACGCCGCACGGCGTCGAGCCCTGGTTCGACGAGAAGGCCATTCGCCGCGCCGCCGTGACCGCGCGCATTCCCACCATAACCACACTGTCGGCAGCCAAGGCAGCCTGCGACGGCATTGCGGCCTTGCAACGTGGCGAAGCGAAAGTGTACGCGCTGCAGCAACTGCATGCCGACCGAAAACAGCAATTAGCGACTAGCAATTAGGGTTTGCTCGTTCCCGCAAACAGGAGAGATGACGTGCGCCCAACAAGAGCACTCTTCGGCATTCTCGCGATTCTGTTATTTGGATCAGCGCTTGCAGCAGCGCAGCAAAACTGGTATGTGCAAAGTGCTGATTGGGGCGCGGGCAATCGCCGCCAGGACGTCACCAACACCGTTCGACGCTTGGTGAATGGGGGCGACTTCAGGGTCAACAACAAGACTATGGGCATTGACCCGGCGGTTGGCGCGGACAAGACCCTGCGCATTATCGGGCGCGACCGCGGCGGAGCGGTGCGCACGTTTACTTACCGGGAAGGCGCAACCGTCAGCTCCCGAACGTTCGTTACCACTGCTTGGGGAGGCGGCGGGTGGAACGGTGGCAATAACTATTCGCTGCGGATCGTGCAGGCGAGCTATAGCGCAGTTGGAGCCCGGGGCAGCAGGAATGTCACCACACGGCTGCAGAATATGGTCCGAAATAATCGGTTGGACATCACCGTCAATAATCAGACGATGGGAGGCGACCCGGCTAAAGGGCAATCCAAGCAGCTCTACGTCGACTATGAATATCGCGGCCGAAGGAATAATGTGACCGTTCCGGAGGGCGGCCTGCTGACGGTACCCTAGCGATGCATTCAGCAATCAGCCACCCGGCCTGCACCGGTACGGTTGTCATCACAGGCTCGCTTTCCTCCCTAAGCGGCCAGCCCGCTCTTTGACCATTATTATGACTATGGTTAAAATATGAGTCAGGAGTACATATGCAGGAAGTCGCTATTTCCGAATTCAAGGCCAAATGCCTATCACTGCTGCAGCAGGTGGCTAAGACGAAGCGGCCTATTCGTGTAACGCGCTTCGGGAAGGCGGTTGCCGACGTTGTGCCCCCAGCGGAGATTGAGGTCGACCGTAACGCCTGGATCGGCTCCGGCAAAGGCACAGCGAGGATCCTGGGCGACATCGTTTCGCCGGCAAATGTGCCGCACGACTGGGAGGCGCTGCACGATTGAAGATCCTGCTCGACACCCACATTTGGCTATGGGCATACCTTGAGCCGCGGCGTCTGGGGTCGAGGCTTTTGCGCGAACTGCGCAACCAGGCGAACGAACTCTGGTTGTCGCCAATCAGCACGTGGGAAGCCTTGACCCTGCACGGCAAAGGCAGAATCCAACTACCCTCGGACCTGGACCACTGGTTGTGGAACGCGACTCTGGCCACGCGCGAAGCGCCCTTGACCCACGAAATAGCATTGGCCGCCAGCCGGCTTCCACTGCACCCGGATCCCGCCGATCGGCTGCTGGCAGGCACCGCCCTAGTGCTCGACCTGGTATTGGCAACTGCCGATCAGCGCCTATTGGGATTGGGAGAAATTCGTACCTTCGCCAACCGCTGACTTCGGAGCTCTGGCACTTTCCGGCATTTAATCTCGATTGATAAGCCCAAGGAAACATCGATGTTAGAGCTGTGTCACAGACGTTCTGGTAACTTGCCGCCTATAATTTACTTATGCTCTTACATGGAATTTTTCCTCCTATCACCACCCCGTTCTATCCCGACGGCAAAATCTACTTCCGCAAGCTCGAACAGAATGTCGAGCAGTACTCGCGCGCGCCGGTCGCCGGCATCGTTGTGCAGGGTTCGACTGGCGAGGCCATCCTGCTGAGCGACGAAGAACGTCGCCAGGTGCTGAAGAGTGCGCGCGAAGCTGCGGCCACTGACAAGGTGCTGATTGCGGGCACCGGGATTGAGTCGGCGACGGAGACGCTGCGACTCACGGAGTACGCCGCCGAGCTTGGCTTCGATGTCGCCATGGTGCGCACGCCGCATTACTACAAAGGGCAGATGGCGCAGCCGGCGAACATGCTGGCCTTCTACCGCTTCGTTTGCGATCGCTCGCCGCTGCCGGTCATCATCTACAACTTTCCGCAAGCAACAGGCTACGACATTCCCGCGGAAATCGTCATCGAGCTCGCCGAGCACCCGAACCTCATCGGCATCAAGGAGTCGTCCGGGTCGATTGAGAAGGTGCAGAAAATGGTCGAGGGTACGCGGCACATCAAGCGCAGCGCGACGGTGACTGAGACGTTCGCGGCCGTGACCGGCCGCATGCTGAAAGCCGCCTCCGCAGCATCGGCCAGTGCCGAAGGCGGAGAGCTTGTGAGCGTCGGTGCGCTTGCCGGGACCGCTGCCCCGAAGCCGTCTTCGTCAGCGGTGCAGGTGGTCGGCAGCTTGAAGACTCGCCAGAAGGAAGTTGGCTTCCAGGTGTTGGTGGGCGCGGCGCACAAGCTCCATCCCTCGCTCGACGCCGGTGCCGTCGGGGCGATCCTGGCCTTTGCCGATTGCGCTCCGACCGCTTGTTACGAAATCTACGCCGCCTGGAAAGACGGCGATGCCGTACTCGCGCGCGAGAAGCAGGAGCGCATTGCCAAGGCCGCCGAGCGCGTTGTCGGCGCATTGAGCATCCCCGGCGTGAAGTACGCGATGGATTACAACGGTTATTTCGGCGGAACGGTGCGCCTGCCGCTGCTGCCCCTCACAGCGGACAAGAAAACCGAGGTCGAACAGTTGCTGGAGAAGATCAGAAATTGAGCAGGAGCATGGTCAACGGTTGGTGAGACTCTGATTAAGGTCTTCGGTGGAAGAGCTGGCCTTAGAGATTGTGTCGCTACCCGAAATCGAATTCGTGGTGGAGCAAATAGTCGGAATTCCGACCGGAACAGCCGCGCAGCGGCGACATTTGGGTTAGCCGCGGGCGTGAGCCCGCGGAGCAGATGGGACAAAAAGAGAGCCGCGGCAGCGGCGACGCCACTCGCGACACAGTCTCTTTAGGCCGGCGTCCAAGCTCGTGCTCGTCCCGGCTTTAGCCGCGACGCTCTGCGAGCTAGCTTCGTCATGATTGCTTGTTCAGAGCTTTCGCTGTTCGGAATTTTGAGTTTCATGCTCCCCGTTACCTTTGTCACTTTTCAGGCGGCCCATTGGTGGGTTACTATGCAGGCGAAGTTGCCCCGACCCTCGACCGGAGGCGTGTAATGGTTTTTCAGGTGGAGCGGAGCCCCTTCGACCCGGAGTCGGGCTTCGAGTATTACATCTGCTTCAAGCCTGCCTCGGAAGTTGAGGGCGATGAGGTGCGCGCGCGAATTTCCGTCGAGGTGGGCATCTCCCTGTCGGAGACCGGCGACGTTGCCGACTTGGCGTTCATGCTGCCGAAGGCTTGTCGCAACGACCACTCGCTATCGTTTCTCAAGCGCGATCCCAACGCGAACTGCGTGGAAAATCGCGTCTTCATCGCCATCCCCGGCCTGAGCGGCGACGCGGTATTGAATGTCCCCGCCACCCTGGAATTGGACCAGGCTGGCCGCATCGTGGCCATCGAGATCAACGGCTGCATTCCCAAAACCAGTACCTTCAAGCCGGGACAAGCGTAGGAAATCCGCGCTTCGTGTTTAGGGAGACTCTGATTAGATTCTTCGGTGGAAGAGCTGGCCTTTAGGCCAGCGTCTAAGCTCGTGCGCGACCAGGGCTTTAGCCCCGGCGCTCGCCCAGCTCCCAGCTCGCTTAACCATGATTACTTATTCACAGCTACCTTCGCTCTTCGCCGGAACGGTTCGCCGATAACGTGCCGGTGGGTTACTCTGCGTAAGGGAACCCGCGACACAGGGGCTGTGCCTGCGACCGCAAATGCCGAACCGCGACACGCAAACTGCAAATACCGCGCCTCTGGCGAAAAGCGAAGAGCGAAAGGCGAATAGCGCTCTGCTCACCGCATTCGTCCTCGCCGGCGGCCGCAGCTCGCGCATGGGCGCCGACAAAGCGCTCCTGTCCATCGACAGCCAAACCTTGCTGCAACGCGCGTTGCAAACTGCCGCTGCCGTCACCGAGAATGTCTACATCGTCGGAGCCAGGGAGCGCTACGCAAGTTTCGGTGAGGTCATCGAAGACATCCATCCCGGATGCGGACCGCTGGGCGGAATTCACGCCGCACTCACCGCTACCGGCACCGACCTCAACCTGATACTCTCGGTCGATATGCCGCTGATGACTCGCGAATTTCTGAGTTGGCTGGTCCAACAGGCCGGCCAAACCAAGGAGCTGATCGTAGTGCCCAACGCCGCCGGCGGCCTGCAACCGCTGTGCGCCACGTATCACCGGACTGTGGCAGAAATCGCCGGCCGGGCTTTGCTGGAAGGCGACTACAAAGTAGGCCATCTGTTCGCGCGCGCGCCGACGCACATCATCGCTGAAGAGGAGATTATTGCCGCCGGTTTTTCCCCCGAGATCTTCCAGAACATCAATACTCCCGAGGAGTACGCAAGATGCCGGCGATAGTATCCGACACTGTGGTACCCGAGCAGCGAAGCGAAACTCCGGTCCAGGAGCAGCGTGAGGCCATTCACGGCCCCGAGCAGAAGCCTTACATCGAGTTCCAGAACGTCCATAAGGCGTTCGGCAGCAATGTCGTGCTCGACGGCGTCACCTTCGACGTTATGCCCGGCGAAACGGTCTGCATCCTCGGCCGCAGCGGCGTCGGCAAGTCGGTATCGCTGCATCAGATCATGGGCTTCCTCAAACCCGACAGTGGGCGCATCTGGGTCGCCTACGAGGACATCACCGACTACCCCGAGTACGAGATGGAGCGCATCCGCAAGAAAGTCACCATGGTCTTCCAGAACGGCGCGCTGTTCGATTCGCTCACGGTGGGCGAGAACGTCGCCTTTCCGCTGCGCGAGCGCGGCGGACTGGAAGAAGAACAGATCTTCCAGATCGTCGATGGGTTGCTGGAGATGGTAGGCGTGCGGGAATTTCGCGACCTGCTGCCCTCCGACCTGTCCACCGGGATGAAACGCTCCGTCGCCATTGCGCGCGCGCTGGCGGCGCAGCCGGACGCCGTGCTCTATGACGAGCCTACGACCATGGTCGATCCGCTCATGGCCCACTTGCTCGGCGACCTGATCAAGAAGTTGAAGAAGCAATTGCGGCTGACCAGCATCGTCGTGACCCACGACATGGCGCTGGCTAAGAAGCTGGCTGATCGCCTGCTGTTTCTGTACGAAGCCAAAGCAATCTTCTTCGGAACCTTTGAGCAGATGGCCAAGTGCCCGGAGCCGATCGTGCAGGAGTTCCTCGAACTCGACTCGCTGGACTTCGAAGCCTACTTCGGCGCACAACGCCCACCCCACCAGCCGCGATTCGAGGCGTCGTGAAAGGCAAGTTTCACCATAGAAAAACTTAGGGCAGGGAGGAGCCAGCGAAGGGGAGAGTTGAACAAGTGCCGATCACCTGCGATAAGGCGACGCGAGATAACGCCAATTATCTCAGGAGCGCTCATGCAACCCTGCGGCACGCGCCAGCTCTTGAGCGATCTCGTTTGCCTCGTCTTGCAGGAGCATGTCACCGACTGTGTGGCTGCGTCCGCTGCACGTGAACACCACTCGATTGGCGAGAGCGTGCCACGGGGTTCTTGCTTCCACGTCGGAGATGTCGGACAGATTCGTTTCAAACTGCCGACGCCACTTCCAAGCCGTTCGTTCCCAATGCAATCGTCCGTTTCCTATCACAAGTTCCTCCACGCCGAACGCTCGCCATAGACCAATCCGCACTGCCACCGCATACCAGACAAATACAAATGCAAGAACAGGCAACACGTAGAGGCTGTCGACAACCGAATGAATGCGGAAAAAGCCTTTCAGGATCACGGAGCAGAAGAACAAAAAGAAAGCAGTAAACCCGAGGAGCATCCAGATTGCGGATTTCCACTGATTGTGGCGCTTGATATTTATGACAAGCGCACCGCCTCGGTGCGAAATCGAAACTCTACGATTTAGAGCAGCGCCCACCCGGAACATGGTCTACTCTTCGTATTGTAAACAAGCTACCGAAAAAGGGGCCACATTGTTATCGATGGCAGGCCCTATCGCAAGGATTTGTGCAGGTTAGAACCCCTGCGCCACCAGCCGCTCCACCGTCAGCGAACCACTTTGTTCGTCGCGGCGCGTCCACTTCTCGAGATATTTGGCGACGATGTCCGTCTCGATGTTGACCGGATCACCCGGCTTCAGCGAGCCGAGGTTTGTCATCTTGATGGTGTGAGGAATGATGGCGATCGTCAGCCGCAGGCCTTCCAGCTTGGCGACGGTCAGGCTGATACCCTCGACTGAAATCGATCCCTTGAAAACCACATACTTTTCCAACTCTTCGGGAATGTCGAGATAGAGCCAGAAGTCGTCAGCGTTGGCGATAGGTTCGAGTGCAACGAAGCGCGCAACGCCATCGACATGCCCCTGCACCATGTGGCCACCCAGGCGTCCATCGGCCTTCAGCGGCAGCTCCAGATTCACCTCCGCGCCCTCGGTGATGCGCGAAAGGGAAGTGCGAGCCCAGGTTTCGGCCGCAAGATCGGCGCAGAAGGAATCGGGTTTGATGTCGAGGGCAGTCAGGCAAACGCCGCTCACGGCAACGCTGTTGCCCGTCTTCAGTTCCTTCGCCGAATTCGGCGCGTGAATGGTGATGCGGTGATTGCCCCCGCGCTCGACGATGCTATTGATGGTTCCAACTTCTTCGACTAAGCCAGTAAACATGATGACCTCGGGTTAGCAATTAGCGACTAGCAATTAGTAAAGGCAGCGAAAATCGTGCGCTCTCATCGTGGATCAAAGCTAGTTGCTAGTTGCTAATTGCTAATTGCTACCTTCATACACATCGCGCAAATACCCTTCCACGGCAAAATCCTCTCCGAAGCGATGCAGCGTCATCGCCTTCACCGATGCCGCTTCGCTGATCCGCCGATAGCCTGCGCCGGTCGCGAACGGAATCGATCCCGTACCCGCCAGGATCTTCGGTGCATAGTAGAAGAAAATCTTGTCCACGATGCCGGCGGCCAGCGCGGCCCAATTGACCATCGCTCCGCCTTCAATGATAAGGCTGGTGATCTCACGCCTGCCAAGGTCACCCATCACACGCTCGAGGTCGGGACGGCCATCGACCGCGGGCGTGCCTGCGGGAAACAAGATGGTGCCGTCGCTGGCGGCCCGGCGCATCGGAACCTGCTCCACCACGATGCCGCACGACTCCAGCTCGCGCCGCTTGTTCTCTTCGGCGAAGCAGCAGAAAACGACGACATCCTCGCGCGCCGTCCTGACCACGCGCGACTCCAGCGGCAGGCGCAGTCGCGAATCGAGGATGACGCGCAGCAACGGACGGCGGCGCGGCAGTCCGGTGCGGTCGGTCAGCAGAGGATCATCGGCCAGCACGGTGCCGACGCCGACCATGATCGCGTCGTTTGCGTGACGCAGTTGCTGCACGTGGGCGCGCGCGGTTTCGCTGGTGATCCAGCCGCCGCTGGCCGCCGGGACGCCGTTATCGGGCGGCGACTGCAACTCCGAAGGCGGCGGCGCGATCTTGCCGTCCAGCGTCATCGCCGTCTTCAAGGTGACGAACGGGACTTTGTGGCGAATGTACTTCGCGAACGCCTCGTTCAGCTTTCGCGCCTCGGATTGCAGCAGCCCTTCATGAACTTCGATACCGGCGGCGCGAAGTTTCGCCAGCCCGGCTCCGCCGACCAGCGGATTCGGATCGCGCATGGCGGCGAACACCCGCTTGATGCCCGCTGCGATCACCGCATCGGCGCAGGGCGCGGTACGCCCGACATGCGAACAGGGTTCCAAATTCAGATAGAGCGTCGCACCGCGTGCGCGTTCGCCGGCGTGCTTCGATCGCCAGCACCTCGGCGTGTTTCCGGCCATTCGTAAGTATGCGTGCCGCGGCCAACCACCTCGCCTGCCGGACTGACTAGCACCGCACCCACGCAAGGATTCGGCGACGCCAGCGCAATGCCTTCGCGCGCAAGCTCCAGCGCTTGCTGCATGAATTGGTGGTCACGGGATGATGTTTCGGGTGGCAACTGTCTGGGTTACATTGTCAAACATCAAGGGGAACGTAAAGGGTTAGTTGCAGCTGTAGGTGTTCCGACAATCCCAACAGCGCCAAGTCTTCACCTTCCAGATATAAGGCGAGGGCTTCCTTGAAATTTCTAGCCGTTTGATCCAGAGTGCGACCTTGCGTAACGACAGCGAGTTCTACGCACTCGGCCCAGTAAGCCTTTTCGTCGCTGTGAACATTGCCGTGAATGATGCGCCGCTTCCTCGCCTTCAAGTTAGGTTCACCTCAATCAAACAGTGAGTTCACAAAATCCTGCGGATTGAAGGGCAGCAGATCGCCAGCCTTTTCGCCGACGCCGACGTAGCGCACCGGCAGGCCGAGCTCCTTGCAGATGGCGACCACTACGCCGCCCTTCGCCGTGCCGTCCAGTTTGGTCAGCACGATGCCGGTCACGCCCGCGGACTGCGTGAACAGCCGCGCCTGTTGCAGCCCGTTCTGGCCGGTGGTCGCGTCCATCACCAGCAGCGTTTCGTGCGGCGCATCGGCGCTGAAGCGCTGCGCCGTCCGCCGCATCTTCGCCAACTCCTCCATCAGGCTGCTCTTGGTGTGCAGACGGCCCGCCGTGTCGACGATCACGTAATCCGTGCCGCGCGCCTTGGCTGCCTGCAGCGCGTCGAACAGCACCGCCGCCGGATCGCCGCCGGGCTTGTTCTTGATGACCTCGGTCCCGGTGCGGTCGCCCCAGATTTCCAGTTGCTCGATGGCAGCGGCGCGAAACGTGTCCGCTGCCGCCAGGAGCACAGTCTTCCCCTGCCCGCGCAGCACGTGCGCCAGCTTGCCAATCGACGTGGTCTTCCCCGTCCCATTGACCCCGACCACCAGGATGACCTCCGGCTCGCCGTCCACTTTCTGCACGGGTTTCTTGTCCGCCGCATTCAGGATCGCCAGCAGCTCGTCCTTGAGCACGCGCTTCAGTTCCTCCACGTTCGCCACCTGCTTGCGATCGACCTTCTCGCGCAACGCATCCAGCACCGTCGCTGTCGTCGCCGTACCCAGGTCGGCTGCGATCAGCGTGGCCTCCAGGTCATCGAGCGTTTCGCGATCGATCTCCTTGCGGAACGACACCACATCTTCAATGCGCTCGCTGAGGCTCTCGCGCGTGCGCGTTACCGCCTCTTTCATGCGCTGCAGGAAGCTGGGCTTCTCTTCTGTGCTGCCGAACAGGGTTTGAATCATGAATGAATCCGCAAAGAGCAGGACAGATCGGTGAAATTCCTTACGAGATCACTTTGTCCTGAAAGGTCAATTATATGTGGCGACTGCACCTTCTCCGAGCCTGTAACGTTTGCGCAAGGATGTAACGCAAGCGTCTGTGCGTGAGGAAGTGTACTTGTAAGGGAGGACGCGTGGTTCCGGCATCGTTGCCACGCAACCCGAGTCAGCCCGCTCGCACCCGCTCCCGCTTCGCCTTTTGCGCTGGAAGGGTTGGCGCCGGCACATGCCCGGGCAGTACTTCGCGCAGCGTCCACTCGATGCGCTCGACCGAGCTGCGGATCAACTCTACCGACTCATCGTCTTTGCCGACTGCCGTAGCGTAGGTGATCACCTGCAGCGCGTTGCGGATGTGATGGTTCATATCAGCGATGACGTGGAGACGGTCGCGGATGATCTCTCGCCGGATGCGCTCCTTGAGCGCGAGATTGTAGAACATCACCCCGGCAACCAGGCCGGTCAGGCCGTTGGACGTTGCCAGGATTTCGGTGCGAGTGACGCCGTCGCGCGCCAGCAGCCGGTCAAATCCGAAACCCACACCCCAAACTATCAGCGCCAGGCCGATGCAGATCAGCACCAGCCGACCAGCGGAGTCCTTCTTGAAATCCATAGCTGCTCGCCTCTACTTCTGTCCTGAACTCCCCGAAACCTGAGACGCCGAAAGCGCCGTTTCGTCTTTGCGAAAATGCCGCAAAATCGCCTCCGCCTGCGAGCGGTTCACCACCGATGATAACGCCGCTACATCGGCTTCCTTCACCGCCTGCAAACTGCCAAAATGCGCCAGCAGGCGTTTCGTGGTGCGCGACCCGATACCTGGAATCTCCAGCAACTCGGTCTTGCGATCGCGCATCTGGCGCCGCTTGCGATGGAAGGTCACCGCAAACCGGTGCGCCTCGTCACGAATGAGCTGCACCAGGTGCAGCACCGGCGAGTGCCGGTCCAGCACCACCGGATCGTCCTCCTGCCCCTGCACATAGATGATCTCTTCGCGCTTGGCGATGGACGCCAGCGGCTGATTCACGATGCCGAGCGACTCCAGCGCCTGGGCGGCCGCGTGCAGTTGCCCGATGCCGCCATCGATGAGCACCAGGCTGGGCATGGCCTCGTTCTGCACTTTCACCCCACCGGACAGGGCGCCCGTCGAGTAGCCCGATTCCTGCACCCGCTTGTAGCGCCGCGTCACTACCTCGCGCATGGCGGCAAAGTCGTCCACGCCCTCAACTCCGCGGATGATGAACTTGCGATAATCCGATTTCTTGATCTTGCCGCTCTCCCAGACCACCATCGAAGCCACCGTCTCCGCGCCCTGAATATGCGAGATGTCGAAGCACTCGATCCGCTTGGGCAGCTCGGGCAGCATGAGCGCATCCTGCAGCGCCTCCTGGATCGCCTTGGCCGCCGGCTTCATCACCCGGAAGCGCTGGTCGAACGCCTGCTTCGCGTTCTGGCCCACCAGATCGACCAGCGACCGCTTCTCGCCACGCTGCGGAACATGGATCTGCACCCGCCGCTTCTGGCCTTCCGACAACATTTCCTCCAGCGTTGGACGGTCCTCGAAATCAACCGGCACATAGATCGTGTGCGGCACGTATTGCTGATCGAGGTACACCTGCTTGAGCAGGGAAGAGAAGAACTCGCCCGGCTCAAATCCCGCGTGGCTGACAGTTTCGCCAGACCGGTCCTCGTCTTGGAAGTGCTGCGGTGGAAGCTCCTCCCAGAAGAACTCGCGCTTATCGACAATCTTTCCCCCGCGCATGTGGAACAAATTCACCGCCAGCATCTCGTTTTCGTAGTGATAGCCGAAAACGTCGGCGTCATCGCCATCCACTGCCGCTATTCGCTGTTTCTGCTCCAGAAGTTCCAGCGTCGAGATCAGGTCTCGATACTTTGCCGCCAACTCGTATTGCTCGCGCTCGGCGGCGGCATTCATGCGCTGATGCAACGATCGCGACAGGTCAGCGCCGCGGCCCTCCAAGAACATCTTGACGTCGTGAACGGCTTCCGCATAGCGCTCCGGCGTCGTCAGCCCCTCCACGCACGGTCCCAGGCAGCGCCCGATGTAGTACTGCAGACACGGCCGCGGATAGTAGCGATTCAAGTCCAGCTTGCACGACGGAATCAAAAAGTGCCGGTGAATGAGATCGACAATGCGATAGGCCAGGCTGGTCGGAAAATACGGGCCGAAGTACAGCGAGCCGTCCTTCTTCAGCCGCCGCGTCGGAAACACTCGCGGATAGCGCTCCGTGATCGTCAGCTTGATATACGGATACGTCTTGTCGTCGCGCAGAAGAATGTTGTAGCGCGGCTTCTTCTGCTTGATCAGGTTGTTCTCGAGCGCCAGCGCTTCCTTCTCATTGTCGACCACAACGTAATCGACATCGACGGCCTCGCGCAGCAGCGAGCCGGTCTTCGCGTCGGCCAGCTTGCCTTCCAGAAAATACGACCGCACCCGCGAGCGCAGGTTGTTGGCCTTGCCCACATAGATGATCTGCCCCTCGGCGTTCTTGTACAGATACACGCCCGGCGAAGTTGGAAGGGTGCGAATTTTCTGGTGCAGGTCCATATCAAACGAGCCGCGCCGTCCGCTACGTGTTTGTCGAGAGTGTCAGCCGCGCAGCGGCGGGATGGGGTTAGGCGTGGGCGGAAGCCCCCGCATGGCTAGCAATAATTCAAGAGCCGCAGAGCGGTGACACCGCTGTGGACTCAGTCGATGACGTGAACATCGCTCGTAAGCCTATCGGGGTCACAATCTGGTCGTCCGGATTGTGCCGCCGCTGCGCGGCTCCGCTTTTCTTTTCGACTTAAACGGGGCCTTCCGCCCCCGCCTAACCCCATGCCGCCGCTCTGCGGCTAGTGTTACGACACCGGTAAAAATTCTACTCCTCCAGTCAGGATTATCCGGCTACCGCGCCGACGGTCCGGAACCAGCGACTCTACTTCTCGCAACTCACTGAAAATTAAGCCCAATTTCCCCCTCTCGCGGACTTGGTACTGGCATTCCGTTTGCTCTGCAACAGTCAGGCCGAGCGGCCGATTTCCGCCAGGCCAAGGGAGAGCTCATTCCATGAACCGATTCACTGCAATGGCCGTGCTGGTTGCCGGCACTCTGCCGCTGACCGTGGGTTGCGCCACCAAGAACTACGTCCGCAACCAGACCACCCCGATCATCAACAACGTTAATGAATTAGATGACGAGACGGCGAAAAATACTCGCGACATCCGCGACGTGGATACGCGCGCCCAGCAGGGCATCGCCCAGGTGAATCAGAAGTCCGCCGCTGCCGACCAGAAGGCTCTGGCCGCGGGCCAGACCGCCGACCAGGCCAACCAGAACGCGACTCAGGCTTCGAATCGCATCACCAGCTTGGCTGGAACCGTCGAGAACCTGGACAACTACAAGCAGGTTGCCGATACCACGGTGCTCTTCGGCTTCGATAAGGCGCAACTCACGCGCAAAGAAAAGCAGACCCTCGACGACTTTGCCGCTCAGCTCCAGAACCAGCGGCATTACATCGTTCAGGTCGAGGGCTACACCGACTCGACCGGGCCCGCTGATTACAACTATCAGCTCAGCCAGCGCCGCGCCGACGCCGTCATCCAGTACTTGGCAACCAAGTACAGCGTGCCCGCGCACAAGATATTCCTGATCGGGCTGGGCAAGGACAATCCGGTGGCCAGGAACACGAGCGCCCAGGGCCGCGCCCAGAACCGCCGCGTAGATGTGCGGCTGATGGCCAACAGCCTGACCGAATCGGCGAACGCCGACTCGTCGGCTTCGGCGCAGTAGCAGTAGTAGGTAGTAGAAGGGGACGCCCTTTAGAGACTATGTCGCAACGGGAAGCAACTTGCGCTGTGGGAACAGTCAGAATTGCAGCAGAAACAGCCGCGCCGCGGCGGGATGGTGTTAGACCGGCGCGTAAGCGCCGGGTGGGAGTGGGAAAAGGAACCGAGCCGCGGCAGCGGCGACACCACTCACGACAGAGTCTCTTTAGGGCCGTCCGACTGACCAGATAAAAGACCAGTGGCTTTGGCCGCTGCGCTCTTCCGAAGCTCATCGATCTCCTCTCAGCCCGGAGCCAATGGCCATGAGCAGGCCCATTGGAAAAGGCCGTCCACTCCCCCCTGGGTGGACGGCCTTTTGATTCTTGCAAGCTGCTATCCTTGTGTGGGGCACCCCCATGCGAAGGCAAGTAGAAGAAAAACGCGAGCAGATCGCCGAGCTTTGCCGGCAGTACCGAGTACGTCGACTCGCGCTGTTCGGGTCTGCGTTGCGCGATGACTTCAATGCGCAGCGCAGCGACCTCGATTTCGTGGTCGAGTTTGAGCCTCTGCCGCCAGGCGTCTATTCAAATGCCTATTTCGGGCTGATTAGCGCTCTGGAGCGACTATTTGCGCGACGGGTCGACTTGGTGGAATCTGGGTCGGTTCGCAATCCCTACATTCAGAAGGAAATCGAATCGCATCAGGAAACGCTGTATGCCGCGTAGCCTGCGCGCTTATCTGTGGGACATCGAGCAGGCGGCCAGCGACATCGTCAATTTTACCAGCGGCAAGCAGTTGTGCGATTACGAGAAGGATGCGATGCTGCGCGCGGCGGTGGAGCGTAGCTTCGAAATCATCGGCGAGGCCCTTAGCCAGGCAGAACGGTTTTTCCCGGAAATGGCGGGCCGCATCACCAATGAGCAGCAAATTATCGCTTTTCGTAACCGGCTCATTCATGGTTATGCCACCGTTAGGCCTGCATTGGTCTGGGATGTTGTCCAGGCCCACTTGCCCCGCTTACGCGAGGAGATTGAACAAATACTGCGCCGCGCTGACGATGAAGATGTGAGATAGGCAATCGGACCGGAATATTCCCGTCTGTTCCACCAGCAGGCAATCACTGCGGTTTGGAGATTTCACTCGATGCAGCTTATTCTTTTCGCATGAGACTTCGTGGTTGCGGCACCGCCCTGGTCACTCCCTTCCAACAAGACGGCAGCGTCGACGAGCCGGTCCTGCGCCAGTTGGTGAGCTGGCAGATTGATTCCGGCATCGACTTTCTCGTGCCCTGCGGCACGACCGGCGAAACGCCCACGCTCACCCACGACGAATGGCTGCGCGTGATCGACCTGACCATCGAGACCGCCGCTGGCCGCGTGCCCATCATGGCCGGCGCGACCTCCAACAACACGCGCGAGGCCGTCGCCAAAGCGAAAGAAGCCTCGTCGCGTCCCGGCGTCGATTACATTCTCACCGCGACGCCCTACTACAACAAGCCAACCCAGGAAGGTATTTACCAGCACTTCAAAGCCATTGCGGAAGCCTCCGCCAAGCCGCTCATCCTTTACAACATCGCGGGACGCACGGGGACCAACATCGAAACCTCGACGTTGCTGCGCCTCGCCGAAATTCCAAACATCATCGGCGTGAAAGAAGCCAGCGGCAACATCGGCCAGATCGCCGAGGTTTGTGCGACCGCGCCCGAGGACTTCCTGGTCTTCTCCGGCGACGACGCCATCACGCTCGCTGTAATCGGCCTTGGCGGCGTGGGCATCGTCTCCGTCGTCTCCAACGAGATTCCGGCCGAGATGTCGCGCATGACCAACGCCGCCCTCGCCGGCAAATGGGACACCGCGCGCCTGCTCTTCCGCAAATATCTGCCGCTGATGAACGCCAACTTCATCGAATCGAATCCTGGCCCGGCGAAAGCTGTCCTGGCGATGATGGGCCGCATCGAGGAGATCTATCGCCTGCCCCTGGTGCCGATGAAGAAAGAAAATCGCGCGAAACTGGAGAAGGTCGCCGCCGAAGCCGGGCTGTTGCAAGCCCAGCCGGCCGCCTCGCGGTAGGCTTGGAGATACGCAGCAATGGTGCTGCCCTTACTTCGGTCGATAGTTCGCACCGAAGGCGCCGGATTCATAACCGAAACCAGTATTGTGCCCCAGTTTTCTCAGCGCATCATCGACCCGGATATTGAAGTTCTGGCGAACTGTTTGGAGCTCTGAAACATGCTCAAATGCGACGGCCGCTGAATTTCCGGCAAAGACATTATCCGCAACAACCTTCGCCGCCTCAACTGCGGATGTGTACTGGATCGATTCGTCCGAGTTGATATTAATCACATAGGTTATGGTCCGACGAGGCTCCGAGTATGGCAGAGGCATTTCCTGACTATACTTCAGCGATGACCATGTGTGGCTTCCTTCCGATCTGGTCAAAGATCTTGGGCTGGATAATCTATATTTGCTTTCGATTTCAGTTCGGATAACTTCACCGTAGCGTACCCGTGAGGGTGGCTCGGGTTTCACGCTGCCAATTGTTTCGCCGACGTCAACACTCGTCGATACTGCTCTTCATACTCTTGCGCCATGCGCGACGCGCTGAAATGCCGCTCCACTCGCTCGCGGCACGACTTTGCCGAAATGCGCGCGACCTGACTCAACGCCGCAGCCATCTCCTCAACGCTATCCACCAGGAATCCGGTTTCGCCATCGCTCACGATCTTCGGAAACGCCCCACGACGAAACGCCACCACTGGCGTGCCGCACGCCATCGCCTCCATCGCCACCAACGAACTCGTCTCCTCGACCGTGCTGGTCAGCAGCAACGCGCGCGCGTGCTGCAGCAGCTCAATCTTCTGCGATGCCAACGGCGTATCGACGAATCGCACACGTCCATTCAGTTGCGGCCGTATCTCGCGCTCGAAATAATTCTGGTGATAGCGGAACGGATAAACCTGTCCGGCAATCACCAGCGGCATGCCTGCGCGCTGCGCGGCGGCGATCGCCAGATGCGGAGCTTTCTCCTCGCAGATTCTTCCCAGCCAGAGCACATAGTCATCTTTATCGCGGCTGAACGCAAACCGCTCGACCGCAATTCCGTTCTGCACCACTCCGACGAAAGTCGGCAGCTCCACAAACGACCGCGCCTGCGAATTCGAAACGCAGTTGAAATGCAAGTTCGATGTGTGCCCCAGGTTCGCGGCCTTCGTTTGGCCGCTAACCTGGGCCGTCATCTGGTGAAAGCACTCCTGCTCATAAAACGAGCGGGGCAAATGCAAGGTCGCAAGCACCGGCACCGGACACTGCGCGGCATGCCGGAAGAAGCTGCCGCTCTTGTCATGAATCAGGTCGAACTCGCGCGGATTGCGCCGGAGGTAGTCGAGTATGCATGAATTGTGCATACGCTCGCGGGCTTCAAATTGGTCGGGCGCACTCGCAGGTGCCCCGGTCGGCAACAGCATTCCGCAGACGCGCGATCCATGTGCCGCAGCCACCGTGGTGCGATGTCCCGCGCGCGGCCATCTCGCGCTCCACCGCAAGCAGCATCTGCTCGGCCCCACCGGCGCTCTCGTCCGTCACCGCGAGCAGAGGATACGCGACATACAAAATCGAAAGCGTCCGGCTCATCGGGCCGCACCCTGCGCTGCGGCAGAACGCAGGAAATCCGCGAATGCCGCCGACACTTCCGCCGCCGTCATCTTCCACTGCCAGGCTTCGTAATTGGTTTTGCCGGCGTGCGGCGGACGCGTGTAGTCATAAGCGATCTGCGGGCGCACGATCTCCGGCGTCAGTTGGAAGCGGCTCAGAAAGTCTCCTTGCGAGCTGTACCCACGGCACATCTGCCGCTTGCGTTCTTGCTCAGCTGGAGTCGGATTCACGTCGAACTCTTCGCCGCTTCGGGTGACGAAGTCCTGAAAAGTTCCACTGCCGTCCTCGTCGCGGTGATACAGCGGCGCTTCCCAGCAAGGCAGAGCCATCAGCTTGGCGAGTTGCGCCGCCAGGAAGCTGCACGAATCGTGATCGGGATGTCCGCCTTCATACGCGAGTGTCAGCAGAGCGGTCGTCATGCGCCGGCGGATGAT
Source organism: uncultured Acidobacteriaceae bacterium (assembly GCA_963713465.1). Taxonomy (GTDB): domain Bacteria; phylum Acidobacteriota; class Terriglobia; order Terriglobales; family Acidobacteriaceae; genus Bog-257. The sequence continues at coordinate 41,166 of CAVQLZ010000001.1, forward strand.
ATCGGCGAGCAGATCGAAGGCCGGCCAGAGATTGCGAAACAGCTCCTGGTCGACGAGCGTCTCGCCGCCGGGCAAATCGGCGAGGAAGATAACATCCTTCACGCCGGCGGCATTCATCGACGCCAGCGCCTCGCGCTCCCGCAACGCCGCGTAGGCTTCGCGCGAGCCATGCTGCTTCCAGAAGTAAGGATCGATGGGCGAACCATTGGTGGCGAAGACCACGAGGGGCTCGCGCATGCGCTGCAGCAGACCGCCGAAAGCGATGCACTCGTCGTCGGGATGCGCCACCAGAACCAGCGTGCGGCCCAGCAATTCGTCAATCCAAGCCATAGAAGTTTCGATGCGGATTCGATGCTGCCCGATTGGCGGATTCGCCAGTCGCTCTTCGCTTTGCGCTCTTCGCGAAGCATATCTCGTGCGGGCGCCAGCAGAAAAGAGAATTGCGAAGAGCGAATTGCGAGAGGCGAATGGCGGCTCCATTTATACTTCCCGCCATGCATGAATTGCAGCCTGCAATCGAACGGCTGTACGCGATGGGAGCGAACGCCGCCAGCGATCGGGAAGCGAGCGCGACATTTGTGAAGTTCCGCGAGGCCCTCACCGCGGGCCACATTCGCGCGGCGGAGAAGATCGACGGCCGCTGGCGCGTGAACGCATGGGTGAAGCAAGGCATCCTGCTTGGCTTCCGGATCGGCCAGCTGGCCGAGAGCGGTGATGTGCGCGTGCTCGCCTTCGTCGACAAGGACACGTATCCATTGCATCACTTCACCGCTGGCGAAGGAGTGCGCATTGTGCCCGGCGGCTCGTCGATCCGCAGCGGAGCATATGTTGCGCCGTCGGTGGTTTGCATGCCGCCCATGTTCATCAACGCCGGCGCTTATGTGGATGAGGGCACGATGATCGACTCGCACGCGCTCGTCGGTTCGTGCGCGCAAGTGGGCAAGCGCGTACACATCAGTGCGGCGGCGCAGATCGGCGGCGTGCTGGAGCCGATCAATGCCTCGCCGGTCATCATCGAAGACGACGTGATGCTCGGCGGCAATTGCGGGGTCTATGAAGGAACGCAGGTGGGCGCGCGCGCGGTGCTCGGAGCCGGCGTGATTCTCACGCGCTCGACGCCGCTGTTCGACACGGTTCGCGGTGAGGTCTATCGCGCCGGCGAAAGCGAGCCGCTGCGCGTTCCTGAAAATGCCGTCGTTGTTCCCGGCGCGCGCGCGATCGCGAAGGGCAAAGCCGCAGAGTGGGGCTTGTCGCTGTACACGCCGGTGATCGTGAAGTATCGCGACGAGCGCACCGACCGCAGCGTGGTGCTGGAAGACATCCTGCGCTAGAAAAATCTGCCTCAGCATTTTTCTGACACGCAAACCCGCCACGCGATCGCTTGCCTCATTCAACCCAGTCCGGTTGCCAGCCCGTTCAATGAACAGCGCGTAGTGATCGCGGTCACCACTCGCGTGTGATCTGCATTGGCGTAGAATACGGTCATTCGCACATGCGGGACAGGGCATGACGCGGATGTAACGGAGGTATCCAGCCCTTGAGCAATCTTCCCCAGAGTTTGGCCGAGCTGCGCCGCCAGCCAGCAGTTCTCGCCCGAGCGGGTGCGCAACCGCCGTATCAAAGACGAAATGCGCGACAACCTGATCTCGCGGCTGCGCTCTTCCGGCCCGATTTTTCCGGGCATCGTCGGTTATGACGACACGGTGGTGCCGCAGATCATCAACGCGGTTTTGTCGCGGCACAATTTCATTCTGCTGGGATTGCGCGGGCAGGCGAAGAGCCGCATCCTGCGCGCGCTCACGACGCTGCTCGATCCGCAGCTACCCTATCTCCGCGGCTGCGAGATTCACGACAATCCATACGAGCCCATTTGCCGCCGCTGTCGTGAGCTGCTGGCCACGAATCCCGACGATGTGCCGATTGCGTATCTCACACCCGAAGAACGCTACGTCGAGAAGCTGGCGACGCCGGACGTGACCATCGCCGACTTGATCGGCGATGTCGATCCCATCAAGGCGGCCAAGGGCGGGCACGATCTGGGCAGCGAATATACGGTGCACTACGGACTGCTGCCGCGCGCCAATCGCGGCCTCTTCGCCATCAACGAGCTGCCCGACCTTGCCGGCAAAATTCAGGTTGGCCTGTTCAACATCATGCAGGAAGGCGACGTGCAGATTAAGGGATACCCGGTCCGCATGCCGCTGGATGTGGCTCTGGTGTTCAGCGCGAACCCGGAAGATTACACCGCGCGCGGCAAGATCATCACGCCGCTGAAGGACCGTATCGGCTCCGAGATTCGCACGCACTATCCGGCGAGCATCGACGAGGGCATCGCGATCACTGCGCAGGAAGCGTGGACGGAACGCAACGGTCATCAACTGCAATTGCCCGAGTTCATTCAGGAAGTGATCGAGCAGATTGCGTTCGTCGCGCGCGAGGACAAGCGCGTGGACAAGCGTTCCGGCGTTAGCCAGCGGCTGCCCATCAGCGTGACGGAAAACGTCATCTCGAACGCCGAGCGGCGGGCCATTCGCTCGAACGAGAAGCTTGTTGTACCACGCGTCGGCGACATCTATGCCGCGATGCCTTCGATGACCGGCAAGCTGGAACTGGAATACGAGGGCGAGCTGAAGGGCGCCGACAACGTGGTACGCGAGATCATCCGCGCCGCCGTCGCGCGCGCCTATGACAAGCACTTCCACGGCAACAGCAACATGAATCAAGTGGTGCAGTGGTTCGACCTGGGCGGCGAAATTCAGTTGCGCGATTCTTCCAGCGCGCAAGAGATGCTGCATAAACTGCGCGGCATCCAAGGGCTGCTCGACAAGCTGAGCGCACTCGGGTTGAGCGGGAAAGAGCCGTCGGAGATGCTGGTCTCCGGAGCGGAGTTCATTCTGGAAGGCTTGTACGCCCACAAGAAAATCGGCCGCAGCGAAGAGCGGACGTTCACGGCAGGAGAAAAGCAGCCGAAGCGCGAGAAGCCGGCGATTCGCGACGAGGATGAGGAGCGGGAGTTTAGAAGGCAGCGGCGACCATTTAACTAATGAATGTTGGAGAGCAGAGCCTATGTCGCTTGCGAACCCATGAGTGGGTGCCCCAGGTCTCGCGGTGTTCGAGACCTGGGGAGCGTCCGATGCGTTACGAGCACCCAGGTCTGGAAAGCGCCAGACCTGGGGCACCCAATCAGTCGGCGTTTCCTAACTGCTAAGTGCTAATTGCTGCTTTCATGAAATTCATCAAGTACAAAAAATACGTTCCCGAGCCGGCCTCCGAGATGAGCATGGAGGACCTGCTCAACGCGCTGTCCGATTACCTGCTGCAGAGCGGATTTCAGCAGCAGTTCAGCGATTGGTATGACCTGAGCGACGCGGAGCAGACGTTGGAGCAGCTTCGCCAGGCCATCGCCGAGGCGCTGATGAACAGCGACATGCTCGACGAGCAGATGCGCGAGCAGATCGAGAACATGAGCGCAGAGCAGATGGAGCAACTCATCGAGCAGCTCATCGAGCGCATGGAGCAGGAAAACTACATCACCGTCGACCAGCCGCACGATCCGGCGCGCCAGTCCAGCGTTGGCGGGCAGGTGGGCGAGGCGCAGCAGCAGGCGCGCTTCGAGATTACCGACAAGGGCTTGGATTTCCTCGGGTACAAGGCGCTGCGCAATCTGCTGGGGTCGCTGGGCAAATCGAATTTCGGGCGACACGATACGCGCGACATGGCCACCGGCATCGAGGCCAGCGGCGCCTCGAAGCAATACGAGTTCGGCGACACGCTGAACCTTGATATAACGGCGACATTATCGAGCGCGATTCAGCGCGACGGGCTGAGCCTGCCACTCAACATCGAATACCGCGATTTGCAGGTGCATCAATGCGAATACCAGTCGTCGTGCGCGACAGTGCTGATGCTCGACTGCTCGCATTCGATGATCCTGTACGGCGAGGACCGCTTCACGCCGGCGAAGAAAGTGGCGATGGCGCTCTCGCACCTGATTCGCACGCAGTATCCTGGCGACTCGCTTTCGCTGGTGCTGTTTCATGATTCCGCCGAGGAGCTGCCGCTCTCGCAACTGGCGCGGGTGAAGGTCGGCCCGTACTACACCAACACGCGCGAGGGCCTGCGCATGGCGCAGCGCATTCTGCAGCGGCAGCGCAAAGACATGAAGCAGATCGTGATGATCACCGATGGAAAACCTTCGGCGCTGACATTGGAGGATGGACGGATTTACAAGAATGCCTTCGGGCTGGATCCGCTGGTAGTGAGCGAAACCTTAAAGGAAGTCTCGAAGTGTAAGCGTGCCGGCGATTCTGATCAATACGTTTATGCTGGCGTCGGATTATGGGTTGGTTCAGTTCGTGCAGAAGGTGACGGAGATGTGCCGCGGCAAAGCGTACTTCACCACGCCGTATACGTTGGGGCAGTATCTGCTGATGGATTACATGTCGCGAAAGACGAAGACGGTGCACTGAGAAGCAGTCGTCAGTGGCCCAGTTGCCAATGAATGGTTCGGAAGCGGTCAGCCCGTTGGACACCGTAACCTTGCTCATTCCGTGCTATTCTCGCCCTATGGAGATCACCGTCAAGCTGCCGGATGACTTAGCGCAGCACCCCGATCCGGCTCGAGAGGCTTTGGAGGCGCTGGTGATTGAAGGTTACCGTTCCGGTGCTCTCTCGCATTACCAAGCCAGCCAGATGCTGAGACTTTCGCGCATCGAATTTGACGGCTTCTTGAAGGAACGCCACATCTACGAGCACGCGTACGATTTTAAAGACCTGGAGCAGGACCAAGAGACAGCTCGCCAGCTTCGAGACAAGGGTCTTCTGAAGCGATGATTGTTGTCGCGGACACCTCTCCGCTCAACTACCTCATTCAAATCGCTTGTGAATCGCTTCTTCCCGCACTGTATCAATCGATACTCATTCCGGCTGCTGTGGTCGCCGAGCTCGAAGACCCGAGCGCGCCGGCACCTGTCAAACAGTGGATGTCGCGGGTTCCGGAGTGGGTTAAAGTCAGGAAGATCGTCGGCCAGCCCGACGCCGCGCTCTGGGTTCTTGGTCCCGGCGAGCGAGAAGCGATTCAGTTGGCTGAGGAGCAACATGCCGACCTGCTGTTGATTGACGAACGCAAAGGCCGCATCGAAGCAACGCGTCGTGGGCTGGCAACAACCGGAACTCTCGGCGTTTTACTTGTTGCCGCAGACCGCGGATTGATAGACGCCGAGGCTAGTTACAATCGGCTGATGCGGGAAACCAACTTCCGTATAACGCCCACGCTTGAAACGAGCTTTTTGCGATTAGTTCGGAATTGCGGATAATGCGAGCCGCACAGCGGCGAGACACGCTCGAAGAACCCAAGCCCGAAACAGTTCGATATCGATTATAGGGGTCCTTCGACTCCGCGACCGGGCAACTACCCCGCCAAGCGCAGAAGCCGCGCTTGTCAGGGTAGTTGCGAGGTCGCTCCGCTCAGGATGACGCTGGAATTCCAGGCTAGAATTGTCGGCGCCGCTGGCGCGGCCCGATCCTTTGTTTGCATGCCGACCCGGGGCTTGCGCGCCGGGCTCAATTCGAAGCCTCGGCTCCGCCGCTCCGTCCTCGGCAACTCTTCATCTTGCGCTGTTGACCTGGATTTCCTAACGGTTTTCTTGATCTGGTGGCGGGCGGAAAATGTCCCGACTCTTCGCCGAATGTTTTCAACTGGCAACTGACCACTAGCCACTGACCACTGACAACTGCTTCTTACTGCGTTGGCGCGTAGTATCCCTTGCGGGCGCGCACGTGGTACTTCTTGTTGTCGGCGAGGATTTCGATGCTGCGATACTTGCCGTTGGAAAGGAAGTCGGCCGGCTTGTAGGAAATTGCGTACTGGCTGCGCAGTTCGTCGGAAATCTCGGTGAAGGCATTGGCTACATCTTCCACCTTGAAAGGAAAGAACGCCTTGCCGCCGGTCTCCTCGGCGAAGTGCTTGAGAATTTTGTCGCCGCGCGAAACCAGGCCGCTGGTGTTGGTCGAAATGGTGTAGATGATGACCTCGGCGCGTTGCGCCATCTCGATGGCCTCCTCGCGCGAGACGCGGCTCTGGTTATCTTCACCATCGCTCAGCAGAATGATGGCGCGCCGGGTGGCGATGACGCCGCGGTCGGCCTGCATGAGCTTGTCGCGACAGGCGAAGTAAATCGCGTCATACATGGCGGTGCCCCCGCCGGGCCGCAGCATGCGAACCCCGTGCGACAGGGCTTCGGCGCTATCGGTGAAGTCCTGCGTGACCTCGGGCGTGGTGTCGAAGCCGATCACGAACGCCTTGTCATACCTGGGCCGGATGATCTGGTTCAGGAACTCGATGGCCGACTCCTGCTCGAACTTGAAGCGGTCGCGAACCGAGTTGCTGGCGTCGATGAGCAGGCCGACGCGCAGCGGCAGGTTGGTCTGGCGGCTGAACGATTCCACCGTGGCGGGCTTGTTGTCATCCATCACGCGAAAATCGCTTTGCGTCAGGTCCTTCACAAAGTGCTCGCGCTTGTCGGTGACGGTGAAGACAACGTTGACCTCATCGACGCGCTTGCGAATGATGGGCACAGTGTCGTCATCGCTATTGGCGGCAGCGGAAGAAGCGGCGCCTGTATTGGGCGTCGGGGGCGCAGTCGCTTTGGCCGATTGGGCTGCGGTGTCGGCGGGCTGGTTCTGCGGTGGCGCCGGCGCGGTGTCGGTGCTGCTGGATGTCGATGGGGGGGCAACTCCACCGCTATTCGCCGGAGGATGCGCAGCCGGGGGCGGATACTTGGTGGCCGAGGGCGCTTCGGGAAGCGACTGTGGTGCGGCAGCCTGGGCCGCCAGTGCCAAAGGCAGCGCCGCGATCAAAACCAGGATTGCCAGATATTTCATCAGAAGCTTCATTATAAGCTGCCGCCGAAACGCGGTTTCAGCTCGGCCCCGCGATGCGGCTTAGACGAGTTTTTTCCCCACATCTATTATGGTTTGGACGTTCTCACGCCGGACGAGGTTTGCACGTCTAAGGTGGGAGTTGCTGGAAGTAAGTAGGAACGGCAGCCTTGCGACCACGGCAGAGGAAAAGCCGTGGGGTATCATTGCAGGGGTCGAGACACCCTCCTGACTATGAAGATTTTGGGATTGCTGCGTGACTCCGTCACTTGCGCGTTGCTGATTGTGAGTGCGGTTTCGGCGGCGCCGGCCAGCACCGGCCGGTCACACGAGATATCCAATATACGCTTCGAGAATGTTACCCAGACGTCGGTGGATGTCTTGTGGGAGACGGCCCATCCCAGCACCTCGCAAGTGCTGGAGGCGCGCAGCAACGAGTTTGAGATCGAACGCCGCATTCCGGAGGCACCCGATGCGGCTCTGGTGACAGCGCATCGCGTCAGGGTCGATCACCTGTTTCCCGATTGGTCTTACTACATCTATGTTGTGTCGGTCGATCAGCATGGCACGATGTCGACCGCGCCCGGTCCGCAGACGGTAGACGGGAAAAACCCTCTGATGCTGATGAAGACCGCACCGACCGATCCGTCAGGGCCTCCGGATTTCAAGATCTACACGCTAGGCCCTAACGAGGTGTTCGCCGGCCACGATATGTACTTCCTGACCCAATTGGCGGTGGTTGCCGGGCCGGCCAATTCTTTCTACGTCTACAACCAACATGGTTACAACAATGGAAGCGATGGCGTAGTGAAGTCCGCAGACGCCGGCCAGGGAAACCCGGAGACCATCAGCGTACACTTCTCGTGCGCCTGGGAGAATCCCAGCGCGAATGACAGCGTAGAGCAGCAACTCGATCCGCAAAGGAAGCTTGGGTTCTGCAACAAGAGCGTCAACAAGCAGGCCGATATGGCATTTCGGCTGCGAACGAAGCCGGAAACCATCCCGGGCAAATATTCGGTCAGCTTCACGCTGGAAAACAATGGCGTGAAGAGAACCGGAAGCTATGACTTCAACGTGCTGGCGGCGCCGGTGGCTCCGGCGCCACCGCAGTTGACGGAGAAAGCTATCCCCGGGCTTTCGACCTGGGAGAAACAGATGGTCGCGCTGGGCGAGAAATGGTGTGCGTATCGCGATCAGCAGAACGCGCTGGGAAACTGGGTCACGGCCTGGGGATGGACCGGCGACGCCTGGTTCTACGACGGCGGCCGCAGCTACGAAAACATCGATACCTACACGGCGGCCGCCGGACATCCGAAGCACCCATACTGGCAACATTGCGCGCTGTCGCTGCTGGAGCCGTACGCGAGTTATCTGGTCGCCAATAATGGCGGGATGGCGACCTATGCGATCTTTCCCTCCGGCATGGCGATGAACTACTGGCGCACACATTCGCAGCTCATGCGCGACGGCGTCAAGGTGCTTGCGGAAGCGGGACCGCGGCATGTGGGATTCATCGATCCCGCGGGGATCCGCGAGAACTCGTATCGCAGCAACGCCTGGATGATGAACGAAATGCTGGGCGCTCCGCGATCGCCGCTGCTGGAGCGCAACATCGACAAGATCATGGGGCAGCTCAACATGATTGCGAACGGGCAGGGCGGTCCGGCACATCCGTTCATGGCCGGCATCGGCATGGAGACGCTCATCCGCTGGTACGACCTGAACCTGGCCGCGGGACATCCCGATTACCGCGTGCTGCCCGTCATCAAAGAGGCGCTGGATGGCGTGTGGCGCGATAGCTGGGCGGCGAAGGAAAACCTGTTTCTGTACGACTTCTACGAACTCCCGCCCAGCCAAGACCTGGCGCATTCGGCGCTCAACAACATGGTTTCGGTGGCCTACGCCTGGTATTGGTTGCAGACCGGGGACACAGCCGAACGCGATCGCGGAGACCTGGCGTTTCAGCATGCCCTGGACGTGCCCGACGCCTATGCCTACACCGGCAAGCAGTTCAGCCAGCTCTATGAATTCAGCTTCGATTTCGTGCGCTATCGCAAGGGCGAGAAAACGTCGGACGACGCGCCGGAGAACAATCCCTACTCAGGTCCCTACGCCGACACCGTGCCGCCGATCATGGAGAAGACCAATTGCGATCCCAACTTCTTTCCGGGATGCAAGGCAGGATCGATCACCAGCACGACGGCGACGATTTTCTGGACTACCTACAAACCGGCCACATCGCAGGTCGGCTATGGGACGAAGGCTAACTCACTGCGCGGCACTCCTATCGATAAGTCTCTAGTCACGTCGCATTCGGTAGAGATAAGGGGCCTGCAACCGGGGACGACCTATCACTTCCGGGTGCGCTCGGTGGACAAGGCGGGTCTGGAAGCGACGATGAAGGACTTGACGTTCACGACGTTGCCGGCGGCTGCCGCAGGACACTGAAGGCAATCAGGCGAAGCGCAGGTTATCTCCGCTGATGATCGAATGCTTTTGGTACTTGCGGTCGTTCTTCAGGGGATTATCGAGGCGGTAGTGCGCGCCGCGACTCTCTTCCCGCGCCAATGCCGAGCGCGCAATCAGCAATCCTGTCTGCAAAATGTTTATCGCCTCATAGGCGCGTCGCTGGCCGCCGGCCGGTATCTGCGACTGCAAGTTGCGCAGCTCCGGTACCACCTGTTGCAGCGCCTTGCCATCGCGCACCACGCCCACGTGCTGCCACATGAGCGACTGCGCTTTGCGGATTAGCTTATCGACTTCGGCGGTTTGACCGTTGCTGCTGCCTGTGCTGCCTGCGGTAGCCGGCTGCGAGGCACGAGTGCTCGCCTCACGCAGGTGCTGGCTCATCGCCTCCGCGGCACGCGCGCCGTACACCAAGCCCTCGAGCAGCGAGTTGCTGGCCAGGCGGTTGGCGCCATGCACGCCGATGCAGGCCACCTCGCCTGCGGCGTACAGGCCGGGCAGGGAAGTGCGCCCCGACAAATCGGTACGGACGCCTCCCATAGCATAGTGAGCGGCGGGACGGATGGGTACCAGCTCGGTCGCGATGTCGATGTTGTACTGCATGCAAGTGGAATAGATCATGGGGAAGCGCTGGCGCACCCGCTCGGCATTCATGTGCGTGAGGTCGAGATAGACGACTGCGTCGGGGCGCTTCACCAGCTCGAGTTCGTGGGTGATGGCGCGTGCCACGACATCGCGTGGAGCGAGCTCGCCCAGCTCGTGATACCTGGGCATGAAGCGCGTGAGCTCGAGATTGCGCAGATACGCGCCCTCACCGCGCAGCGCCTCCGATAACAGAAATCGCGGAGCGCCCTTCAGGTACAGGGCCGTGGGATGGAACTGCACAAACTCCATGTCGCTGATTTCCGCCCCGGCGCGATGGGCCATGGCCACGCCGTCGCCCGTGGCCACGGCGGGATTGGTGGTATCGCTGTAGATCTGCCCCAGTCCGCCGGTGGCCAGCAGCACGGAGCTGGCGCGAACTTCATGAAGCTGCCCGGCCTGATCGAGCACGCGAATGCCGACAACGCGCCCGTCCTCCACCAACAGGTCGGTGGTGAATTCGAAATCTCGAAAAGAGATAGGTTGCAGGGCCGTGGCCTTGCGATACAGCGCGCGACCGATTTCGCGCCCGGTGGAGTCGCCATGCGCGTGCAGCACGCGGCTGCGGCTATGCGCGCCCTCGCGAGTGAAGGCGATTTTCGCGCCCGCGCGATCGAACTCCGTGCCCCACTCCATCAGCTCTTCAATGCGGGGCGGGCCTTCCTCTACCAGGATGCGGGCGGCTTCTTCGTTGCACAGCCCGTCGCCGGCCTTGAGGGTGTCCTCCAGATGAAGCCGGACTTCGTCGTCATCGCTGAGCGCGGCGGCAATTCCGCCCTGCGCGTATTGGGTGTTGGACTCCGTCATCTCGCATTTGGCGAGGCAGAGGACGCGGCCGGCGGAGGCAAGCGCGACCGAGGCGCGCAGGCCGGCTATGCCCGCGCCCACTACGATGAAGTCGGTCTCGGAAGGGAGGGGCTGCATTCTGCCTTCATCGTAGCACGCAGGTACAGAGTAGGCGGCACGCCAGCGGCGGCAACCGCGAAGCCAAGGAATCGGAGTGTGACTTGACGAGGCATATTAGAATTACGCGTAATCTGGATTCGCGCTCCTGCAAGCTAGCTTGGGCTAAGTGTAGTCACAGCCGTCCGCCACTAAGCGCGTTGCCGGGCTCATATTTCTCTGTGCCAAGGTTGCTATGGTTACACCGACGCCGGTTTCCGAATCGAGCGTAGCGCGTGGCTCATTACGCGGTTTGATCCCAGCCTACAAGCTGTGGGTTCTCCCTGTCTTTCTTCTCCAGGCGGTTTTCTTCTGGTTCGTTTCGCAGCATCGCCTCATCGATGGAGACGAGGGTTTCTACGTGCTGGCGGCCCGGCTGGTGTTGCAGCACAAAGTGCCTTATCTCGATTTCTTCTATCAGCAGGCTCCGCTTTTGCCGTATGCCTACGCCGCATGGCTGAAGCTTACCGGGATATCATGGTTCGCGGCCCGGGCTTTTTCGGGGTTACTGGTTGCCGCTCTGGGCGCCGCGATCTTCGAGCACGTTTGCCACGAGACCGGGAAGTGGCTGGCGGGACTTTTCGCGGTCGTGGTGTTCGCTTCCAGCAGTTCAGTTTTTGGCTGGCTTCCGCTTGCGAAGCCTTTCGGATTATCGACTCTTTTTCTTTTCCTGGCCTACGTGATTCTTGCCCGGCTTTCGGTATCGTCGGCGGGATGGCTGGTGGCGCTGGCGGGAGTTGCGTTCGGGCTCAGTGCCGATAGTCGCTCGTACGTCATCGGTCTCGCTCCCGTCTTCTTGTGGTGGGTATGGCGCGTGGAACGGTCGCGCGCTGCGGTTCGTCTTCTATGGTTTGTTGGTGGTCTTGCGGTCGGGCTTGCGCCTTGCATCGCCTTATTCCTCGCCTCTCCTGGCGTGTTCCTGTTCGACAATTTGGGATACCATGCCCTGCGGACCGGTAACGGATTAATCGGAGCCTGGAGGAACAAGGCCAAAGTCATTTATCTGTTGTTTGCGGGCCCGGATACTGGTTTTCAGTTCAGCATTGTCGCCGCCCTATGCGCGGTCTTGCTGCCGTGGCGTCGCTTCCGCAGCAACGCATCGCTCCTGGCCTTTTTAGTGGCACTGGTTTTGGGCATAATTTGCGTCCTGCCCACCCCGACAGCGATGCAGTACTTTTCGATGGTCATGCCCTTTATGGTTGTGGCGGCCGTGTGCCTGGTCAGTGAATACTTTGCGCGGTTACGGTCCATGCGCGCCCTGGCCCTGGCGGGGGCAGTCTGTGCAGTACTACTTGCGAGCTTCCTGGCCTTCGGAGTCCGCAGCTTCAAGTGGTATCTCTTCACGGGCGACAACGTTCCCGGCATCATGGAGCAGCGCAACACGCAAAACTGGACTCTGGAGCAGGTGACCGCGGTCTCCGCAGCCATTGACCAGTTGACGACGCCAGGTGAACAGGTACTTAGCTTCTGGCCGGGTTACATTTTCGCTTCGGCGGCGGATCCATACCCGGAATTCGAGAACCAATTCGGAATGGGGATCTCCGATAGTCTTCCGCCCGAGAAACGGCAAAAATATCACCTCGTCGGTGAAGCCGAGCTTCACAGCGCCCTTGCGCTGCATCGGGTCCGCATCGCAGTTGTGGGTAATCAGGGACAATTTATTGGCGGCGCAGACTATCCCGGCAGCATAGGATTGCTCGAAGCCAACGGTTACCGAGAGGTGCGAAGAATGAATGAGACTTTGATCTTCCAGTGTTGTGCGTCCATTCAATAGCTTGCGCCTTCTCCATCTCTGCAATCGTGTGGGGGCGCTCCCGGCCCGCCGACTCCGAAAAAATTCCATTACACTAGACGCTTGACTCGCATCCCTGTCCAAACTCCCTCGCGGTCCTATGAAGTGCTGGTGGAGCGCGGCTTGCTGCGCTCGGCAGCGGCCAACTTGCACGGCCTCATAGCACCGCACGCCCGCATCTTCCTGCTCACATCGCCTCCCATTCGCAAGCACTATGCGGGCACGCTGCGCAAGAGCTTTCGCAAAGCCGGTCATCCGGTAGAGATGCTGATGATGGCCGATGGCGAGCGAGCGAAGAACCTGGCGCAGTTGGAAAAGCTGGGCGCAGAGCTGGTGAACCACGGCGCTGACCGGCATTCGATCCTGGTGGCGCTCGGGGGTGGAGTGGTGGGCGATGTGGGCGGCTTCCTCGCGTCCGTGTTCATGCGCGGCATTCCGGTCATTCAGGTGCCGACAACCCTGCTGGCGCAAGTGGACTCGGCCATTGGCGGCAAGACCGGCGTGAACCTGAGCGCGGGGAAAAACCTGCTGGGGACGTTTCATCAGCCGCTGGCCGTGCTGGCCGATCCCGACGTGCTGGCGACTTTGCCGGAGCGCGAATATCGCTCGGGATTGTTCGAGGCGATGAAATATGGCGTGATTCGCAATCCGGCAATTGTGGAACTGCTGGAGGAAAATCGGGACGCGCTGCTGCAACGCCGGAGCGAGTTGCTGGAGACGCTGATCACGGAATGCATTCGCATTAAAGCCGACGTGGTAAGCGGCGATGAACGGGAGAGCGGCGAGCGGGTCATCCTGAACTTTGGCCATACAGTCGGTCATGCGCTGGAGGCGGAGACGAACTACAAGCGCTTCTTGCATGGCGAAGCCGTGGCGTGGGGGATGATCGCGGCCAGCATAATCGGGCTCAGCATGGAGATCACGGACGAGGCGACGGCGCAGCGGGTGATCAATCTGGTGCTGTCCTATGGGCCCTTGCCGAAGCCGGATGTGAACCCGAAACGCGTTTTCAAGCGGCTTTTGTCGGACAAGAAATCTGTGGGCGGCGTACCGCATTTCGTCCTGGCGACCGCAATTGGGCAGACCGAAGTCGTGAATAATGTGCCGCAGGAGTACGTGATCGGCGCGGTAAAGAAGATTCGGCGAATGTCGAAGGCATGAAGACAGGCGACGAGCAGCGCGTGGTAGGGGCGGCGCCCGCCGGAGCGCGCGACGAGCAAAGCGCGGCGACCGCCGTGCGCGAAATGTTCAGCTCGATTGCGCCGCGCTACGATCTGCTGAACCACGTGCTCTCGATGAACGTGGACCGGCTGTGGTGGAACCGCACCGCGCGCGCCTTCCGGCATATTCTGCAGCGCCCGGACGCGCAGGTGCTCGATCTTTGCTGCGGGACCGGCGACATGACGTTTGCGCTGCATCGCCGGATGAGCGGCGGCAGCCTTATGGGCGCCGATTTTTCCCATGCGATGCTGGTGCGCGCGGAGGAGAAATCGGGGCGGCGGAAGATTCGCTGGATTGAAGCCGATGCGTTGAGCCTGCCGTTCGCATCGGATAGCTTTCATCTCGTCACCAGCGCCTTTGGGTTTCGCAATCTGGCGAACTACGATCGCGGACTGGCGGAGATCTATCGTGTGCTTGCTCCGGGCGGCGAGATGGGGGTTTTGGATTTCGGCGAACCGAAGGGGCTGATCGGCAAGGTTTACCGCGTGTATTTCAAACACGTGCTGCCGCGGGTTGGCACCATGATCTCCGGCGTGCGCGGGCCGTATGCGTATTTGCCGGCCTCGGTGCAGCGCTTTCCTTCTCCGGAAGAGATGCTGCAGCGCATGCGCGCGGCAGGATTTGAAGATGTTTCCTGGACGCCGTACACGTTTGGAATTGCGGGGCTGTATCGGGGAAGGAAGAAAGAAGGCAGTGGTTAGTGGTTAGACGGCGACGGGGGGGCGAGGCCGGTGGGCGAGTCTCATGTGTGACGAAAGGCTTGGAGCGCCTGCGGCGCTCTGCTCTTGCAGGTCTAACGGAATTGTCAATTACCGACCTCAAATTCCGTCGGCCGAATCTGACAATCGACAACTGACAACTGGTTACTATCCACTGCTGCTAAAACTGTCCTTCAGCGCGTCCTCCACGGTGTACTGAATAACGCGCGGATAGTCCGGGCCGAGAAACTGTTGCAGGCGGGTGGTGTCCATGGTGTAGGAGCCGATGAGATAGGGCAGGGCCTCGGGCGGAATGGAAGAGATTCCGAACTTCCACAGAAAGCGCAGGACGGTGCCGAACATGGCACGCGAAGGCGCGCGCTTGATGGTGGCATGTGCGATTTCGGCGCAGCGCTGGATGGTGATCGCCTCGCCGCGTCCCGCGACATTCATGATGTTTAGCATCGGGTCGGTGTCCGGCCGGTAGAGCAGTACGGTGAGCAGCCGTGCCATGTCGTCGACGTGGAGAAATTGAAAACGCTTCTCCAGATATTTCGGGCCGCGGGGCAGCATCAGGGGAAGCCGCTTGCCCTCAGCCCGCATGCGAGCGGCACGCTTGCTCTTGCCCAGCGGCGTGCCGCGTAACGCGCCGACCATGTAGTTCTGCACGCTGGCGCCAGTGAAGATCGGCGGGCGCAGAATGTAGGTGCGGCAATCGCCCAGGCTTTCGGCGCGATAGCGCACGACCTCATCGCTCTCGCGTTTGTGGATGGCGTAGGGTAAGGTGTGCGCGCGCAGCGGAGCTTCTTCCTTCACCGGTCCGGCGGTCTCCGGTCCGTAGGCGGCCACGCTGCCGGGAAAGATAAATTGCCGCACCTTCCCGCCGGTGCGATTCACCACGCTGATGGCTTCCATCACGCGGGCGGTGCCGGCGACATTGATCTGCCACATGCGCTCGCGATCAAGAACGCCCGCCTGTTGCGGGTCGAGAACGAAGGCGAGGTGGACGACCGACTGCGCCTGGGTGGCGCGCAGCAGGTCGATAAGCTCGCGGCAGCAGGGCTCGCGGCCCAAATCCATCTGGTCAAAGCGCGCCAGGGAGGAATTGGCTGGCGGGCGCAGGTCGACGCCCATCAGGTTGAAATCGGTCAACAAGGGAAGCAGCCTGGTCCCCAGATTTCCCGAGACTCCGGTGACCAGGACCGTCCGCTTGGAGAGCATGTTTACTTGCCGGCGTCGCCTGCATTCTGCGCAGGAGGCGGCGGAGGCGGCGCGTTGGCGCCGGCTGGGCCAGGACCTGCACCCGGAGGCGGCCCGCCGGCAGGAGCGCCCGGCCTTCGAGGCATTCCCGGCGGCAATCCCGGGCGCGTAGCAGACGGCGGCGGCTCAGGGCCGAAGTATTCATCGTTCAACTCCGGCTTCACCGACGCCTGGATCTCCTGGAGCTTGTCGTTGTACATCTGCCGCTGCAGAGTTTGCGCGATGTTGCTCTTCACCTCGCTCAGAGGCACCTGGCGTTCGGAGACCACTTTGTAGATGTAGAACGCGGCCGGATCGGAATAGACCTGCGAAATCTCGCCGGTTTTCAGATCGAAGACGCCTTCATGCGCCTCCGGCAGCGAGCCCGGACGGCGAGCGCCGACATTGACATCGGGAGCGGACGAGGTCATCCCTACGTGCTCCATGCATTCCTTTTCCAGCTTGGCCGGATCTTCGCCGGCAACCCAGCGGGTGCGAATTTTCTCCACAAAAGCTCTCTGCTCCTCTTCCGGCACCTTAGGCTTATCCGCACTAGCCTGGCTCATCGGAATCACGATGCGCTGCAAGGTGACTTCGTGATACTTCTTGGCGTTCTTGTCGTAGTAGTCCTGGACCTGCTGATCGCTGGGGTGAGCGTACTCTTCCATCAGGTGCTGATTCAGGGCTTCAGCCAATACCTGATTGCGGACGACGGTGAAGATCTCTTTCACCCGGGGATCGTTTTCCAGGCCCATGGCGCGGGCTGCGTCCGCCATGGTCAGCAGCTTGGCGTATTGGGCGGCAAACTTGCGCTTCATCTCAGGAGGCACGGGGCCGCGGTCCGGCGGCTGAATCGCGCTGGTCAACTTTTCGAATTGCTCACGCGTGAGCGAACTGGTGCAGCCGGCCGGCTTGACGCCATTCTTCTCCGGGCAAGCGCCCTGCAAGGTAATGACCGGCGTGGTCAAGGGAACATTGCTGGCCGGCGGCGTAGTCTTCGCATCGGGTGTCTTGGCCGGCTGACCGGGCGCAGTCTGGCCGGATGCGGATGGCGTGGGGGTGGGCGTAGAGCTCGGCTGTTGGCCGTAGCTGGTGCACGCGAGCGCACACGAAAACGCAAGTACCAACAGTGTGGGACGTAACATGAAGTGGTATTCCTCCGGGAAAAGTACCGCCTGAGGCGGAGCAGATAGATACGAAAAATCGTACCACATTACGATAAAAATTGGGGCTGGGGGCATGGTTGTACAGTTGGCGAAGCGGTGTAGGTGCGTGAATAATCGGAGCATATGATCGACGGCAACAGCATGGTCGAGATGCGGCGCGAGAAGAAGAACGTCGCGTTGAATTCGATTGTTGCGGCGGTCGCGATCACGACTTTGAAGGTAGTGGTCGGCATCTCGACGGGGAGCCTGGGCATACTCTCCGAGGCGGCGCACTCGGCGCTCGACCTGGTGGCCGCCGCGGTGACGTACTTCTCGGTTCGGGTTTCCGACAAACCCGCCGATGCCGACCATCAATACGGCCACGGGAAAATCGAGAGCTTCTCCGCGTTTGTGGAAACCGCCCTGCTCCTGCTGACGTGTATCTGGATCGTCTATGAGGCGGGCAAACGGCTCTTCTTTCATTCGGTGGAGATTGAGCCTACGGTCTGGGCATTCGCGGTCATGGGCATCTCGATTGCGGTTGACGTTTGGCGATCGCGGCGACTGGGTCGCATAGCCGACAAGTACGACAGCCAGGCGCTGCAGGCCGACGCGCTCCACTTCTCGACCGATATCTGGTCGAGTGCGGTCGTCATTCTGGGGCTGCTGCTTGTCCTGTTTGGCCGGAAGTACTCGCTGCCATGGCTGGCGAAGGCCGATCCGATCGCTGCCCTCATTGTGGCCGGTATCGTGGTGTACGTCAGCGCGCGCCTGGCACGGCGGACGGTGGACGCGCTGCTGGACGCGGCGCCCACGGGCGTGCGCAGCCACATCATCGAAGAGGTGTACCGCGTGAATGGCGTGCTGGCCGTGGACCGCGTGCGCATTCGCCGCGCCGGGAGCCGCTATTTTGCCGATGTTTCCGTCGCCATGTCACGCAACGTGACGTTCCAGAAATCGGAACAAGTGGCCAACGAAGTGGCGGCGCGAATTCGCAAGCTGCTGCCCGATTCCGACGTGGTGGTGAACGCCGTTGCCCGCGCCAGCCGGCAGGAGAGCCTCTTCGACCGCATCCGCGCGGTGGCCACTCGCAACAACCTGAACGTGCACGATATCAGCGTGCAGGACCTCGCGGGCAAGCTGCATGTTGAGCAGCATGTTGAGCTCGACGAGCGCCTGAGCCTGAAGGAGGCGCACGACCGCGTCACCCGGCTGGAGAGCGAGATGAAGCAGGAGCTGCGCGAGATTTTCAACATCCTGACCCACATCGAAAGCGAGCCGGCGACGATCGAGACCAGCGATGGACTGTTGCAGGTTCCCAGCTTTGAGCGTCGGTTACAAGCTGTGACCGCGGGCTTCCCCGAAGTGGTTGACATGCACGACCCGGTCTTCAAACGCGTGCGCGGGCGATTGTATCTCTCGCTGCACATAACTCTGCAGGACGATTTGCCGCTGTCGCGGGTGCACGATATCCAGACGGCGGTGGAGGGACGCTTTCGCCAGGAAATTCCGGAGTTGTTCCGGGTGCTGATCCATCCCGAGCCGCAAACCGACAATCGGCGATAGCGTTAGATCGCTTCCGCGCCTTCGGCGCTCGGTTCGAGGCGCTGCGCATTCATAGGTTTTTTCCCATTGCAATCGTTCTTGAGCAGCGATTCACCCCGAACCAATACGCCAGCTCGCGATAATCCTCGGCGTTGAAGATCGCGATATCGGCATCTTTACCGGTTTCGAGGCTGCCTTTGGTTTGGGACAGCCGCAGCGCGCAGGCGCCGTTGTAGGTGGCTGCGGTGATCGCCTCGGCCGGCAACATCTTCATGTGCGTGCATGCAGCAGACAACACGAATGGCATTGACGGCGTCGGCGAGGTGCCGGGATTACAGTCGGTGGCCAGCGCAACGGCCACGCCCGAGTCAATCAGCTTGCGCGCCGGCGGAAACGCGGACAGCCCGAGAAAATAGTTCGCCGCGGGCAGCAGCGTCGCGACAGTGTCGCTGTTGGCCAGTAGAGGAAGATCATCGTCGTTAACGAAATCCATATGATCGAGCGACGCAGGATGGAATTGCATCAGCGGGCCGAGGTCGGC
The DNA here is from genome assembly GCA_963713465.1 of uncultured Acidobacteriaceae bacterium. GTDB lineage: Bacteria > Acidobacteriota > Terriglobia > Terriglobales > Acidobacteriaceae > Bog-257. The sequence goes on from CAVQLZ010000001.1 coordinate 60,276, forward strand.
CGTCGTCAATTGGCAGACATGCGCGCGCACCCCGAGCCGGTGCGCCACCGCAGCGCGGAAGACCAGCTCTGTCCGCTCCGGATTGAAAGCGCCGCGTTCGGAAAAGACATCAACATATTCGGCCAGCTCCTGCGCCGCGACTTTGGGAATAATGTCTTCGCAGATGAGACGAACGTATTCGTCCGGATGGTCGCGGTACTCGGGCGGAACGACGTGCGCCCCGAGCAGAGTCGGAACTACGGTCCCGTTCCACTCGCGCGCGGCTTCGCGAACGGCCTCCAGCGATCTGACCTCGGCTTCAAGGCTCAGACCGTAGCCGGACTTCGCTTCGACGGTCGTGGTCCCCAAGGTTGCCATCTCCCGCAGCGCGCGAAGCACATGCTCGGCCAGCGTTGCCGTCGAAGCCTCACGCACCCCGCTCAGGCTGGCGCGAATTCCGCCGCCGGCATCGGCGATCTCTTCGTAGCTTGCACCAGCGATGCGTTTTTCGAAATCGACCAGCCGGGGAGTGGTGAAGACGGGGTGAGTGTGGGAATCGACAAAACCCGGCAGCACAACCTTACCCCGGCAATCGATCTCCTCAATTTCAGTGGGGAGGTTCGGGAGTTGCTTGCTGACCTCATCAGTGGTGCCGATGGCGACGAGCTTTCCGTTCGGAGATGAGCACCGCGCCATCTGCGATGATGCCGAGTTCGCGCATCTCTGCGCCGCGGCGCGGGCCGTTGCCGCCCCGTTCACTGCGCAAGGTGAGAAGTTGGGCGGCGTGGGTGAGGAGGATGGGCATGGAACTACCAGAGTATATACAAGGCCGTACTCTCGTTGATCCAGGCCCCAAGTCGATTGCAACCATTTCTTCGCAAAGGCCGTTTCCAGTAGAATCGTGGCTTGCACCAGATTCAGGCGAATCCGTTTGCCCCCACGCTGTACTCACCGGCGTCCCGCCGATTCTTGCGGAGATTATGCGTCGATTGAGCCGACTGTTTCGCTACGTAGGGCCGTTTTGGCCCTACCTGCTGGCCTCTGTCATTTCCATGGCGCTGGTGGGTCTATTCGACGCCTTCCGCCTGCTGCTGATCGGCCCCATCTTTGACCGCGTGCTGAATCCAGCGTCGCAGGGCCACAGCCTGCCGCTGATTCGCATTCCGCTCAGCAGCCACACCATTCAGCTCGGCAGCTTTGTTCCCGAACACTTCCATAATGTCTGGACCATCGTCGCTTTCGCGCTGGTCGCCTCCACGGTACTGAAGGGCATCTTCGACTATTGCGGCACCTATCTGGTGAACTATGCCGGCTACGGCATGATCACCGATCTGCGTAATGAGCTCTATACTGCGACCCTGAGACGCTCGGTCGCATTCTTCCAGCAATACGCCACGGGCACGCTGCTCTCGGCCATCGTCAACGACGTGGAGAAAGTACAGTTCGCCATGTCGAGCGTGCTGGCCGAATTTCTGCAGCAGTTTTTCACCTTCATCTTTACCGCGCTGGTGGTGATTGGCCTGGGCGGGCGCTTGACTTGGGTGCTGATCATCTTCGTGCCCTTCGTGATTATGGCGGCGAAGCGCATTGGTCAGAGAGTGCGCACCACCACCCGCAAGGGTCAGGACAAATTAGCCGAAATCCAAAACCTGTTGCACGAAACCATCACCGGGGTCCGCATCGTGAAGGCGTTCTGCATGGAGGCGTGGGAGACGCGACGCTTCCGCGAAGCTTCGCGGCGGCTGTTTAAGGCGAACCTGCGCTCGGCTGCCGCCTTCGCGGTCAGCTCGCCGTTGATGGACATTTTCGGCGCGGTCGCAATCGCCCTGCTGATTTATCTGGGGCGCGAATACATCAAGCACGGCTTCTTCACCGAAGGCGTGTTCATGGCCTTCATCATCGCCGTCTTCAAACTGTACGAGCCGGTGCGCAAATTCGGGCAATTCAATAACAGCTTTCAACAGGCGCTGGGAGCGTCGGAGCAGATCTTCACTTTTTTGGACGAGCACGACGAAGTGCGCGAAGCTCCCGGCGCCTTCAGGCTGGCGCCGTTCAGCCGGGGAATCTACTTCGAGAATGTCTCGTTCTCCTACTCGCCGGTGGCGGACGAGCGGCCGGTGTTGCGCGATATCAATCTCGAGGTTGCTCCCGGCGAAGTGGTCGCCATTGTGGGCTCCAGCGGCTCGGGCAAGACCACGCTGGTGCACCTGCTGCCGCGCTTCTTCGACGTAAGCGGCGGGCGCCTGCTGATCGATGGGCACGATGTGCGCGATTTGACTGTTTCCTCGCTGCGTTCGCAGATCGCCATCGTCACCCAGGACACTATTCTGTTCAACGACACCATGCGCAACAACATTGCCTACGGCCAGCCGCACGTTCCGCTGCAGCGGGTGGAAGCTGCCGCGCGCGCCGCGCTGGCGCATGAGTTCATTATGGCGCTGCCGGACGGTTACGACTCCATGATTGGTGAGCGCGGCTTGCGCTTGAGCGGAGGCGAGAGGCAGCGGCTCTCGATCGCGCGCGCCATCCTGAAAGACGCGCCCATCCTCATCCTTGACGAAGCTACCTCGGCACTGGACACCGAGAGCGAAACTCTGGTGCAATCGGCGTTGCAGAACCTCATGGCCGGACGCACGGTGTTCGTCATCGCGCATCGCCTCTCGACGGTACGCCGCGCCGACCGTATTCTTGTGCTGGAGAACGGAACCATCGCCGACGAGGGGCCGCACGAGTCCCTGATGGCGCATACCGGCACGTATCGCCGGCTGTATGACATGCAGTTCATCGAGGCCGCCTCCGGGTCGGAATAGTCCGCTATGAATATTCGATCGATGACCGGCTACGCGCAGGTGACGGTGCACGTGAGCGACGAGCTCATGATCACGCTGAGCCTGAAGTCGGTGAACCATCGTTTTCTCGACCTGCATCTCCGCATCCCTGGCGAGCTGGACCCGATCGAGATGAAGGTCCGCCGGCTGCTTAAGGAACGGCTGCATCGCGGACACCTGGAAGTTACGTTAAGCCTGGAGCGCAGCGGTGGCGCGGCGTTTGCCGTCAATCGCGATTTGGTAGGCGGATATCTTCGCACCTTCCGCGAAGTGGCCGAGGAGTTTGGGGTCAGCGCCGAACCTGATCTGAACGCGGTCCTTAAGCTGCCGGGCGCGCTGAATGCCGCCGAAGACGGCGACGCTCTCGACGCGCTGGAACAGCACGTTACGGCTGCCTTAGAACAAGCCATTGAGCGGCTCAACGTGATGCGCGAGGAGGAGGGCCGCGGCGCCGTCGCCGAGTTGCGCAATCGCATGACGCATCTGTCGTCGGCCACCAACGAAGTCGATCAGCTTCGCGGGCGCGTGCTCCGGGCGTATCAGGAAAAGCTGCACAGCCGCATGCAGGAGCTGTTGGGCACGCATGTCGATCGCGACCGGATCTTGCAGGAAGCGGCCATGCTGGCGGAGCGCAGCGACATCCAGGAGGAGCTGGTGCGGATGAAGAACCACATCCAGCACTTTCTCTCGCTGCTGGATGCCGGCGGAGAAGTCGGCAAGAAACTCGACTTCCTGCTGCAGGAAATGAACCGCGAGGCCAACACCCTGATGTCGAAGACCACCGGCGTCGCCGGCGAGGCATTGCGCGTAACCGCGCTCGGACTGGCCATGAAGTCAGAGATCGAGAAGGCGCGCGAGCAGGTGCAGAACCTGGAATGAGCGGAAACATCTTCATCATTTCGGCGCCGTCGGGCTCGGGCAAGTCGACGCTCACCAACGAGCTTCGCCGGGTGGTGCCGGAACTCGAATTCTCCATCAGCTACACCACCCGGCCGCCGCGGGGCAGCGAACAATCGGGGCGCGAGTACTTTTTCATCAGCCGCGATGAGTTCGAGCGCATGATCCTCGACGACGAGTTCCTGGAGTGGGCGGAAGTTTTCGGCAACTATTACGGCACCGCGAAACGTTGCTTGCGCGAGGCGGCGGCGCGCGGCCGCGACCTGCTGCTCGATATCGACGTGCAGGGCGCAGCCCAAGTGAAGCAGAAGGCGCCGGAGGCGATCAGTATCTTTGTGCTGCCGCCATCGCGCGAGGAGTTGGAACGCAGGCTGCGACGCCGCGCCGAGGCCGACGACAATCTCCAGCGGCAATTGCTCGGCGACAACGCGCGGCCGTTCAACACCGAGGCGATCATCCAGCGGCGGCTGCAGACCGCGTCGCGTGAGATTGAGAATTTCTGCCAGTACGACTATATTTTGGTCAACGATCGGCTGGAGGAGTCGATTGACATTCTGAAGTCGATCGTGGAAGCGGAGCGGCTGAAGCGCTCGCCCGCCGCGGCGGGGGCTCCGACTTCCAAAGAGCTGCTTATCCTGGCCGCTGCCGAGCGTGCCCTGCGTCCGCGCATGTTGCCGCAAGTGGAGGCGGTCCTGGCGACATTCGATCTTTCTCGTTTTCCCAGCGTTTCGGAGTGACGTATGAAACTGATTGAAGGATTCGACAGCAATTATCGCTACGTGCTGGTGGCGGCGCGCCGCGCCCGTCAGATTCAAAACGGCGCCCGTCCGGTCGTCGACCCGCATTCGCGCAAGCCCTGCCGCATTGCGGAAGAAGAAATCCAGGCCGGCAGGGTGAAATGGGAGGTCCCGGCAACTCCCGGTGCAACTGCGGAAGCTGCGAGCGAGCCCACTGGTCCGGTTGGAGGCGAGGCCGACGATTAGAGCGCATCGCCTGCCGGCCGCGTTGCATCATCTCCTCTGGGAACGTCTATGAAAATCGCTTTGGGCGTGAGCGGCGGCATCGCGGCCTACAAAGCTGCGGAGATCGTTCGCCACTTGCAGGAGCGCGGGCTGCAGGTGCAGGTCATCATGACGGCGGCGGCGCAGGAGTTCGTGCGGCCGCTCACCTTTGCCGCGCTCTCGGGCGAAAAAGTCATCGCCAGCATGTTCGGCTCCGAGGCTGAGCAGCCCAATCTCGATTCCGCCATCGAGCATATTTCAGTTGCGCAGTCCATTGACTGCCTGCTGGTGGCGCCGGCAACCGCCGATGTGATCGCCAAGTTCGCCCAGGGCATCGCGAACGATTTTCTTTCGACGCTCTATCTGGCGACCAAAGCGCCCGTCATCATCGCGCCTGCCATGAACGTCAACATGTGGGAGCACCCGGCGACACAGTCAAACTTGCAAATTCTTCGCGAGCGCGGTGTGCGGGTGGTCGAGCCGGGCAGCGGATACCTGGCCTGCGGGATGGTCGGCGCGGGACGCCTCGCCGAACCGGAAGACATTGTGGCCGCCACGCTCGAGCGGCTGGGGATGGCGCAGGATTTCGCCGGCGAAACCGTGCTGATCACCGCCGGGCCGACGTACGAGCCGATCGACCCGGTGCGTTTCCTCGGCAATCGATCCAGCGGCAAGATGGGCTATGCTCTGGCCGAGGCCGCACTCAGGCGGGGAGCGAGGGTCGTATTGATTAGCGGTCCGACGGCGCTGCAGCCACCGGCTGCTGCGGAGACCGTCTTCGTCGAGACCGCTGAACAGATGCGTGCGGCCGTGCTCCAGCGCTGGGAGCAAGCCGATCTTGTAATCATGGCAGCGGCGGTCGCCGACTATCGCGTCCAGAATGTCTCTGCGGAGAAGATCAAGCGCAACGGTTCGCTGGAGCTGCAACTGGAGCCCAATCCCGACATTCTTGCCGAGCTTGGCAGCCTCCGGCAAGCCCGCTCCAAGGATATGCCGGTGCTGATCGGCTTCGCCGCCGAGACGGAAAACCTGCTCGACAATGCGCGCGCCAAACTGGCAAGAAAGCGCATTGACGCCATCGTGCTGAATGATGTCTCCCGCTCCGATATCGGCTTTGACTCTGATCGCAATGAAGTCACCATCGTGACCGCAACTGAGCAGATACCGGTCGCGAAGGCCGGCAAGCTGGACATCGCGCAAAGAATCCTCGAGGCCGCAGTCGCGTTGCGAAAGCAAAGCGCCGGTACCCGGGTAGAGCGGGCCTTTAGGCCCGCGTCCCGCGCCCATTAATAATTCGAGTCGGCTTCAGCCGACGCCAGGCTGCCCGCTGAAGCGGGCTCTGTCACAAGGAGGATCGGCGTTACGCGGCGCTAAAGCGCCGCTCTACCCGAGCTTCTGCCGACGATCTACTCGAAATTCGGCGTCCCTCTCGCCTGAAGCGCACTTTCTGCGATAGCATCGAAAACTCATGGCTACGCGTGTCCAACCCCTGAACGAGCAGGACCTGCGCGACCTCGGCTTCGGGTCCGTGGTCTCGCGCGAGAGCCAGCAACGCCTGCTCAATCGCGACGGCAGCTTCAATGTCGAGCGCAAGGGACTTTCCCTGCTAGAGTCGCTCAGCCCCTATCATCTGCTGCTGACCATGGGGTGGTCGCGCTTCTTCCTGCTTTGCGCCGGCTGGTATTTCTTTGCCAACGTGGCGTTCGCCCTGGCCTATCTGGCCTGCGGCAGTGGGGCGTTGCTCAGCACCGCTCCGGGAATTTCACAGCATCCGTTCTGGCGCGCATTTTTCTTCAGCGTAGAAACGGTCTCGACGATCGGATATGGAAACATCGTGCCGGTCTCTCTGGCCGCGAACATCGTGGTCACGGTGGAGGCGCTCGCCGGACTTGCCGGATTCGCCATCATCACCGGGCTGCTGTTCGCCCGCATCTCGCGTCCCACGGCCAACATGCTTTTCAGCAGTCACGCCGTCATTGCGCCCTATCAGGGAATCACTGCGCTGGAATTCCGCGTGGCCAACGCTCGCTCCAACGAACTGATCGAAGTAAACGCGAAGGTCGTCATCAGCCGCTTTGAGCAGGTGGACGGCATTCATACCCGCCGCTACTACCCTATGAACCTGGAACGCGACGGAGTCGTCTTTCTTCCGCTGACCTGGACGGTAGTCCATCCCATCGACGAGAGCAGTCCGCTGTATGGACAGACGAAGGAGGCGATGCGAGACTCCAATTCGGAAGTTCTGGTTCTGCTTAAGGCCTTCGATGAAACTTTTTCTACCATCGTGCAGACACGCACCTCATATACCTTCGACGACATCGTCTGTGGAGCGCGTTTTGCCAATGCGTTCATGGCGCATGCGACCGAACGCTTCGTCAACAGGGGCCGCAAGGACGGAAAGGTCGCCGTCGATATGCGCCTGTTCGATATTATTGAGCCGGTACCTATGGAGCCATCGGTCGAGCGATTAAATCATTGAATATCGGCCACGCGACGGGCAAAATAGCTCCAGCTTCTCCACTCGGCCTTGCAGATTTCCACGTTACACTTAGCTCGCCGGCAGTTTGTGTGCCTGCGCCCAAACACAAATGGAGGAACTATGGCTGAAGCAGTTCTCGGTGGCATAAAACGGGCTTCCGGATGGTCCATCGTACTCGGGATCCTGATGATCCTGGCGGGCATCATTGCGATGTTCGCGCCCTGGGAAGCGGGACTGGTCATCACCCTGGTCGTGGGATGGTGCGCCATCTTCAACGGCTTTGCGCAGATTATCTTCGCCTTTCGCACCCACGGGGGCTGGCACGTGGCCCTGGAAATCATTCTGGGGATCATCTACATCATCGCCGGTATTTTCCTGCTGATGCATCCCCTCAGCGGCTTGCTGGCGCTCACGTTGATTCTGGCTTCGTTCCTGCTGGTGTACGGCGTCTTCGCCCTGGTGCTGGCGTTCCAGATGCGTCCGCTCCACGGCTGGGGGTGGGTGCTGTTCGACGGCATCATCACCATCCTTCTGGGCATCCTCATCTGGGCCCACTGGCCTTTCAACTCCGGTTGGGTGGTCGGGACACTGTTCGGCATCAGCATCTTCATCTCCGGCATAACGCGGCTGATGCTGTCATTGGCTGTACGGCGAATGGCGACGCAGGTGGCGTAGTCGGAATCCGCGTATCTCTACGGCAACACCACTTCCCATCTCGCATGGGTGCCCCGTTCTGGCCTGCGTTTGGCTAGGGCGGGGCAGTTCACACTTCGCCCGCATACATTCGGTTCGCGTTCTACAACTCGCGCATCACGCTTTCGCATCTCTCCTGCCATGCCGCCTCGGCCTGTGCAGTCCAGCTTAGCGCTGAAGCTTATACCTCCTCATCCCACGCTTCAATCCGCACGTGAGGCAGCGAAGCATTGCCGCGCCTGCGATCTCTGGAAGCGCGGCACGCAGACGGTCTTCGGCGAAGGCGCGTCGCATGCGCGTGTGCTTTTCATTGGCGAGCAGCCCGGCGACAAGGAAGATCTCGAAGGCCGGCCATTCGTCGGCCCGGCGGGCGCCGTGCTGGACAAAGCTCTGGTGGAAGCCGGCATCGACCGCAAGCAGACGTACGTTACCAATGCAGTGAAGCATTTCAAATGGGAGCCGCGCGGGAAGCGTCGCATCCACAAGAAGCCCAACTCCCTGGAAATCGCCGCCTGCCGCCCGTGGCTGGACGTGGAGATCGAACTGGTGAAGCCGGAGGTCGTGGTTTGTCTCGGAGCGACGGCCGCGCAGGCACTGCTGGGACGCAGCTTTCGCGTCACGCAGCAGCGCGGACAGCTCATGCCGTTCAGCGCTGCGCCTTTCGTTCTCGCCACTGTACATCCGTCGTCGATCTTGCGCGCTCCCGACGAGGAGTCGCGCCACCGCGAGTACAAACTATTCGTCGACGACCTAAGGATGGCGGCCAAAGCGCTGTCCGGCGACAAAGCAGCGTGAACCAGGTCTCTTGCTGTGCACAAGTCATCGATGGTTAAGACTTGAGGCCCTGTGCTAGACGGCGATCCCTTCGCGTTATACTGTTCAACAGTTGAACTGGAGAAGTTAGCGCATGGATATCGTTGCCATAAAAAACAAGTTTCAGATCGTGATACCGCAGCGGATTCGGGAGCAGGTCAATGTGGAGGTCGGCGATCTTCTGGAAGCCAATGTAGAGGGCGGGAAAATCACCTTCACCCCCAAGAGCCTTATCGATCGCCATTTGGCCGAAGCGCTTGAGGACCTCAAGCAGGGCCGAACTCACGGTCCATACGTCAACGCGAGGGAGGCTATTAAAGCATTGGAAGCTCGCGCCACGCGTCGTGCGAAAAAACGCAGACCATGAAGCTGCGATTCACGGAAAGAGCCGACAAGGATTATGCGCACTTGCCGGCGACGGTTCGTCCGGCATTCGAAAAACAACTGCGGTTCCTATTGGCCAATCTTCGACACCCCTCGCTGCACGCCAAGAAATACAGCGAGAGCATAGATGTTTGGCAGGGCAGGGTGACGAAGGGGTGGCGGTTCTATTTCAAAATCGAAGGCGATGAGTATGTCATCCTCTCGATTATTCCGCATCCCAAGTAATCCGTGTGCTCTGGCGGATCAGGCGAGGTAAGGACTAAGGCTATCGCGAATGGCGGCTTCATCGACCTGCTCACCGCGGTTGAGGCGGGCGAGAAGTTCGTCGACTACCTGCTTGGCTTGGTTGCGCTCGCGGTGCAGCAGAAATCCATCGAAGATGTGCTGGCCACGCATGGCATTGTCGATCTCGGTTTCCTTGTCGTGCTCGCCGAGCTCGGTGAAGTACACGACCTTGTAGCGGCCACCGTAGTCGGCGTCGCGGTAGATCTCGAACATGACCTTCTTGGTATCGCTGGTCAGGGGCATGGTGAACTCAGTTGACTAATCGAGTATATCGCGTCGAGCAACGAGACCGTGGGTTGTGGGATCGGGTCTGCTCGGCAAGCCGGAAATCTCTGGTTCGTGCTCTTGTGCTCCGTCTGACACCAGCATTATGATGTCTGACAGATATATGGCAACGCAGCGTATCTCCATCAGAATCCCGCAGCCGCTCGGGGAGCGGCTCAGAAGGCAATCCATCACCAGAGGGCGGCCAGCGTCTGAACTCGTGCGCGAAGCTTTGGAGACTTACCTTGCAAGCGCAACTGACGAACCCTCGGCATACGATTTGGCTAAGCGTGCGGGCCTTATCGGCATTATGCGGCGCGGGCCGAAGGATCTCAGCACTAATGTACGTCACTTCAGGGATTTTGGTAATTCCAGATGAAACGTGTGCTGGTGGACACGGGCCCGCTAGTCGCAATTCTTTCCCGCACCGATGAGTACCACGAAACCTGCATAGAGGTGCTGCGGTCGATTCCGGGGCCGCTCTTCTCCTGCTGGCCCGTAATCACCGAAGGAGCTTGGCTCTTGCGAGCCGACCAACGTGCCGTTCAGCAGCTTCTGCGCAGCGTTAGCGAAGGATTTCCGGTGCTACTCCCATTGATAGAGTCCGAAGCAGGCAAAATAGCTGACGTAATGCGCAAATACGGGAACCTAAGGCCGCAACTGGCAGATGCGGCTCTCGTGTATCTGGCGCAGCGAGAGGACATCGGTACGATTTTCACCCTGGACCGGCGAGACTTTTCCGTGTACCGCAGTTCCAGAAACCGCGAATTCCGAATCCTACCGGAAGTGTATTGAACGTGCGGAAAGTTCGTTGTTCAGAGTTCGCTATGGCTAATCGTCTCCTGACGCTGTTGCCGCCTCCGGCTCGTGTGCCGCTTGCGGGAAGGGAATGATCTCTGCCTCGCGCCGCACCGACCTGGGCGTCAGCGAGATCCGCAACTGGCGCTCATAGTCGGCGAGCTGCTCCTCGAGTTTGTTCGCGGCTTCCGCCTTCTTCAGCAGGTCCTCGCGATAGCGCTTCAGGAAGTAGTCGATGGTCTCCACGCGAATCTTGATCGAGCCCGTGGGCTTGTTCTCGTCCAGGTCCTTGAACGAGAAGTACGGCGTGCCCGAATTCTCAATGATGTCCTCGATGACGGTGTAAATCGGCGCGTCATGGCCGCACTTGAAGTTCGAGATCTCCAGCGCCACCAGGTTGGGATGGCGCGCGGTGAACTTCGCCGCCCAAATTTTGATATTGGTGCTGGCGGAATAGGCGTTCTTCCACACGTCGCGAATGTCGAGCGCGTGCGTGATGGCGCCGGAGCGCACATCCTCGCCAAAGAGCCGGTCAAGCAGGTCTTCATCCATCGGCAGCTCGTTTTGCGAGAACACCGGATAGCCGAGCTTCTGGAACTCTTCCATGATCTCGTGATTCAACCCGGGATCGTGGTGATAGACGCGGCCCAGCATGACGATGCCAAGCCGGTTCTCGCGTTCCAGCGTGTCCAGCACCTCGCGGGAGCGGTTGCGCAAGCTGAGATCGCAATCCTCGAAGCCCTTGAAGCCGGCCTCAATGGCGCGCTGGTTCTCGTCCTCGGAGAGACCGAGGATCGGCCCCCAGGTCTGGAACATCTGCCACGCGAACAGCTTTTTGTCGTCGATGTTCAGGATGGGATCGAGGTACTGGATGCCGTTTTCCTTGAAGACATCGTTCTCCTTGGTGAACGCGGCTTTGACGGCGTTCGGCGTCGCAGTGACGGTCGGGCATGCGTTCGAGCCGCTGCAGTTCTTCAGCGGCTGATGCAGGGTATCGATCATGGGGAAGAAGATGGCGTCCAGCGGCTTCTTCTGGTGCTTCACGAAGATCAGGTTATAGACGTGCGGAATGCCGATCTTCGACGGGAAACACGGATCGATGGCGCCGCGGCCCGCGCCCTGGCGGTACATCTCCTGGCCGGTGAACTCGGAGTAGACCAGGTTCTCCGGCTGCACACCCAGGCTCTCCAGGTAGGCGCTGAACATGGGCGCGTACAGGTACATGTTGAGCACACGCGGCATGCCGATGCGCAGCGTCTTGCGCTTTTCCATCTTCGCGACGCGCTCGTTGACCGCAGCCTTGGCCTTCCAATTCCAGCCCTTGGCGACGGGCAGCGGATCCGCGATGACCTTGGGATTGCGCGAGCGCCACACTTCGTTGGCAGCAATGTCGACGAAGTTAGGATTTTTCTTCTTGATCTCGTCGAGGCCGGCCTTGATGCCGCGCATGGCGTTCACGTCTTCGACCTGACCTTTTTCGCAGGTCGAGATGATCAAGCGGCGTTCGCCGGCTTGCAGCGGCACCTTCGATTTGAAAACCGGCAGCGGCGACGCAGGTTCCATGACGCCGTCGCCGACGTTGACGTCGATGAAGGTGCGCAGGCAGTTGTTCTTGCAGAAATAGCAGCGCGTGTCTTCGCTGCGCGTGGTCTTGTAGCCGATCTTCTGCACGGAATCAATGCCGATGAACGTGGTGCGATGGCCGTTCTTATACAGTCGAATAGCTTCGACGCCCGCGCCGATCGCGCCCGACTCGCCGCAGTGCTCGTGGACGATGACCTCGGGCTCTTGCCCCGCGCCGTGGAAATGCGAATGGATGAAATCGACCTCCGCCTTCACCGCGGCGAGGTTCTTCTGTGTCCCACCCTGTAGGATAAAGCGCGATCCCAGCTTGGCGAGGTTGGGAATGCCGGCGACATATAAGAAGATGTTTTTCGGCAGCACCGCGGCCAGTCCGGCGAGGATCTCTTCGCCGCGCCAGCCTTGGCGTTGGAAGTTCACAATGTCGGACTGCATAAACACCGCGCAGCCGTAGCCGAAGACCGGCATGGTGCCCGCGCCGAATGCGATGTCGGCGTACTCCTCAACTTTGTAGCCCAGCGATTCCGCCGTGCCCTGCAGGAAGTAGCCGTTGCCGGCCGAGCACTGCGTGTTCAGCTTGAAGTCCTTGACGCGCCCGTCTTTCAGGACGATCAGTTTGATATCCTGGCCGCCGACATCGACGATGACGTGCGGGTTCTTGTAGAACTTCATCGCGGACTCGGTGTGCGCGACGGTTTCGACCAGCGCGACGTCGGCCTTCAGCACGTCCTTCAGCACATCTTTGGCGTAGCCCGTCGTGCCGACGCCCAGAACCTCCAGCGTCGCGCCCTGCGATTCGACTTGGCTGCGCAAGGCGACGAACATGTCGATTGTGTCCTGGATGGGATTTCCACCGGAGAGCTGATAGGCCTTGCACATCACGTCACCGGCTTCGGAGAGCAGCACAGCTTTGGTTGAGGTCGAGCCGCCGTCGAGTCCGACGAAGCCGCGAACGGTCTCGCCCGGTGAGAACTTCGCGCCGATGAACTTCGGAACTTTGTACTTCTCTCGAAACGCGGCAAGCTCTTCGTTCGAGGTGCTCAGGCCGGCAGCCCCCGACTTCGCCTTCTCGGCAGTGCGGCCGACGGCGATGTAGTCTTCGAGGCACTCGGTGCCCATGTAGATGCCGACTTCGTCTTCTTCATCCTTGCCGAACTCGACCGCGCCCAGGGCGGCGAAATACTGGGCATTCTCCGGAACCTTGATCAGCTCCTCCGGCTTCGCGCCCTCAGGAAGCTGGACCTTGCGCTCCTCCCAGGTGCGCGGAATGTTCTGCTGCCACGCTTCCTTCATGCCGCGGATGAACGTGTTGGGGCCGCCCAGCAACAGGACGTGCGGGCGCAAAGTGTGACCGCGCGTCAGCACCGTCAGGTTCTGGAGCACGATCGCATCGAACAGCGACGCCATGAGCTGATCGGGCGGGATGCCTTGCTTCTGCAGGCCGTTGATGTCGGTCTCAGCGAAGACGCCGCACTTGCCGGCAACGGGATGCAGCTTGATTCCGGTATAGCCCTGGTCGCAGAGCTCCGCGGCAGGAATCTTCAGCTTGGCGTTGATCTTGTCGATGACCGCGCCCGTGCCGCCAGCGCACTTGTCGTTCATCGACGGGATCTTCTTCTTGCGGCCGGTGTTCTCGTCCTCTTTAAAGACGATGATCTTCGCATCCTGGCCGCCCAGTTCGATCACGGAGTTCACTTCCGGATGGAGCTTCTCCACGGCCAGCGAAACCGCCGTGACTTCCTGCACGAACTTCGCCCCAACCAGGTTGGCCAGCGCACCACCGCCCGAGCCGGTGATAAAGATGCGGCAGTTGTGCGGCGCAATCCCCACTTCGTCCTGCATGCGCTTGAGAAACTCCAGCAGCTTTTCCGGCTGCTTGGTCTCATGGCGTTGGTAATCCGACCAGATCATCTGGTCAGTTGCGGTTTCGACCACCACGGATTTCACCGTGGTCGAGCCCACGTCCATGCCGACCGTATAAACAGCCTTGTGGCCGGATTGCGCGGCGACCTCGCGCGACTTAGCCAGGATGCGAGCGGGAAGGGAAGTCTCCTGGGGCGCAGAATTGGTTAAAGAGCTCAGGGAGACGTCAACCTTGGGATTTGCGGTGTCACAACATCCGTGCTCGCCACCATGTCCCATACCGTGTTGGTGAGAGTGACTCACTATCCCTCCGTGATACTGCGGGTCTTTGCCCGCTCTTAGTCAATCTAGCGTAGAGCTGACCTTTAGGTCAGCGTCCACCCCGATTTATTGACGCCTAGCCGGCTTCCAGCCGGCTGCACGCGGGGCTGAAGCCCCGCTCTTTCTATAAGCGTGGCAGGACGCGAACCTGAAGGTTCGCTCTACCCGACCATCAACCCTTACGCGTCGCCGAAGTTGCCTTCAACTTGCCGGAACCCGTGCTTGGCCTGCTTCAGCATCCAGTTAATCACGCGGCGATCGTTGTAGCAGAACGCCAGAATATGATTCAGCGTCGAGAAGCAGGTCTTCTGGCACTCCTTCTTCATCTCTTTCAGCTGCGCCGTGTCGAACTTGTGATTCTCGATGGTCCCCCAGTCATATCCGGCCGAGTACATCGGGAAACACGGCGCCAGCGTGCCGTCCACGCGAACGATCAGCGAATTGTGCCCGGCGCGGCAGCCCCAGTCGTGCAGGTCACCGTGCACGAAGTTCTTCATCTGCGCCAGGCGCTCCACCGAGTTGACCATGTGATAGCCCGACTTCTGCTTCTCAATCAGCCAGTCGACCAACTCGGCAACTGCGGCGTGATGCTCCTCGCGGATGAAAGTCGGATTCGTGTACAGATGCTTGAAATGCGGCTGCTCGGTCATCGGCGACTCGCAGATGTGGTAGTCGGTCGCGATGCCGTTGTCGTGGGCCAGCTCCGTCAACAGCCGCACGTCGTCCATGTTGTTGGCGCAAATGTTGATGTTCAGGAACACGTTGTAGCCGTACTTGTACTGCTTCTTCACCAGGTAATCGAAGTGCGAGCGGATAGGCACCATGGCCTTCGGCAAGCCCCTGCCGGGTACGTCATCCCACGCATCGACCGCGAGATTGACAACGCCAACGCCGGCATCGGCGACTTTGTCGATCACCTTCGGCCACATCAGCCGGCCGTTGGTCGGCAAATAGACCCAGAAGCCCTTCTTTACAGCGTAGTAAATGATTTTGTGCGCGAAGTCGGGACGCAGCAGCGGTTCGCCGCCCATCAAGGCCAACACGCCCGCGCCGGTGTCGCGCAGCCAGTCGATGGAGCGCTTGGCTGTGTCCTCGGTCATGCCGCGGACGCTGTTGTCGAATGCCCAGCAGTAATGGCAATCGAGGTTGCACTTCCACTCATTAAACAGGTACGCGATGATCGGGTGGAAGTCTCCCGGCAGCACACGCGAGCGAATCCACGGGAAGGCCCAGCCTCGCATAGCGCGGTAGACACGCTTCATGCTGTGCGTACGGCGCTCGCCCGGCTTGGGGAAGTAGTCCTCGTCGCGCGCCGTCATTAGCTCGGGATGCTGCGGGAAGACGGGCGTGGGCAGAGTCTGCTCCTTGCCAGTCGGAGGAGGCGGCAGCAGCCGCGGCGTCTCCGGCGGCTTCATCAAAAGGTCGTGGAGCTGTACATCCAGTCGATGAGCGGGGGCCGCGGTCGTCCCCTCGGGTAGCTGGACATCGGTCGGCATCTAGCTAAGAGTTCCTTTCGTCGTTTTGAAGGGGCACGCCTTCAGGCGTGCCATCAAAGGCAGCCTTCAACCCGGCTTTAGCCACTGAGGGAATTCTCCGTCAGGGCCTAAAGGCCAACTCAAAGGCGCCTTGTCGGTGCGGCTGAAGCCGCACCCTTTCAAGGCACATTAAAATTCAATCTCCGAACGCCGGCGACGTCTCCAGCTTGCGCGGAGCCGGCGTTGCCGGAACCCGCGCCAGCTTCTTCTTGCCGTTCATCAAATCGTTCACGTGCAGCACAAAGTTCGCCGCGATGCCCGCGTATCCATGACGGTGCGGCACCGGATAGAACACGTTGCGCAGTTCCGGATGCTCGCCGACGTAGTCCTTGATGTCATCCAGTCGCTTGCCGGTCGCCTTCAGCGCCTGGTCGAACTCCATGCGCGCCTTGACCTTGGCTTCGCCCAGGGCCATCTGCACACGGCTATGGGCGTTGATCTCGCCTTCGCCCGAGGTTTCGATGGGTAGGAAGATCATCTCCTTGAAGTGATTGGCTACCGCCGACTGAACTCCATCCGACTGCGATGAAGGCATGCAGCCGAACGGCTTCAGCGCCAGCACCATGTGGCAAAGCTGGTTCTTGGTGTAGTAAACGTTCTTGCCAACTTCGAGGTGTCCCTCGCCGCCACGCGCGAACTCGTTGTAGAACGGGTTGGCCATTTCGGCCATGGTCTTCTGGTCGATCAGTTCGTGGGCGATGTTGCCCAGTCCTTCTACGACGCGCTGATACTGCCGCGCGTAAATGCGCTCGCCCACGCTCCACATCCACTGCTTCGAGCGGAACTTCCACTCATTGGCCGCCTGCTTTTTCAGCTCGTACCATTTCGGGTGCTTATAGGGGGCATCGAGCGTGCGCCGTGCAGCCGCGCGCGCCTTTGCCTGGTACATCATGTACATCACCCAGGTGCCGATCGGTTCCACCAGCACCTGCGCGCCCTCGCGCTCCAGGAACTCGAACATGTGGAAGTTGCCGTCGCCTTCCGTGATCTGCGCCCAGAACTCGCCGATGATCTTCACTACCGGCTTCACGCGCAAGCGATCAACCTCGATCGTGTTCAGTTCCGCGCGCACTGCGGCCATCGCGTCCTTATAGGGATTGCCGTAGAGCTGCTCGCGCAATTTCAGCAGCGAGTTGACCGTGGTCTCCCACTTCTTGCCTTTATTCTCGCGGCATTTCTTGGCCATCCACTCGGGCAGGTCTTCGTGGTCTTCGAACGGCTTGCGCTCGCGCAGCATGGTGCAGACGGTGTCCATGGAACTCTGCCAGACCTCGTCCGTCTTGCCCTTCTCGACTTCGTACGGACGGATGCGATAGATCATCTCGTTCATGATGTCGCCGAGGTTGAGCGCGTTGAACATGCCGCAGCCGAAGTCCACGGTGAACTTCAGGCCGGCCTCGCCCGAGGCCGCCTTCACCCCGTCATTCTGCTGGAAGAGCAACACGCGGAAGTCCCCGAAGCCCGCGTTCTGCAGCGCCAGCCGGTACTCCGCCTCGTACATGCCGAAGCGGCAGGGCCCGCACGATCCGGCGGTGAAGAAGATGTACTTATCGCAAACCTCCTGCTTGCTCATCCCCTGCGATTCGAGGAATTGCAGGTATTGCACCAGATTGCCCACGGTGAAGTATGTGGGATTGCACTGGCCGTTGTTGCCGTATTCCTTGCCAATCTGGAAAGCAGAGACGTTGGGCACGGGCAGGACGTCGCAGTTGTAACCGCAGCCTTGAAACACCGCCTGGATGACGCGCTCATGCTTCCACGTCAGGCCGCCGAAGAGAATGGTGACCTTGCCGCGCTCTTCCGCGCCGAAGGGACGCTCCACCGGACGCTTGAAGTGGCGCACCGGACCGCTGTCCAGCCCCATCATGCTGGCCAGCCGGGCGCGTTCCTGCGCCAGTTTGCGTTGAATCTCTTCCTCACTAGGAGGACCAGTCAGCTTATCAACAGGAAAATCGATCCTAGAGACCGGCATAGTGTCTATCCTCTTCCTCGAGTGGACTCGATGTGTGATGTTTTGTCGGTGATTGTCTTACTGGCACTCGAACAGTGCGGCGCAGGACCAGAGCCCCCAGCGCGCCCGGTTTTGATGCGGTGGGGTGGAGACAAACGAAGAGCGCAGTGGATATCGTTACGGCCGATGCGGGTGAAAACTCTCACGGCTTTGTCGATCGTGCTACGACAAGAGTCTGTTACAACACACAGCGGGAAAGCACACCGAGCACCTTCCCTTCGGCTTGCTAGATACTATCAAATGTGACGTAGGTCACAGCAAGCCGTGCAAACGGAATGTTGGCAACCCAGTTGCTTTGGATGGGCGCTGGCACCTGGGTGCTAAACGTCAAATCACGCCATCCCCCTAAACATGCCGCCCCTCCGACTCGCGCGCAAGTGGAGGCATGTCGCAGTAAGATGCGCAGCGTGCGCTGGGGTTTCACCAAATTCCTTTGTCGCTTCCGGTAATGCGGAAGGCGACAGCCGCGGCTGAGGCGAGATAAGGAAGCAGAGACAGGCGGAGAGTTGCTGGAACATCGCCGCGAACAGCAGTGTCGGTAATCTGACGCGTGTAGAGCTCGGCGCCATTTGGCATGATCGGAATGCGCAGGAACTTGCCGCGCGCAAAAACTACATCGCCGCCGAAGCGCGCTGCTGAGAGCACAGCCGGCGGCAGCTCTGGAGCCTCGCCGCGGTAATCGCGAACATAATCGCAAACAATTTTCAGATATGTCGCCACTCCGGGCCATACTCCCCCCAGATCGGCAGCTCTCTTCAGCTCGGAAAAATCAAGATCTCCGCTCTCGAGGATCGCCAGCGTGTTCAGGATGTCGCACACGCGGAAGTAGAAGTGCCGGTACATCCGCTGCAGCGTGGCGACGATAATGCGTTCCTCCACCGCGGGAACCATGAAGGTCAACCCTTGAAGTGTCTTCGGCACGCGGCGGGTCATGAACCGCCGGGCCATGGCGATGTGCTCGCCGGTCTGCCCCAGCCGCTGCGCGTGAACTTCCACCGACTCCGGTAAGCCCGGCACGGCAAAATTCCACTTGTTCGCCAGCCGGTCGCCCCAACTGCGCGGCTCAACCTGCGCGTCCAGCCGTTTCCGCATAATGTTCACGACCTGCTTCTCGTCGGCCATGGTGTACAAGTCGAGATCGTTGCCCAGGTCGGGCCAGTGGTCGAGCGACTTCATCACCGTGACCGGGCAGCCGCCCTGCTCCAGCTCATCGCAAATGTGGTGCAGGAAGGTTAGCGCGTTCTGAATCCGTCGCTGCTCCGTTGCGAGTACGCCACGGGCCCACCTGCCCAGCTCGGAGTCGCTGCCCGCCTCCAGCGCGACGACCTGAAACGCGCGCATGACGACATGATTCGAGTCGGCTAGCATGACCAGCGCGTCGCGCCGATCGCTGCTCAGGCCGGCGACGTAGCTGACGGCCGCCTCCGAATGTTGCGGATCTAGAGTCAGGCGCAAGAGCGCATCAAGTTCGGGCGAAGTCATGTGCGAAGTTGGCATGGCAAACCTGGGCAGAAAGATAGCGCGCAAAGAAACGTTAGATGAGGGCTGCTGGTGTTCGAGTTGGGTGGGATCTTCGGGCTGCCGACCTAGGTCGTCGCGCTTTTCGAGACCTGGGACGCTGCGGTGCGCGCACTATAATCGTCGCGTTCAACACGAGGACCCACCCTTGGCCTACCACGACCTTCGCGACTGGATTGCCGCACTCGACAAAGCTGGAGAGATGATCCGCATCAAGGCGGAAGCCGATCCCATCCTGGAGATCGCCGAAATCACCGACCGCATCTCGAAATGGGGACCGCGCGGCAAGCACGGCCCCGGCGGCCCGGCGCTGCTGTTCGAGAACGTCAAAGGCTATCGCGGCTCCAAGCTCCTCATCAACCAGTTCGGCTCCGCGCGCCGCATGAGGATGGCGCTCGACGTCGACTCGCTCGACGAAATCGCCGACCGCATAAAGATGTTCATGGACGTGAAATCCCCGCAGGGCCTGCTCGACAAAATCAAGATGCTGCCCATGCTGGCCGAGATGGGCAAGTTCTTCCCCAAGCAGGTTTCGAGCGGCCCGTGCAAAGAGATCATCCAGCGCGACAACTTCTCGCTGCTCGACTTTCCCATCCTGCAATGCTGGCCGCACGACGGCGGGCGCTTCATCACTCTCCCGTCGGTGATCACCAAAGATCCGAAGACCGGCAAGCGCAACGCCGGCACGTATCGCATGCAGATCTACGACGAGCGCACCACCGGCATGCACTGGCAGCGCCAGAAGATCGGCGCCGAGCACTATCGCGAGCAGATGCGTCGCGCGGCCGCAGCGGGCGAAGCGCATCCCGTCAGCGCCGCGCTCGACATGATGGCGCGCTCCGGCGGCGGCTCAATCGTCGCGGAAGGGAAGCAGGTCGCCGGACGCATGGACGTCGCGGTCGCCATCGGCACCGAGCCGGCCGTGATGTTCTCGTCCATCGTCCCCGCGCCACCCGATGTCGAGGAGTACCTGATCGCCGGCTTCCTCCGCCAGAAGCCTGTCGAGTTGGTGAAGTGCGAGACCGTTGACCTCGAAGTTCCGGCGGCGTCGGAAATCGTCCTCGAAGGCTACGTCGAGCTCGACGAATTGCGCATGGAAGGCCCCTTCGGCGACCACACCGGCTTCTACACGCCCGAAGACCTCTATCCCGTCTTCCACGTCACCTGCATCACGCATCGCAAGAACCCGATCTACTCGACCACCATCGTCGGCAAGCCGCCCATGGAAGACGCCTACATGGGCAAGGCAGTCGAGCGCATCTTCCTGCCGCTGATGCGCCTCACCATCCCCGAACTCGTCGACATCAACCTGCCCATCGAGGGCATCTTCCACAACCTGATGATCGTCTCGATCCGGAAGTCCTATCCCGGCCAGGCGCGCAAAGTGATGAACGCCATCTGGTCGCTCGGTCAGGCGATGTCGACGAAATGCATTCTCGTCGTCGATGAAGACGTTGACGTGCAGGACATCGGCGAAGTCACGCTGAAGGTACTGAACAACATCGACCCCGAGCGCGACATCCAGTTCACGCTCGGCCCCGTCGATTCGCTAGACCACGCCTCGCGCCTCCCCGACTTCGGCTCCAAGATGGGCGTAGATGCCACGCGCAAATGGCCCACCGAAGGCTTCACCCGCCCCTGGCCCGAAGAAATCCGCATGGACGAAGCGACGAAGGCCCGCGTGACGAAGCGATGGAAGGAGTTCGGGCTGGGGTGAAAGGCGGTGGCCAGTGGCTAGTGGTCAGTTGCGCCCAATGGGCGACGGTTGTTTTAGCCCAGGGCGAAAGCCCTGGGTCCACGCTTACACCGGAGTCCTTTTAGGGACGACATACCCACGCAATCAGTTAGGATATGTGATATCCTTCCTGTGCCGCCATGAAGAATGCGAGAGGAGGCCGGCGTGGAACGCGGCAAAAGCGTGTCGACGAAACCACGTACTTGCCCGGAAAACGCCGCGGCGCGATTCTGAAAATGGAGGTTTGGTACGAAGCAGATGAGGTGGTGAAGTACAGCCTGGCCTACATCAATCCTCGGATTTGCGGGATTGATAATGGTCGTGTGCTAGGGTACGACGCCAGCCACGGTCACCACCATCGCCATTTTATGGGACAAGTTGAGGAGATCGCGTTCCGCGGGTATGAGGACGTGCTACTCCGGTTTCAGCGAGAAGTCGAGCAGCTCTGGAGAGATGAGGATGAAAAGCACTGAAGTGAAGGTTGTGACGGATGGTGTAAATGGTTTCTTTGCGCGCGGCCGCGCGCGTGCGCGCAAGCTGGACCGCGGCGAGAAACTGGCGCCGGAGATCGTCATCTCCTTTGAAGATCCTGCGGATATGCTACGAGTGCTTTCGGCAGAGCGCGTCCGCCTCCTGCGTTTGGCCAAGAAGAGGCCGATGGCTGTTTCGGAATTGGCCGGCGGATTGAAACGCGATACGCGCGCCGTCAGTCGGGACGTGGATTTGCTGGAAGAGTTTGGGTTGTTACGAAGCACCTACGAGCCAAACCCCGGACATGGCAAGAGACGCATCGTCCATTCACGCGCAGATACATATCAACTACAGGCGGCAATATAAGGTAACGGTTTCGCGCCTGCCCGACTTCGGCTCCAAGATGGGCATAGACGCCAACCGCAAATGGCCGACTGAAGGCTTCACCCGCCCCTGGCCCGAAGAAATCCGCATGGACGAGAAGACGAAAGCGCGCGTGACGAAGCGGTGGAAGGAGTTTGGGCTGGGGTGAGGCAATTGTCGGTTGTCGGTTGTCAGTTAAACAGCCGCGCACTCGCGCCGGTTTTGCGGGAACCCGTCCTCAGCACGTCGAGGGCTCAGCTATAGTCTCGTCAGCAATTCGAAGCAGGTACACGCCTGCTTCTTTGGCGGTTTCGTAGTATTTGTCTGCTTCCGAGTCCGAAATTACTACCTCTTCGCCAATTTCGGCAGAACAACCGGTCGCGTTCTTGAACTTCGCATCCACAATTCCGTTCCTATGGGCAATGAGATTGCGGAGCAGCGACAGTCGCTTGAGCGTTTCAGATTCCAGCGGCGCCATTTTGGGAGCATCCAGATCGAAAGCCACCTTGTACGCTTTTTGTAATTCCTTCAGGGAAGAAAAATTTATATGCGCACTAACGATGTCCCCAATGTGTTCCTTCACGTCGAAGCGGTGTTTGGCGAGAACTCCAAGTGGAATTGCTTTACCCGACATGTTCGCTGGAAGGTTTTCCTTAAACCCATCCAGCACCCTTACAGCAAACAGGTCAGCTCTTCTGTTAACAGCAAGTATCCAAACGTCGGTCGCCACTGACTCGAACGCGGTCCACATCGCCAAAACTGCGCTGTGCTCAATGGCAGTCATCCAGACAGCGAATTCCGAAAATGCGCTCTGCAAGGACCTCTGACCTGCCCCCCAAGAATTAGTCCATTGGAAATGTGACTTCTCCCATTTAGGATGGGCCGCCAGGGCCCGAGGAGGAGTCGTGAGAAAGAGTCGATTCAGCGAAGATCAGATCATCGCCATCCTGAAGGAATCGGAGGCCGGGATGGAAACCGGAGAACTGTGCCGACGGCACGGGATCGCGAAGGCTTGCTTTTACCGTTGGAAGAGCAAGTTCGGCGGACTGGAGCTGAGCGAGGCGAGACGACTGAAGCAGTTGGAGGAAGAAAACCGGCAGCTGAAACACATCGTGGCCGAGCAGGCGGTGGACATCCGGGCGTTGAAGGCGGTGGTCGCAAAAAAGTGGTGAGCCCGCAGGCGCGGCGAGAGGCGGTGCTGGTGATGCAGGTGGAGGTAGAGCTGAGCCAGCGACGGGCCTGTGGGCTGATGGAGCTGTATCGGGCGACGTGTCGCTATCGGAAACGCAGGAGTGAGGATCAGTCGCTACGCGTACGGCTGCGCGAGTTGGCGGAGGCCAGGCGCCGCTTCGGCTACCGTCGGCTGCAGATTTTGTTGGAGCGCGAAGGCTGGCAGGCGAACCACAAGCGGGTGTACCGGCTGTACGTGGAAGAGAAGCTTTCATTGCGCCGCAAGCGCGGGCGGAAGCGTGGCACGGTGCGTCAGCCGCTGCCCGCAGCCGTAGCTGCCAACCAGGTGTGGTCGCTCGATTTCATGAGCGATACGCTCAGCTCGGGACGGAGGTTTCGTACCTTGAACATCGTGGATGACTATACGCGGGAGTGCCTGGCGATCGAGGTCGACACCTCGCTGGGCGGAGTGCGAGTGGTGCGGGTGCTGGAAGAACTGAAGCACAGCCGCGGACTGCCGCGCCAGATCCGCAGCGACAACGGACCTGAGTTCGTGAGCCGCGCTGTGGATCAGTGGGCCTACGAACAGGGCCTGCAGTGGCACACGATTCAACCCGGACGACCCATGGAGAATGGCTACGTGGAAAGTTTCAACGGGCGTTTCCGCGATGAATGCCTGAACGAGAACTGGTTCAGCAGCCTGGCCGATGCGCGAGAGAAGATTGCTCACTGGAAGCAGGACTACAACGAACTTCGGCCGCACAGCAGCTTGCAGTATCGGACCCCGGCGGCGTTCGCAGCACAGTCAGCAGCAAGCTTCGAAATCACTGGTGTGGGGCAAGAGGCCTCAAACGCCGGCCCCTTGCCCCACGCCCCATTCCCCGCTACCGGCAGAGGTATGTGGGGCGAACAAAAACCGGAGAAAGTCTCATTATCCTTGGACTAAAGATGGGGGGCAGGTCACCTCATTCTCTCATGCGCTCCGTCGACCAAGTATCGAACAAATGCATTTTCGTCTTGGCGTATGCGTACCCTAGCTTCTTCGTATGCTGCTTCAAAGAAATTTCCTTCGGGATGAAAGTGCATTTGGTTCCATTCCCGCATCACCGTTGTCGCTGTTTCAAGCTCGAGGTGCGATTTCATCTCCGGCATGATTAAGTGGTAGTAGGCAGACCGAAGGTTATGGGCGCGCGCAAGGTTGCGCCTGAACGATTCGCAGACGCTGACGAGTCCAGCATCCTTCACTTTCTCGCACGACACGGCTTTGTCGCTTATGTATTCGTATCCAAGCTCGCGGGATGGCCCCACCCTACCACATCAGACTCTCGAATGAGCTAACACCGGGGGTGCCCCGTCCGAGCATCGTTTGCTCGAGCCTGCCCTGAGCCCGCCGAATGGGTGGCGCCTTTCGTCGCGTGTGCCGCCATTGATGTGTCATCCGACCGGATCGTCCGCGTTCTTTCCACCCGTCCGCCGCGGCGGACGGGTGGGCGGACGCGGAGTGGAGGGACCTGCTGTCCGTCCTGTGACGTAGGCGACCGACCTGCTCAGATTACACTCCATCCATTTCGGGAATTGCCGGTTACCTTCGTTCGCTCGTCCGCAGTTGCTTCTCGCACCAACCCGTTTGCCACAGGTAAACTGGAGGTATCGGATTGAGTGTCCGGCGCAGCGCCTCGAAGTGAGCCGCGGCCGTGGTCTTTGACATTTCTGGCTCGGAGAGGTTACCTGGCTACCCGAAGTAACCACAGCGCGCAGGCCTTAGTTACCGTCCGATTTTCCCGTAGCCTTAACGTGGAGAGTATGTTGTAGGCATGCTGAGGAATTTTGCTGGTAACGTAACCAGGGGGGAGGGGTTCTGGTTACGCTGCAAGTACAGGCCGGAGCATTGCTTAAAGAGCCGTTGAAGCGTTATCCCGGGTGACCGTTTGCGACGGCTCATCCATGTGTGCCAGAGTTGTCGCCGGAGATCGAGGGCACACGAAACTCGTGTACACTATTTTCATGAAAAATATCACGCTCAGTGCGGATGAGGACTTGATCGAGCAGGCGCGTCTGGTGGCGCGTTCGCAACATAAGACCCTCAACACGGCGTTTCGGGAGTGGCTGGTGAGCTTTACGCGTCAGTCCGGCAACGTGCAGGAATTTGACGCGCTAATGAGACGACTGCGCCACATCCGCTCGGGTGGCCCCTTCACTCGGGACGAGATGAATGAGCGCTAAGTTCTTCCTCGACACCAGTATTTTCATCTACTCCCTGGGCGGAACTCCGGCAAGCAAGGCCCGGCGCGCAGCCGAACTCGTTCGTGAGGGCGTCGACAGCCGCAATGGAATCATCAGCTACCAGGTGGCTCAGGAATTCTTTAACGTCGCGTTCCGCCGCTTCGCGCCGCCCATGACCTTGGCGGAGGCGGAACAATACCTGGCGTCCGTTTTTCGTCCTATGTTGGCTGTCCAGTCATCACAAGCCTTACTGGCTGACGCTTTGCGGCTGTACGAACGATACCGATTGTCCTGGTACGACTCTTTGATCGTTGCCGCCGCAATGGAGGCGCAGTGCGGCGTGCTTTACAGCGAAGACATGCGTCACGGGCAAACGTTTGGCGACTTGCGGATTGACAATCCTTTTCGATAAGCCGGGCCGACTAGCCTCTGCGTGAGAGCCCTGACCGGAAGAAATCCGCATGGATGCCGCCGATTGGGGTAAGCCGGTGAAGCTGACGCGACGAAACCCTGCCAACACGACGGACAGCGGGTCCCTCCACTCACCCGCTGAAGCGGGTCCGGTCGGGATGACACGCACCAATAGATGACAGGCCACGCGCCCCGGATCTCGGGCGGTTCGAGACCTGGAAGTTCGCGATAACGCGGCTCCTGCAGCCACCGCCGCGGCACGATGCGATGCGGCGATGCGGTTCCGCAAGAAGTGGGGCAATGCTGAATGATTTTCTTACTGGTAAGACGATCTTACTGGTAAGAAAATGTTCCATCCTGCCATTTAGCCCTCTGGCTCAACTTGCCTCCCTGCGTCAGCCGTGTCAGAGTTGTCCCATGCTTACCCGCCCAGAACCAACCGAATACGCCGAGTTCTACCGAAATTACATCGCGAAAGTTCCTGACAGTTCGCTGCTCGACTTTCTTGGCAGCCAGCACGGGCATTATCGTCAACTGCTCGCTGGCATCGGCGAGCAGGCAGCGGCGCAGCCGACCGCGCCGGGGAAGTGGAGCATCAAGCAAATCCTCGGACATCTGTGCGACACCGAACGCGTCATCAGCTATCGCGCGCTGCGTTTCGCGCGCGGCGATGCGAAAGAGCTGCAAGGTTTCGAGCAGGACGACTATGTCCGCGAGGCGGGATCGAACGCCCGCAGCTTGCGTGATCTTCTGGATGAACTGGAGTCGGTGCGCACGTCGACTCTGGCGCTGTTCGGCTCGTTTCCGGCTGGAGTGGAGATGCGCCGCGGCGTCGCCAACGGAAATCCCGTGACCGTCCGCGCGCTGGCGTATATTGTTGCGGGTCACGCCAACATCATTACGAGCTGTTGAATGCGCATGGTGCGGAAAAAGCCGCACAAGCGAGCTGAGCGTCTCATCCCACCCCTTTCGCCGACAGACGGCGAAAGGATGGGGCACCCAGCAAGCTGAAGGGTGGAGCACCGCTTCAGCGTCGCATTGTTATACTGAGGACGATATGGGAATCGTGAGGAACATAGCTGCCATCGCCAAGGGCATGAGCGTGACCTTCATGGAGATGTTCCGGCCGACCTCGTGGAGAACTATCCCGACGGCCCGGGCCCAACGCGCGGTGCGATGTTTCAGGACCGCTTCCGCGGCATGCACGTCTTGCAGCGCGACGAGAATGGCCTGGAGAAGTGCGTCGCCTGCTTCCTGTGCGCGGCGGCGTGTCCGTCGAATTGCATTTACATTGAGGCCGCGGAGAACACGGCCGAGAACCGCATCAGCGGGGCCGAGCGCTACGCCAAGGTCTACAACATCGATTACAACCGCTGCATCTTCTGCGGCTATTGCGTCGAGGCCTGCCCGACAGACGCCATCACCCACGGCCACGGCTTCGAGCTGGCCACCTACAACGCCAGCAACCTGATTTATCGCAAGGAGCAGTTGCTCTCCGGCACCCCCGCGCACATCGGCGCCAACGCCGTGTTCAACAAGGGCGACAACTACCGGCTGGCGCCGAAGCGGTAGATGTTTCGCCAATTCTCGTGCCTATAGTTTGCTTCGTAACAGGGCACGACTTCAGTCGTGCCGCACGAGATTAAAAAGAGAGTGGGCTTCAGCCCCTGCAAGCAATGCGCAGGGGGCTGAAGCCCAGGTTGTAATTGACTCTTATGGCACGTCTAAAGACGTGCCATGTTACGAAGCAGTCCCTTTGTGCCTCTGTGGTGACCCTCACGCCTTGGCCCCGTCCAACTGCTCCAGAATTCCGTGCACCGGAATCCGTATCCATGCCGGGCGCTGTTCCAATTCGTACTCAATCTCGATGAGCGCGCGCTCGATCATGTAGGCGGCGAGCAGAATTTTGAACTCGTCCGCCTGCTGCGGCAGATAGGGCGCCGCGGCGCTCGCTGTCAGATACTGCTTCAGGAAGCTTGCGCTGACCCAGCGATACCAGACGTGCGCCCACATCTCCAATTGCGGATGGGCCTCGCGGCTGGGCACGATGCCGGGCACGTCGCCAAAAAGCGCCGCGTGGGAGACATAGTGGAACGAGCGCAGCATGGTGGCCACATCGCGCAACGCGGAGCGCTTGATGCGGCGCTCGCTCAAGGGGCGCGTCGGGTCGCCTTCGAAATTCGTAATGAACCAGTCGCTGCCGGCAAACAGCACGTTCGACAGATGATAGTCGCCGTGATTTCGGATGCGCGCGCCCGACATGCGCTTGTCGCGCAACGAGAGCAACTGGCCGCGAATCTCGCTTTCACGCTCCAGCACGCTGGCGATGTCGCCTTGTGCGTTCGCCGGCAGCGCGCGGGACTGGCTGCGCAACATCTCGAACGAGCGGTTCAACTGACCGAGCATCCCGTGATAGACGCCTTGCCGGTAGAACGTGGTGAAGGGCTCGGGAGCGAAGTCGGGAATGTCGCCGCGAGAGCTCAGTGCACTGTGCAACTCGGCCGTGCGTCGCGCCAGCAGCCGCGCGCTGTCGAGGTAATTGCCGAGTAATTCACCGATGATCTGGGGCACCGAATCATTCGGCGCCCAAAGCTGGGGTGAGCTCAAGTCCCGCAAGCGCGGGTCCTGCTGCGGAATGACCAGCGCGTGTTCAAAGAACAATCCCAGCTGGTCCAGGGTGTAATGCCAGCCGCTGTTGGCATTCGAGACCTGGCTACTCAGCGTCCCCAGGCAGGTCTGTACCACTCCATCTTCGTGATAGACGCGATAGTCGAGCGCTCCCAATGCCCGCGGAATGCGTTGGAACGCAGTCTGCTCGCACAGGAACTCCGGCATCTCCCGCCCGGGATTGATGCCGTCCTCCAGCTTGCGATAGAGCTTCAGCATGAAGTCGCTGCCGAAGGTGATGACGGTGAAGCAATCATCCGTCTGCTGCGGGGATGGCTCCAGGTTCGACTTCACCGTATTCCAGGCGCTGCGAAACTCGCGCGTGTGCGAGCCCACCAGTTCGCCGCTCTCCCCGCGGATACGCCGCCGGCGGACAATGGCGCGCAGCAAGCTGTCGCTGAATTCGCGATCGACGGTCGCTGGGTAGAGCACGGCCTTGGTGTCGCCGGGCAATCCGGCCAGCCGCGTCACCACCGCGCCACGCGGGTCGTGCATGAGCGTTTCGGCCTTTTCGCCGACGGCAACCGACACCGGGATCAGGTAGACCTCGGGATCGCCCTCCCCAAAGCTGACCGTCAGAAACAGCAAGTGCGCCGAGGTATCCGGAAATGTCAGCACCTTTTGCAGCGCAAGCCCGGTGATGTAGCGGCGCTTGCTGAGGAACCATGGCCGGGTGCGCAACATGCGCGGGATGACCGCCTGCAGTTGCTGGAGGGCTGCTTCCGAAAATGCATCTTCCACCGAGGAGACCTGCAGCACGGGCGCCTCCTGCGGCGCTCCCGTCGCACTGAACGAATCCTGCAGGACCTCGCGCGGCTGCAGATGAAACCAATAGTAGGCATGCGGACCCAGCGAGAGTAGATAGGGATTCTCGGTGATCGCAGGAAACTCGGCGCGCCCGAAGATCTCGACGGGGACCATTCCCTGGTGCCTGGCAATGTCGAGGTCCACGCACTGCGCAAAGCGCGACAAGTTGGCGACCACCAGCAGGGTCTCGTCCTGGTGCTGGCGGAGGAACGCCAGCACCTTGCGATTGCTGGGGTACAGAAACTCCAGTGTGCCGCGCCCGAACGCCTGGAACTGCTTGCGCTGCTGGATCAGCCGCTTGGTGAACCACAGCAGGGAGTGCGAATTGTTCTGCTGGGCCTCGACATTAATGGTCTCGTAGTGATACTCGGGATCGATGTTGACCGGCAGATACAGCCGCTGCGGATTCGCACGGGAGAAGCCGGCGTTGCGGTCCGAACTCCACTGCATGGGGGTGCGAACGCCGTTGCGGTCGCCGAGATAGATGTTGTCGCCCATACCGATCTCATCGCCGTAGTAAATCACCGGCGTTCCCGGCAAGGAGAAAAGCAGGGCATTCATCATCTCAATGCGCGGACGATCGTTTTCCAGCAGTGGCGCCAGGCGGCGGCGAATGCCGAGATTGATGCGCATCTCGCGATCGCGGGCGTAGACACGATACATGTAGTCGCGCTCTTCGTCCGTGACCATCTCCAGCGTCAGTTCGTCATGGTTGCGCAGAAACATGGCCCACTGGCAGTTTTCCGGTATGGCAGGCGTCAGTTTCAAGATATCGGTGATGGGGTAACGGT
Organism: uncultured Acidobacteriaceae bacterium; assembly: GCA_963713465.1. Classification (GTDB taxonomy): domain Bacteria; phylum Acidobacteriota; class Terriglobia; order Terriglobales; family Acidobacteriaceae; genus Bog-257. Next base: position 90,164 of record CAVQLZ010000001.1, read on the forward strand.
CTTCCATGCGCAGGGCCATGAACAGGCGCGGCATCAGCGGGAAGTGGAAGGCCATGTGGCACTCGTCGCCGTGGCCGAAATAGGCGACCGCATCTTCCGGCCACTGGTTCGCCTCGGCCAGCAACATGCGATCGCGGTACTTCTCGTCCACGTGCTTGCGCAACTCGCGCAGCGCCTCGTGGGTTTCCGGCAGGTTCTCGCAATTCGTCCCCTCGCGCTCGAATAGATACGGCACCGCATCCAGCCGCAGGCCGTCGACGCCCAGATCGAACCAGAAATCCATGGCCGCGAACATGGCGTCGCGCACCTCAGGATTGTCCCAATTCAAGTCCGGCTGATGGGAGTAGAAGCGATGCCAGTAATAGGCCTTCGCCAGCGAGTCCCAAGCCCAGTTCGAGTTCTCGAAATCCTTGAAGATGATGCGCGCGTCGCGATATTTCTCAGCCGTGTCGCTCCACACGTAGAAATTTCGCCAGCGCGTTCCTGGGGACGCGCGGCGCGAGCGCTGAAACCATACGTGCTGGTCGGAGGTGTGGTTCAGCACCAGCTCAGTGATGACCTTCAACCCGCGCCGGTGCGCCTCGCGCAGGAAGCGCTGGAAGTCCTTCAACGTGCCGTACGAGGGGTGGACGTCGGTGTAGTCCGAAATGTCATAGCCATCGTCGCGCAGCGGGGAAGGGCAAAACGGCAGAAGCCATAATGCCGTGATCCCGAGGTCCTGCAGGTAGTCCAGCTTCTGCGTGATTCCGCCAAAATCTCCGATGCCGTCGGTAACGCTGTCGAAGAAGGCGCGAACGTGAACTTCATAGAGGATGGCGTCTTTGTACCAGGTGACATTAGGCGACAAGTTCATGATGGTTGGCGAGTCAGATAGACGATGCTATGGCCACGGCTGGGAGTTGTTCAAGTCTGGTTTGGATGAGGAATCGAAAGCCGGGGCTGCCGAAGGTGTGAAGCAGGTGAAATCTTCCGCCGGCAATGGCGGGCGAACTGCCGGCTGGTCACGGAAAAAAGTTGTAGCGCGGCCGCCAACCTTTTCTTGACATTAGTGTCTAATGCATTATTATTCAGTAGGACGCATATTTATGCGATGTCTAAACTGACCCGTCATGCCGCGATCCGGAAGTTGGTGGACGAAAGCGAAATCGCCAGCCAGGACGAGCTGCGGCGCAAGCTCTTCCGGCTCGGGCACCGGGTGACCCAGGCCACCCTGTCGCGCGACCTTCACGAACTCGGGCTGCTGAAGACGTCCGAGGGATACAAGCTGCCGCAGGGAGAGGAAGCTGAAATCGCGCTTCCCTCCATCGAGCGCCTGATTCAGACGTTTGTATACGAGGTAAGGACGGCGCTGAATCAGGTGGTGATCAAGACGAGCGCCGGCAGCGCTCAGCCGGTTTCGGCCGCGATCGACGCGGAGGAATGGGAAGAAGTTGTAGGCACGCTCGGCGGCGATGACACGATCCTGGCCATCACCACCGATAGCCGGTCGGCTGAGAAATTGGCGCAGCGACTGCGCAAGCTGATGGCGTAGGTGGAAGGGCATGGCTTCAGCCATGCCGTAATGGAGGATACGAGAACGGGCTTTAGCCCAGGGCTGCCGTGGCTGAAGCCAGCACTCACAAAGCGAGGGTTCGCTGGGCTGAAGCCCAGCGCTTCCACCGTTTGAATGTACGTATGAATGCTGTCGTCCAACCCGCGATCTTCGGCGCCACCGGTTATTCCGGCTTCGAGTTAGTTCGCCTGCTCGCGCGTCATCCCGCCGCGAAGAAGCCCCTGCTGGTGCGGCGCAACGGCGAAAGCGGCGGCTATGCCGACCTCACCGAAGCCTATCCGCAACTGGCGGGCAACGGCGGCTTTCCGTTCGAGAGCTTCTCCTGGCAGCGCATGAAGGACGCTGGAGTCGACGTGGTTTTCCTGGCGACACCGCATGAGTTCTCGCGTGAGGTCGCGCCGGAAGCTCTGGCGGAAGGTTTTCGCGTGATCGATCTAAGTGGCGCCTGGCGGCTGAAGCATGCCGAAAACCGCAACGTGTACGGCTTTGCCGATGCCGACGAATACGCCGACCTCGACGACTCTGCCGTTTACGGCTTGCCGGAGTTGCATGCCGGGGAAATCAGGAATGCCGCTCTGCTGGCCAATCCCGGCTGCTATTCGACTTCGATCATTCTCGCCCTGGCGCCGTGGATTCGCGCCGGCGTCGTCGACCTGGAGCATGGCATCATCTGCGATTCGAAATCGGGAGTTTCGGGAGCAGGGAAGACCCCGTCGGCGAAAACCCATTTTGTCGAAGTCGATGGTGACTTTTCGGCCTACAGCGTTTTCGGACACCGGCATACCGGGGAAGTGCTGGAGCAGCTCGGGATCGGCAACGGCTCGCTGCAGTTCACGCCGCATCTGCTGCCGATTCCGCGCGGCATTCTGTCGACGATTTACGTGAAGCTGGCAAGGCCGGTCACGTCGGAAGAGTTGGAAAAAACGTTGCAGGACTTCTACGCCGGCAAGCCCTGGGTGCGGGTATTTGGCGCAGCGCGATTGCCGCAAATCAAGTTCTCGCTGAACACCAATTATTGCGATATCGGTTTTTCGCTTTCGCCCGACGGCAAGCGGGCGGTACTGGTGTCCTGTCTGGACAACCTGTTGAAGGGCGCGGCCGGACAGGCGGTGCAGAACATGAATCTGATGTTCGGATTCGACGAGAAAGCGGGCCTGGAATGAAGCTGGTCATAAAAATCGGCGGCGCGGCACTTGACGACAAGCCGCTCGTCAGCAGGTTTGCCAGGACGATTCCCAGTCTGGTTCGCGAAGGCCACAAGCTGGTAATCGTGCACGGCGGTGGCGCCGCCTTGACTCGCACCCTGAAGCAGTTGGGATGCGAGACCACGTTCGTCGATGGTCTGCGCGTTACCGATTCCCAGACGCGCGATGTCGCGATCATGGTGCTCGCCGGTCAACTGAACAAGCAACTGGTTGCCGCCATCGGCGAAGCCGGACAGCCTGCGCTCGGCATCTGCGGCGGCGACCTGCGGATGGTGCTCGCCTCGAGAAAGAAAAAGCCCGACCTCGGCTTCGTCGGCGAAGTTTGTGCCGTCGATGCGCAATGGATCGAGCGTCTCTGGAGTGCCGGAGTCGTGCCCGTCATCTCCAGCCTGGCACTCGGCTTTGACGGCGAATATTACAACGTCAACGCCGACCAGGTGGCCTCGGCCTGCGCCATTGCCTGCGGCGCGCACGCCCTCATTTACCTGACCGACGTTGCCGGGGTGAAGGATGCCAAAGGCGCGGTTATTCGCTGGCTTGACGTTGATGCAATCAGCCACATGGTGGAACAGGCGACCGTGAGCGGGGGCATGCTGCCGAAGTTGCAGGCATGCACCAGCGCATTGAAGAAGGGTGTGACCCGCGTCCGTATTTTGCCCGCGGAATGTGCCGAGGTCCTGCCCGGCTTCTTCACCCAGCCCATCGACTGCGGCACCGAGGTGATCGCATCGTGACCACCCGCAACCATCTTGTGCTTTATCCCACCGAACGCAAAGACGGTGCTTGGCCGGGACCGCGCTTCGATCGCGCCTTAGAACGACGTTCGATGACCCTTTCTCTCAGTTTTGTCCGCTGCCCCGCCTACCTTGCGGGCTAATTGCTAATTGCTAATTGCTTTTTTCTGAGGTGCGACATTGATTGCAACCACGATTCCCCCAGGCGCGAACCCGAGCACCTACGCTTATCGCGGCGTTACCGCTCGTGACCTGATTTCCATCCAGGACTTCTCTCCTGACGAGCTGGCGTGCGCGTTGGAGCTGGCGGCGGCGATGAAAGCCCGGCCGGCGGATTTTCGCGGCATTCTCTCCGGCAAGCAGATTGTCCTGTTTTTTGAGAAGCCATCGCTGCGCACGCGACTGACATTCGAAGCCGGAATCAACGCGCTTGGCGGCAGCTCGTTCTTCGTCGATCAAACGCAATCGCGTCTGGGCGCTCGCGAACCGCTCTGCGATGTCGCTCATAACCTGGAACGCTGGATCGACGGCATCGTGCTGCGCACGTTCTCCCACCAGACCGTCACCACCATGGCGCAGCACGCCAGCATTCCGGTGATCAACGCGCTAAGTGAACTGGAGCACCCCTGCCAGGCCATGGCCGACATGCTGACCTTACAGGAGCAGTTCGGTGATCTGCGCGGCGTGCACCTCGCCTACGTAGGCGACGGGAACAACGTTGCGCACTCGCTGATGCTCGCCGCTGCCAGCCTGGGCGCATCGATTTCTGTTGGCACTCCCAAAGGTTACGAGCCCGACACCGGCGTCACGCAGGTCGCCCGTTTCCTCGCCAATGTTTCAGGGGCGAGTGTGCGCTTGACCAACGATCCCCTCGAGGCCGTTGCCGGCGCGGATGCCATCTACACCGACGTCTGGGCGAGCATGGGCCAGGAGAGTCAGGCGGCCAATCGCAGCGCGATTTTCGCGCCTTTCCAGGTCAACCAGAAGCTGTTCTCTTACGCCGCCAAGCACGCCGTGTTCATGCATTGCCTGCCGGCGCATCGCGACGACGAAGTTACGGCTGCCGTCATCGATTCGCCACGGTCGGTTGTCTTCGATCAGGCGGAGAACCGGCTGCACGTTCAGAAATCCATTCTTGTTTTGCTGCTGGAAGGCGGTATCCACCGCTTCCCGCCGAGGAGCGCCAATGCGTGAAAAAGTCGTACTTGCTTATTCGGGTGGGCTCGACACGTCCATCATCATCCCGTGGCTGAAAGAAAACTATGACGGCGACGTGATCGCCTTTGTCGCCGACGTGGGTCAGGGCGACGACCTCGAGGCCGTCGTGCAGAAGGCCTACGACACGGGCGCTTCCAAGGTCATCGTGGAAGATCTGCGGCAGGAGTTTCTGACCGACTACGTCTTCCCGGCGATCCAGGCAGGTGCGGTGTACGAGCACAAGTACCTGCTGGGGACTTCGCTCGCGCGACCCATCATTGCGAAGTACCAGGTCGAGGTTGCGCTGCGCGAAGGCGCGACGGCCGTCGCTCACGGCTGCACCGGCAAGGGCAACGACCAGGTGCGCTTCGAGCACGCCTACCAGGCGCTGGCTCCGGAGCTGAAGGTGATCGTGCCGTGGCGCGAGTGGACGTTGCAGTCGCGCGAGGACTGCCTCGACTACGCCGAGCAGCACGGAATTCCCGTTGCGCAGAGCCGCGCGAAGATCCACAGCCGCGACCGCAATCTGCTGCACGTCAGCCATGAGGGCGGCGAACTGGAAGATCCGAACAACGCGCCGCTGCCGACCACGTGGACGTGGACCAACTCGCCGCAGGACGCGCCCGATGCGGTCGAGAAGGTCGCGATCACCTTCCAGCATGGCTTGCCCGTGGGCGTGAACGGAGTCGAGCTCGATCCGGTTGCCGTCGTCGAAGTACTGAACGAAATCGGCGCCCGCAACGCAATCGGCCGCGTGGATCTCGTCGAGAACCGCTTCGTCGGCATGAAGTCGCGCGGCTGCTACGAGACGCCGGGCGGAACCCTGCTGCTCACCGCGCATCGTGAGTTGGAAGCGCTCTGCCTCGATCGCGAATTGTCGCACTTCAAGCAGCACATCGCGTTGAAGTATGCTGAGCTGGTTTACTTCGGCCTGTGGTTCACGCCCCTGCGCGAGTCGCTGCAGGCATTCGTCGAGAGCTCGCAATCCGACGTGAACGGTACCGTGACACTGGCGCTCTACAAGGGCAACGTGGAGATCGCCGGTCGCAAGTCGGAGACCTCGCTTTACCGGCCCGACATCGCCAGCTTCACCATGGGCGCAAGCTACAACCAGAAGGACGCCGAGGGCTTCATCCGCATTCTCGGTCTTCCGGCGCGCTCGCGGGCAATTATTCATGGCAAGCAGTCCGAGCATGTGATGCCGCTGCGCTCGACAACACCCAAGCAGGCGCAGAGCGCCGAAGCCGATGAGCTGTGAGTTGAAAGAGGCAGCGCAATGAAGATGTGGTCGGGCCGCTTCGGTCAAGAGCAGGATGCGGAATTCGAGCAGTGGCAGCGGTCGTTTCCTTTCGACCGCGTGCTGCTGCCGTATGAAGTTGCGGCCAGCAAGGCGCACGCGTCCGCGCTGGCGAAGATGGGCGTGCTGAGCAGCCCAGAGCTGGCGGCAACGCTTTCCGCGCTCGACCAGATAGCGCGCGAAGGTGTTCCGAGCGACGACGACCCGTCGATTGAAGACGTCCATCACTACGTCGAGAAGCGGCTGGTCGAACTTGCGGGAGAAGTCGGGTACAAGCTCCACACCGGACGCAGCCGCAATGAGCAGATCGCCACTGACCTGCGGCTCTATGTTCGCGAGCAGATCGACGACATCACGCGTCTGCTCGCGGAGTTCGCGAGTGCGTTCGTGCAGCAGGCGGAAGCTGCGGGAGACAGCCCGATGCCGGCTTACACGCACTTGCAGCGTGCCGAACCAGTGCTGGTTGCGCATTGGCTTCTTGCCTACGTCGAGATGTTCCTTCGTGACATCGACCGTCTCGCCGACTGCCGCAAGCGAGTAAACGTCTGTCCGCTGGGATCGGGAGCAGTCGCGGGAACGATTCTGCCGCTGGATCGCGAAGCCATCGCGGCGCGAGTTGGAGTTCGATCGGCCGACCGCGAACAGCATGGATGCGACCAGCGATCGCGACTTCGCGATTGACTTCGTGCAGGCGTTGTCGTTAGTGGCGCTTCATCTCAGCCGCTGGGCGGAAGAGTTCATACTCTTCTCGACCACTGAATTCGGTTTCATCAAGCTGCCGGAGCAGTACGCGACCGGCAGCAGCGCGATGCCGCAGAAGAAAAATCCCGACGCGCTGGAGCTTATTCGCGGCAAGGCGGGCAGAGTTTTTGCGGAAGCGACAGCGCTGTTTATCGGCGTCAAGGGCCTGCCGCTCGCCTACAACAAGGATCTGCAGGAGACGCAGCAGCCAGTGTTCGCCGCGGCGCAGCAGGTCTCCAGCATGGTTCGCGTGGCGACGGGATTCATGTCGGCGGTCGAGTTCAACCACGAATCGCATGCAGCGAAGCCGCAAGCTGTGGCTTCTTGAACGCGCAGGCCGCGGCGGCGTATCTGGTTCGCCAAGGCATGCCGTTTCGCCGGGCGCACGAGCAAATCGGCAAAGCCGTTCGGCTTTGCGTCGAACAAGGTTGCGAACTGCAGCAACTATCGCCGGAAGATTACGCGCTCTGCGGCATCGATGCCGACGAGCAGTTCTACAACGCGCTGGCGCTCGAGGAAGTGCTGGCGATTCACGACGTCCCAGGAGGCACAGCACCAGCACGAGTGCGGCAAGCCTTACAGACCGCGAAAGCAAGACTATCCCAATATTTCGGAGTCGCCCATGCATGCACGTAATGCCACGCTTCCCGACGCCTTCGCCATCGAACAGCTCATCCAGGTCCACGTCGCCGACGGCACGCTGCTGCCGCGCTCGCTCGCCGAGATCTGCGAGAACATCCGCGATTTCGTCGTGGTCGAAAACGAAGGCGAGATCGTCGGCTGCGGCGCGCTGCACCTTTACGGCATGCACCTGGCCGAAATCCGCTCCATCACCGTCACCAACATGTCGAAAGGGAAGGGCGCAGGCAAGGTGCTTATCAATGCGCTGCTGAAAGAAGCGCAGAAGCAGAGCGTCACCTGCGTGTGCCTGTTCACGCGCATTCCGGGCTTCTTCGCGCGCATGGGCTTTCAGGAAGTCGTGAAGGAAAGATTGCCGGACAAGGTGCTGAAAGACTGCATTCGCTGCCCGCGCCAGAACGCCTGCGATGAGATTGCGATGTATCGCGGCACGCTGCCGAAGAATGTGGCGGATTCGCCGCTCACGCGCTGCACAGTCGATCGTGCAGATTGCAGTCGCTGCACGCGTAGGTGAAGGTCCCTCCGCTCCGCAAGGTCGCTCGCTAGCGTGATCGACTTCACTCCGGTCGGGATGACAAATAGAAACAGTAAGGACTTATCGGCACGGCTGAAGCCGTGCCCTTCCACCGTCAAAACGCGGCCAGCCCGGTGATGTGCTCGCCGATGATCAGCGTGTGGATGTCGTGTGTGCCCTCGTAGGTCTTCACCGACTCCAGATTCGCCATGTGGCGGAAGATGGGGTACTCGTCGGCGATGCCGTTGGCGCCGAGAATGTCGCGGCCCAGGCGGGCGCACTCCAGCGCCATCCAGACGTTGTTGCGCTTCGCCATCGAGATGTGCCACGGCTTTGCCTTGCCCGCGTCCTTCAGCCGGCCGACTTGCAGCGCCAGCAGTTGCGCCTTGGTGATCTCGCTGATCATCCATACCAGCTTCTCCTGCACCAGTTGATGCCCGGCGATGGGCGTATCGTGGAACTGCTTGCGAAATTGTGAGTATTGGAGCGCGCAGTCGTAGCAGGCCATTCCGGCCCCAATCGCGCCCCACGCAATCCCGTAGCGCGCCTGATTCAGACAGCTCAGGGGCGACTTCAGTCCGCCGGAGCCAGGCAGCAGATTATCCAATGGGATACGGACATCCTGTAAAGAAAGACTTGAAGTCACAGACGCGCGCAGCGACCACTTGCCATGCACATCGGCTGCGCGGAATCCCGGCCGGTCGGTCTCGACGATAAAGCCGCGAATCAGCTCGTTCTCGTCTTCTACTTTCGCCCAGATGATGGCAATGTCGGCGATCGATCCCGAGGTGATCCACATCTTCTCGCCGTTCAGCACGTACTCGTTTCCGTCCTTGCTCGCGCGCGTGCGCATCGCGCCGGGGTTCGAGCCCGCGTCCGGCTCGGTCAGTCCGAAGCAGCCGAGGATTTCGCCGGTCGCCATCTTGGGCAGGTATTTCTGCTTCTGCTCCTCGCTGCCGAAGGCGTAGATGGGATACATGCACAGTCCCGACTGCACGCTGACGAAGGAGCGCACGCCGCTGTCGCCGCGCTCCAGTTCCTGCGTCATCAGGCCGTACTCCACGCTCGACATGCCGGCGCAGCCGTAGCCCTTCAGGCTGGCGCCGTAGAAGCCCAACTCGCCCATGGGCTTGATCAGCTCCTTGGGGAAGCGGCCGTCGCGGTTGCATTGCTCGATGATGGGGATGAGGTTCTCTTCGATGAATTTGCGCGTGGTGTCGCGCACCAGTCGCTCGTCGTCGCTAAGCAGCGTGTCGTAGTCGATAAATCCACGCCCTTGAATTTGAGTGCCATGCTTGCTCTCTCTGCCGGGGATTTGCGGATGACGAAACTTCGAAGTTATCAGGCGGCGGAGAGCTGGGTCAAACGGAGCAACGAGCCGTCAGCACAAAGGGGTGAGCATTCAGCTCTTGCACTCGCGTAGCCTTTTCTCAGTTCCAGCATCCAATGGCTTGCGTCGATAAAACGCGGAAAAGGGAATGAACACAATGGCAACGCTGCAAGAACGCCTGGACGAATTCAAGCGCAACATCGAGTCAGGCGCTCCGCCGTACAACATGACGCGTGAAGCGATCGAGACGATGCATCGGGCGACCGCTGAGCTCAAGGCCTCAGGGATTGAGGGGCGAGCGCTGAAAGTTGGGGATCACGCGCCCCAGTTCCGGCTCTTCAATCAGGACCACGTCGAGGTGTCGTCGGCCGATCTTCTCCGCCAAGGGCCGCTGGTCGTCAGCTTCTTCCGGGGGCATTGGTGACCATATTGCAACATGGAGCTGGAGGCTCTACAGCAAATCGAGTCCGAGATCCGAGGCCTGGGAGCGCGGCTCGTCGTCATCACACCAGAGATCGAGCGCTATACCCGCGCGTTGCATCGCAAGCTGGATCTCGCGTTTGACATACTGAGCGACCTTCATCTTAAGGTAGCGGAACAGTTCGGGCTGGTGTTTACCCTTCCAGATTACCTGCGCGAACTCTACAAATCGTTCGGCAGCACGCTGGATCGATTCAACGACGAACCGGAATACCGATTACCGATGCCGGCGCGCTACATCATCGATTCGAACGGCATCATTCGGACAGCCGATGTGAATGCCGACTACACGATCCGTCCCAATCCCGCGGAGACGGTGCGGCATTTGCACGAGATGCAGAACGCAGGGCTGTCTCCCCGGTACGGCGGAACGTCGCACTGACAAGACGGACGGAAAGAATCTAAGTTCTGAAGCGAGGGGCATCGGCGCACAGCCAATGCCCCCTTTTTTTGGCCCGGACTACGTTAATGAGTTACCGTGAGGCCCACGGTAGTCGAGTTTCGCAGGCTTCCGCTGGTGCCCGTGATCGTCAACGTGTAGTTTCCATCCTGCGTGAAGTAGCCGGTTGAGACCGTCAGTGTGGAGCTGCCTGGCGGCGTCAATGACTGTGGGTTGAAGCTGCACGTGGCATTCGACGGGCAGCCGCTGAGACTGAGTGTGACGCGGCTATTGAACCCGTTCACCGGGGCCAATGTCACCGTGTAGGTCGTTCGAGAACCGCGATTGATGGTTTGACTCTGCGGCGTCGCCGCGATCGTGAAGTTGGGCGTGCCGGTCACCGTCAGGGTTATGGTCGTGGTCTGCTGTACCCCACCTCCGTTGCCGGTCACCGTGATGGGATAGGTTCCGGTTGGCGTACTGGCTCCCACGGTGATCGTGATGATCGAGCTGCCATTACCCGGCGCCGGAATCGCGCTTGGGTTGAAGCTTGCGGTCGTCCCCGATGGCAATCCCGAAGCGGTCAGCGCAATCGAGCTGTTGAAGCCGTTGCTGACAGCGGTGGTGATGGTCGACGCCCCATGATTGCCTTGCGCCACGCTCAGTGAAGTTGGCGACGCCGAAATCGTGAAGTTAGGCGCGCCGGTCACAGTCAGGGTTACGGTCGTGGTCTGCTGTACCCCACCTCCATTGCCCGTCACCGTGATGGGATAAGTTCCGGTCGGCGTACTAGCTCCCACGGTGATCGTGATGATCGAGCTGCCATTACCCGGCGCCGGAATCGCGCTTGGGTTGAAGCTTGCGGTCGTCCCCGATGGCAATCCCGAAGCGGTCAGCGCAATCGAGCTGTTGAAGCCGTTGCTGACAGCGGTGGTGATGGTCGACGCCCCGTGATTGCCTTGCGCCACGCTCAGTGAAGTTGGCGACGCCGAAATCGTGAAGTTAGGCGCGCCGGTCACAGTCAGGGTTATGGTCGTGGTCTGCTGTACCCCACCTCCATTGCCCGTCACCGTGATGGGATAAGTTCCGGTCGGCGTACTGGCTCCCACGGTGATCGTGATGATCGAGCTGCCATTACCCGGCGCCGGAATCGTGCTGGGGTTGAAGCTTGCGCTTGCCCCCGAAGGCAATCCGGAAGCGGACAGCGCGATCGAGCTGTTGAAGCCGTTCACACCGATGGTCGAAATCGTCGATGTGCCCTGGTTCCCTTGGGCAATGCTCAAGGACGTAGGCGATGCCGAAATCCCGAAGCTTGCCGACGCGGTTACCGTCAGCGTGACGGTAGTGGTCTGCTGCGTCCCGCCCCCATTGCCGGTCACGGTGATCGGGTAAGTGCCGGTCGGCGTACTAGCTCCCACGGTGATCGTGATGATCGAGATCCCGTTACCCGGTGCCGCAATTGTGCTCGGGTTGAAGCTCGCGCCCGCGCCCGCCGGCAGACCGGAGGCCGACAGAGCAATCGAGCTATTGAAGGTGCCGCTGATGGCCGTAGTGATGGTCGATGTGCCCTGATTGCCCTGAACGACACTAAGCAACGTTGGCGAGGCAGAGATCGTGAAGCTCCCTACGCCCGCGGTTACGTTGAGGGAGATCGCGGTGCTCTGCTGCGTGCCACCGCCATTGCCGGTGACCGTAACGGCGTACCTTCCGGTCGGCGTATTTGAAGCTACGGCGATGGTCATGCTCGAACTACCGCTGCCAGGGGCCGGGATAGTGCTCGGGTTAAAGGTTATGGTAGCGCCCGCCGGCAAACCCGAGGCCGACAGAGCGATGGAGCTGTTAAAACCGTTGTTGGCGGTGCTTACGATGGTTCCTGTCGCCTGATTGCCTTGTGCAACGCTGAGCATGAAGGGCGAGCTTGCCATAGTAAAGCTTCCCGCTGGGGAGACTACGATACTCAAGGCCCTCGTAGCGGTGTGCTGAAGCGAATCCGTAACCTGGACGGTAAAGGGATAGGTTCCTGCCGTGGTTGGTGTACCCGAGATGAGGCCGCTGGAAGCATTGATCGTCAGTCCAGTTGGCAGTGGGCCAGAACCGTTCGCCAGTCCCCAAGTATAAGGCGGCGTTCCGCTGCTGGCGGTTAGCGCTGCCGAATATGCCGAGCCCACGTTGGCGTTCGGAAGCGAGGAGGTAATGATGGTCAACCCCTGGCCAGTGCCCGGGCTGATCAACAGCGAACTCCAGGACACCCCGTATGGAGAGGAGACTCGCATACGGCCCAGAGTGACAAGCATGTTATCGGTGACGGTCGCCTGAGCGCTTAGCGTATAGCCGTTAAAGGGCTGATTGCCGGCCAGGACATAGCCGTCAAGCCACGATGCTGCTGTTTGGCCCTGTACGATCCAGTCATACACGTTTTGTCCGGCGGTGTTCGCGCAGGTATTGTTGCTGCCGAAACCTCCGAAGCCGGGTTCGCCATACAGCGTCAGGTTGTAGTTACCATTGGGCAATGCAACTTCCACCCGGGTGTCGTCGTCAAGATTCGTGCTGCGACTGTAGAGTTGGGAGTCGCCGCCCGTCCAGGTATCGTTTTCGCAAAGTAGAAATCCCTGCCAGGTGCCATTGTGCGATCCGTACCAAAGAGCAGGAGATTCGTAGTTATTGTTGAACCCGTAATTTGCATACGCTCCGGTCCAAATGTTGCCTTCCGAATCCGTATAGTCTCCGGTATAGTTCCCCAAAGCCAGGCGATAGGCTCCATCCGTGCCTACCGGCAGGCAGGTAGCTTCAATATAGAGCGGCAGGGCATTGGGATCGGCGGAAGACGTGACTGTTATCATCCCTTGCTGTTTAACCGTGCAGCTCGGCATGGCCAGCAGGCCCGTCGAGGATACGCTTGCGCCTGGTATTCCCGAATTAATGGCATAGCTGAGTGCGGTATTTACATTGCCATTGAGCCAGACGTTCATCTGGTAGCTCGTATTGGCCGCAACCGTCAGCCGTTCCCGGTCGGTGCCGATGGTGGTGCCTTGCAGAATCACATCGTCGGAGGCACAGCCGCTGGACCCGCAAACGGTCACGTAAGTACGGTTAGTGTTGGTCTGCTGATAGCTGGCCAAATTAGTGGATAGCTGCTGCGACGACCGGTTTACTACTTGGAGGTAGCCCTCGATAGGTTGCAGGCCCGTCCAGTTTTCTATATTGACCGCCGCATCAACCAACACATTAGGATGAAACTCGCTGGCTATCGTGCTATTGTCCCAATTGTCGCTGGGTACAGTGCCGTCGGCCACAACCATGCCGTATTTTTGCAGCGTTTGGAGATAGACCTTGGCATAGGGGCACCAGTTGGTCAGGTCGGTCGAGGTGCAAAGCCCGCTCAGATCGACTGAGGGGCTAAGTATGATGGTTGCACCATAGGGAAAGAAGTCCTGGACGAAGTACGGGTTGCCGCTGGTCGAAAACGCTCCGAAGCTGGATGTATTCACCGATACCGTGAAATGGTAGTTATCCACTGCCGTGGCCGTTTGGTCGCCATTGAATGCGGCCCATGCCCCGGTCAGTCCTGTAACATTGATATAGAAGGTGCAACCTGTCGTGTAGGTGTAATTATCGCAGGGTTGCGATGTCGAAATATCGGTTGACGCGGTGCAGGTGGTGGTAGTCCCGTTGGTGCAGGAGGTCAAGAAATTTTGGAATCCAAGATTGGCGCCCGCATAAAGCGTAGCCGGCCAGATGTTGCGCGCCGAAAGATACGAGTTTGACATGGTGGTGCGAATGGCGTGACCAAGATCGCTGCGCCCCGCCTGAGTTGCCGCATACCATTCATTCAACTTCAGGGATGTCGCACTCATCGGCATTCCCGCCGCATCCACGCCACCCATCTCGGCATACGAGGTCGGCGAGAATTTCTGCCCTGACTGGCTGTTATAGTTTGGCCCGTTGTAAGGCGCGAACAGCCCGGTCATGATTGTCCCGCTCGGCGCGGCGCCCCAGCTAGTGGAGTCAAATGGCAGTGTCCCGCTGTTGGCGCCGGTCGGCGTCATGCGCCAATTGCCATTGGCTGCCGCCCATGCTCCCGTACCGCCGGAAATGTAAACACTATAGTTCTGCGGGATGGGCCAAACTGTATTGGTCGTCCAGGTCACGCTGGTAGGGCTGCCCGCGGTAAACGAGACGGTGCGGAAATCGACGTACAGGTTGTACATTTCCGTTCCCGTACAGTTGCTGCTGTTCATGGTGAACAGGTGCCGGTCCGACCCGCTGCCAGCGTCATAGTTGACGCCATTCTCCATAAGCCAGGTGCGCTCCGGGGGGATGGGGAAATTCGTGTCCTGATACCCGTTGGAGTTCCCAAGATAATAGAAGTGCATCAACTGTTGCTGCGTGCTGCTGGTGACGGGATTGTCATAGAAGCCCAACACCTGGGGATAGAACTTCAGGTTATGGTAAGGACTGGGATATTGCGTGCCGTCCTCGGCAACGCGAGTGAGCCACCGGGTGCTGTGCGGATCGATCGGAAGGGTATTGACCGGAATATTGAATGGGCTGTTGTTCGGCAACTCCTGGCAACCCCGGCTCTGATTTTGCGCAGTAACCGAGGACGGGGCAGAGTAATACCCCGAACTGCCGATGGTTCCAGGGCCGGTTACCGTCCAAGTAAGCCCCGATCCACAACTAGCCGAAAAGTTGTAGGTCCCGCCGGCAGGCACTCCGACTGGCGTAGAAGGTGAAATTGTACATGATTGTGCCGCAACTGATTGCCAGGAAAGAAATAAAACTACTGCACAGAGAATCGATCTTACCACTTCGTGCACCACCAATTCTGAAATACTCACGTTTAGGTGAGATTTCAGTCTATTTGGCTGGCACTACTAGGCTATACTAAAAAGGCACCACGGTTTACACGAAAGTAATCACAACTATGTACCTAAAGTCACTTAGCCTGGTGACAGTTGGCTCAGAGTGGTGCAAGGAAATCTGGCGACTGGGAAGGATGCAGGTTGGCTGTGCTGTCATCCTCAGCGTACAGGCTGGTGCCGCGCCGATGCAATCATGTTCGGGGAAGACAATCGTAGCTAGGTCTTCCTTCCACGTGTAACAGGAGGTTCAGAAGCCTGGTGGCCGTTCTCCAGCGACATTGAAGGCCCGCTCCAGCGTGATTCCGGCTTGGCAAAGAGTGCCTTCGTCGAAGAGCCTGCCAATCAGCGTTACACCATGCGGGACGCGTCGCGGGGGCGAGAACTTGGGCAGCGGATGCGCCGGATCGGGCGCCCAGTCGCTGCGCGCCTCCGAAACTTCCACAAAGCCCGCGCGCAACGTCAGTGAAGGCTGTCCGGTGAAGTTAGTGATGGTCAGCATCTCATCGCGGAGTGAAGGCACGAGCAGCAGATCGACTTGCGCGAAGATACGGCCCATCTCGTTGGCCACCATGCGGCGGAAGCGGTCGGTCTGCACCATGTCCACTGCGGAAAGAAATCGCGACTGGCGGAAGGTGTTTGGCCACGCGTCTGCGACCTGCATCTTCAGCTCGCGCAATCCGCCGCTCAGGGTCAATTCCTCGAAGGCCGCAGCGGCTTCCGCGAATAGGATCAGGTCGAGCGAATCGTACGGCCAATCGGGAAGTGAAACCTCGACGGGAACCATGCCGACTTTGCCGACCGTCTGTAGCGCCATGCGATCCACGTCGGTGGCCGGCGCGTCTTTCATCCAGGCAGGGAAGTAGCCGACGCGCAGACCTTGCACGGTCGCGGCGGCATTGAAATCCAGTTTGCTGGGGATGCTGTTGACGTCGCCCGGATCGGGCCCGCTGATCGTGTTCAGCACCAGGACAGTGTCTTCTACGTTGCGGGCCATCGGCCCCAGCTTGTCCAGCGACCAGCACAGGGTCATCGCGCCGGTGCGCGCGACACGGCCATACGTGGGACGAAGTCCGGTGATGCCGCAACGCATCGAAGGGCTGACAATGCTGCCGCCGGTTTCGCTGCCGATGGCGAAGGCGACCAGTCCGGCTGCCGTTGCCGCGCCGGGCCCGGCGCTCGATCCCGACGAGCCTTCCTCCAGCAGCCAGGGATTCATGGTCTGCCCGCCGAACCAGATGTCGTTCAGCGCCAGCGCGCCCATGCTCAGCTTGGCAACCAGCACCGCGCCTGCGTCGTTCAGCCGCTGCACCACGACCGCGTTGTCTTTCGGAATGCGATTGCGAAACGGCTCTGCGCCATAGGTGGTCGGAATGCCCGCGGTGTCGAGCAGGTCCTTCGCGCCCCAGGGGATGCCATGCAGCGGCCCGCGATATTTGCCGGCGGCAATTTCCTGATCGGCTTGCCTGGCTTGTTGCAGCGCGTGATCCTTGGTCAGCGTGATCACGCAGCGCAGCGTGGGATTGAACTTTTCCAGCCGCGCAAGATAAATATTGGTAAGCCGCTCGGCGGTGAGCTGGCGCGACTCGATCCAGCGCGAAAGCTGAGACACGCTGGCGAAAGCAATGTCTTCGTCGCCTGCGGGCAGCGGACCGGGGTCGGCCGCGCCGCGAATGAACTCGTTGCGCGGAGGCAGTTGCTTGTGCCCGGGAAGCACCGGGTCCCAGCGCGACCAGGGCGCGGCCGTCGCGGGCAGCGCCACTTTGTGCGGGCCTACCCTCAGTTCGTACACCGGCGCCATGGCCATGCGCCAATTGCTGGCCGCTTGCTCCAGTTCTTGCTCGCTGAAGTTCAGCTGGATGAGCTTTTCCGCTTCTTTGAAGGTTGCAGCGGAAACCTCGGGTCCGACGGGCGCCGCGGTCCCGAACGCGGGCGGTGCGCCGGGGGTGGTGGTCGTCGGATTTTGCACCTGGGCGCGAGCGGCAAGCGCCGCCGCTGCGGCCAAAGAAAGCTGGCTCAGAAACTGTCTGCGCGAACTGGACATGTGTCTCCTCGTGGCGAGGCGGGCCGAACAAGCGGCCTGCTGCGCTCGCTGGCAAGATACAACAATGCCGTAATTCAAGCTATGCGGGCGGCAGTTCGCAGTGCTGAAACTCGCCAGGCCATACATTGTGGTAGTACGTTAAGCATTCGATCAGCCATCCCACAATGTGGGCCACACAATGAGGTATTCCACCGAATGTAGGAGTAGCCGGTAAATCAACCGTTTTCACAATATTTTTACCTGGTTGTGATGTGCGGGGCGGAGAGTTCGCGTACTCTGAGTTCAATTGCAAACCTGATCGGAGAGAGAGGGGAGATGGCCAAACAGCCGCTCCCCGTTTTTTATGCGCGCTCAGGATTGACCCGCACTGGCCGCATTCGCGTAGCTGATCGTGATCGACCCTGATTGAAGCTGCGACATCAGTTCCGAAAACGTAGCGCGGCTGTTTCCCACAAAGTCGGTATCGCGGATTGATCCCACAAGGCAGCAGCCCTCCGTGTCTTTCGGATAGTTGCCAGGATGAATCTCGATCTCCGTGAATCCGGGCACGTCCATCACATGCGGAGTGACCATTTGGAAGCGCGCACTGAGGGCGAGCGTAACGTCATATTGTCCGGCGGGAATGCAGTAGGGCTTACCTTGAGACTGATCGGCGCGCGGCTCCAAGGTGTAGCAGAAAAACACCCCATTCAGGCTCATCTGGCCGCCAGTGGAGTTTGGGGTGAACCATTTGCGCTCAACGGTGATGTTCATGGCCTGCCCTTCCTGTGATGTGGGCTGCTATTGTGCCATGAAATGGATTCCTTGAGGACAGGATTTCCAGCAGTGCGGGGACCACCCCCTATCCCGTGACCCCCGCCTTGAACTACCATTTCCTGTTATGCCAGTCCTGACCGATACTTCCGCCTCTTCTTACACGCCGGTGCGCGCGCCGCGCGGCAATGTGCTCTCCTGCAAAGGCTGGGCGCAGGAAGCCGCCATGCGCATGCTGATGAACAACCTCGATCCCGATGTGGCCGAGCGTCCGCAGGACCTCGTGGTTTACGGCGGCACCGGCCGCGCTGCTCGCAACTGGGAGTGCTACCACGCCATCGTCAATTCGCTGCGCTCGCTCGCGAACGACGAGACGCTGCTGGTGCAATCGGGTAAGCCGGTCGGCATCTTCCGCACCCACGACTACGCCCCGCGCGTGCTCATCTGCAACGCCAACCTCGTCGGCCACTGGTCGAACTGGGAGAAGTTCAACGAACTGGAAAAGCTCGGCCTCACCATGTACGGCCAGATGACCGCCGGGTCGTGGATTTACATCGGCACGCAAGGAATCATTCAGGGGACGTTCGAGACGTTTGCGGCTGCGGGACAGAAGCATCTCGGCGGCGAGCTCGAAGGCAAGCTGATCGTCTCCGGCGGCATGGGCGGCATGAGCGGCGCGCAGCCGTTGGCCGCGACCATGACCGGCGCGTGCTATCTCGGCATCGAAGTCGATCCCGAGCGCATTAAGAAGCGCCTGCGTACCGGTTATTGCGACTTCATGGTCAACTCGCTGGACGAAGCGCTGCGCATCATCAAGAACGCCGTCCGCAAGAAGGAGAACATCTCCGTGGGGCTGGTCGGCAACTGCGGCGACATCATCCCGGAGCTGGCTGAGCGCGGCGTTGTGCCCGACATTCTTACCGATCAGACTTCGGCGCACGACCCGCTGAACGGCTATGTCCCGAGCGGCATGTCGCTGGAGGAAGCGTTCGAGCTGCGCAAGAGCGATCCCAAGGCGTATGTGGAGCGCTCGCTCGACACCATGGCGCGGCACGTGGAAGGCATGCTGAAGCTGCAGAAGATGGGCTCGGTGACCTTCGATTACGGCAACAACATCCGCACCTTTGCCTTCGAGCACGGCGTGAAAAACGCCTACGATTTTCCGGGCTTCGTGCCGGCATACATCCGTCCCCTGTTTTGCGAAGGCCGCGGCCCGTTCCGCTGGGCGGCGCTGTCGGGCGATCCCGCCGACATTCATACCACCGACGATCTCGTGCTGGAGATGTTTCCGCACAACCAAATTCTGAATCGCTGGATTGAACTCGCTCGCAAGCGGATCAAGTTCCAGGGACTGCCGTGCCGCATCTGCTGGCTGGGCTATGGCGAGCGCGCGCAGTTCGGCCTTGCGCTCAACGATCTCGTCAAGAAGGGCAAGCTCAAGGCGCCGATCGTGATGGGTCGCGATCATCTGGACTGCGGCTCCGTCGCTTCACCCTTTCGCGAAACCGAGGCGATGAAAGACGGCAGCGACGCCATCGCCGATTGGCCGCTGCTGAACGCGCTGCTCAACACCGCCAGCGGCGCATCATGGGTGTCGATCCACAACGGCGGCGGAGTTGGGATCGGCTACTCGCAACACGCCGGACAAGTCACGGTCGCCGATGGCAGCAACGAAATGGCCAAGCGCATCGAACGCGTGCTGACGAACGATCCCGGAATCGGCGTCGCGCGCCACGTCGACGCCGGCTACGACGAGGCCAAAGCCTTCGCGAAAGAGAAGGGAATCAAGGTGCCGATGGCGGAGTAGCCGTTGTTGTATCGGTGTATGATGAGGCCAAGATGAGCACCATCAGTCCGGCATATCTCGAAATTATCGATTTCATCGCCGCCGGTACAACGCCGGAGGCCGTTGCAAGCTTCCGCCCTTCTTTGGAAGCGCAGCAACGTGTATCTGAGCTCTTGGAGCGGGAGAAGCAAAGCGAACTATCGCTCGAAGAACGCGCGGAGCTAGACCACTTCGAGGAACTGGAACATATCCTGAGAATGGCCAAGGCCAAGGCCCGGCAAATCCTTTCTCGTGGCTAGTGACATCGGTGAGCGCCTCCGGGCCGAAGTCGCCCGGCGCGCAAACTACCGCTGCGAATACTGCCTCATTCGCGAAGAAGATGCAGGATTCCCTCATCACATTGATCACATCATTAGTCGTAAACATGGTGGTCTGTCTTCAGCGGACAACCTTGCGTTCGCTTGCATGCTCTGCAATCGCCACAAGGGAACTGATCTTTCGTCAATCGACGTACAAACGGGAGAGATCGCCAGACTGTTCCATCCGAGGCGGGATAGGTGGTCGGATCACTTCCTGCTGAGGGGCGCCTATGTCGAGCCGACAACCTCGGTCGGCAGGGTCACGGTTCGACTGCTGCGGCTGAATGCGCCGGAGAGATTGGCTGAGCGTCGACTGCTGCAGGAAATCGGCGCGTATCCACTAGCCTAGAACCTCACGCGACCGATTCGTCTCGTTCCGGCAAACTCTGACGACCGACTGCTACTTCGTCGCCTCGAACTGGGTCCAGGGCTGCGGAGTTCATGTCGCGCAATATGTCCTTCTCCCAATCGAATTCGGGATGCGCTGCGAGGTGCGGCTGCGCCTTGAAGTCCATGCCGCAGGCGTGACCGGCAGCGGCGACCAGTTGCATCTTCTCGGCCATGGCAGCGGTCGTGGCCTTGTTCTGTACCGTTCCGGCGGGCGCGTAGGGCTGCTGCCACGAGCCCATGCCGCGCGGCGAAAGATCGATGTGACCGCATAGCGTGCGCTCGCTGGGTTGGGTCTGCTTGCTGTAGCTGTCGTAGTGGTCGCTTTCAAAGCGCTCGGCCGCGGCGAGATCGATCGTGCCCTTGTTTTCCGCCATCAATTGTTCCCAGCGGACATGTCGCGCGTTCGCGCTGAGGCTGGGATTGTTCAGGTCGAAATCGGTTTCTTCTCGCTGCCAGCTTGGGGTTGATGGGAAAGTTGGAGCCGACAAAATAACCGTCAGTCTTGCGTTCCAGAGTGACGTTCTTCAGGCCCAGCTCGAGGCTGGCAATCTCGTTCTTTTTAGTGTCGGCGATGAGCCAGTCGTTGGCATAGCCGCCGTTGTTGCCCGCCTTCATGATGCGCGCGAAGTCGTCGATGGACTGCGAGTACTGCATCGCTTTGCGGGCGCGGACGAATTCCGGAACGCCGTTGGTGTCGTACCCGAAGAATCCCCCGATGGTGGTCTCGGTAATGACGATACCGGCGGCGTTGATGCCGAAATCGTCAGCGCTGTGAATGAGCCCGGGGAAGCCATCCATGATGAAGTGCTGCCCGTGCGCGGGCACGATATCGAAGATGATGGTCCAGCGCTCCCCCTCAATATAGGTCGTCCAGTTGTTATGCGCGATCACCACTCGGCCGTCCTTGGTGTAGCTGCCGGTGGCGACGAAGGCGCTGCAGTGCTCGCCCGGAGCCGAGGAGGGCGCCGGCTTGATGCCGTGCTGCTTGTTGTATTCGGCGACGTAATAGCTCCACTCGGGGAAGCCGTTGAGCGCGACCACGTCCCAGAGGTCGAGCTTGATGCCTGCGGCGTTGGCGCCGTCGGTGATGCCCTGCAACTCCTCGCGATACTCCGCTTCAATGTGCGGCCACATCATGTTCTGTGCGGCGTCGCGGAAGAATTGCCAGTCCTTCTGGTTGTCGTGCGGCAGCTCAACTTTTTCGGCACGCAACGCGTCGTCGATCTCGGCGCCAGAAGATAGCCGTGCTGGAAGCCGATCTGTGACGGAGTTCCGGCGAGGTGGACGTAGGTCCAGCCATGCTCGGCGGGCTGGCGGAAGGCGCCGGCCAGGCGTGGATCGCTCGCGGAGCCTTGCTTGGAAGCCGGTTTCGTGTTGGCCGCGAAGAGCGTGAGTGAACTCGAAATCAGCAGCAGAGGAATCAGGCAATTCGCGAGTCGCCGCATGAGAGCTCCGTTCGGATGAGATGAGCGGTATCGTACCAGAACATCGTAGCTCTGTTCCCTTAACGAGAGTCCCTGCCGGGACCATACCTCAGCCGCACCCGGGACTTCGTCCTGGGCTCCGCTGAGTCGTCCGGCAAGGCGGGACGATGGCCGACCGAAAAAAGGCACGGATCCAAGGAAGAATCCGTGCCGTTCGCGCCGGTTAGCACGCTCTCGCTGCTGAGGAAAGACTAATCGTGCATTGAATCCAGGTGCGGATGCTCGATGTGAGCGTGTCCGCATCCCAACGGGCACTCGCCCAGAATCGGCCGGCAAGCTGGATCCTCGCCAACCTCGATCACCGCAGATGGAACTTTGATCTCGGCAAACTGCTCGGCCTCGGTCGAGTGCTCCAGCGCCGTGATCGACGACTTGCCGCTGGCGATGGCCTGCGCGACCGCATCGAAATACCCGGTCCCGACGAAGCGCTGGTGTTTCACCGCGCCGTAGCCGTGGCTGTATTCGCGCGCGAATTCCTTCTCCTGCACGCGGGAGTAGGCCGTCATGCCGGTGTCCTTGTAGGCGCGCGCCAGCTCGAACATGCTGAGGTTCAGCACATGGAAGCCGGCCAGGGTGATGAACTGGAACTTGTAGCCCATCTCGGCCAGCGCCGGCTGGAAGCGCGCGATGGTTGCGTCGTCCAGCTTCTTCTTCCAGTTGAACGAAGGCGAACAGTTGTAGGCCAGCATTTTGCCGGGGAACATCTTGTGAATTGCGTCGGCAAAGATCTCGGCTTCTTTCAGGTTCGGCTCCGAGGTCTCGCACCAGATGAGGTCGCAGTACGGCGCGTAGGCCAAGCCACGCGCGATGGCCGAATCGAGCCCGCCCTGAATCTCGTAGAAGCCTTCGACCGTGCGCTTGCCGTTGCAGAAAATTTTGTCGTAGTCATCGACGTCGCTGGTCAGAAGGAAAGCACTGTTGGCATCGGTGCGCGCTAATACCAGCGTGGGCACATCGAGAACGTCGGCCGCGAGACGCGCCGCAACCAGCTTCTGAATGGCTTCCTGCGTGGGCACCAGCACCTTTCCGCCGAGGTGTCCGCACTTCTTCGCCGACGAGAGTTGGTCCTCGAAGTGAACGCAGGCTGCGCCCGCTTCGATCATCGCCTTCATCAGCTCGAAAGCGTTCAGCGTGCCGCCGAAACCGGCTTCGGCATCCGCGATGAGAGGCGCGAACCAGTTGATGCCGTTCTTGCCTTCGGCGTGATGGATCTGGTCGGCGCGCATCAGCGCGTTGTTCAGCCGGCGGCACAGGTTAGGCACCGAATCGGCAGGGTAGAGGCTCTGGTCGGGATACATTTGTCCGGCGTTGTTGGCGTCGGCGGCGACCTGCCAGCCGCTAACGTAGATCGCCTTCAGCCCGGCGGAGACCATCTGCACCGCCTGATTGCCCGTAGCAGCACCCAGCGCATTGACGTAACTGTCGCTGTTCAACATCTCCCACAACCGGTCGGCGCCCATCCGGGCGAGCGTGTGTTCGATGTGAAGCGTGCCGCGCAAACGAACGACGTCTTCGGGGGTATAAGGACGTTGGATTCCCTTCCAGCGAGGGTCGGTCTTCCAGGATTTTGCCAACTGCGCTGCGCTCGGATGAGCCGCCATTTCGTGATCTCCTCTCGGTTCGGGCTAAGAGTTCGGGTCTAGCTGACCACTTATTGCCATGACGATGACTTCAGGGCCGCCAAGCGGAACGTGCATTCGGTTCAATATATTGAACACTCATTCCAAATGGTGTACAAACAATATGCGCCTACAAAATCGAAGCGCAAGCCGTCTGTTCATAATATTGAACATAAATTCATAATCGCGTACGATGGATTCGGATTCTTCCGTTGATAGACTGGTTGGCTATGGCTTCCCAAAATGATATTTCGTCCACCGCCGTCGAACGCACGCTCCTCATCCTGGAAGCCGCTGCCCAGCGCGAAGGCGGCATGTCAAACGCGGAATTCAGCCGTAAGCTAAAGATTCCAAAGAGTTCCGCCAGCTACATCCTGCGGACTCTGGAGCACCACGGCTACCTTCGCCGCGACGGCGATGGCGGGCGCTACCGGCTGGGAATGAAGGTGCTGAACCTTTCGCGCGCGGCGCTCGGCGGGGTCGATGTCCGGGAGGTCGCGCAGCCCATCATGCAGCATCTGGTCGATCGCATCCACATCACCACCCATCTGGCGATTCTTGACCACAGCGAAGCCGTGTACGTCGAGAAGGTTGAGGCGCCGGGGTTCATAAAGATGAACACCTGGGTGGGGCGGCGCATGGAGGTGCATTCCACCGCGGTGGGCAAGGCGCTGCTGGCCTATCTCGACGCCAAGGAACGCGATGCGATTCTGCGGCATCGCGGGCTGAAGAAGCTCACAACGCACACTATCACCACGCTACCGCGGCTGCTACAGGAACTCGAACGCGTAAGGCAAGTGGGCTACGCCGTGGACGATGAAGAAAACAGCCTGGGCGCGCGTTGTATAGGAGCGCCAATTTTCAACGGCGAAGGCAATATCGAAGCGGCGGTCGCATCGACCGGAACCATCAACGCCGTCCCGCGCGACTCGGTGCCGCACCTGGCCGACATGATTAAAGAGGCGGCGCGCCGCATCTCGCACCAGCTCGGCTATCGCGGACCGTACCCGAAGCTTATTGAGGCGGAGTAGAATTTCAACTCAACAAAGTTGACTACGATTGCAGCACGGCGGCCTAACTAAATTGCAAGCCAATCAAATCCAGCCCATCTAATCTGACTGACCAGTCTCGTCCCGGCCAGCGTGACCACGGTCACAGCACCCTCCCCTCACTAGTACTACGATCCAGAATTACCGGTCGTCCATTGTGCATTGCTTCGGATGAGGGAGCGGTTATGGAAACGCGAAAAGCATCAGCCGGCCAATTCATCATGGACCAGGCTTCCTCCTGGTTCTCGTTCGTCATCGTGCTGGGCATTTGCACTGCCGGATACGTTGCCATCGTTTTCGATCTCGAATTCTCTCGCCTCATTTACGGCCAGGCCACGGCCTTGTTGCTCGGCATCGAAATCGCCAGCTTGATTACTGTGTTTGCCCTGGTGCTGGTGTTGCGTTCCTGCCTACCTCTTACTTCAGCGCCGGCCGGTTTCTATAGAAGCGTCCTGGATTTCTTCGCGCTTCGGCGCTGGCATGCATCGGAGAAACTGTGCTTCGCAGGTCTGCTGGCGATGCCGGTGATTTGGTTCGTGCATGGCAACCAATGGCTGTTTAGGATGCTGTCATGGATGGGCCGCCGGGCGTTGGCTATGAGCGACGTGCAGGCCGCGCTGGACGGCGGCGCGGTCGCCTATCAAGTCATCCTACTAGGCGGAGTTCCCTTGCTGTTTGCATTACATATGGTATGCCGCTGGAAACCGGCAAACCGGATTCTTCCATGGCTGCTGGTGCCCGTTTTCTTCGTGGGCGTCTTTATCGCCAGCGTGTGGCTCGTGGCGGGAATGCATTCCTCGTAGTTGCGTCAGTTTTGTTTTACATAGCTTCCGAGTGACGATCTTCGACCAGAAGACATTTACACGTTTTTTATACCATTCCCTCGACCCATACGTCATGGGCTCTTGTTATGTTGATTGGTAGAGACGAAACATAAATCTCCAAGAACCCATATGTCAGAATTCCAGTTCTTTCCGCCAATCCCTTTGTGTGACTCTTAAACGAGAACTGCTCGTACCGAAAAAGAATGTTTTCGGCCCATCCTCCGAGTAGCCGAGCACTCGGGAGTCACCTTGTTGCCGCCAGCTCTTCCATTTACCAATTCCGCGCAGAATTCATGGCAACTGAGTTGCCCAAAAGATGGAACAGAGTAGTTACGTGCTTGTGGGAGAAAATTGCTCGGGATTCGCTTGCAATATCTCTTTCCCTGCTTTTTGTAACGATTCCTGCGCTCACACGAATGGATCCCCCACCAGTTCGAAGGTGAAAGTAAGACGTGTCCAAAGATATCGCGAGTAGGCGAAGGTGGGCCTGCAGCTACTTTCCATCTCTCAAGTCAAACAAAAACCGACCCTAACTAAACATGGAGCACACTCTCGCACGGCGTGTAACGCCGTGGGGCAATATTCACCAGCATTGTCGGTTCGCAGTTGCGAGCCAAAACAAGGAGGATATTCCTATGGTTAAGGCATTTCGGACTTTGGCAATTTGCTTGATCGGTGTGGCTTTCACCGCACCGTCAATTGCCTGGGCGCACACCACCTATACTCAAGTCGATTACCCTGGTGCAGTTCTCACCGAAATCGTCGGCGGTCCCAACCTGCAAGGCACAAGCGTCGGTATCTATAACCTTACAGCGGGTGGCGCCAATCACGGTTTTGCACGCACCGCGAATGGCACATTTACGGCGTTCGATGTTCCGGGCGCAGCGAGTACTACTCCCAACTTCATCAATCTGGAGGGAGTCATTGTGGGCAGCTATCTCGACTCGGCGGGCACCAGCCACGGTTTCGTGTTGAACAGGGGAACCTATACAACCGTGAACTACCCAGGCGCGCTTGGCAGCGGGGTCAGTAGTATCAACGATCTGGGCGAACTTTCAGGCTTTTACTGTAGTGATGCCGCGTGCGATACCTCAGCAACCTTCCACAGCTTTGTACGCAACCGAAGCGGTGCCTTCACCAGCTTCGATCCCCCTGGAGCAACCGGCAGCGAGACCAGCACCGTTAGTTTGCTGGGTGTCGTGGCTGGTAGTTACGACACAGCACCGGAGCCGACCTGCACCACGCAGTGTGATGGATACCTGCTATCCCGTGGGAACTACACAACCATTACTTATCCTGGCTCCTCGTTCACGTTTGCCGGCGGAGCTAATGTTTGGAATACCGTCGTTGGGATATACACCGATTCTGCCGGAAACGGACATGGTTACATCTGGAACGCTGGTTCTTACGCGTCGTTCGACTATCCCGGGGCCAGCTTCACGGAAGCCAGCGGAATCAATGCTCTTGGTGTTATCGTTGGCATCTTACGTTGACTCCGCAGGCAATGTGCACGGATTTATCCGGACCCCGTAAACCCTGCGAGTTGACCCAACCAGTTGTCTTCAAGTGGCCTCACGTCAATGCTCGTTGCTCCATTGACGTTGGGGCCATTTTGGTGTGTGCCGCATCCCACGGCATCGTTCGTTGTAGGATTTCGAGAGGAACTCAATCCCGGAACCGGTACTTCACCAGGTCGACGACTGCCATCACGCCATCCTTCCAGTTGATCTTCTTACCTTCGGCGTAGGTGCGGCCGTGATAGACGATAGGAACCTCGTAGATGCGGGCCCCCGATTTGGCGAGCTTTACCGTCATTTCGGTTTCCACGCTGAAGCGGTCGGAGCGCAGATGCAGGTTCTCAAGTAATTCGCGGCGGAAAACTTTGTAACAAGCGGTGACGTCGTGAATCTGCAGCCCGGTCAGCATATTGCACAATGCGGAAAACATGCGGTTCAGGGTGTAGCGCCAGAAGCGCGGCACGCGATGCGATCCGTAATGGAAGCGATTGCCGAAGACCGCGTCGGCGTGGCCTTCAAGGATGGGCGCGATCAGCGCGGGATAATCGCGGGGATCGTATTCCAAGTCGGCGTCCTGAATGAGCACCAGTTCGCCGGTGGCGTGTTCCAGGCCGGTGCGCACGCCGGCGCCCTTGCCCATGTTCTTCTCGTGCAGCACTAGTTTCACGCTATTGGCGCCGTTCGCGCCCAGGGCATCGTCCAGGTCGGTGTCCTGCAGGAACTCGCGCGTGCCGTCGGAGGAGCAGTCGTCCACGATGATCATCTCTTTATGCAGGCCCGGGGTCCCCGGCGCGCCCGCTGTTGGCGCGCTGGGGTGAAGGCTCAACGGCTGGCGCGCGACTTGCCGCAGTAGCTTCATCACCGTGCGGCGCTCGTTATAGACCGGAATGATCACCGATAGCGTGTGGAACTGCGGGAGGACCTCGTCCGCTTCCAGCTCCGGAGAATCCTCTTCGGAGCGACCTGCTGACGCGGCACGAGGGCGAGCTTCCGACACCAAATAGACTCCAAGAATGATCAGCGACGGATCGAGGGGATGCCGGTAACGCGGCTCCGGGAAGCAGATATAGTAAATCAGCGGGTAAAACAGCAGAAGTGTTGCGAAGAGAAAGACGCCGTGAACGCGACGCTTCAGCGCCAGCAGCAATCCCAAAATTCCCATCACCGACACGAACAGCGTGTGCGAATTCTTGGTCTCCGCCAGCCATTCCCACTTGGCTGTGCGCGGTAGCCCATTCCAAAAGAACCAAACCCGGCGCAGCGTGATAACCGCGAATTTTTCCGGATGGCGAGCAATCCATTCCCGCGCCAGTCGTCCTTGGTCGACGCAGAAGTCGTATTCTCCCATCCGCTTGTACTTCGCCAGCATCAGGTTGCTCTGGCTGGGATGAAGCGCGAGCACGTACTGTCCTTCGGCGATCGGGTTATTGGCGATGCGCAGCTCATTGCCGGCATTGTCGCGAATAAGAATGACGTGCCCCATGACCACGTAATCGCGCACCAGCCACGGCATGATAGTCATCCAGAACATCACCGCGCCGGCCGCCGCGGGTAAGACGAACCGTTTGCCGGGGCGATGAAGCTGATACGCGAGCCAGCATCCCGCGAAGGGAAGGAACGTCAGCGTAGCGGGATTGGTGAGCGCCTCCACGCCCCAGAGCAGCCCGTAACCGAGCCACGATGAGACGCGTTCGTCGCCCTCCATCTCGACCGTCAGCATGAAAATCAGGCTGAGCAGGAAGGTCGAGAGGCTGGTCTCCCAGATCCACTTCACGGCCCAGGAAATTGTGTCGGGATAGAGCGCCCACACCCAGCCCGACCAGAGCGCGACCTTCAGCCCGAAGATGCGGCGCGCGGTGCGGTAGACCGTCCAACTGGTGAGCGCGCCGAAGACGCTGTTGAACGTGAGGATCGCAAACGCGGCTGTGCGTGTGTAGCTGCCGAAGGCGCGAAATGCAATCGAAACGACCCAGGGATAAATCGGCGCTGTCCATGCCGACGGGCCGGTGTTGCCGCCGAAGGGCGAGGCGAAGCCCATGCCGTGCGCGAGCGAGTCGCCGATGCGTCCGATCTCCCAGCCGAAGCCGAAGTTATGCTCGTTAGTGCGGATGCGATAGGTGTGCGCCAGGGCAATCCACAACACGCGCACCGCAAAGGCGACCACGACCATCCACCACGGCGAGCGCAGCATGGCTTGCCATCGGGACTGCGGCTCAGCTTTGGGTGCTTCGGAGCTCGGCGACAGCCGCGCCGGTGAGGTTGGTACAGGCATCGAGGGCTGGAAAAATTGTATCGTAAGGGGCATTGTGGTGCCCCAGGTTCGCGTCCGCCTTTGGACGCTAACCTGGGCCCACGTTAGCCCAGAGGAGGGGCGAAACGTGGGGCACCAACCCTTGTTTGGCACGAGCGCCCTGACGAGTTTCTCCTGTTCGCGAGATCCTTACTTCATTCCAGCAAATTCCCCAGCGGCCCGAGTGCGAGGTTCAGGTCCTCTGGCCGCAAGCCGAACTGATCGGCGAGCTCTTTGATCTTGGCTTCGAGCTTCATCAGCGCCAGGCCCATTTCTTCCACCTGCTCCTCGCTCAGCGTGCCGCCTTCCATGCGGCGAATCGCTTGCCGCTCGAGCAACTGGCGCAACAGTTCGATGAGCCCGAGCACCAGCTTCGCCAGCCCCTGCTCGATGCTCTCCTGCGTGCAGTCGATGCGCTCGACCGGCTCCTGCGCTTTGGAGTGCAACTGGCGCCGCAGCTCCGCGATAGTCTGCTCTACTTCCTGCGGCGTGAGTTGCTTGGGTTTATCCACGCTCGCCTCGGGGAGCGACAAATTCGCTCGGCGGCCACGGCCCGCTGAGGCGCAAGCGAACACCCTCGGATCCGCCAGCGCCGCGCAGCGACGCAAGAAATCTTTCGCGGCACGCACGCGGTACCAGCGCGAACCAACGGTACGTCTTGCGCTCCTGGCGTCCCCGCCATTCGCGCACGGATTCGGCGGTCACGCCCTTCAGCTTGCCTTCCACCGCGGCGATCCGTTCCGCGGCCTGCTGCCGCCGCTTCAGATATTCCCGTCCGCTGACGGGAGCAGCCGAATCGGCCTGATCGTTGTCAGCCCACGTTGCCACGATGTCGTATTGCACCGCTCCCTCCACGCGCGCCAAAGCTTCACGATACAGCTCTTGTTCGGAGGCGAGATGCTGCTCCAGGTTCTCGCTGCTGTCGAGCAGGGTTGGGAAGCGGAAGGGAATGGGTGAACTAGTCTTCAGGAGTTCGCGCAGCACGTTATGAAATTGCAAGGCCGCTTGTTTCAGCGCCTCAGGGCTGCCCAGGCACGACTCGGTATCCTGCACCTCGCCCCAGTACACCCGAACCCCCAGCATGTCGCGCGACTCCACAATCGCATCGCAAACCCCGGCCGCAACATCGACCGCCGGAGTTGGTTGGGTAACGCAATAGAGAAGAGCAGGCATTTAGTCCAGAGTGCCCGTAGCGGCGTGAGAGTTGATATTGCGCAGCGCCGTCTCAACGGAGGTGAGGATAACGTTCAGCCCGACGTAGACCAGGTCCACGCCCGCCAGAGAGATCACGAGGCTGCCATGAATGACGACGCCGGAATTCAGCACATGATCGAGGATCTCCAGCAGCGACAGGTCGCTGTCGCCGTCGATGGCCAGCGCCGATTGCGAACTCGCCTCAGACATGCTCCCCCACAAACGAGTACGGCGGCCACGGCCCGCTGCAATCGATGCGACGAGTGTCTTGCCATTGGTGCGCGTACTGGCTCAGAACCGACTCCAGCTTGCTGCGGTCTTTTCTGCGAATCAGAAATGACCCGTGCCAAATCAAACCCGGCTGGCCGGTGCTGGCCTTTCCCCCGGGACCATGCGCGACCGCCAATTCCTGAAGCGCCGACACGAACCGTTGCACATCTTCATCAAGTTTCTTCGGCGAGGGCGGCTGCAGCATCTCCGCCTTGCGCTTCAGATACTCCGAACCGCTGGATGGCGCGGCGGCCGCGGGAGCTTTCCGCCGAGCGATAGCGAATACCTTGACGCCCCATTCGTCCGCATCGGCTACGCGGGCGAAGGCGGTGCGCAGTGCGCTCCGACGCTCCTCCACGTGTTTGGCCAGCGAAGCTTCGCTCAGAAACACGGTCGCGAACCGCGCCGGGAGCGTCGCCAGCTTGCCGGCAATCTCTGCCACGACGCGCTGATGTCGCAATCCCGCTGACGCCAACCACTCCAGGTCTTGCATGCGCTCGGTCAGATTGTCGGCGAAGTCGACTTTCGGCACGCGGCTAATCCAGCAGAGATAGTCTTTGCAGCGCACGGCCTCCACGGGTGCAACGCCGTCGATACCTTCCGATGTGATTACGGGCGCGCGTCGCTGCGGCATTTTGGAGATGCCATAGAGATAGAGGACGCGAGCGGAAGTACGCGGCCGCTTCGTCGCTGCTGCGGATTTCGGCGCGGATTTTGCGGGTGCGGCCATGATTGCGCTTCTGCGGATGAAACAGAGAGATTGTACCGGATGCGGAGACCCAAACCTCTCGCCGCTTCATTTCATCCGCCAAAGCTCGCGAGTGAAACCTCGTAGCGCCTGCGCGCCGGCGATCGGTTGGTTGCACTCACGCGCGACCAGGACATCGATCCTTCCCATCTCACGCCTTAGCTTCGCCAGCGAAAAGGCCTGCCATTGCGCGGCCAAGTTGCATCGCGGGCATCGGGGGTTGATGGTCAGTATGCGGTTCACAACCACGCTACGAACCGGCGCTCGCAGCTCCTTCAATGCCGCGAGCAGCCACTGCGTTTCGTAGTTCGGCAAAGGCTCCGGTAATGTAACCACGACGACACTGCTGCGCTTTTCATCGCGCAGGATGCCGGATAATTCGCGCGCGTTCTGCGAAAGGGTTGCGATCTCTACCGCAGCGTCCTGCGCGATGGGCAGCGAACGGTGCGCTGCCAGCATCTTCAGCAGCAGCCGCGCCCAGGCCAGCAGGCGCGCCGGAGTCCGCAACACCTCGAGCGCGTGGCCGGTCGGCGCCATGTCGATGATGACGCGCCCACCCGCGCCCAGCAGATCGAGGATTCGGAATACGGCGAAGATCTCATCGACACCGGGCGGCACGATGTCCAGCAGCGCCAGCAAAAACTTGCGATCGAGGCTGAGGTCGATGTGGAGGCCGTGGTCGTCCGCGGTCATCGCGTCTGCGAGTCGCGCTCGCAGGCGGTCGCTCCATCGCTGGAACTGCGCCACCGCGTCGAACTCGGCAGCCAGAAACTTGTGGTCGCGCAGCACAGGCCACGGTTCGTCGCCGACATCGGCCTGGAAAACATCGTCGAGCGAAGGTGCGGGATCGATCGAGCAGACGGTCACCGCATCGCGCTTTACCTCACGGCGATGGTGAAAGCCCAGTGCTGCCGATACCGTGGTCTTGCCCACACCACCTTTGCCGATAGTCAGCGTCAACGGCGTGGTCAGGATCGGCCACTCAGCGGGCTCGAGTCGCACTCGAACGGCCTTGGGTGGCTTCTTGCGAATCGAAGCAGGCAGTCTGCGATTTGCAAAGATGTGCGCTCCAAAAGCCTGCAGCGCCGCAATGCCCAGAATCGGAGATCCTGGATCTGCGGCTGTGAACAACGTCGCCTGCGGAAACTTATTTTGCAGAAAGCGACGAGCGGCTGCCGTCTCGGCGCGTTGTCTATGACATCGCGCACAATCGCGTCGTGCGGCCACGGCGCGATTCAGAACGATCTCGGAGATACGCTGGTGCACACCGCCCGACGCGAAAGTTGCAGCCGCACGCACGGCTTCCTTCAGCGAAAACCGCTCTGGCGTGGTGACCAGTACCAGCCGCGAGCCTTCTGCCGAAAGCGCCCGTTCGACCTGCTCCACCATCTGCGTCCAGCGGTCCAGCGCCGCCTCGCGATGTACCCGCCCGCCGAAATGTTTCGCCAGTTCGACATCGCGCGCCGCCGCGGTTTCCAGCACATCGAGAAAACGGGCGAAGTGCTGCGGCGTTTGGAAGAGCCGGATGGCATGCCCCATCGGCGCAGTGTCGACGATCACCTCGTCGTAATCGCCGACGAGCAGGTCGCGGAGCGCAAGCAGCGCCGCCACCTCAGCCATGCCGGGCAAGCTGGTATCGAGCAGCGGCTCCAGCTCATCCGCCGTGAAGAGGCTGCCTTTGCTAAGCAGCGCGAGCAGGTCGTTGCGCTCGGCTGCCAGGAATTTCTTGATCTGCCGCTCGGCATCGAGTTGCCGCGCCCACAACTGCCCCGCGCTGCGCAACCGCGAGGCCCGATCGCCAACTTTGACCTGCAGCACGTCCCCCAGCGAATGCGCCGGATCGCTCGACAATAGGAGCAATCGTTTTTGCGGCTCCGCGACTGCGCGATGAAGCGCGTAGGCGGACGAGACGGTAGTCTTGCCGACGCCGCCCTTGCCGATGAAGAAGGTGAAGCGAGCCACGCGTCAATCTCGCACAGGCTGTGGCCGGAGGCAAGCGCGCAGCCTGGATCGGAAGCGCCCCGCATGGTTACCATCGTTTACTCGGGCAATCACTTGGTTATAGGCGCGGCTCCTACCCTGAATTACAATTCTCCAGAATCCGCAAAAGTTGTCATAACATCGGCGATGGCTGCAGGCCTCTCCGGTGGCATTCGGAGGTTGAAGAAATTCGTACTGTTTGGGCAGAACCGGAACCGCTAGTGGAAACGACGAACCGGAGATTCGGATCGGTATCTCCTGAAAGCCGGCTTGTTGTTGTCGGCTATCTCTGCTTATTCATGGGGCTGCTCTTCTTTATGGCGGTTTTCGGACTGGCGGGGCTGGTGATCGGAATCCTCAATTTCCAGCGGGGAAAGTCTGGTCATGGCACGATACAGATCATTCTCGGGATGACCTATGTAGTCGTGGCTTTCGTGTTTTATGTCACGCGATCTGTGATCCTCTGATTCAAACCGACGCACTACCGCGGCGCTGCCTGGCTTGGAGTTCGCCTGTGACTCGCGTAACATGGTTGCTCATCCAGCAGCGCTGTCATGAATCAGGCCCTCACCGTAATCTTCGTTGTTCTATTCCAGTTCTCAACGCTTCTGGCGCAGGATGCCCCGGGCAAGAGCAGCCCGCCATCGGCTTCCGCAAAAACTGGCGCGCAACTGCCCGCCAGCGCGACGCCGCCAACATCGACCACTCCGCCGCCACAAACCTCCGGCAAGGACACGCCGCAAGCCGGGCCCGCACAGGCGCCCGCGCCTCCCGACTACTCGCAGGAAGCGTACGTCGTCGAGCATTACAGCGAGTCGATGCGCTTCGAGAACGATGGCAGCGGCGTCATTCAGACGGACGCGCAAATCAAGATCGTCAGCGAGAGCGGAGTGCAGGCGCTGGGCCAACTCAAAGTCGGCTATAGCGCGCTCAGCGACAAGCTGGATATTCCATACGTTCGCGTGCGCAAGCCTGATGGCACCGTGGTCGTGGCGCAAGATTCGGCGATCCAGGACCTCACCTTCCCCGACGCGCCGGTTTACACCGACTATCACGAGAAGCACATCAGCGTGCCGTCGCTGCGGCCCGGCGATGTGCTGGAGTATCGCTTCGTTCGTACCATCGCTAGTCCGCTTTCGCCCGGACAATTCTGGACTAGCTTCAATTTCGCCGAAAAGGGCATCGTGCTCGACGAAGAGCTTGAGATCAACGTGCCCAAAGACCGGCAGATCAAGCTGAAGACCAAGCCCGGCTACGATCCCAAGATCACGGAAGAGGGCGATCGCCGCATCTATCGCTGGACGCACTCGCACCTGAAAGACGACGATCAGGATGCCAAGGCCAAGAAGAAGAAACCCAGCAATCCGGAAGACGAAATCCCCTCCGTCCAACTCACCACGTATAAGAGCTGGGAAGAGCTGGGCGCCTGGTACGGCGGGCTGGAGCGCGACCGTCGCGTGCCCGACGATACGGTGAAGGCCGAGGCCGCGACCCTGGTCAAGGGCAAGAACGATGACATGGCCAAGGTCAACGCACTCTACGATTACGTCTCGCGCAACATTCGCTACGTGAGCCTGTCGTTCGGCCTGGGCCGATATCAGCCGCATGCCGCCAGCGAAGTGCTCGCCAACGGCTATGGCGATTGCAAGGACAAGAACACGTTGCTGGCGGCGCTGCTCGACGCTGAGGGCTTTCATTCCACCTCGGTGCTGATCGGAGCGCAGATGAAGCTCGATCCCGAGGTGCCTTCGCCTTCGCAGTTCGACCACGTGATAACGCGCGTGCCGGTAGCCGGCAAAGACATTTGGATGGACAGTACGCCCGGCGTGGCGCCGTTTCGCATGCTGTCCTCCAGCCTGCGCGGCAAAGAGGCGCTCGCCATTCCTCCCACTGGCATCGCCGAGCTGGTGTGGACGCCCACCGATTTGCCCTTCGTTGCCTACGATCGCAGCCGCATCGACGGGGTGCTGAGCGACACCGGCAAACTGACGGGGCACATCACCATGAGCGGACGCGGCGACTCCGAGTTGATGCTGCGTTACGCCATGCGCCGCCTGCCCAGCAATCACTGGAAAGATATTTTCGACCGCGTGCTGCAGCACTCCAGCCTGCACGGCGCGGAGATCACCAACTTGCAAGCCAGCGACCCGAGCGCGACCGACGCTCCGCTGCAGGTCAGCTTCGACATCACCGACAACAATTTTTTCGACTGGTCAGCCGCGGAATCCAAGTTTTCGCTGCCCATGGCGATCGGCGGACTGCCCGCTGCAGAAGACGAAACCGACACCGGCTCGAACGAACCCATCAAGCTGGGTGCGCCCGAAGAGTTTAGCGAAGAGCAATACCTGAAGTTCCCTCCCAAGTACAAGCTGCACCTGCCGATTGGCGTCGATGTGAAACGCGATTACGCCGAATACCGGTCCACTTACAAGTTTGATGGCGGTCAGTTGAGCAGCACGCGCACGTTGAAGCTCCTGATGCTGGAGATTCCTCGCAGCCGCGCCGAGGACTATGCCGCCTTTCGTCGGGTGATCGAGGCCGACAAAGCGCAGGCGATCACGCTGCAGAACGAGTCGCCGGGAGCAGCCGGCAGTGCGCCCGAGGGTCAGTCGGCCGACGAACTACAGCAGGCCGGCGTGGAAGCGCTGAAGAACCAGAATTATGCCCTGGCGATTGACCTGTTCAAGCAGGTCGTGAAGCTGGAGCCGAAGCACAAGTCGGCCTGGAACAACCTGGGACGCGCTTACCTGGGGCTCGGCCAATGGGAGCCAGCGGTTGCCGCCTTCCAAAAACAAATCGAAATCAATCCTTACGATCAGTGGGCCTACAACAATCTGGGCGAGGCCTATCTGCGAGAGGCCAAGTACGAGTTGGCCGCTCAGCAGTTCCAAAAACAGATTGAAGTGAATCCGCTCGATCCGTATGCCCACGCCAACCTCGGGGCACTGTATCTGAATCAGAAGAAATTTGCCGAAGCCGTGCCGGAACTGGAAAAGGCGGTCGAGCTTCAGCCCAAGAATGCCGTGTTGGAAATTAATCTCGGGCGGGCTTACATCGCAACCAATCAAACCGATAAGGGTATGGAGGCTTTTGAGAAGGCCATCAATATAGCCCCGAATCCGCTGGTGTGGAACAACATCGCCTATGCGCTTTCCGAGCAGAACGTGCAACTGGACCGCGCCACGCAATATGCGGACACCGCCATCCAGGCCGTCGAAACGCAGTTGCGCGATGTCAGCTTGGACAAACTTACGTTGCAGGATTTGGGCTCGGTCCAATTGCTGTTTGCGCTCTGGGATACGAAGGGCTGGGTCGAATTCAAGCGCGGCCATGCGGACACGGCCGAGCAATTCATCTCGCCCGCATGGCTAGCCGGCAGCACGGGCGATGAAGCCGAACATCTGGGGGAGATTGCGGAGAAGAGCGGCAAACACGACGCTGCTGTCCATTATTACCTGTTATCGCTCGCCGCCGAACAGCCCTCCGTCGATGCGCGCACTCGCCTTACAGCCCTGTCGGTAAAGGATATCGACGACAAGACCGCGAACGTGCGTCCGGAATTGTCGCGCGACCGCACCGTCCCGCTGAACAAATCGGATAAAGGATCAGCCGAATTCTATCTGCTGGTTTCGCCGGGGAAAGTCGAGCAGGTGAAGTTCATCAAAGGGGACGAAAATCTAAAGGTTCTGGCAGACGTGCTCCAGAAGACCGATGTCGGCATGAAGTTCCCCCCGAACGCGCAAGCCCATGTCGTGCGGCGCGCCGTCGTACATTGTGGGACAACAGCCCCCGCCGCATGTACTCTGGAATTAATTCCGTCGTCGCAGGTGCGCACGCTGGAGTAACCTGGGTAATTGCGAGAAAATTAAGGGCCAGGAGTTTTGCCATGTCAGATCTGCAATATCCCATCGGACAATTTCAATGGACCGCGCCGGAGTCGGAACAGCAGGCCGCGAAAGACCGCATCGGCTACATCGACATAATTGCGAAAGCTCCGGGACAGATGCGCGCGGCGGTGCAGGACCTGCAGCCGGAGCAGCTCGGCACGCCGTATCGCCCCGAGGGATGGACCGTGCGCCAGGTTGTGCATCATGTGCCCGAGAGTCACATGAATGCCTATATCCGCTTCAAGCTGGCGCTGACCGAAGAGCAGCCGCACATTAAGCCATATAAAGAAGCGGAGTGGGCAAAACTTCCGGACAACAACATTACGCCCGTCGATGTATCGCTGCATTTACTGGCGGCGTTACATTCGCGCTGGGTTGATCTGCTCGAAGCTATGCGGCCGTCCGATTTCGGACGCACACTGTACCATCCTGAACGCGGCGTGCTCACGCTCGATCAGATGCTGGCTATGTACGCGTGGCACTCGAACCATCATTTGGCGCACATTACCTCATTGCGAGAACGCATGGGCTGGAATTGGCGCGCCGCCTCGGCGCCGCACTGACCCGCATTGTCTATGGGATGATTGCATGATTATGCGTGATGTGTGGCTAATTCCTGCCGGCAAGACAAAGAATTTATCCAATAGTGGACATATATTTTATTCTTTGATGATCATAGATTGACACTCACTCTCTATCTTTGCGGTGAATCGAATAATCACTGAAACCATCTAAACTGAAGTGATAAGAAGTGTGAAAAGCACTTAGGCTGCGCTCACGCGCTGGTGGACCGCTCGTCCAAGCCACATCGCAGGAAAGTTCGCAAGCTGGTGAACTTTCGAATCGCGTGGAACGTATATACGCGCAGAGGGAACTGACGCCGGGCCCGGCTCGATGGCAGTTCAAGTGCAAAACAAATTGGGGCTAAACAGAGTGTTTCGCCAGCGGTTTGGCGGCCCAGGCGAGACAATCTTTGGGAGGCGCGGAAACGTCCCCTTACTGTTTAACCCCGGAGTCACATTCTATGCCGCGCAGCGGGAAATGCAAGTCTCCCGGTCGGTCGGGCTACAGATCCCCGGCGCGCGTGTGGGCCGCCAGAACGATTGTCATCAAGCAAGGAGATTGAGCATGACTCGTACACTGGCTCGTTTGACCCTATTTGTCTTCGCCCTCACCCTTTCCATCAGTGCTTTCGCCGCCTCCAAGTCGGAGAACATCACGCTCTATCACGACGCGCAACTCAACGGGAAAACGCTTCGTGCCGGCGACTACACCGTGAAATGCGAAACCACTGGCTCGACCGCCCAGGTGAAGTTCCTGAGGAACGGAAAAGAAGTGGCCTCCGCGACCGGGCAGGTCAAGCAACTGAGCACCGCGCCTGACAGTGCCCAACTAGTCACCAACGACGGTAACGGTACATTGACCATCAGCGAAATCGATTTTCCGCACAGCAACACCGGCGTGACATTCGATTCGAACGCGATGTCCGCTTCCGGCGGCAACTAACCAAGGTAGAGCGGCGCTTTAGCGCCGCGTCCCAGTCCTCCCACACAAAAAACGGAGCTGCGGTGGATGGAAAGACCACCGCAGCTCCGGTCACGTCGACGGCCGCATGCAACGCTGGCCTTCGCTCTACTGCTTGCCCGCCACCACTCTGCCCACGGCCAGCATGCTGATTGCCTCAGCCGATGGATCCTGCAGCCGCTCGGAGCGTTGTAATGCCGCGACCGGATTGACCTGCGCCGCCGCGTCGCTGACCTCCTGCACCACCTCGGCCGCGTTCACGCCGGAACTGGCGCGATTCGCCCAGACCTCATCGACCGAGGCAAACGCGATGTCGAAGTAGTGGTCGGCCATCTTGCGATCACCCGCTGTTCCGCTGGCGAAGCCACTGGCGGCGGCCTCGCGCGCCCGCATCGAGGGCGACATCGATTGCAGCGCCTGCGTGCGGTCGCTGCCATCGCCCATGGCGCGCAACACACTGACGTCCTCCTCCTCGGGCGGCGTCAGCACCGCACCCGGCTGCGCGCTGCTCGCGATCTGCTGCAACATCGCATCCGAGCGCAGCAGCTCCTGATAGCCGGCCGCCCCCAGAGCATCGCTCAACGCGCCCGTTGTCAGGTTCACCGCCACCGACCGTTCCGAGGAATCAGAAATCTTGCCCAGCCACAACAGGAGTTTTGCTCCTGCGCTCTTGACGGCATCGCGGTCCATCTCGCCCGAGACCTGCGCAAACATCGCTGCGTAATTGGGCGCTTCCTGCTTGAAGCTGGCGGCGTCAGCGGGAAGGGAAGAGAACATCCTGACAAAAACTGCCTGCGACCACGGCGAGCTCATGCCCTCGGCGTTCATCAACGCCAGGATGGCTCGTCCCGCAACCACGCCTTGTTGCAGGCCGGCCTCGAGCTTGGCCTTGGCCGCTTCCTGCACCTGTTTGGGGCAGTTGGTTATGGCCGCAATCAGCGACTGTTCGGCATCCACCACCGCGCTGGGAGGCACTGTCTGCACAAAATTCGCGGCCGAAGCGCAGTCCACATGTCCGCTGGCCAGCATGGAAACGGAAGGCTTTTGGCCTTCCGCGACCAGCTTGGTTTCAATCGCCGTGCCCTCGCGTGCGAACTGCCGCGCCAGCTTCTCATCGATGGGGCCGATGACGTCGGCGGCCTCGCTCAGCACGCGCAGACGATCTTGCGGATCGGGTTCAGGCAGCGCAACGGCGCTGTGCACGACATCCAGAACGAATTTCTGGCGCGCCTCCTGCCTGCTATTCAGGCTGTTGTCGGTGGTTTTGGATGGTCCGGCGGCTTTCGCGCCGATAGGAGTGATTTGCGCAACCGCGCCGAGCGTGAGCACAGCGGATACGAATACAGAAAACAGCAGTTTCAAAAAATGACCCCGGCCCCGATAATGCGGAAGCAACTCTATGCTAGAGAAAAAGCAGAGCTGGCTAAATAAGGGGAACACCGGGGAGCCTTAACCCGATCAGCACTTAGCCGTGAGTGCTTAGGGTCATACCGCCGTTAGCGCTTCTCCATCGCCACATAATGATTCGGATATGCCGGGCCATGGTAATCCGCTCGCGGGCGAATCAGCCGATTGTCATTCAACTGTTCGATCACGTGTGCCGTCCAGCCCGACACGCGCGACACTGCGAACACCGGCGTGAACAGATCGATGTCGATGCCCAGCGTGTGATAGGTTGACGCCGAATAGAAATCGACATTCGCATTCAGTTTGCGATCGGCGACGACAAACTCCTCGATCTTGCGCGAAATCTCGAACCATTTCGTGTTGCCGCTCGACCTGCCCAGCTCCTCCGACATCTTGCGCAGATGCGTCGCCCGCGGGTCCTCGGTGTGATACACGCGATGGCCGAAGCCGGGAACCTTCCTCTTCTGCGCCAGCATGCCCTTGATGTAGTCCACCGGATCGGCGCCGGAAGCGTCGATTGCCTCCAGAATGCGAAACACGGCTTCGTTGGCGCCGCCATGCAATGGGCCTTTCAGCGCGCCGATCGCGGCGGTCACCGCCGAATGCATGTCGCTCAGCGTCGCCGCGACCACCCGCGCTGCGAAAGTCGACGCGTTCAACTCGTGATCGGCATGCAGGATCAGCGCGACATCCAGCGCGTGCTCGGCCGTCTCGCTGGGAACCTCGCCGTTCAGCAGGTATAAGAAGTTGCCGGCATGCGACAGCGAACGGTCAGGCTCGACCAACGGCTTGCCTTTGCGAATGCGGTCATAAGCGGCGACGAGGTACGCCATTTGCGCCGTCAGGCGAATCGCCTTGCGCACGTTGGCTTCGTGATCGTTGACCTTCTCTTCGGGATCGTAATACGACAGCGCGGAAACAATGGTGCGCAGCACATCCATCGGCAAAGCATGTTTGGGCGCCTGCCGCAGCAGGCTGATGATGGAGGCGTCCAGCTTGCGCTCGCGTGCCAGGTTAAGCTTCAGCTCGTTGAGCTCGGCGCGGTTCGGCAGCCGCCCGAACCATAGCAGGAAGCAAACTTCCTCAAACGTTGAATGGTCGGCCAGCTCGTGAATGTCGATGCCGCGATAGGCAAGCACACCCTGATCGCCATCGATGTAGCAGATGCCCGAATTCGCGGCCGTAATGCCTTCCAGCCCCTTCGGGCCGTGCACCGTCGTGGACATAACACCTCTCGGAGTCTCGAACTTACCCTTATACTCCGCCGCTTTCGTGCGCGTCTACGACGTGGCGCAGCCGGCGGGATGAGCCCTTCCGGGACTAGTCGTTGCACTCGGCTATTGATCACAGGAAAATGCAAGTCGCTGACAGCCATTTAACATTCGTCACTGTTCCGCTCACCTCTCGCAACTCGGATTGTCCAACCCTCCCGAAAGAACCTGTGGGGCGAGCCACGTTCTCTCAGCGTCATTTATCTCCCGCAAAGAGAGGTTGTTCCCATGAGCAAGCTTCGCCTTCTGCTGATTCCATGTGCGCTATTGATTGCGTCGCTCTGTAGCGCGCAATCCACGCAGCTGAATCTCCCGCTCCAGAGCCAGGGCGCGAAGGTCACGCAGACCATCGGCATCACCGACATCACCATCAACTATCATCGGCCGCTGGTGAACGGCCGCAAGGTTTGGGGCGGCCTGGTGCCCTATGGGGACGTCTGGCGCGCGGGCGCAAATCAGAACACCACCATTACGTTTGCCAACGACGTGACCATTGACGGCAAGCCGCTGCCCGCCGGCACCTATGGCCTGCATATGATTCCCACCGAAGGCGACTGGACGATCATCTTCTCTAAGCAGCATGATGCCTGGGGCAGCTTCAGCTACAAGGAGTCGGAAGACGCGCTGCGCGTCACCGTGAAGCCGCAGCCCGCGGATTTCCACAACGCGCTGACTTACGACTTCGATCAGCTCAAGCCCGACTCCGCCCTCGTGGTGATGAGCTGGGACAAGCTGGCCGTGCCCTTTGAAGTTTCCGTTAATGTCAACCAGGTCGTTGAAGCCAGCCTGCACAATCAGCTCCGCGGACTCTCGCAGTACACCTGGGATGGCTGGGACGATGCCGCGACCTACATGGTCGACAACAAGATGGACCTGAACGAAGCGCTGAAGGATGAGAACAACTCCATCCAGAACGAAGATCGCTTCGAGAATGAGATGACCAAGTCGCGCATTCTGGCGGCGCTCGGGCAGAACGCCGAATCGGAGCAGGCGAAAGAGAAGGCGCTCTCGCTAGCCAGCGCGCAGCAGCTCTATGGCTACGGACGCCAGCTCCAGCGCGAAAAGAAACAGCAGGAGGCCTTTGCCATCTTCAAACAAGCGGCGGAGAAGGACCCGAACAACTGGCTGTCGCACGCCGGGCTGGCGCGCATTGCCGTTGGAGCAGGGAACTACCCCGAGGCCACAAAGCAGATGCAGCTGGCGCTGGCCAGCGCGCCCGATCCGGCTAAGTCAGGCGTCGAGAGCCTCATCAAACGACTGCAGGCGAATGACGACATCAATAAGTAAGTCACGCCCCGCAGTGCTTTGTCATTCTGAGCTGAGCGTCCGCCTTTGATCCGACCCGCCGCATCTTGGCGGGTCAGGCGGACGCGTTGTCGAAGGACCTGCTATTCTGCCGCGCACCTGGAGGCACTTGCATGCAGCGAATTGCAACTCTTCTGTTCGCCCTGATGTTCCTGTCTTGCGCCATTTCCGCACCGGCCCAAACGACTTCCGGCGCTTCGAAAACCGGGCCCATTGCCGCACGCGATGGCTCGCACGATTTCGATCCTCTCCTTGGCACGTGGAAGTATCACCTCAAGCGCCGCCTGCATCCGCTGACCGGCTCCAACCAATGGGTCGAATTCGAAGGCACTGGCGTTTGCCGCAACCTCTTCGACGGCGCGCAAATCGACCAGGGCGAGTGGAATGGCCCCAGCGGCCGCATCGTCGGCCTGACTCTGCGCGTCTACAATCCCACGTCGCATCAGTGGCGACTGTACTGGGACAATCAGAAGGTCGGCATCCTCGACCCGCCGCAAGTCGGCGAATTCAAGGACGGCGTGGGCGAGTTCTACGCGCAGGACACCATCAACGGCAAGACCATCCTGATCAAATTTCGCTGGACGAACCTCACCACCAACACCCCACACTTCGAGCAGTCCTTCTCGGACGATGGCGGCAAGACCTGGGAGGTGAACTGGATCACTGATCAAACGCGGGTCGCGGACCAACCTGCGCAAACCCACTGAATCTCCACACAACAAGAGGGCGGTCCGCGCCGCCCTCTTGTTCGTTCAACCATAACGTTACTTGTTCATCATGAGCATGAAGTCGTAGATCACCACCGACCCGTCGGGAATTACTGCATTGTTGCCCAGATAGTCCGGGGTAAAGGCCAGCTGCGTGACCCTCCACGCCGCCGGGAAGGTGTAGGTCGTCGGTTTGGTCATGAGCTGCCAAACGACCGTGCCCACATATTTTCCATTGTTGTAGGCCGTGACCGTTACTTTGTTTTCTTGCCATCCTGCCGACAAGACCATGCTGATGGGCGTAAACGTCTGGTTCAACGGAATCGCCATGATCGAGTTCAGCTTAATCATGCCGGTGCAGGGGACGGTCAGGTTGCAAAGCACGCCGCCGACGAACGCCACATCGGCGGGATTGCTCGAATGTTCGACCCAGAAGCCCGGTCCAGCTCCACTCCAGAAGCCCGGCGTGACATAGGAGAAGTTGTCCCAATTGAGGCCCATGCCCTGCGGATAGTAATCCGGCATCGGAGTAGGGGCAGAGACGAGGGGCATATCATGAAAGTCAACGAGGGTTTGCGCGCCCGCGCACAGCGCGAAGGCGGCGACGATACTGATAAGCAGCACAATCCTTCTCATAGGGGATTCCTCTTTCCTGATCGGATTGTGGGCTGCAGCCCGCTCCACCTGTCTTGGATTGGGCCAGGGTCGTTCCGTGCGTGCCCGCCAGCCCCCTTCAGTGACCTGGCTTATGCGATAAACAACGACGCACGATGACGACGTTTACTGGCGTGAGGCGGCAGTACGGCGAGAGATCAGCTGGGAGACGCTCGTCATTTGGGACATACCGCGCTCAGATGTTACGTTACGATCACACTCGACGAGGAGCGGGTCGGTCGTCCACAATTATGCGCTTCTTCGGGGGCGGCTGAACGATTCAACCGTAGCACCTGGCTGCGCAATGTCAATGCGAAAGGCGATGAAAGCGTGTGATATCTTGCGACCTTTCCCATTCTGATACAGCAACCGCATCCCCGGTCTGCGCTATGTTTTAGCCGCGTTCGCATTTGCGGCACCCCTTGCCGAGCCTAGCCGCAGAAACGCGTTTCTGAGAGCGGCATGCGCCTGAAGGCATCGCAGATAATCAGCTTCATCCGCCCCTACCTTCGCGCGGATGATCTCTATTACCGCTTC
The DNA here is from genome assembly GCA_963713465.1 of uncultured Acidobacteriaceae bacterium. Classification (GTDB taxonomy): domain Bacteria; phylum Acidobacteriota; class Terriglobia; order Terriglobales; family Acidobacteriaceae; genus Bog-257. Next base: position 134,690 of record CAVQLZ010000001.1, read on the forward strand.
TTTCTCTGCGGCGCTCCAGCGTTTCAGCTCAGGCACCAGCGACAGCACGGGCGCAAAATCTTTGAAGGCCGCGCGCTCGAGCGGGTTCAAAGTTTCAGCATTAATGTTGAGAGTTTGCGACATCGCTGCGATGGCACTCGCATGACATCTTCTCCGGATCACCCTGGAACTGATTTGCCATCCATCGCTCGACTGCGAAGCCAATGTTGCGCGTCGAGAACGTATCCCACTGCCCGCGCGCGCCCTTGCCGAATTCGTAGAAAACATGGCCGGCGGCCAGCTTTCGCAACGTGGCTGCCGAGGTCCGGTGCGCCGAATCGCGCGCCATCTTGGCCTCTTCTCGTTCGGTGAGCGCCAGCAACTCCGGACGCCCCGGCCGAAAACCCAGCTTGCGATAAAACCAGTAAGCGCCCGACTTGATGGCCTCTTCATTCTCGTGCCCGAGTTGATACGGATATACGGAGAAGCAGGTGACACCGGCAACCTGATGCAGCAGGTGCAAAACCTTGGAATAGATCCATGCGGTCTCGCCCTCGCGATAGGCGTAGAAGGTGTTGAAGCCCACCTCCATCCATTCGAACAGCGAGATGCCTTCGATGTAATTGACGGGCACTCCATTCTTCAACGTCATTCCGGCGTGATAAGCGCGCAGCGGTAGTCGCCGGTCAGGTGGCAGTCCCCAAAGGAAAATCTGCACACCGCGGCCGACATCGGCCTCGACCACACTCTCCCGATCGCCGCGCGTGGTGCCCCAAAGTTCGCGATAGCGAACGGTGATCGCGTCACGCACCAGGTTCAGCACGTCCTCAGCGTCGTTGCGTGAAAGCTTATGGACCGGCAATGCGCCGGAGCTCAGCTCGTCCGCCAGCGAAACCTGGCTGCGCCGGATGAGCGGCTCGCGATGGTAGTACATTTGTCGTGGATTGCGGCGGCCATGCGTGCGGCTGGCCGTCGATTCACCTAGCTCCCAGATGATGTTGATTCGCAACGCGTCGTAGCCAGCGGTTTTCTGCAGCACAGAAAGTGACGATCCTTCGAAACGTTGCAGTAGCCAAAGCAGAATGTGTTCCGGGCCGCCGGCCGCAGCGGCCAGCCACTCCACATAGGGCGTGTCCGCTTCCACCAGGCAATCATCGGCCAGCAGCGGCACCACCGATGGCAAGCTGACCGACATCTGCCGGCCCTGCTCGTCAATGTCCCACTCGACGCTGATCTGTTGCGGATGCTGCTTCGCCAGCCAGAGCGCCACTTCATAGGTGAAGCTATCGCGGATAACGAGTGTTGGCGACTCCGGAAAATTGCTCGTTGTCGAATAGCTCCACGCTCGCGTCGTGTTCCCGAAGTTGCGCTACCTGCCGGCCGATGCCGGCCAGCAGCCTCTCCGTCAGCTTGACCACCTTGGCGTTTTGCGGAAACGCCCGCAGAAACAGGAGCAGATCGTGAAAGCGAACCAGGGATTGGGCGTCCTGAAAGTTGGCATTCCGAAAAAGCCGGAGCAACTTCTGAACCTGTGCCGCGGAGCCCTTTCCGTAAAGGTACCGGCACCGTTCCAAATCTCGCAGTCGCTGGCTCAAGTTTTGTCGCATAGTCCGGCGGCATGTCCCTTGATAAAACCGGGTGCCTCATTCTAGGCTTTCTTTTGGCCTAAAGTGGAGATTTTCGTTGAAACCACCAAACACGCCCGCCTCAGTGCTGAAGAAAAGACGAGCGGAAGCATTGGTGTATAGTTTCAAGGCACCCAGGATTCGAAGATGGAACCTACATTGCAACCCACGGCATCTGCTGATGTAACCAACTCCAATAGGTTGCCGCTATCAAAACCTATCCGCTTCGTCAACATTATAGAAAAGCTCATCTATCAGTCGAGGCCGAGCCGCTTCATCGCACTGATGTTAGCAATATCGTTTGTAAAAACTGGCATTTGGTACATGCCAAACCTTGATGGCTGGCGGGCCATCGCCGTCAATCCATTTCGCAACCCCTTCACTGAACCTTATAACCATTATCTTTTCTGGAATTGGCTCAGCCCATTTGCGGCCTGGGCGCTGGGGCTCCAGAATGAACGGCCATTTCTGTATTTTCACCTACTGTTCTCGATTGCTTTCACCTGTACTTTCATCGCATTGATCTGGACGCAGTTTGAAGAGCGGAACGCACGCACCGCGCTGGTACTTTTTCTGGCCATTCCGGCGTCAGCGACAGCCTACTTCTGGGTAGGAATGGACTCGGTAACTCTGTTCCTCATGTTGCTGCTGCTCGTGGTCCGAAGGCATCTATGGCTTGTTCTACCTATCGGCGTCCTACTTGGAATGCAGCATTTCGAGCAGGGCTTGGTTGCATTCGGTGCGCTATTGATGGCCCTGTTCCTGTCATTTGCCCTGAAGACTGGAAGCGATTACTCCATCCGGTGGACGATAGCTTCCCTGGTGGGAGTAGTCCTGGGAAAGATCGTTCTGATTCTTATCTTCAGCCACTATGGAATTTATGTAAATTCCGGCAGAGCCTACCTCCTGCAATGGTACAGAATGTATGTTGGCTTCTTTTATTTCCACTTCCAATATGTACTCTGGTCTGCGTTTGGCGCGGGATGGATCGCCGTAGCGAAGTATGCCGAGCGGGGAAAGGCGGCTCTGCCTTTTTTGCTTGTACTATGCGGATTACTGCTGTTGCTCCCGCTTGTCGCCGATGAAACCCGCGTGTTCTCGATTGTCAGCTTTCCCCTGGTGGCCGCCTACCTATTATTAAATCCCGGATTCCTGCAGTCGCTGGACGGCCACATCGTCTCCTGGATATTCGGTATTTGGCTTATTGTTCCATGGCCGTGGGCGTGGCTTGGCAAGCCGCTCGTGTCCATTTTTCCGTACGACATTGCTTACGTCCTGCACCAATTCTTCGGCTGGCTTCATGTGCCCGCGAATCAGCCGCTATGGCCTTTCTAGCCGGCCAAAGCTGAATTATGTTCTCCCGCTCATCCGAAAGCCGCGAATTCGTGCGGCGCCGGGCCAGCGGCCTCTGTTAATACAACCAGGTTGGCTTACTGGCCATAAAACTCTGCGGCTCAAGATCCAGCAGCACGGTTTCGGTTGGATAATCAACAATAGATATTTGTTCAATATCCTTATCCGCCAGGTCACCGCGGCCAATCACAACCATTTGCTCCAGCCGAATGCGCGATTCGTAGCTCTTGTAGCGTTGCTGACGCAGGAACGTAGTAACCTGTTCGCGAGAGTAAACCGGGGAGTCCTCGGTTGCAAAATACTCCACAACGTCCTGGTTTATTCGATCCATGATTCTGGGTTCCGCCAGCGAACGAAACTTGTTATAGACACCGTCTATCGTCGCAATATCTATATGCATCTCGAATTTGTCAGTCCCTTGAAAAGGCGAAGCTGGTATGGAATAAACTCGGAACATCTCCGTCGAGGTGTCGTAGTCACAATGGCCGACCTCAATCCACCCATCCCGGTGCTTCGCCATGTATTCCCGGAGCTTGGTAGCATGAGTTTCCACTGCCTGCTGCCGAAACGTAGTCTTGTCGACATTTTTCCATGCATCTTGCCGCGCCTTCTCCTGCAGTCCCTTGTCACTGATCTTGGTGATGCTCGCTTCCACCTCAGCACTCTTGGCATTGTAGTCAGCGCTATACAGCTTTAAGAACTCGTCCCCGTCTGGAGGCTTGATTAGCGCCTTGTACTCGGGGTCCTTGGTCAAGATCTTGGGTGGACCGATTGGAGCAGGCGGCAGGGCTGGCGGTTGCGCAACCGGAGATTGCTGCTGAGTAGTAGGCTGGGTGTCGCTACGAACGGGCTTTGCCTTCGGCTCTGCGGCCGACGGGTCGTTAATCGCTTTGGAGATTTCGGTGGGTTTGCCGCAACTGACCACCACCGCCATCAACAAGACAATACATACGAAAATATATTCTCTCCTCCACATGCTCGATCTACTCCTGCGCGCTTTAGCTCCCTTGTCCGCTCTCATTCCAACCAACTTGCCGAATCTCTGATCGCATACCCCTAAACCCTTTCGTTTTTTTGGTGTTGATTCCAGAGACTTTATATCAAAGTATACAAAACAAAGCACTTGCCTGTGACCTAAGCCTCGCTTTTTCAATCGCCTATTGCGATCACGGTAAAGTCCTGCTTCTAAAGGACATGCTTGCAAGCCATTCGTGGACATAGCTTTACGTGCGGCTGCGAAACGCGCCGGCTCGACCGGCGTGGTAGGGAACCGTCTTTTCAAAGACCGCACACGGCCAGCGACTGCAGCGCCCGCACACTGGATGGGCTCAGAGCTGGCGAATCCGGAGAATGGCTCCGGCTCCTTTAGTTTAGCTAGCGGATGCGATCAGGCTCCAGAACAGAAGTGCACTGAGCAAAACGAAAGTAACCACAGTTTTCTAAGCCGGAAAGAGGATGAGAACCGGAGCGGCTTCGGTCGCGGGAGTCTTCCGAGCCAGAGCCCGGTGCGCGCAGGTTTGACGGCCACGGCGGAAGAATACGCCTACCGTTAAAGCCGAGCGCCTTACATGAGCTTCGAATGCACGGCTGAAGCGGTGCTCCACCCGTTCGTGCGCAAAGCCTTTTGAAGGCGAGCCGGGCTCGCGCCATGCAGAAATGGCCACGCTGTGTTTGCTTTACTACTGGTGAGAAATCCGGGTTAGCCCTGACAGCCGAGCGCTGCCTTCACACGGGTGAGGGCGGCGCTGCATGCGGCGGCGAAGGCCTGCACCGTTGCCGGATCGGTTTCCCCGGGCGCCTTCCAATTGAGCGTCAGGCAGAAATAGACCCAGCGATCGTCGAACAGCATCCCTCCGGGAACGCACAGTGCGTGGAAGCCGGCCACATCGATGCTACCGCCCTTGACGAAGGCGCTGACGCCCAGTGGCACCGGCACCAGCCAAATCGCGTCGCCGATCGAGAGGACCTCCCGGAAGACGCCCAGCGTCTCCTGGTTGTGGAAGAATTCTCCCTGCAAAGCCCGCGAGTAATAGGACACGAAATCGTCAGCCGAGGACGCCAGCGTCGCCTCTGTATTCAGCGGCGGGTTGATGAGCGGCTTGTCGGCGGCGGCGCACAGTTGGTCCCAGGAAAACGTCTTGTAGTCCTTGGCTCCCAGCAGGTAGCCGAAGAAGCTGCGCGTGCTCTCGGGGACCAGGGTGTTCTTCAGTCCGATGGAGGCGATGAACTGGCGCACCTTCTCCGGCTGCGCCTGCTTCAGGCACATGTCGGTGGCGGTGTTGTCGCTGTGCAGGATCATGGCTTCCAGGGCGGTGCGCTGGCTGACCTTGCCGATCAGGTTGGGCGGATTGAAGCTGGCGCTGTCCACCGACCACACGCCGGCGTCGAGCTGGAGTTGTTGCGTGGTGATGGTCTTCACCACGTCGGGTGAGTCGGCCTGGCGCAGCGCCTCGCACAGGACAAACGTCTTGATAGCGCTGCCCACGAACAGCATCCTCCCGGAGTTGGCGGTTTGGACGAGGTACTCGGGCTTGTCGTTTACCGCCGGCGCATGGATCTTGACGGAATACTCCCCCGGCAGCGACTTGAACAGCGCGAGGATCGCCTCCGGGGTCGCATCCGCTCGGTCGGCGGCCTCATTCGGATACGCCGTCGCTGCGGTCACAATTTCAGGGACCATGCCGATTGCCGCCGCGCTGGCTGCTGTCTGGAAAAATTGCCGTCGGGAAGGGAACATGCCGGTCTCCTCTGTGAGAAGCCTTGCCACTATACATGAGGGAGATCAAACAAAGGCCCGACAGGCTGACAAAAGAGTGCCAGCACATGTGGGACGTCGCCGTGCACATCTTCGACGGCGATGCCTGAACGCGGGCTAGCCCTGAGCAGAGCCACACCACATAAGAAAGGGGCAGCAGGCCGCTGCCCCGGAATGCACGCCATGTAGTCCGCCTGACGCCGTTCCGCTTCGGCGGTGCTCAAGCAGGAGAAACGGCAAAAACCTGCTCCATGGCGTTCGAGATTCTTGGATGCGCGCTTGGTAATTCCTGATAACCTCGGCACTGGCTGAACTCGCCTCGACGCTCGGGCTCGCCGCTTTTCAGCCGCGCTATACTTGATTATCCGAGGATGGTTTGTGAGCTCCGCGCAGAAAACGTTTTACATCGAGACCTTCGGCTGCCAGATGAACTTCCACGACTCCGAAAAGGTCGTGGGCTCGCTCATCTCGCAGGGCTACCGGCAGGTGGAGCGCGAAGAGGACGCGGACCTCATCTTCTACAACACCTGCTCCATTCGCGACAAGGCCGAGCAGAAGGTCTTTCATCGCCTGGCCGATTTCAAGAAGCTGCACCGGGAAGGGAAGCGCTTTGCCGTGCTCGGCTGCGTGGCGCAGCAGGAGGGCGAGCGCATCTTCGAGCGTGCGCCGCACGTTTCGCTGGTGGCCGGCTCGGCGTCGTATCGCAATCTGCCGGAGATGCTGGTGCAGATCGAGGCGGGCGCGCGCCGCGTGACCGGGCTCGACGACCGCGAAACCGACGAGACCTTCGAGACCGAGTTCACCGCGCGCAGCAATCCGCATCGCGGATACATCACCATCATCGAGGGCTGCGACAAATTCTGTGCCTATTGTGTGGTGCCGTACACGCGCGGCAAGGAGCGCAGCCGGACGTCGCAATCGGTGCTGGACGAAGCGCGACGCATGGCCGATGCCGGATACACCGACGTCCAACTGCTCGGGCAAAACGTGAACTCCTATCGCGATCCGATTGGAAAGAGGAGCTTTGCGGAATTGCTTTCCTCGATTGGCGAGCTGGCGGGGATTCGCCGCGTGCGCTTCACGACTTCGCATCCGCGCGATTTCACCAAAGACATTGTGGACGCGATCGACGCGGTGCCGGCGCTGTGCGATCACGTGCATCTGCCGGTACAGAGCGGTTCGTCGCGGGTGCTGAGCTCGATGTTTCGCGAGTACACGCGAGAGCAGTATCTGGAGCGCATCGCGTGGATGAGGGCGACGCGGAATAAAGAAATCAGCATCACGACCGATGTGATTGTTGGTTTCCCAGGCGAGACTGAGGCCGAGTTTGCGGAGACGCTGGGCCTGCTCGACGAGGTCGGTTACGACGGGGTGTTCTCGTTCAAGTATTCGCCGCGCCCGAACACGCCCGCGTTGCAGTACGCGGACTCGATAGCGGAGGAGGAGAAATCGCGGCGCTTGCAAATTCTTCAGGAGCACCAGCGCGAGATCCAAAGGGAGCGCTACAAGAGGCACTTAGGGCAGACATTGGAAGTAATGGTGGAAGGGAAGAACACGGCCCGCGGCCAGATCATCGGCCGCACCTCGCAGAACAAGACGCTCAACTTCGTCACCAACGGCGCGCCCGAGCCGTGCATTGGAGACTACGTAATGGTCGAGGTGACGCAGGTGTTCCCGAATAGCTTACTGGGCAGGATGACGGAATGATTAACCACAGAGACACAGAGGGGAATCAGTCGGCGAGACGCGCTTCGGCTCCGCGCAGGGCAGGCTCGGACCCAGAGATTTGCCTTTAACATTTATTTTCTCCGTGTCTCTGTGGTGAAATGCTTTTTGCGGGTAGTGGAAGGGAACCAGGAGGTACCACGATGGAAGTCGAAATGAAAATCAGCGGATTGATGCCGGACCCGATGACCAACATGCCTATCGTGGTGCTGAAGGACCAGGCCAGCGGTACGGTGCTGCCCATTTGGGTGGGCGCGTACGAGGCCAACGCCATCGCGCTGGAGATCGAGAAGGTCACCACGCCGCGGCCCATGACGCACGACCTGCTGAAGAACCTGCTGATCGGGCTGGAAGCGACGGTACGCAAGGTGGTCGTGACCGAGCTGCGCGAGGACACGTTTTTCGCCGTGATCTGGCTGGAGCGCGACGGGCAGAGCATCAGCCTGGACTCGCGGCCGTCGGACGCACTGGCGCTGGCGCTGCGCATGGATTGTCCCATCTTTGTGGACGACGAGGTGCTGAAGAACAGCAAGGTCGCAGGCAATGTCAGCGACCGCGCCTCGGCCGAGGAGCTGCGCAAATGGCTGGAGAACCTGGGCGAGGACGACCTGGGGCGCTACAAGATGTGAGGAAGGCAGCAATTAGCAACTAGCAATCAGTAAGGGCGCCGCGAGGCCAGTTGACTTGCTCGTGCGATGATGCTGGGTCGCGAAGGTTCTTGCTAATTGCTGACTGCTGTTTTATGGATCCTGCCGAGCAACTGCAGCGCATCTACCTCGCCGGCTTCGAGCTGCAAACCTTCGAGCGTTATCCCACTGCGGTGGGCGTCATTCGCGACGGTTGCATCGCGCTTCTGCAATCAACCCCGAACGGGCTACAGATGATTGGCGCGGCCGGTTGGCGCATGGGAGAAGTGCTGGGCGTGTTGGTGGAAAAAGATGGCCGGCAGGTCTTCCAGGCGAAGTCGGAAGTGGTGGAGGCCACGCCCGAACGGCTGCAAGCGCTAAGACGGTTCAGGGAGGACCTGGAGCAGTTACTGACGGCGACGGCCTAGGACGACCTCATTTCCGGCGGGGTTTTAGTTGAGTTAACATAATATCTGTTATCGGACGTTGCCGTTCTCCGCTGTAGTTTAAGGAGCCCTACGCATGTCGAGCCCGGACTTAGTTGCCCTTTGGGAGGAACATTGCCGCTGCGAGTTTGAGACGCGCGACGCTGATGCCACGATGGCCACCATGGTTCCCCAGCCTTACGTGAATCATGTGCCAACCATGACCGGCGGCGTGGGACAGCAACAGTTGAAGCGCTTCTACGCCCGATACTTCATACCGGTGAACCCGCCTGACTTCCGTCTCCAGCCGATCAGTCGCACCGTTGGCGCGGACACGATCGTGGACGAATTCATCGTGTACTTCACCCATACCACGGAGATGGATTGGCTGCTGCCGGGCATTCCCCCGACCGGCCGCGCAGTGGAGATCCCGACGGTCGCCATCGTCAAGTTCGAAGGCGACAAAGTAGCGCACGAGCATATCTACTGGGATCAGGCCTCGCTGCTGGTTCAGATTGGCCTGCTGGACCCGCGCGGCCTGCCGGTTGCGGGAGCGGAGACAGCCCGCAAACTGCTGGACGAAACGCTGCCCAGCAATGGACTGATGAAGCGTTGGCGCGAGACGGACTAAGGATGAAGATAGCCGAGTTGGGATGGAACGCCGGACGTAACCTGCTTAGCAGGTGAAGTCGGGGATTTGGGCTAACAGGTTCGGAAATGTGATCTCTGGCCCACCTTTCGGGACGACGTAATTCTGTTTCAGTACGAAGCTTCCCGTGAGCGAATCGAATCGATACACTTTGACCCAGTAGGCATGAGGATCAACATGCGCTTCGTTCTTCGCCCAGATAAAGTTCCATGCGACAAGTTCTGGTTTGCCCTCCGAGGACTGCATTAGTGCATAACCGCCCTCGGCGTTGACCAGCGGGAGCGTGGGTGAAATGACCCGCAGTTCGCCGCCCACCTCGCCGACGACGCTTCCCCAGTAAGAACAATCTGACGCCCCCGCGTCCATCGCCGCCAAGAACACCAGCGGCGCTTGCATACCCGACAGGCTCACCGCCTTGAAGCGGATGATTGGAAACGGGTCAGCACCAGAACCCAAATCGATGTACTTAGGATTCAGGTCTCCTGAACCCAAAGTCGTCCGCAGGAGAACCCTGTTGGACTGCACTGCCGTGAAGATAGCTTCCGGCAAGGCATGGGAAACGATCCTCGCCTCAATGCGTACATCACCGCCTAGTTGTGGAAAGCGCAGGACTCCGGTCTGGGACCTATCGGGCGGGTACTTGCCTGCGCTGAGCGAGACGGTTGCTACAAGCAGGAGCGACACCCCTGTGAGCATACTCCAGAGCGTTTTCACCACTCGTCCTCAAGCGACTTCACGAACTCGGTCGTGATTGTCCGGCGCGGTCTGGGCAGATCAAGTACCGGCCACCCATCCTTGTACTTGATCCGCGGCGGGTGGAGTCCGCGTTTTACGAGCAGAGCGGCGCCGCTAGCCCGCGAAACGCCGTTCGCATGGGCGTACTGGTCGAGAATGGATACAGTCTCCTTGTCCAGCGTAATGGTGATTCGCATACCTGAATCGTACATCAGAACCGCTCGTTGTCCGCCGGCCCTCAAATCAGCACCACCTTGGGATGGAACAGCGTCCCGGCCACCCGGCGCGCCAGGCACACGAGTTCCGACTGGCCGGCGAAGACCTTCACCCAGGGCGAGCGCGACATCTCCGGCAGATTGACCGTGCGGCCGTGCCGAATCTTCGCGACATCTTCCTCCGTTGCGGTGACGGATGGAATGTGCGGCAAGACGCGGCGCGGATGCACCAGCAAGTCATCGAGCCGGTCCTGCGCTGCGGCTTGGGCAATGTCCTCCAGCGTGTGGGCCTGCTCGATCGCGAACTCCGCGACCGCGGTTCGCCGCAAACTGGCCAGATAGGCGCCGGTGCCAAGCTTCTGGCCGAGCTCATGCGCCAGGCTGCGAACGTACGTCCCGGACGAGACGCGGCAACGGAACTCCAGCATTTCGCCTTCGAGACTGCAAATGGTGAACTCCTTCACCTCAACGTCCACCGGCTGAAGCTCCACCTCTTGCTTCTTGCGGGCCAGCTTGTACGCGGGAACGCCCTGGATTTTCTTGGCCGAAAACGGCGGCGGAACTTGCTGAATCGGGCCGAGCAAGGGCGCGGTGGCAGCGATCACTTGTTCAAGTGTTACTTGAACTGGCTGCGGCTCGCCCACCGGCTTCGCCGTCGGCATCGTAGGTGTCAGTCGCGACCCCGAGACGGATGGCTCCCTCGTAGGCTTTCTCCGAGCCGGTATAGAACTGGCAGAGCCTGGTCATGCGCCCGAGGACCAGCGGCAAGACTCCGGTCGCCAGAGGATCGAGCGTGCCCAAATGGCCGACCGAGCGCTCGCCTACGATGCGGCGGACCTTGGCCACGACATCGTGCGAGGTCCATCCCGCGGGCTTGTCCACGAGCATCACTGCGTTGAGCGGCATCCTCTGCTATCGTGGAGGGTGAAAGGCTAGTCGTCAAGGAAGCTAATAATTAGGCGCCTGGGCTAGAATCCGCACACCAGCCGTAGTCCCATGATCCCACTCAAAGACGACGCACCGCGGATCAGCACGCCCTACATTAACTACACGCTGATCGCGCTCAACACCCTGGCGTTTCTGTTCGAGGTGTCGCTGAACAGCAATGCGCGGCAGGGGCTGGTCTTCGCCTTTGGCATGGTGCCGGCGCGCTTCACCGTCGTCCTGTTGAACCATGGATATGTGCCCTGGAACCTCATCTCCGGCCTGGGCACACAGTATGTCTCGGCAGTTGCGGCCATCGTGCCCATCTTCACCGCCATGTTTCTGCACGCCTCGTGGCTGCACCTGATCTTCAACATGTGGGCGCTGTGGATTTTCGGCGACAATGTCGAAGACTATCTCGGCCACACCCGATATCTCCTGTTCTATTTCTTGAGCGGGATTGCAGCAGCGGTGCTGCACACGCTGTTCAATATCGGATCGACGATACCGAGTGTGGGCGCCAGTGGCGCGATTGCCGGCGTGATGGGAGCGTACTTCGTCCTCTATCCGCGTGCACGCGTGCTGACGCTGGTGCCGCTCTTCTTCGTGTTTTTCATGTGGCTGCCGGCGTGGATCGTGCTCGGCTATTGGTTTGTCGCGCAATTTCTTAGTGGGGCCGCGACCTCAATCGCGGCGCATGGGAGCAATGCCAGCGGCATCGCCTTCTGGGCCCACGTCGGAGGATTCATCGCCGGAGTTTTTCTAGTCAAGCTCTTCCCTTCCCGCACCAGACGCTATCATTACGGGCTGTAAGGTTCACACGGAAGCACGGAAGTCATCGGAATTGTTGACGGCCGCGTGTGTGTTGGAACGTCCTGGATGTTGCTTGGGCTTAAGAAGCGAAGAGTTCCGTGAATTCCGTGCGTCCGTGGTGAAACACACTAAACTGCGCCGAGCAGAGGTGTAACGATGACTTCCGAGAGGTTCGCCTCGGGCGGGAGCAGCACGGCGTAAAGTACGGCCTCGGCAATGCTCTCCGGCTTGATCATGTGGTGGAAGGGCGCGTTGGGCATGATCTGCTGCCAAATGTCTGTCGCGGTTGCGCCGGGCATCAGGGCCGTCACACGAATGCCGCGCGCCATCATTTCCGCACGCAGCGATAGCGTGAACCCCAAAGCACCGGTTTTCGCCGCTGTATAGCCGTAGAAATTGGGAAAAACCTGCTTGGCCGCAGCCGACAGGTTGTTGATGATCGTCGCCCCTGACTTCATAAGCGGCAGCGCCGCGCGCGTGCAGAGAAACACGCTGGTGAGGTTGGTATCGATCTGGTCGCGCCACATCTCGAGCGAGGTCTGCTCCAGCGGTGTCGGCGGCTGGCTGATTCCGGCGTTATTGACCAGGATATCGAGATTCCCGAACCTCGCCTCGACGATCCGAAATAGCTCTTGGACTGCACGGGGATCGCGCACATCACACACCTTGGGCAATATGACAGCGGGGTTTCCATCTTTGGAGATATTCAGTGCCGCAGAACCAAGCTTTTGCTCATTTCGCCCGGTGATGACAAGGTTGCAATTCTCGGCCGCTAAAGCCTGCGCAATGGCAAAGCCGATACCGCTGCTCGCCCCGGTGATGACGGCAACTTTACCGGAGAGTCGTCCCGTTTGGCGTTGAGGGCTGGAAGTTCCAGGCGAGCGCGCCTTTCTTCGCCGGCATCGACTTAGATCCCGTTGCCGTTCTTGGCGTGGATCAGCGAGAGGAATTCCTGCCGCGTCTGTTGCGCGCGGAATGCGCCCAGCATGGACGAAGTTACGGTCGCGGAATGCTGTTTCTCGACGCCGCGCATCATCATGCAGAGATGCCGCGCCTCAATCACCACGCCGACGCCGAGCGGCTGCAGGACTTTCTGGATGGTCTCGGCGATCTGAACGGTGAGGCGCTCCTGCACCTGCAAGCGGCGCGCAAAAACTTCCACCAGCCGCGCGACTTTGCTGAGGCCAATGACCCGCCCTTTAGGAATATAGGCGATGTGCACCTTGCCGAAGAACGGCAGCACGTGATGCTCGCACAGGCTGAACATTTCGATGTCTTTCACGATGACCATCTCGTCGTAATCGACTTCGAATAGTGCACCGCGGATGATCTGCTCGGGGTCTTCACGGTAGCCTTTAGTGAGGTCCTGCAGGGCCTTGGCGTAGCGTTCCGGGGTGCGGCGCAGCCCGTCGCGGTCGGGGTCGTCGCCCATACGCACCAGCATCTCGCGCGCGAGCTCTTCAAAGCTGGCGCTGGTTAGAGTCGGGGTCTCAATGGTGTCTTTCATGATTAGCAACTAGCAATTAGCAATTAGCTTTTTATAGCGCGTCGCGTCTTTGGGCAGCCACTCCGAAAGCCGTACACCCGATGCCACGAACGTTCGGTTGTGACATCGACGGATCCGATCGCTCGTCGGTATGCCTACGATTCGGTTTACAACTTTGTTGTCCTTGGCGATGACCACGTAAAGCGGGTCGATCTTATCGATCAGCCTCGCGAGCGGCCATGCGCACTCGTGAGCACGAATACGACGTGTCTCCTCGCTCTGCCTGGTCCCCGCCGGCAATGCGCATTTCGCAAGATTCGTGAACGCGACGTCCTCGAACGAAAGACCCAATGCATCGAGGATTTTCTCGAAGTTCGACCAAACGGCACCGCGTCTGCTCGCGCCGCTAGGTTCTTTCCAGCAAATAAAGCCTGGAATCGCTTCCAGATAGGCTTTCTCCACAACCGAGAGATAGCTCCGGTCAAGCGCTTCCGCGTCACATGCTTTCGTGCGATTTGCAGCCCACGCCTTGACGCACGGCACGATTGACAACAGGCCGCTCGCGTTGAGAACCTTCGCGTGGTGGATTGCGCCAACTAGGAGGACGCGCCTGTCTGGGTACCTTGTGCCCATGTACCCGGGCCATGCAACGTCAGAGTCGCAAGCGCAGCCGGTCATCCTCCTCTCTGCGACGGCCGCATACGCGTAATCGAGCCATTTGGAAAATTCGGGCGCTAGCATTCGTTCAAACCATTGCGACGCTCGCGGCTGTGCTTTGGCTAATGGCTAAATGCCAATTGCTAACCGCCGCAGTATTCAAAGCTATTCATCGCGGTCTCTTCCAACCTTACCTTTTCTAGATGAGCCGCATTAAGGTTTTGTTTCAAAATGTGGAATATAACCTCGCTCAAGTTTTCCGTCGTCGGCACCGCCGTGGCAAACTCCCGGCACAAATTCAGGTTCACATGATCGAATCGCTCCAGCACTTGTTGCCCCACCGCCTCATCCAGATCGACCAGATTGCAGACCATTCCGGTCTTCGCATCGACCTGCCCGCTAACCGTGACTTCCAGAGCATAGTTATGCCCGTGCCCATAAGGATTATTGCACTTGCCGTAGACTGCAACATTCTGCTCATCGGTCAGTTCGTCGGAGTGCAGCCGGTGCGAAGCCGAGAAGATGTAGCGCCGGGTCAGATGCGCCTTCATGCTTCACCGTAGAAGTCGACGAAGAGATCGGGCAATTCGTAAACACGCACCCGATGCAGCTTGGCGCGGCGTAGATGACTCCCGAGACGGTTCCAGATGGCTATCGCCAGGTTCTCTGTCGTCGGTACCTGATTCGCAAACTCGGGGACCTCTTTATTCAGATGGCGATGATCCAGCGCATCGACCACCTCGCGATTCAAGATGTCCTTCAACTCCTTGAGATCTACGACAAACCCCGTCGTAGGATCGACCTCGCCCTTCACGGTGACTTCCAACGTATAGTTGTGCCCATGGCCGTTAAGGTTGGCACACTTGCCGAAGACGCGGCGGTTCTCTTCTTCCGTGAATTCCGGGTTGTGATAGTAATGCGATGCGGAGAATTCACATTTGCGGGTTAGATAGACCATAGATTGGTGGGTTTAGCCCCTGACGTTTCTTTCCGCGGCTAAAGCCGTGATTCCCTTTCGAACGCGTTCGGCACGACTGAAGTCGTGCCCTGATACGAACCTGGGGTCGCGGAAGCCCCGATGCCGACACCGTACCTCCTGCCCTTCCAAAACACCAATCCCCGTTTATGAGAGATGTCGGAGTTGAGCAAAAGCAACGCGAAAAGCGGCAGACCTAGGACGCTCAATGCGTTCGACCGCCAACCGAAATGCGCGCGGCGAATGCGTTTGCAAGAATGCGGCCCAGAAAACCATCGCCAGCCCGGCGCCAATGGCGGCGCCCGTTATTTCGCCCGTTGCTGCTTTCCACGCAGCCACTCCCACCGAGCCTGCAATCGCCAGAAATTCGAAGAACCGGCTGAGGGCCAGTGCGCGCGGATGCGGAAAAAGCAGTGCCAGGTTTTTCGTCCAGCCCTCCCACATCAGCGGGAAGCTGCGATACATGCGGGTCGAGACCACATCCGACCAGCCGAATTGCAACCTGTAGCCGGCCTGCTTGGCGCGCTTCGCCAACGCAACATCTTCCAGGATGTTGGCGGCGACGGCCGCATGTCCGCCGATCGCCTCATAGGCATCGCGCCGGATCAGCAGATACTGCCCATTCGCCGCAGCCGCAGGCAACGCGGGATTGCAAACGTCTGCGGGCCGGTATGTGGCCGCCAACTCGGCGAAAATCACCGGCATCAGCACGCGCTCCCAGAAGCCCTGCACCTCCTGTTTCGGAGAATAGGAGAGCAACGCGGCCCCGCTCGCAATGGCCTCTCGCAACCCGCACGCGATCGACGCGGGCGCGTGCTTCGTATCGGCGTCGGTGAACAGCAGCCACTTCCCTTTTGCGCTGCGTGCTCCGGCGAAGGCCGCGTTGCACTTGCCGCTCCAGCCGGAGGGCAGCGCCTCCGCCGCGATCACCCTCACGGGAAAGCGTTCGGCGATCGCGCGTGTGGCATCGGTCGAGTGATCGTCGACAACGATCACTTCGTACGCAGGCCCATGTTGCCCGACCAGCGACCGCAGGCAGCCGGCGAGGCACGCCTCTTCATTGCGTGCCGGAACGATGACCGACACCTCAGGATTGATCGCCGGGTCCATAACTCTGGCTGATGCGGTGCACCTTTCGTGGTATCGCTGATTCGCTCCGCCGCGCAAACCAACGCTCCTCATCCATTATTATAAGAGTGTGAAGCGTTTCGCCCCGTGCACCGCACTGTTCTGTCTGGTTTTGCTGCTGGCAAGTTGCAACACCGGTTCGCATCCTCCGCGCATTGGCAACATGGCTCCCGATTTCACCGTCGCCGACGCGCAGCAAACCGTCTCGCTCGACCAGCTTCGCGGCAAGCCGGTTGTGCTGAACTTCTGGGCGACGTGGTGCCCGCCGTGTGTCGAGGAGATGCCCTCGCTGGTGCAGCTACACAAAGAGCTGGGCAACAAGGTGACCATCCTCGCCGTCAGCGAGGATGCGGACGATGCGGCCTTCCGGCAGTTTATCCACGATCACGGGGTCGACCTGCTGGCCGTCCGCGACACCCAACATAAGAACGAGCTCTACGGCACCTTCAAGTTTCCTGAGACCTTCATCATCGACCGCAACGGCAAGATCGTGCGCAAGTTTATCGGCGCCACGAACTGGACAGCGCCCGATATCGTCGATTACCTCAACAAGCTGTAGACCAACATGCCGGGCAACCCAATTATTGTGAGGGCGGCGGCACTCGCGCAGCCGTGCCTTCCATGACGGTGGCCCATCCACCGCCCGGCTTGCGCACTTCCGACTTGAAGTTATAAGCGTCAGGCAACGTCAGATTGACGGTATATCGTCCTTCGGTAGTGATGCCGTTCAGCCTCTCGTCGGCGCTCCACACCCAGGTGCCACCTTGTACCTTGCAGACGCCGATTTGGTGCTCGCCCAGGCTGTTGTAGGCGTTGTAGGTATAAATGTTCTTGCCGGGGTTATATTCCAGCATGCGCACGCTGTGCACATCGCCCACCGGACCATGGCTTACAGAACGAATCTCAAGGAAGTATCCGCCGGGGAGCCACTCGCCGTGCTCGGTTGCCGAGTACGGAGTGCTGGGACCGTTGGGGCTGATCTTCGCCGTGCCCGTCAATTTCCAGTCGCCGGCGAAGTAGCCCATCATCTGTTGCGGCGTTGGCGGTGCTCCGGTCTGGGATTGCGGCTGCGCTTGAGCTACAAGGAAGGCACCGGCTGCTACGCAGAAAATAATTGCGCCGAAGACATTTCTCACCAAGATCGCCTCCATGTGGTGCCCGAGGTTCGCGTCCGACTGCTCGTTTGGCGTGGCTACGGAACCACCAACCAGCGACGGTAACATGACGGAGCATGCCCCGCAAAGGGTGATCGAAAACCATAGGTCAACGATTATCTACGTAATGCGGATTATCAGCGACGGCCTGAATCGCGGGACGTATACTTGGCTGGTCCAAGGAGTTGCTTTATGGCGCGCCCGATCGATAACAAACATAGTCGGTACTCCCGTCGTCTGGTTGGAATAGGCTTGACGCGAAGCGCTGCTTTGCTGCTTTTGGCAATCACCGTGACGTGCGCGACCCTTGCCGGACAGACACTAGCGCGCCGACCGCTGGCGCCGGTCTATCCGCTCAAAGCCAGCGCCAACGGCCGCTATCTGACCGATAGCAACGGCGTGCCGTTCCTGCTCATGGGCGACTCGCCGCAGTCGATGATCGTTAACCTGACGCCGCAACAAATGTCGGGCTATATGGCGAACCGGCAGACCCTGGGGTTCAACTCCATCCTGGTGGACGCGCTTTGCACCAGCTACACAGGCGGAAACGGCAACGGTACGTCGTACAGTGGCACGCCTCCGTTCACCAGCGGCACCAACCCTTCCAACTACGACCTGTCAACTCCCAACCCCGCCTATTTCGCGGAACTCGATGCGCTGATTCATCTGGCAGCAAACTCTAACCTCAATGTTGTTCTTGATCCGATCGAGACCGGTGGATGGCTGGGGACGCTGGAGAATAACGGACCGGTGAAGGCCTATAACTATGGAGCCTATCTGGGGAATCGCTACCGTAGTTTTGCCAATATCGTCTGGCATAGCGGCAACGATTTTCAAAGCTGGTCTACTAGCCCGTCCGACAATAATCTGGTACACCAGGTGATGCTGGGAATCGCCAGCGCCGATCCCAACCATCTGCAAACTATCGAGCTGAACTACGACTTCAGCTACTCCAACCAGGACACTACTCTGGACAACGTGCTGACCATGGATGCCTGCTACACCTACTACGAAACCTATGATTGCTTCGTGCAGGCCTACTCCAGCACGCCGGTTATACCGCTATTTCTGACCGAGGCCAACTACGAATATGAGAACAATACAGGCGAGCTGCCCGGGCCGGCGGGAGCGTATGTCCTGCGCGAAGAAGCCTATTGGACACTGACCAGCGGTGGCGCAGGTCAACTATACGGCAGCCACTACACGTGGCTGTTTCCGCCGGGATGGCAATTATTCCTTACCAGCCCAGGTGCACGCGAGATCAAGTACATCAACGGGCTGTTCGCCACGCTGCCCTGGCAGGAACTGGTGCCCGATACAACCCATCAGGTAGTCACCTCGGGCTACGGAACCTACGATGGCAGCAATGCAAATCTGACTAGGGCCACCTACTGCACGACGGCGTGGATCCCGGGATCACACGCGCTGACCTACTGCCCGCAAGCTACCACGCTGACGGTCGACCTGGGAGTATTTTCCGGTCTCACGCGGGCGCGGTGGTACGATCCGTCGAGCGGAGCGTTCCTCGCGATCAGCGGATCGCCGTTCCACAACACGGGCAGCCACAACTTTTCGACGCCCGGCAACAATCAGGACGGCAATCCGGATTGGGTGCTCGACCTGGATCCGGCAGTGGGGCCTTAAGGACGTTCTGATTAACTCACCACCTTAGGCTGCAAACCAGCAAACAATTGCAACGGGACGGATCGATTGAGAATGAGGCAATCCAGGATCAGTACTACTCTTCCATGCAGGCTTCATTGCGGCTCTTTTCAAAAGCCGTAAACGAGGACGGCCTGCTATTGACTAAGGGGAATCGAACTTGCGCCCAAGGAAGACCGGGGCTGCGATTCGAAGCTGAACAGCTGCGACTCCAATATCCATTGCAAATTCGCCTTCTCGCTCTTCTTGAGGAAATCGGCGCAGCGTGGTGATGGAGTTTGGGGTGTCTCAACGTCTGCTGCGCATTGCTGAACCGGGGTGAAGTTTCGTCCGTCAGTCCACAAGCTCGCGCCAGGAATGAATGCGTACTCCAGGCTATTGCGCGCCATCCTCTTTAGTTGGGAGTAACTCAGGCCCTGGTCGAGCACACCGCGAAGATATTCCTGCGTCATGTCCGAGCGCGAGACGCCTTCGTCATCCGTCGCCAGGGCAACCGGGACTCCCGCGCGAATATACTCCCCCAGCGGATGGCGCTTGCCTTCGATACCAAGAATTGTCGCGTTGCTGGTCAAGCAGATTTCAATCATTACGTCACGTTGCGCCAGCTCGCGAAGCAGTTCATAGGGCCGATCTTCATACATGACGTCCATTCCATGCCCAATGCGTTGGGCGTGTCCGGTCTCTACCGATGAGCGAATGTGAAAGGTCAACTCTTCCGGCGTTACCATCCCCTGTGCCAGCTCACCCGCATGAAGCGCGATATGCACCTTGGGATAAACGCCGTGCAGGTATTGCAGCATCCGCATATGCAAGGCGAAGTCCCGCCGGGCAACATACCACTCCTCCGGCTGAACCAGATTGATGCCGACAAAGCGTGGATCGGCGTTGGCCAGCTCGAATCCTAGTACCATTTGTGTAAAAACGAGTTCCTTAGGGACTCCCCGCAATGCCATGTACTGATAGCGTTGCGTGATCTTGCATCCGGGGTCCGGCTGAGGAGTAGTACAGCGAAGGATGGAATTACGGGTAGTCTCTGCCTCGTCCATTTCTTTGCGGGCCGCGGCCACCAGCGGAGCCATGCCGTTGGCCAGGACTTTCTCGCGCTGCCGAGCCAGGTCGTCGTCCCAGCCGGTTCGATTCGCCAAAGCCAGAGTCTCCGGAAAGGCCGGAGCATGCATCAACTCCTGGTAAACCTCACGTTGCGACGCCGCACGAGCCGCCGTTTCAGCCAGCATCTTGCCGGTGTTGCCGTAGCTGGCCACAATGAACTTGTCGAATGTATCAAAGAAATGGTCGTGTCCAGACAGGCCGGAGAGCTCCCACTTGCGCATCGAATAGGCATCGACCATGTCGCGATATAGGAAACGGTCGGTAAGCGCATTGCGTGCGGGCAGCGTACCTTTTGCGCCACCACAAGGCGGCTCACTGAGATAAAAGCTGGTCGGATCCACGCAGAGGCCCTTCTCCGCCGCCCATGCAATGAACGATTCCGCATAGATTGCGCCGAGCAGATGGTTGTGCAGGTCGCCCCCTTTCGGCATCTCGCGCAGAAAAGCCATCACTTCGTTTGGGTTAGTTCGGATGCTCTGAAAGTACTCCTCCACACGCGCTTCATTCGATAGAGTCTGGGAGTGGACCGCAATGCAAAAGACAGCCATAACCGCTGCGCCCAAGAGAGCAAGATGTCTCGTAGGGCCAACAAACGAACGTAAGTGTGACGTCATGTGGTGTTCTCCAGCTCCAATTTAACAGGGTGGATCGGGAGGTACTGGTTGCGTTGATGAAGGTTGCGGCGTTGTCTACAGCTTGAGGCCCCAAGATAGGTACCGCACCGAAGGCAGGTCCTTACCATCGACAAGCACGACTTCGATTTGCGCCATGTCGGTCAATCGCGGGACGCGGTACTCAGCAGCTTCTGCTCCAAGGCAAGTTTGCCCGACAGACCAAAAGCAGCCTGGGCCGATTCGGCGGCCCGCTGATCGTAGCCCAGCATCATCCAGGCTTCGGCCAGGGCCGATTGCGCCAGAGCGTAGCCGGGATCGACGGTCACCGCTTGCTGCAGCAGATCGCGAGCGCTCAGGGGATCAAAGTTCTGCAGCTTCTCGACGCCCTGCGCATACAGTCGCAGCGCCTGAGGATTTGCCGACACGGACAAGCGAGCTTGCTCCGCTTCCGTGGGAGCAATCACGCTAGTTTTGTCTCAGTCGCCGAACGCTTGTGCTCGTTCTTCCTTGGGTAGTGGTCGGCAGATCCTGAACTCCCAATCCCAACAGGAACGCCGTCGCTGCGATGAGCCCGATTCGATATCGGTTTGTCGGCAACTGGGCGTAATCGGAACGAGACCCACGGATTAGTAATGGCAAGTCTCGGTGCTATACCTGAAGGACATCCCCTTCCCGGGCAACCATCTGGTACAACACCGGATTGACGAAGAATCCGATGAAAAGCCGGGAGATCAAACCGGCCACGATGACAATGGCGAAGGGTTTCTGGGTATCGGAGCCGATTCCGGTGGCCAGTGCGGCGGGAAGCAGCCCCAGGCATGCGACCAGTGCCGTCATCATGATCGGACGGAGCCGCAGCAGTGAGGCCTCCCGGGTTGCCGTGGGGATGTCCATTCCTTCCAGGCGAAGCTTGTTGATGTAGGAAACCAGAATCACTGCCGTTTCAACCGACACACCTAATAGCGCCAGCAAACCCAGAACCGAGGAAACGCTGAAGGGCGTATGCGTGAGCTTCAGCGCTATGAGCGCGCCCACCGGCTCAGTCATAATCACGCCCAGGGCAATGGTGACAGGAAATTTAAAGTTTCCATACAGCGCGAACAGGATCATGAAAATGATTACCACCGCGAGTGGACCAATCAATGTAAGCTGGGCCTTGGCCTCCAGGAATTGGCTGTACTCACCGCCCCAATTCAGCCAGTAGCCCTGAGGCAGAGTGACGGCTTGATCGACCGCTTTCTGGCCGTCGCGCACCGCGCGCTCCAGATCGCGTCCTTCAATGCTGTATTGCACCCCGATATAGCGGGAGTTGTTCTCGCGATAGATGAACGATGCGCCGCTTCCCTGCCGGATGTCGGCAAGTTGGTTCAGGGGAATCTGCTTCCCATCGGGGGTGCCCACCAATAGCTCGCCGATTTCGTGCGCACTGCTGCGGAATTGAGGCTGCATGCGAACCACCAGATCGAACAGCTTCTCTCCCTGAATAACCTGGGTCACGGCCTGTCCGCCCACCGCCGCGGAAATCACCGCTTCCACATCCGCGACGTTGATTCCGTAGCGTGCAATTCGGTCGCGATCCACATCGACCAGCAAACTCGGTTGGCCGAGTTCGCGCACTACCGTCAAATCGGTAAACCCCGGGACCTTGGCTAGCGCATTCTTGATCTGGACGGCCTTGTCCTGGAGCACGTTCAAATCGCTCCCATAAATCTTGACTGCCAACGAACTTTTCAATCCCGTCAGTGCCTCGTCAACGGCATCTTCGGCAGGCTGGGTGTAGTTAAAGATGATCCCGGGGAACGCACTTAGCTTCTGGTTGATCGATTCAATCAACTTCGGCTTGGTATCGATATTGCCACTCCAGGCCTTGTCCTTGTAAGGCTTCAACCCCACATAGAACTCGCAATTAAAAAAGCCAGTGGGGTCAGTTCCGTCATCTGGCCGCCCCAGCTCTGAACCTACCACCGTGACTTGTGGATACGACATCAGAATGGCGCGTATTTGAGGAGCGATGCTGCTGGCCTCCTCAAAGGAAATCGTGTAAGGCATGGTGGCGCGTACCCAAAGCGCGCCTTCATCGAGGTGGGGCATAAACTCGCCGCCGATAAACGGGACCAGCAGCAGGGTGGCCCCGAAAATCGCCGCCGCAATAAAGATGGTCAGTTTGGGGCGCGCCAGCGCCCAATCCAACTGCGTCGCATACTTACGCTTCATCCACTCGTAGGCGCGATTGGGTTGCTCGCGAACGCCTTTCTTGAACCAGTACGAGGCCAGGACCGGAACCAGCGTCAGCGTAAGGATCAACGCGCCTATCAATGCGAACGACATGGTCTCGGCCATGGGATGGAACAACTTCGCTGAGGGCCCGCTGAGCGCATAGATCGGCAGATATCCGGCCAGGATAACTGCCACCGAATAGAAGATCGGCCGATCTACGTCTTTGGCGGCGATAAGAATAACTTCGTGCAGCTTATAGCTTTGCCCTTCTCTCAGCCCTAGTTCACGGTAGATGTTTTCGACCATGACTACCGTGCCATCGATGATGATGCCGAAATCGATTGCGCCAATGGAAAGCAGGTTGGCGGCTCCGTCGTGCGCGTGCAGAACAATGAAGGCGAATAAAAGAGAGAGTGGAATGGTGAGCGCCACGATGATGGCCGCACGAAAACTGACCAGGAAGAAAATCAGTACGATCAGCACCAGCACCATGCCGCGAAGCAGGTTGGTCTCCACCGTATCCGTGGTCAGCTTTACCAACTCGCTGCGATCGTAGTAAGGGTGGATCTTTACGTCCGGCGGCAGAACATTCCGATTCAATTCGTCCGTCTTAGCTTCCACACCTTTGAGAACGTTCTGGGTCTGCTCCCCGCGAAGCATGAGGATGACGCCCTCGACCGCATCGTCGTCCTTCTCATATCCGAATTCACCTAGCCGTGGGGCATGACCGATCGCCACCTCGCCAACGTCTTTAATGCGGATGGGTACGCCGTTGTTGCTGCCGACCACAATGTTCCCAATATCGCTGGTGTTGCGTACCAGTCCAATCCCGCGCACATAATAAAATTGCCCGCCCTGGGAGTAGAAGCCGCCGCCCGCATTGGCATTATTCGCGGCCAACGCCGCCATAACCTGCGGAACTGTCAGGTGGTATCCATAGATTCGCGCCGGGTCGAGCAGTACCTGGTATTGCATTACGGTACCGCCGAAGCCGGAGTCATCGGCCACGCCATGTACGGAGCGATAAGCCCGCTCCACCACCCAATCCTCAATTGTCTTCAACTCCTGCGGGCTACGGTCGGGACTTTGCAGCACATAGCGGTACACCAGGCCGCTGGGGCTGAACAGGGGAGCCATGGTCGGCGTCACCCCCGTGGGCAGATTGGCTTGCGCTATTCGTTCGAAGACGATCTGCCGTGCAAAGTAGTCGTTGGTATTGTCTTCAAAGGTGAGGATTACGTCCGAGAGGCCATAGAGCGAGATGGACCTCATTACGACTACATGCGGAACCCCGTTCATCTCCAGTTCGATTGGAAGCGTGACCAGGCGTTCCACCTCTTCCGCAGCGTGGTCGGGCCATTGCGTGATCAGTTCAACTTGTGGAGGAGAAAGGTCGGGATAAGCATCCACCGGCATACGCCGGAACGAGATAATTCCGGCCGCCATCATAAAGGCTGTCAGCACCAACACCAGAAACCGCTGACGAAGCGCAGCTTGTACAATTCGATGGATCATTCAGATGCGGCCGGCATGTCTTTATTACGCTTTCCTGCCCAATTTCAGTAGCGACGCGTTAACGCTGCAGCGAGTTTGCAAACTGCAGAAACAGGCTGCCATTTCCGATGACGCGATCACCGGGACTTAATCCGGATGTAATTTGCGTTTGCCCTTTGAGGCTTTCGCCCAGAGTGACTGCGCGCCTTCCAAACTGATTCGACGATACCCCGATATACACGAAGGGCTGGTTTTCACTGTCGCGCAGAACGGCGGAATCCGGCACGGCAATAGCATTCTGGATCGTGCCCGCATCCACGGTCGCGACCACGTACATGTCTTTTTTCAGCTTTTCGCCGGGATTGCTGGTTTCAATACGCGCTTGTAAGGTGCGCGTGTTCGGATCCAAAGACGCCGCGAGAAACGAAATTCGGCCGTGGAAGACGTCAGGATAGCTGTCTGTCTGAATGGTGACAGCATCGCCGACGTGCACAAACGGCAAGTCCTTCTGATAAACGTTCACCAGCACGAATACTGTGCTGGTGTCGGAAATCATGAAGCACTGCGTGGCGCCAGTCTGGAGTAGTTGCCCGGCCGATACATCTTGCTCGACCACCTGGCCGCTAATGGGAGCTCTGACCACCGCCTCGAAGCTGGGAGGCGCCTTAACCAGCGCGTCGGGGTCGCTGATGCCCAGCACCTTGAGAGCGGCTCCCGCTGCCGCAAGATCCCCTCCTGCTTGTACCTCAGCTGATTCCGCCTGCTCCAGATTCTGTTCCGCAATGGCATGGTGCTGGTACAAGTCCTGCGCGCGCGCATAGGCCTTTTGCGCCAGCGCATACGCATCTTTGGCTTTCAGGTAGTTGGTGCGGAGCTGGGAATAGTCGGGGCTGGACACGTACAGCATGGGCTCGCCTTGTTGCACCCTCTGTCCGGGAACCACTACGATCCGGCGCACCGGCCCGCTGACCTGCGTGATCACCGGCGTGGTATGAAAGCTGTTATAGGCCACACTTCCCGTCAACCGCAGAGTTCGCGTCAGACTGCTCGGCTGGACCGTGAGCACCTGCACGTGGGCCATCTGGCCGGCCGGGATGTTGAAGAGTTCAGCACCGTTAGAGTTCCCGTTCTTGGCGGCACGGTCAGAACTCGCTCCGCTGCAACCTGCGAGCGTCAGCACCAGCGCCGATAAAACGGCCAGCAGGGCGAGATTTTGCCAGTGATCTTGCGGCCTCTTCACGGGAGGTTCCTCGTTCCCACGGCTTCCTTTAGTTGCTCGAGCGCGGTCATGTAAGAGGACAAAGCCTGGCGATAGGCCAGTTGGACCGCCCGGTTACTGCGTTCAGCATCGAGAAAATCCAGCAGACTGGTTGCCCCACGTTGATAAGCATACTCACTGATGTCGCGCGAGTCCTGTGCCTCTTTCAAGTACCCGGAAGTATAAAGCTGTACCACTTCGTCATTACTGCGCAGCGCTTCGTAGGCATCGGTGACGTCGGACAGCACGGTGTCGCTGGCCGCCCCCTGCATCTCCTGGGCCTGGATAAGCGCATACTGCGTGCGTGCGATCTCACCCTGGTTGCGGTTGAAGATGGGCAGGCCGAAGTTCAGGAAGAACGAAGCGCTGTTCTCTCCTGCGGTGTGTGTGTAATAAAGGGTGGTGTCCACGTCCTGCTTGGCATTTGCCTTAGCCAATAAGATCTGGCTCTGCGCGGCGGTGACGCCTAATTCGGCAGCGCGATAATCGGGGCGCCCTTGCAGCGCTTTCGCTTGCAGTTCCTCCAGCTTTGCCGGAAGCGGCTCATACGCCAAGTCGCCGACCACGTCGAAATCGGGAGGGACCGCGTCATAGCCAAGCAGTTCCCGCAAACCGACCAGCGCCTGGACCCTGGCCAGGCGAGCGGATGAGACGTCGGTTTGAAACTGCAAGAGCTGCAGCTTGATCTTCAGGTAATCGCCCTCGCTGATGTAGCCGGATTTGTACTGCGCCAGGGCAATGTCGACTGTCTCTTGAAAGCTCTTCAGGTCCAGCAAGGCAAACCGGAGGGTTGATTCCGCCAGCAAGACGGATATGAACTGCTGGGCCACGTTGAATGTCAGCATGCGCTCAGCGTCTGAAACTTGAGCGCGGGTGACCGCTGTCTGATCGCGTGCAGCTTGCAGGCGATGCTGTCGTTTCTTGCCGCGCTCAAACAGATACCCAATTCCGAGGTCGAACTGCTCGACCTCGCTCAGATTGTCAGACGAGAAGTCAGATGGTGAAAAGACGGGCAGAAACTGGGAGTCGAAATTAAAGGTCGGGTTGGGGCGCAGGTTTGCCGTGATTTCCTGCGCCTGGTTCTGCAGAATGAGAGTGCGCGTCGCCTTCAGCGAATGATTGTGCGCAAGCGACAGATCGATGGCCTGATCGAGGGTGACCATTGCCGTGCTTTGTCCTTCGACGGCGGGCACCAGCAGCAGCAACAGCAGCCCGGTCAGAGCCGCCAGGCAGTTCATCCGGAAGCGCGGTGGACGCATAAGACTCGAATCTAAAGTGCTGTGCCTTGGGATGAAAGCCAGGGTCGGCGGTTAGACTGCCCCGTGCTTCCGGCATCTGCTCCGTTCCCCCTGTGCCAGTCACACCCCGAAAATGGCGAAGACATTTCCCCGGGGGAACGCAAAAAACCATGCAAGGAGAAAGCACATTGTAAATCAAGAAGTTGCGGGCAGGAGTAACGCGGCTCGTGAAAGGCAATTGCAAACGTTTATCCGGTAACGAGAAACGCGCGAGGGTCTAGGAATGCCATTGAGCACATTTCGCCGCGGCCATCCACTTGAGCGAACGGTAGCCATCTCCACAAAAACGAAGCCGCCGCTGGGGCAGCTTTCGGAGTTGGCGAGAACAGGCGCCAATCGTTACCGATCCCCTCTTTCCGGCGCTGTCCCTTCAGAACTGTAGTTTCAGCAGAAACTGGAACTGCCGCGGCGTGCCCAGTCCTATAGGAGTTGTATTCAAAGGCAGATAGACCCTGCCGAAGTCGGCAGCCGAAATGAGGCCATCCGGGTTAGCGTACTGCGCCCGGTTGAAAACGTTGAACACCTCGGCCCGGAACTGAACCCCTACCCGCTCTGTGACAGGAAAGCGTCTGGAAATTCCCCAATCCGATTGCCAGACCCCGGGACCTCGGAGGGCATTGCGCGGGACATCGCCGAAGCCGGCGGGGCACATGCCCCCTGGATAATACGGGTCTGCGGTGCCCGGAGTGCAAAAGGCGTTGGGATTGATGGCGCCGCCGGCCAAATACAAGGGCTGGCCGGGAACTAAGTTGGGACGCTGATCGTTGGTGTTTCCGTCCGGACCAGTACCGCTGGTTGTGAGGTTCACGGGGAAGCCGCTACGGGCGATGAAGATACTGCTGATCTGCCAGTGACTGACAAGCGCACTCACGAAACTATTCTCTGAAAGGTACGGCTGGCCTGCCCCGAAAGGAAGCTCATAAATGAAGTTGGCATTGAACACATGAGGGGCGTCGAAGGCGCTGTTGGCGCGCTCCCCGCATTGCGCTGCTCCCCGCGGATAGCAGGAAACATTCTGTGGCGTGATGGAGTCGCCGTCGCCGCTTCCATTGGAATCGTCGTCGATGCTATGGGACCAAGTGTAATTGGCCGAGAACAGGAAACCGTGCGAGAAGGAACGCCTCAGCGAGAGCGCCAGCGCGTTATACGAGCTGTTGCCGGTGTCGCCTCGCCAGGAGATCTGCGAAAATTGTGGGTAAGGACGCAGGCCGGTGAGTGGATTTTCGACGTTAACATAGGATAGCTGCAGCAGATGAGTGCCTTTGCTGCCTACATAGGCCATCGTAGAGACGAAACTGCCGGGCAGTTCCTGCTCAAGAGAAAGCCCCCACTGGGTTACGTACGGGTCTGGGCGATCTCGCTGTTCCGCGTTGGGTGATTGTGTACCGCTGGTGCAGACCGGATTGCCCTCCGAGTCCAGAACGATGGGAAAGCTAAGTCCGGGACAATTCTTCGGGGTCAGCGCGTAGCTTAACACCTCGTTCTTATCAGGGATGTTCTGATCATCCAACTGGCCGTCTTCGTGATACATACCAAAGCCGCTGCGAATGACGGTCTTCCCCTCGAATCGGTTTGGGGCCCAGGCGAAGGAGATGCGCGGATCGAAATCGTGATAATTCGGCGGCCCGAAGCTCGCGCCTGCGCCGCAGTACCCTTGCGGCCCGCAGGTCACGAAGTCAAAAGGATTCCCGCGGCCCTCTACCTCATGAAAGATACCGAAATAGCTATAACGTAGGCCCAAATTCAACGTGAAATTCGGTCGCCACTTGAATTCGTCCTGAACATAGCCATAAAACTGCGTTTTGCGCAGACCATTGATGGGATATTCGCCCGTGATACTGGCCTTGTAGGATTGGTTAGCCTCAAAGTTGGCGAGGGAGTTATAACTGATCGTCCCATACGAACTGCTTCCCTGGTTCATCTGTATGCGGCGGACCTCGACGCCCGCCTTGATTACATGTCTCCCGTGGACCGAGGTTACATCGCTAAGCCAGGAAAACGAATTGCCCACATTCGTGCTGACGCGGCCGTTGTTCAAGGCAGTGAGGCCCGCTACTGAGACCGCGTAGAGCGATCCGGTCTGGTTGAGGTAGGTGGTGTCGCCCGTGCCGCGGTTGAAACCAAATTTGACGTCGGCGAGCAGGGTCGGAGAAAAGACGTGTGAAAGCGAGATCACGCTATTGACCGGATAGGACGTGAGCTCCTCTTGTTCATTGAGATATTGACCGGAGCTTGGGGAATAGGGGAGAAGGTAGTCGACTTTGTCGATGTTGGTCCGCCAAAAAATACTGGTCGCGTCGGAGAAGCGATAATCCAGGCGGAACATCCCCGAGTTTTCCGTACCCGTTTGACTGCCTTCCCCTACGAACTGGGAAATGGCCGGGTTACTCGTAGGGTTCTGCCCTATCGGAAAAGCGTCGATGACGGGCGCAAGCGCCGGCGAGGTCGCCAGCACTTGCGACCGAAAAGCATCGCTGGGTACAAAACCGATGAGAGTCTGACCAAGATCTTGCTGGTAGCCTTCATACGCGACAAAGAAAAACAACTTATCACGCACGATGGGTCCGCCCAAAGACCCGCCGTACTGGTTCAAGTGGAAGGGCGGCTGGTGGTTTGGATTTAACGAGTCAATCGGATCGGTGGCATCGAAGGCGCTGTTACGCAAGAAGTCGTAAGCATCGCCATGGAAGCGATTCGTGCCTGAAGACGAGGCTGCCCCCACCTGGCCGCCTCCCGTGGCGCCGGTCTGCGCCGTCGCCAGGATGGGATCGACGCGGATCTCCTCGATGGTGTCGAGCGGAATCGCCGCGCGCACATAATAGGGCTGGGACTGATTAACGATGTAGGTAGCATCGATGCCGTCATAGGTATAGTTGTTATCGTCGCGGCCCCTGCCGGCATAGCGAATCGAGCGTTGGTTACCGGCGCCGGGTCCGCCGGCGGTATCAATCGCGGTTGGAACCAGGGCGGTCAGGGTGGCCCAATTCTGTCCATTTAAAGGAAGTTCTTGAGCCTGAATGCGTGCAATGCCCGCGTATAGCGTATTGTTCGTTTGATCTAGCGATACCGGAGTGGCCAAAACTTGCACTTGCTCTTCGGGTCCCGCTATCTTCATGGTTACATTTAGCACCCGAGTTTCTTGTAGCTTCTGCACCACATTATCGAAACGCAGCGACTGGAAATCGGCTTTGTCAAAGATGACCGTGTAGCTTCCAACCGGGAGTTTCGGAAAATAGTAGGCTCCCTCCGCCGAAGAGATCGCCTTTCGTTGAAGTCCGGTAGCGTCCTGTACGGCGGTCACTTCGACACCGGGCATTCCGTTTCCGGAGGAATCGCTGACGGTGCCGGTCAATCCGCTGCTGGCCCATTGCGCCCAACCGGGCGAAACAAGACAAAGAAGAATAGATAATGCACTGAAAAGCCGCCCGCAGAGCCGCAAAATCGTTTCTTTGCAGAAATCGTGTTCCCACTCCATTTCTTGTCGCATAAAGCCTCCTCGCAGGTGGGGGACGTTCGCATCGGCGCCGTGGGCGGGCCGAAATGCATTACAGGGGGATTACATTTTTGTCATCTCCACCGTAAGTTCTGCTCCTTAATAGGAGATGAGGACGCGATTAATGTTCATGCAAAATCTTCATCGGCGCTACGAATTTACCTTCGTTCGAGCTTGTGCGGTCTCCGCCACGTTCTTTGCCAGTTAAGTTAATTTGACCTTCATTTAACATGTGCGTCATTTTTTCTTAAACGGTCCCATATAACGTTGTGCACGTAAGCTTCTAAGCGCTTACTGCGGTCCAGGAAACCGGGCGGCGCTACACCAAATCACCGCTAACTTGTCCTGCCCGCCTGTTGCAGTTCTCCGCAACATTCGCCTCCTGAATGGAGTCACCCCGGAATGTATCCTATGAGAATTCTGGTTATCGAAGACGAAACGAAGACCGCCAACTTCCTAAAGAAGGGGCTCAGCGAAGCGGGCTTTGTCGTGGACATAGCGCGCGACGGTTTGGAAGGCCTGCACCTGGCGCAGGAAATGGAGTTCGATCTGGTCATTCTCGACGTGATGCTTCCCGGTCTCGACGGTTGGCAGATCCTGACGCGTTTGCGCCAGGCGGGGCGGCGAGCGCTGGTGCTGTTTCTGACGGCCCGCGATGCCGTTCACGAGCGCGTGCGCGGTTTCGAGCTGGGGGCCGACGACTATCTGGTGAAGCCCTTCGCCTTCTCGGAATTACTGGCGCGAGTACGCTCGCTGCTGCGCCGCGGACCATTCCGCCAGTCGGAAACCCTCCAGATTGTGGACCTCGAGATTGATCTGTTGCGCCAGCGAGCGACCCGGGCCGGTCAACGGTTGGACTTGACCACCAAGGAATTTCTCCTGTTGTCGCTGTTCGCGCGGCGCGCCGGTGAAGTGCTCTCGCGAACTCTCATTGCGGAAGCGGTTTGGGATATGAACTTCGACAGCGACACCAACGTGGTCAACGTCAACGTGCGCCGACTGCGCAGCAAAGTCGACGAACCTTTTTCTCCCAAGCTGATCCACACGGTCCGGGGCGCCGGCTATGTCCTGGAATGCGACTAGCGGCGCCGCTTCGTGGTGGAAGACTCTGGCCTTTCGCCTGACGGCCGGCTACGCACTCGCAGGTTTGTGTCTGGTATTTCTGGCGACCGCCAGCCTTTATTTCGTGTTGCGCTCGGAGCTGGAGAAAAGCACTGACCTGTTTCTAGCCGATAAGCTGCATGTTGTCCGCACTCTTTTGCGCGAGCGACCCGATGACTGGGATGGGCTGCGCGAGGAGATTGAGCTGGAATCTGCCGCCCGGCGATATCAGCAATTCTATATTCGGCTCCTTGACGACCGCGGCCAACCACTGTTGACGACGCCCGGCATGGCCGAGCGATTGGACTTGTCTGTGCTCGCCAGCCAGATACGGAGCCGTCCCGGCCATCTTTTTTCGATGAACGGAACGCACGGGCAATCGTTTCGCGTCACCAGCGCGCCGGCCGAAGTCGGCTCGCCTCCCACGCGCACGGATACGATTGAAATCGCCATTGACGTTTCACAGCAGGACGCATTGTTGGCCCGCTATCGACGATGGTTCCTGGCAATTCTTCTGGGATGCTTCGCGATCTTTCCGGTGATTGGATATCGCGTAGCACGGCATGGCATTCGTCCCGTCGAAGAGATTGCCACCACGGCTCGCCACATCAGTTCGACCAACCTGCGCGAACGTATCCAGCCGGAAGGATATCCGTACGAATTAGCGTCTCTGGCCGACACATTCAACAAAATGCTCGATCGTCTGGAAGAATCCTTCGAGCGGATTTCCCGATTCTCCGCCGATATGGCGCACGACCTGCGCACGCCGGTGAACAACATCCGCGGCGAAGCGGAAGTGGCCTTGGCCCGCGCCCGCACCGTCGATGAGTATCGCGATGTGCTGGGCTCCTGTCTGGAAGAAGCCGTGCGCCTGGCGGACCTTATCAGCGACCTCTTGTTCCTGGCCCGAGCGGAGAGCCCGCTGACCCACCTGCATCGCGAGCGTGTCAACATCTCCGAACTACTGGATGGGGTGCGTCAGTACTACGAGGCTTCTGCCGAAGTTGGCGGCATCTCGCTCACAACCGCTGTCTCTCCCCAGCCGGTCATTGCTGAACTGGACCGCACTCTCTTGCAAAGGGCCGTTGGCAATCTGGTTTCGAATGCGGTTGCGCACACGCCATCCGGCGGAGCGATCACGCTGGGGACAACGATGGGAACCGGCGCGGAAGGATCGACGATCTGCATTGAGGTCTCCGACACGGGCGAGGGCATTCCCCCGGACGCACTGCCGAAGGTATTCGACCGTTTCTACCGGGTGGATGCGTCGCGCTCGCAAAAATCAGGCGGGACTGGTCTGGGCTTGTCCATCGTGCAGAGCATCATGCTGCTGCACGGCGGGAAAGTTGAAATTGCCAGTGAACTTGGACAGGGCACGAGGGTCACACTCCATATGCCAATAGCCGCGCCAGGCCACGCGGCGGCAGTGCCCAATCACCACATGACAAAAACGTAATGTTTGCGTCATCTGCCCGTGCGGCATTCCTCACTACGCTTGCCTGATCGTCCAGCATTACCTTTGCCACCGATCAACTGAAAACCTTAGCCAGTTCCTTTCGGAGGAGACACGTTTATGCGCAGGAATTCGCGTCGAAGCTCTTGGTTGGGTGGAAGAATTGCTTCCCTCCCTACAGAACCCTCAACACAAATTAATGGACGCAGAACCATGGGCCACGCCACGAAGCGCGTTTTCGCCTTGGCAGCTCTGCTCTGCTTCAGCAGCATTGCGTTGTTCGCGCAAACCGTCGGGATATCCCAATACTACCCGACGCTACAATCCCGGCCCGCAGGGATCCGGCACATGGGTCGTCGGTAGTGGCCAGATCATCACCCCCGCCGGAACCCAAGTCACCCTCAACGTCAATGAAAGCAGCGGCACCGGGGTGCGCGCCAAAGCCATCGCACTCAACCCCGTCCCCCTCGCCAACGGCCATCGCACCGCCGCCGTCCTTACCATGGGTGCCACGTCGTCGTTCGGGCCCGTCCAGGTCTTCGACGTAACCACCGGCACTATCCTGCAGAACTACGAACCTTTCAGCGATAAGCACGGCAGCTCCGCCGGCATCGCCTATACGTCGAATGGCAACTACCTGCTGTTCAGCCAGGACAGCAGCTACATTGCTGTCGCCAACGTGAGCGCGGCGGGCTTGCTCTCAGATTACGCCCATGTCTCCGTTCCGATGGACGTCAACTCTAGCAACTATCTGACCAACGTCACCTGCTTCGTGAACAGCCCTGGGGGAACCACGGGCAGCGTCTTCATCCCCTGCGGCCAGACCGTTACAATTAATTCAGATGGTACATACAGCTCCTACCCCCTCGGCATCGCGATCACGGCGGATAACCACACCGCCTATGCCGTGCTGGACAACAACGACACGCTGACCAAGATCGACCTGACCCAGAACCCCCCGGTGCAGGTTGGGGAAGTTCGTGTCGGTAACGTCCCGAACAGCGTCGTGCTCTCGGCCGATGGCAGCACCGCCTACGTCTCCAACGAGGCTGGCCGGATTGCTACCACGGACGACTTCCAGGAATACTCCAACGGCAATCCGGTTGTCGCCAACTATCCGGCTGGCTCCATCGCCACGGCCACCCTTTCCGTGGTGAATCTGGGCTCGTTCTCGCTCACCGGCACCATCAACGTTGACCGGTCTGCACCCGACCGGTATGGCTCTCTGGGGCCACTACCTGTTGGTCGCCGATGCCTATAGCGACGTCCTCTCCGTGGTCGACACGACCAGCAACACAGAGGTGCGGACGATCAGCCTTGGGTTGCCGATCGGAGTAGGCAGCTCGCCGGCCTCTGGCGCGAGCCCGAACTCGATCGCCGTCGATAGCGTGAACAACCTCGCCTACGTCGCGCTTTACAATGCCAATGCCGTCGCCGTAGTCGACCTTAACGCCAACACGATCAAGGGCTTGATTCCGGTCGGCTATGCGCCGAGCTCGGTTGTGCTGGACTCGGCGGATGCCCTGCTGCTCGTTGCTAACGACAAGGGCATCGGCACTACGAACACGAATCTGGGCGCGAACTGCACAAGCTATTATGGCGTGTGCGGATTCAACTCCCACCAGGACATGGGCACCGTCAGCATCGTTCCCATTCCGAGCAGCTCAACCCTGCAGCAGGATACACAGCAGGTCTACAGCAACAACCACTGGAATCTGCTGCTGAATATCAAGTCGGCCTCAGGGGGCAACCCGAATACCCCGCCGGTTGCAATCCCGCAGCTCATCGGCGATCCGTCGGTGATCAAGCACGTTTTCGTGATCATCCGTGAAAACCGCACCTACGATCAGATTCTGGGCGACGTGGCCGCCGGCAATGGCGACCCCACCCTGGCCGTCTTCGGCGGCATCTACACCCCCAATGCCCACACGCTGGTCCAGCGCTTCCCGCTTCTGGACAACTTCTACGACCCGAGCCGCCAGTCGGCCGACGGCCACAACTGGATCATGCAGGCCATGGCCCCCTACTCCGACGACATCCAATCGCCCGACTGGTTGCGTGATTATCCCTCCAACGGCGGCGAAGCGCTTGCTTACCAGACGCAGGGCAACCTGTACAATGCGGCGACCCTGGCCAACATTACGATGAAGAACTACGGCGAGTACATCGAGTACAACCTGTTCAGCACGCCGGACGGTGGGCACACCGAGCCGACCTGGTGCCAGTTCTATCAGGACACCCAGTCCTACGAAAGTGGTCAGGAACAGGAGCTGTATTACTACAACACAGTCTCCTCCTACTCCCCGCTGCCCGACGTAATTAGCCACACGGTCCAGAACTATCCGCAGTTCGATCTGGGCATTCCCGACCAGTTCCGCTTCGATATCTGGGTCCAGGACTTCAATCACGACGTGGCTAACGGTACGCTGCCCCAGTTGGAGTTCATGTGGATCAGTTCCGACCACACCGGCGGACCACCGAACGCCATGGCCATGCAGGCCGATAACGACCTGGCGCTTGGCCGCTATGTCGACGCCATCAGCCACAGCTCCATCTGGTCGACTTCGGCGATCTTCGTCGAGGAAGACGACGCACAGAACGGCGTCGACCACGTCGATGGCCACCGTAGCCCGGGCTATATCGTTAGCCCCTACGTCGTGCAGAACGGCCCCGCCATCAGCACCTACTTCACGCAGGTCAACATGACCCGTACCATCGAGCAGATTCTCGGTATAACACCGATGAACCAGTTCGACCTCACGGCCACGCCGATGAGGACGGTCTTCACCGACAATCCGCCCCAGGATAACTTCCAGCCCTGGGCGTACGTGCCCGCCGAATACTCGCTGACTTCGGGCACGAATTGTACGTCCTCACCCGCTGGAAAAGCGGCTCCCGCTAAGACCAAGGACAGCCCTAAGGTCGCGGCTCTGAGGGCTGCTTGGCTCCAGAAGAAGGCGGAGATCTTCGCCGGCAAGCAGAGCAAGCCGGACTCCGAAGACACCGACACCGTCAACCATTACGACTGGTACGAGGCCACCGGCTTTACGCGGCCCTATCCCGGTGAGAAAACCGTTCGGCCCCCGAGCGACTTCAACAACCCGGCTCCCATTGCCACTGATAGGGACGACGACTAAAACATGTTCCGACTGCAATGACCCTCTCCCCGATAACCGGGAGAGGGTTTTTTCATGACTCAAACCAAGGGTTTACCTCATCACCGGATCGACTCGAACACGACTTTGACGAGCGGCAGCACCGCGCTCGCCACCCGCCAGGTGTGTATATACTCACCTGCAGTGAATGTCCGTGGTAAGCATCATCAGCTGGCTACGGGATCAATTGCTGCCACGACCTGCTGTAAAGCTAACCGCGTCCAAAGTCGAACGCGAATTGGCGAGGGGCACAACCACCGCGGCGAACTGTCCTTCATAGCTAAGGAGATTCTGATTAAGTTCCTCGGTGGAAGACCTGGCCTTTAGGCCAGCGTCCAAGTTCGCGCGCCACCAGGGCTTTAGTCCCGGCGCTCGCCGCGCCAGCTTGCCCATGATTACTAATTCAGAGCTTTCCTAAGAGTATGGGAGCTAAGTTAGCCTAAACTATCTGGGTTCCGTCGAAAGACAAGAAGAGGATCGCCTATGCTTTCAGGGACGGATGACTTTTCGCAATCCACTGCTCCACCACATGGACGAACTCGTTCGCTTTCGCCACAATCTCCAGCGCCTCAGTTTCGGTTGCGACAAAGGCATCGTCATAGTCAATCGTCTGCCGACACTCCATTCAGTGACGCGTCGGCAAAGTCACGGGCCATGACGGCCCGTAGTTTGTCGAGTTCTTTCCGCCTTGAAGTATCTTCTGCGTCCGTCCTTGCGCTGCCGCAAGATGCCACTTTCGACATCTTCAACGGCGGTACGGAGATGTGGACGGTTGACTATGACGGCGCTGACGGCTATGTGGAGCTGATTGCGGCTCCCACTATCCCGGCGCTGCCCGAACCGGGCATCCTGTCCATCCTGATCCCCGGCCTTCTGGGAGCGGGTTTTATGCTTCGCCGCCAGTTGTTTCGATAGTATAGTGCTCGCAGAACGCTGGGCCGGATCGAACCTGCCCCGGCCACCGCGTTACTTGCGGATAGAAAGCACACTCACAATCCAAGGGGCTTCAGAGGACATGATTTCTTCAACAGCGAATTTCTACCGCCGCAGTAGGAAGCTCTGGTGGCTATTGGTTTCTCTGGCGTTTCTGGTATTGCTGCTAACCCCAGGTTGCTCCTCGACGGGCAGCGCAGCATCGAACCCGGTAACCTTCTCGACGCCTTACCAGGCGGTGGTGCTTATCAATAATTCCGTTTACTACGGAAAGCTCGCAGGGTGGGGCACGCCGAACCCGGTGCTGACGGATGTGTTTTACATCGCGCAGAAGACCGATCCAGAAACGAAGCAGGTCTCAAACGTGCTGATCAAACGTGGCAAGGAACTGCACGGACCTGACCGCATGTATCTGAATCCCAGCCAGGTTATTCTGGTCGAGCCGGTGGGAACCGATTCCAAGGTCGCCCAGCTCATCAACGAGGCCGACAAGAAGCCGTGAGCGCGACTGTCAGGCTACCGAGTTCAGGTTTCTGCGTTCGCTTCTAAGCTCTCTACCCCCTTGTCAGATGCGGGCAGAATGCCACCCGCGCTGATTTCGTCTTAGCTCGTCAAAACGATGGAGCTTATCGGGTCCGAACCAAGTACAACGGAATTGGACCGACGATCGAATTGCCCTAGAACACTTTGTTTGCGGGCAATCGAACAGCACGATCTCGCGTCGTGCAGTATCCAGCACCTAGCGGGCGGATTTGCGGGGGCAATTGGGCAAGTCCTGGG
This sequence comes from uncultured Acidobacteriaceae bacterium, assembly GCA_963713465.1. Lineage (GTDB taxonomy): Bacteria > Acidobacteriota > Terriglobia > Terriglobales > Acidobacteriaceae > Bog-257. The sequence continues at coordinate 172,483 of CAVQLZ010000001.1, forward strand.
ATGTCTGCCGCTCTATACGATGAACGAAGAGGAAAACTTGGAACGGGCTGAGGGGGTAACGACTAATTAGAGGTTTGCCAAAAAGGATAGGACTTCCTGGTTTGAGGCCTCAGGTTCGTCGGTCGTATAGATGTGGCTCGCGCGTTCAAACAGCCTCATTTGAGCGCCTGAAATTTTTTGCGAGAGAATACGACCGTTCTCCGGAGGCACCAGCTGATCCGTTTCGCCGTGGAGCACCAGCGTCGGGACGCGAATGTTGTGGAGCCGGTCGAAAGAACTCCACCCAAGGACTCCCTGGATCTGCGCCAGGTACCCCGCCGGCTCCGGGAACGTTCTTCGGCGGATCGCGAGATCCTCGTCGATCCGGGAGCGCGGCGTAGACGCGCTGTAGATGAACGGGACCATCGCTTCCACGCCTTCTTCCGGCGTCATTGTTGCGCGGTCCATGAGGGTCTGCATCACGGGCGCCGCGGCCGGGACCGCGTTCGCGCCGCCGCAGGTGGTGCAGCCGAGAATCAGCGACCGCACTCGCTCCGGATGATTCAACGCCAGTTCCTGCGCGATCATTCCTCCCATCGAAATTCCGTAGACGTGTGCATGTTCCACACCCGCCGCGTTCAAGACAGCCGCCGCGTCGTCGGCCATCTGCGTGATCGGGTATGGGCCGGCCGGCAAGTCGCTTTTCCCCACGCCGCGGTTATCGTACACAATCGTTCGGTAATGTTCCGCCATCGCCGGCCGCGTTCGATGCCACATTTCGTGTGAATATCCGAGTCCCATGATGAGCAGCAAGGGATCGCCCGCTCCTGATTCTTCCCAGTAGACCCGGCAGCCGTTGCTGTTGGTGAAAGGCACGAATCAGATCATACTCGACCTGTTGTCGGTCGATGCTGGGACCTCGGTGGCCAATATCGTGGCGCTCTCACCCACTACAAGCGTGAGCAGCGGAGGCACTTGCATGATCATCGAAGGGCTGTAGAACTGAGCTTGGCACGGGATAGTCCTGCTGCTCGAAACTCGGCATTCTCCGGCTTACCCAATCACCTACGAAAATTGATGCGGTAAGTAGCTGATTCAGAAGCGTCGGAGACGTAAGCTACCGCTTACCCGCAAACATCAGCTTTTGATGCGAGTTCTCTCAAGTTCGCACAAGGCGACTTGGGAGATAACTCTTCGGGCCAGGCCGTATAGTCCCCCATTTGAAGCTCAGCTGCGGGACGCGTCTCGCGCCGTACGCAAATCGAGGCCCAGCTGCTGGCATTTCTTGTAGAGGTGGCTGCGTTCCAGTCCCAGCGCCTTGGCTGTGTTAGTGATGTGAAACTCCTGCCGCTGCAACTCAGCCAGAATCGCCCTGCACTCGAAGGCGGCCACCTGCTCCGACAGGGCACCACGAGGATCGCCAAGTGAGCCCGGTTCCGCCGATCGGCTGGCCTTCGGTAGCGCAAGTTCCACCGTCTCTGCGTCCACCGTTCCCAACGTCGCCAGCAGAAGCAGGCGTTCCACAATGTTGCGTAGCTCGCGCACATTGCCCGGCCACGAATACCTCTGCAACTCCGCCATTGCGTCGCTCGTGAACGGGACCGGTTTCCAGCCGTTTTGCGCGCACACTTGCTTGGCAAAGTGCTCCACCAATTTGGGTATGTCGTCGGTGCGCTCTCGCAGCGCCGGTATCGTCACCGGAAAGACAACAACGCGGTGGTAAAGGTCGTCACGGAATTGCTTCTGCTTCACCAGCTCCCTCAAATCACGATGGGTCGCCACCAGCACCCGCACGTCCACCGCGACCGGCTTGGCCCCGCCGATGCGCTCCACCTCGCCCTCCTCCAGCACGCGCAGCAGCTTGGCCTGCATGTTGAGCGGCATATCGCCGATCTCGTCGAGCAGCAGCGTCCCGCGATGCGCCTGCTCAAACTTGCCGGCGTGCCGCTGCAGCGCCCCAGTGAATGCGCCCTTCTCGTGGCCGAACAGCTCCGACTCGATCAGCTCCGCCGGCACCGCCGCGCAGTTGACGGTAACGAACGGTCCGTTCTGCCGTGGGCTTCTCTCATGCAGGGTTCGCGCCACCAGCTCCTTGCCCGTGCCGGTTTCGCCGTAGATGCAGACGCGCGTTTCGCTGGCGGCCACGCGCTCCAATTGCTTCATCACCTTCCGCATCGCCTCGCTGTCCCCCACCATGTACTGCGGGCCCATGCGCCGGCGCAGCCGGTGGTTCTCCTCCTCCAGGCGCCGCAGCTTGATGGCATTGTCCACCGTCGTCAGGAGCTTGTCGGTCGAGATCGGCTTCTCCAGAAAGTCGAGCGCGCCCATCCCCGTGGCGCGCACCGCCATCTGGATTTGCGCCTGCCCCGACATCATCACCACCGGAATTGCGATCTGCTCGCGGCGCAGGTCCTCCAGTAGCGCCAGGCCGTCGCGGCCAGGCATCACCACGTCCGACAGGATCAGATCGAACGGGCGGCTCTTGGCCAGCTCCAGCGCCCGCGCCGCGTTGTCGCACACCGTCGCCTCATGTCCCGCCAGCCGGAACGCCCGCGCCAGCGAAGCCAGAGTATTGGCCTCGTCATCCACGATGAGGATCTCCGCCTTCGTCATACGCTCGCCGCCTTGGCCGCCCTCACCGGCAGCTCCACTATAAAGCTCGATCCCTTTCCCGGCGCGCTCTCTACCCGAATCGTCCCCCCGTGATCGCTCACAATTGACTGCACAATCGCCAGCCCCAATCCCGTGCCGTGCCGCTTGGTGGTGTAGTACGGCGTGAAGAGCCGTTCGCATTCTTCCGCCGTCATGCCCGTGCCCGTATCGCCGATGCGAACGGCAACCGCGTCGTCCCTGCGTTCGGCTTCCATCGTCAGCGTTCCCCCATTCGGCATTGCGTCCATCGCATTCAGCACCAGATTGGAAATGGCCCGATGCAACAGCTCAGGATCGGCCGTCACCGGCAACCGCACATCGCGCAGTTCACAGTGCAAAGCTATCGGCGGTTGATGTTGCGCCAGCGCCGGCTCGTACAGGCCGGCCACCTGGCGCACGATCTCGGCGATGTCCGTGGCTTCCAACTGCGGCTTCGGCATCTTGGAGAAGTCGCTGAAGCGCGCGATAATGTTCTTCAAATTTGCGATCTCGGCCGTCAAGGTGGCCGTGCTCTCGTGGAAGATTTCCTCGAACTCCGCCGCCGCCAGGCTGCGCGCCTTGATGAGGTTCTCCACCGTCAGTTGCAGTGGGAAGAGCGGGTTCTTCAGCTCGTGTGCCAGGCGGCGCGCCAACTCTCTCCATGCCGCCACCCGCTCGCTTTGCACCAGCCGCTCGCGCTGCTCCAATAACTGCTGCGTCATATGGTTGAAGCTCTCCGCCAGCGCGCCCACCTCATCGCGCGAGGCAACCTCGACCTGAGTATGCCAATTTCCCGCGGCCACCTCGCTTGCCGCCGCTGCCAGTTGCTCAATCGGGCGCGAAATGCGTGACGTGATCCACAGGCTCGCCGCAATCGCCAGCAGAATACCCGCTCCGGCCACGCCGTAGGCAATCGCGCGAATGTGCTGTTGCAGCTCCACGAACCCGCGCCGCGAATTGCTGACCACGACCACGGCCAGCACCGAGCCATCCGGCGCCGTCAGCGGCATCGCCGTCGCGTCCACGCTGTCTTCTCGGCGAGAGGTGATGTAGATGACCGCGCTCGTTTCCTTCGCCTGCGATTGCGCCTGCTCGATCAGCGATCGGTAGCGCGCGGGCTGCGCGACCTCGCCGGTCGTGCTCACCAGCTCGCGCGCATCGAAGGCCGGCGTCAGCACCGGATAGAGGAGCACGGACGTATCGGCAGGCGCCGCCAGATGGGCAAGAAAGCTGCGGTCGAGGCGCCGGCCTCCGAGCACGAACAGCAGCGGTGCCCCACGTTCGCCCATCTTTTGGGCTAACGTGGGTCCGTCGGAGTCGCGCACACCGCGCAGCGCGAACAGCCCGACCTCGCTGCTGCCGTCGGGCAATGCCTCGCGCTTTAGAAAGCCGGGCTGGCTCCCGGCCGCATGCACCTCCTCCTTATAGCCGAAGCGCGCCGGCCATTGCGCCGAAGAAACAATGCTTCCGTCGGCGGCGACGATCTCCAGGAAGTCCAGCTGATAGTCGCGGGCCAGCGCCGCCGCTTCGTTCAGATACGGCGAAGCATCGTCGGTGCGCGCCAGCTCGAAGGCGATGCCCGCCAGGCGGTCGCTGGCGGCCAGCCGGTCGACGCGGGCGGCCACATCTTCCGAGCGTTCCTGAAACTCGCGGCGAAACTGATCGACCAGCGCTGCCGTGCGCTTCTGGTCGGCCTCCGCGAAGGCCTGCCGCGTGCGCAAAGAGACAATCCACGCCACCGCCGCCACCGCAAGTACCACAGTGAGGGACATCACCAGCAGCAGCTTCTGGCGGAGGCTCACTTTCCATCCTCCAGCGAGGCCCCGGCTAGCAGCGGCGTCCCGTCAGGCGCCAGGTCCAGATTGTGTACCCGGCTGCTCACCCCATAGGCCCGCGTCAGATAGAGCAAAGGTACCACATTGTGGGACTGTAGAAACCTGCTTTCCGTGCGGTAGAGGTCTGCCGGGTCGGTGGCTTCCTCGTGCGCGGTGGCGTCGAACTTCTCCATCATCTCGCGCAGGGCAGAGGCGGCGTCGGCCGCCTCGAGATGAATCATCAGCAGCGCCAGATCGGGATGCGGATTCCGGGCCTGCGGCACCACCTGCACATTCCAGCCCGCGTCGCGCAAATTCAGCGCCAGCCGCTCCGCGGCCAGTTGCAGCACCGGGCTGGAGCTATCGACCGCCAGCCGCAACCCAGGCGCCTGCGCGCCCCGCAGCTCGCGCGCCCGCGGCAGATTTTGCGCGGTCGAAAAAAGGAAAGAGTACCCGCTGAGCGCTTCCGGCAACAGACTTGCCGTGACTTCGCCCTGTTTCTGGAAGATCACATTAAACAACGCCGTGCGATCGAGCGCCAAGGCAATGGACTCGCGTAGATGCTCGTCGAAAAGTCGCTGGTCTGACATTGTCAGAGCCAGCAAATCCGTGGGCCGCGCCGACTCCGCCAGCGGCATGTGCTCCTGCTGCGCAGTACGCAGCAACTCGGGCGGCGTCTCCACCAGGTCCGCCTTGCCTACCGTGAAATCGAGCCACTGCGCACGCACGCTACGCTCTCCGTAAATCTCAACCGCATCCACGAACGGCCTGCCCTGCCAGGAGTCGTCGTTGGCGGCCAGGAATACCGTGCCGTTCGATCTGGCGGCAAACCGGAATGGGCCGGTGCCGTCGGGATTTCCCTCATCGTCCTGGCGCGTGATGGCGTAGAGGCTGCGTGCCAATTCCGCCGGCAATCCCGGCATCGGCGATTCGCTGGTGATGATGACCGCGTCAGCTACGGCGCGCCCGCGCCACCCGCAGCCATCGCAGGCCTGCGCCAGCGACACCACTACCGCTCCGGAGGTGAGCGGCGAGCCGTCATGGAAGCGAACTCCGGGTCGCAGATGGAACTCCCAGCGATGGTTCTCGCTTTGCGACTCCCAGCTCAGCGCGAGACCCGGCACAACTTCTCCTCTCTCGTTCACCTGGGTCAGCGTATCGAACATCAATTTGCGCGCCAACCCGTCGAGCGGCTTGAGCGGATCGGAGCCGATCTCGACGCGCAGGGTTCCTCCATAGCGCGGACGGGTCCGCGCCGCCGCCGAAACCAGCAGCGCCAGCAACAGGCTAACGGCTGCAAACCACCGAAATGCGATACGCCTCATAACCCGCCCCTTGCGGCTGGCTCACAATCGCGATTGCCGATGTCCCGTCAGCGGCAGGCCACAGCGTCGTGATCGTTCCATTGAAATTCAACGGCGCGCTCGCCGGAGCCGCCTCGCGGCCCGCGATCTCGTAGGCGCGCAGGGAGTCGGCCGCCGGCCATCCTGCCGCCGTCGCCAGCACCTGTGTCCCTGATCCGCATTCGGAGCGCACAGCCGCAATGTCGCTGCCCCAATCGCGCACTCCGATCAGCAGCTTGTGCGAACCCGATTCCAGAATGTGCACCGCGCCGCTCACATCGGCGAAGAGAAACGCGGTGCTGCCCGTGCGCGACACCTCGGCGGCGGAATAGAACGGAGGCAGCTTGGGGCCAAAGCCCGGCACCACCACGCCGGTGAAAAAATTCCGCGCCGGATTGTAGAACGCCTTCTGCGAGCCGAGCGGCCACGGATCGTCGCTGCCGCTGCACGAGATGGTGAGCGCCCAATTATCGGCGCTCTTGCTCGCCGCGCAGTGCGCGCCGGAAAGATAAGCGTCGAACCCATGGTCCGCCGCGGGCACGATGCGTCCTCTCACATCGCGGGGCAACGGCTGCGCGTGCACGATGTCGTAGCTCTGGCTCAGTTGCCACTCTCCACCCGCTTGTGCATAGGAGCGAATCTGCTCCGGCGTAAGCACAATCATGTGCTGGTCGGCGCCCGCACCCAGCATCGCAATGTCGAGGATCGGGTCAGCCTGCGCGTGCAGCAGACTCGCGCGCAGCGTCATTGCAGGCGCGGTAGTGGCCTGCGCCGCAACCTGGCTGCCGGCTACCGCAAGCATCGCCACCTTCGTCTCCGCCCCTTCCTGCACCTCCGCAACCCACAACCATCCCTGAAGGTTTTGCGATAATGTCACGCGCACATCGGACTCGGCGTTCTTCTCGCGCACCACCACTCCGGCGCTGCGAAGTTCGCGTTGCAATGCTCGCCGAATGATCGGAACATCGTCGGCCGCAATGGAAGAACGATTCGTAACCGCGAGCGTGATGGTCCCCGGACCGGTCAGCGCGGCGATCTGTCGGGCCAGGTCGGCAGCGGATGAGTCCCAGCGAGACGTCACTGACTCATGACTTGCGTTCTCTTGAGTGGAAGAGGTATCCGCCGCGTACGCCAAAGGAAGTAAGGACACCGCGAGTATCGTAACCAGGAGCCGATTGAAGAAGGTCATCCGCTGTGGCGAATTATATCCCGGTAGTTTCATCTCTTCCTGTGACTTGCTTATCAGCGTTGCTGGGTGCCCCAGGTCTCGCCGGTTTTCGAGACCTGGGCGACGGTCGACCGCGACACCGGAACCCAGGTCTGGAACATCGCCAGACCTGGGGCACTCACATGTTTCTCACCGCGTCTGGTTGGGCGCCGGATCGGGATCATCCGCATACGGCGGCATCCCCGGCTTCGCTCCCAGTCCGCGAAACACATCGCTGGCGAAGAAGTACTTGCCGTCCGCCGGCACCATCATCACCTGGATCTTGTCGGACAGCTTCTCGGCAACGATCTTGTTGATCAGCAGCGGCGTCTCGCGCAGCACCGCGGCCTCGCTGCGCATGCGCTCGGCATCGGCTGCGGCCGTCACGCGAATGCGCTTGGCTTCGGCGTCGGCCAGCAGGTCGCGGCGTTCCACCTCGGCCTTGCTGTCGATCACCTTTGCCTGCGCCGCCGCCTCGGCGTTCTGGATGGTCGCTTCCTTGCGCGCCTCCGCTTCCAGTTTGGATTGTTCTATCTGTTTCTCCTTCAACGGCAGCGTGTACTGCATCGCGTCCGACTCGCCCTTCGCCTCTACCACCCTGGACTGCGCCTCGCCCTCGGCGATCTTCACCTTCTGCACCTTATCGGCTTCGGCCTGGAGCTCGGCGATGCGCACCTGCTTCTGCTGAATGTCGGTCTGGATGTTGAGCTGATCGTCCTGCTGCTCCTTCAGCAGCAATTCCTGCAATCCTTGTGCGTATTCTGCCGGAAGCTGAATATCGCGCAGCATGACTTCCTTCACGATCAGGCCATCGGCGCCCAGCTTGCGGGTGATGACCTCGGCCGCGCGCTGGCGCACCTCTTCGCGGCGCGAGCTGAAGATCTCGCGCACCGTATAGCCCGGCGCCAGCTCGCGCCAGGCGCTGGCCACTACCGGCGGCACGATTTCCGTTTCGATCGGTTGCGGCAAGTGCGACTGCACGTAGTCGAGCCGCCGCGGGTCGAACTGGTAGCGCACCGTGATCGCCAACCCAATGCTGAGGCCCTCCTTCGACTGCACGTTCAAGACGCCGGCCTTCGAGCCTGGCGCCTTCTTGCCGTCCTCGACCACGCCGGTCGTGAAGAGCTTGTCGCGCATGTCGAACAGTTGCACGTCTTCGATGAACGGCACGACAAAGTGAACGCCGGGATAGAGCGTGCCCGGTTCTGTGCCGCGAGTTTCGCTGGTCCTCACGCCCGCCATGCCACTGGGCACCACCACAATGCTCAGGGCGATGAGCATCGGCGCCCATCCCAGCGCAATGAGCGCAGCCGTCGTGCGCCAGCGAACGGGTCGCGGCGCAACCGCGCCCTCCACTCCGCTCGACACCGCGCGCCGGTACTGCAACAGGAGCCAGAAATCGTACGCGAGAACCGACGCGCCCGCCACCAACAGGCCCACACCAATCGTCATCAGCAAATACTTGAACGCAAGCATGTCCTCCTCCTCTTTGGTTACCGCACTCGCTCCGAAGTACGTTTTTGTCGGCGGTCCGGCTGCGGAGCGAAGAACAGCCGGAACAATCCGCCGAGGAACAACTCCTCCACCAGCACCGCGCAGGCCAGGGAGAGCAGCAGCCCTCCCGCCGTGATCAGTGCCGTTGCAGCGCCTTGCACACCTCACCTCCCGCCAACTACTGTCCAGCCGATTCGGTTGCGGCAGCAGCGTTCTGCGCCGTTGCAACCACGCTCGTCGAGGTCGGCGAAGCCGTGCCGAACACCGCAGCCGTTTGTGCGTCGCGCTGGCTGCGAATTTCCACCGCGTCGCCCACCTTCACCATCATGAACAGCTCTTCCAGATCGCGCTTCCCCATGCGAATGCAGCCATGCGAAGCTGGCTTGCCGATCGATTGCGGCGCGTTGGTTCCGTGAATGCCGTAGCCCTTGCGGTCGAGGCCCATCCAGCGATTGCCGAGCGGATTGCGCGGTCCGGGCGCGATGACTTTCCCTTCGTGGTAGTAGGTGGGGTCGACCAGGCGCGCGACGACATGGAAGCTGCCGGTCGGACTGGGCGTGCTGTCTTTGCCCACCGCAACCGGGTAGATCTTCTTGACCTGCCCATCCTGAATGAGTGCGAGCTGGCGATCGGGCAGGCTGATCAGCAGCAGCCGCTTGTCATTCACCTGGACCTGGGCATAGGCCGGGAAGCTCAACAGAAAGAAGATGGCGAAGATCAGTCGGGCTTGCTCTGAGTGGTGCTGCCTGCTACTTGCATTTCGCATCTCGCTACCCTCGCAATCGCCTGCGCTTTGCGAGAGTGCACGAGGATCACCATGCGACGAGCGGGAGAAAATACGGGAGTTACGGAAAGCGAGGCGAACGGCTCCGTGTCAAAACAAACACGGTGTGTCAGACGAGACACAATGTCCCACAGTGTAAGGCTATGTCGATGTATAGCAACGGCGTCATCTTCGAGCTCACACGATAAAGCGCATTTATCGCCGGGGTCCTCGTCCAGTATTCTTTCCCACTCCTTCGAAAACCGCGAATGAGTGGGGCACCCGGGCTCGGATAGCCCTTACCGAGGCTGCTCCTCTTTCTTCGGCTCGCTGTGTTGCGGCGGCGCAGCAGCGTGCTCGGCTGGCGGACGCGGCGCAGCAGCATGCTCGGCTGGCGGATGCGGAGGCGCAGCAGCAGCGTGCTCGGCCGGCGGACGCGGTGCAGCGGCATGCTGCGGCGGCGGGGCGGTGTGTCGCGCCGGCGGAGCGCTGGCGTGCTGAGCAGGCTGGCTCTCATGAGCAGGAGGCCGTGGCGTCTTCTGGGGCGTTTCTGAGGGGGCCGGACGTGCTGCATTGTGCGCGACCGTCGGATTGCTGGGATGCGGGCTCGCAGCAGTGCTTGGATGCGGCGTCGTTTGATGCGCTGGCGGATGCGAGGTCTCGGCGTTGTTAGGTCGCGGCGTAGTTTCGTGCGCTGGCGGATGCGAGGTCTCGGCGTTGTTAGGTCTCGGCGTAGTTTCATGGGCTGGCGGATGCGCGGACTCGGCGTTGTTAGGCGCGGCGTGGTCTCCCGCTCAGGTGAGCGCGGGACATTGTTGGCGTGCGCAGCGTTGTTGTTCGCTGTAGTCGGCCGCGCAGCCTTGGCATTGTTCGGCGCTTTGGCAGGGCTGGGCTGCGGTCGCGTGGCGGGGACGTTTACCGGAGCATTTCTTGCGGCCACGACACCTGCTCCCTTGAAAGCTCCCGGCTTGGCGGTCGCCGCAATGGGCGGTTTGCCACGGTTCACCGAGGCCAATAGTGAGTGGTCCTGGCCGGCAGCCCGTTCGTGCTGCGTCTGGGCCGCGGTTGCCTCGACATGGCGCTCATTGGCGGCAGCCCTCTGTGCTGCGGTAGGCCGCGCGGTAATGCCGCCCTGTCCGCCGTTGTAGCTGACACGGTTCACGGTAGTGTTGTTGACGACGGTCGTATTGTAGACATTGTGAATGTTGGTAACATTCACGTTATTGACGGAGCGGTTGTAGTAAAAGGCTCCATTGCGCCATTCCCCACCGTAGTACCCGGCGCCGGTATAGCCGAATCCATAGTTGATCCCGCCATAGAAGCCGACCGTCGGCCCCCAATAGCCGCCATGCCAGACGAATGCCGACCCGCCCCATCCCCAGTATCCGGGTGTCCACAACAAACCGGCGACGGGAGCGGTGACCCACGTTCCAGGCACCCAGTAGTATCCATAGGGACCGTATGCCCAATAGCCCGGTGTCCAGATATAACCAGGACCGGGGCACAGGGGCTGGCTATAGACGGGCAATGGAGGCGGACCGAAGCCGACCGAGATGTATACTCCTGCGCTCAACGACACCGGTACTGCGATAAATAGGAGAGCCACCAAAAACAATCGACTGCACCGGAAGATACTCATATTTCCCCTTTCGTTCTTAATCATGTCCACCGCTCGGCCAGTCGGGTGAGTTCGGCGGCATGTCCGCCGTCACACTTGCAGGAAACGCGGTTGCAGAAAATTAGTTGCGGTTTTTCTATTCGGTGTCTCCTGCAAAATTTCTCCAGTAGAGGCAACCAGGACCTTCCGGAATGTTGTGAACAACATTATCAAACAGCTGTTCCGAGCCTATTTGCAAGAAACGCCGGGTGTCCCACACAACGCGCCTTTCGTTGTGTGGGATCCATAATGACGGGACCGGCGCGGCTCCTGTAGTTGAGTTGTCGAGTATTCTTTTCCCACTCATTCGAAAACCGCGAATGAGTGGGGGCGCCAGGCTGGCTCGCGCTCGAATCACCGTCAGGTGAGCCTGGGCCTGCCGACTGCGATGCTTCACCGGAGCCAGCAACTGCGGGTCGATCCGCGCCAGCCGTGCCAGCGTCCCGGCATCCAGCCGATCGTCTTTGCGCCGGCTCTCTCCGATCAGTCGCACGTTGCGGGCATGCGCCACGATCACCTCGTGGCCCAGCTCAGCCAACAACCGGCTCACCCACGGCGAGTGCATCCACCAGATCCAAACCGATGGTCAGTTTCCCAGCGAAATTCCGCTTGCTCGCTACTGCCACAGTGGTAGTCTTCTTCATTGCCGGTCTCCTTTATCTCTTGCGCTTCGAGCGCGTCGATAACTTGGGAGCCTACCGCATCCCGTCCGGAGACCGGCCTTCTCATTCCATCTGATTTCGACAGCTATCGTCGGCCCAAGTCTTGTTCGGCATAAGAACACAGGACAACCAGCCAGCGGCAGCTTACATCCACATCCAGCAATGTTCCCGTACTTGGAGGGAGTGTATGCCGCGTCCACTGCACAGCCCTGAAGAGGAATTCAACTCGATTTGGTCTGCGGCGACTACGGTTGCCGCTTTTTTGTTTGCTTTTGTTCCGACCTTACAATTTTGAATCAAGAGCGGAACTCCGCGTACAATTGGCGTCATTTCTTCAGTGATAAATGGAGATCACAGCTTAACCGCTGGATCGTTAGCTGAAAACCAGATTCGCGATAGCGGACAAAGGAGAGATCATGATTCGAAGACTAAGTACCTCTTTGCTGACGGTGGTCGCGCTTGTGTCGGTCGTGAGTATCGTTTGTTTGGCGCAGCCGCAATCGCTGTTGACGCATCATGTGCGTGAAGCCACGCTCAATGGGCAGGCGCAGTACGTCGGGCCCCTTCCCGCAACGCAGTCCATGCGTCTTGTGCTTGCTCTGCCCCTCCGCAACCAGGCAGCGTTGGATAACTTTTTGAAGGAAGTCTACGACCCTTCCAGTGCGTCTTATCGCCATTTCCTCACGGTGGAAGAGTTCACTGCAAGCTATGGTCCCAGCCAGGAGGATTATGACGAGGTGGTTCGTTTCGCGGAAAGACACGGCTTTACGGTAGTCGGCACCTCCCGCAATCGCCTGAACCTGGATGTCACGGGCTCGGTGGCGGCCATCGAGGAAGCCTTCCATGTGACCATGGGTACCTATCTGCTTCTCAGAGAAAACCGCACCTTTTACGCTCCGGACCGGGAGCCCACGACTGACGACCTTGCAGTACGGTTGTGGCACATCTCGGGCCTGGACAACTACTCGATCCCGCGTCCGCAGTTCGTGCGCAAAGAGAACGGTATAAATCCTCTGGCCACGACCGGCTCCGGTCCCGGCGCCTCTTTCCTCGGCAGCGACATGAGGGCTGCGTACTATGAGGGAACGGCTCTTAACGGCACGGGGCAGTCGCTGGGATTGCTGGAGTATTACGGCACCGACCTGACCGACTTGAATACCTACTATTCGAACGTTCACCAAACCAATAACGTCCCTATCACTCTTTTGTCCACCGATGGAACCAGCACGAGTTGCTTGTATTCACAGGGCTGTGATGACACTGAACAGACATTAGACATGACCCAGGCTCTCGGCATGGCCCCGGGCATGTCCAGTCTGGTGATGTATGTGGGGTCAACGGATGCAGCCATTTTTAACGCGATGGCTACGCACAATCCGCTGAACGCGCAATTGAGTTCGTCGTGGACATGGAGCCCGGCGGATCCCAACACCGACAACCCCTACTTCGAGGAGTTCTCGGCGCAGGGTCAGAATTTGTTTCAAGCAGCCGGCGACAGCGGTAAGTGGACGTCCTCTTCCGAGATTTATCCGGCGGATGATGTGTATCTCACCTCGGTCGGAGGGACGGACTTAGACACAAGCAGTGCCGGTGGTCCCTGGAGTTCAGAGACCGCTTGGGTCGATGGTGGCGGCGGCATTTCGCCGGACCATTTTGCGATTCCCTCCTGGCAGGTGACCGCGGCCAACGGTTGCTCCTCATGCTCCAAGACCTATCGCAACGGTCCGGACGTTTCGGCGAACGCGAATTTCACCTTTTACGTCTGTGCCGACCAAACTACCTGCACTGCCAACGAGTATGGTGGAACCAGTTTTGCGGCGCCCATGTGGGCCGGCTATCTGGCTCTGGTGAACCAGCAGGCAGTCGCTAACGGAAATCACACGGTTGGCTTCATCAATCCAACCCTCTACACGATTGGTTTGGGCTCGAACTATGACACCGATTTCCACGACATAACCAGTGGGAGCAACGGCTATTCGGCGACCGTCGGATACGACTTGGCAACCGGCTGGGGCAGTCCAAATGGGAGTGGACTAATCAGCGCGCTTGCGGGCAGCTCGTCAGGTCCGGGCTTCAGCCTTTCAGCCTCGCCCACCTCAGTTACGGTGGCGCAGGGCAATTCGGGAACCTCCACCATTACCAGTAGCGTGACGGGTGGGTTTGACTCGGCTATTACGTTGTCAGCGAGTGGCCAGCCAACCGGCGTGACCGTAAGTTTCAACCCGACCTCAATTACCGGGGCCGGGACTTCGACGATGACAATGCTCGTGGCCTCGTCCACAGCACCCGGCACGTATACGATTACAGTGAAAGGAACTTCAGGCAGCACCGTGGAAACCACCACGGTTTCGCTGACAGTGACCGGGACGACTCCTAACTTCACCATCACAGCATCGCCTACATCGATTACCGTTGACCCCGGGAACTCCGGCCACTCCACGATCACCACAGCTATTTCCGGCGGCTTTGACTCGGCCATTTCCTTGTCTGCGAGTGGTGAGCCAAGCCGGGTGACGGTAAGCTTCAGCCCCAGCTCCATACCCGCGCCGGGCTCAGGGTCCTCGACCATGACAGTCACGGTAAATAGAAGAGCACGGGCCGGAACTTACACGATCACGGTAAAGGGCACGGGCGGAGGCGTGAACCATACCACTACCGTCACTCTTACCATCCCGTAGTGGCAGTGAAACGTTTCAGCACTCGCTGCCTCGGCGGTACGCGATGAGAAGCCCGGACCTTTCGGTCCGGGCTTTTTCTCACTAGAAGTACAGCTTGAAAAGGTCCGAATACGCCGGATCGATCCCGATTCGACGAAAAATACGCCGGAAGAATCTTGATGATTACCGTTCGCTCCACCGAGGATCACGGCGCGGTACACTTCGCCCAACAAACGATAGATTCCTATCGGGACTGCCGGAAATGAGGGCGCGAGCTAGGGTGTTGGGCTGTAGGGGCTCAAGCGGAAACGACCGATGCCGGTGTGCGGGGCGGCTTTTTCGGCCAATATGTGCGGACTGCAGGTGAAAACAGAGGAATACGTGCGGACCGGGGTTCTGGGGTCACGCCAGCAAGTGCGTGAGGACCGCCATCGCTGGAGCAGGAACAATACCGACACATTCGCGGTGGAGCAAGTACTCGCCGGGATGAGTCTCACATGATGTCCGAGAAGCCTACTTCTGGGCAGTTGTTCACTGCGGCCTTTTGTAATGGTGTGAGCAGGGCCGCTCAGCTGGCGAGCTCGGCTCTGGCTTGCCTGGCACAGATCAGTTGAAGTTTCTTGGTAGATCCAATCCGACACCTTGGCACAGGAAGTTAGCCAGTCGGACCAATTCAACCCGTCGCGCAGAAGTAGTTTAGGTCTCTGCTTTAAAGTACACTGCCGGCGTAAATCCTAAGACCTTCTTGAACATGCAAATGAAGGCACTAGGTGTACTATACCCGGCTTCCAACGCGGCATATGTTACCTTTGCTCCTTCGGCCAGAAGCCGCACTGCGTGCATAAGGCGGAGTTGTTGCCGCCATTTTCCAAAAGTCATTCCAACCTCATCCTGAAAAAGCCTCTCAACGGTGCGTTTGCTAGCGCCACTCCCTCTGCACAACTGCGACAGCTTTTGAGTATTCGTCGGGTCGGAGAGCAAAATTTCGGCTACGTGGCGCGCTCTTGGGTCGGATAGGTGGGGAAGCTGCAAAGGAACCATCTGGATTGCTCCAAGTTGATCGGTGATCAAGTCAATCAAATGCCGCTGCCGGGGGACACCCTTTTTCAGAGCATGAAAGCTGCACGCATGGAGGATGAGTTCGCGTAGCAGCGGCGAGACGTTCACCACGCAACAGTCGCGCGGCAGAGTTCGTGCCAGCCGCGGCTTGAAGTAGAGAGTGCGCATAGCAACCCTCCCCGACATCGTGACCGTGTGCGGAACGGCAGCCGGTATCCACACCGCTCTAAGCGTTGGCACAACCCAGATTCCGGCCCGAGTTGCGACAGTCATTACCCCCTGGGAGGCATAAACGAGCTGATCACGATCATGGAAATGCACTGGGATGACGTGCCCTGCGGGGTAATCGTGCATGAGCGTAGCGATATCGGACTGCTGGTCGCGCAGACGGTCGAAGATCGCGGTTTGTCGCTTTTGCGACATTCATTGTCACAATAACGAAAGCGCGCGCGCCTGGCAATTACATAGGATCGCATAAGTGAAGTTCTTCTTGGGTGAGGAAACGTGAACCGCTTACATCAATGGTTGTGTCGCTCCGCGTGGTGGAGAAAAACAATTCGGCAACGGTTGCCATGGGCGCTTTCAACCGCCGAGTTGGGAGACAGGGTGCTTGAGCTCGGGCCCGGACCTGGTCTCACCACTGACCTGCTGCGACAGCGGGTGAATAGACTGACGGCAATCGAAGTCGACCCTGCTCTGGCCGAGTCGCTTGGGGCACGCCTGCGTGGCAGCCATGTCTGCATCGTAGTCGGCGATGCCACGGAAATGCCCTTCCCGGATGGACAATTCTCCAGCGTCGTTTCCTTCACTATGCTGCACCATGTGTCTTCGACCGCATTGCAGGATCAGCTCTTCGCTCAGGTGTGGCGAGTTCTCGAACCGGGAGGGGTTTTTGTGGGCAGTGACAGCCTGCAAAGTTGGCAAATGCGAATGATCCACATTGGCGACACGCTCGTCCCCATCGATCCGGACATGGTTTCGGCTCGGCTTGAGTTGGCCGGATTTGAGGTGCTGGAAATCGAGAAAAACTCCCGAGCATTTCGCTTTCACGCGCGACGGCCGGCAACGGGGTCGGAGGTGTCGGCTCGTCTCCGCAGTTCGACGGATCAGATTTTCGAAACTCTCAATTAACGCTTTTCTAGCTCTCATTTAACGCTTTTCTAGGTAAGGGGAGCCAGACATTTCGATCGCGGAGGAATTGCATCATGCAAGAAGGCAGAGTTACTCGGTGCTTGTATTGGCGTGGAGGTTTGCTGTTATTGGCCGCGCTGGCAATTTGGTTTGAGTCGACCAGCCCTTCTTTTGCGGCGGCGAACTCTGGCCCGTGCGCAACCGATCCGCAGAGCCGCCAGCTGGACTTTTGGCTCGGCAACTGGACCGTCACCGCTCCCGGCGGCTCGGGCACTGCTAGCAGCAAAGTCTCCCTTGCGCTGAATCAATGTCTGGTGGTGGAGAACTGGGACGGCGGCCGAGGCCATTCCGGCGAGAACACGTTCGCTTATAGTTCGGAAGAAAAGACTTGGTACGGCATGTTCGCAGACAACACGGGTCGGGTACACGTTTTCAGCGATGGCAAGGTTGCGTCAGGGATAGCAGAGTTCCAAGGCACAAGCCACGGCCCCAAAGGTGAGACCGTGCTCAACAAGGTGACGGTGGACCGCATCGATGCGAACCGGGTTGAGCAAACCTGGCAGAAATCGACCGACAACGGAACCACGTGGAAGACGGAGTTTCGTGGAGAATACACCCGTGCCGATCGTTAGCGGAGGTCCTGAGAGAGGTGTTGTCATGCGACGAAACCCACTTTGGCTGACTGTTTTCTTTGCCGACTTGCGCTTTGGAGCCCGCATTCTCCAGCGGAATCCCGGAGTGGCTCTCGTGGGCGTGTTGACGCTAGCGCTTGGGATTGGCGCCAACACCGCGATATTCAGTTTGCTGCATGCCGTACTGTTGCGGCCATTGCCTTATCGCGATCCCGGCCGGCTGGTGTGGGTCTCGCAGTATGCGCCACGCCTCGATGCAACCCTGGTTCCGGCTGGAACGTACCTCGCCTGGCGCGACCAGACCCGGTCCTTCGATGACCTGGCGGCTTATGACGATCACCTCTGCGACGGCAACCTCGCCACTGGCGCCGAACCGGTTCGGCTGGACCGCTGCGCCGAGGTGAGCGCGAATTTCTTTTCCCTGCTTGGAATACAGCCTGCCTTGGGGCGCAATTTTTCACCACAGGAAGACGCTCCCGGGGCGCATGGAGTCATGATTTTGAGCGATGGCTTCTGGCGGCGTCGCTTTGGAGCTAATCCCAATGTTCTAGGCAAGTCGCTGCGTCTGGACAACGCGGAGTACACAGTCGTTGGCATTTTGCCGGCGACCTTTGTCTATCCCAGCCAGCTCAAGCCCGACGCCTTCGTGCCGCTTCCCCTTCCAACCCAACCTGATTGGAGCCAGCGCGAGAGCGATGACATGAGCGTGGTCGCGCGCCTGAAACAGAATGTCCCATTGGAGCAGGCAAGGGCGGAGCTGCAGACCATCACGCAATCGCTTGCGCCGCAATATCCGCAGGCTGTGGCTGAGAAACTGGCGGGAGCGGAGGTGCAAGCTTCTGCCCCTGCACCAACGGCTCGTGGGCGATACTCGTCCGGCACTGTTGCTCTTGATGAGTGCAGTGGGACTGGTTCTGCTGATTGCCTGTGTCAACATCGCGAATCTTCTGCTGGCACGGGCTGCGGCACGCCAGCGGGAATTTGCGGTGCGCTCCGCCTTGGGAGCAGCACGCGCTCGCATCATCCGGCAACTGCTGACGGAGGGCTTGCTTCTTGCCGCTCTGGGATCGGCGGCGGGGCTGCTGATAGCTTGGGGCACGCTTGATCTTGTGCGCCTCCTGCAGCCGGACACTCTCGCCTACTTCGGTGATGTGCACCTGAATGGCGTTGCTCTCTGCTTCACTCTCTTGGTTTCACTGTTGACGGCCATTCTGTTCAGCGTGGCGCCGGCCCTTGTCGCTTCTCAGGCTGGCGCAAGTATTGCTTTGCACGAAGCAGGAGGAAAAAACACAGCCGGCCCTGCCCGCCAGAAGCTTGGCAGTGTGCTTGTCGCCGCTGAGTTAGCGTTTGCCTTTCTCCTGTTGATGGGCGCGGGACTTATGCTTCGCACCTTCGCCAATCTGCGCGCGGTGAGTCCAGGTTTCAATCCACGAAATGTGCTGACCGTTCAGGTCACGCTGACGGAAGCACGATACCCGGATCTCGCCCAGCGTAAGGCCTTCTTCGACAAGCTACTCGCTGCCGTGCGGGCCTTACCGGGAGTGGAATCGGCCGGCGGCACGACAACCCTGCCTTTCTATTACGGCTTTTCCAGCCCGGTAAAGATGACACTCAAAGATCATCCGTCCCTGCTGGCGGATCAGTTGCTATCGGTGCCTTTGTCGCACGTCACGCCGGATTATTTTTCTGCGATGCAGGTTCCTCTTCGCGCTGGGCGTTTCTTCACGGCGGAAGACCGCCCGAGAGGTTTGCCCGTTGCCATTGTGAGCCAGGAGTTTGCCAGCCGCTTCTTCGCGGGAGCTGACCCAATCGGAAAACATTTGACCTTTGCTCCGGTTTCGAATTTACCGGAGCAGGAGTTCACCATCATTGGGGTGGTAGGCGACGTCCGCTACATCGGTTTGGATCGCCAGCCTGTCCCGGTCGTTTTCACTTCGACGGACCAATTTCCTGCCTCGGCTTTGACTTTGGCTGTGCGAACCAGGATCGCGCCGGAGAGCCTTACCGATGCAATTCGCCGTGAGGTGCAGAGCCTGGATCCGGAGCAGCCCATCTACCACGTGGCTACCATGGAACAACGAGTGGTGGATTCGGTCGGACCTCAGCGCTTTGATGCGTCGCTGCTGGGACTGTTCGCGGTTGTCGCCCTACTGCTGGCTGTCGTTGGGATTTACGGGGTCATGTCGTATTGGGTGACGCAGAGGACGCACGAGATCGGCGTCCGCGTTGCCCTGGGCGCTCAGCCCCGACAGGTTCTCAGGCTCGTTCTCGCGCGCGCGGCATGGCTCACACTGGGCGGACTCACCATTGGTCTAATGGGGGCATTTGTTCTGGCACACTTCCTGAGCGGCTTGCTCTTTGGTGTCAGGCCCATCGACCCGCTCACTTTTCTCGCCGCTTCTGCTGCCTTGGCCGGGATCGCTTTCGTCGCCAGCTGGCACCCTGCCCGTAGGGCTGCAGGGGTCGACCCGATGATCGCCTTGCGTTACGAATAGACTCCGCGGGTTCGAAGTCCGAGATCAAATCCCCGTGATCCCGGTTTGGCAAATCGACGGTCTAGATAGCCCAACCAAAGCGCTGCGGAGCTACGGTGGAGAACGTCCGGTGATCTTGCGCATGAACCCATGAAAGCGATAGAAACCCGCAGTCTGCGGCAATAACACAAACGGACACTGCCCCGGGACGTGGTGAATCCCACGCTCGCGGCAGAACTGGATCGCCTTGGAACTCACGGAGCCATTGCCTCCCGCGCGGTACAGCCAAACCCGCCGGATACCGGCCTCGGCGCAGTCGTTCACAACTGTTTCGGTGGCTTCCGGCGGGGTCATCAGCAGGACTCCTTCGACTGGAGGATGGATGTCCTGGACGCGGGCGAAGCATCGTCGTCCCTGGACTTCTGCCGTGTTGGGATTCACGGGAACGGCGTCATACCCACGCCGGCACAGCTCTTCAAACAGCTTCACGCTGAAATTCGCGGGGTCGCGCGAGATTCCCGCCATCGCAATCACCGAGTCGCCGACCAACTGGGAGTCGGCCGAACCCGGATGTTCGCCATTTCTGTACCTGCGGTTCCTATGCGGACAGGCTGCTGGAAGAACCTGCAATACGCTTCACCAGCAATATGGTGACATCATCCTCGTTGAATTTCGGATCGATCAGCGATTTGAGATTTGCCATTGTTTGTGGCGCTCTCTCCGCGAAAGCATCAAGCAAACGATTTTCAGCGTGCTCACCCCGAATCGAGTCGGTCAAGCCATCTGAGAACATGAGCAGGGTACTACCTCGACTCATCACAGCTGTACGAGATTCGTATTGCGCCTCGGCAAACAGTCCAAGGGGCAGGCCTGTGGCTTCCAGAAATGTGGTTGATAGGGAGGAAGAGAGAATGGGGGCGTTGTGACCGGCGTTCACATACGCCAATTCTCCTGACTGGCGGCTAAGCACAATGAACACGGCCGTGGCAAAGCGATCCATCGGGGTATATCGACTCAAGTGTTGGTTGATCTGTCTGGCCATTGCCAGCGGGTTTGATTCCGCACTGGCGATGCTCCTGACCAAAGCTTGTATATTGGCTGCGAGCAGGGCCGCCGGCATTCCCTTGCCCGACACATCCGCTAACGCGAATAGTGTTCGGTTGGCAGGAAGGTCGATCACGTCGAAGTAGTCGCCACCCACCTCACGCAAGGGTTTGTAGAATGCTTCCACCTCGTAGCCCGGCAAGTCTTCGAGTTTGCCAGGCTGGAGCGTCTGCTGGATCTGTCGTGCTGCTATTTGGTCGGTTTCCAGTTGTGTCTTGCGAATAAATTCTGAAGTTAGCATTCCATTCTGGATCCAACGGCCAGTGAAGTAAGCCACGGCCATCAAGACATAACCGACTGGTCTTCTCGGTGGTACAAACAAAACCCAATTCAACGATTCCGGCAACCGGATAGCCCACATCAGCGTGAAGTAGAAAGCATATCCTTGAAGAACAATGCCGACATACATGAGGATGCGTTTGGAAGTCGGCATTTCGCTGGCCCAGTCATAAAAGGGATACGTCAGCGCACGGCGCAGAGAGCCGCCGGATTTGTCGAGCTTCACCCTACTGAAGCGAAATGGCATTGTGCAGGAGTCTAACAAGAAGCACTTGTGCGGGCGAATTGCAGCCGGACAGCAGATGCGGTCCGACGTGTTGCCTTGGCATTTGTGCCAGGGTTGCCAGCGCTGACGGGCAATCCGGAAGCCATCGGAACGAATCCTCAGTTTCTTGTCTGTCCCGGTGAGTCGGATACTGCCAACACCTGCCTTATCGAGAGCGGAAATCAGCTGAAGGGGTGCTTACCAGACGTGCGGTATAAGGCGATACCGCACTTTCTCGCAATATGTCTGGTAGCCTTCCAGATCGCGTGCCAACAGCTTCTCCTCGCCAAAGATGCGCAGAACGAGAAACCCGACCGCAGCCAGACCTAGGAGGAGACCGCAAACCGAGCCGAGCAGCAGGGGGCCACCAACGAACATTAGAGTTCCCCCAAGATACATGGGGTGGCGAACCAAGCCGTAGACGCCCGTGTCGACGACATGCTGGCCGCGCTCGCTTTGAATACGCACCAACTGCGACGCATACGTGTTGTCGGCGAACGCGCGGAGCATGAAGAAACTACCCCCAAGGAGCAAGATACCTCCGCATACTTCGCTCCACAGAGGTAGACGGGGTGTCCAACCGAAGCGCACATCCAGCGCCGAAAGAACGAGCGCGCCCAGGAAGCACACTTTTACCGCGAAGAGGATAACCATATCGGAGCGCGATTCACCCACGCTGCCGGGCTTGCGCATACGCTCGGCCAGCAGCGCAGGATCCTTATAGTGAAGCCACAAAACCATGGCGGCCATGAAGGACACCCACCAGACGCCGAAGATCCAGCCCTCCACCCAGCGCCAATTGCCAGACAACCATAGCAGCAGGGCTGCGATCCCCAGAACGCCAACAGGAGCAGCCACCCACAGAAGCCCGGCGATGATCGGTGTGGAGCGCATCCTCCCGCTCCGAGCTTGTGGCGGCGGGAAAGCGAAAGATCCGTCAGGTTGTAGCTTGCTCATCGGAGTTTCATCCATGCGAAATTCGGGAGAAGGTAGATCGGAGGTCTTACTTCACACCGCGCGGGGCCGATAGGGTGGCTGGGAAAAAGGTCCCGAAAAACTCTCCCGTTCGCATTTCACATTTTTTGTGAAGATCTGTCAGTGATCTGAGTTTCAGGGCGGAGTGACAAGGCCGAAGCTGCCGCTGGAGCGAGATTTCGTAGACGGTGAAATCAGCGATTACATAGGTAGTTCCGAAATTGACGCCGATCCCGATCGCAGGTTCAAGGTTGCAGATTGCCGGAGACTAAAACACGAACGGCACAAGTGCCTTTACTCGAACTTTGTAGTCGGAATATTCATCCGGAAAATGCTTCAGGAGCAGAGCTTCTTCTTGTTTCAGTTTTATCCAAAAGCCGATGAAGAAAAACACTAGCCCGGCGAATGCAACCAGCAGGCCGGAGGCAATGGCCGTTCCCAGCCCCATGAGCAGATGGCTGGTATAAATCGGATGACGCACGAATCGATATGGCCCGCGTTCCACCAGCTTGTGCTCCTGCTTGAACTCGACATCTCTGCTCCAATCGTCTCCTAGTGTTTTGCGTGACCAGATCGCCGCGAAGAGTCCCAACGCACAAATCGCAACGCCCAGGTACTCCGAGGCGACGGTATGCGGTATCAGCACCATGCCAAACGGATACGCCCCTGCTACAACAAACAGGATGTAGCCCAGCCAAACTGGCACTCTGGCCAACCTGCCGCTCCAGCTCTGGCGTTCCGCAGCGGCCTTGATGGAGCGGGCGCTGATGTTCCAATACAGGATGAGCAGAACCCAACAAGCAATGATTAATAGTCCGGGTAACATAGATCGGACCATATCACCGAGTACCCCACCCTGCAATTCTGATACGGTGTCTCGGCGTTCGATCTATTCCTGGCGTAAGACAGTATTCGGATCAACGTGCGAGGCTCGACAAGCCGGTATGTATGCGCCCAGTGCCGCCATGATCAGAAGAGCGATCGTCACCAGCGCGACGAGAGGCCAATCGAATCCATGGGCATAGACTCTCACTGCGGTCGGTTTACTTGCCAACAGGCTTAGGACCAAGCCGAGCGCGACTCCACTGGCTTTCCAGAGATCGTGCCCCAGCATGACCACCGCGTTACGACCGGGCACCTTGTCTTCATCCTCACCAAAGCCGCGCCCTAATTCCGGACGCACGCCCAACACGCTGAAGAAACTCCCGTCCACCAGCGCCCCGAATTTCATCTGCGGTAGCGCCGTTTTATCGGAGGCAAAGCCGAACTGCATATATTGGGAGGCAGCAAAGCCTGCGAAGGAATGGCTCCTCCTTCGGAGATCATCGAAGTCCCGGGTATGACAGAGGAGAATAGTCGGTGAGGCCGCCGCCCCCGAGGCTCTCCCCGCGTAGTTGTGACTGGATAATGATGATTCCGGAAGCGTCGGGCACGGGAAGTGGGCGCAGCAGCATGAAGGATGCAAAGCTAAAGCTAAAGATTGCGGAGGTGGCACCGATTCCTAAAACCAGAGATATGATGGCGACGATGGCGAAGCCGGGATTGTGCTTTAGCGTGCGAAATGCATATCGCAGATATTGGACGAGGGTACCCATGTCTACCCCCAGCGGTTGGGCTGTCAGCTCTCAGGCGGCGGGTAAGAACTCGCGTCCTGAGTCGGGCTAACAGCGGGAGACGGACCATAAATCGCATAATTCTATGCCTGCATCATAGGAATTCCGGTCTTCGCTCGCGGTGACTGCCGTCACATGCTTGCGCTTGCTCCTTGCTAACCGCACGTGCAGTGCCGCTTGAAATGCTCATTGATCTGTTGCAAGCGCGGGACTAGGAGGGACAGGAGCCAAGCAGTTCCAAAATGGTCTGTCTCGTTTCGTGACAATACGGTCCGCGAGCAGAACATTCGCCAGCATACGTTGCTGTGCGCGATGGAATAACCGCTGGCATTACCACCGCTCAGTCGCTCAGTACTAAACTACTTTCTCCAAAAAAGAACTACCATTCGCACGTGCCGCATGTCCTTGCTGAGCTCACGAAATCGCGCTTAGGCTGATTCCAGCACAAAACAAACAGTGTGCGGATGAGAGGCCTCGAGTGGTGGGCGCAGCGTTGGCAATAGCGAGTACGTCGGTTTACGTGCGCCCAAGGCTGGAGACGATCACGGCCGTCGCGATCTGAATTGCGCTCGGATTCTTTTCCACGTCACTGTGCGGAGGAAGGTACATGCCAGGCAAGAGTGTGACGATCCTCGATGGCGCTGGAGCCGGGGTGAGGCATCCTTGGGCTCTGCCGCGCTTCCTGAATCGGACACCACCCGTGAACAGTGGCTGAAGTATCGCGCCGAAAGAGGCACTTTACCTGACGCTTGATGGAGCGATCATGAACAACAGCGAATCCGGCCGATGGGCGCTGTGGCTCAGCTTTCCGCTGGCTGCCATCCTCGCCGTCACTAGCCTCGGAGGATTACTCCTTTCGTCCACATATGCAGCCGAAACCATGATGCAGGCCGCTTTAAGCATTGGAAACGACTGGGGGAACCTGGTGGTCATCGTACCCGTCCTAACGATAGCCGCCATCTTGGCTCTTCGCTGTTCGCTTGCGGCCCGACTAGTGTGGACGGGAACGCTCGCATACCTTGTCTATGATTTCCTCAATTACGCGCTCGCCATCCACTTCAACTCGATGTTTCTGGCGTACTGCGGTGTTCTGGGGCTCAGTTTCTACGCCCTCGCGGGAAGTCTCCCGGCGCTGCCCACGGCGGAGATTGCGAGACGCTTCGGTCCCCGCACTTCGGTGAAAACCACGGCTACCTTGCTCGTGCTGATGAGCGTGATCACCATCCTCCACTGGCTAACAGATATTATTCCCGCGCTGGTTGTGGGCCGCGTGCCGCAGGCCGTCCACGATTCTGGCCTCGCGACCGAAGGGGTCGCTGCGCTGGACTTGGCCTTCGGGACGCCGGCCTTTCTGATTGCCGCAATCCTGCTGCTCCGGCGCAGACCATTGGGATTTGTCCTTGGCCCGGTTGTACTGACCTTCCTAGCCCTGAGCAGCCTGGTGCGTGCCCCAATGGGAATGGCGATGGCCCGGCATGGCTTCGACACGGGTTACGCGCTTTGTGCGATCGGATTGGGGATTGCGACGGGAAGCGCTGTCCTACTGACTCTCGGTTTACGGGCGAAGTAAAGCGAGGTTACAACCGGCCTATTCATGCTGAGGTGCTGTATGGATGAGTGCGATTTCATCTCACAGTCTGACGTAGACTGTTGGTATGCTGAACGCGATCGACTTTGAATGCCCAGCCTGTGGCGCTAAGCCCGGAGAGGGGTGCCACACGATTACCGACAAAGCGATGGCTCGGCCACACACTAAGCGTCGCCTCGCTGCGCTTGACCACGAGCATCCTCGGGAGCACCTGGAGCACTCTGCCGAATCGGCGGAGAAACAATAGAACGCTAGCGCACGCTTTGTTCTCCAGCATCACCTTTGGCTGGCGCTGCGTGAGTTAAGGTACGCTAAGGCGATTCATCGTGAGTAGGCCCGGGTCGGGGTGGAGAAGAGACCCGATAATCTGCAATCAGCCGGGCGATCAACACTGCAAGATAAAGCACGCCGAGCGTGGTTTCCATGATAGTGAATGAGCGCGCCTGTCTTGTAACCGGAGTGATTCCCGCGGCCCCCATCGATGTCATCGTTGCGAAACTGTAATAGACAAAATCGAAGCGGTTGTGGACGGTTTGCAGGTTCGTGACTGGATCGAAATAAAACGCCCGCGGCTGAAGGCTGTCCAATGCCGCGTAGATACTGGCGAAACCATAGCCAATCAGCAGGTAGATGCAGATCGCGCCGAAGATCGTTTCCGACCTCACCTGCTGCTCGGCGAAGACGCGGCGGAACATCAGGACCACGATAAGAACGTCGAAGGCAAAGCTGAGAAGCGTGCCGACCACGGAAAACAGGCCCGCATCAGCACGAAACAGCAAGAATCGTTGCAGCGCGGCTGGGATGGCAAGCAGGATGGCGAAGATCAACAGCGTGCGCCGCACCTTAACGGCATAGACGGCCAGAAAAATGCCGGCACTGCTCCCCACGCGGAAGACCTCGTAGCTGAAGGTACCGTCCTGCACATACGGGTAGTAGATGAGCGACGCCAGCAGATAAACGAACAGAAGAAAGAACTTATGTTCGGCGCCGCCGCCCTTTTTTCCCCAGGGCCAGGTTTTATGGCGGATCGTCGGAACGGAGGTCATAGGCGGAATCGCCGCTCATATTACACCTTTTCGGCAATCAAGCCGCAATAATAGAAAACACATGTGCGAACTGCTGCCGCGTGCCCCATTCCCTCGGCTTCGCTCGGAACAGATTGTTTCGGTTTTTGCGAATGGGCGGGCGGGTACGACAATGGGTTTCAACCTCTTTCTAGAATCCAGTTCCGTCGGACGTATGGAATGCAGCAAGTTGGGCTGCCCGCAAGCGACCAGTCCTTGGAAAGCGCAACTTAACAAGACAGATTGTCGACGCAGCTAACAAAGTCAGGCAAACTAGGGACGGGTTGTCTCTTAAGAGATGCTGCAGGAGCCCGCTATAGTTTGGAAGACAGAGAGGAACGAGGAATAATAACTTTTCGCCGCCCGAACAAAACCGCATCGAGAGAGAAGGCCCCGGGACCCAGCATAGCGATGGCTACGGCAATGGCAACCAGATTGAACCCAAAAGTATGACTCTGAGCTGGGCCGACGGAAGGCGTGACGAGGGAAAACCAGGTGACACTCGCAGCAAGAATGGCCAAAATAACGGCGGCAATCCGAGTCAGGAAGCCGAAAACAAGAGAGGCGCCACTCGCGATCGCGAGCAGGCAGACAGCGACGCTGACGAATCTGGCGTTTTGCCATCCGGGAGCGCAGGGAAGAACTTGGGCTACGACGGTTCCACCAATTGCGATTCGCAGCAGCAAGAGCCCCGCGCCTGGCGCTCTACCCGGAAATGCAGAATATAGCCTCGGCACACCGCCTCCTCACAATCGCGTCTCAATTACCACTGAGAAGGCTAATGCGTCCGCAACGAAAATGAATCCCTAAGCTTCGGAGTCTTCTGGTAACTCTTTTGTGGTATCGGCTTAGCGAAAACCTGTCATAAATGAATAATGCCGCGTTTGAGAGCGATGGCAACGGCTTGCGTGCGGTCGTTGGCCCCGAGCTTCTCCATAATGTGCTTGATGTGAACCTTCACGGTCTCTTCGGAGATGAACAGCCGGTCGGCGATGTCGCGGTTGCGATTGCCTCCAGCGACTTGTTGAAGGACCTCAATCTCGCGCGCAGTGAGGTCTTCGTCGGCGTAGTGCTCGGCCAGGTGCGCCGCAATGACGGCTGGAATCCGCTTCTTGCCGGCATGGACCACGCGAACCGCATCGACCATATCCTTAGGCGGCATGCTCTTCAGGATGTAGCCTTGCGCACCTGCCCCAAGCGCCCTCTGGATTTCGACATCACCTTCGGAGCTGGTCACCATGATGACGCGTGCCCCCGGAAACTCGCTTCGGATTGCGAGCATGGCGTCGATGCCGCTCTTATCGGGAAGTCTGACATCCATCAACGTTATGTCGGGTCGAAGTTCGCGAAACCGTTCCAGAGCCTCGGCCCCAGTCGAGGCCTCACCCACAATGGACATATCAGGCTGACTATTAATCAGAGTACAGATGCCCTCCCTCAAAAGGGGATGGTCATCAACCGTCAAAACGCGAATGGGGACTTGCTGGCTCACGATTTCCCTCACTCTCTGGGCGCGGAGATATCGCTCTTGGGCTTAGGAATAGACCATCGGGTCAGCCACCGCCACCAGGGTTGGAACGCGGCGGTCTCGAACGCTACCTTACCGGGTACCGATAGCTGCACCTCAGTTCCGGCTCCTGGGCGGCTCAAA
This sequence comes from uncultured Acidobacteriaceae bacterium, assembly GCA_963713465.1. Taxonomy (GTDB): domain Bacteria; phylum Acidobacteriota; class Terriglobia; order Terriglobales; family Acidobacteriaceae; genus Bog-257. Next base: position 200,525 of record CAVQLZ010000001.1, read on the forward strand.
AGGTTGAGCTTGGCGCCGATTTTTTCCGCGCGCTCCCGCATGTTCGAAAGCCCCCAGTGACCTTCGCGTCCGGTTTGCAGCACCTTCGCATCGATGCCCGATCCGTTATCCCGCACTGAGATCGCGAGGGTGCGGGCAGCGTATTCGATTTCGACTTCAATGGTGGAGGCGTTCGCGTGGCGGAATGCATTGATAATAGCCTCACGGGCGATGCGGCAGACTTCGTCGCGAATGACCGGGTGTAACGCCTTGGGTTTACCTTCCACAATAATCCGGAAGGCAGCCGACGTTTGTGAGGAAAATTCCTCTTGAACGCGCGAAAGCACTTGCTCCAGATCGTTCCCGTCGGTGTCAGGTGAGCGCAGGCTGCGTATCGCAGCTCGTCCTTCTTCGCTCACCTGCTTCATCAAATCGAGAACTCGCTGAACCAACGCCTTGGCCGGCGAATCCGGCGGCAGGCGATCGTTGGCAACGTCAAGCTGCATATAAGCACTGGCGACGCCTTGCAGCAGCGTATCGTGTAGTTCGCGCGCAATCCTCTCGCGTTCCGCAAGCCGCTCTTCCAATCTCGTCTCCATGCGTGCCGCCACTCGCCGGAGGCGAAGCTGGAAGAATAACCAGAGCAGAAAGGCGAAGATGGCGCAGCACAACAATCGAAACCATGCGGTTTGATAGTAAGCGGGCAAGACCGTAAAGGTCATAGTCGCGCCCGACTCATTCCACACTCCGTCATTGTTGCTGGCAATGACATGAAACCGATAGGTTCCGGGTGCAAGATCAGTGTAGAAAGCTTGCCGCCGGCCTTGCGGATCCTGCCAATCAGCATCGTGACCTTCCAATTGGTAGCGGAAACGCACCTTTTGGGGAACGGCCAGGCTCAAGGCGGTATAGTCAATTTCAAGGTCTCGAGTTAACGCGGGGAGTTGTAAATCTCCCATCATCGCGTAGGCTTTATGGTTGGCGATGACTTGCTCAATATGCACGGGTGGCGATATATCGTTGAGGTGCAAACGGCTCGGATCAATTTCCTGCAGAATCGTCTGGTTGGCGAACCAGAGTTTGCCGTCAACGGAACGGGAGGCGGTTGGGCGGAAATGCGTTATACCTGTCTGAGCTCCGTCGAATGCATCGAGCAGTAGGGACTTCACCTGACGTTCGGGTTGCTGCCACCAGGCTTCGAGCTGCGAGCGAGCGATCCCAATATACCCACATGCAGCATCCAGCCACAAAGAACCCCGGTCGTCAGCCACGACCGCGTTGATAGAATCGCAGGGTAGACCGTTGCGAAAGCCGAGCCGCTCCGTCCGGTCCGCCTTCCAACGAATCAAACCGTTTCCCGTTGCAGCCCACACGGAACCATCGGAATCGACAAATAGATTATTGATCGCGCCCGAGGTTGGAGATTGAGCAGTCGCGACCGTTTCTATTCGGCGTTGCCGGTATCGGGCCAAATCGCCGTTGGCGAGTCCCAACCAGATGCCGCCGGCTGAGTCAGAGGCCAGGGACTCGACACGTGGAACTTTCGGCGGAGAGATTTCTTCCTGGACAGCGAAATCGTGAATGCGAATAAGAGCCGGAGTTGTTACGGCTACCCAGATGTCGTCGTCAGTATCTTCGGTGATGGCTACGACAACTCCCAGGGGTTTACCGTCCGGTTTGTTGACGGGTCGAAATTGGCCCTGGTCGTAGACTGTCAAACCGCCATCAATTCCCACCCACAGCCGTCCGGAATGGTCTTGAAACAGCGAAGTCACTAGACGGCCCGGCAGTCCCTTTGCCTGAGTTATTGCGGACAACTTGCCTTGACGCCAGACATCGAGAGCTTCCACATTGGCAATCCATACCGTTCCATCATTTGCGGCAAGCACAGCCTGCGCCTCTTCGGCTGTTAGTCCCTCGCGTCTGGAAAAGGTTGATACCGGCAGATCGTGAAAGCGATCGATTCCCTTGGTCGTGACCACCCATAGGTCGCCCTCACGATCCTGATAGAAGCCGTTGACGTCATCGCTGGAGAGGCCATCCGCGCTGCCGAAGCGGTCTACCTTGTCCTTATAGATCCGGAACAGTTGGCTATTATCGGTCCCCACCCACAGCCCACCATCGTGATCGATTAGCAAGGCACTGACCTTCACGCTGCCGCCATCGAATCCGGGTACCACAAAGTCTTTCCATGCTCCCGCTTCGAAGCGTTGCAAGCCCAGCCCTTTTCCAGTCCAGGAAGTGCCTACCCAAAGAGCGCCGCCTGGTTCAGCGGCTATGGCGCTCACTCCTTGCAGACCTTTAGCTCGCTCCAACGGGTTCGGGAGATACGCGTGGGCTTTCTCCGAGCCGGGATTCCACTCACAGATTCCAGTCGAGCTGCCGACCCACAGATTGCCGGATGGATCTCGCGCTATCGCCTGCGCATAAATAAAGGGAATTCCATCGGAAGGTCCGTAGCAACGCACAGGGCCGGAATCAGTGATTTTGCAAAGCCCGCCTTGCTGGTCTCGCACTCCGGAACGAACCATCCAGATCGTGCCTTGTGGGGCCTGCAGAATGGACTCAATGAAGCCGGGTGCGGTGGGGAAGTCGACCAGGCTTCCATGCTTCCAGCGGGCGAGGCCGCGAACGGTGCCTATCCAGAGGCTGCCGTCGCTGGCTCCCAGGAGTGAGGAAATGCTGCGACTGGGAAGGCGCTTGCCGGGGGGCGGTATCCACGGAACAAAGCGCACTCCATCGAAGCGCACCAGGCCAGCCTCGGTGCCAATCCAGAGATATCCGTCGGTGGTCTGCGTAATGGCGTGAGGAGTTCCGCTGAAGTCTCCATCCTGAATGCGCCAGGCGGTGTGCGCGTACTGTGAAATTTGACGGCTGGGATCGAGGGCTGTCGCCGCCGTACAGAGCAGCGCAAGGGCCAGCCACAATTCAAAGGCCCGCAGCAGCAGGTGTAGTGCGCCTTTTCCCCAAACCGGCACAGGCATTGCGCTCACATCATTCCAGCCATTAGCGGGCCGCGTGCTGAGCCGCCGCTCATCGCTTAGGACAAAGCTTTTGTGTCTGTACGTTAAGTATAGGCGGGCGGCTCGAATCTCGCGCCGCGAGTCGTCACCGCTGTTTCATTTTGGTCCGGCGGCGGTCTTCCCAACCAGGGTAGCGTCGGACTTACCCCATAGTGGTATCTGCGAACATACCCCGCAGCGTTAGCCAAAAAACCACTTATCCCGTGATGTGCGTGCGGACGCCAAAGCCGCATAGTACCGGCATGCAAGCGATGAGCACGCAGCCGATGGACAGCCAGGAGCGGAATTGCAGGACCGGGAAGGTCGACATCAACGCGTGCCCACAGCACTCATGGAGGATAGTCGTGAAGGGAACCAAAGCTATCGCAAATCTGGCCGGCATTGCTCTCCTGGCACTCGTGCTTGGCACGCCCGTGCTGGCCCAACAGGCGCCGGACAACGTGCAGGGCGACTGGACGATTTACGCCACCAACGCCGAGAACGGCGAGACGGTGGTGAAGCACGTCCAGATTACGCAGTACGGCAACCGGATCACGGGATACTTCGAGGGTCCTTATCAGTCAGGGCCGATTCAGGGTGAGGTGAACGGACATCACATCCGCTTCAGCACCGTGACCAAGAACGTCCTGAACTTCGGCGGACAGATCTACGGCGACAACATGTCGGGCTCGGTCGGCATTCACGGCAGGCATTCCGCCTGGCAAGCCGTACGCACTTCGCCGCCGACCGCCGCCGCGCCGCCCCCGACTGGAGCGGTCTATTCCTCGCAGCCTGAATTAGCTCCCCCTACGCCTCCGGCACCGGCGCCGACACCCGTAGCTCAACCAGCTTCGTATTCCACGACGCAAGCCAGCGCGGGCCCGGTGCCCGCGGCGCTTTCGGCCAGCCAGCTCGACTCGCTGGTTGCGCCGATCGCGCTGTACCCCGATGCGCTCGTCGCGCAGGTGCTCGCGGCATCGGAGAACCCGCAGCAGATCGCGTATGCCGACGACTGGCTCGCGCAGAACACGAACCTCACGGGTGCGGCACTGACGCAGGCCGTGGACCAACAGCCGTGGGACCCGAGCGTCAAGGCGTTGACGCAGTTTCCTTCGGTGCTGGACGACCTGGCGCATAACCTCTCGTGGACCTCGAGCCTGGGCCAGGCATTCGCCAATCAGCAGGCAGACGTGATGGCCGCGGTGCAGACCATGCGCGCGAAGGCGCAAGCGGCGGGAACGCTGCAGTCGAACGCGCAGATCACGGTAACCCAACCGGCGACGAATACCATCGTGATTCAGCCGGCCAACCCGCAGATCGTCTATGTGCCGCAGTACAACCCGGCCGTGGTTTACGGCGCGCCGGTGGTGGTGCCGTGGTATGTGGCGCCGCCGGTTCCGGTTGCTTCGGTTGGTCTCTACTTCGGCAACGGCATCACGGTTGGCGCGGTTTTCGCCGGCGGCGGATGGGGCGGCGGCTTCGGCTGGGGGTGGCACGCCTGGAACGTGAATTGGGGCGGTGGCGGCGGCTCAACCATCATCTACAACAACAACACCTACATCAATAATCACATCTGGAACAACAACAACTACAACGGCTATCGTCCGTGGGCGAATGGAGCTGCCGGGTCGCAAAACCACGCGTACTACGCCAACAACGGCACCTTCCATCCTGACTCTAACTATCATCCAGGGACCGACACGCACTATGGCCCGAACGGCGCGTACCACCCCAATGGGTATTACGGCCCCGATGGTGGCTGGCACCCTGGGCCCGTCAACCATGCGGGCGGAGCAACGGGATCAGAAAACACTGCGTACTATGGTGCCAACGGCACCTATCATCCCGACGCTGGCTATAAGCCGGGCGAGGACACGCACTATGGGCCCAACGGCGGCTATCACCCGAATGGCTATTACGGCCCGGACGGCGGCTGGCACGAAGACAAGCCCGGCACGAACCCCGCAGATCAGCCGAACGGTGGCAACAACGGCAACCATGGCCTGATCGGCGGCAACGGGGGCGTGCAGAATCCGAACGCCGGACAGAACATTGCCACCGCGAAGCCGGCCAGCGCAAACAACGGCATGCTCGGTGGGCAGCACTCGGCTAGTCCCCAGCCCACCCGCAGCAACAACGGCCAGCTCATGGGTCAACAGCACAACAACAGCAACCGCTCCGCCGGCGCACAGCAAAACCGCTCGCACTGGAGCGGCGACGGCGCCTCGAGCCGGGCGGAAAGCAATCGCGGCCGCAACAGCATGGCCGGACGCCAGCCGCAACAGCACATGGCCCGTGAGCACTCGCCTGCTGAGCACCACTCCGGCGGGGGCGCCGGACACCGTCGCTAGGACCCGAGCAAATGCATTCATCAAGATCATGACATTGAAAAGGAGATGGAAAATGCAAGCTAGTAAGAACAGAACTCATATGTGGAAGCGCTTCGCGGCAATAGCCTTACTGGTTGTGCTCGGCTTCGGACTTGGGGTGACAGACGCCGCAACCGAGGCTTTCGCAGCCGAAAAGACAACGCAGATTACGTTTGATACCCCAGCATCAGCCGGCGCTGCGCTGGTCGAGGCAGCCAAAGATGACGACGAGATGGCCCTCTCCGGAATGCTGGGCTTGGATACGAAGACGATGCTGTCCACGGGAGACAAGGAGCAGGACAACGCCGAACTTCAGCAATTCGCCGTCAAGTACGACCAGATGAACCGCTGGGTCGAGATGAGCGACGGCTCGCGCGTCCTCTACATCGGCGCCGACAACTTTGCCTTCCCCGTTCCCCTCGCGCAAGACTCCTCGGGCCGGTGGTACTTCGACGGTATCGCCGGCGCTGAGGAAGTTCGGGCCCGCAACATCGGGGGGAATGAATTGCTGGCCATTGATGCTTGCAATGCTCTCACCTATGCACAACAGATGTACTTCGCCGGCCGTGGCCACTTGACGGAGTACGCCCAGCGCATCGTCAGCAGTCAGGGCAAGCAGGATGGATTGTATTGGCCGGTATCGGCGAAACAGGCCGCCAGCCCGTTAGCGGTGGTGCAGGAATTTCCGAAGTCTTCTGTTGGATCGTTGGCGGCGGGTGAGCCGTTTGTGCTTGACGGCTACACGTTTCGCATTCTGACGGCTCAGGGCAACGACGCTCCCGGTGGCGCCAGGAAGTATGTCGTGAACGGAAAGATGACCAACGGTTTCGCTATACTGGCGACGCCGATGAAGTACGCAGAAACCGGAATCATGACTTTCATGGTCGGTCCCCATGGCATGGTCTACGAGCGCGACTTCGGTCCGGATACGACCAAAATGGCGGCGTCAATTCAGGAATTCAACCCTACGGAAGAATGGTCGCCGGTCGAGTAGGTGTCGCGGCAAGGAGAAGCGGACGCTTGGCAACGAAGTCACTTTTGACCGACGCAATAGTCGTGTAAGAAAATTCAGAGCACCAAGAGATGGCTGTATTCTTCAGTCGTGGTTTATTCCCGCAGTACTTCATTGAGGTATGTAGCTCCCCGGTGACAGTAGTAATCGCCTGTAGCTGCTGCGGCTACCGCCCGCCCGTGTTTATCCCACTACGTGATAAACGGGATTATCATGCTGTGTTTGCTCGCAAGATTCGAAGCGGATCATTGACCGTTTCTCTGAACTTCTGCCCAGGCTGAGCAAAAGAAGCCGCGGGCTCCAAACCCTTCCCTACCCGTCTAACCCACCTTTGTTTTGTTCCCAGCAAGAAGGAAAGCATCCCGCAAACTTCCTCATCTGCTAAGCAACGATCCCCACGCCAGAAGGGAGATGAGAATACGCTTCATCGCATCCACCGCAGCGGGATCCAGCACCTCTGCCAGCCCCAACCTGCTCGCCGCGCCTGGTACCGGAGCCCAGCGGCGCGACCATTACCACCGGCCACCGCCATCCCCCGCGCGGAATCCTCCTCTCCTGCCGCCACGCTTAACACCTCTACAAGCCCCACCGGCTCGTGCTGGTGCCGCGAGCCAGACGCGCGCGGCCCAGATTGCTTCTCCGGTGGAGACGTCAGCTGGCCCCTCTGAGCACCAGGCGAATCGGTCGTCTCCGCTTGAGTGCTGCGACCGATGGGGCGCGGGGCGGCTAGGCCTCGAACCCGGAAAGCCCCTCCAGGCCTTCCAGGTAGTCGCGCAGCGCGTCCAAGCCGGTTCGATCAACCGGTAAATGTCGCGTCGCCCCTGGACCCGTCGTTTGGACCAGCCGGGCCCGCAACAAGACCGCCAGCGACTGCGAGATGGCCGGGCGCGACAGGGCCGGGGCGCGCTGGAATGGCTGAGGTGAGTTCATCACCCGATGGATCTCCGCCACCGACTCGGGGCAGCGGCGCAAAGCATCGATGACACGCCGCCGGGTGTAACCCTCGAGAGCGGCCAGCACACGAACGAGTAAATCAAAAGGCATAGCCCTACGGTAAGCACATGCTTACCAAGAAGGCTGCGCCCAAGCGCCGGCGACCTTCCCGGCTGCCGTGGCGGCTGGGAGCCGCTCCGGAAAACGCTGTTTCCGCTAGAGCGCCCGGCTCCCAACCCCAACCAGAACCGCCAGCAGCCGGCGCACCGCATCCTTACATCGCCACCGCCGGGCCTGGTACCTCTGCGAGCGGAACCCCTCGCCTGGTGCCGAGGCTCAGACGCGCGAGCTTATTTTGTTCTCCATGGAGAGAGACCCCTGGTTGATGCTGCCGAAGTTTGCGCCCAGCACGTAGAACTGAAAGTTGCTGTCGCTGGCAGCGGAGGAAGCGTCGACGGCCGCCAAGCGGGGAACCCCAAAGATCTGGCCGATCAGGTCCAGGTTGGATCCGATCGCGTAGGGCAGCAGGGACTGGGCGATGTCGTTGGCCTTGTTGGCGTCAAGGATGCCGAGCTGGTCGCCGACGATATCGCAGGTCGTCGCGGAATACGTCGACCGAATCTCCGGCACCCGGGCCCGCAGGCCCGCGCTGGACCGGATGCTGAGCGACGCCCACCGCCGTCACTTCGACGTGCTCGTGGTGTGAGCCTTCGACCGGTTGGCGAGATCGGTCCGCCACTTCTTGCAGCTGCTCGATGAACTCGATCACTTGGGCATCGAATTCGTGAGCTTTCGGAAAATGTGGACAGCAGTGGTCCGCTGGGCTGCGCCATGATCACCATCCTCGGCGCGGTCGCCGAACTCGAACGCAACCTGATCATCGAACGCGTGCGCAGCGGCATGCGGCGCGCCAAGTTGGAGGGCCAGCACATCGGCCGGCCTAAATTGGTCGTGAACCGCGAGGCAGTGGTCCGGAACCGGCAGCGCGGGTTCAGCATCCGCCAGATCGCCAAGCTACACCGAGTCTCGAAAACCTCGGTGTGCCGGGTTCTAGAACAGAGTGCTATCGGAGGAACGCCATGAACGATCCCAACCTTGCTCAGAGCTGGAGCGAAAACTGAACGAGCACCGCCGTATTCTCGGCTACCTCGCCAAAAGCCTCTCGCCTTCGTCATGTACCCAAAGGGGGCCTTCCAGGCTCCCTTCTGACTTATTGAATATATTAGATTTTCCAAAGCCAAAATCGCTGTACCTTAACCTATACCTTGAAGTACATGGCGTATTCGATCGGGACACGCACGACGCCACAATTGCCTTGTAGTTCCGCTGGTGCCGTGCTGTGAATAATAAAATTGCTGTGGCTCAGTCTACTCAAATAAGCTGCACTCGTATCGGATGGCTCTCCATCTAATCTCCTCTTCGGCCGCTGGAGGCCCCACCACCGCTTGTATGGTTGGAGCGCCTGCTGGGGTTGCCGGTCAAGAGTTTTTTCCGAACTTTCGGTTCTGCCAAATGTGGCCGAAACGCGGCAGCAAGCGCCATCTGATCTGCGACGGGCGTGGCATTCCCTTGGCCATCAGGACCACAGGAGCCAACTGTCACGATTCAACAACAAACTTTGGTATTACTCGACGGCATTCCACCGCTCCAAGGGCTACGTGGCAGGCCTCGTTGTCGCCCCGATTCTTTGCTTGGTGACCGGGCTTATGATGCGGAAAAGATCCGGCGCGCTGTGCGTGCCCGTCGTGTCCTGCCGCTGCTTGCAATGCGCAACACACGGCATGGTAGCGGTTTGGGACGCTGGCGCTGGGTTGTGGAACGTACCTTCGCATGGCTGAATCAGTTCCGTCGTCTTCGTCTCCGATATGAGAAGCGAGCAAATATGCAGGCAGCATTTCTGTCGCTTGCCTGTGTTCTGATCTGCTGGAATCGATTGCAGCATCGACTACGGTAACGCGGATTCGTTCGCGCCGGAGTCCATCATTTCCCCATTACCCGTCAAGCGCACAATCATGTGACACGAGCACTCGCGGGGATTCGGGCTATGGCAGCTTGGCGTATTCGGCGTTGGCTTGCTGATAGATGGGGATGTCGGGATCGGCGTCTTTCCAGAGGGTGAGGAAATCCTGATATGCGGTGCGGGCGGCGGCCTTGTCACCTGTCATCACCTGCGCGCGGCCTAGTTGCAGATGGGCGAGCGCACCAATGATGCGGTTGTCGACAAGGGTCGGATGGGCGATGACATTCTGAAATTCCGCAGCCGCTTTCAGAGAATCGCCGGCCTGGAGAAATGCTAACCCGCGAAAGTAGGCTGGAATCAGGGCACCTGCTCCCAACTCGTAAGGCTTGGAAATCTCCAGAATTGCAATCGCGCGATTGGGATCCCGGTTTTCCATTGCGTTTGCCGCCTGCGCCAGAGCCAGGGCAAAACTATGATTAATTTCGTGGAAGGGATACTTACGGTCGACCTTGTCGACTATCTTCTGCGCCTGGGAAGTTTGTCCCAGCCGGGCCAGAACGAACGCGGCGTTGGGTTCATCGCCGTTGCTGATAGTCGGAACCATCAACAATAATTTCCGCGCCTCCGACTGTAATCCCACCTCCTCTTCCATCCACGCCATGTTCACCGTCCAATGAACCTCCGACACCGGGACACCGTCGTGTTTGGCGGACGCGACTGCCTGTTTCGCAAATTGCCGTGAACGATCGAAGTGCCCATAGTAAGCCTCGGTTTCTGACTGAGTGTTGAGCATAGTGCCTTCGGCGCCGGGTCGTCCCGCGGCCCACGAAACCTGATCCTGCATAGTGCGGCTATCGCCTTCGGCAAATGCGACAAGGTAGCGGTAATAGCGCAGCCATAGGCCATCCATGTTCTGGGCGCGTGTTTCCTCGAAGGTTCGTTTTGCTCCCGAAAGGTCTCCTAGAAAGAGATAAGCCTCCTCCACTATCCACCTCGGAATGATGGCTTCGGGTAGAAATTGGATTGCAAATTGTCCCTGGACAAGCGCATCCTGCCACTGCCCTCGAGCTCCATAGATGAAAGCGAGATTGGCGCGTGGAATAGGGTCCTGCGGAAAAGTCTGGGCCCAGTTCCTGTAGGTGACGAGCGCCTTGCTGCTCTCGCCGCGGACATCCTCCAAGTAGTTCCCTTCGATATAGAATCGCTCGCGCGGGCTCACTCGGGTGCGAAGTTCGTACGCTTTCTGCAAGTGCTCCCCGACCAGATCATCGCTACCGCCGCTCATGGCGTAGGCGGCAGCTAACGAGGCATGCGCCTGCGCAAACTTCGGATCCAGTTCCAGCGCGCGCAGGTAGTGTGGGACCGACTCTCGCCAGTCTTTTTCAAGATGTAAACGTCGTCCCCAACTGAATTCTTGCAAAGCTTCCAGGGAAGAGGTAGTCACCTCAGCCAGTGGCTGGCTGTAGGTTTGGACGGACGGCAGCGATTCGCCGAGCGACTGGCGCAACTGCCGGCTTACGTTACCCAGCTTGGGAAGAACATCGCTCTGGCTCGCCGCTTCGGCCCCAGCTTCCGCCAAAGTGTTGCCGGTCTGGCAATCGATGGCTTTGACTTCGATTTTGAAGCCTTGGGCGGCACGCGCAATGTTGCCCTGCAGTGTGGCTTTGCTGTTGCCGCGCAGGCAGGCCTCGCGCGCGGTTGCACCCGAGATGCGAGTGTTCGCAGGCCGGCTCATCAACTTCAGAATGTCGACCACTTTTTGTTCTGGTAGCACATTCAAGAACGGCGACTGCTCCAAGCCCGAAGTTAGCGCCTGCCTCAGCGCGCCATCGAACACTGGATCACCGGTGGAGTTGTTGAAGTCAGCAACCAAGACAATGTCCTTGGCCGTGAGTTTGATAACTCGGCGGGGACGCCAGTGGAAAGCTATGGCCACGCCTGCCGCCACCAACGCAAGGGCTGCGGCCAGGATCAAGTAGCGTATGGAACGAGCAGCAGGTTTGCTTTCCAAGCGGATCCGCACCTGCTCCAGATCGACGCGTATTTCCGCTGCCGACTGGTAACGCTGCCCGCGGTCTTTCTTCAGCGCCTTATCAATTGTGCTGGCCAGCTTCTCAGGAAGTGTGGAGTTCAGTTCGCAAATCGGGGTCGCAGTATCGTTCAGGATTGCGTTGTGCACTAGCTCCGCAGTCTCTCCGCTAAAGGCGCGCTGACCGGTGGCCATCTCGTACAGCACCAGTCCAAACGAAAATATGTCGGTGCGCGCGTCGAGCTTCTCGCCGCGAACCTGTTCCGGCGACATGTAACCAGCGGTGCCCAGGGCCGAACCGGTACGGGTAAGATGAAGCTCGGGCCGGGGCTGAAGCCCCACTTCTTCCTTGTCTCGATTCGCCGGCCTGAAGGCCGGCGCTTCCCCCACTTCCTCATCCAAGTTCGCTGGGCTAAAGCCCGGCGCTTCCTCCAGCAGCTTCGCCACGCCGAAGTCGAGAATCTTGCAAAAGCCTTTGTCGGTAATAAAGATGTTGGCCGGCTTGATGTCACGATGGATGATGCCCCGCTCGTGTGCAGCTTGCAGACCATCGCTTATCTGAACCGCCAGGTCCAGCAGCTCTTCCAGTGGAAGCGGTCCTTCGCTCGCTGCCAGACGGTCGCGCAAGGTCTCTCCTTCCAACAACTGCATTACCAGGGTTCTGGGCCGACGCAAACGGCAACGGCTATGGCTTCGTGCGCTCTCCCCGCGGAGAATACGCTTCGTTTGACACCCCTGGCTTCATCGATACTTCCACGTCGGACATCATCGACCCGAGGGGAGATGTCACGGGAGGGTACTTCGATACTTCTAGTCCGCACCCGGCCCATGGTTACTTCCGTCGAGCGGATGGCACGCTTATCCTCTTCGATGGACCGGGGGTCTGTCAGACGAGCAACGGCACCTCCGTCGGTGGTATCGATGCGGCTGGGGTGGTCGCCGGCGGCTACCTTGGCTCGGATTGCGGCACGTATCATGGCTACTTCCGCCATCCTGACGGCACCTTCCACATAAGCGACTTTCCAGGAAGCGAAGGCACCATTTTCACGGCGATTGCCGCAAACGGGGCAGTCGCGGGCTATGCGTTCACAAGCTCGGGTATCCCGGCATTCCTGCGCACCCCTGGTGGCGCCTTCTACAGTTTCACGTTGCCCAGTATTGTGATGGGTACCAACATTGCTGTGAATTCGGCGGGGACAATCACCGGGATCTACCTGGACCTATCGACCGACCAATATGTGGCCTACGTATGGACTCAACACTGATGTTTTCAGGAGCCCCGTACGGATCTCACACGACCGAGGTGGTCCGAATGCTGGTAGCGCCAGCCAGGCATTGCCGCATTCGGACCTGACGATTGCCACGCGGTTGCTCCCTCCGCCCTTAACCGAATGAAGGAGAACTTTATGATGTCCCGGATCTCGCAGCACTCATCCGTCCAGTCGATGGTTTCCGATGCTGAGACTGTGGCGACAACCCGAAGCTTGAAATTCCGCGCGGTACTAACTGTCTGCGCAATGGTTGCGCTGGCAATCGTCCTCACTGGCGCGGCCTCCGCGCAGAGCTACAGCGTACTCCACAACTTCACGGGCGGGCACGACGGCGCCATTCCGAACGCAGGCGTCACGGTCGATGCCGCGGGCAACCTCTACGGTACGACCAGCGAGGGCGGGACCGGTTACCGAGGGGCCGGTTTCGGAGCCATCTACGAGCTGAAGCTTCGCAATGGCAACTACACTGTGAATTCCCTGTACCAGTTTACCGGCGGAGCTGACGGGGCCGACCCATACGATAGAGTTGTTTTCGGCCCGGACGGCGTTCTGTACGGTACTGCGTACGAGGGTGGAAACGATAATAACGGTGTGGTTTTCAAACTCCAGCCCCGACCCACAGCCTGTGGCACTGCGCTCTGTTCCTGGATGGAAACGGTGCTGTACCCCTTTCCGGCAGACGGCAGCGGCGGAGGCCTTCCGTATTTTGGCGATGTCATATTCGATGGCATGGGTAATATGTACGGCACCACCCTTAAGAGTTCAGCAGGTGCCGGAGATGGCGTCGTTTGGGAGCTGACGCCGCCGGGCACCTGGGGTACGGAAACCGTGCTTAACACCTTTACAGGTACCAACGGGCACTACCCTGCCGGCGGTCCGATCTTCGATAGCTCCGGCAATCTCTACGGGACGACGCCCAAGGGAGGCCCCAGTAATGACGGGGTGGTCTACCAGTTGGTGGGATCGTCAGGGGGTTGGACGGAGAACGTCCTCTACAACTTCACGGGCGGAAACGATGGCAGTTCTCCCGTTGCGGGCCTAGTATTCGACGCGGCCGGTAATCTTTATGGTGCGGCCACGAGCGCAGGCGCTGGGGCCGGGGGTGCGGTCTTTGAACTCTCACCTCCGGGCACGTGGACAACCTTTACTCTAATCTACAGCTTCCCCGGCGGAAGCAGGAGCTGCACCGGTAGTCCGGGTGGGGGCCCGTGGGCGCAGCTTACCATGGACGGTGCAGGAAATCTCTACGGCACAACCTGCGCCGACGGCACTAACCAGTATGGAAACGTTTTCGAGTTGAGCCCCTCCAGCGGCGGCTGGACCTACACGGACCTTTACGACTTCACTGGCGGCACCGACGGCGGCTTTCCCGTAAGCAATGTGGTATGTGACTCCGCGGGAAACCTCTACGGGACGGCCTCCTTTGCCGGCTATTATGGGTCCGGTGTCGTTTGGAAGATATCGGGCGTAGGCTGTCTTCCGACTGGTGGCCAACCGTTTCGCCAATAACTCTTGATCCTGCCATGCCCATCCCTCTCGCCCGCTGTTGGCGAGAGGGTGGGTACCAATGCGGGAAGTCAGCGACATTGCAACGAAAGCGGATTACACGCAATGACCCGCGGGTGGCCCACCCCAAGCCGCTTTTGCTTGGGTGGGTTTTTCGACAAACCTTCCACGACAAGCCAAAACGTCAATCAGAATGGGATCTGGACCGAGTCCGTCCTTTGGCCCTTCACCAGGGGATCTGCGCTAGTTCGATGACGAAGTGGGGCGCTTCGACACCGGCTTTCGCACTGACTTACGAGCTTTTCCACCGCCGATCTCACCCTTGGCTGCATCTAGCCGAGCCGCAAGTGCGTCGAACTCCGGCTTCGGCCCGCCCCAGCGCAACTGCTCTACATCATCAAACAATTTGATGTCGGTTCGCAGTGTGGCTAGCGTACGAAACAGAAGGGCTTGCTCTTGCTGCTCGCACAACGTAGCTGCCAACGCACTCGCATTGTTAGCATTCACGCGCCAGTCGCGACAGTCGACAGGAATAGATTCCAGATGCAGAAACTTGGCCAGCACTGCCGCTGAGGATTTAGCGCCCCAGCCCCGCAGTCCGGGGTAGCCGTCCGCCGCGTCGCCCACCAGCGCGAGGTAATCGGGGATCGACTCAGGTTTCACTCCGAACTTCTGCACAACACCCGCCTCGTCCAAGGTCACATTTGTACGCCGACTTAACTGCACCACGCGCGCATCAGTTACACATTGCGCTAGGTCCTTGTCCGGGGTGCAGACGATCACCTGCTTCACGCGCTTGTCGCGAGCCGCGGCCGCAGCTCCGGCCGCCAGCGCGTCGTCAGCTTCAAACTCGATCATCGGCCATACTGCGATCCCCGCCGCGGACAAAACGTTTTCGAGAAGGTGAAACTGCGTCAGCAGATCGAGCGGGACCCCTGCGCTGGTCTTATATCCCGCCCATAATTTGTTGCGGAAGGATTCGATGACATGATCGGTGGCGACGGCAATATGTGTCGCGCCATCGCTGATCATCCCGAGCACAGACGCGAGCACGCCGCGTACAGCGGCCACTTCATTACCATCCGCATCTTTTGCGGAAGGCAGCGCATAATAGTGGCGAAAGAGTTCGTAGGTGCCGTCAACGAGGTAAACGTTCACGATTGACCGAGACCCTCATTGTAGGCCTATGCCTTGCCTTTCCTCTCCGCCCACCGTGCCTTCATCAAGGCTGACAGTTTCTTCCTCATCGCTGGACTCATCGGCTTGCGCCCACCAGCCTTCTTCTGCGCCGCTTTGCCCTTCTTTCCAGTAGCCTGCCCCTTCTGTTTTGCCCACCTTGCCCGCTGAGCCGCGGCAATCTTGGCCCGGGCGGCTGCACTCATGGTGCGGGGCCCACGTCGACCTACTTGTTTGGCCTGGGTCGCCTTCGGTGGGCGGCCACGGCGGGGCGCTGGTTGGTCAAACCCCGCCAGAGCTGTAATTGCATGTTCGATACGACTGGCTTGCTGCTTAAGCTCCGCCACAATTCCCTGAATGTCCATAGATCTCCTTGGAACAATGTGATCGCAATAGTGTAGCAGGCGCGCCGAATTAGACACGACGTGGTTGCCGCCTTCCATCTGGGGAGAATGTAGTAATCTCGGTTCATTGGAGGTGCCCTCCATGAATTCGACTGAGTCTGAGAGAATCTTCCAGGCGTTGGAGTCATTCCGTATCGAGCTTCCTTCCTGGGGCTTTGCCAATACCGGGACACGTTTCGGAAAGTACATTCAAGCAGCGGCGGCTACAACGATTGAAGAAAAATTCAGTGATGCCGGGCGGGTGCATCAGCTTACGGGAGTGTGCCCAAGCTTAGCCCTTCACGTCGAGTGGGATTTTCCGCAGGGCACGAAGAGTGTCAAGAATGTGGAGGAGTTCGCCCGTCGTTACCACATCCGTCCCGGTTCCATCAACCCGAACCTGTTTCAAGACCAGCACTACAAGCATGGTTCGTTTGGTAGCCCAGACCCGTCAGTCCGGCAAAGCGCTCTTCAGCACACGCGCGATTGTATTGAGATTGGCAAACGGCTCAACAGCCGCAACGTCTCGCTCTGGTTTGCGGACGGATCGAACTATCCAGGGACCGCGAACATCCGCCAACGAAAAAGTTGGTTTGAGGAGAACTTGAGAGCGGCCCATGAAGACTTAGGTGCAGACCAACGCATGCTGGTAGAGTACAAACCCTTCGAGCCCGCTTTTTATCACACCGACATCGCCGACTGGGGGATGGCTTTCCATTTGGCCAAGGCTGCCGGGCCCCGGGCCAAGGTTCTGGTCGACACCGGCCATCATTATTTCTCTCAAAATATTGAGCAGATCGTTGCTTGGCTTTTGTCCGAAGACATGCTGGGCGGCTTCCATTTCAACGATCGCCGCTATGCCGACGATGATCTGACGATCGGTTCGATCGATCCATACCAGGTGTTCCGAATCTTTCACGAGATCCTGTTGTTCGAGCATGAGAGCGGAAAACGCGCTGACATTGCTTACATGATCGATCAGAGCCACAACTTGAAGGGTAAGATCGAGGCGATGATTCAGACGGTCACCATGGCGCAGCAGCTCTACTGCAAAGCCGCGCTTGTTGATCACGACGCGCTCGCCGTTGCACAAAGCAAGTCTGAGCTGATTAAGGCCGAGAGCGTGTTGCAAGATGCATTCGCTACCGATGTGCGGCCGGCGATCAAGGAATGGCGCGCCTCGAAGGGGCTTCCCGCGGATCCGATGGACGCGTTTCGCCAGAGTGGCTATCTCGAACAGATCACGAAAGAGCGATCGGCTAAGAACTCTACGAGCGTTTCCTCCTATGCCTGACGGCAATTCCATCAAGGCATACCTGGCCTTTGATGTCGGCGCCGAGAGCGGCCGCGCCCTAGTGGGGTATCTGCACTCTGGCCTATTGCGAATCAAGGAAGTGCATCGGTTTCCCAACGAGCCGGTGGAGTACGGAGGCTCGCTGCACTGGGATGTGGCCCGACTCTGGTTGGAAATGCGCAAGACCCTTGGCGGGTTGAAGGAAACCCATCTTGAGGGAATCGGCGTGGACACATGGGGAGTGGACTACGCTTTGCTCGGCGAGGGCGGGGAACTTTTGCAAAATCCCTATCACTACAGAGACATTCGTACTCATGGGGTGATGAATGAAGTGTTCGGGATCATTCCGAAGGAAGAAATTTATCGCACGACCGGCATCCAGTTCATGGAGATCAACACCCTATATCAGTTGTTCGCCAGCAAGAAGAACACGCCCGGAATCTTGAACGCGGCACAACGTCTGGTCACCATCCCCGACCTCCTCAACTACTGGCTCACCGGCAACGCGGTGTGCGAATTCACAAATGCCACGACCACGCAGATGGTTGATCCCCGTACTCGCACCTGGGCGACGGATCTTATAGGTCGTCTGCAACTGCCCTCCCGACTGTTACCGCCGATCGTCGAGCCGGGAACGCTGCTTGGAGAGCTGCGGACCGAGCTTGCCTACGGTTCGGCATCGGTCGGGACCAACGTCATCGCACCAGCGTGCCACGATACGGGCTCGGCGATCGCGGCGATTTCCGCGCGTGAAGGTAGCGCTTTTCTTAGCTCGGGAACCTGGTCGTTGGTGGGGACAGAAGTCGATGCCCCGGTGATTACCGATGAAGCACTGCGTCTGAACTTCAGCAACGAAGGCGGCGTGAATGGCACGACACGCTTGCTGAAGAACGTAATGGGTTTATGGATGCTTCGCTGTTGCCGGCAATCGTGGGCAGCGCAGGGATGGGAATACGAGTATCGGGAGCTGATGGAGTTTGCCTTTCGGGAGAAACCGTTTCAGCACTTGGTCGATCCTGACGATGAATCGTTCCTGCGTCCCGACAACATGTGCGATGCCATCGACGTGTACTGTCGGAGAACACAGCAGCCTGTTCCTGCCAGCCCTGGAGCTTATGTCAGAGCCATCCTGGAGAGCCTGGCCATGAAGTATCGCTTCGTTATTCGCAATCTTGAGAAGTTGATCGATCGTCCTATCGAGCAGATCAGAGTCATCGGTGGAGGCTCAAAGAATCGTCTTCTGAATCAGTTCACATCCGATGCGACAGGCAGACGGGTATTGGCGGGACCAGCCGAAGCCACCGCCCTGGGCAACATTGCCATTCAGATTCTTGCCCGCGGCGATGCTGCCTCCCTTGAAGAAGTTCGCGCTATTGTCGACCGGTCATTTCCTGCTGAAACATTCGAACCCTCCGATACCGATCAATGGAGTAAACAAGCAGAACGATTCCAACAATATAGCGAGACGATTCATGCCTGAAGCTATCCAGCTTACTCATCTGAAAGATCTGTGGAACGACAACGAAGCGAGCAACGTCGCGGTCGATCAACTCGCATTCCTGCGCTACCGCTCAAACCTGCTGGGGGCCGATCTGCGCATCACCAATTTCGGGGGCGGTAACACTAGCTCCAAAATCGAATTGCCCGATCCGTTTACTGGGAAACCGGTCCGCGTACTGGCTGTCAAGGGCAGTGGCGGAGACATCGGCTCCATTAAGGAGTCGGGATTTGCGTTGCTCTATCTCGACCGCCTCGAGCAACTGAAAGATCTCTATCGCGGCGAGAAGCACGAAGACGAGATGGTTAGCTACTACCCGCTCTCGGCGTTTGGCCATAATTGCGTCGCGCCTTCTATTGATACACCCCTCCACGCCTTCATTCCTTATGCCCACGTCGACCACCTTCATCCCGACTGGGCTATCGCGCTGGCTGCAAGCACCAACGGAAAGCGCAGGCTCGAGGAGTTCAATCGCCAATTCGACCGCAACATCCTCTGGCTCCCTTGGCAACGTCCGGGATTTGAACTCGCGCTCATGCTGGAGGATGCCATCAAGAAGAATCCTGGGGCCGAAGGCATTCTGCTGGGGAGCCATGGACTGTTCACTTGGGGCAACACTCAGCGTGAGTGTTACCTGAACAGCGTTAGCACCATTGACGAGATGGGTCAGTTCATCGACGAACAC
Organism: uncultured Acidobacteriaceae bacterium; assembly: GCA_963713465.1. GTDB lineage: Bacteria > Acidobacteriota > Terriglobia > Terriglobales > Acidobacteriaceae > Bog-257. The sequence continues at coordinate 219,622 of CAVQLZ010000001.1, forward strand.
CAAAGCAAGAAGGGAGTTCTATTCGGCGGCCTCGAACACTCTCCACTTGCGGATCGCAAGAAAATCGCAACCCAGATCCTTCCGGCTTTGCGCGGCGCCCTATCTTCCGACCGAAGAGTCATAGCCCACTACACGGATGATCCGGATGCCTTGGCGTTTGCCGGGTCGAAATGGTCGAGAGAGTTGAGCACCCTAGGCACCAGTTGTCCCGATCACTTCTTGCGTACTAGAATCTGCCCGCTATGCATTCAATGGAATCCCGTGAAAGAAGATGTGACCGTATTGAAGCTACGCATCGCGGCGCAAGCCTCGACTTATCGCGAGGAATACGAGAAGTATTACGAAGCGTGGGCTGTTCCCGAGTCGCCAAAGTTGCGCGACTCCAATCCTTCTGTAGTCGTCATTCCCGGCCTTGGTCTCTTCGGTTTCGGAAAGAACAAGAAGGAAGCACGAATCACGACTGAATTCTTCATCAACGCCATTCACGTGATGGCCGGAGCGAATGCACTTGAAGACGAAGAACCAAGGCATCCTTTGCCACAGGCGAGGCGGGTACAACAGTCGGACTACTTTGCGTATTTCCACAACTACGTTGCCCTTCCTCGCTCAGAAGCGTTCCGCATCGAATATTGGGCGCTGGAAGAGGCCAAGCTGCAACGCGTGCCTGCCGAAGCTGAGTTCAGCCGTAAGATTGTTCTGGTCATAGGCGGGGGCAGCGGCATCGGCCGCGAAGTCGCATTGCTGCTGGCACGCAAAGGCGCTCACCTGGTGGTGGCCGACCTTGACGCTCGTGGAGCTGCCGCCGTTGCCGAGGAGGCAGGCGCCATCGCCTCGTCTGAGCTGGTCGCACACACCGCCGTTGATCTGAGTTCGGCTGGAAGCTTGTGTGAGGCTGTGAACTTCACGGTTTTGAGGTTCGGTGGAATCAACGTCGTAGTGAACACCGGCGCTATCTATCCGGTCCCGGGAACCAATGGTGAGCTTACGGAAGCGCAATGGGCCGAGACTTTCCGGGTAAACGTAACCGGGAACTACCTCCTGGCAAGGGCGACCGAATGGGTTTTCAAGGATCAACAAATCCCAGGTGCAATGGTGCTCACCGGTTCGGCCAACGCTGTCGTTCCAAAGACCGGAAGCGAGGCCTATGACACAAGCAAGGCCGCTCTCAACCACCTGATTCGCGAACTGGCTATTGGACTCGGCCCGCTGCTGCGCGTCAATGGAGTCGCTCCGGCTACCGTGGTGACCGGTTCGACGATGTTTCCACGCGATCGTGTCATTCAGTCGCTTGAGAAGTACGAGATCGAATACTCGGAAAGTGAATCAACGGAAGAGCTGCGCAGCAAACTGGCCGACTACTATGCGCAGCGGACGCTAACGAAAAGGCCGATACTTCCCCAGGACTGCGCCAGCGCTATCGTTTGGCTGGCGAGCGATCAAAGCGCCAAGACCACTGGCCACGTAATACCGGTTGACGGCGGGCTGTGGGAGGCATACCTGCGGTAATTGCGGGGGGACAATGCAGCGCATCTGCTTCGTATTACAGGTGAAGCCCGAACGGCTCGAGGAATACAAGGCGCGGCATCGCGCGGTGTGGCCGGCAATGTTGGACGCCCTGCGCGAAACGGGCTGGACGAATTACTCGTTGTTCCTGAGATCAGACGGCCTTCTGGTTGGCTATCTCGAGACGCCGGATTTCAATCGTGCTCGCTCCGAGATGGCAAAGCGAGAAGTGAACGACCAGTGGCAACGCGAAATGGCCGGCTTCTTCGTCACGGAATGCAGCATTCTGCCCGATCGAGCCGCCGAGCCATTGGAGGAAATATTCCATCTTTAATTATTCCCGACGTTGAGTCGGCGCACCAAACTCTCATCAGATTTTGATGCGGTCTCGTTGGAAGTATCAAGGGGCCTGAGGGTCCACCTCTAGGTCCCGAAATTCTTGGTAAATTCCCGAAAGCCGAAAAGCACGACACCGTCGAAAAAAGGTTTGCAACATCACAGCGTGGGCCACCGTACAACGGGCTATCGGCAGATCATCGAGGTGCACCTGCTGTTCCCACACTTACTGGCCGTCGGCGTGGCCCATCGTCTAGCGACCCTGCTGGAAGAGCGTTTGCCGCAAGAGCTAAGCAGGTGCCGGCGGAACTGTTTACGCACCTGGAGTCCGCAGAGGACCACGCAGCCGTGCATACGAAAGAGCACTACACGGGAAAGCCGGAGTGAGCGGAAACCGGTTTCGAGGCCAGCCCGGAATTTCGAGAGTGAACCTAATGCCTCCCTCGTAGCTAGACTAGCTTTTTGGAATGTCGGTGCGGTTCCACCATCCGCCGCCGAGCGCCTGAAAGAGCGCGGCCGTATCGAGGTAACGGTTAGCCTGGGCCTGCGCGAGAGTGATCACGGCTTGCTGGTACATCTGCTCGCCGTTCAGGAGCACCAGATAATTCGCGTAGCCCGCGTGGACCTGCTTTGAGGCAAGGTCGAGGGTGACAGCTGCCGCGTCTTTGGCCGCGGCCGCGGCCTTCAGCGCATCGGCGTCGTCTTTTAGCGCATGCAACGTGTCCGCAACATTCTCGAAGGCGGTCAAGACCGTGCTGCGGTATTGTTCGCTCGCCTGAACGTAAGCGTCCCGAGCAGCCCGCTCGCGATGCAGCAGCGTCCCTCCCGTGAAGACAGGCTGGGCGACGCTTCCCGCCAGGTCCCAAAATAGGGTGCCGGGTCCAAAGATGTTGGCGGCCCCAACCGCAGCGCTGCCCACATCGGCAGTGAGGGGAAAGCTGGGCAGCCGGTTGGCGCGAGCCACGCCGATCTGGGCACAGGCGAAATGCAGATTCTCCTCGGCCTGACGCACATCGGGACGCTGCTCGACCAGTTGCGACGGAAGAGTCAGCGGCAGTTCCTGCGGTAATTGCAGGTTGGAGAGTTCGAACTTCTCCGGCAGATCCTGGTTGGGAAATCCGCCCGCGAGTGCTGCCAGCAGATCACGGTTCTGCTCCAGTTGCTTCATCAGCGGCGGCAGCGTGGCCTCGACTTCTGCCAGTTGCGACTCTTGTTGCGCCACATCCAGGCGGCTGACGTATCCCGCAGCGAACTGATCGCGCAGAATCTTCAGCATGTTGGTGTTGATGGTGATGAGCTCGTTCGTTGCCGCAATCTGCGCGCGCAACGACGCTTCCTGAACGGCGGCTGCGGCGATGTTGGAACTCAACGTGATGTGAGTGGCCGCCAGCGCAAACCGCGTCTGCTCAGCCTGGGCGTTGAGCGATTCCACGGTCCTGCGGTTTAGGCCGAAAACGTCGGGCAAGAACGAAACGCTAACCTGCGGCGTGTAGAGGCTATAGATAAAAATGGGGGCGTTGAGCACAGGCGAAAGTTGGCTCGAAGTTCTGGATCGGTCCGCGGTAAAGCTTGCTGCCGCACTGGGATAATAGAAGCCGCGCTGCGCGCGTACATTTTCTTGCGCCACCAGCAGCGCCGCTTGCGCCGCCTTGAGGTCGGGATTCGCCTTGAGCGAGCGCTCAATCAGATCATCGAGCGCCCGGGAGTGAAACAGCGTCCACCACTCGCCGGGAATGTCCTTCGCTTCCACGACGTGCTGCGCCTCGCCTCCGGCAACGTCGGGCGTGCTGGTGGTGGTCGTAATCGGAGCGGGCGTGTAGCCCCCGACTTGCGGAGCGGGCGGTTTCTTGAAGTTTGGGCCGACCGCGCAGCCGGCGATCAGCAGCAACGCCAGGGCTGCGATGGTGATGTGCGACTTGTGTACGACCAGCATACGAATCAATCCTCAGGGCCTGCGATTCATCAGCGTTCCGTTGAGACCCATGTTCCCTGTCTTGGCGGTCGGCAAACCTCCCACGATTGCGGCGTTGCCAGTGCGATGACGCACGCCGTGAAACGATGACGCCGTATAGGGCGCAAGGGTCGGCAATTGGCTTGCCGAACTGCTGTTAACTTTTCTGTTCTGCACCGTTGCTGTTGTAGGCCGCGAAACGCTCCAGACTCGAGGACCGACGCTTGCGGGCGGTGCGCTCGGCAAGCGTCTTTCGTTTGTCGCAGACAGCCGGGGACGATCAGCCTTCGCGGCCGTCGCGGCATTGCCCCAGTGAACGTGGCCCGCAGCAGAATGTTGGCTCGACGGGATGGGGATCTTCTCAGCCGCCGGCTTTTTCGCGTGAGCCATTCCGTCGTGCGTGCTGCCCAGCTGATTCTTGGCGATGCTCGGGCCAGAAGCCGAAGGCGATCGCTGCGACGCCGCACTGGGAGTTGCGGCATAAGCTGTTCCACTGACAAATACGGCGCACAGGATCGCCGCCAATAGGAAAGGACCGGGCTTCACTTTGGTTCCTCTTGTACGTGATATTTCTCTTCGCCAAGGAAGATCATTCTTAGCGCAGGCACGGCGATCAGCAGCATGAACGGACCAACAAACATTCCGCCGACAATCACGGTCGCCAGCGGACGCTGCACCTGGCTGCCGATGCCAGTGGAAATGGCCGCCGGCAGAAGACCGATGCAAGCTGAGAGCGCCGTCATCAGCAACGGTCGCATGCGCGTGGATGCTGCGCGGTACATCGCATCGACCGGCGCAAAGCCGTGCGTGCGTTCCTGGTTGTAAAACGTAATCATCAGAATGCCATCCATCACCGATACTCCGAAGAGCGACACAAATCCAATGGCCGCCGAGATGCTGAGATTCAGGCCGGTGACAAACAGTGCCAGCACTCCGCCGGCGACCGCGAACGGAATTCCCGCCAGCGCGAGCAGGCAATCGCGAAAGTTGTTGAACAAGCTGTAGAGCATCCCGGCAATTAGGATGAAACTGATCGGCACGATGACCTCCAGGCGTTTCTTCGCTTCCTGAAGGTCTCCGAACTCGCCCGCCCAGACCAGCCGGTATCCCCGGGGGAGCTTGACGTTATTGGCGATGCGCTGCTGCGCTTCCTCCACCGTGCTGCCGAGGTCGCGGCCGCGAACGCTGAACTTCACTGGGATAAAGCGCTGCACGCTTTCGTGATAAATCCAGGCCGCGCCGGTATCGAGCGATATCGTCGCCAGTTCGCTCAAGGGGATATAGGCATTGGCGCCGCCCGGGCTTTGATAGGCGACCTTCACGCTGCGAATGGCGTCGATGTTGTTGCGGTAATCAGGCGTGTAACGGACGACAAGATCAAACTGCCGTTCACCTTCAAGAACCTCGGTTGCGACCGCCCCGCCCATCGCGGCCTGAATCACCGAGTTCACATCACCGGAATTGAGGCCGTAGCGTGCAGCCTTCGCGCGGTCCACCTTAATATTCAGGTTCGGCTGGCCAAGCACGGGGAAGATGCCGAGGTCCGTCACCCCGCGAACCTGGGCCATCTGATCCCGCACCTGCTCGGCCAGTTTTGTCAGCACTTCGAGATTCGGGCCGACGATCTTGACCGAGTTGACGCCTTTGACACCGGAGATCCCTTCCTCGATGTTGTCTTCAATGTATTGCGAGAAGTTGAAGACCACGCCAGGCAGCTCGTTGTTGAACTCGGTTTGGATCTGATCCGTCAGCTTCTCCTTCGTTAGGCCGCGCGGCCATTCGTCGAAGGGCTTGAGCGGAGCGAACAACTCTACGTTTGAGAATGGCGCAGCATCGCTGCCATCGTCGGGGCGGCCATGCTGCGAAACCACAGTTTTCACTTCCGGATGACGCAGCAGAATCTCGCGCATCTTGTGTGTGGCCGCCTCGCCGTCTTGCAAAGAAAGCGTGATCGGCATCGAAGCGCGAATCCAGAAATTGCCTTCTTCGAGGTGGGGAAGGAATTCGCTGCCCAGCCGCGAGGCGGCGAGTGCGCAGATGCCCAGAAACAACACGCTGAGAACGACGGTCAGCGGCCGACGATCCAGCGCGAAGCGCAGCGCCGGATTGTAGACACGATGCAGCAGCCGGACGACAATCGTTTCCTTTTCCTTGACATGCTCCGGCAGCAGGACGGAAGCGATGACGGGCGTGATGGTGAAGGTTGCGATCAGCGCGCCGGCGAGCGCATAGCCGTAGGTGCGCGCCATGGGGCCAAAGATCTGGCCCTCGACGCCTTGCATGGTGAACAGCGGCACGAAACCGGCCACCGTGATGAGCGCGGAAAACAGAACGGCCTTGTCCACCTGGAATGCGCTGATCAGGATCAGCCGCAGGCGATCGGTCCAACCATGCGCCGGCGCAGCATGTTCCGAGATGCGGGTAGGATCGGGTCCCCAGGCGCCTTGCGCGAGGCGTTGCAAAAGACCCTGCCGTTCTTCGGGGCTACGCTGGAAATTGCGGAAGATGTTCTCGACCAGGATCACCGCCGAATCGACGATGATGCCAAAATCCACCGCACCGACCGACAGCAGGTTGGCGCTCTCGCCCAAAATCACCAGCAGGATGGTGGCGAAGAAAAGCGCGAAGGGAATGTTCAGTCCAACGATGATGGCGCTGCGAAGATTGCCGAGGAAGATCCACTGAATGAGGAAGACGAGCAGGCAACCGAAGATCAGGTTGTGCAGTACGGTGTGCGTGGTAATGGCGATCAGCGACGACCGATCGTAAAAGGGAACAACCCTGACGCCCGACGGCAGGCTGCCATCATGATTCAGCTTGTCGATGGCTTCCTTGACCTTCGGAATCATGTCGGCAGTCTTCTCGGTTCGCCGCTGCACGACGATTGCGCCGACAACATCGTCATGCTCGTCGCGGCCCAGAATGCCGAGCCGCGGCCGGTAGCCAATGGACACCTTGCCGATATCCTTGATCAGCACCGGCACGCCGTTTTCCTGGTTCAACACGACGTTCTCGATGTCTTCGACTTTGTAGCCCTGTGTCAGGTCGTCGGCGCCGCCGTCGTCAATCAGGCCCACGCCGCGAATATTGATGGACTGCTGGCCAATGCGAATCTCGCGCCCGCCGACGTTGATGTTGGAGTTGCCGAGCGCGGTCAAAATTTGTGGGACCGTGACGTTGTACGCTTCGAGTTTGTGGGGATCGACCTCGACCTGGAATTCCTTGGTCGGACCTCCCCAACTGTTGACCGCCGCAATGCCCGGAATCGTCAGAAGCCGGCGCGCGACAATCCAGTCCTGAACCGTGCGGAGATTGGTGATTCCAAAGTGTGGCGGCCCGACGACCTCATAGCGATAGATTTCGCCGGTCGAACTGTTGGCCTGAATCGTGGGTACCAGCCCACCGGGCAGGCTGACGTTCTGCTGCATCGCCACTGACGCCTGGCTGTAGGCGAAGAAATAATCCACCCCATACTTGAACGTGACTCGCACAAACGACAAACCGTAGAACGAGGTCGAGCGGATTACGTCGATGCCCGGCGTGGAGTAGAGTCCGATCTCGATGGGCCGGGTGTAGTAGCGTTCCATCTCTTCGGCCGACAGCCCCGGTGCCTGCGCCGTGATTTCCAGGATCACCGGCGTGGGGTTGGGATAGGCCTCGATGTTGAGCTTCTTGAACGCAATGAAGCCTGCGCCCGCGAACAGCAGGAGGCCCAGCAGCACAATGGCGCGGCGGCTCAGACAAAACGCGATGAGTGACTTGAACATGCCTTGTCGATCGAAACGGGAACGGGCGGCTTAAACTCCTAGTCCGACGGCGGCGCCTGCAGCATGTTGCTCAGGAATACCGCACCGTTCGTTACGGCCAACTCGCCCGATTGCAGGCCGCTGAGAATCTGTACTTGCCCGTCGGTTCGCAATCCCGTCTTGACGACTCGCTGCACAAACCGATGACGATCGGTTGTGACCCACGCGGTCATCGTGCCGTCGGCCTCGCGCACCACGCCACCTCCAGGCATCGCGGTGGACTCCACCGGTTTCTGCACGCTAATCACAAAGTTGGCCAGCATTCCCGGACGCAGCTCATTCTTCGGATCGCGAATTTCGGAGCGGACGGTCATGCGATGGGTATCGGGATCGACGCTGGCGTAGATCTTGGAAACTCGGCCCTCGAAGACCCGATCGGGATAGGCCGTCACTTTCACAGCGACCGGCTGGCCCAGGCGAAAGAGGGGAATGTCGCTTTCCACGACCTCGGCCAGCATCCACTTGATGGCGACATTCGCGACTGTATACGGCGCGGGCGGATTGCCGGGCTGCACCAGCAGGCCCACCGGGGCGTTGAACGCGGTTACTTGGCCGGAGATGGGGCTGCGCACTAACAACGCCGGGTCAATCTTGCGCGAGGCGATCATCTGATCGATTTCGGCGTCGGTCTTGCCGAATACCCGGACTGCGTCGCGCGCCGCCTTCAGCGCGCCTTCGGCAGTTTGCTGGTCCGAGGTTGCCTGCTCCAGCTCGCGTTCCGAGACGCCGTTCGTCTGGTTAAGGTCCTTAGCGCGGACCAGCTCCTTGTTGGTGAGCTCCAGAGTTGCTGCCGCGCCAATCAGGTTCGACTCCGCCTGAATCAGATCGGGACTCTCGATGGTGTAAAGCGGCTGGTTTTTCTGGACCTCGTCGCCCAATTCGACGAGGCTCTTGATGATCTTTCCTTGATAAGACGGGAACACCTGCACCGACAAATCGTCTACGAAGCTGATGCTGCCGACGGTCTCCTTCGCAACTGGAAACAGATAAGAACCTACCGGCGCAATCTTGATCGCTTTCACTTGCTCCGGCGAGAGTTCGATCGACGTTACCGGCTGCTGCGCGGCAGTGGTCTTCCCAGTCGCCGGGGTGTTCGTACCGCCTGGCGTGGCGTGCGAGGTCAGAACGAACGTCGCAAGCAGGATGAGCGCGCCACCCACTGCGACCATCGCCGTCAACTCCGTAACGCGTTTCGAGCGCTTCAGTCTTACCGCAACCATGGCCATGCCTCAATCGTGCCCTTCCCCGTGAAGAGCCGCGCTCCGTTCTTGCGGGCTCTGCCGGATCGCAATCGACTGATGCAGGAGGAAATTGGCCAGCACCCAGCTCGCGGACTGAAGAAGCGCTTGTTAAGTTCTATACTTTAGTGGGACGCTTCGGGGAGACGCTCAAACGGCTGCCTCGGCCAATATTTTGGCGCCCTAAAGCGGGCTTCCGGCCAATCGTTCGATTAGAAAGTCAGAGGGTGGGCTCAGCGCCAAAGTCAGTTCTGTCTCCGGGTTACCAGCAAAGCTCCGGCGACAATCTTTTGATTGGCTTCCGGAATCGGCCTCCGAGGCGCGATAATCGAAACATTCCAGACAAACTCAGATTTCGTCTCGACTGGCTTTGGAGCTCGAAGAATCGGGCGCCCGTCCTCATTGCCAGTGGTCTTCTGGTGCTCGCCATTGCCTTAGTCGATTGGTGGACGAAGCCGTACTTCTCATTAGGCTTCCTTTATCTGTTTCCGATCATGATGGCGGCGGGATTTCTGCCGCGGTGGGCGACCGTGGCCTTGGGAATCGGCTGCGCTCTTCTCAGTGAGCGCTTCAGCAACCTCGATCCGGCGGACTTTCACATTCGCTTATCGTTTGAAGCTTTGGCTTTGTGTGGCTGTGGCTTGCTGACGGCCGAGGTCCTTCGCAACCGGCGTCTGACGCTGGAATCGCAAGAGCGCATGCGCGTGCTGGTTGAAACCAGTCCGGCGGCAATCGTTACTGTCAATGAACACGGCTTTATCGAACTCGCCAACCAGGCTGCGGTCGAGATGATGCTGCCGCGCGAAGGGAACCTTATCGGCCAGCCCATCGCTGCGTTCTTCCCGGAACTACATCATGCCCTGCGTCCGGAGGAAGGTCCGCAGTTCCGCGCTTCCATGCAGTGCCGCGGGCATCGTGGAAACGGGGAGTCGTTTCTGGCAGAGGTCTGGTTTTCTTCCTACAAGGACGTTAGCACTCCCAAGGTAGCGGCGATCATCGCCGACCTCAGCGAAGAGCAAAATGCTGTAATGGCTTCGGATTTGCCTCAAGCTGCGGTGGAGAGGGTTGCTCTAAACAGCCGCGAACTAGACGTGCTCCGGCTAGTAGTTCAGGGATTGGCGAACAAAGAAATCGCCTCGCGGATGTCCATCTCCGAAAGCGCCGTCAAGAATACTCTTCAGCAACTATTCGCCAAGACCGAAGTGCGAACTCGCAGTCAGTTAGTTCGGGTTGCATTGGAACAATACCGGGACCTGCTCTGAAATCTCTCGCTCCTCGGCGCAGACCCAACCGTCGGAACAGCGCCTAGAAGCCCCCAAGAATTTCAACCATTAACGGCGATTGCCGCTTCACATAAGCATAGATTTCTTCCCACGCGACGAGCATTGATGAACGGACGGCCGTGAATTGAGTTCATTACATACGCCAGCTGACAGTCTGCCCAATTGCCCTCTATTTGGTTTTAATCGCATGGTACTGCGAGGGTAGATGAGTGTTTTCCTGGCCTGGCTCAAAATCACCAGGTTTTGATGCGGAAGAAGCGAAGAAGCCTACCTTCACTCTTGCCAGGAGCCGTCAAACGACTTACGCATCCGAACATCTCGCCTGTAACGAAGGCGGCTTGAATTTGAGAAGAAAGCCAGATTGGTGCGGACCTGGCTGGTATCAAAACGGTGCTTCGGGGCGGGTTCTGCGCGAGCTTTTCGGGCCGCAAGCGCAAAAAGCTGGCGCGAGCGTTTTCCGATACCTGCTCAGCGATGGGCTACTGTCGTTGCGGGCAAACCCACAGTGTAAGTCTATGTCGAATTCCAATAGCCCTCTTTCCCGTCCCAAAAGGCTGACACGGACTTTCGAGCTTGTAGATTGACCGCCATTCGCGGTTGCCGTCGAGAAGCTCAAGCCGGGTTCGTGGCAGGGTCCTGTCGAGTCCGGTTACGGCTGGCACCTGGTATTCGTCGGCACGGTCATTCCTGGGCGCATTCCTGCATTCGAGGAGATTGAGCCGGATGTAAAGAAGGCGTGGTTGGGCGAACAGAAGCGACAGGCCTGGCAAAAGGCTTATAAGGAAATGCGCGCCACGTACACGGTGCTATTGCCCGTTCCTTCCGACAAGGACGCCGCTCAGGCCCCGGTTCCTCCCCCAAAGACTCAAGTTCCAACTCCATCCGGTGAGGGGCCGCTGTGACCTGCTTCCGTGCCCGATTCACTTGGCTCACGGCCTGTTTGCTGCTTGCCGTTTCCGTCGCCTCTGCCCACGAGGCGCGCCCTGCCTATCTCGAAATCAAGGAAACCTCACCTGGCCAATTTAGTGTCCTGTGGCGCACTCCCGTTCTCGCCGGAATGCGTCTTCCAGTGGTGCTCAAACTCCCAGACGATGTGAAGGACTTGCGGGAACCAAGCGTACAGGAACTCGCGGACTCCTTCGTCGAACGACGCTGGATCGACGCTGGTCCTAATGGACTCGCAGGCAAGCGCGTCGAGTTCCCTGGACTGCAACTGACCATCACCGACGTCCTAGTGCGCATGGAAATGCTCGACGGCAGAAAGTGGACCTCCATCATCCATCCGTCGCAGCCTTGGGTTGAGATTGCCGCCTCCCAGACCGGGATCGGAGTGGCGGGCACGTACATCGTGCAGGGCATCAGGCATATTCTTTTCGGCGCCGACCACATGCTGTTTGTGCTGGGGCTTCTGCTGATCGTCACGGATCGCTGGATGCTGCTAAAGACCGTGACTGCGTTTACGGTAGCCCACAGCATCACGCTAGCGATTGCAACTCTGGGCTATGCTGAGGTTCCGGTTCTTCCGTTGAACGCGGCGATCGCGTTAAGCATCTTGTTTCTCGGGCCGGAGATCGTTCGCTCATGGCGCGGCCAGACCAGTTTCACCATTCGACATCCCTGGGTGGTTGCTTTTGCCTTCGGACTGCTCCACGGCTTCGGCTTCGCCAGCGCCCTAACCAGCGCCGGGCTGCCCCGGCACGAGCTGCCATTGGCCCTCGTAAGCTTCAATGTCGGAGTGGAACTCGGACAGCTGGGTTTCATCGGGCTGATTCTGGCGCTGCAGCGTTCCTTCCGCATACTCGAAGTCCGCTGGCCTCGTTGGGTGGAAGCGCTTCCCGGCTATACCGTCGGATCGCTCGGCGCGTTCTGGACCGTGCAGAGACTGGCCCTGCTTTTCGGAGGCGCACGATGAATACGCCACGACAGAATCTTCTGTTCCGAGCAATGGCGCTGACTGTGATTGTGTTCCTGTGCGCGCAGACTGTCTTTGCCCACCCGCAGAAAGGCGAAGCCGTTGGATTCCTCACCGGCTTTCGCCATCCGATCTCGGGACTCGATCACGTGCTGGCGATGGTTGCTGTCGGTCTGTGGGGCGCACAACTCGGTGCTCCGGCGATCTGGGTCCTGCCCGTTGCATTTCCGATGGTGATGGCTTTCGGCGGCATGCTGGGACTGATGGGAGTGCCGCTGCCTGGAACCGAATATGGAATCGCCTTGTCGGCAATCCTTCTGGGTGCTGCCGTACTGTTTGAAATTCGCCCGCCGCTCGCCATTGCTGCTATCGTTGTGGGCCTCTTCGCCATATTCCATGGGCATGCGCACGGAACCGAACTCCCGCCCGGTCAAAGCGCGCTGCTTTACAGTATGGGCTTCGTCATTGCCACGGGGTGCTTGCACGCGTTGGGGATCGGTATCGGCACGGTCCATCGCTGGGGATGGGGGCAGACGTTGCTGCGGGTCGCCGGAGGATTGGTCGTTGTGGGAGGCACGTTCTTTATGTGGAAGGCGATCCCATGAAAGGTGCTACCCAATCTCGTCTGCCACTGTTCGCCTTCGTTGGCTTCACATTAGCCATGTGTGCACTTCCCGCCGAGGCCCACCTCAATTCCACCGGCATGGGGCCGTTCTACGACGGACTAATGCACTTCCTTATGAGCCCCGAGGATATCGTTCCGGTGCTCGCCTTAGCGCTGCTGGCCGGTCTGCGTGGCGCAAGCTACGGAAGGCGGGCGTTGTTTACACTTCCCGTTGCATGGTTGCTCGGCGGTCTTGCCGGACTAAGTGCTATGACTGCGAGGCCGCATCCGTTTGTCGCGGCGGCTTGGTTTCTCTTGCTCGGAGGATTGCTGGCCGCCGACGCGAAAGTATCGTTGCGCGTGACTACCGCCCTTGCGGCACTACTAGGCATCTATCACGGATATCTAAATGGAATTGGTATGGGGCAATTCGACACTGCCGCGGTCGCACTTCTCGGACTGGTGTTCGCTGTGTTTGTTCTGATCGCCCTCGCTGCGGCGTTCGTAGTTCGGCTACGCGCACACTGGGCTCGAATTGCCGTCCGCGTCGCGGGAAGCTGGATCGCAGCCAGCGGTCTCTTGATGCTTGGTTGGGCAGTGCGAACACGCTAGTTGCACGCCTCGCCCAAGCGCCTGCCAAGCCGCTCCCGATCATGCCTAACGACAACACGGAAGTTGCTCACTTGACGAAAACAAGGCTTCGTGTGAGCTGATGTCTCCAACTCTCGGCTCGTCGCTCAGCGAAAATGGCGTTCTTGGCCAATCCTTCGGATGGGTAGCGTGAAATCGCCATTGCACAAGTTACTCTGCCGAGTGCACCCAGCGTGGTGCAAAAGCCCAAACTTGCGCAATGGCCTGTTCACAACAGGTATCGTCTCCGTTTGAAAACGCGCCAATTCCGGGTGTAGAGTTCTACCGTCGAAAATGGCAACCGTCAACGGTCGCATTCAGTAAAGGAGACCACCATGACGATCCCGGCACAATTTTCTGCGCGAACGCTGTTGCAACTGTTATTCCGGGCATTCCCGCTAACTTTCTCATTAGTGTTGGCTGTAGTTCTGTCACAGACGATGCAGGCGCAGACGTTCAGCGTGCTCCATGACTTCACAGCTGGCGCGGACGGGGCAGGTCCCAGGTCCGGGATTACCGTCGGACCCGGTGGCGTCCTATACGGAACGGCGGAAATCGGCGGGCCCCATGGCAATGGCACAGTTTTCCGCCTGCGCCAGATGAATTCCAGTTGGGTATTCAGTACGTTGTACGGGTTTGCCGGGGGAAGCGATGGAGCCGACCCAATCGGCGGAGTGGTGATCGGCCCCTATGGCGCTCTATTTGGTACGACCCAACAGGGTGGTCCCGAAAACGACGGCACAGTCTATGCGCTGACACCCCCGTCCACATTTTGCCGATCGCTAACGTGTTATTGGGACGAAACCATACTTCACACCTTTACCGGAGTGCCGGATGGGTTCAACCCGTGGACCGTGAACCTGGTCTTCGATGCGGCGGGAAACATGTACGGCACGACCACCAACGGCGGTGCGCATGATGCGGGGACCGTGTTCGAGCTGACCCCGTCAGGCGGCGGATACACGGAGAGTATCCTGTATAACTTTGCCGGCAGTCCGGACGGGGCGAACCCCTTCGCCGGCGTGGTGTTCGACGCCGCCGGAAATTTGTACGGAACCACCGGTAACGGAGGAACCGGGCGCGGGTGCGACTACGGCTGTGGAACGGCTTTCCAACTAACGCCTTCCAACGGCAGCTGGCAGGAGAATGTGCTGGTTAACTTCGACTTTGGGCTGGCTGATTTGGCGGGTGGGATTTATCCTTACAGCTCCCTTGTCCTCGATGCATCCGGCAACCTGTATGGCACCACAATTTACTCCGGCGAGATTACCCTGAATGGCATAGTTTTCAAACTTGCGCCCTCAGGCGGAGGGTTTACCCCCTCCCTGTTTTACGCCTTCGGCTCATCCTGCCAACCCTACGGTGGCGTAATCATGGATCCGGCCGGTAATTTCTATGGGCAATGCGTGTATGGTGGCGCTAATAATATTGGCTGGGTTTTCGAGCTGACCAATTGCAGCCAACATTGCACCGTAGTGGATCTCCACGATTTCACAGGTCGCGACGGCGGCATGCCTTCCAGCCCCGTGACGCTCGACGCGAACGGCAATCTCTACGGCGCAACGGAGTATGGAGGGACGAGCATCAACTGCCAACTCGGCTGCGGCGTGGTGTGGGAGATCACGGGCGTAGGCGCTCCGCAAAAGAAGTAGGTTGATGGCGCGTCCTAATATTTATTGTTCGAAGATTTACATTAGCCGACGCTTCGACGTAGCTGTTGCAAAATCCCCGTTACACTCATTGACCCCGGCCGGAGCGTTGTTTGCGCTATCGCTGGCCTTCGCCAGTTCACTGTGTGGTACCTGAATTGCCATTGTTTCACTCGGTGAGTAGAGGGCATCAAGCAACGGCAATGCTTTGCCGACAGTAGAGAGCCAGAGGGGCACTGTGAACAAAAATCTCTTTCGTAATCTCCTGCGGGATGAGTTCGGTCAAGACCTGACTGAATATGCGCTCGTGGCGGCAGTGCTAGCTTTGGCGTCAGTCGCGGGGATGAGTACGTTGGCCAGCAACGTCAGCAACGCCTTCAGTGCTATCGGGAGTTCGCTGAGCAGTGCTATTGCCTGACGCTCGCGCGTCGCTTGTGGAGGGCACGCGTCAATTAGGACAGCACCGACGTGTTAGTCGGCACTCTCAGCCTAGGATTACTGGCGTAAAATCGCCATAACACCAGCGACCCCGGAACAAGGGATGACGCGTAAAATAAGAGCGCTCTCGCACGGGCAGAACGAAACATCCGGTCAAAGATTCGAGCGAATCGTCGCCGACAGAGAGGACGGACATGAAGATACGACTCGTTGTCGTCTGGATGGTATTTTTGGGCGCATTCCAGCTAAGTGCTCAGGATTGGTCGTCGTGGACCACCGCCAATAATCGCGAGTTCCAGTATCGGTGGTTGGGCAGCGCCCCGAGTAAAAGCGGAGAGTGTTACCTACAACTGCGCGACCTAAAGAGGCAGCCAAACGAAACGACCTTTGTTACCGTGCTCATCGATTACCAATCTGCACAGGCCGAATCGACACGGGACGTAATCACTATCATGGACTCCAAGGATGAGGACCAAGGACCCAGAATCCTACGCCCTTGTGTGTCGGTTGGTGCCGTTCAGGTGAAGGACATTGTTCGATGCGAGACATCGGGCTGTAAAGCGAGCAATTGGCCTTGGCTTTGATTTAACAGCCCCGCAGAAATCTGCGAGTGCTCAAGGCACCGTGCTGTGACCGCTAGTATGCCCGAAGCCCTGTCAATTGGGCTTCGTAATAGCTGGCGTAATATCCCCATAACACCAGTCATCACGTGGCGTTCTCGGGTCATTGGATTGCTAGGATCCTCCTCATCGCGCCGCTTGCGTCCAAATGGCAGCCGGCGCATCAGAGTACCATCCGCGACCGACTAATCTCGGAACTACGGAGGATGACGACGTCAGACGCTACTTCCACCCGGCCCCACGTCAACGGGATCCTGGAGACTTCGTTGTACGTCGAGCGACCAACGCGATCCGTCGAATTCTATCGCCGTGTATTCGGCTTTGAGCCCATCGAACCCGATCAGAAGGAAGGGATCACCGATAAGACGCGGCTCTGTGCGATGCGTGCCGGCGACCGCAGTGTTTTGTTGCTGTTCAAGAAAGGGGCCACCGCGAACACCGACGCGAGCGGTGCGATTCACATCGCGTTCGGCATTGCCCGCTCGGAACTCGCCGCCTGGGAGTCATGGCTAGCGGAGCAAGGGATTGCGATTGAATTCACGAAAACCTGGAAATACGGGGGCGAATCGCTTTACTTCCGCGATCCGGATGGTCATCTGCTGGAGGTAGTCACACCCGGTGTCTGGAGCATCTACTGACCGCGCTTCAAATGATTAGTGCAAAATCGCCTTATCGTAAGTGATCGTGTATGGGTCCCGCTATAGTAGGGCAACTTAGACGTTAGCATGGCCCAAGAACATGTTTGGAGCGCCGAGAAAGACTGGTTTTTCTGCGCCTGATCTGGCTGGGGCCATCGAGGAGTATCCTGCGTGCCCTTCCTTGTCGTGCATTTTTAGCCCGCGATCCAATTACCATGGAATCCGTAAGGTACGCGCCGTGGAAGTTGTACCCGAGCAACAGGCTTGCCTTGAAAGTCGGACGCGTCGATGATGACCAGGTCGCTGCCGTCCCGGACCGGATCGTAGACATAGGACAGATACCATCCGGAGAGTTCGTCCTCGGCCGAATCGGCGGGAGCGAACACAGCCTCAGCAGGTCCACCGGGCGCTGTAGCGGTACCGAAAGAATGCTCCTCAGCGGTGCCGTGTTCGAGGTCGTAGCGCACGAGTTTACCCGTGCCCACGGTTAGCCCGTACCGCGCCGGCACACCCGCGCGCCGATCGTCCATGCGCGGGAACTCTATAGCGCGCTCGTCGATCTGATGCTCTGTGACGGTGTTACTGGTCAGATTGATCGTCCAGGACCACATTACGGCGTCGAATCCAGGCACGCCATTGTCGCGCCATAACTCGGGATAACGAGCTGCTTGCAGCACGATAAGTTTGCCATCATCTGCGGTCTTATCGAAGGCGTTGAGGACGTGAAAAACGTAACACGGGTCGATCTCAAACCAGCGGATCGGACCGTATGGGTCATCGCGGCGCAACACCCCTAGCCGCGCGCCATAATCGTCGCTCCAGCGGTACGGCAGGTCGCGGGAACTATCGCGCGCTATGTCGAGCCGAAACACCAGCGGTAGGTCCATAAACACGATGTGCTCGGCACTCATGGCGAAGTCGTGCATCATGGTCAAGCCGGGAACATCCACGCCGCGGTTAATGATCAGCTCCCCCGACGCGTTCGCGCGGTGGTAAGTGACATATGGGCTGGTCAGGCTGCCATAGCCAAAAAAATGTAGCTCGCCGGTTCTCGGGCAGATCTTCGGATGTGCAGTCATCGAGTCGGCAAGCTTGCCGGCGAAGTCGTAGACGCCCAGCGTTTCCAGCTCGTTCGTGATCTGATACGGCAGAGATGACTCCACCAGCGCGAGTGTCTTGCCGGCGTGACTGATGACGTTCGTATTGGCCACGCTGGCGTGCAGGTTGCGCGTGCCGTCAGTGTTATAAAGCAGGACAGGTTTATCAAAGCTCTCCGTGCGCACCCATCGATTGCGATACCAAGCGGCGCGCCCGTTCTCCAGCCGCACTCCATGGATCATGCCGTCGCCCGTGAACCAATGTGGCGTGTTCTGTCGTGGGTTGGGTCCGTTTTTCAAATACCAGCCGTTGAGTTCCCGGGGGATCGCTCCCTCAACCGGCAGATCGAACGTCGTCAACTCGTCGAAGACCGGTGCATAATTGCCGACGCGGAAGAACGGAACAGCCGACTTAGCCGACCAGGCATTGACGAGCGGGGCCTCCGCTGCTTGTTGTGCCATACATTTCTCTCCTTGGGTTTCGGTCACGGCGTATATAAATTGGATGCTACCTCGAAGGTGCAAAAGGGCATTCTCGATCTAATTTCGGTTGATTCCAGTCCCAGGGCTGGACCGTTGGCGAAATATCCTCATATCGCAATTGATCTTGCGACCGCGTGCCGCCCCTAGCACAACCTAGACGTTAGCATGGCCCAAAAACATGTTCTGGAGCGCCGAGAAAGACTTGTTTTTCTGTGCCTGATTCTGGCTCAGGGGGCACACTCCATCGAGGAGTATGTCACCCGCCTGTATGCGGTATTCCCGCCCGCTCGTTTTGTGAGCAGCCTAATCAGCCACAATCTCGCAGTAGGTTTTCTGTTCGCAAATGCTGCTCTTGTTACGTTCGGCCTGTGGTGCTGGGCTGTTCCTATGCGCTCACGCTGGCCGATAGCTCGCGGACTAGTGTGGTTCTGGACGCTCTTGGAGCTGGGAAATGGCGTCGGGCACTTGTTCCTTGCCTTATCGCACGGAGGCTACTTCCCTGGGGTTGCGACAGCTCCATTCCTCCTGTTCTTCGCCGGCTGGCTCGCGGCTCTCCAGGCTCGTCGAGCGAGTTGATCTTCGCTCTCACCTTCCTAATGGGCCGTTCCACGTCGTGCGTCCAAGTCCAATCCTCGTTTCCATGGACGGCGCTGTGCTGGGCAACTCGTCGAAAGGAAGGCTTACCTGGCGTAACATCGCCTTATCACCAGTAACCGGGTCGGGCGGGAATGGCCAGTCGCTAGCGGCCATTCGGTTTGTCGGGCCGAGACCTCTAGTTGTCTCAATATGCCCTATTACTTTATCCCGTCTTAGGCCGATTTGAAATTTGATTATCTAATCCATCTTGAAATGCCACGGAGGCAGTGAAATGATTTCGAAAGATCACGCGTACTGGGGGCCTTCCGATGTTGTCCGGGCGATGCTATGACTGCATTCGTGGAGCATTGAGCGTGCGGAAATTCGTCATCTCGCTCCTCTGCACGTCCCTGCTTGTGACTCCCCTGATGGCGCAGGATTCTGCCGCCAAGCAACCCAGTCCTAGAGTTCTGGAAGAGACATTCCCGTTTCCGCCGCCGATTCAGTGGAAGCTGACGAAAGTTAATCCCGAGATATCAGTTGTTGGTATTGCATGGGGTCCGGCCAACTCGCCGGAGATGATTGCAAAGGGTGGTGAGGTTCGCGGCCAAGGCGCGGCTTCATTTTTACCAGACCGTCCTTACGCACTGGCAATCTGTTTACGAGTCGTCTCGCCGAAACCCACGCAGCCGCTGACGCTGGAGCTTAGTGGACTCGTACGGGTGAAGGACGTGGAGGGGAATATCGAATATCCCTCTGCGCTGATGCCCACCGGTTTCGCACCATTATTCGTGATTCCCGCCGGCGTCAACGACATCCCGATGAAGGGAAACGAAACGGTCGAGCATTGGGACTTTTTCCCCGTTTCACCGGACCAAAAGGAGTTTTTGTTTCAGGTGTTCCCGCCTTCCAACAGCCCGATCGTCTCGTTATCAAGCCCTCGCAGCGCCCCGACCATCTCCTTTCGCGTCATTGTGAAAGACAACAAGTTTTCCGTCGTAAATGTCTCAACCGGCACCGAGGCAACCAGCGTCAGGTTCACAAGGAGTTTTACTGGCACTATAGGCGCGCAGCCTGCCGTCAATGTCCAGCTCACAGCAAATGGTCCGGAGCTTTCTGGCACTGAGCAGTATGTTCGCATCGGCAAAACGCTCTGGCTTAGAGGCGCGGTGGATTCCCTCGGTAACTTCCAACTGAAGGAATACTATCCAAAAGACGAGTTGACGGGCATCTTTGACGGAAAATTCTCCGAGAATTATGGCGAGATGACCGGCTACTTCTCCAAGCCTGATGGCTCCCGACTGCAGCCATTCGAATTCCGCGCGGTGGCGGCATCTACGCAGAATAGCCAGTAAAACCGGATTAAGACCCACTGTTCCAGCCAGTTCTTCCTGCGTGTCGGAAAAGAAGAATACCTTATTACACTCAAGCCCCCTGCACAGCATCAAAGGACAGCTATTTTAATGTCTCCTTGATCTGTCCACCGGCCAGCATCCGAGATCGCGCTGTCCACTCACTAACCCAATCTATTTGTGGGTTACAAGTTTCGAATGCTGTTCTGCCGCGCTCTTTCAGATGTCGCCGCATGATTTCCAAGACCGCCAGCGCATCGGCGTCGGTAAGCAAGGACTGAAAAGCCTGCCAGCCATGACGATCAGATCAAAACGTTGCTGCGACCAGTGGCCTGCAACAAACCGGGTTGTGCTCTGGGATCACAGCGCAATGCGTGGCATCCTCGGACAATCATTCTGTTCGGAGGGGGACCATGCTTCCACGGCACCAGTCTAGCTTTCAAACCTTATCGGTTCAGCTCCGCACGATGGATCGCATACGGCTAATGGCCATCGGAATCGGCTTCATTTTCGCTGCTCTGGGCGCGGGAGAGGCCGTTTATCGGCTTGCGTTCCTCCCAGTTCGAAGGTGCAACTGACCGGCTGCCCATTGAGACCGCGTTCGGTTTAGGCTTTGCGTGGTTGACCATCAAATTGGTGGGTCAGATTTATCGCGAGCGAACGGAAACCTCAGTTCGACTGAACCTGGTGTGGCGCCGGAGCCACAAGATTCGCCACGCTGTGGAAGCGATCGCGCCCCTGCCATGCCGGCAAATCAGCAGGCCGTCCGCGTCATACGGGAAGAGGTTGATCGCATGGAATGCGCGCTAAGGGATGCTGTGAAAAGCTGAGCGAAGCAGTTGCCGGGAGCGAGTGCGAGGCACTCGATCCGTGAGGCCTTCCTCATCACAGACAAACGCGGCGGTACTACGGCATCCTATTCTCAATGGCGTCCCGCCGCATTACCGCTGCCCTGATCGCTCACGATGCACCCGGCTTTTCTCCGCCTCCGCAGCTCGCCCAATTGTCAGTAGCGGACCCACGGGTGGCATTTTTTCTAAACATGCCGAAGACTGAGCGCGTCCGTGTGCTAACTGCAATGCTCGACGGCGATGCTGGGCACGAGTTTCGTCGAGAGCTAACGCGGTGGATTGTTCAGGTGCTGTCGGTTGAGCGCCTCGTGCCGCAAGCCTATGCGGAGTGGCGGCCAGTAGTGCGCGAGGCCATGCTGTTCTTCGGCTCGCACCTGTCCACACCTCGGCTTGTTCCTAAAGTAATCGAGCAGCTAGAACTTGCCCCTGATACATTACCCGAGGTCCGCCTGCTGCGGCTTATCGCAAAGGTGCCCGCACTCCAAAAGCTTGGACAGGTGATCGCCCGAAATCGCCACTTACACCCCTCTGTGAAGCGCGAACTCACGCAGTTGGAGAATGGCATATGCGATGTAACTATAGATGCGATCCGAACCATCATCGTGCAGGATCTCGGACCCAAGCTTGAGCGCTATGCAGTAGAGATCGACGACAAAATCTTCTCGGAAGCAAGCGTGAGTGCCGTGGTCCGCTTCACCTGGTACAACCCAAAGCTACGGCAGCGAGAACACGGCGTCTTCAAAGTCTCGAAGCCCTATATTCGAGAGTACTTCGCCGAGGAGATGGATCTGCTGGCACGAATGGCTAAGCATCTCGGGGCGAAGCATCAGGAATATGGCTTCGCGGAGCACGTCCTTTCGGATACATTCAACGAAGTTCGCCGCTTAATGCAGCACGAGGTCAAATTTCGGTGCGAGCAGGCAAATCTGCGTGAGGCTTCGCGCCTTTACAGCTCGGTTGCGGCGATTCGGATCCCGCGGGTCATTCGACCACTATGTACGTCCACCATCACGGCACTCACCGAGGAATACGGGGAGAAGATCACGAAGGCCGCCACAGGGCAGCCGAATTGGCGCATGTCGCGGATTGCTGAGCAGCTATTCGACTCAGTCATTGCCGTCCCTTTGCTTGCGCCCGACAGACGAACGATCTTTCATGCCGACCCACATGCAGGCAATCTTCTCTACGAGAATCAATCTGGAACCCTGACGCTCCTTGATTGGGCCCTTACGGGACATATAACGGAGGAGCAACGACGGCAGCTTGCGCTGCTATTCGTCATGACTTTTTTGCGTGATCAAGAAGGCGTTTGCGCAGCCATAGAGGCACTCAACGCTGGAGGAAAAAGGCGGAGCGCTCCGCAGATCCAGACAATCCGCGAGCAAGTAACCCAGTTCTTTGAAGAACAACCGCTGTCAAGCTTTCCACGAGCGATAAACATTATGGATCTGCTGGAGCGTATTGCATGGCGGGGGGTTCGCTTGCCGACCAACCTGGTCATGTTGCGGAAGGCCGTCTTCACACTGGACGGCATAATGCATGAGCTTGTAGGCTCCAGCGCCAATATGGAATTCGCGATTGTACGACGCCTGCTGCAACGATGGTTGAAAAGTCCGGCCAATGCAGGCTGGCCTCTGTCCATGCGCGATTGGCTTGCGGTGTATTGGAGCGCCATCTTTTATGGCAACCGTGTGGCCTTGGGAATCTTGCAACAACTCTCAGGCCACGGGCGAAGCTCAGGAGCGAACGGACTGACCACGATTCACCATTCCGGAAGCGCTGCATAGGCAAAGCCCTTCGGCGTTGGGGACGTGTTCGACTCGGGATGCGTTGTGGGCCGATGCTGGTCAGGAAGTGAAGCCAGAACCACCCCGGAGAAGCGGCCAGAAGCGACGGCCGAAGAGAGCGCAGTTTTTGTGCTAAGAAATTAATATCAGCGGTACATGGAAAATAAAAAAGGGTACTTTGGAAAGTATTATGTTATACTAATGGATCTGTCATGGTAATTAAATAATTACCCCCATCGCCTAAGTTATCATTTGTCGATGGTTTTGACCCCAAAACAGCTCTCGCTCGGTATTTTTAATCACCCCTAACTTCGATTCCATTTTCGGCGATCTGGCGATCTCCGGCGCAGCCAAAGATTTAACTGCTAAGGTACGGCTTCGGGTCTTGGTTCCGCACCTCGGATCGGAGACCACAACACTCGGTTCCAAGTCGCGGCCTTTGCACAGCATGTCCTCAATCCATCCGGTTTAGATAAGGTGCGAGTTGGCCTGTTCACGGAAGCTATCGCAATTGAGGCTCGAAGTCGCCGCCAAACGACTACAAGGCGGTCTTTCTCCGCGAAGCCCACCGCCCACAGGAATGACTTCGATGTGTGCTCCCTTCGGCATTCCGGCCATCACATCCCTTAGCGGCAGCGGCCACTGACGTGAGCTTTGTTGGGAAGATGACGAAAATATAATGCCGATGTCAATAGTGTGCAAGACTGCACAGACACCCAGAGCTCGGTCGTCCTAAAATTTCCAAGAAATCAATCCAAATCCGAGGGGGGCGAAACTCAAGGGGAAGCCGCTCTGATGAGGAGAAACGCATGATGACGCTCAGTCGTACACGTAAGATCGCTTGTTTGTTGATCTCGCTCCTGGCGCTGACTCTTGCAGGTGGAACGTACGCCCAGGAGCAGCATCCACTTCTCGATCAGGCTGCGAACAAGGTCATTCAGAAATACCAGAACTCCACCTGCCAACAGCTGTGGGCGGAGAGAGCCAACAAACAGCCGCCATCTCCGGCGGAGCAAAAGTTCATTGAGCTTCTGAAGACGGATCCGCAGATGCGAACGCTGTTTATTAACAAAGTGGCCGCTCCCATCGCCAACAAGATGTTTGAATGCGGGATGATTCCGTAATCGCCGCTGCTCACGCCTTCACAACTGATCTCAGGGAGGCTGTATAACCACGTTTAAGTTCCGTCGTTCGATGCGGCTCCTCTGCGCGTTTGGTGCGCTGACAGTAGTCACGTGCGCCGCTAATGCCCAGGGTTCGACAAATCCCGCACGTCAGTCCACAACAGAGACAGCAGCTCCGGCCGCTGCGCCGACAACGGCCCAGGCGCGGCTTGCACTTGAACCCAAAGCCATCGAGATCCTGAAGGCCAGCTGCGCGCGCATGGCTGCGGCGCATTCAATGGAGTTCACGGCGGTTGAAACGTTTGAGAACCCGAGTCGTCTGGGCTTTCCGCTGGCTTACGGCACCAAGTCGGACGTGCTTCTTCAGCGGCCCGACAAACTTCGCGTCATCACCTCCGGTGACGGTCCCGTTTCCGAGTTTTACTACAACGGCAAAACGATGACGGCATTTGCACCGGTTGAGGACCTTGTCGCCGTTGCCGACGCGCCGCCCACCGTTGACGACATGCTCGGAACAGCCTACCACTCTGCCGCTATCTACTTTGCCTTCGACGACCTGCTCGTAACCGACCCGTACAAGGTCATCGCGGAAGGCATGCAGGTGGCCTTTTACGTTGGGCAATCCAAAATTGTCGGGAATACGACGACCGATATCGTGGCTTATGAAAGTGGAGGGGTTTTCATCGAGGCTTGGATCGGCGCCGAGGATAAATTGCCGCGATTGATCCGCGCGATTTATGTGGATGATCCATCACAATCGCGCCACGCACTCGTGCTCACCAATTGGCAACTCGACTTGGCTGTCCCTGCTGACGCCTTCAGCTCCTCGAAGGCCAGCAGCGCAAAGCGCATTCCATTTGCACCCCCGGACCTGCCTTCGGGCAGCTTCAGGCCGAATAATGCTGCAAAGGCTGCGGCAAAACCGACTACAAACCAGTAATGGAGCAGTGAAGAGACGCTATGAAAAACCTACTGTCGACCCTGTTAAGTGTAATGCTCTCCGTTACGTTAGGTGAAGCGGCGTTGCTAGGGCAGCATGTGAATCGGTACGGCAGCGGCTCCACTTACCATGCCTAAGGGTCCGATTCCACTACCCGCACCACCGGATACGGCGGAGAAGCAACTCACACTGCCGGACAGGGCACAACATATAACAATAAATACGGCGACACGGCGACCCATACCGAAGGCTCGGGGACCACGACCGGCCAAAACGCCTATGGCGGCACTGCGACCCACACGGCCGGCCAGGGAACATCCGCAACAAGCGCCTACGGCGGCAGCGCATATCATGCCGAAGGGTCAGGAACGACGACCGCTACGGGCGCCTACGGTGGCACCGCGACCCACTACCAGGGAGTCGGCACGGTCGGAACGACTTCCTCAGGTACGACTGCATACGCCAGTGACCATTACTACGGTGAGACAGCTGCGGTTTACCATCCACCGGTTGTCGTCAACTCCTACTCTTCGGGTTGCTATAACTGCGGAGGCTGGTCCACAGCTGGTGCAGCAGTCGCAGGCGCCGCCGTTGGCGCAGTAGCTGGAGCAGCGGTCGCCTCGGCGAATAATAGCGCTGCCAATGCCAACGCCTACGCAGCTGGCGTGGCGACCGGAGCGGTGAATACCAACGCAGCCGCTTCCAATGCCTACGCTGCCGGCGTGGCGGCTGGCGCGTCGTATTCAATGGGAGAAATCGTCGCGACGGTACCAGCCGGTTGCGCAACTCCCACCGTAGGCGGCATGACTTATTACTTGTGCGGCAACACCTGGTTTCAGCCAGCTTACGGCGCAAATGGTGTCTACTATCGCGTTGTGCCAAGTCCGTGAGACTGACACAACTGCGCATCTTGGGCTTCGGGGAAGACGACTGTGAAATTCCTGTCCGGCCACTCGTTCATGATTGGCTCGTCTCGGCATCGATCAAGTCGTCGGGCCCATATCTGCTAGGGATTTCCTTTGCCGTGCCGCAGAAGGTCAAGCCCCGGTGGAAAACGCCTGTACTCCGGCGTCAGCGGCCCTTTCTACAGCTGTTTATAAATCGCCAAGTCACTCGCAATCCAATCCAAACGTCCTCCGCTCGGATAGGGTGTGAGTTGGCCTGTTATCGCCAGCTATCTGCGGACAGCCGGCTGCCGGCTTGCTCATGATCCGGGAGCACTCCGGACAGAACACATATACGAGATGCCGACTACACGACCAAGTGATGGCAAGGGGCGTTTCTCGTTTTAAATCGTGGTTGCTCCCTGTTTCCCAGAAACCGACTTCTGGCTCGCTCGGCTCCGGATGGCGGCAACTGCCGGTGTACCCGTCAAATTCCGCTTAGGAGCCAAGTGTCAGGAGCCGCGACGACCACGCAGCAGTTAGATATTAGGCAGCGTCTATCGCAGCTTCGCGTATTCGGCTTTGGCTGCCTTATAGACCGGGATATTTGGGTCGGCGTCCTTCCAGAGGGTGAGGAATTCTTTGTAGGCGGCGAGAGCACGCACTCGGGCAGCGTCGGCGTTCGCGCCGGATGAGTTCTTTGCCTCAAGGGTATTGGCGCGGGCAATGCCGAGATGCGCCAGCGCGCCTGTCCAACAGTTCCAGACCATGCCGTTGTGGTCGAGAATTTTCTGGAACTCCGCGGCGGCTAGCGTGCCCCGCCCTGCAGCGAGATACGCCTCGCCCCGAATATATGTCGGGTGGAGACAGGAAAGATTGGTGACGAACAGGATTTGCCCCAAGTCAAGCGGCGGTGCAGTTCCCTGTAAATCGACCACGGCCTGGGCCGGATTTTTCCTGTTGAGCGCCAGTTGCGCACGAATCGCCGGTAGCCACAGTGTCTGCACCTGGGTGTCCAGCGGGAACCGTTTGTTCAGGTCCTGTGCCAGCGACTCCGCTTCTACCTCGTCACCCGCCAACGCAAATGCAAGTGCCGCCTCAACCGCGACGCCTTCGCTGGTGGGCGCGAGCTTCAGAGCCTCTACCGCTGTCCGTTTAGCTTTTGAAGCGTTACCAAACGCGCCTTCGCGGAGCGCGCCATTCTCCAGCCATATAGCTGCGTTTTCCTTACTGTCGGCGCGAATGGCTGAATCCACGGACTGCTTGGTCAATTCCCGTGCCTTGTTCAAATGGCCTACATATGCCTCGGTGTCGGATGCGAGCGATAGCGCAAAGTGCTCAGAATCTGGATTAGCTGCGAACCACTGTTGCTGTTCTGACGCCAGCCGGGAATCGTTTTCCAAGAACGCTACTGCCAGAAGGGCGTTGTGGAATATGTAACTATCCAGTTTTCGCGTTTGCGCCTGCTGGATGATCTGTCGGGCTTCACCAAGCCGTTGCAAGGCAAGCAGATTGTTGGCGAGGTTCTCGTAAGGGGCGGCATCATCAGGATGAAGGCGGATGTTTTCACGATACGCATCCGCCCCCTTCGCATACTGCCCCAGTTGGCTGTACAGGAGGCCCAGATTGGTATATGCGGAGCTCTGTCGCGGATAGCTTGTAATTATCTGCTGAAAGGTTTGTACCGCTTTCTCCAGTTGCCCAGTTACATCATGATAGTAGTGAGCAGTAATCGTCAGTTTTTCCTGCTCGCTGGCATGTTCCCGCAACGCAAATGCCTTGGTGTAGTACTCGCTGGCCAGCCCCAGCTCGGAGAGACTGGAATAGTCGTTCCCTAATTCGCTGTACCCCAGCGCAAAATTCGGATCCAGCTGGATGGCGCGTTGATGATAAGGCAGGGCTGCGGCAGGGCCTTTGTCAAGATGAGCATTTAAACCAAGTGTGTACGCTTTCAGCGCATCGAGCGAGGATGTGGTCGCTTCCTTCAGCGGAATATCAAACTTCTGCACGGTTGCCAGCGACTCGCCTAATTCGCTGCGTAACCTAGATGCCACCTCACCTAGCGCATCCAGTACTTTCTCTTTTCTTGCGGCTGTCGCCTGCTGTTCCGCCAGCAGGTCCCCGCTCTGGCAGCTGACCGCTTTCAAATCCAATACGTATTGACTGCCCAGACTGGCGATCGATCCGGCTATGTAAGCCCTGCTTGCTGCCCGCTGGCAAAGCTCGCGGGCCACGTCGGGCGTGAGCTTGGCGTCGGGCGGCCGCGTCATCAGCCGCAGTGTCTTGGCGATCTTCCCGCCAGGAAGGACATTCAAAAAAGGGGACTGGCGCAAAGCGACGGTGAGCGCCGTTTTCAGTGTGTCGTCAAAAACGGGGTCGCTTGTACTGTTGGCGAAATCTGCAATGACGATGGTATCCGTTTCCCTCAGCCGTGTGCGCTGAAGAGAACGATAATAAAGGCCGCCCGCGAACAATAGAGCGAGCATTAGCGCCATGCCGATAAAGAGAATTGACCGATTCCCTGTTCGCTGAAGGGCCGGCGCAACCGGCCCGGTCAACAAGTTGGTAGCACTGGCCACCACATCCGGTCCACTCTCAATGTCGCGCTTCAGTTGCTGTAGGTCACTACGAATCTCGGAGGCATGCTGGTAGCGTCCGTCGCGACCCTTCTCCAGTGACCTGTGGATGATCTCGTCGAACTTTTGTGGCAAAGAAGGAATTCGCTGGGTGGGGGCGATTGGAGCCTGCTCAATAATCGCCTGGAATGTGCCGACGACCGTTTTGCCTTCAAATGGCAAGGTGGCGGTGATCATTTCGTACAACACGACTCCGAAGGAGAACAGATCGCTGCGAATATCCAGTGGTTCACTCCTGGCTTGCTCAGGCGACATATAGGCCACAGTTCCTGCAATCTTGCCGGTGCGGGTGACCGGCTGAAGTGTCGATTGCGTTGAGTCCTCGTGGCCGCCCGCTGCCACCCGCTCGGCCCGCGCGATCTGCGCCAGCCCGAAATCTAAGATCTTGGCGCGGCCGTTTTTCGTCACAAAAATGTTCGCCGGCTTAACGTCTCCGTGAATGATGCCTTTGGCGTGAGCTGCTTCCAATGCGTCGGCAACGTCGATGCCGATTGAAAGTACCGCTTCAATGGGCATCGGTCCGCCTGCGATTACCGCTTGCAGACTGGTACCTTCCAGATATTCCATGGCGATGAAAGATTGACCGTTCTCTTCGCCGATGTCGTAAATCGTGCAGATGTTGGGGTGATTCAGTGCGGAAGCAGCACGCGCTTCTCGCTGCAGTAATTTCAGAGTCGGCCTGTGGCCGGCGGTATCGTCCAGAAATTTGAGCGCTACGAACCGATGCAAACGGATGTCCTCGGCCTTATAGACAAGGCCCATGCCGCCGCTCCCGATCCGCTCACGCACGCGGTAATGAGAAATACTGAGTTCGATGACAAACCCCGCTAATGAAGGATGCTCGACTGAGCATCCCGAGAAAAAGGACAGCTCAAACAGTGTTTAGGTTTTATGGCGACGACGCGATCGAAGGTCTTCTTCTACGAGCGATGTCAACTTTATTTACCTCAACAGCCGGGGAATCAGGCCCGTCTTTATGGCGAGGTCTTCTTTCCCGACCAGGTCATTGGGAGACTGGCGGGCAGAAAACCACAGCCACTTCCCTATGTGTATATGCGACATTCGCCTCGAAATTCCCTCAAGTGGAACGCAAGATATTTTCGCCGTAAGCAACTTGCCGTATAACGCGCTATCCGTGGAGGTGGCCGCCTGCTATATAGTGTCGGGTTGGTCGGCAACTCGGAAACCGGCTTTTTCCGCCAGTCTTAAGATAGGTAGTGAGAAATCGCCAAGTCGTAGGTAATCCGGGGTGCGCGGCCTGGTTCCTGTTACAGTGCGACTTGGCCCGTTTTCATGGACCGTCGTATAAAGTGTGGGGTTGTTGTCTCAATTCACATAGCTCGAGGAATCGACTGAGCCGCTGGGCGGAGCAGATTGGAGAACAAAATGGAGATCGAGATCATTCACTGCCCGACGTGACAGAACAATAAAGCCAAGGTCGCGAGTCTCGTGACCCTCATTAAGAATCGCCTGAACATTGAAGCCGTCATTACGCCTGGTAAGCACGGCCAGTTCGAGGTTATCGCTGACGGCAAGAGGATAGCCGAGCGCGCGGGAAACTGGCTCACACGGAGCTTTGGCGCCGTCTACCCCGACCTCGACAGCGTGGTCGAGCAACTCGAGAAGCACCGTGCGACGGGCGCAGCACGGTAGGCAGCAGGTTTCGATTTGTCTAAAGTCGGTCAGGCGCTCATGGCCTTTCTTGTAGCGGGCAGATAGGGTTCGTGAAATCGCCAAGCCGTGCGAAATCCAGACTGAGCGTTCCCATTCACGATTGGTTGCCACATGGCTTTCCCTTGAAAAGGGCGGCAGGTTATTGAGCGAAAGGATCAGCCTGGGCCTCCTTTTCATGCTTGATTGTGACGGGAACCGTCACGCTGAACTTGTTCACACCAGTTATCTACTGACAGCCAACTAATGGGATGGTCCGCCGGTTTGCCCGTCGTTCAGGATCAAACCGTAAAGACATGGAACCAAAGCGCTCCGAACCAGCGCAATGTGCGGTAGTGTCCTAATCTGACTCAGCTTTATAGCTCCGCCCTTGCCGAGGCGGTACTTTGCGTCGGCGCCCGGCGCCTGGAAGGCGACCTGCTGTCCACCATTGCCATTCAAACCGTAGCCAGAGCGGAAGTATCCGTGGAATTCGAACTCGCCCAACTGCTCCTGCAGCTTGTCGATCTTGACGTCCGCTTCACGCAGCAGGTCGTAGGTCGGCTCGGAGGGTAGCTGCCCCTGGAACTGTGCCCCGACCTGGTCGGACTTGCCGAGCAACGCTTGCGCGGCGGCCTGCTCGGCAGCCAGTTGGACCGCGGACACCTTGTCGCCGTTTTGAGTTTGCGGGTTTGCATCCTTCTCGGTCTGGGCCAATGCAGCCTGATCTTCCACCACGTGCTCCAACCCGGCCTGTTGCGCTTGGAGCTGCTGTTCCAACGTAGCGATCCGTTGCTGCAGCTCGCGCGTGGTCTGCTCATACTGCTGCTTCAGCTGCTTTATTTGTTCTGCGAGCTGATCATTTTGCTGAGCCGGAGCTGTACACGAGGCAAGGACAACTATGCCCAGGACGAGCACCAGCGACTTCGGCGACAAAAAACATCCGTGTTTCGCTGCCTTCGCGTGTCTCATTCCCGGCAAGTCGCCAAGGTGGCCTGCGTCGCCGCATCGGTAAAGTCGGCATGCTTGGATCGCGGTCGGCGTCCCCTGTAGGTGCAATCTGGTGACCAACAAACAAACGACCTAAGAAGCCACGGGTGCGCGGGTTTTATGGTTTGTCAATCATGCAAATGCCAATAGGTTGGCATCTGCCAATGAGCGGTCGGGAATCGGCGCGCAGGACAGCCTTAACGTTCAAGGGGTAAGGATGAGACTGAGAGATGAGATGCCATCCGGGGCTCTGCCAGCGTTGTTTAGGTTCCCGCTGATAGGGCGTTGGCTACGTTTGAGCGACAAGGCTTATGGCACGCCTCTTGCAACTCGGAAATCGGAGCTTATTCACAATGGCGCCTCGTGCCGATGGAGTTCGGATGGAACGATGCTGCACACGGAAACGCAAGGTCCATCCGAAGGCTTTGATCTGCGGGCCTGGAGGCTGATTCACCGGCGATGAAGCGGGGCGCATTCGAATTCTGACGGAGGTCACCTTCATTAACTCGGTGGGCGAAGCGACACCGTCGGCTTTCAGTATACTTGGAGCGAAGTTCCTTGCTGAGGACGCATACGTATTGGATGTGTGCGACCGGCTAGATCTCCGCTAACTGAACCCGCGAATGGAAAGAGGCTGCAGTGGGTACAAACAAGATGAAAGCATAGGTACTGCAGTCTGTTAACGCCCGCATCCGAATCGATTCTCCGCTTCAAGACAGTTGTGTTCACCTGGAGGAACTGCCGATGCCAGACACTAAAGCAAACATCCTCGTTATATTTTATTCTCGTGACGGCTCCGTAGAAGCACTCGCTAAGGAAACTCTGAATAAGCGCTGCTTTTCAGGCAGTGCACGCAAGAGCTTCTGATTGCACGGAGCGGCAGCAGCCATAGCGCCTGGTTTTGTATGCTTGCGGTACAGCGCAGATACGAGAGAACCGTGCCCTGCGCCCTATGCCGCCGCCAGCCGGAGCAGCTTCTTGCGAACCATAAACAGGTTGACCAGGGCACAGGTGGCAAACAGCCGGTTGGCGTTCTTCCCCAGTCCTCGATAGCGTACCTTCACAAACCCGAACTTCAGCTTCAGAATTTGAAAACACATGCTCGACTTTGGAGCGCACGCTCGACTTGGTCCGGTTCTTCGCCCGCTCTACTTCATCGATGCGGTCTTTATAGCGATATCGCCGGTGGGTGCAGTCCTGCGCCCGTGGTGCGGCTTGATGAATCACCTCGCTCTGCCCCACATAGCCCTGATCGCCCCACACCCGCGTCTCTTCTCCATGCAGCAACTCCGGCAGCACCGTGGCATCGGCCACGTGGGCCGCCGTCACCACCGCCGAGTGGATGATCTTGGTCTTGCTGTCCACCCCAACATGGGCTTTCATCCCGAAGTACCACTGCTGGCCCTTCTTGGTCTGGTGCATCTCCGGATCGCGCTTCTCCTCCCGGTTCTTGGTCGAGCTGGGGGCGTGAATGATGGTGGCGTCCACGATGGTTCCGGTCGTGATCCGGATCCCTTGTTTCTGCAGGTGCAGGTTCACCGCCTCCAGCATCTTGCCGCCCAACTGGTGCGCCTCCAACAAGTGGCGGAAGTTCAACACCGTGGTCTCGTCCGGCGCCGGCTCCTGCCCCAGATCAAGGCCCACGAACTGCCGCAGCACCGTCGAGTCGTACAACGCCTCTTCCACCCCAGGGTCCGACAGATTGAACCACTGCTGCAGGAAATAAATCCGCAGCATGCGCTCCAATCCCACCGGCGGCCGACCGTTGCCCGCCTTGGCATAGTGGGGCGCGATCAGCGCGCACAACTCCGCCCACGGCACCACCTGCTCCATCTCTTCCAGAAACAACGCCCGCTTGGTCTTCTTCGTATATCGCTCGAATCCCGTCATCATCGCCAGTGTCCTCTGTTGCTTCATGCTGGCGTGACTCTAACCTATATGGCTGTGGAAAGGGGAGAACTTAATCAGAGTCTCCCTAAAGCCATTAGTGAAGGCGCCCGCCAAGCTGGAGCCGAAGTCCGGCTTCGCCGCGTGCCCGATATCGTTTCCCCGGAAGTGATGGCCAAAGTTCCCGGCTGGGAGGCACGGAGCAAGAGGATGCTCGCTCACTACGGAGCCCCAACGCTAGCCGACGCAGAGTGGGCCGATGGAATCGTATTTGGCACCCCAACGCGTTTTGGTAACGCGTCGGCGGAGTTAAAAGCATTCATAGACAGCCTTGGGGGCCTGTGGTTTCAGGGTAAGCTGAACGGAAAAGCGGCTAGTGCCTTTACCTCTACAGCAGGACCGCACGGAGGGAATGAGACGACGCTGGTCTCACTCTATATTCCGATGGCACATCTGGGATTCATCATTGTGCCAACCGGCTACACTCACGAAAAGATTGTTCAAGGCCACGGGACTCCGCACGGGTCGTCAGCAATATCCGGACAAAACAGCGCCCCGCCGACAGCTGAAGATCTTGAGGTCGCGAAGCATCAGGGCGCACGCGTTACGCAGGTTGCCGCCGCTTTGAAAGCGTCCTCGAAACGAACTTAGCGAGTTTCTTGGTGATAAACCCACAGCACAGGCAGGACTTGGTCGGGGTAGGTAAGCCCCTCCGCAAAATGGAAAATCGCTAACAAGAAGCTAGAATGCCTGAACAGTGCAAGCAGCGGCGCATGGCGGCAAGGGTGCAATCAGCTCGACGAGGTTACTAGAATGATCTGCGCGATTCAAAGAATAACTGTGCTGCTATTTTGTGGGATCTGTCTGGTCATACCCTGTGGCTTAGCAGCCCAGGCCACCACTGCCACAACTAGTCATGTGCAAGGCACGGTTTTCCTAGTAGGGCCTAACGAGCCACTCTACGTTCCAGGAGCGAAAGTCTTACTCTACGGCGACACTGGGATCTCTTCCACAATCACTGATAGGGACGGTAAGTTCAGCTTCGACGTTGAGCCTCCTGGAATCTACTTTCTCGAGGCAACCTACTCGGGCCTTCGTGCTGAACAGAATGTGACGGTGAATTCTGATGCTATAGTTCAAGTCTCCATGCGTTTAGAGGCTCCTGACCCCAACATATCGGCGAAGCCGTGAGGCGGACCTTTCGGTGAGTAGACCACAAATTCGTTCTCTGAGATTAACGACTTGCTGGCGGAGGGAGACTGACGAACCAGGAGCGTTCACCCAGCGCAACCGCTCAGGCATCAGATCAGTATGTTCGAGCGATCCATTCATGAACCTCAGCCGACAAATGTTCCGTAGAAAGGAATTCAGGGTAATCTTATGAGAAGAGCAACTCTGGCCGACGTGGATCTGATCAAGAGGGTTTTGCTGGTGTCGTTCAAAAATGACCCGCACGTGACCTGGCTGCTGGAAGAAAGCACAAACAGGTTTAAGCTCAATGTCTTGATGGATTACGTTGTGCATCAGACCCTCCGGCGAGGTGAAATATATTTGAGCGACGAGAATAATGCGGTCGCGTTGTGGGATTGCCAGCGAAGCGAAAAGGTGTCAGCCCATTACATTCGGCGGAACTTGGCTTTCCTTATCAAGATCGGCATAAAGTCCGTCATGAGAATTGTGATATCAGAAGCTCACGTTCATAGTAGATTTCGCAACTATCCGCGTTATTGTTATTTGTATATGATTGGAGTTTACCGGACGCACAAGGAAGGGGATTGGCAAGCGCATTAATGAATCCGATTATTCGGCGAATGAAAGAAAGGTCGATTCCTGTATTTCTTGAGACGGCAAATCTGCGTAACGTTGCCATATACAAAAAGAAAGGCTTCAGGATCTTTGACACTATGACTGTCGGGGATAAGAACCTATTCCTGATGTCTGCTGAATTGTAAAGTGAGCACATGAGTTTACCGTACCCCAACTTCCACGCCCGTGCCGCGACTGCGACGCGGTGACTTAACTCGGGATTGTGCGCTAAGAGGAGAACGCGGGCGCACTCTGTTCTAGCGAACGCCTGGGACGAGAGGGGGGACATTCCATTCGACTAGCCGTGAACTAATGTCCTTGCCTGCAATATACACAGCACGCTGCCAACCCCCACGACCCTGCTGCATGTCATGTCTACCCTTGGTACAACCGACATCTCTTCATGGGCCACACTGCAATCGAATGCGATGCTCGTGTTTGGTCCCAAGGTGAAGCGATCATCGAGGCGCGTATCTCTAGCGGCGAAGTCCCAGTTCAGGCCGAAATTGAAGGGCAAGTGACAAAGTAGAGCTTGCCACGCTAGAGATTGAGGCGATGCGGTTCTTCCGAAAACGTGCCCAAATGTGGGCAGAAAGTCACCCACTGCCAATGTGACGGTCGACGGTTTCGACAGATCGTCCAGCCTCAGTTGGTCAATGCATTGATTTCCCAGCCACTTATATTGATGACGCCTTGGCATCTGCCTTGCTCCCCAGATCAAGTGGCCCGCAAGTTGGAGATTGTGTCGTTCAAATCGACCGCTTGCGCGAAGAAGGAGAACAATGAGGTGGCCAAGCATGAGAGAGACCTCAGCTAGACAGACCAGCTTTGGCAGTCGTTACAGTTTTCGCATACTCCGAGCCCTTATTGTCATGCTCGTGTATTTGGACTGTCTCGTCGTGCCCTCGCTCTCCCATGGGGCTGAGCTGAAGCAAGAGAATTTGGTCTATTGGAACGCGTACCTCGATGCTGCCCGTCCACAGATGGCCTCCCAAACGCCCTTTCTCTGGGTCGACCAGGAACCCGAGCGCCTTCAGCGTGTTCGTGATGGTGAGATTCTGGTCTCGTCCGTCGGGAAGGAAAACCCAAAACCGGTGGCCTCAGGGTTGATCCACGATTGGGTGGGCGCGGCCTTTTTTCGAAACGCCAGTATCGAAGAGGTTTTGTCAACCGCGCGTGATTACAGCAACTACAAGCAGTATTACAAGCCCACGGTTGTTGATTCTAAGTTGCTCAGCAGCGACGGGCCTTGTGAAAGGTACTCCATGCGCGTAGTGAACAAAGAGGTCGTAGCCGAGACGGCGCTGGACATGGAATATGAAACCTGCTATTTCAAAATCGACGACCGGCGATGGTACAGCACCACGCAGACTACGCGGGTACAAAGATCCGGCACCTCGGCCGCCCGGACGAGCAGGAGCTTCCGCCGGATCATGGCAGCGGCTACGTCTGGCGGCTGTACAGCGTAGCGAGGTTTGAGCAAAGAGACGGCGGAACCTACGTGGAAGTCGAGGCGATTGCCTTGAGTCGCGACATTCCCATTGCGCTACGCTGGGTGGCCAATCCTATCGTGCGCCGTGTCTCAAGGAGCTCCATGCTCGTCTCACTGCAACAGACGAAGGAGGCGGTCCGTTTGACCGAAGATGCGGGGCGAGCTGCCAAGTCACCTGCGACTGCCCACAATGGCTCGCGAGCCACTTTCGCTTCAGAGGTAGGCACCGTCAAGAGTTTTGCTCCGGTCGAGAAGCCGTGATCCAGAATTCATCGGCACGAGAACCAGGACAAAGCGGAAGCGGTTGCCATGCAAGCTTTAAACAGCAATGATCAGAAGATGATCGCTGGTTATGAAGAACGTGCCGGTTGGTGCGACATCATTGGCGAGCGGCTGGCACGGGAAATCATTCTGGAGCCGAAGAAATAACCTGCATACCTCGTAAACGATAAGGGCGCGATCTCTCACGCCTTTGACGTTTAGTCGCGATTAGCACAGCTGGAGAAAGGGAGAGAGATCGTGCAGCGGGAACATCTCTTGACTAGCAGGGAGCCCAAACCTAGCCCCAATTCGGGTAGTGCCTCAGTTTGAAGTCAAACTGAGGCACTACCCCAATTCGTTCCGCATTGACCCTGGCATTTGAATTCTGTAGAGCGTCGTCGCGTAGGTCCACCGCATGCGGGACAGACTAAGTTCACAGCCTCCATCGGCAGCTTGCTACGGTAATAGCCATGACAAAATGAAACGATCCGGCTTGGAACTGCCCGAATCCCGAGTCTGCTTCTCCTGTGCTACCGTGAGGGGGAATGGCTCGGGGTTGAACCTAATCGTTCGGGCTTCAGCGATGTCTTTGAAATTGCTTATCGCTTCTATCTCAACAGTCAAGGCTGGCACTAACGCCGAGGCATCCATAGCGTTCTTGCCATGTAGGAAGCCTTTGTCGCATCTGATTGTGGTCTTGTTTGTGACTTTGAAGCCATGGACCGAGCCGTCCTTCCAGTTCAGGAGCTGCACCACGTCGCCGTCGTGCACAACAATCGGGCCCCCCTCT
The DNA here is from genome assembly GCA_963713465.1 of uncultured Acidobacteriaceae bacterium. Taxonomy (GTDB): domain Bacteria; phylum Acidobacteriota; class Terriglobia; order Terriglobales; family Acidobacteriaceae; genus Bog-257. The sequence goes on from CAVQLZ010000001.1 coordinate 256,836, forward strand.
ACCTGCTACCCGACTTTCTCCATGAACGGGAAGATTACGTGCGCTTGTCGACCATTTCGCGCATCACCTTTCACGCGCTTCTGACTTCGCAGTGCGTTTTGCGCCCGCAAGAATCTCATCTTGGAAAATCTTGCCCTTCCTCAGCAACTACTCGCTCTCCGCGCCAAACGACCTCGCCGCCGACTCACCGTGTCGCACAAACTGTTCTAGTTATGTTGCACAAGTTCTGGAGTGAATGGGGAAAATCTCTCATCGCCCAGGACTTGCCGGAGCTTCACGATCATGACAAGAATCCTGTCCGACAGTCGCCGAGTGAACTCGTGGCAAACTCATTGATATTGGCGTGTACGATGTTTTGGACAGCCCGAGCAAACTTGCCAGCGACCCCAACCTTCGGCAAGATGCGGTTCTTCTGGGTCTGCTCTCCCACATTTGGGCGGAACTGGAGATCGGCCATCGCATGCTGCGCCAGGGGCTTGCTCATGACACCCTCCATTATCATTGATGCCGAGCGTGTGTTGGTTCCCTGTTGGCGACGGCTTGCAACTCGCGAATAACCCAGAACAGCCGGCGGGCCGAAACATAGCTGTGCTGGCCACCGTTGCGCAGGTCCGTGATCCGGGATTTCGCGATCAGCTTTTGGATTTTCCGCTGCGACAGTCCCATCCCTAGCTCCGAGTGCACGATCTCGGCTGCTTCCTCTTCAGAGATGCCGGGTAAGGCCTGGCCGGCGTGAAACCGTGAACGCCATTGCTCCAGCTCTAACGCCTGGCGGGTGAAGATTGCTTCCAGCTCGTGGGTGCCGGCGAACATCAGTGCGGCGGTTGATCTAGCAGTTCCCGTAAGGTTTCCAGGCACTCAATTGAC
>CAVQLZ010000002.1:0-127518 GCA_963713465.1 uncultured Acidobacteriaceae bacterium
TCATGGACACCGTGAACGGCCGAGAACAGTCAGGCGGCGAGTGTGAGGCTGTCCTGGTAGCGGCTGAGGTGGTTGCGCTGGTGTTCTTCGGTGATGTGCCAGTCCCAGTAGGCGTCGAGGTCGCCGCTGGCGGCGATGGCGCGGAGCCAGAGCATGGCCTGGGCGCCGTCTAGGCTCCAGCGGGCGCCGGTGATGCCCATCCGGTCCTGGATGAGGTGGCGGCAGGCGCCTTCGATGACGCCGGTGGCGATCGGCCAGCCGTTCGCCAGGGCGGAGGGGTAGTCCAGGTACGGCTGCTTGGCGGCGAGGTAGTGCAGGGTGGTGCGGATGATCTTGGCGTGCTCGCTGCCCGGCGGGGGCGGGTCCGCGGCCGCGGCGGCCTCGATCCGGCTGATCACCTCGGTGACCTGGCCGTGCAGGATGGCCAGCCCTTGCACGGTGACCCAGTCCTCGGCGGCGGGGTCGCAAGCGGGATGGAAGCACCAGGCGGCCTTCCACAGGTACTCGATGACGTGGATGAAGTCGATCAGGATGGTGATGGTGATGCCGCGGCGGGCGGCCTCGGCGGTGATCACGTCGATCTGGTGGTTAGCCCCGTCGGCCAGCGCGATCCAGGTCCGGGCACGGGCGGGGTCACGGCGCTCGGCCTTGCCGGACAGCATGGCGATGGTCTCGGCGCAGCTGACGGTGATCTGGGCGGTATACCACCGGTTCACGGCGCGGGGGCCCTGGGGCGCGGCCTGCCCGGGGGCCCGGCCCATGACCTGCTCCGGGGTTCTGGGCTCCTCCGGCGGGATCACGTCGAACACGGCGCCGGTCTCGGCGATCCGCTTGCAGCCGGACTTCTGGCCGGTGCCCAGCCGCTTCCCGAACGCCTGCCCCGGCCGCTTGCCGGCCTTGCGGGCGGTCTCGGGGCGGCGGGCCTCCGGCCGCATCGCCACCCCCTTGCCGTCCGCCGAGATCACCAGCGGCAGCAGGCCCCCCTCCTGCCCCTGCCCCTGCCCCTGCCCGGCCCCCGGGACGGCAGCCCGGTCCCGGTCCTGGCAGAACCGCTCCGCGTCAGCCGCCGCCGCCGCGGTGATCTGCTCCAGCTGCCGCTTGCCGACGCTGATCCCGGTCGCGGCCAGCATGAACTCGTGCGCCTGCTCATACGACCCGGACCGGCAGAACCTTTCCGCCAGACGCTGCAGCTGCCAGGAATACCCGCACGGCGGCAGGTTCAGCACCGCGTCGCGCGGGAACAGCGACCCCGCGCCCCTCACCCCGGACCGGTAGGCGATCCGCCGCACGAGCACCTTCCCCAGCCTCGTCACGACAGGCCGGGCATGACCGCGCTCGGCGCGGGCCCGCCGCACCCCGTCGGAGCCGGTCACCTGCGGCAGCCGGACCTCCCGCTCCGCCTGCCCGTCCAGGGCCAGCTGCATCAGCCCGCCCAGCAGCTTCCGCCCCCGCCCGGTGACCAGCACCTCCATCGCATCCAGCGTCACCGCCCGGCCCACCTGCACCGCCAGCCCGGCCAGCTGGACCGCCAGCGGCCCCAGCCCCGCCAGCACCGCCTCCGCGCTCGCCGCCAGCTCATCCAGCCCGTACTCTTCCACCTGAGGCTTCCCTTCCGCAGTCCCGGATTTCGCACTTCAGGACCATACGGAACGGAAGCCTCACTAACACCCAGCCACGCACCACCGCACCCAGCACCGCGGCAACCGGCAACTCACTCCAGAAGAGCCACACCCATGTTCCATCGATCCGGTTGGCAGCCAGGGTCGGCCGTGGACTGTGTGGACTGTGTGACGGACGTGGTCGGCGGGACCGGCCGCCGCACGCGCGGGACTGATACCGCGTCCGGAGATGTCCGTCTGCCCGGCCGGCCCGGCGCGTGCTCGCCTGGACCAGCGTGGTATCCGGCCGGGCCGGCTGTAACCCGGACCTTGATCCCAGTTGGCTCCGCGGCTGGAATTCCGGGGAGAACGCTGTCTGCTGGGGCACTAGTCGAGGCTTTCTTCATTCTCCTTGAAGATCAGCGCGCATACCTCGAGGTAGAGCTGCTCGGGGTAGGGGAGGAGATCGATGTCGCGCAGCGCCTGATCTTGTCCCGCTGATTCGACGATGAATTTGCCATAGCCGAGTATCTGGCCCAGCGGGGACCGCTCGAAGGTCATGTCCGTCACTTTCGCGAGCGGCATCATGTTCACCTTGCGGGTGGCAAAACCCTGAGTCAGCAGCAGCCGCTGAGACGTGATGATGAAGTAATTCTCCTTCCAATCGAAGACCTTCCAACACAGGCGCAGGAGCAAGAGCGCCCACAAGATCCAGATCACGAGGAGGACCGTGTCGTTGCCGTGGGCGACTGCGTTGCTCAACCAGCCGGCGATGGCCAGCCCGACCAGAACCTCGAATACCGGCCTGATCAGGACGACGGGATGCTGATGAACGCTGATCACCTGGTGCTCGTGGGGCAGCAGGAACTTATTGATCTTGGCCGGTAGCTGATCAGTGTTCGGAGCCAACCTCATTCAAGCACCGTGCCTTAAGGGGAAACGAAGAAATTCGAAATCCCGTGGGCTGCCGTAGTCGGGAAGGTCCCGACATTACGGACGACGCAGGCAGCCGCGGTGGGCTCTCTATCACCTACCAGACTAGCCTGGATCTAATCGCGTCCCTGGCGTAGTGACCTGAGGCGCGCCCGGCGCGTTCCAGGAGCCCGGCGCACACTTCCTCATCCATGCTCGCCATCCTTCCGCTCAGGCACCAGGAGCTGGCTTCCGCGATCAGGAAGGGAACCGCAGCCAGCGGCAGCAGCCCGGACACCAGCGCCCGCCGCCCGATGCCGGCCTCCCTGCTGAAGACCCCGGCCACCTCGCCGCACTCGAACCGGACGGCCAGCTGCCCGGCGTGCGTCAGCTGGACGGCGTATCGCTGGCGCTGCTCGTCGACGCGCCGCTGGAAGCCCGCGCGCAGCCTCCGCTCAGCCTCAGGCCGGATCTTCACCACCGCCCTCTAGGAGCTCCCCGAACTCCACCGGCGCGGGACACGGCCCGCCCCGGCCACGCTCGGCGTTGTCACCCACCTGGGCAACGTCACGAAAGGTCGTCCGGTTCGGCACGACACTGGCCGCTTCATCTACATCGCATTCTGCCAGGTCAGCGAGCTGTGCACGCTCGGGAACCGCTGGGTGTGTCGTGAGTGCGGAGGTCTGGGACGTTTCCGCGGAAGCGCGTTGTGAAGGTTTTCACAGCCTTTCGCGGCGCCGGGGAGTCATTTGATATGCCAGAGATAGACGATGCGGTCTTCGTCGCCGGTGGCCAGCAGGTGGCCCTGTTTGCTGAACTCCACTGCCCAGACTCCCTGGCCGCCGGGATCCGTAATGGTGCCGATCAGGCGATGCCCGGCGACGCTCCATACGCAGGTCACGCTGTGCGTGCTGCTCGTGGCGACGGCCAGTTCTGAGCCGTCCGGGCTGAACGCGATTCCGGACACGCCGCTGCAGGCCGCGCTGTTCAGGGTCGCGATGCGGGTGTACGTGGTCGCGTTCCACAGTTCGTTCCCGATGGCGAGCGTCTTGCCGTCCGGGCTGAACGCGACCACCTTGCCGCCCGGGCTGGACGCACTGGGCAGGGTGGCGACGACGGCGTGGCTGGCCAGGTCCCACACGTAGGTGTGGTCGGCTTCGCTGACGGCTAGGTCCTGGCCGTCCGGGCTGAACGCGAGCGACTGCACGGACGGCTGCCCGCGCAGCGGCAGCGTGGCGGTCAGGGTGTGCGCAGCGACATCCCACACGTAGACCCGGCCGCTATCGGCGCCGACCGCCAGCGCGCTGCCGCTGGCGCTGTACGCGGCGGTGAGCGCGAAGGTGTTGTCGGTGTCGTTGAGGGTCGTGACGACGGCATGAGTCTGCGCGTCCAGTATCTCCGCCCCGGCGCCTCCGTCCAGGAGGGCGAGGGTCGAGCCACTCGGGCTGAACTCGACCCATGAGCCGCTGGGCAGGACCTTGGCGGTGTCTGAGGACAGGTTCCAGAGGTAGCCGTTGGAGGTGAACAGCTCCCTACTGTCCGGGCTGAATGAGATCGATTCCAGGCTGGATGGGTCGGTCAGCTTGGGGCCAGGGCTCACCGCGAAGCTGAGGGCGGGCGTCGTGGGGCTGGCCGGCGGCGAATGCAGACTGACCGACCCGCTCGGGTGACCCGCTCCGCTCGTGCCCGCGGCCGACGACGGTCCGGTTCCCGGGCTGACCAGCACGACCACCACGACCGCCAGCGCCAACAGGAGCGGGATACCGGCCAGTGCGGCCAGCCTGGCCCGGCTGCGCGGCCTCGATCGAACCGGCCTGGCGTCACGCGGGGGACGGCCGTGCGCCCTCGGGGCGTCCGTGGCCGCAACGGCGGCACTTCTGGCGGCCAGGCCGGTCGTGCTGGTCTGGACCTCGCCTAGGCCCGGTCTCGGGCCGTCGGCGGTCACGCGATGGTGATCGTCGTGGCGGACGTGTTGCGTGCGGCTCGCCGCCGCCACCACCCCCGGGCCGGCCGCGGTCGGCGCGGTTTCAGCACCGCCGGGATGGTAAGGCGCCAGGCCGAACGCCTGCCGCAACGCGGCGGCGAAGGCCTCACAGGACCCGAACCGGTCCTGCGGGCCTTTGGCCAGCGCGCGGGCCAGCACCCGGTCCGCCGCCTCGGGCAGGTCCGGCCGTCGCGACACCAGCGACGGCGCCGGCTCGGACAGGTGCGCCAGCAGCACCGCCATGCCCTGATCCCGCTCGAACGGCGCCGTCCCGGTCAGCAGCTGATAGGCCACGCAGGCCAGCGCGTACTGATCGGTCCGCCCGTCCACGGCCAGGCCCCGGATCTGCTCCGGCGCCGAATAACCCGGCGTGCCCAGGAACTGCCCGGCCGCGGTCAGGCTCACCGACGACACCGCGCCCTTGCTCACCCCGAAGTCCGACAAATACACATGATCGGGCCGGCCCGCTCTGGCGTCGACCAGAATGTTCGCTGGCTTCACATCGCGGTGCACCAGCCCCGCGGCATGCGCGGCATCCAGCGCCGAGGCCACCGGGGAGATGAACTCCGCGACCCGGGCCGGCCCTAGCGGGCCTTCCCGCTCCAGCACTCGCCGCAGGTCACCGCCCAGGACGAACCGCATCGCGATGAACAACACGCCGCTCGCCTCACCGGCCTCATAGACCGGGATGATGTGCGGATCATCCACCGCGGCCGCCGCCCGCGACTCGCCGATGAAACGACGCCGGAACGCTGAGTCCGCGGTCAGCGCCGGCACCAGGATCTTCAACGCGACCAGCCGGCCCAGCCGCTCGTCCCTGGCGCGGAACACCACGGCCATCCCGCCCGCTCCGACCTGCGCCTCTAGCCGGTACCCGGCCACCAGCGAGCCCGCCCGGAACCCGGCCAGCGCCGGAAAATCCTCGCTCAATATCCCTCCCCGCCACCGGCCCAGCTCTTACCGAAGCCTCGGTGACCACCCGCGATGCGCTGCGAAAACGGTCCTAGTATGTGGGCTTATCTTCTCCTGCCGCAACCGAGAGGAGCAGCTTGCCCGCGCCCTGGCCGGAAGGCCCGGCGCCGGCCTCGAGGTCCAGGGCGTTTCCGCGGAAACGCTTTGTGCAACTTTTCACAAGCTCGCCCGGCGGAATCCCGGGGCGCACGGACCGGTTGCACCAAGCGCTACCTATCTGTCAGGAGAGCGCACATGTCGCTGACCTTTTCCGCCGGGCCGCTGGCCGGCCAGGCGCCCGGCACCGTCAACTACCGGATCGACGGTCCCGCCCACAAGCTGCTGATGCAGGAGTTCCCGCGCCGGGTCCGGGCCACCTTCGGCGGCCAGACGGTGTTCGATACCACCCGGGCCATGCTGCTGCACGAGACCGGGCTGCTGCCCCAGGTGTACGTGCCGATCGAGGACATCAGGTCCGACCTGCTCACCCCCACCGAGCACCACACCTACTGCCCGTTCAAGGGCACCGCATCGTACTGGACGGTGACCGTGGGCGACAAGGTAGCGGAGAACGCCATCTGGTACTACCCGGAGCCGAACGAGGACTCGGCCTGGCTGCGCGGTTACGCCGGCTTCTACTGGAACGCCATGGACGAGTGGTTCGACGAGGACGAACGCGTCGAGGGTCACATCCGCGACCCCTACCACCGGGTCGACGTGCGCCGTTCCTCCCGGCCGGTGCGCGTCCTGGTCGGCGACACGGTGGTGGCCTCGACCCGCAGCCCGCTGCTGCTGTCCGAGACCGGGCTGCCGAACCGGTTCTACATCCCGTGGGAAGACGTCCGGGAGGAACTGCTCGAGGCCAGCGACACGCACACCCACTGCCCGTACAAGGGCACCGCCTCGTACTGGACGATCAGCGTGGGGGACCACAAGCTCGCCGACGCGGTCTGGTCCTATCCGCAGGCCGAGGGCGACTCGGCTGCGGTCAGCGGGTACCTGTCCTTCCTGCACGACGACCTGACCGTCGAGGTCGGCCAGCCCGGCTGACCGCCGCGGGAAACCGGAAGGACGAGCCACGGACCGTTCGGCCATATAAGAAAACCGTGCGGCGGGCCACCTGGTCACGGTGGCCCGCCGCACGCGGCCGGCTTACTCCTGCTCGCCGAAGCTCTTGATCTCGTGTGCCTCGGTCTCACTCAGCTCGCGCGGCTCCTCGCCCTTGGCCCGCTTGGCGCTCTGCACCTGCTCCCGGATCTTGTCCACGACCTCGGGGTTGGCCAGCGTGGTGATGTCCCCGACGTCGGTGAAGTTGGACACCGAGGCGATCACCCGGCGCATGATCTTCCCCGACCTGGTCTTCGGCATGTCCGGCACGATCCAGATGTTCTTCGGCCGGGCGATCTTGCCGATGTCGGTCTCGATGGCGGCCTTGACCTTGGCCTCGACGTCGGGGCCGTCGTCGTAGCCGGGCTTGAGTGCGATGTACATCTCGACCACCCGGCCGCGCACGTCGTCGACGACCGGGACGGCGGCCGCCTCGGCGACCTCCTGCACGCCCAGCGCCGAGGACTCCAGTTCCTTGGTGCCCAGCCGGTGGCCGGCCACGTTGATCACGTCGTCGACCCGGCCCAGGATGCGGAAGTAGCCGTCCTCGGCCTGTACCGCGCCGTCCCCGGCGAAGTAGGGCCAGTCGTGCCAGTCCTTGCTGTCCGGGTCCTTGTTGTACTTGGCGAAGTAGGTGGACACGAACCGCTCCGGCTGGCCCCAGATGGTCTGGAAGATGCCGGGCCACGGGTTACGGGCGACGATGTTGCCGGCCTTGCCGCTGCCTTTGGGAATCGCCTCACCGTTCTCGTCCAGGATCGCCAGGTAGACGCCGAGCGCGGCCGGGCCGCAGCTACCCGCCTTCATGGCGAACAGGGCGGGCAGCCCGGTGCCGATGAAGCCGCCGGTCTCGGTCTGCCACCAGGTGTCGGTGATGATCGCCTCGCCCTTGCCGACGGTGTTGTAGTACCACCGGTAGACCTCGGGCTCGATCGGCTCGCCCACCGTGGTCATGGCCTTGAAGTGGTAGTTGTACTTGGCCGGCTCGTCCGGGCCGACCTTGCGCAGCATCCGGATCGCGGTCGGCGAGGTGTGGAAGATGGTCACCCCGAGCTGCTCGGCGATCCGCCAGGGACGCCCGGCGTCCGGGTAGTTCGGCGTGCCCTCGTACATCACGCTGGTGGTGCCGAGCGCGAGCGGGCCGTACACGATGTAGGAGTGGCCAGTGATCCAGCCGATGTCGGCCATGCACCAGTACGTGTCGTCCGGGTGGATGTCCTGGTAGAACTTGGACGTCCCGGCCACGTAGGACAGGTACCCGCCGGTGGAGTGCTGGCAGCCCTTGGGGCGGCCGGTGGTGCCGCTGGTGTACATCAGGAACAGCGGCGCGGTGGCGTCCAGTGACACCGGCTCGACCACGGCGCCCTTGTGCCCGGCGAGCAGCTCATCGACGAAGACGTCGCGGCCCTCCACCATCGGCGTCTTGGCCGAGTACTGCCCGGGGTAGCGCCGCCAGACCAGGACCTTGTCGACCTCCTGGCCCTCCTTGCGGGCCGCCTCGACCGCCTCGTCCGCCTTGACCTTGTGGTCGAGCAGGTCGCCGCTGCGGTAGTAGCCGTCCATGGTGATCAGGATCGTGCTGCCCGAGTCGGCGATCCGGCCGCCGCAGGCGCCGCCGCTGAACCCGGCGAACACCTGGGAGTGGACCACGCCGAGCCGGGCGCAGGCCAGCATGGTGACCGGCAGTTCGGGCACCATCGGCATGTGCAGGGTGACCCGGTCGCCCGCCTTGAGGCCGAGGTCCTGCAGCACCGCGGCGAACTCGTTCACCCGCCGGTAGAGCTCCTGGTAGGTGATCGCGGCGGTCGCCTCGGCCTCGGGCTCGGGCACCCAGATCAGCGCCGCCTTGTTCCGGTCCTTTTTCAGGTGCCGGTCCACGCAGTTATAGCTGACGTTCAGCTTTCCGCCGACGAACCAGCGCCAGAACGGAGGGTTGCTGGTGTCCAGCGTGGTGTCCCAGTAATGGTCCCAGTCGAGCAGGTCACCGTATTCCTTGAAGCACTCGGGGAAATTCTCCTCGGAGAACCGCTCAAGGATCGCCGGGTCAGAGGCGTTGGCCTGGCCGATGAACTTGGGCGGAGGGATCAGATAGCCCTCTTCGCGCCAGTGCACGGCGATGGTGGCCTCGGTTGACTCTGCCCCTTCGTCGCCTTGCCCTTGAACTTCTTCGGCCATGGGGTGCATCCCTCCGCTCGCGGTTACGTTCATATTTAACGCTGGAAGCACTCCAAATTTAACGCGGGCAGGCAGCATCCTCTATGGTCACGGACCAGTTATCTGGTGAGCGAAGTTGTGACTACCGTCAGTACGCTGCCGCTGACGGCCGGAGTTCGGGGAACGTCCGGTCCAGGCCGGTGATCCGCATGATCTTCAGCAGCGACGGCCGAGCGGACATCAGCCTGACCTGGCGGCCCGCCTGCCGCGCGTGCTTGGCCAGCCGGGCCAGGACGCCCAGCCCGGAGGCGTCACAGAAGGTGAGCCCGGACAGGTCGACGCGGACCGGCAGCGGCCAGCCGTCGATGACGTCACTGATATAGGTGTAGGCCTGCTCGGCGGTGGCGATGTCGAGCTCACCGGTCAGGCTGATGATCTGGTCCCCGTTCACGTCTGTCCGGCAGGCGAAGCCCAGCTGGACAGCTTGTAGCGTTTCTGCGGTCATCACGGCCACATCACTTCCCCCGTCCTGCGCTGGCGCGCCGCCGTTGGCGCGGTCCAGCTGACGAATGATTCACGTGCCACTCCAACCCGTTGTCCCGATAACGCCAGCGGACCGACATACCTTCCTCGTTCCGCCGAACCGAGACGGCACCCCAGAGCCCCGTACACTGGGGGTATGGTCCCGATTCTGGCAGTAACTGGGCTAGGTGTGCAAATAAGTAGAACCCCGAAGTCTGAACCGATACCGGGATCCTGCTGAGTAAAACGTATGAACGGCGGGGGCGGTTCAGCGGTTGACGCGGAAGCCGCCGGCTCCGCGGCCGGAGCTGACGGGCTGCCGATCGACGAACACTGCCGCCGGCCGCCCGCCGAGCCGCTGCGCCGCTACGTGGCCTACTACACCGGCTACCGCCAGCGCGGCGTGCCGCCCGCCCGGCACCGGGGCCTGCCGTCGCCCTTCCTGACCCTGATCTTCACCCTGGACGAGCCGCTGGTCCTGCTGGCCCACCCCGATCCCCGGCAGCAGCCTGGCGAGTTCGCCGCGCTGCTCGGCGGCCTGCATTCGGCCCCGGCGCTGGTCGTCCACGACGGCGCGCAGTCCGGCGTGCAGGTCGCGCTCCGGCCGTTCGGCGCCCGGGCCCTGCTGGGCCTGCCCGCCGGCGAACTGGCCGAACTCGACGTGCCCGCCGAGGCGGTGCTGGGCGGCGCCTGCGCCGAATTCCGGGACCGGGCGCTGGCCGCGGCGAGCTGGCCCGAGCGGTTCGCCATCCTGGATGAGATCCTGCTCCGGGTCGGCTCCGGCCGCGGCACCGACCCCGGCGCCGGCTGCGCGCCCGGCGTGGCGCCCGAGGTCAGCTTCGCCTGGCGCCGGCTGCTGCGGGCGGGCGGCGCGGTGCGCGTCTCGGACCTGGCCGCCGAGACCGGCTGGAGCGGCCGCCACCTCACCGGCCGGTTCCGCACCGAGATCGGCCTGACCCCGAAGGCCGCGGCCCGGGTCATCCGGTTCACCCGGGCCCGGCACCTGCTGATCCGCCAGGCCACGGCGTCGGCTGAGGCCAGCGACATCGGGTACCGGCTGGCCGACCTGGCTGTGGCCTGCGGATACTTTGACCAGGCCCACCTGGCCCGGGAGTTCAGGTCGCTGGCCGGCTGCCCGCCGAGCCAGTGGTTGACGGAAGAGTTCCGAAACATCCAAGCCGGGGCCTGGCTGTTCGAGGGAGCCTGAGGGGACAGGCACCGACAAAGGGGAGATGACCGCCTTGAGCGATACACCGCAGCCGCAGGTCTGGCCCACGCTGCGGGCCAACGACGCCATCGGGCTGATCAAGTTCCTGGTCGAGGCGTTCGGCTTCGAGGAGACCGTCGTCTACTCCGACGGCGACGTGGTCCATCACGCCCAGCTGTCCTGGCCCGAAGGCGGCGGGATCATGCTCGGCTCGGCCCGTCCAGGCCAAGCCAGCGCGACCGACCCGGGCGCGTTCGGCGCCTACGTGGTCACCGGCGAGCCGGACGCGCTGTGCGCGCGGGCCCGGGCGGCCGGCGCCGAGATCACCGCCGAACCGCACGACACCGACTACGGCTCCCGGGACTTCTCGGCCCGTGACCCGGAGGGGAACCGCTGGTCGTTCGGCACCTACCGCGGCGAGCCGGGGTGCCGCCAGGGCTGAGGCCGCCAGGGCTGAGGCCGCCAGGCCCCGGCCGGGACCCGGGAGTAACGTGCGGCGTATGCGCGCATGGCACGTTGAGGCACCGGGGCCGGTGACCGGCCACCCGCTGCGGCTGAGCACGGACGACGACATCCCGCAGCCAGGACCAGGCGAGCTGCTGCTGAAGGTCCTGGCCTGCGGCGTCTGCCGCACCGACCTGCACGTGACCGAGGGCGACCTGCCGCCGCACCGCCCGGCCGTCACCCCCGGCCACGAGGTAGTCGGCCAGGTCGCTGCCGTCGGCGACGGCACGGATGAGTTCAGCGTCGGCGACCGGGCCGGCGCCGCGTGGCTGCGCTGGACCGACCAGCAGTGCAAGTTCTGCGCCCGCAACGCCGAGAACCTGTGCCCCAATTCGCTCTACACCGGCTGGGACGCCGATGGCGGCTACGCCGAGTACCTCACCGTCCCCGCCGCCTACGTGCACCGGCTCCCCGCGGGCTACACCGACCTCGAACTCGCCCCCCTGCTCTGCGCCGGCATCATCGGCTACCACGCCCTGCAGCGGGCCGAACTGCCCGAAGGCGGCCGCCTCGGCCTCTACGGCTTCGGCGGCAGCGCCCACCTGGCCGCCCAGGTCGCGCTGGCCCGCGGCGCCACCGTGCATGTCCTGACCCGCGGCGAGCAGGCCAAGCAGCTGGCCAGAGAGCTGGGCGCGGCGAGCGTCGGCGACGCGGCGGACATGCCGCCCGAACCGCTCGACGCCGCGATCCTGTTCGCTCCCGTGGGCGACCTGGTCCTGCCCGCCCTGGCCGCCCTGGACCGGGGCGGCACCCTGGCCATCGCGGGCATCCACCTGACCGACATCCCGCCGCTGAACTACGAAAAGCACCTGTTCCAGGAGCGTCAGCTACGCAGCGTCACCTCCAACACCAGGGCCGACGCCCGCGAGTTCCTGGCCCACGCGGCCGAACACAAGCTGGCGGTTACCGTCCACCCCTACCCGCTCGACGCCGCCGACCAGGCGCTGCGCGACCTGAAGGCGGGCCGGTTCGACGGCGCCGCCGTGCTGGTCCCGTGACCAAGGCCCGGCCAGACCCGTGCCCGGACCCGGGTTAGACCCTGGGGGCTTCCTGATCGCCCGCCGCTAGTGTGCTGACCATGGGCGCACGCGCCTGTCCGCTGACGATCGCCACACGAATAACGGGCATACTGGGCAACACAAGGAGCTGCCATGAGTAAGCAAGCTACGCCGCCACCGCCCGGTGACAAGCCCGGCCCGACCAACCCGCCGCCCCGGCCGCCGGGTTGGCGGCACTCGCTGTGGCCGATCGCGATCCTCGCCTTCATCTTGCTGTTCCTCTACCTGCCGGCCACCCGGTCCAACTCGACCACGCTGACCTACACCCAGCTGCAGTCCGACGTGACCGCGGGCAAGGTCAAGACGTTCGAGTTCGCCGCGTCCGACGGCTCGCCGAGCAGCGGCACGCTGAGCAACGGGACCAGCTTCACCGTGGTCGTGCCGCCGCCTGCCCAGGCCCCGCTGTACACCGAGCTGCAGTCCAAGAACGTGACGATCACCGGGGCCAGCTCGGCCGGCGGGTTCGGCAGCGAGGTGCTGAGCTGGCTGATCCTGCTGCTGGTGTTCGGGCTGCCGATCTGGCTGTGGTTCCGGCTGTCCCGCAACGCGGCCAGCGGCGGCGGTATCGGCGGCCTGCAGGGCGTGCTAGGCGCGGGCCGGTCCCGGGCCAAGGTGTTCGACGAGGAACGCCCCTCCACCACGTTCGCCGACGTGGCCGGCTACGAAGGGGCCAAGGCCGAGATCGCCGAGGTGGTCGACTTCCTGCGCAACCCGGACCGGTACGCCCGGGCCGGCGCGCTGGTCCCGCGCGGCGTGCTCATGGTCGGCCCGCCGGGAACCGGCAAGACGCTGCTGGCCCGCGCGGTCGCGGGCGAGGCCAAGGTGCCGTTCTTCTCGGTGACCGGCTCCAGCTTCGTGGAGCTGTTCGTCGGCGTCGGCGCGGCCCGGGTCCGTGACCTGTTCGCCGAGGCGCGCAAGCGCGCGCCCGCCATCATCTTCATCGACGAGATCGACGCCATCGGCCAGCGCCGGGCCGGCTCGGGCGCGGTGGTGTCCAACGACGAGCGGGAGCAGACGCTCAACCAGCTGCTGTCCGAGATGGACGGCTTCGAGCCCTCGGCGGGCGTGGTAGTGCTGGCCGCGACCAACCGGCCCGAGGTCCTCGACCCGGCCCTGCTGCGGCCGGGCCGGTTCGACCGCGAGGTCACGATCCCGCTGCCGAACGTCACCGAACGCGCCGCCATCCTCGCCGTCCACGCCCGCAGCAAGAAGCTGGACCCGGGCGTCGACCTGAACGCGGTGGCCCGCGCCACGCCCGGCTTCTCCGGCGCCGACCTGGCCAACCTGGCCAACGAGGCGGCCATCTTCGCCGTCCGCGACCACCGCGAGGTGCTGACCGCCGGCGACTTCGACGCGGCCAGGGACCGGATCATCCTGGGCCGCCGGGAAGGCTCCAACGTGCTGCTGCCTGAGGAGAAGCACGCGGTCGCGGTGCACGAGTCCGGGCACGCCATGGTCGCGGCGCTATCGGAGTACGCCGATCCGGTGGCCAAGGTGACCATCCTGCCCGCGGGCCAGACCCTGGGCGTGACCGAGCAGCTGCCGCTGGTCGAGCGGCACATGTACAGCGAGGACTACCTGCGCGACTCGCTGGCCGTCCGGCTGGGCGGCCGGGCTGCCGAGCTGGTGGTCATCGGCCAGGGCTCGACCGGCGCGTCCAACGACCTGGCCGGCGCGACCGACCTGGCCACCAAGATGGTCAGGGAGTTCGGCCTGTCCGAGAAACTCGGCCCGATCGGCTACCCGGAAGGCGGGTCGGTGTTCCTGGGCGGCGGCGGATCCGCCATGTCCAGCCGCCCGTTCGCCGAGGCCACCCAGGCCATCATCGACGAGGAGGTCTCCCGCCTGCTGCGCGAGGCCGAGGCCCGGGCCATCAAGCTGCTGTCCAGCCACCGGCCCGAGCTCGACTCGCTGGTCAGCCTGCTGCTCGACGTGGAGACCGTGGACGGCTCCGACGTCTACCGGCTGGCAGGCCAGCCCGACCGGTCCGAGACCGTGCCGCCGGTTCCGCCCACCACGGCGGTGTCTGTCGCGCAACGGGCCGCCGCCACCGGCGCCGGTACCACGGGCGCCGGTACCACGCCGCTGACCGCCGATGCGGCGACCGGCCCGATGTCCGCTGACCGTCCCGACGCCAGGTAATTTAGGCCGAACGGGCCGTGCTTCTCGCGGCCCGTCCGGCACCTGCCGCCCCTGGCTGTCCTGACCGACTGGCCCAGCAGGCCAGCACAGCCGGGCACCCTCAGGCCAGGTGTAATCTCGGCCCTATGGCCCTGCCGGCGTACCTGCCCAGCCCGTCGATCAGTAGCTTCAACCTCGGCCCGCTGGTCATTCACTTCTACGCCCTGGCGTACCTGGTCGGGATCACCTTCGCGGTCATCATCACCAGGCGCCGGTGGCGCGCCGTCGGGGGCAACCCCGACCTGGTGGGCGACGTGGCCATCTGGAGCGTCCCGGCCGGGATCGTCGGCGGCCGGATCTACTTCGACATCACCACGCCGATGGACATCCCGCACGTCTGGTACGGGGTGTTCGCGGTCTGGGACGGCGGGCTGGGCATCTGGGGCGGGATCGCCCTGGCCACCCTGGTCGGCATCTGGCGGCTGCGCCGGGCCGGCGCCAACGTGGGCCAGTTCATGGACGCCGTGGCCCCGGCCCTGCTGGTCGCCCAGGGCATCGGGCGGATCGGCAACTACTTCAACAAGGAACTGTTCGGCCGGCCGACCGGGCTGCCGTGGGGCCTGGAGATCCCGTTCCAGTACCGCGTCTCCGGCGGCATACCAACGGCGGACCTGCACTTCAGCACGTTCCAGCCGACCTTCCTCTACGAGCTGATCTTCGACTTCGCCTGGGCCGCGGTGCTGGTCTGGCTCGGCCACCACCGCCGGATCAAGCCGCCGGGCCTGTTCGCCCTGTACGTGTTCGGCTATTCCGCTTACCGGATCTTCGAGGAGTCGCTGCGCATCGACTCCTCGGTGCACATCTTCGGCCTGCGCCTGAACATGTACATCGCCACCATCCTGGCCGTCGTCGGCGCGATCTGGTTCTACCGCAGCCAGCGACGCCCGCAGCCTGCCCCGGCCCCGTCGCCTGCCCCGGACTCAGCCTCGGACTCGGCGGCGGCCTCTGCCGGCACCGACGGCCCCGGACCGGACGGTGACGCCGGGCCGGACGAGCCGGACAACCTGGAGGCCGTCTCCGCCCGGGAGGACGGGCCGCCGGAATCACGCGACGCCGGGCAGGCCACCCCAGAAACCTCCTAGCCGTGGGCCAGGACCCGGCCTGGCGCTGGTGGCGCGAACGCCGCCCGTCAGCGCCCTACCTGCACCTCGACAGCGCCGCGGCCGGCCGGTCATCCCTGGCCACGCTGGCCGCCACGGCCGCGCACGCCGAACGCGAGGCCGCCGTCGGCGCCTACGTGGCCGCCGCCGAGGCCGCCCCGGTCCTCGACGCCGGCCGGGCCGAACTGGCCCGCCTGCTCGGCGTCCCCGCCCCCGGCCTGGCCCTGGTGCAGAGCGCCGAGGCCGCACTGGACGCCCTGCTGGCCGCCTGGCCGCTGCGCGAGGGCGACACGGTGGCCGTGACGCCCTGCGAATGGGGCCCCAACTTGCACGCCTTCACCCGCCGGGGCCTGCGCGTCACCGAACTGGCCACCGGCCCTGACGGCGCCGCCGACTTGGCCGCGCTGGAGCGGATGCTGGCCCAGGCCCCGCCCGCCCTGGTCCACCTGACCCAGGTCACCTCGCACCGGTCCCTGGTCCAGCCGGTGGCGCAGGCCGCCGCGCTGTGCCGCGCGGCCGGGGTGCCGCTGTGGGTGGACGCCGCCCAGGCCCTCGGCCACGTCGATACCGCCTGCGGCGCCGACGCCGTCTACGCCACCAGCCGCAAGTGGCTCACCGGCCCCCCGCGGCGTCGGCCTGCTCGGCGTGGCCGAACCCTGGTGGGACCGGCTGTCCATCACCGCCTCGCCGCTGATCATGGCCGGCCGCCCGGCCGGTAGTAACCCGTTGTGGCTGCTCATGGCCGTCGAAGCCAACGTCGCCGCCTGGATCGGCCTGTGCACCGCGGTCGGCGAGTACGTCGCGGCCGGTCCCGACCTGATCTGGTCCCGCCTGGCCGTCGTCGGCCGCCAGACCCGCGAGGCCCTGTCCGACCTGCCCGGCTGGGCGGTGGTAGGCCCGGCCGATGCCGGCTCCGCCATCACCGCGCTGCGCGCCACCCGCGGCCAGGACATCTCCGCCGTCCGGGGCCGCCTCCTCGACGAGCACGGCATCGTCACCACGGCCGGCGCCGTCACCCGCGCCCCGCGCGAGATGACCGAACCCCTGCTCCGCATCAGCCCCCACGTCGACTGCACCCCCGACGACCGGGCCCGCCTCCGCCAGGCCCTCGGCACCCTCACCTAGGGCACGCGTCTTTAGCAGGTGAGGCTGACCTGCTGGTTGGCCGGGGGGAGGATCCGCTTGGGCCCGGCCACGTAGCCGGAGGTATTCAGGTTGGCGGGCGTGCCGAGCCAGGGTGTGCCGGCCGGGAAGACGTATCGCAGCCGCGAGTAAGCACGCCCGGTCGCGCCGCAGCGCACGATCTCGGAGATGATCACCTTGATCGGGGTGGTCCCGTAGGAGCCGGTGTGGCAGTCGTTGTAGGCGCACAGATCGACTGTGGCCGTGCCGGTGGCGGTGGCGGCCGGCTTGCCCCAGGCCGTCCATTTCAGGTCCCGGGCGGTGATGTCGCCGGTGTCGCAGACCACGATCACCACGTCGGGCTGCACCTGGGCGCCGCCGCCGCAGAAGGCCATCGTGACCGGCGGCGGGCCGGGCGCGGCGGCCTGGCTGCATGCGGTGAGGGCCAGCAGCGGGAACAGCCCGGCCGCCACGGCAGCGCGTGCCGTGGCGGCTGTCCGCTTCATCCTGGCTGGCATCGCCGTCCCCTGTCGCGGTGATGATCTCGCCTGATGTTACCGTCAATAAGGATTTTAAGGTAACCCTTTTGAGATATTGGCTATGTTCTACGTATCAACCGTTACCATATTAAGATGTCTACCAGTAACGACCTGGTCTTCGCCACGGCGGGGCGCGATCCCGGCTCCCGGGCACCGGCCCCCGGTTCCCTGCGGCTCATTCAGGCGCTGGTCAACACGCTGAGCGTGGAGGCGGAGCGGGACCTGCTCGGCACGGCCGCCGAAGCCGCCGGGTGGCTCCAGGCCGCCGGCCTGCTACCCGTAGGCTCGCCGCTGACCAGCGCGGAACACCGGGCCGCGGTGGAGGTACGCGAGGCGATCAGGCAGGTGCTGGCCACGCACACCGCCGGGCGGGAAGACGCCGCGGCCGCCCGGCGGCTGACGTGGGCGCTCGCGTGCTGCCGGCTGACCCCGGCCATAGATCCCGCAGGCGGCGTGCGCCTGGTGAGCGCGGATCACGATCCCGTCGCCCGGGCGATCGGCGGTATCGCCATCGCGATCGCCGAAGCCGGCGTCACCGGGACCTGGGCCCGCCTGAAGAGCTGCCCCGGGCACCTGTGCGGCTGGGCTTTCTACGATCGTTCGGCGTCGGCCCGGGCCAGATGGTGCTCCATGCAGCTGTGCGGCGCCCGGTCGAAGATGCGCGCCTACCGGGACCGCCAGCCGTCCGGGACGAAAGAATCTTAAGTCTTTATTACGGAACCGAGCGGCGGCCCGTATTCATGATATGGATCGCATCCGATTTTCATGTCGTAATATGCTTGAGATACGCACAGTCACCAGCCGGGCGGCGAAACAGATACCGTGAAGATGCGCTCCGCCGCCGTGACCGACCCCTAAGGGTTTTCCGTCCGGCTCGTGATTTCATTACCGCGTAGCGTGCGCCCGGTGCGGCCTACCATGTCACCGAACGAGGGCCTGGCTCGGTACATCCTGCTCAGAGGGTGGTTTACTTGGCGTCGGCCGCCATAGACGCGAATCCGGGGGCGCCTTTCGATGCCTGCCGAATTCTGGGCCGGGATCGCCGGTAAAGCGTAAGAGAAACGATTTACCAAACCCCTCGCACCAGCCAATG
This sequence comes from uncultured Acidobacteriaceae bacterium, assembly GCA_963713465.1. GTDB lineage: Bacteria > Acidobacteriota > Terriglobia > Terriglobales > Acidobacteriaceae > Bog-257. Next base: position 18,033 of record CAVQLZ010000002.1, read on the forward strand.
TTGTGGTGGCGGCGTCTGGCCTGTTTGGCGCAGGCGTCGTTTTCTTCTATCTACTCGTCAGTTACATTGCTGGTACTGGTATCGACGCGATCGAAGTTTGTACTATCTTCTCACTCTTACGATTGCTTACTTTCTGATCATTTCCGCCGGAGCGGAAGCTTACTCGCGGTTCAAAGTTCCAGTGATGCCCATGTACGCATTGTTGATCGGCGGAGGCGCAGCAATAATCGAACAGTCTATTCGACGCGCCAGGATATGGCACAAGCATGCAGCAAATCCGGTCGCGACCCAATCCTGACTTGCGCTCACCGGATGCCGTGCGCAATCCGGTTATTCAGATATTGAAAGGCCGTCGGGTGCGACCGAAAGGGTCGATTTTCCCGCAGGCGCGGGCTTAGTTTCGAGTTTGCCCGCGACGGCATCACGAATGGCTTGCTTCAGCAATGGAATAGCGAAGGCAATCTGCAGCAGCGGATAGGTAGAGAAGTTATCGGCGTCGGCGGGCTTGAGTCAACGCTTGCGCCACGATGTCTCCAGTATCGATCCCCCGGTCAACCTTGTGGATTGTTACTCCAAAGTGTTCTGAGTCGCCCGAGGCTAGTGCCCAATACCCTCCATGAACTCCTCGATAGAGAGGCGTAATGCCAACATGGGTATTCAGGAATACGGCACTGGTCGCATGGAGCAGCCTCCCATTCCAGAATACGCGTTCCATTCACGACGATGACTCTTGGAGAGAGCTTCTCCAAAAGAGCAATGGTCTGTGCTTCATTGACTGATCTGACATCGATCACACACTCCCTGGGATTGGGGCTTCATCCATTCCATATTGCCGCAAAAGATCTCCTCTGCGCCGAGTAGCTTCTACTTTCAGCAGAGGGGCCACGCATTTCGTAAATATGATCTGTCCGGTCAGCGTACGCCAGCCTAGCCTCTTCAGTCGCTTTTTAGGAAGGTTGACCGTGGAACCTTTGCTTCCCGCACAACCCCATCTATATCGAATTCACTGGCCATCGCGTGGTAGATGATTCGTGATAGGTCGCTATCGTCAACGAGTCAGAACTATGCCATACAATGCGGTTTCTCCGCGCGCAAAACGTTCTCCGCAACCTCGGCCATGGTCAAAGAAGACCAGCCCTTCTCGCGCTTTAAATTCGCATAGTGTTCCGCAATGCGCGTCAGAATCGCGATATTCTCCTCCAAATGCACTCCAAAATTATGTGGATGCCACCATAGATGAAATGTCTCATTGTTCTTCGCGGCTGCGTCCATAGATGTGTAGATTCGCCTGAGCTGCAAATTCTCCAGCGTCTTCAGCCTCGCGTTCCATGGACGCAGAAATCTTGATCCGGACACACTCACAATGGGGTATTCCTCATCGAGATGGGGAGTTGCGCATCCATCGCCGCTGAGTCCGACGTAGGAGTCGGCGAATCGCTTGCCCTGCCAGAGTATTCCGTTTCCTTTTTCGATCCAGGGGTCTGCTTCTGTGCCTCGATATGCGATAAGACCCTCTTCTGCACAAATCCCAAGTGTTGCCGTGATATCTGATTGCGCGGAAAAACAATGCTCTTAAGTGTGATGCCGTATTTGCTGGCGGCCAACTTCGCACTTCTGAGATCTCCGCGAAACGATTCCAGCGTGGGCCCCGGAGCCAGCGCATAAAAGTGAGATAGAGTATGCGTTGCGACTTCCTGCCCTTGCACGCGAGTATTTTCCGGATCAGGCTGGCGCGAAATGAAATGGGTCTTCCTCTTCGTTTTCGCCAACCTCAGACAGCTCCGTATATGGGTCGAGGCTGGCTTCGCGGTACGCAGGTAGTTCATCCGGCAATGCGGCCTTCAGATCATCAAGACTCGCGAAAAACAGAAAACCTACCGTGGCCCAGGTGGCGTGGATTCCATATCGTTCAAACAATTCGAGAATAGCGGGAACGGCCTGGCGAGCCCCAAGCAAGTTTTCCCGATATTGGTCAACCGGTGCGATGGTCTCTGACGCCCCAGTGCAATTCGAAATCGAGACTGATTACAAATCCTCCGGGATTTTGCACGGCGCACGATTTCCGTTCTTCATGAATATATGTCGATCAGGATACTTGATCGACCAACCAGCAACCAGTCTCATTCGTATCCTCAGTTCCCGATAAGCGACAAATACCTCGAAACACCACATCGAACCGTAAATTGCTCCACGTGCAGGGAACTGTCATTCTGTACTGGATTGTCGAGAGCATTCAACAAGGCTTGTGCCATGGCCGCATGATCTCCCACGGGCACGAGAGCGCCGAATTTCCCATCACATAGTATCTCTGCGGGACCGTAGGTGCAGTCCGTTGAAACAACTGGCACCCCGAGCGCCTGAGCCTCGACAATCGCCACACCAAAACCCTCCCACTGAGACGAGGATGCAAATACAGCGGCATGATGCATGTACCGATAAGGGTTATGTTCGAAGCCCGGAAGGGCCACGTCTTCGATGAGCTTAACATCGAGTATAACCTGCTCAATCCGGCTTCTATCCGGCCCGTCGCCCAAGATCATGAGACGAACGGGGCGGTCGTTTCTGACCAGTCGAAGTGCGCGGACCAGCATTGGAAAGTCCTTCTGCTTATCCAGCCTGCCGACAGCCAGTATCACTGGCGGTTCTCCGGGTTGAAACCATGGATGCTCGACAGTTGCTGTCGCCGCTGCATGGAGCGCATCTGTAATCACTGGATTGTAGATGACCTGAAATCGATTGCGAGCGATGCCGGTCTGCGCTGACAGATCGTCTGCAACACCGCGAGAAACCGCCACGATTGCATCGGCAGACTTGAGAGCCCATCGACTCCATAGAGGCATCAGGCGATATTTGAGTCCCGAGGTATTTGCCACGATCCTCGACATCGTGTTGTGTTCCGTCGCTATGATTTTTGTGTTCTGGCGAGCAATCGCTCTCGCAACCACGGCGGCAGCGCTGCAATGCGTCATGGCCGCGATCAGTGCATCAGGTTTCCTTGCCCGAAGGTACTTTATCAATCTCGGCACGCTGCTCATCATGTGATTGGACTCGAGATCAAATACCTCGATCTGCTTGTCGAGAACCATACCCATGTCGCCGCCTGCACGGCCGACCACGAGATCGACCTCGGTTCCAACGTGATGCAAACCATTGGCTAGATTGGCGAATACCCGCTCAACCCCGCCGATCTCCAGAGTAGGCACCAATAAGGCGATTCTCATCTCGTCCTTGCGCGAAGCTCGCTCCGTAGCTCTTCGACCAGGCGAGCAGACAAAGCATTGGAGAGTACGATAGGTATTCGCTAAAGATTCTGATCTTCCGGCAATGAAAGAGCAACGCGAATTTCAAGAGCTGCTGGTGTAAGTTGGAGCATTCATGTCAAAGGCCGAGAAACATCCCACTGAAGACCGAATCCTGCGGCCAGTAATGCCGGAATTGGACACCGTACGCGGGATCGCCATCTTAATGGTCTTCCTTTTCCATGGCTTCGAAGATTTTATCCCGGATGCTGCGAACGTCCCAGCGTGGGAGCGCTTGTTTTTATCGACCATGAGCTTAGGGTGGATAGGAGTCAATCTGTTCTTCGTCCTTTCCGGCTTTCTGATTACAGGCATTCTGCTGGATAGCGTGAATCAGGTCACGATACTATTCGCGTTTCTACTTCCGTCGGGCGTTACGCATTTTGCCGGCCTATTATTTGTTGATTGCTGTACTCATTTTGTTGAGCAGGCTGAGTTTTGTTCATCAACATACATCTTGGGCTTTTGCAGGGCTGAGTGTCATCTATCTTTCCAATATCACGCCGTTGCTCGGAGTTCCGAGAGACTATTCGCCGCTCTGGTCGCTGGCAGTTGAGGAGCACTTTTATCTGGTATGGCCTGCAGCCGTCCGCGTCTTGCAGGAAGACGCGGTCTCGTGATCGCAGCTGCCTTGATCTGTGTATGCGAGCCGTTCTTGCGGGTGTTCGCCGTGGCTCGCGGTGGACTGTGGTGGGGCCCTTACACCTGGCTTTCAGCCGATGAATTAGCCCTGGGTGCTCTGCTTGCCATCTTTACCCGCACGACGCGAGGTTCGAGGGGTAACGTCTTGAGACTGGCTGGCCTCAGCGCGCTTGTTGGTGTGGCTGCTTTGGCAGCCAGTTTCCTAGTCCCTGCATTCATAGCAATCAGCCTGCGCGCCACCTGCGTGAACTACGGTTCATTGGGCTTGCTGTGCGCTGTGCTGTGGCTGGGGACGGGCACATACCGGAGTCTCGTCAACAATCCATTCTTGTCCCTGTACGGTTTCATCAGCTACGGTTTGTATCTGATTCACGCACTGATTATCAAGCTGTACAACGACGTATCCATGAAATTCACCTCTTTTTATGTGGGGCACAGTTTTGAAAAATGCCTCCTGCGACTGCTGATAACATTCATCGTCGCAACCGCAATCGCCTATCTGTCCCGCACTACATATGAGGAGTTCTTTTTGCAGATGAAGGACAAACTGGACAGCCCGCGTGAGAGCCCGCAATCGGTGCCACGTGCAGAGCCTTTACTACCAACCTAGAAAGCACATCGCTGAATTGTGATTTTGATGCCGTTGGTTCTTTCTCTTCACTTCTCCGGAATCGCAGATCGAGCTGTTCGAATGAGCGCGACGCCCGCGAGCAGGTACGCCCACACAAACACCCTGTCATCGAAGTTTGGGAAGATCAGCAGACGCACCACGATATAAATGCCCGCAACTGGCAATAAATTACGCAAGATTGAGCCATCAGGAAGCCGCTTCCAGACGGCGGCTGCCACCAGAATCCAGACGGTCATGAAAGTGTAGGGAATCGCCCGTAACCCGGCGAGCGCATGCAGGTATCCTGTAAAAGTGATCAGTACAGGATGACTGAGCGGTTCAATTTCCGGCCTGATGAACCCGTGCTGCATTAAGACGCGCCAGCCGAAAATCCCCGCAATCCGGTTGACGAGAGCACAAACAACAACGGCTAGCGCAGCGTACAGGGCTCCAACATGGAGGCGAAGGTGCCGGCTCCAGGCCATCCATGCCAGAAGAATGAGAACGAGAACAACGTTGTCGGATCTCACCACGATGCTGGCTATGAGAAGAGTGGGAGCGAATAAGTCCCTCTTTTTATCGAGGGCAAACAGGGCAACGAAAATCATCGTTGTCGAAAACGGATCCGCCGTCACCATCCGTCCCAGGTTCAACACCGGTGGTGTAAGCAGTAACACTGCCGCTAAGAGAGCGTCCCCTGTCGAGGCAAGGACAACCATGCCAACAAGAAAGAGACAGCAGGCAGATATCAAGCGGAGACCGGCGAGGATTGGCAATCCCGCGCGCCAGAGCACATACCCCGCCGCTACGTATCCCAGCTTCACCCGAAATAAACCCAACTGCTGCGCGAAGTGATATGGGTTGTCACGCACATCGGCAAAATACGGCTCGGCGGCAACGCTTTCGAATGGGAAGGGAGACGGCTGCGCATCGAATTCGGCGCGCGCAATGCGGTGGATGGTCACCGGATCTGAGTAGCGCAACGAAGCGACGGCACCCGCATACAAATACCGATCGAAGGTTGGCAAGGGTCGAAAGTAGGTCGCTGTCGCGAGTGCCACGCAAAAACCCGTGTAAAGGAACAGGGCAAGATTCGAGCAGCCAAACCAGTTGCGGAACGCCACTTGCTCGCGGTCTGGTATGGTTTGGAAACTCGCGCGATTCTGCATTGGGATATTGACGATCTCCGCCAGAACCTAATCTTTCACCGCTACCGCAATCAGACTCAGACCGCCCCAAGGCAAGATGCCGTCCAGGCGCCGCAGCACCGGCATGGACATCTGCAACACCTTCAATTGAACACGCGAGAACGTCTTGCGCCGCAGTACCTTCCCGTTAAACCACCAGCCCGGGACCGAAAAGCGGTTGAAGTCGAAAATCTCCTCCACGCGGAAGCCAGCTCGTTCCAGGCCTTCCTGCAACGACTTTCGCGTATATCGTTCACGATGATCGAGTGCGTGATCGAGTGTGCCATAGAGCGCTGGATGTTGCGGAACGAGAATCACGGCGCGCCCGCCTGCGGCAAGCGATGACCGAATGTTAGCGAGCGCCACCTGTTCATCCGGCACATGTTCCAGCACGTTGATCATCAACACGGTATCGAACTTCCCATCGAGTCCGGCAAAATCTCCTGGAACTGCTGCGTCGATGTGCCGCACTCGAAGATAGGGTTTCCCAATGGAATAAGCGCGCAGGTAGGAAAGATAGGAAGGATTGATATCGGAAGCGAGGTAGAACTCGCGCGGGATGAATTGATTGGTCAGTGTGCCGATTCCAGAGCCGATCTCAAGCACCCGATCACCAACATGCGGCGCCAGCGTCCGCCCCATCCAGAGATTAAATCGACGGACCTTTTCCAGGCTCGCAAGTATGTGCGAGCCGTACTCATCATCCTTGTAGAGATCATCGATGAGCCAGAAGCGCAAAATCGCGCCCAACGCACGCAGCGAGTCCTTGTGGCCAATCTTCTTGCCTTCCTGATAACTGCGAGCAAGGTAACTGATGGGCGCCTCAAAGATGCGGGCACGCCGCTTCGCCAATTTGAAAGCGATTTCGATCTCGAAACGAAAATCGTTATAACGCAGCGGGATGGACTGGAACAGAGGCGTGCGGATCGCCTTGTAGCAGGTCTCAATGTCGCTGAGGTTCAAATCGGTAAAGACATTCGCCACAAAGGTGAGCGCTTTGTTCAGCCAGGTGTGCCGGAACATAAGCGCGCGGCGGTAATGCGACGAGAGATAGCGGGAACCAAAGACGGCGTCTGCCGCCTCGGTCGCGAATGGGCGCAGCAGCGAAGGGATGTCCGCCGGGTTGTATTCAAGATCGGCATCGTGCACGATGCTGATCTCGCCGGTAGCCTGCTCCAGAGCAGTGCGTAGCGCCGCTCCTTTTCCCATGTTGCGCTCATGCCGCAACAACACGACGCGTTCATCTTCCGCGGCAATCTTCTGCAGAGTTTCCCAGCTGCCGTCAGTGCTACAGTCGATCCACGACCATAACTTCCAGCCTGTGGATGATGTCGTCTTTCAGCGCGAGGACGCGACGCAGGCTGGGCTCCGCGAGATACCGCTCATTGTAGACCGGCACCAGAACGCTCAAACTGAATGACGTGCTGACTGGGTCTTCCTGAGCAGATATGTCCGACGATCTTGGCATGGGCTCTAATAGCTTTTGATAATCCATGCTCATCTGCATCCTCTGAAACAGGTTTTCGGACAACGTAAACCCCACTAATTGGCGACAGCGATCGGTGTCACTTCTGCCCCCTCTGGACAGTAGTCAATGGGAAGCCGATACAGTAATTCCTGAATATCTGCGTCTGATTTGCGAGCGCGAGCCGCAGATTCCAACTCCGCCAGCAGTTGCGGAAATCCGCTGGGTACAGCGGCGGCTTTCACTTGGAAGACATCGCGAAATGGAGTGCTGGTCACGAGCGAGCCTTCTCTCCACAGCTTCTCGTGAAGCTTCTCTCCGGCCGTGTTCCAACTACCTTGACATCGATATCTTTCCCGGGTGTCAGGCCTGCCAGGCGGATGATGTCCTTGGCAAAATCGATGATCTTTACCGGATCGCCCATATCCAGAAAGTAGACATCTCCCTGTGATGCGAGCGTAGCGGCCTGCAGCACGAGCCGCACCGCCTGCGGGATTGTCATGAAGTAGCGAGTCATCTCCTCATGCGTGATTGTGACTGGACCACCAGCGGCAATCTGACGAAGAAAGATCGGGACAACGCTGCCGCGGCTGCCCAGAACATTTCCGAATCGGACACAGGCAAAGTGCGTCTCGTGTTCCTCATCGGCACGTTGTTGAATCAGTAGTTCTGCTGTCCGCTTGGTAGCTCCCATCACGCTCGAGGGGTTCACCGCTTTATCGGTGGAAATCATGACCATGCGTTCGCAGCCAAATTCTATTGCTGTATCTGCAAGCTCACGCGTCCCGAACACATTATTCAGAACTGCTTCACAACAGTTGCTTTCCATCACAGGCACATGTTTGTACGCCGCGGCGTGAAGGACAATTTGCGGGCGATACAGCTCAAATGTTCGATGAACAGTTTCACGATCGCGGATGTTGCCCACAACCGGCACAAGTCTCCATATCATGCAAATCCCCGATCTCATTCATCAGCTCGAAAATCGAATTCTCGTCGTGATCGAGAACCACCACGCGATCAACCTTCAGAGCCGAAACCTGCCGCGCAATCTCCGAGCCAATGGATCCGCCGGCTCCCGTAATCAAGACAGCTCGCGTGTCAAAGCAGCGAACAACCGCGGGATGCGCCTCATTCGCCGTCTCGCCGTCGCCTTGAGTGAGCTGATCAATCGAGACTGGCCGGTTCACTCTCACGTTTCCGTCCATCAGGTCACTGCTGGAAGGCAATATACGAACCTGAACATCGAGACTGCTCGCATCGCGAATCACTTGTGCGGCGCACTTCAAATTCGCGCCGGAGAGAACGACCACTTCTATCTGGTGACTTACCAGCAGGCTGGCCAGCGATTCTGTAGGTCCCAGTACGCGCCGGCCCGCTATGTGCATGCCAACAAGACGCTCATTCTCGCTTACCAGGCCGATGACCTGGGCTTCTTTGCACGTATGAAAATGATGCACCGCCGTAGCCAGTGTCGTTTCGCATCCGACGATGAGTGCGCGTGGTCGTTGAGAGGGAAGGCGACCCGCTTCGTTGGCAAGCCGCCGCGTTACTCGCAACGCGGAAGCAAGAATGAGGAAAGTGCTGAACTCGAGGATCAGCACGCTGTAAGGCACAATAGGAACGCCAGGTACGCACCATCGAACCAGGAGAAGAAGAATGGTCACCGGTAGCGAACGAAGTGCCAGGACGAGCCCATCGCGCACATCAAAGAAACGCCATGTCGCCTGGTACCCGTCTCGACTGAGGTGAAGGGATAAGGGCCTCAGTACGGCCACAACGCACAGCCATGTCCACATGCTGCGTTGCATCTTCGGCTCAATATGAAAATCAAACCGGAGAGCATACGCATTGATCATCGCAATCGCTGCCGTAAGACCGTCCAGCAGCACGCGAACATATCCATGGAGAACCCAGCTCGGAACGAGGTCAATGTACCGTTCACGCCGCCGGTCAGTGACAGCCTGCAACCTTCGAAGGTGCTTCACCGGTCCCTCCCGGGAAATTTCCCCTTTGTCGGTGTGCACTTGCAATCAAACCGATGAAGCGGAGCTCCAGCACACCAACAGACTTGCTGACGATTCCAATCTTAGACCACTGTATCTCGTGCGGGACTTTCAGTCACTCAAACAACGTCCGATGGCAGGCAGATTGAAATGAACCCTCTGGAGGCTCACAGAATGGCAGAAAACCAAATGACTTGCGGTTACCATCATAGATCTGATGCCAATACCTTAGGTCTACTTCGTTCATTTGGCAAGGCCACGGACCATTTGATCTGGACACAAGATCGCCTTGACGCAGCTATTTCTATCGACAAGATTCTGGTTGAGGAACTATAGTTTTGTTGGTCGCAGAGAGTCTTGATCCGCTGCTTAGTAGTCCCTGCACTTTTTGCTAGCGTGAGTTTCCGTCTTGGCTACCGTTTCGGAGCAATTCGATGATCCTGCGATTGCAGTCGGCCATCTCGCTTCTTACATGTAGCTGCCTGATCACTGTGGCATCTGCTGCCTCATCGAATATAGGGCTTGTGATGACAACCGGGGAAGTGGAGATTGATGGCTCACGTGTGCCCGGTCCCGCAGCGATCTTCTCAGGAAATCTCATCTCATCGGGAGACAGGAGTTCGAGCCTGCAATTTTCTGACGGCACAAATGCCGTGATGAAACCCGGCGCGACTATGACTGTGTATCGCGAACGTTCTGTCCTGCAGCGGGGCGTGACGATGCAACGCGGTGTCGATAAACATTCTTTGTTTGCAGACGGACTAAGGATTTCTGGCGCGACTCCGAACGCAGCCGTTCTGGTCGGGGTAAAAGACGCGTCATACTTTGAAGTTGCTGCGCAGGAAGGGGAATCAGATGTATGGAGCTCCTCCGGAAGTCTTGTTGCGAGGGTAGAACCTGGGATGACCCTCAACTTTGCGCTCAGCCAGGCTACCCAAGCTGACGAAAACCAGGAAAAAGAACGAAAAGTTTGCGGCGACCTGAAGGAGAATTACCAGCTTACGGATGTGCTCTCCAATGTTACCTACCAACTGCAGGGAAGTGGTCTCGAACCCTTTGTAAAGAAATCGGTCCGGGTGACCGGGACGACCCCAGGCGGCAATCCTTCCGGCTCTGCCCCTCAGATTTTGGTAGTTTCTACAATTAAGAAGCTGAATCGCCCGTGCGTGACTGGCGCCGGTGCGGCTCCGGCGGCAGCAGGCGGGATCACGTCGAAGGGGGGCATTGCCTTCCTGGTTTTCGTGGCTGCTGGAGGAGTACTCCTCGGACTGGGTGCGGCAGGCACATTAGGTACCTCACCTTCGCCGGTAACGCCAACAACACCGTGACCGAACCGGCTGCACAGGATCTGTCGATTGCAATTTTGATACGAATGATCTGATCTCTCGACCGTCCATCAATGCTGTGTTTTCGCAGAATGACCTTCGACCCCTGTTCTCAGCGCTGTCTTCGACAGCCGTTCGAGTAGAAAGCGTGCCGGCCTGACCGTGTAATACAGAAAGTGCAGCGAACGCGGCAAACGGACTTCCTGCCAGTCCGGTTCAGCAGGAACAAACACGCGCTCATGCACGAGGCGGGTACGATCACGCCAGCGCTTCGCGAAGGCCAGATGGTAGCGCAAGGCTTCGCCATAGCCGAGATCACCACCGTCGCGGAACAGGAATGACCGTGCCATGTCAGCGAGCACGTGTGATTTTGCACTGTCGCAATAGCTCCTGACCGCCGACGGCAGTTCCAGCCCTAGCACCTGCTGTGCCAGAAGCAAGCTGTGCTTCAGCACGAGGTCGCAATGCGCGGCCTCCGCCGCCCAGTGGATGCATACTTCCCAATCCAACCCTTGCGCCGCCCGCACATGGCAAGCCACGTCACACAGCCATCGCAGGTTCAACCAGCAATGCTTGGTTCCGTGCGCGCAAAGATAAAGCAGCAGGTGTTCCGGCGAAAGCGACAAAAACGAGATCCCTTCGGCGTGCTCAACTTGCGCAGATTCGAAAAGCTGATCAACCGGCAGTTGAAACGAAAACATCTCGTGCAGCGCGCCCCAGTGCAGGTCGATTAGGGTGCCGCGCCCGGTGTTGAAAAAGTCCAGTTGGCGATTTCGGGAGTGGAGCAGCGCCGCGTCGGGATCGCCGGCCATGTGAAAACGAAGCTGATAACCTTCGCGGACCAGAGCATCGCGCGCCTGTACTATGTCGCCCGGCTTGACCAGCAGGTCTAGGTCAGTGAACTCCCGCAAGGCGATATTCCCATAGGCCAGTAGGGCAAATGTCGGACCTTTGAGCGAAATGACGGGAATGCCCGCTGCCTCGAATGCCCGTAGGATTCGGCGCCACTCCTGTAACCACAACATGTTGTTGCGCGCTGTTAGGAGCAGTCGTTGTTGATATTTTTCGCGGAACTCTTGCGGAACCAAATCCCCGCCATACTTCTTTAGCGTATAGGCAACGAGCGGCATCACCGAGTGGTAATTCGCTTTACGCTCGACCGCTTCCCAGTCCAAGGGCTGCGACAGGGCCGTCTGAAGACAGCCATCATCTGCGCTGGACAGGAGTGTTCGCGCACTCTCCACCACGAGATTGGTCTCGTAGCAACTAACCCCGAGCCGAACGGAACTCCAAGTCTCCATGACTGGGCACAATTCTACCGTTGCACCGCTTATTTCTTGCTAGCCATCAGCGACGGCAAGATATCTTCCACCCAGCAGCAGCGCAGCCAAAACCGAAAGAGCTCCTGATCGGCGCCAGTGCTTAAAACAGGCCGGACTGCGTTGCCTTGACGATGGTGCCGGGGCTGCCACTCAGCGGGGTGAAGTACACGTTCGACGTCCCGGACCCCGTGCTGCCGGACGTCCCGGTATTCGAGCTGTTGTTATCTACGGTAATCCTGCCCGTTCCGCCAGATGCAGCCAGGATCACACTGTTGACATTTGAGGTCGTCGGGAACGCACTGGAGATGTTGAGAGACCGTATGCATCCACCGGTGACCGCAGTCGAGCAAGCGTTGGTAATTCCCACAAACAGATAATCCGTGGAAGTCGTCGAGTTGTAGAACTCGGTCAGGGGCGACGCCCCTACGCCTGCTGTGGTCGTTGTTGAGAGGGCCAGCGGTCCATTCGTTGCTGCGCCTGATGTCATCGTGTATCCGGTGCCGGTGAATGTTATGCTAAAGAGCGCAGGAACCTGCGCGGTTGAACTGTCATTTCCCACGACGTAGAGACGGGCAGCGGAGGCGCCACCCGAGCCCGTGTAATAGGAGTTATTGAAATCTCCAGCACGCGCCGCAGCGGTTTCATTTTTGCCGACGGTGGCCGTCACTAGACCAGTCAGGCTTGTGGTCGCCTGCGCGACCAATGCATTCGTCCCGTTTGAACTGAAGAAGGCATACACTAACTTCCGGGTTGAGTCGACAAGGGGCGGCCCTGCGGTATTCGCCGTGTTACCGCCGGCACAGCTGAGGCCGGTAACTGTAGCAGGGCTTACAGAATCGTCCACGTAATAGATGAACCCGTTTCCGGTAGTGACGAAAACATGTTTTGTTGTGAAATCGAATACGGGCGTCGAAATTCCCGGATTCCCGGTAATTGTCGCAGGCCAGCCGCCACCCATTACTTCCGTGGGCGTTCCCGTTCCGAACACGGGAGTAACTTTGTGGACGACGCTGGCGCTGCCGTTGGTCGTGATATAGGCAACATCATCGTCGTAATCGACGAATTGCGATGTGGTGCTTGTGGTTGAGAAACTGACCGTCCTATTCGTTGCTGTGTTACCCGTACCAGGAACGGCAGGGGCTGTTGCCGAGGTGCCGTTGCCCGTGCCCGTCTTGAACGTCAACACATGGAATGTGCTGGTTCCCGCCGAGGTGTTGTTCTCCATGAATGCAAGCTTCGTCCCGTCCAGGGACACCGTAGGGGAACTCTGGACCACTCCAGGTCCAATGTTATAGGCAAACATCACAGTCGGGGCCGTCCCGGAGCAAGTGCCGGTGCCTGCGGTATTTACGTATAGATTGTTCAAGCCGATGATGTTGGCCTGGGTCGAGCTTCCGGCCGCTGAGATTCCTGTCGCCACATAATCGGTCGTGCAGTTGGGAGGTGATGTAACGTCGTAACTAAAATCCGCGGGTCCGGACGTTGCGCCTCCGTCGCCCCCGCCAAGCGAGAAGCTCCAGTCACGCTGATCTGATGCGCACTTGTCGTTATTGGAGCCATCGCACGGATCGCGATGGCACCGGGACTCCCCTCCATCCGCCTCTTGTGGCCGACACCGCCAGCGGTCCATGTGGCGCCGGTAATACTGCTGCCAAAAACGGGAATCCGCCAGTACAGTCGGCCACAGCTCTCGCGGAACGTCCTCGGTAAAGACGACGTGGTGACTGCTCCAGTCCTCCACCACACTTATGGGCTTGTGAGTTAGGTCTTGCGCTATTCCGTGCACAAGTCCACCCAAGAAAACGGCACATGCAACCAGCACAAGCTGTCGTCTCATATCGGTATCCTCACTTCATTGATTGCTTGGAGGGATCCGTTAAAAACGGCTGCCTTACACGCCAGACCGTTCAGCGCGCAACGACCTCCGCACGCCAACGGGCACCCACATGGTAGCCCTAAGCTGTAAGCACAATCAAGAACGACCACGAAACGGCATCTGCGGACGACCTCGGGAGGCGATAATCTCAAGCCCCTGCGGAAGGTAACGCAGAAAGAGGGCCGCGCAGGTTTCGTCATCGCGCTATAATTGTGGCGCCATGAGTCAACCACCAGAAGCAGATCGGACGATCGCTCAGGGGGACGCACAGCCGGACAGGAAGCCATACCAGAAGCCTGAGTTTCGCTTCGAACAAGTCTTCGAGACTCGTGCACTGAGTTGCGGCAAGATAAATGCCACCCAGGCCCAGTGCGAACACAACCGAAAGAGTTCCTGACTCCCAGGCATGGATCCCGAGTTACAGCCGCGCACATTGTTAGCCCGTGAGCTGGTCACTGGACGTGGCCCGCAGCTTCGGCGAAGTTCGCCTCAGGGTCACAGGCGCCAGCATGATACCGGCAATCTGGCCCGGCGATATCATCACTATCCGCCGTCGCGATATTTCTGAATTGCAACCGGGACAAATCGTTTTGTATCGACGGGACGGAAAACTGGTTGCTCATCGGGTTACCGCCATTCACGACAATCTTTTGATCACGCGGGAGACTCGTTGCTCTGTGAAGACCCGCCAGTAAAAGATAGCGAGATTGTGGGAGAAGTGGTCGGCCTCCTCCGCAATGGACGTTCCATGGATCTCAACCAATCACACTGGCAGCGTGTCAGTTCCTCCATTCTCCGGCGCTCCGATTTCTGCATGCGCATGACTCTACGTCTGGGCCGCCGCTTGCATAGCGTCGCACGCAGGGAGATTTCATGGACGGCCTAGCCACGACCGCATGCGACGAAGTCGTCATTGAGATCGGCCGCATACCCGTTCAGGTGTGCAGCGAGAGTTCAGAGTTTCTGCAAATGATCGCCGAGCGCTATTCCGGTTTCGTTAACCCGAACGCCCGCCCAGTCTTCGAATTGGATGTAGATCTGGTACCGCCGGGAAGGATCACCGAGGAAGAAGATCTCTCTGTTCGCTTCGACTCGGGGCGCTGGCTCATCGAACGCGGCGACCTGCGTGCGGAGTGGGAGCCGGCATCGCGCCATGGCCGGATCATCCAATCACCGAATCCATACTCCATCGATGCAGCGCTGCGCATCATTCACAGTCTGATCCTGGCGGAGGAGGGCGGACTGTGGTGCATGCTGCTAGTGCCGTGCGCAACGGCAGAGCCTTCTTATTTGCGGGAATCTCCGGAGCAGGGAAGACGACAATTTCTCGCCTGGCGCCGCCAGACGTGACGCTCCTTACCGACGAAATCTCTTATCTCCGGCGCAATGGGCACGGCTACGTCGCTCACGGCACGCCATTCGCCGGAGAACTCGCCAGGGTGGGCGAAAATATCGAGGCTCCTCTGGCGGCTCTGTACCTTCTTCAGAAAGGCCCTGAGAACGCCATTGAACCAGTGAGTGCAGGCGGGGCCGCGCGCATGTTGCTGGAAAACGTGCTGTTCTTTGCCCACGATCCCAAACTGGTTAGTTTAGTGTTTGAGTCAGCTTGCGAGCTGGTAAGCAACGTCCCCGTCTACCTGCTGACCTTTTTCCCCGACGAACGAATTTGGGAGTGGATCGTATGAGCGCTGTTTACATTGCGAGAGCGAATGAGGTAGCCGCGCGCTCTCTGGACGGCGAGATGATGATCATGTCCGCCCAAAACTCGACTCTATTCACATTGAACTCGGTCGGCACCGTCATCTGGCAGTCAGCAGACGGAAAAACGCCTCTTACGGAAATCGTCGAGCACAAAATTTGCGCGGAATTCGAGGTCGGTCTTGCAGAAGCCCTGAAAGACGCCGAGAGTTTCGTGAATGGTTTAGCCAGCCACGGAATCATAGTGGTGTCCGATGTCCCGATCGGTCTCGCGAAGCCGGCGCTGGGAGGAGCATCATGAGCCTGATGCAGGAACTCGGACAGCGTGCGCTGGATCGTGGCGTGCCGCTCGGCGTGCAACTCGACGTGACCTACCGCTGCAACGAGCGCTGCGTCCATTGCTACCTTGACCACGACGATCACGGCGAGATGACGACCGCCGAAATCAGGGGCGTGCTCGACCAAGTGGCCGAGGCCGGACGTTTTCTTCCTTACCCTGAGCGGCGGCGAAGTTTTCATGCGCAGGGATTTCTTCGACATCCTCGAGTACGCCCGCTAGCTGATGTTCTGCGTGAAGATCAAGACCAACGCCTTCATGATCCGGGAAAAAGAAGCGCGAACGCCTGCGCGACCTCGGCTGTGAAGGACGTTCAGGTCAGCATCTACTCGCATCGGCCGGAAGTGCACGATGCCATCACCAGCTGCCGGGTTCGCTCAAGCGGTCCATCGAGGGGATACGCCTGCTGCGCTCACACGGCGTGAAGGTGACCATTGCCAACGTGCTGATGATGCAGAACCTGAGCGATTATGCCGGAGTGAAGCAACTCGCGAAAAATTTAGGAGCGGAGTACACCATTGACCCCACAATCACGCCGATGATGGATGGGAACCGCTCAGTCCTTCAGTTGGGCCTGGGCGTACCTCAGCTGCAGGACGTATTTCGCAACGCCGATCTGGTAGGCGACGTCGATGAGTTCTGCGCTCCGCCGCCCCAGGCAGACGATGACGTTTTACAGGAATTCCCATGCAGCGCCGGCCACACGGCGTGTTATATCTCGCCCTATGGCGACCTGTTTCCCTGCGTCCAGTTTCCTTTGCCAACCGGCAACGTGCGCAAGTCAGAAATTCATGGACATCTGGCGCGATTCCGAGCAGCTCAACGAGGTGCGTTCTATCACTGCGCGTGATTTGCCAGTATGCTCTGGATGCAGCCATGTCGGCACGTGCACCCGTTGTCCCGGCCTTGCCTACATGGAAGGAAACATGCGCGGCCCTTCAACTCAGGACTGCGAAAAGTCCTTCGCCAGAACAGGGATACCATCCGCCAATATGCATCTCAAAAATGCCCGCTCAACGCCGCGCGGTCTGGTTCAAATTGCCGTCCCATTGCCAGTATCAAGCGTAGCGTAAACTCCGGAGACACACATGCCCGAACAGGTCAACGAAACTACCTGGAACCCTGTATGGGAAGAGATTTTTCAGAAGAGGGCATGGGGGAAGTATCCGCCTGAGCATGTGATTCGTTTCGTAGCGCGCAACTTTTACGGTGTGAAGGATCGCAGCAGGATTCGTCTCATGGAGATTGGTTGCGGGCCTGGCATGAACGTCTGGTTCATGGCCCGCGAGGGCTTTACCGTCTCCGGTATCGATGGTTCATCGACAGCCATTCAGGCGGCTTGCCACCGGTTGGCTGACGAAGGGATCGGTGCTGATTTGCGCGTAGGCGACTTCGCGCACCTACCGTGGCCGGATGACAGTTTCGATGGCGCAATAGAGAACGTGAGCCTCTATGCGAATCCGTGGAAGAGTATCCAGCGCGCGTTGAGCGAAGTGCGTCGCGTGCTCAAACCAGGAGCGCCGTTTCTCTCCTCTTTCTTCACCGACCGGACGTGGGGCTATGGCCAGGGTGACATGGTTGAAACCGACGGATTTATAAATCTCCGCGAGGGTCCGCTTGCGGTCGGAGGCTTCTCCCTCTTCCTCAAGCGAGCCCGAGTGCCGGAACTCTTCCGTGATTTCTCCGATCTCAATGTCGAACGGCTCTCCTGGACCTTGGATGGCGAGCAGCATCTGATAGAACAATTTGTGATCACGTGCCGCAAGCCCGAGACCGACAACAAGTCATCATTGTGAACGCCTGCGCAACAAATCCGAGAGTATATCCGATCTAGGCGGGAATGCGCGATAACTTGGATATTCAAGAAAACGCAGTTGAGACGCTGGCTGCAGCGAACCCGACAGATGCGGAACGCTGGAGCACTTTAGTCTCGAATTCTCCAACACCCGATGTTTACTACCTGCCCGCATACGTCGAGGCCGCTTCGAAAATAGAGCACGCCGAGCCAGTGGCTATCGTTGCCGGCGCGGATTCCGGCAAGTTTCTTGCACCCCTCCTGCTGCGCCGCATGTCCGCGGTTGTGAATAACTCCAAAGTCGATTGGACCGATGCATCTTCCCCGTATGGCTATGGCGGTCTGCTACGTCTTTCAAGCAATAACCCCACTGGTCGCCGCGAACTCCGCTGCTTTTTCGACGAACTTCGCCGTTGGTGCTCCGATCGCGATGTAGTCTGCTGCGTGCTGCGACTTCATCCGTTATTCCAGCAAGAAGAATGGTTCGCGCCGGAGGAGCAGAAGGTACTCGGCATGCGGTTTCGGGGAACCACCATCGCAATCGACCTGGAAAATTGGGATGACGCTCGCGACAGGCCAGTCGGCATGCGAAAAGACCGTCGTTACGATCTGAATGCCGCGCGTCGTTCATTGCGTGTGACCTGGACAAGCGGTGAAGACCACGATGCAGAGTTAAATCTCAGTCGTTTCGCCGCGCTATATGAGCAGGCAATGGAAGCCCATCACGCCGACAGTTTCTATCGCTTTCCGCCTTCCTATTTCTCCCGTCTGGCCTTGCTCGGCCGTCATCTGGGCATCGCTTTTGCATGGCTGGACGATCAACTTGCTGGCGCAAGTCTCTTTCTCGTCGGACGCGATTACGCTCATTATCACCTCGCCTGTACGAATGAAATCGGCATGAAGTACAAGGCCGCCACGCTGCTTATCGTAGAGGGTGCCAAATGGGCAAGAAAACAGGGATGCAAACTGCTGCATCTCGGCGGCGGGCTGGCTCCGGGTGATTCTCTCGAATTTTTCAAATTCAGTTTCGGGTCGCGGTTGTATCGTTATGCTTACTTGGTAATCGTCGTCGATCCGGAACGGTTCGAGCAGCTCAGCCAGATACCGAACGCTCCCTGGCCATACCGGACGAATGGAACGTAACTCTTGCACTATGAAAGCACTCACACTATGGATAGCCACCATTGAGATCCATCGGAGTCGTCACCACATCGCGCGCCGACTATAGCGCCTATCGACCTCTGCTGAAGGCATTACAGGCCGATCCCGACATATCGCTGAAGTTATACGTCTCCGGTATGCATCTCTCTCCGGAATTTGGATTGACAGTCCGGTTCGTTGAAAACGATGGCCTGGAGATCGTCGAACGCATCGAAGTGTTGATTTCCTCCGATACTCCGGAAGCGATTGCTAAGTCGATGGGCCTTGGTCTCATCGGGTTTGGTCAGGCCTTCAGTAAATACCAGCCGGATATTCTCATTGTGCTGGGCGACCGGTACGAAATGCTCGCAGCGGCGCTGGCCGCATTACCCTTCAAAATCCCACTTGCTCACCTTGGCGGAGGTGAGCTGACACAAGGAGCCATCGACGATGCGCTGCGCCACAGCATCACCAAACTAAGCCATCTCCACTTCACTTCCACCGAGGACTATGCGCGCCGCGTCATTCAACTGGGAGAAGATCCAGATCGTGTTTTTGTATCAGGCGAACCGGCTCTCGATCACATCCTGACCGCGCCTCAGCTCACTTCCAAAGAATTACATCGCCGCTTTGGCGTGAACGTTGAGAGGCCTTTCCTCCTTGTAACATTTCATCCAGTCACGCTCGAATATGAGCAGGTCGAGTGGCAGATCGACGAACTCCTTGCGGCTCTCGACCACGCTCGCATTCCGGTAATCTTCACCATGCCAAACGCCGACACTGCGGGACGCATAATCGCCACGAGAATGAAGCAGTGGGTTCAGGCGCATCCCGGCATGGGCGAAATGGTGGACAATTTTGGCGCCGAGGCTTACCACAGCGTGTTGCGTCGCGCTGTCGCCGTAGTTGGCAACTCATCCAGCGGACTCATCGAAGCGCCTTCCTTCAAGGTCCCGGCAGTCAATGTCGGAGCCCGCCAGGGTGGCCGAATACGCGCGTCAAGTGTGATCGACGTCGGCCACCACCAGACAGAAATTCTCGCTGGAATTCAAAGAGCAGCCTCCAGCGAATTTCGTCAGTGTCTTGAGTCCTCGGTGAATCCTCACGCGAGCAAGACGAACTCAGCCGTATCCACGATCACGACCGTTCTAAAGCAGGTGGGTCTCGGCGACTCCCTGCTTCAGAAGAAATTCCATGAGGTGCGTTCTCCTTAGACTGATTTACTTGCGGTGCGACAGAATCAGCCTAAGACAGCTTGACGTGACAGGGCCCGCCGCAGGACGATCTCCAGAGCCGCTTTCTGCTCAGCATATTCCTGTTCGCTCAGCTTGCCTTCCAGTCGCTCGGTTTCGAGCGCAAACAGTTCCTCTTTGAGTGCGGCCATCAGATCGCCGCTGGACTGAGGCGGCGCCGATGGTAGAGGCTGCACCGGTCACAGGAGGCTGGCGGAAACCGCAGCCTCGGGCTTCGCCCGCAGCAGGAACGCAGCCGCCACTGCCAGAACCAGCGCCAGCCCGCTCAGGATCCACCACTTGTACTTGTTCAACGGATCGGGCGTGTCGATCGGATTCCCGAGCCCGCCGCCAGGACGAGTATCGTTCGCTGCGGAAGTCTGCACTGGCTTCAGGTCCGGCCAGCGCGCTCCAGCGGCGTCGCTCGCCCCTGTCCCTGCGACTCGCGCGGCATCGAGCCCGTGCCGGAGACGGTGAACGCCATCGCCTGCGAAGGCGAGACATTTCGCGCCAGGAAGGTCTGCGCGTTCGACGTCATCATTGATCGGCTGGAAAGCAACCGATCCGCCACTCGCAAACTTCATGCTCTTTGGCAGCATGACGGCGACGTTCTGCGTCGGCATGCGACACCTTCGGCGTGAAGCTGAAGCTGCCGTTATACGGCAGATGGTAGCTCACCTGGAAGCGCGTCTCCCCGGGCCGTACCGGGAAGACAAAAGCGTAGTAACCCTTCTCGCCCGTAGGCACCGGAGAAGACGAAACCGGCATCCCAGCCGGTCCCATCGCCGCCGAGCCTTCAATGCGCGCATCCGGCGGCAGGTAAATCTCATACGCCCGCGGGCTGAACTGCGTTCTTCGGCGGATTGGAGTCGTTCTTAACGAAGTAATTCTCGATAACGTGCAGACCCTGCGGGTCGGTTTCGATGCGCATGACATCGGCCTCAGTGCTCACGCCCTCTACCTTGGGCAGCACATCATAAACATCGACGTCGGCGGTAGTCGTTCCCGGCTGCACCGGCTGAAAATACGCAGCCTTCTGGTGGTCGACGCGGATCAGGTGCATGCCATTATCCGGCACCTCGATCGAGTAATGCCCCTTGGCGTCGGTCTTGGTGCGCCCCGCCTCCTGCATGCCCTGCCCAAAGGCGATCAGCACCACATCATCCCCGTCAGAAGGTTTGTTGACGGTTTTATTGGTAACCGTTCCGGTTACAGTAGCCGCAAGCGCGGAACAGGAAGCCGCAACCAGCAACAGCGCAGCGCGCCAAAACGCAAACGTGAAATCAATGTCATCAAATAACTTTCCAACCGCAATTCTAAAATCTGCTTGACACTACAAAGAGATTGTCATCGCTGAGCATAGCGAAGGATCTGCTTTTCGTCTTAGTCGCCACAATGTCTAAGACGCCCGCACACCAACAACCACTGCCGCTCCAGCAAATCCATCTCAGCCATCACTTCAGCCGCCTCGTTCTCAAGCTGCGCCCGCTGCGCCGCATAATCCTCTTCCGGATACTTGCCCGCGCGGTACTCAAAATTCAAATCGCGCAGATTCTCATACAGCACATCTTTGCGCTCGCGCAGAAAATCGAGCTCGCGTCTTCTGCACCTGTGCCTCTACGTTGCGCTCCGGATAGAAGACATACACAAAAATCGCGATCAACAGCAGCCCGCAGGCAATCATGCTCACAGTTCCGTCTCCTTGCGAATCTGGTCGCGGATACGATCGAATCCGCGCACCTGCGAAGCCGCCGGCATCGGCGACCGTCCGCAGCCTCCACTTCCGCACCAGAGCAATCGTGCCGACAATGCCCAGCAGCAAAACAGCCGGAGGCACAAACCAAGCCGCCAGATTGAACTTCGTCAGCATGGGAGCAGCCAGCACCGTAGGCCCATACTTCGCCTGAAAAGCTTCAAGAATCTCGGTATCGCCCTTGCCCTGGCTCAACGCCGTACGCAATTCCGTAAGCTCGCGATCCGAATCCGGACACCCCAGGTGATTGCACTCAATCAGAATCTGCCCGCAGCCGCACACGCACATCATCTTGTGCCCAAGATCGTTGTAGCGAACGGCCGTGTCCGCCGACCCCATGGTGAAGATGGCCAGCAAAACCACGAGCCCTAGCTGCGAAAAACGAAACAGCCTTCGCATCAATCGCCGCCCTTACTCCTGCCATCGCCGGAGCCTCGCTCACAGGCACGCGGCTGCGGCTGGCAGCAAACGCCGCCGTCATATTCGGAGTCAGCGCAACAAACGTCCCCAGAATCACAATCATCACGCCAATCCAGATCCACGCCACCAGCGGATTCAGAAACACCTTGATAATCGGCTGGCCATTGTCCGGATCCTTCCCCGCATAGATCACATACAAATCCCACGCCAGCGTCGAGTGGTTCGCCACAATCGTCGAAGTCGTCTGGCTGGCCTGATAAAAGCGCTTCTCCGGAGCAAGCTGCGTAATCTTCTTATCGCCGCGATAGACATCGAGAATCGCATACTCGGTGTCGTAATTCGGATTTGAATCCTGCGAGTAATCCTGGCAGACGAGCCGGTACGGCCCCATCGTCATGCTCTGCTTAAAGTTCAGCTCCTGCTCTGCGCTCTGATTGAACGCCGAACCCGCAAGCCCGATAAAAATCACCACCACGCCGAAATGAACGATGTATCCGCCATAACGACGCGTGTTGCGCCGCGTGAGCTGAATCATCGAGGCGAAAAGATTCTGCCCCGTATGCCGCGAAATCACGCCCGCTCCGCGCAGAAACTCCGACCCGACAGCCGTAACCACCAGTGCGCCCAGCGACCACGCCATCAGCGAATAGAAAGCGCCCTGATCCTGCCACGGGTGAACGCCGCAGGCAATCAGCACAATCGCCGTCACCAGCCCCGCAACCACAGGCAGAATAAAGTTCTTGCGAACGCTCTTGAAGGAAGTGCTGCGCCACGCCAGGATCGGCCCAATGCCGGTCAGAAAGAGCAGAAACAAGCCAATCGGTATCGCGACGCGATTATAGAAAGGCGCGCCGACCGTAACTTTGTTCCCCTGCACATACTCGGACATAACCGGAAACAGCGTCCCCCAAAGTACGGTAAAGCAAGCCGCCAGCAGCACCAGATTATTGAACAAGAAAGCTCGACTCGCGAGAAACCAGCGACTCCAGCTTGTGCTCGCTCTTCAAATGGTCGCGCTGCAGAACAAAGGTAAAGAGGCAAACCGCCAGCACGATGACAAGAAACGTCCAGAACCATGTCCCGATCGAAGATTGCGCAAACGCATGCACCGAGCTCACCAGCCCGGACCGCGTCAGCAGCGTCCCCAGAATCGAAAGCGCAAAGGTCGAGAAGATCAGCCACACATTCCAGCTCTTCATCATGCCGCGCTTTTCCTGCATCATCACCGAATGCAGAAACGCCGTGCCCGTCAGCCACGGCATCAGCGAAGCATTCTCCACCGGGTCCCAGCCCCAGTAGCCGCCCCATCCGAGCACCGAATACGCCCAGTGCGCGCCGAGGAAAATGCCGCAGGTCAGAAAGAGCCACGTCACCATCGTCCAGCGCCGCGTAATGTGGATCCACTTCTCGCCCGGATAGCGCATCATCAGCGCGCCCAGCGCAAAGGCAAACGGCACGCTGAAGCCGACATATCCCAGGTACAGCATCGGCGGATGAATCACCATCTCCGGATACTGCAGCAGAGGATTCAGCCCGAAGCCATCCTGCGGAACCGTCCCCGCCACCAGCGCGAACGGAGGCGCGGCAAAATTCAGCAGCAGCAGAAAGAAAATCTGTATGCCCGAAAGAATCGTCGAAGCATACGCCGTCAGCTTCACATCCACTTTGTGCCGAACGCGCAGCACAAATCCGTAAGCCGCCAGCAGCCAAGCCCACAGCAGCAGCGAGCCTTCCTGCCCCGACCACAGAGCCGCAAACTTATAAGGCCCGGGAAGCGCCCGGTTCGAGTGGTGCAGGATGTAGGAGACCGAAAAATCATTCGTGAACGCAGCCCAGACCAGCGCAAACGCAGCGCACGTCACGGCAAAAAAGCTGCCGATCCCGGCGCGCCGCGCCGTTTCCGCCAGCCGTTCCGGCGAAACGCGCCCACGCGCGCCAGTCGCAAGTTGCCGCAGCGCAATGGCTCCCGCAATAAGGTTGTATCCGCTGAGGGCCAGCGCAAGCAGGAGAGCGAAGCTACCAAATGCGGGCATAAGCTGTTTAGACGGACCAGTCCATGTGACGTTTGGTTGAACATCTTATTGTCGCAGACAGGGCAGAGAGCGGCAATAAAGCGAAGAAGAAGGCCGATTGCCAATCGAATCGCATCGAGCGAATTTTCGGCCCGCAACCGCCACAATCCGTCACAATTGCAGGGAGCATCGTGCTTTCAGCGGGTTATCATTGGGCACCGCAACTCTGGGTATTCCAACAAGGGTCGTCAAATAAGGCCGGGACCACAAAAAATGAGTAAAAGTTTGTCACCAGTATCACGTCTGCTCTTGATAGCCATTTGTAGTGTTGCGCAAACCACTTTCATCTCCGCTCAAACCGGCCCAGCCGCTCCCGACGCCGACAAGAAATACGAGCTCATCCCTGGTCTCGACAAAAGCCTGATGGACACTTCAGCAGACCCGTGCACGAATTTCTATCAGTACGCCTGCGGCAACTTCAGCAAGCTCCACCCCATCCCGTCCGACCAGTCCAGCTACGATTCCTTCGCCATCGTCTTCGAACACACGCAGCACGAGCTCTATGGTTTGCTGGAGAAAGCTTCTGCCAACGACCCCAGCCGCACGCCGAACGAGCAAAAAATCGGCGATTTCTATGCCACCTGCATGGACGTGAGTGCCACGGACAAAACCCTCGCGGCCCTTCAGCCTGAGTTCGATAGCATCGCCAATCTCAAAAGCAAAGACGAACTCCCGCCTCTGCTCGCCCATTTCCAGCTGATCGGCGTCAACGCCTTCCTGGGCTTCGGCGAGCAGCAGGACTTCAAGGATGCAACCAAACAAATTGCCGCTGTCGATCAGGGAGGGCTCGGGCTTCCCGAGCGTGACTACTACCTGCGCACCGGCGAAGATGCCGAAAAAACGCGCCAGCAGTATGTGCAGCACATTACCAACATGCTCAAGCTCATGGGCGAACCCGATGCCAAGGCGGCGAGCGACGCACACGCCATCATGCAGCTTGAAACTGCCCTCGCCAAAAACTCAATGGACGTTACCTCGCGGCGCGATCCGAAGAATGTCTACCACCCCATGTCCGTCGCACAACTCGCCGCCCTCACTCCCGAAATTTCCTGGAGCCACTTCTTCGCCCATTCCGGTGCGCCTGCTATTACCGAGCTCAACGTAGCCAATCCCGAATTCTTCAAAGGCCTCAACTCCCTCATCGCCGCTACCGACCTCGACACCATCAAGACCTACCTCCGCTGGCAGCTCATCAACTCCATCCCCGACATCACCCTGCCGGAGAAGATGGACGCCGAGAGCTTCGACTTCTACGGCCGGAAGCTGCGCGGGCAGCCGGAGCAGCAGGCGCGCTGGAAACGCTGTGCCAACGCCACCGACAACGCATTGGGAGAAGCCGTCGGTAAGGTCTACGTCGAAAAGGAATTTCCTCCCTCCAGCAAGGCTGCGACCCTGCAGATGGTCGAAGACATTGAAGGTGCCATGGACAAAGACATCGACACCCTCGACTGGATGAGCCCCGAAACAAAAGTCAAAGCGAAAGAAAAACTGCATCTCGTTGCCGACAAAATCGGCTATCCCGACCATTGGCGCGACTACTCCACGCTGACCATCACTCGCGGCGACGCTCTCGGCAACACCTTGCGCGCCACCGAGTTCGAAAGCCGTCGTCAGCTCGCAAAAATCGGCAAGCCTGTCGACCGTGGCGAATGGGGAATGACGGCCGATACCATCAACGCCTATTACAACCCCAGCATGAACGACATCAATTTTCCAGCCGGCATCCTGCAATCGCCGTTCTATGATCCCAACGCTACCGACGCCGAAATCTATGGCCACATCGGCGGCATCGTCGGCCATGAACTCACGCACGGTTTCGACGACCAGGGTCGCCAGTTCGATGGTCACGGCAATCTCGTTGACTGGTGGACAGCCGAAGACGGTAAGAAGTTCGACGCTAAGACCGATTGTGAAGTGAAGGAATACGGCGCTTTCACCGCCGTCGATGACGTCAAAATCAACGGCAAGCTGACCCTCGGTGAAAACACAGCCGACAACGGCGGCCTGCGCCTCGCTTACATGGCATTCCTCGAAGACGCCAAACGCAAAAACATCGACCTGAACCAGAAGCAGGACGGTTACACGCCTATCCAGCAGTTTTTCCTCGCCCATGGCCAGAATTGGTGCGACAACACCCGGCCCGAAACGATCCGCCTTCAGGTCCAGACCGATCCTCACTCCCCCGACAAGTTTCGCGTGAACGGAGTCGTCCGGAACATGCCTGAATTTGGCAAGGCCTTCGGCTGCAAACCCGGCCAGCCGCTGATGCCCGTCAACGCCTGTCGCGTCTGGTAAGCGGTAGCAAGTTATGTGAACCCGCGTTTGAGCCCCCATCTCGCCGAAAGCTGGACAAACGTGTAGGTTGGGTGCGTCCTGTCGACACCGTTTCTCGTCTCACTAAGAAATTGCAGCAAATAAGGGCACAGATCGTGGGTTCTGGAACTAGGGTCTTCAGTACTTTCATCAAGTCGGTCGTCTTCGCTTCGATCCTTTTCGCGAGCGTGGTCTTCGCTATATCTCAAGACATTCCACCGCATGGCCCCGCCATCGTCCTCTTCAACGGTTAAGACCTCAACGACTTCGATACCTTCCTCAAGACCAAAGGCCTGAACACCGATCCCGACCATGTCTTCAGGGTCGAAAACGGCGTCATCCACATCTCCGGCAAGGAAATGGGCTACATCATCACCAAGCAGGCCTTCACGACTACTATCTGAGCGCCGAATTCAAATGGGGAGAAGGAACCTACGCGCCCGCGAAGGCAAGGCCCGCGACAGCGGCATCCTCTACAACATCCAGGGCGAACAGAAAGTCTGGCCACGCTCCATCGAGTTCCAGATCACCGAAGGCTGCACCGGCGATTTCTGGATGACCGACGGCGCCGCCCTCACCGGAAAAGACGGTAAGCGCGTCACCGGACCTCCCGGCGGCGCGCTCAAGATCGATCACTTCAACAAGGGCCCATCGAAAAACGTCGTCGGCTTTCGCGACCCCGTCAACGAGCTCGAAAAGCCTCACGGCGAATGGAATCACCTCGTACTGGTCCACGGAACGTCACGTCTGGCAATACGTCAACGGCAAGCTGGCCAACGAAGGCACCGACGCCTTCCCGTCCAGCGGCAAAATTCTCTTTCAGTCCGAAGGCGCGGAAGTCTACTTCCGCAACATCGAACTCTATCCGTTAAAGTAGCTCCTGAAAAAAGATGACCAAAAAAATTGGTTGCTCTCTAGCGTCCCATCCGCGCTAGCCCTCCATCGTTCATCGCCCACGCACAAAGCGACCGCAAGACCACTCCCGGCAACGGACCCTACGGCGTTCCGCAAGTCGCCTTTTCGCTGCATCGCCTCGGCACCGACCACGCCGAAGGCATCACCACGATGGACATGAATGGCGACGGCTACCTCGATCTCGTCAGCGGAGCCTACTGGTACGAGAATCCCGGCCGCGAAGGGCGGCGAGTGGAAGCACCATCAATTCCGCACCGTCGGCATACTCAGACGAGTTCGTATCCGATTGCGGCGAGTGGGTCTTCGACGTCAACCACGACGGCGCTCCCGACGTCGTCACCACCGGCTGGATGATCAACGGCCTCTGGTGGTACGAGAACCCGAAGAAGCCCGACATCATCTGGCAGCGCCACTTCATCACCGACAGCTTCGATACCGAAGGCGGCTGGACGGCGACATCAACGGCGACGGCAAGCCCGACCTCATCCTCGCCCACTACAACCACTGCGGCATCCTCTGGGTCGACTTCTCCGGCCCCAGCCCAAAGTCCACCATGTAATCGGCAAAGAGCAGGACGGCCACGGCATCGGCATCGCCGACATCAACGGCGACGGCAAACCCGACATCCTCACTCCCTACGGCTGGCTTGAAAACATCGACGCCGACCACGACCAGTGGAAGTGGCATCCCGACTGGCAACTCGGCGACGCCGGCTTCCCCATCCTCGGCTACGACGTCAACAACGATGGCAAGATGGACATCCTCTACGGCCAGGGCCACAGCTACGGCATCTACTGGCTGGAGCAGCAGGCGGGCGGAAACCGTGGCTCAAGCACACCATCGACGAGTCCTTCTCGCAGATCCACGCGCTCGAACTCGTCGACATCGACGGCGACGGCGTGCCCGAACTCATCACAGGCAAGCGCTATCGCGGCCACTACGGCAACGACCCCGGCTCCTACGACCCGCTCGTCATCTACTACTACAAAATCGATAGGAAGACCGCGCAGTTCACCCGCTACGCCATTTCAGTCAACGGAACCGCAGGCGCCGGCACGCAGTTCGTCACCCAAGATCTGGACAAGGACGGCGACATCGACATCGCAGTGGCAGGAAAAACCGGAGTGCATTTCCTCGAAAATCTGAAGAATCGACAAAGTCCCGAAAGAACAACGCGAAAACGAAATCCTGATCAACAAAGACTGGCCCTTCCCCAACGAAGGACAGGTCGTGCAACAGGAAAACAGCCCGAAGCAATAAGAAGTTCCTCCGTTTTCCCTGTGGCTGTCATCCTGAGCGTAGCGAAGGATCTGCTTTTTCGGCGGATGTGCACGAAAAGGGTGCCCCATGTTCGCGCAGCTAACATGGGTAGAAGCGACTGCCGTCGAGAGACGGCTCACAGATTCTTATTCCCAAGAGACTCCAGCCTACTTCCCAACCAAACCCTGAAACTCAGGATGCTTCTTGACGTAATCACTCGCAATCGGACAGATCACATCCACCTTCAGCTGATTATCCCGGGCATACTCAAACGCAGTCTGCGCCAGCATACCGGCAATACCGCGCCCGCGCAGGCGAGGAGGAACCTCGGTATGCCAGAGCGTCATCCACCCATGCCCATCCACTTCGAATTCGAGATACGCAGTCTCCCCCTCCTCCTCGAACTCAAACCTGTTCCGCGAAACCTGCGAAGCATCGTTATTCATATCAGCTGAACAAGAACTCCTTCGTCCGCAATTCCTTCACCGTGTCGCGCAGCTTAGCCGCCTTCTCAAATTCAAACTTCTTCGCCGCCTCGCGCATGTCAGATTCGAGCTTGCCAATATAAATATCCAGCTCTTCCTGCGACTTGAACTCCGGCAGCGCGTCATCTTCTTCCGTCAGGTCGGCATAGTCTGCCTTGAGAATCTGCGCCAAAGACATATCTGTCGCGCGAATGATCGAAGTCGGCGTAATCCCATGCTCCTCGTTGTAAGCATGCTGGACCTCGCGCCGCCGCGAAGTCTCATCCATCGCCTGCCGCATCGAATCCGTAATGCGGTCCGCGTATAGAATCGCCCGTCCGTTCACATGCCGCGCCGCGCGCCCGATCGTCTGAATCAGCGACCCGGCCGAGCGCAGAAACCCTTCTTTGTCCGCATCCAGAATCGCCACCAGCGAAACCTCGGGAAGATCAAGACCCTCGCGCAGAAGGTTGATGCCGATCAGTACGTCATATTCGCCCTTGCGCAGATCGCGCAGCAGCCGCACCCGTTCCAGCGTCTCAATCTCGGAGTGCATGTAGCGGCAGCGCACCCCAACTTCGGCGTAATAACCCGCCAGATCCTCAGCCATGCGCTTCGTCAGAGTCGTCACCAGCACGCGCTCATTCTTCGCCGCGCGATCGCGAATCTCCGCCAGCAGATCATCAATTTGCCCGCGCACCGGCCGAATCTCGACCTCAGGATCGATCAACCCCGTAGGCCGGATAATCTGCTCAACGACAACGCCGGCCGATTTCGTCAGCTCATACGGTCCCGGCGTCGCCGAAACATAAATCAGCTGGTTCGTGCGAACCTCAAACTCCTCAAACTTCAGCGGACGGTTGTCCACCGCCGACGGCAGCCGAAACCCATAATCCACAAGGTTTTGCTTGCGCGAGCGGTCCCCATGCCACATCCCATGCAGCTGCGGAACCGTCGCGTGCGACTCATCAATAAAGAGCAGATAATCGCGCGGAAAATAATCCAGCAGCGTCGGCGGAGGCTCACCCGGCAGCCGTCCCGAAAAATGCCGCGAGTAGTTCTCAATCCCGTGGCAGTACCCGACCGATTTGATCATCTCCAGATCGAACCGCGTCCGCTGATGAATCCGCTGCGACTCCACCAGCCGCCCCTGCGACTCTAGCTCTTTCTCCCACCATGCCAGCTCTTCCAGAATCGACGCCATCGCCGTATTCCGCTTCTCCGGCTTCACCACGTAATGGCTCTTCGGATAAATTGGCAGCCGCGCAAATTTCTGCTTCACCGTTCCAAACAGCGGATCGATCTGCGCCAGCGACTCCACCTCATCGCCGAAAAGCTCAATGCGGTATGCCATCTCATCGTAAGTAGGGAAGACCTCGATTACATCGCCGCGCACCCGAAAGGTCCCGCGCCGGAAATCAGCTTCGTTGCGGTCATACAGAATCTCAACCAGCTTGCGCGTAATGTCCTCGCGCCGCACCTTCTGCCCCTTTTCCAGCAGCAGCAGCATGCCGTAATAAGCATCCGGATCGCCGAGACCATAAATACACGAGACTGACGAAACGATAATCGCATCGCGCCGCTCAAAGAGCGACCGCGTCGCCGAGAGCCGCAGCTTGTCCAGCTCTTCGTTGATCGTCGCTTCCTTCTCGATATAAAGATCACCCGAGGGAATATAGGCTTCCGGCTGGTAGTAGTCGTAGTACGAGACAAAATACTCAACTGCATTCGACGGGAAAAACTGCTTGAACTCGTGATAGAGCTGCGCTGCCAACGTCTTGTTATGCGCCAGCACCAGCGCCGGACGGTTCAGCTCCTCGATGATCTTCGCCATCGTAAAGGTCTTGCCCGACCCGGTCACACCCAGCAGCACCTGGTGCTTCTCGCCCGCGCCAATGCCGGAAATAAGCTCCTCAATCGCCCGCCCCTGATCCCCGCGCGGCTTGTAATCACTCACTAACTGAAAATCCATCGAACCCTCAACTCATCATGGTAAAGGATGCGGCATACCTGACCTTGCACCACAAGAATTGTCATCCTGAGCGGAGCGCAAAGCGCGCAGTCGAAGAGCCTGTCCTGAGCGGAGCCGAAGGAACCCGCATCAACTTTTAGTTCATGCGCTGACTGCCTTGCGAAGCAAGGCCTGCATCAATCAGCACGAAAAGGGTGGGAAGCAATGACCCCGCCTAGCCGCAGGCCAACAAGACGATTTATGCTGACCGGTCATGAAAAAAAGCGCATTCGCCTGCTTGCTGTTATCCGCCATCGCTTTTTCATCCTTCGCACAAACACCCAAGCCGGAAGCCGCAGCCCCTGAGGGCAGCTACAACCCAATGGCCGACCCGAAAGCCGTCGTCACGCAAGGGAACGCCCGCTTCACGGTACTCACCCCACAGCTGATTCGCATGGAGTGGGCTGCAGATGTCAAATTCGAAGACCACCCATCCTTCGTCTTCCTCAACCGCCGCCTGCCAGTGCCAAAGTGCACCCATACCGAACAGAACGGCAAGTTAACCATCGAAACCAGCGCGCTCCAACTCACTTACACCGGCAGCGGCAAATTCACGGCCGACAACCTTACCATCACCCTCACTCTCGACGGCAAACAGATCATCTGGCATCCCGGCACACCCGACACCGGCAATCTGCAGGGAACAACCCGCACTCTCGACGGCGCACTCGGCAACAAAACCAAAGAACCCATCGATCCCGGCCTCATCTCGCGCGACGGTTGGGTCCTAGTCGACGACTCAACCCGCCCTCTCTTCGACTCCGACAACTTCAACTTCACCCAGGGCGAAAACAGTCCATGGCCGTGGGTCCAACTGCGTCCCGCAGGCGATCGTCAGGACTGGTACTTCTTCGGCTACGGACACGACTACAAGCAGGCACTGCACGATTACGTTGAAGTCGCGGGCCGCATCCCGCTCCCGCCGCGCTTCGCCTTCGGAGCATGGTGGTCGCGCTACTGGGCTTACAGCGATCAGGAACTCGACGACCTCGTCCGCGGCTTCCACCAAAACAGCGTGCCCCTCGACGTCCTCGTCATCGATATGGACTGGCACCTCAACGAAGTGCAGCTCAAAGAGGCGCATCGCGTCGATCAATCCAACCACGGCCTCGGCTGGAGCGGCTATACCTGGAACCCTCTGCTCTTTCCCGATCCCGACGCCTTCCTCAAAAACCTGCACGAAGAGGGCCTGAAAGCCACGCTCAACCTGCATCCAGCCTCGGGCGTGCAGCCCTGGGAAGCCGCTTATCCGGCAATGGCGAAGGCCATGGGCATCGATCCTGCCACGCAGAAATATGTGCCCTTCGACATTACAAATAAGAAATTCGCCATCAACTACATGAACCTGCTTCACCACCCACTCGAAAAGCAAGGCATCGACTTCTGGTGGTTAGACTGGCAGCAGGAAGCCAACACGCAAACCCCCGGCGTCAGCCCCACCTGGTGGCTCAACTACGTTCACTTCACCGATCAGGAGCGTGAAGGCAAGCGTCCGCTGCTCTTCCACCGCTGGGGCGGACTCGGCAACCACCGCTACCAGATCGGCTTCTCCGGCGACACCATCTCCGTTTGGGACTCGCTCGCCTTCCAGCCCTGGTTCACCGCGACAGCCGCGAACGTCGGCTACGCCTACTGGAGCCACGACATCGGTGGCCACATGCCCGGCGCCGTCGAGCCCGAGCTCTACACGCGCTGGATTCAGTTCGGCATCTACAGTCCTATCCTGCGCACCCACACCACCAAGAACCCCGACTCCGAGCGCCGCATCTGGGCCTACCCCGAGCCATACTCCGACATCATGCGCGACAGCTTCCAGCAGCGCTACGCCATGCAGCCCTACATCTACACTGAAGGCCGCCGGACTTACGACACAGGCGTAGCCTTCCTGCGCCCGCTTTACTACGACTGGCCCGAAGCCGATGAAGCCTACTCAAATAAGAACGAGTACATCTTTGGCCAGCAGATGATCGTTGCGCCCGTCGTGAAACCCGTTGACAAAGATTCGCAACTCGCAGAAGAAAGCGTCTGGATTCCGCAGGGAGAATGGATCGAGCAGCCCACCGGCAAGCACATCACCGGCCCAATGACCGTCCAGCGTAACTTCGCCATCAACCAGATTCCCGTCTACCTGCGCGCGGGAGCCATCATTCCCATGCAGCCGCCGATGCAGTACACCGGCCAAAAACCAGTCGACCCGCTCATCCTCGAAGTCGAGCCGCTCGCAGATAACGGCCATTCCGCCTACTCCGTCTACGACGATTCCAGCAAAGGCGAGGATTACAAGCGCGGCATCTGCACCTGGACCGATGTCGAAGCAAAGCAGTCAGGCGACGACTTCACCATAGAGATCGCGCCCGTCCGCGGCAGCTATCCCGGCATGCTCCGCGAACGCGCCTACGAACTGCGCCTCCCCGGTGACTGGCCTCCGGAATCCGTAGCCGTAAACGGCACAAATCTGTCCTTCGCCATGCACAGCGACAAGCCGAGCTGGCACTACGAAGGTAATACGCTGACCACCGTCATCACTACGCCGCGCTATTCCGTCACAGAACGCGTCACCATCCACGTCCATCGCGCCACCGGATCGCTGGCCTCCCGTTCGCAACTCGACGGCTTTGCCGGAATGGAAACCCGCCTTCGCGCCGCCTACGATGCCCTCAATGCCGAGTGGCCCTTCACCTGGTCGCCCAACCCGCTGATTGACGCATGGCAGACCGGTGACCGACTCAGCTACAAGCCGCAAGCAGCAAAGCAGGAGATGGCCCGCTTCCCACAGGTCTACGACCAGGGCATGGCCCAGGTGCAGGACCTCGTCACCAAAGCCAGCATCCCCGACGACGAACTGGTCCGGCAACTCATGCAGCACCGAGGCGCCGACACAGCAAAGGAGCGAGCCCAGCGCTACCGCTCCTCCCTGGAACACGCCCTGGCCCTGCTCAAAGACGGCGAGCAATAATCATGACCCTAATTGTTCCGAGGCTGTCATCCTGACGCTGAACGAAGTGAAGTGGAAGGATCTGCTTTTTCATATCGGTCAGCACGAAAAAGGGGTGCCCCATCCTTTCGGCGGGTTTTGCCGAAAGGGTGGGAAACGCATAACCCAATAACCAAGGAGGCCGTCATTCTGGGCGAAGCGAAGAATCCCGACGATAAAGGCAGTGCCACTAGAGCCAAAAGTTTTCAGGCACGAAAATCTGTCAAGCCCTCCGCGCAGAAGAATTCTCCTAGCCAATTGATTCTAAAGACAATTTTCAATCCTAAATTTGGCATACTATTCCTCAGAAACTGCTAAAATAGAAGCAGAGACAAAGAAAAAGGCCTGCTCATGGGAAGCAGGCCTTTTCTCTTTAAGAATGAATATTTTGCAAGCATCCCTTGCAAAATGAATATTTTGCAAAGCTAAAAACTAACCCGTTTGTTTTGTTAGATCTGAACACTCCCCACCCCTTGGGGGAAGCGCTCAATCTACATAAGAATGGCTTAGAAGTTAAACCGCATTGCAAGCTGCATCCGGCGCGGAGGATACGCGCTGGTCACCTGACCGAAGTCCTCGCTGCCTTCGACTGTGTCCACGAACGATCCATTCGTATGATTCAGCACGTTAAACGCCGACGCAGAAAGTCCGAGAGTCGGGCTCTTGTCCAGTTCCTTGGGGTGCAGCTTGAAGTCGTAACCCCAGCGTAGATCGAGATCAGCGTAGTCAGGCCCGATCTCCGAATTGCGCGGCACACCGTCTGGACGCGCATTGAAGAGGTTCGTCCCGTAAGAATCTTCGCCGGTAGTAACCGTCCACGGCTTGCCTGCGTATTGGCGAAGACGCCGACGCCAAGATTCAGCAGGTGGTCAGGATTGAACATGCCGTAGAAACCAAAATGATGCCGCTGATCCCAGTCCGCCGGACCCCACTCAGCGTTGGGCGCGTACTGGTTCTGCGGGAACCAGTAGATGCCGCTGGTGTTGTTGCCGTAGTGGCTCCAGGTATACCAGGCAAAGCCTGTGAAACGCTTGTTGAAGCGGCCGCGATAGTTGATATCGAGAGCCGTGCCATTCTGTTCGCCCTCAGACTGAATCTGCCGTAACTGCGCAACATCCGCATCGGGCCGTACCGAATAGTCCGGCGGGAGCGGCGCATTGATGTCGACGGAACGATAGAGATTCACGCCACGATTGATGCGTCCGCCGACCGAAATGGTGCCTTTCTCGCCGACCTTGCGGTCAATGGAAAGACCGTAGTTAATCTGATAAGGAGTTTTGAGATTCGGCGCGCGCTCCACCAGCGACGGCGGCAGCGCAGCCAGATCGGCGCAGTCCTCGATGGGATTGCAAAGCGGTTGCTGGTTCGAGGAAAGCTGCAGCAGGCGCAGCGCGGCGTATTCATAGCGCGCCAGATCGGCCAGCGGCCCGGAACCGGTGCGGTCATAGTAAATACCGCCACCGCCGCGCAAGACCATTTCGTGTTCTTTATTCAGTACGAGGGCAAACGACAAACGCGGCGAGAAGTTGTTCACATCGTTGCCGGGAAAATTCTGCCAGTCGTAGCGAAGCCCGGGAGTAAGCGAGAAAGTCGATGTCAGCTTGATCTGGTCCTGGAAAAAGCCGCCAACTTCCTGCTGGTGATAAACAAAGCGAGTCTGTCCCTGCTGGATGGAGAAACCTGACGGAATTCCAGCCTGATAATTTTGAATCGCCGTGGCGATGAGCGTTCCATCGGCGCGTAGGTCGGGCCGTAGGTATACGTCCCGGCGGAGTTGGTGTGGTCTTCCAGAACCCGGCGGCTCAGATGCGGCAGGTTGACGCCGAACTTCATGATTGTGTGGGCCCTTCGTCCAGGAAACAATTTCGTTGGCGCGCAGATTGTATTCGGTCCGTACCTGTTCGTTCTGGGCGCTGCCCCCAGTGTAGTTGCCTTGCACATTGATCTTCGGCTGATCGGTAACGTTCGATACCGGATCGTAGCTGCGCTCCAGCACGATCGGACGCCTGATTCAGAATGGAGGGTGAAGCGATGTAGTCATCGTGGAAAATCACGTCGTCTTCGCGTGTTTCCGTGTTGTATCCGGCTTCGGGAAGCGTTTGGTTGCCAACACCTTGATTGACGTTGGTCGCGTCCTGAAAGGCATACATGACGGATGCAGAATTCTTGTCGCTGAATTGATGTCCAACGCGCAACGAAAATTCCGTATCCCGTGTAGGCGCAGGAACATTCTCATTGAAGATGCCCGCTCGGATTATCCGGTGTCGGTGCGACGTTTGCATTCACCACCGCGTCAAGATCTTCTTCGGCGCGATTAAACGAAAACAGGAAAGAGGAGTTCTTCGCATGCCAGATCGGCCCCGTGACATTGCCTTCGTAAATGCGGCGCTGTTCCGGCGGCTTGCTTGGCGCGAAGTCATTTTGCGCATTCAGGGCAGCATCGCGAAAGAGGAAATTGAACTGTCCGTGATAGGCATCCGCAGCCTGCTTGGTGATGATCTCGATCTGCCCGCGCCCAGGACGGTAATATTGCGCAGAATACGGGTCCTGATTGATGTGCACTTCCTGCACGGCGGAAGGAGAGACCATCGCGCGATTCGCCTCAACGCCATCGACCATGAGCCCCGTCCCCGCGGTCGATCCCTCGCCGGAGTCGAGGAAGCTGCTCATAGCGGTCACATAGTCGTTATCGAAAACCGGCATCGCTTTCAGGTCGTCGGAGCTCATCACGGCCGTGTCGCCGTTTTCGTCAGAGGCAGTCAGATCGACGTTCGAGTTTGCGTTGACTTCAACTTGCGTGACGGTTGCTGCGACGGAAAGCGCAAAGCTAACAGGGAGTCCCGGCGGTAGCGCCTGCATGGATGTGCTGCGAAGAAGTCTGAAATCCCTGCAAGGTGACAACGAGCGAATAGTCACCCTGACGCGGCGGCTGAATGCGGAAGTTCCCGGAGCATCCGTGGTTGCGGTGGCCAGTACCGCGCTGTTGCATCGGTCAGTTGCACCTGCGCCCCAGGAATGATGGCTCCCGTCGTATCCGCCACCGTGCCGTTTACTGTGGCGACTGCCGAACTGGAGGCCGGGGCGGCCGGAGCATCGACTGCGCACGGGCAGCTGGGCAGACAAGAAGAGCAGAGAGTAAGACAGTACGCAGCAAGGCAGAATCTCCTTCAAGCGAAATAAGACTTGCAGAAATTGCCAGTGGTCGAACCAGATAAGCGCTGTCTTTCGAATGTCAAATAGACGATACCAGCATACGAAAATCGATTTATTTATTTCATATTCGCAGCATCCAGCGCAGAAATCCAGTCTTTTGGTAAATCCACTAAATAATCGGATGGTATGGATTCCACAGTGTGAGACGAGAGGCCGTAACGGCAGCCAATCGCCCACGTTTTTGCGCGTCTTGCAGTCAGGATATCCACATCGGAGTCGCCAATCATCACAGTCTCTTCCGGCAGCACGCCAGCTTCGCGGATGAGAGTGGTCAGTCCTTCGGGATCAGGCTTTTTGGTCGAAAAACTATTGCCGCCATAGATGCGGAAGAAATAAGGGCTCAGCCCAAGAGCATCGCAGATAGCCTGCGCGGGCTTGACAGGCTTATTGGTAAGGACCGCCAGGTCTGCCGAGCCGTCGGAACTTTCAGAGCTCCAGCGCCTCAAAGACGCCGTCATAGACATAGGTGTAGTCCAGCTTGTGTACGCGGTAGTGGTTCAGAAATGAGGTCAGTGCACTGTCCACGAACTGCTCGTCTCTGGATCGCCGAGCGCCCGCCGCACCAGCATGCCGGCGCCGTCGCCGATATATTCAGCGATGATCTCTTCTGGCAACGGCTGGCGGTTGAAATTCGATCAGCATGGAGTTGATGGAGTTGGTCAGATCTTTGCGCGAGTCGATAAGCGTGCCGTCGAGATCAAAAACAATCAACCGGATCTTGTCTGCTGGAATCGGCTGCAGAATGTGCACATGCTTCCAGTGTAACGGCGTTGCCTAAATTTTCTGTTGCTTCCATCGACCGCGGCGGAAGAGTAAAACGCTGGCTTCCGGCGATCGCGCACTCCGAAAGAACAATGGCAAGAAAGACGCCCTGTGTGTGCATGCTGCAAAACGAAGCCACCACGCAAGCGGAATCTGGAACATCCAGAAGCCGAAGAAGTTCACGATGGTCGGCGTGATGCGTATCGCCTGCTCCGTTGAAGGATTGCAGCATCACCATGGCATAGGCGTAGCCGATGTTGCCGCAGCTCAGGATGCGTAGCGCTGTCGCGGCGATGGGTACAACGGCGGGATCTTAATCAAAATACTTCACGGCCGGCGTGGCAAAGAAGAGGAAAAAGACGCCGATGGTACCCAGGAAAATCACGTTGTAGAGGCCTGTGCGCCATACGGATTGCTCCGCGCGTTCAGGACTGTTTTGCGCCCAGGTTCTGGCCAACCAGAGTGGCCGCGGCATTGCTCAGTCCCCATGACGGCAGAATGATGAAGATCAGGATGCGGATGGCAACGGTGTATCCGGCGAGGGCGCTCGCGCCAAAAAACGAGATGATGCGTACAAGACCGATCCAGCTCGTGTGCGCGATGGCGAACTGCAAATGCCTGTAATTGAAACGCGCACCAGCCGCCACAAGACATCGAAGATGAATGCGGATGTGCTTCACCAGAACATGAATGCGTTCCGTGCCTTTCAGCAGCCGGTAGAACTGGTAAAGACGCCAATGCTGCGGCCTGTGAAGGTAGCCAGTGCCGCGCCCGTCACGCCCAGTTTCGGAAATGGCCCGAGGCCAAAAATCAGACATGGATCGAGAATGAGGTTGATGATGTTCGACACCCATAACAGCCGCATCGCAATCGCAGCGTCGCCCGCGCCGCGAAAAATTGCATTATTCAGGAAGAGCATCACGATCGCGCCGCAACCCCCCAGCGCGATGCGTGCATAGCCCGAGCCGATGGCGATCACATTCTGGAGTAGCACCCATCAGGCTTAGCAGTTTGGGCGCAAAAATGAAGCTGGGAATTCCAATGGAGAGAGAAACGAGCAGGCCAAGAAAAATTGCCTGCACGCCGGCAATGGCGGCGTCTTCGGGGTCTTTTTCGCCAATGCGTCGTGCGACCATGGCTGTGGTCGACATGGCCAGGCCGATGCCGACGGCAAAGACCAGAGAAAGCAGAGATTCGGTCAAACCCACCGTCGGCGACGGCGTTTGCGCCCAGCCGACCAACCCAGAACACATCCACCACAGCAAACAGCGATTCCAGCACCATTTCCAGCACCATAGGAATGGCGAGCAGCAGAATCGCACGGTTGAGGCTGCCGCTGGTGTAGTCCTGGTGCGATCCTCGCAGAGCTTCCAGTATCGATGCCCACATCGACGGCTGTGTCGTGTTTGCGGATTGTGAACGGTGCTCATGAAGCTGTCCTGCGAGTTTACAGTGATTTCATCACTTCCTGTTGAACTGCTTGCAACTCACGATATCCTCAGTGGCATGCGGAAGACGTTCGATAGAGTGAGTATCCTGTTTACTATTGCTCTTAGCGCAGTTTCAGCTGAAAGACTATTTGCCCAGGAAGCGCATTTTCCATCGAATGAAGATTTGCGCCACACGCGCAGCCTCAGCCAGCCCGGCTATCGCCTGATACGCAGAGCGTGCTCATTCAGATCTCCGATGCAACCGCCGATGGAGGCCGCAGCCATCTCTGGCTAGTCGATATCAAGCAGAATGCAGCGCGTCAGCTAACCTATTCGCCTGCTTCCGACAAACGCGGCGAGCACAATGGAGAGTGGATGCCCGATGGAAATACGATTCTCTTTCTGGCCAAACGCGGTGAGCATACGCAACTGTATCGTTTGCCCATGGAAGGCGGGGAAGCGCGGCCATTTGATTTGAAAATCGAGCCCGTAGTCGATGCTTCCAAGGAGCCGGATGCGATTCCGCCCGACGCGACGAAGAGCTCCGCAGAAGCCCGAACAAGTTGAGATCGATGTAGAGCGTTTTTTCATTTCTCCAGACGGCAAATGGATCGCAATCGTCGCACACGATCCGCAGACTCCCGGCGAGAAAAAACAAGAGACGGACAAAGCCGACGCGCAATGGGTTGACCATGATAAACACGGTCGAGGCTTTATCTTCTCGATCCCGAGACCGGTAAACTTGACGAAGACTGAGCTTGCTCCCAATGTCGAATCTGTCGCATGGATCAAGCAGTCGGACAGAATTCTCGCGATTACTGAGAACCCCAAATAACGCAGACGACCTTGGACCAGCAAAGAGTGCGTGGATGCTCCAGATCAGCGATCCTGACCATCCTGAGGCCCTCAAGCAGATACCTCCATCTGTAGCGCAGGCTATTTGGTCGGACGATGGCAAGCATATTTACTTCCTTGCGCGGGCGGAGCAGGACACGCCCCCTGGCTACAACGACCTCTATCAATTGACGCTTGCAGACAGCGCCTTTAAAAACCTGAGCCGCGACTATCACGGCTCGCTCAGCCATGAAGGCCCGATTTCTGCCGGTGGCAAAGTGTTGCAATCCGTGCAGAACGGCACACAGGTTTATGTTCGCGCGCTTCGACGGCGGTTCAGCTGAAGTTTTCAGATTTGATACACCAGTAGTTACAAATATGAACACCAATGGCCGTCAGAATGGATGGGTTTGGATCGGAACCAGCAGCACGAAGCCGCAAACACTCTTCTTTTCTGAAAAGCTTGGTCATGCAGCGCACGCTCTCAACACTCCATCTGTGCTGCCAGGTAAATGGGCAGATGCACCGTCGCAGATTGTTCAGTGGCAGAATGAAGGGCAAACGATTGAAGGGCTGCTGTATCTTCCGCCACAAGCCAAAGACCGTAAAGTGCCGCTCATCGTCGATGTGCACGGCGGTCCGACGGGAGCATGGGAAGACAGTTATTCGCCGCTCATTGCTTTCCTGTTGGGCCATGGCTGGGCCGTTCTTCGGCCTAATCCGCGCGGGAGCACCGGTTATGGAGCTAGCTTTGCCGCTGCAAATAAGAACGATCTCGGCGGCGCGGACTTTCGCGACATCATTTCTGGCGTGGATGCAGTCATCGCCCACTACCCGATCGATCCTAATAAGCTTGCCCTGATGGGCTACAGCTACGGCGGGGAAATGGCTGGGTTCGTCGGAAGGGAAGACAGACCGGTTCAAAGCTATCATCAGCGGCGCCCCGGTTATTGATCAATACAGCGAGTACGGGAC
Source organism: uncultured Acidobacteriaceae bacterium (assembly GCA_963713465.1). Lineage (GTDB taxonomy): Bacteria > Acidobacteriota > Terriglobia > Terriglobales > Acidobacteriaceae > Bog-257. The sequence goes on from CAVQLZ010000002.1 coordinate 59,363, forward strand.
CGAAAGCAGTTCCTGGTACGACCGTTGGTTTTATGGCAAGCCTTGGGAGCATGACTGCCGAGGCATGGAGCCAAAGTCCACTGTCGGGCGCGGGCCATGCGAAAACTCCTTTTCTGCTCCTCCAGGGCGATAGTGATACGACAGATCCTCTCGGGCAGAGCGTGGAAATGTACCGGGCACTTCGCCAGATGGGTGTTTCGGTCGATCTCGTGCGCTATCCGCGCGAGGATCACGGACCACTGGCAAATGGGATTTTCGGAAACCCAAGCTCTGAGCCTTGGCATGGTTTCGATGCCCGGCAGCGTATGGTGAAGTTTTTTGAGAAGGCGTTCGGGCAGTAGCAGCAATTGGGCGCCAGTGTTGCCAATAGCAGGGCCGGGGGCATAACGACGATGCCCGCCTTGAGAAATGTCCATGCACTGACGTGCAAATTTTCCTTGCGGATTGCAATCAGCCAGAGAATGGTTGCAAGCGATCCTGTTACGGAAAGATTGGGGCCTAGGTCGACTACCGACAGGACGGCATTGCGGAGGATTCCGCCGATGTGGGCTTCATGCAGCACGATCCCGCGATCAACCCGAGCGGAAGGTTGTTGATCAAGTTGCTGCCGACCCAACCCCGAAGGAAACGGTGAGCGCGGCTGAAAGTGGCTTCCAGTTTGGAGATGCTGTGAACAGCCTTTGAGACGTGAAGCGCTCCCGCATGGTTGACTGCTTCGACCAGAACGAAGAGGCCAGCGACGAGCGGGATGACGCTCCACGAGATTGCCTTGGAGGATTGAGACGGATTACTTGCGTTCCGTAGAGCAGATACATCGATACCACGAAAGGAGCTGTCGCGCAGGTCGGCAGTCCGAGATCTTTGCCCAAAGCCGAGGCGACGAGTAAACGACTGCGACGAGATCCGATGCCTGCGAATGCCAGCTTTCCGGAATCAGAAAGATGTCCGTCACGGATATTGCTTTCGATCTTTCCTTGCAGCTCTTTGCGGCAATACCAGTGCAACGCGGCATAAGTGACAAGGATGGAGAGCACCGAAGCCAGCACGAAGATTCGAAGCCATTCCGTGAGCGGCGGCATGTCCCTGATGAAAGACGACCAGATTGGCGGGATTTGAAATCGGCAGCACGAAGCTGGCGGCGTTGGCGATAAAGGCGCAAATCAAAAGATAGGGAAGCGGCTCGGTTCTGGCTTTCTTCACCGCTGCCAGAACGGCCGGCGTGAGGACGACCGCCGTTGCGTCATTTGACATGAAGATCGTCACTACCGTTCCGACTGCGTAGATAAGGACAAACAACCGGGTCGCGTGATGCACTTCGCATTCCGGATCGCTACTGTCGCCAGCCAGTCAAAGACTCCGTGGGTTTGTCGCCAACTGAGCGAGAACCATCATGCCGGCGAGGAAGAGGTACACGTCGGCGCCTTCGGCTACGGCATGTCCGGCGACGTGGAGAGGGACCAGCCTCAATAGCAGGAGAAGCAGCGCCCCTCCGCCAACCCAGAAGGCCTCGGAAATCTTCCAGGGACGAAGGAGCATCAGGGCGATCGTGAGGAAAGAGATGATCCAGACGGCAGCTTGATTTACAGGCATTTCTTTTGTTATTCGCTTTTGTTTTCGTGGATTATCGAGTCCTGCAATGCCTGAGATGCTTCCACAACCTCAATTGCCCGGCGGCAGGGACGGGATATTCCCCTTCTCCCAGCCAGTACGGATTCATTTTGTTTGTTTCAACCCCCGATGGAGTCATGACGTTTTAAGGACCCATTTCGGATTGCCTTCAAGGGAAATATGAATTTCTTCTGATGCGTAAAACCAACAAGTTACAGTATGATGGTTCAAACCTCAAAAGAAGATGGCACCCCTCCTGTAGCATTCCCCTAAGTCTGCGCTGCTGGAGACAATTGCACCAATCCCGGTGAAGAACGGGGATTGCCTCGTGTTGTGAAAGTAGTGGAGATAGCTCTCGACGTTCTGTTACCTTTGGTTTTGCCGACTAGGTTAGGTGAGGCGGGTCTGCAGTTACCAAAGTAAACAGGCTGATCGATTCAGACTATTCGTTGTATGTAATTGTCGAGAAACGGACTTAACCTGAATGATAAATGGCGACAGCAAACCGCACGCCGCTCCGGAAATTGACAGCGATTTGGCGAAAGACGTAGCGAACCTCTATTCCTGGGCGAATGTAGAGGATGCCCCAATGTATCGGGACTTTTCCCGGCAGAGGAAAAGCCGGCACACCCATCATGCAACGGACGTGGACATCCGGAAAAGCGACGCCGCGCAGGCTCCGGAGGCCAGTATCGAAAGCCAGGCGCAGGTATTCGAATCTTTGGTTGAACCAGCCCCGGTCCAGGTGAGCGCTGCGCCGCTGCCGGCTACTGTCGTCGAGACTCCGCTTGTGCCACCCGTCGATACAGAATTGCCCCAGCCAGTGGCTTTTCCTCAAGCCCCTGTGCCCACCAGCTTCTTCGAGACGAGCCTGCCGGCTCCGGCAGATAGCTTTTCATCCTCGCTGGCGATTTATTCCCTCGCTGGAGGTGTTGGCAAGACGACGCTTTGCGCGAACCTCGGCAGAATCTTCTGCGCCATGAAGGAGAAAGTCCTGCTGGTGGATGCGTCAGGAAGCGGCCTACTGCCCTTCTATTTTGGCGCGACCGACCTGCGGTGCGGACTGCGGACATTTGTTTCGCCCGATGCCCATTACCCGCCACTGCAAGTAATCGGAACCAATGAAATCACAAAGCAGTGGCTGGAGAACGACGTGAAAGCGGCGATGCGGAAAGCCCAGCGAACGATCTTCGACCTGGGCCCTGCTTCGATGGGTATGCTCCCGGAAATCGCGGGTATGTGTGGCAACGTGCTCGTTCCGCTGCAGCCCGATCTGAATTCCATTCTGACGGTCTCCCGAATCGAGGCGTCGTTCCATGCAATGCGGTCCTCCGGAATAGACGTTCCGGAGGTTTTCTACATATTCAACCGGTTTGACCAGCAGGACAGCATGCGACCAGCGGGCCCGGGCATTGGTGGAGAGGCAATGCTGCGAGCACCTTTTGCCGATTACGATTCGCGACGCCGTAGAGATTGCCAAGGCCATTGCTTCCAGGATGACGGTTGCCGATCATGCACCGGGATCGCCAGTAACTCACGACTTTCTTGAACTGGCGTCGTGGGTACGGAAGCGAAGTCCGGTCCGCGCTCTCGGGAAGAACACAGGCTCGCTGGAGCGAGACGATGAAGCGGATCCTGACCCACTGGCGATCACTCGGAACTACATCCAGCCCGTGGGCCAGCATGGCCCGCATCGCTCGTATACGGCATCCTTCTTTTTCTGGCATTCGAATGCGTCACCATTGACTTCCGGATGGCCGGAGCAGGCGCTCCTCGGCATCCTGATCAATTCATTCTGGGCTTTGTCGATTCATCGCATCTCGGGCTCGGAACTGGTGACGCTGGCGCTTGATGTTTGCCTCGATGCTCGCGACGGCAAGATATGCGTACTGGCGGATCTTTACCGTGGGGCATGACGCTTGCTTCGCCAAACCAGCAAGGTCGGCGTGATCAATACCGTCTTCATGCTGATTCTTCTTTCCGCCGAGTGCTATGCGTTTGTCATTCTGTTTCTCGGATATATACAGACGATTCGTCCCCTTCGACGGCCTCCGTATCCCATGCCGAAGGACCTTGAGGACTGGCCGCACGTTGACGTGCTGATTCCCACCTATAACGAGCCGTTGTCAGTCGTGCGGTCTACGGCATTTGCCGCCATGAATATCGACTATCCCCATGACAAACTGCACGTTTATGTGCTGGACGACGGCCGGCGCGAGGAGTTTCGCAGAGTTCTGCGAAGAGGCAGACATCGGCTACATCACTCGGACGGACAACAAGCATGCCAAAGCCGGCAATATCAACCACGCGCTCAGCGATTCTGAATTCGCCGTATGTTGCGATTTTTGACTGCGATCACGTGCCGACCCGCTGCTTTCTGCAGATGACCATGGGCTGGTTCGTGAAAGACGAAGCTGGCGAATGCTGCAGACTCCCCACTATTTCTATTCGCCGGATCCATTCGAGCGAAATTTCAACCAGTTCATGGAAATTCCGAATGAGGGCGAACTGTTTTACGGCCTGGTCTCAGGATGGCAACGATCTGTGGAACGCCACTTTCTTCTGCGGATCGTGCGCGGTGCTGCGCCGCACCGCTATCGAAGAAATCGAAGGTATCGCCGCCGAGACCGTCACAGAAGACGCCCACACTTCGCTGCGCATGCAGATTCGCGGCTGGAACACCGCGTACATCAATATTCCCCAGGCTGCGGGCTTGGCCACGGAAAGCCTTTCCAGCCACATCGGCCAGCGCATCCGCTGGGCGCGCGGCATGATGCCAGATTCTGCGCACCGATAATCCGCTCACCCGCGCGGAAGCTGCGGTTTGGCCACAGCGGCTCTGCTATTTCAACGCCATGATTCATTTTCTCTATTCGGTGCCCCGGCTGATTTTTCTCACCGCGCCATTGGTCTATTTGCTGTTGGGGCACCGGAATATTCGCGGATATTGGCTCGACTATCTTCGCTTACGGTCTGCCGCACATCGTGCTTTCCACGCTGTGCAACTCGCGTATCCAGGGGAAATTCCGCTACTCATTCTGGAACGAGGTGTACGAGGCGGTGCTGTCGCCCTACATCCTGGTTCCCACCATCATGGCGCTGATCAATCCGCGGCTCGGAACGTTCAATGTCACCGCCAAGGGCGGGATGGTGCCGAAGATCTTATTTCGACTGGAAAATCGCCCGGCCCTACCTGGTGCTGCTCTTCTTGAATGTTCTGGGCCTGATTTTCGCGGTGCCTCGGTTTCTCTGGAATGGCACGATCATCCCGGCACGATCGCCATGAACGCCTTCTGGACGCTGTTCAACATGATCATTGTCGGTACGGCGAACGCGGTGGCGTTTGAGTCGCGGCAGCTGCGAACGGATGTGCGCATCGACATGCATATGCCGGTGGAAGTTCGTCTTCCGGATGGAAGGAGCGTCTTCGGCGAGTCGGTGAACATGTCGCTCGGCGGAGCTTCGATCGAGCTTGAGGAGGCACCTGGCTCTACCGCCGGATTCCAAGGTGCAGGTCGATTTATCCTCTGCGCGGGAAGGAGGCGAGTTTCCCTGCCACTGTTGTTCGCGGGAACGACGCGAACCTGCGCGTTAAGTACGAGGAACTCTCGCTTGAGGAAGAAGAGCTTTTGACGCTTGTGCTTTATTCTCGCGCCGATTCATGGCTGAGCCGGAGCGAGCGCCGGGAAGCAGATAAACCATGGCGTAGTTTTGCACGCCTGCGTTCGCCTCTCTGTTAAAGGAGTTGGGCATGCTCTGGGAGTATTGATTCCAAAAAAGAAGGAAGCTGCTCTGCCGGCAACCGCGCGTGCAGGCGCGGCAATTCTTGTGCTCGCGATGCTTCTCTCCGGAGCTGCTGCGCCCTTGTTTGCGCAGAAACGCGTGCAAGCTTTCGCCTCAACCTAGGCAACGGATGCGGCTCCGGCGGCGGGATCATTCCAGTCCACCTTCCTGCTTAAAGACATTGGAATACCGGAAGCGATCATATTTCGCGGTGTGGCTGCGTCGCGCGATATACCGTTCGCTTTGCCTCAAACCGAGGTTGTGCAGAAGGCTACTCTGCACCTGCGCTACGCCTTTTCGCCAACGCTCATTCCGCAGATGAGTCATTTGAATGTTTATCTGAATGGCGCGCTGGTGGCCACGTTACCCGTTCCGCAAAAAGTCGAAAATGTGCAGGAGGGCTTGAAGACGGATTTGCCTCTTCCGGCTGAACTGCTGGTTCGCAACAATGTGCTGAGATTCGAATTTATCGGTCACTACACGCAGCAATGTGAGGATCCGGCGAACACCGTCTTATGGGGGCGAGTTGAAGCCAATTCGGGCATAGAGATTTCGGGATCGCTGCTGCCGCTCGCCGATGATCTGAAGATTTTGCCGCTGCCTTTCTATGATGGCGCAATCAGCAGCGCTTCAGCCTCGATTCCGTTTGCCTTCACGACCGACCGGCCCAGCGATCAGGCGTTTCAGGCCGCTGGCATTCTGGCTTCATGGTTTGGAGTCCTGGCGAAGTCAAGACCGCTGACGTTTCCAGTCACCAAAGGCGGTATATTGCCACCGGGAAATGTTGTTGTTCTGGTGGAGGGGCTTTCGAATCTGCCTGCCGGTATCGATCTGAACGGCGGGGGGCCAACCATCGCTGTTCGCACGAATCCTGTCGATCCTTACGGAAAGGTGCTGATCGTGGCAGGGGATAATGCCGATCAGCTCGTAACTGCCGCGCGGACAGTTGCGACCGGCAATATGATGCTGCAGGGAACGACGGTCCACGTTGGCGAATATCAGTTGCCGCGTCCGCGCGAAGCCGACGACGCGCCGTTGTGGCTTAAGACGGACCGCATCTCGCCCTTTTGGGATTATTCGGGGAATGCGGAGCTGCAAAGCGATGGTTCCGGTCCGCTGCCGGTTTACCTTCGTCTGCCTCCCGACCTCTATTACGGCGACCGGCAGAACATTCCTCTGCACATGGACTACTCTTTACAATGCGATTCCATTGGCGAACGGATCGACGCTGCGCGTGACGGCCAACGGAGCAGTGGTCAGTGAGTTGCCGTTGCCGCACGAAAACAATCCAAAGAAAGCACTGGCCTATGATGTCGCCGTGCCGCTGTCGACTATCCGGCCGTTGGCCAATACATTTCTCTTCAACTTTTATTTTCAGTTGGCGAAGACGGGAAATTGCCAGGACACGGCTCCCATCAATCTGCAGGGGGCTATTCTGCGCAGCTCTTATCTGGATCATTCGTGGGCTCGATCACTGGGCTGCCATGCCGAACCTGGAGCTTTTCGCAAATGCCGGATTTCCGTTTACGCGTTTTGCCGATCTTTCTCAGACGAGAATCGTCGTTCCGCCCGCGCCCGAGCTGCAGCGGAGCTCGGCGTTTATCTCGCGCTGCTGGCAAATTTCGGTGAGCAGACTGGCTATCCGGCGCTACGTCTTCGTGAATGACGATTCAACCCTGGGGGCCGATGCCGACTATCTCATTCTTGGCACGCCCGGACGACCAGCCGGCATTTGAACGGTTGAGCGAACAGTTGCCGGTCGAAGTAAAGGAGCATGGGTTTTCCATCCACGATACCGGCGGATTCTTTTCGGCTATCGAACATGCCTGGTGGCAGGTGGCTGAAATGCGGCCGAACTGGTGGTGGCGGATTGGGCAAGCGAAAGAACGCGATGGTCTGCTCGAGACCTCGGTCAATTTCCAGACGCGCTGATCCAAGGCATTGAATCGCCCTGGTCAGTCCAATCGCTCCATCGTCAGCGATTACGCTGAAGAACGATGCTGCGGCTGCTCCGTTTGTTGCCGCTTTCACTGAAATCGCTACATCCGGCGATATCAGCCAGTCGGTGAGCGTTCTGCATGGAAGTGAGTTCACCTCATACCGGTTAGGCGATCGCCTCTACCACGTCGGCTATCTGCCCTGGTGGTCCCGTGTTCGCTATTGGCTGCGAACGTTTCCGTGGATGATCGTCGTACTGACTTTTGTTCTTGGATTGTTTGTCGTGCCGTGGACCAGGGCGCGGCTCGATCGGCGGGCAAAGGCCCGACTGGAGGCACAACAAACATGAGGTGCCCCGGTCTTGCTGGCTGCTCTGCTTGTTCTAGGCTGCCACTCGGTGACGGCGAGAGCCAGTTCCTGGCCGTTATGGGACCACTATGCGGCGCATTTCCTCAGCCCTGAGGGGCGCGTGATCGACCCGGAACGAAATGAGATGACGACATCTGAGGGACAGAGCTATGCTATGTTTTTCGCTCTTGTTGCGGGGGACAGCGCTCCTTCGAACGGATTCGCGCCTGGACGGAGGAAAATCTGGCACAAGGTGACTGTCCGAAGAACCTGCCGGCGTGGAGCTGGGGCCGGAAAAACGATGGCTCATGGGGCGTGCTCGATCAGAATTCTGCCTCTGACTCTGATCTCTGGATCGCTTATAGCCTGATCGAAGCGGGTGAGCTTTGGGCGAAGCCGCAATACAGCAAGACCGGAAGGCTATCTTGTCGCAATGATCGCAAAGAAGAGAGCGCCATTTTCCCCAGATCGGCGCGGTATTATTGCCGGGCGCGGTATGGCTTTCACCCGGATGCAGATCGCTGGGTGGTCAATCCAAGCTATATGCCTTTGCCGCTGCTATTGGCGCGCAAAGCGAGCCGATCCGGAAGGGCCATGGAATTCGATGGCGATCTGCGCTGCCGGAATGGTTACAACAAGCTAGTCCTTCAGGTTTTGCCATGGACTGGGTGGAGTATCGGAAGTGGCAAAGGATTTTCCGCGGTGAGCTGACCCGGGAAAATATCGAAGCCTGCATGAGGCAGCTACGACGCTATTCGCGTGTATCTTTGGGCCGGAATGACGGCGCATGAGTGCACCCGGCGCAGTGAAACTGTTGGAGATCTTTGTTGCCCATGTCGGGCTATGTCAAGGCGCATCTGTCACCGCCGGAAACAGTCGATCCCGATGGGAGTGTCTCCAGTACGACTGCTCCTGCCGGATTTTCCGCCGCAGTGGTGCCTTTTCTTTTTGCGTCGGGAGAAAAATCGACGGCTGCCTTGCAGCTGCGGAATGTACTGGCACAGATTCGAGCCAGTCAACTGGATTGCTGGGACATCCGCCGAAATACTATGACCAGAACCTGGCGTTGTTCGCTCTGGGTTGGCAGGAACAACGTTTTCGATTCGCTCCGGATGGAACGCTGAGGGTCCAATGGAAAAAGTAAACCGCAACGTTTGCCGAAATCTCCTGCTCGCGGCCGCTTGTGCGCTTTTCGGTTTTACATGCGAGTGCTCAAGCGCAATCCGCTGTTGAAAAAGCATTGCTGGCCAAGGCCCAATCGCTCGCCGCGAGCGGCCATCTCGATATGGCGGCTCAGACATGGCAGCAGGTGCTGCTGGCCGATCCGAATAATCGCGAGGCGCTCTCAGGTATCGCAAAAGCCGACATGCAACTCGGGAAAACGGATGAAGCGAGGATGTATCTCGACCGGCTGCGTGCCGCCGGGGGGAATGCTGCGGATATAGCCAAGATCCAGGGCATGCCGGACGTCGAGCCGAGGAATGTGAGGACTCAGCCAGGCAGGCCGTCTTGCGCAGAATGGCAGATATGCCGATGCCATGCGTATTTATCGTGATGTCTTCGGAGCGACGCCGCCTGCCGGGGAATTACGCGCTTGCATACTATGACACCGAAGCCGCAATACCTGCAGACCGGCCACATGCTATTGCGGGACTGCGAAAGCTAGCCAGCAATTTCCCGCTGATTCGCGCTATTCGATCACACTCGGACGCATACTCACCTACGATCCGAAGACCCGCTCCGAAGGCATCGCAATTCTCGAACGATACGACAGTGTTCCCGGCTGCACAGACGCTTTAAAGCAGGCGGAAGCGTGGAACGCGAACGCTCTTCCATGCCAGCGTCGCTGGTCATCCGCGTCAGCCGGCAAGCCTGTGGCCAGCACTCCCGCCGGAAATCCCATGGAGGCTTCTGCATACCGCGCCCTGAACAGCGGCCGGCTGGACGAGGCGAAGCGGCAGTTTCAGACGCTGCTGGAGAAGCAACCCAACAACCCGCGTGCCCTGAGCGGCATGGGCTACGTGTACATGAAGCAGCAGAATTTTGCTGAGGCTGCCGATTATCTTGAGCGCGCTCGCGCGGCGGGAGCCAGAGGGCTGGATAGCGCGATCGCCACATCGCGCTTCTGGGAAAAGATGTCCAGGCAGGCGATGCTTTGCAAGTCTGGAAACACTGAAGCTGCGATCGACACGTACGATGCGGCATTGTCGCTGAAGCCATCAGTCCCGAGGCGCTGGAAGGTCTCGCCGGGGCCTATGCGCAGGCAGGGAATAATCCGAAGCAGTGGACACATTATGAGCGCGCCGTGCGCGCTGCCCGGAGCGGGCAGGCGGCGTGGCGAGGATTCATTCTTGCGCAATCGCATGGCGGGCGACTCACAGGCAGCGTTGGCCACCAGCGACCGCATGCCCCAAAGACGTTCGTGCTCAATTGAATAGCGATCCGGAATATCTGCGGGCGCTGGCGCAGGCCAATCTGGCGCTGGGCCGAAAGGCCGAAGCCGACCGCGTCATCGAGCAGGCGCTGGCTTTGCCGTTTCCGAATCAGGGGCGAGACCTGCCTGTCGACAAGCAGATGCAGTATGCAGCGTTGCTGATGACTGGCGAAGCGATATGAACCTGCGCTGCAGCTCTATCAGCAGGTTGTGGCCGAAGAGCCGGAGAATGCCGGAGCCTGGCGCGCGCTGATCGCGGCGCAGCATCAGCTTCGGCCGAGACGATGAGGCGCTGGGGACCGTTGCTCGCATGCCGCAGACTGTTCTGGCCAAGGAACAGAATGATCCGGCATTTCTTGTCCTTGTAGGTTCGATCTACCAGACGCGCCATGAGTGGGATCGAGCGCAAAAGTATCTGGACAGGCGTTGGCCGTGGCGCCTCCGCCGCAAATCGGGCATTGAGTTGCAGCTTGCTGATATCTATGCGGCGCAAGGAAATCAGCAGAAGGCTTACGCGATCTATCGCAAGGAACTCGACAGGAATCCGCAGAATTCGCGATGCGTGGCGTGGCATGGTGAATGCACTGCACCAGGGAAACCATGACCGCGAAGCTCTGCGGCAGATCGCGGCGATGCCTGAATCTGTTCGCCTGCGGCTTGAGCAGGACCCGTCATATCTGCAGACGCTGGCGTCGATTCAGTCGCAACCGGGCAAAACCAGGCTGCGATGCGGACTTTCGCGCAGCTGACGCAGATTTACCGCGACGAGAATATCGACGAGCCAGTCGACGTGCAGATTCAGTATGGCTGGGTGTTCTCAATGCTGGTGACGACCAGCGGCTCTACGCGCTGGTATGCAACCTCTCCAATTCGCCCGACATGACGGATGATCAGCAGGCGGAATTTAACCGGCTATTGGCCACGTGGAGCGTTCGCAGGGCAAACAGCGCGCTGGCTGCGGGAAACCAGCGCCGGGCTGTTGCGATCCTCGATGCGGCGGCGCAGGCGTTTCCGGGGAACACCGATGTTTACAGTGCTCGTCGCCGGACTCTATCTGAAAATCGGGCAGCCGAAGCAGGCGGTTGCGATTTATGCGTCGATGGACATGACGCATGCCACGAGTCAGATGTATGAGAGCGCCATCGGCGCGGCCATGGCCGCTCGCGATATGAGGCAGGCCGAAACGTGGCTCGAAAGCGCGCTCGATCAGTACAAGAACAGCGCCGGGATTCTGCGGCTTGCGGCCCAATACGAACAGGCCCGTGGCAATTCGGAGCGCGCGGCGGCTTACTACCGCGCGGCGCTCGATGCGATGGGGCCTTCTACGCCGGGGCTGATCTTCACTCCTGCGGGTAGCGACACTGGCGCGCCGGGAAGCCTGTCTCCGGCGCAGCAACTGATGCAGTTGCTTGCTCCGCCGGGACGCGTGGCGCGGTTGAATACGCCTGATTCGGCCCAGTACGGCGATGGCTCGGAAGTCTCATGGCAGACTGTGCCGGTGAAGCCAGTTCCTACTCTGGGTGACTATGCGCAGGCGCGGGACGGTTCGTCTTCGAGCGTTGGGAATGATGCTTATTTTGCGCCTCCTGCGGTTCGCGGGACAGAGAGGGCCGAAGCCGCTCCTGCTCCGGAGTTTGTGCCTCCTGAGGTGGCGTATGAGCGTCCGGTGAAGACATCGCGTCGCCATCAGGCACCTGTTGTCGAGCAGTCCGATGTTTCCACGCCGATGGACTATCTTGAGCCTGTGTCGATGAAGGCGCCGGCGAAGCCGCTGGCTTTGCCGGCGCCGCAGGCTGCTCCACCGGTTTCCTTCGGACAGCCGGCAAAGCCTGCACACTTTGTGGACATGAACGATGCGAATCCGGCGAGCCGGCTGCAGGGCGCGGTTCGCGAGATGACTGGTCAGGCGCAGAACATGCAATCGCCGGATTCGGGTTTGCCTCCTGCGACTGGGCAGACAAACAGTGAGCCCCCGCCTGCGTTGCCACTGCTGACGCAGCCGGAAACTGCGCGGGCGGAGGTACCGGCGTTGCCGCCGCTGACTGGTCCTGGCGTTCACGTGGTCCGCGTGAAAACTCCTCGCGAGCAGATTGAAGATCAGCTGGCTATCATTCAGGGTGCTTCCAGCCCGTGGGTGGGAGGCGCTGCCGGGATCGATTACCGGAGCGGTCAGCCGGGGTATGACAAGCTCTCCGCTTATGTGGGACAGATTGAAGCCTCCAGCATGCTTGGGCCCGGAGTGAGAGGAACGATCATTACCCGGCCTGTACTGCTAGACTCGGGTGAGGCAACAACCTCGACCACTTTCCAACAGGGAACGCTGCCTGCGGATGCTGTGCCCTATTTGCAGTCGGCTGCCGGAATCGGCGGCGAGTTCCAACTGCGAACTGCCTCGTTTGCCGGGAACATTGGATATACTCCGCACGGCTTTCTGGTCGCGAACGTTATTGGCGGGGTTTATGTTCATCCTCCGACTTCGCACTTTACGTTGACGTTTTCGCGTGACCCGATTACGGATACGCAGCTTTCCTATGCCGGTCTTCGTGACCAGGGCAGCAAGAGCGCGACTTATGTCGGCAATACCTGGGGCGGCGTTGTGACCAATGCGGGCGAATTACAGCTGGCGTTCGGCGGGGCGCCGTCCGGGTGGTACATCCAGGGCGGCGGGCAGTACATTACCGGGGAGCATGTCGAGGACAACACCCGCTTTGATGGCGATGCCGGCGCTTACTGGTCGGTTCTGCACAATTCTGAGTACGGAAACCTGACCGTGGGCATGAACTTTTTCGGCATGCACTACGATCACAACCTGCGCTACTTCACCTATGGGCAGGGCGGGTACTTCAGTCCTGCCGCTTACATATTGGGTGGAGTGCCGCTTACGTTCAACGGGCACTACGGCGCCAAGTTCCACTACCGGGCCATTGGGAGTTTCGGATTGCAGGCGTTCGATGAGAGCGCGACTCCTTACTATCCACTCGATCCCACCATTCAGTACGCGAGGGGGAATCCGTACTATCCGGAGAAGACCAGCGTCAGCGGTAACTACAACTTTGACGGCGAGGGTGCTTACGCCATCGCTGAGCACTGGTATGTTGGCGGTTTTTTGAGCTTCAACAACACGCGGGACTACGCCAGCAGCAAGGGCGGTTTCTATGTGCGGTACCTGTTCCGGCCTCAACCGATGCTGGAGGAGAACGGTCCGACTGGGCTCTTTCCGGTGACGGGATTGCGGCCTTTGAATGTGCCGTAGACCCCCCGGCATTTTGGTAAATTCGTCTTTTTATTGGTGGTTAGGGGGCATTCATTGGGCTGCGCGCTTCGCGCGGTCTGGTTCGATCCACCTTGGGTTTGCTTGAACTACGTGGGAAACTCAGGATAGGAGACCCCTCCCCCTTTTTTTGTAAATTCGTCATATGGCTTGGGTTAGGACTTTTCTAATTCCATGTTTCGGCAATACCGTTTTAGAGGCTCAGGGAACGTTCTTTCAGCTGAAAGGTGCTGTGGCCGTGGCTTGTTTTCATCGCATGGGTTCCTTCCTTCGGCTTCGCTCAGGGCTAGTTCGGATTGCCGAGGAATGAAGACGCGCGTAGTATGTGCCCCCTTCACAAAAACAGAAAAGCCCGCTGGATTGGCGGGCTTTTTCTTTCTCCTTTAAGTTTAGCAGATTGGGCGAAGTTTTCGGCCAATGATTGTTTGAACAAATACTTAGCGGAATCAATGGGTTGGAAGATCTCCTCGTCCGGAGGGTATTGACAGGGAAATCGCTGGAGGGGATTTCAGACGTGGAAGTAGCCATACGGATACTTTTGCGGTTAGTATTTTCTGCGGTAAAGCGATTTTCTAATAACCGTAAATGTTTACCAATCCACGATAGCGGAGCATTTGGAATATGCGGGGAAGACTGGGATTCGTGCTGATTTGTGGCTTTTTTCTGGGTTTTGGGGCGGGATTGGTGTGCGTTGCGCAGACGGGTGGCACGCAGCCGAAGTACATGGACCCTTCGCTGCCGGTTGACGAGCGGGTCAACGATCTCATCTCGCAGATGACGCTGGAAGAGAAAGTGTCGCAGATGCGCGATCACGCGCCGGCCATTCCGCGTCTGGGCGTGCCGAAGTACGACTGGTGGAATGAGGGTTTGCATGGCGTGGCTTTGCCGGGTACGCGACGAACTTTCCGCAGGTGATTGGCATGGCGGCCACGTGGGACAGCGACCTGGTGCACCAGATGGGGCAGACGATCTCGACCGAGGCGCGCGCCAAGTACAACCAGGCGATGCGCGAGGACGATCATGAAATGTTTTTCGGGCTGACGTTCTGGGCGCCGAACATCAATATCTTTCGCGATCCGCGCTGGGGACGCGGGCAGGAGACGTACGGCGAAGATCCGTTTCTGACCGGCCGCATGGCGGTCGCGTTCGTCACCGGGATGCAGGGCGACGATCCGAAGTCATTTGCAGCGTGGTGTCGACGCCGAAGCACTATGCGGTGCACAGCGGCCCGGAGCCTACGCGCCACCGAGTCAATGTGGATGTTTCGCCGCACGATCTGGAAGACACATATCTGCCGGCGTTTCGCGCGGCGGTGACGGAGGCGCATGCGCAGTCGGTGATGTGCGCCTATAACGCGATCGACGGCGCGCCGGCCTGCGCCAACACGATGCTGCTGCAGGATCATCTTCGCGATGCGTGGCACTTCGATGGGTACGTGGTGAGCGATTGTGCCGCGGTGGCGGACGTGAACACCGGTCACCACTACGCGCCCGACATGGCTCATGCCGCGGCGGACGCGGTGAAGGCGGGCACCGATCTTGAGTGCGGTTACGGGAAGGGCAGGCATTTCCGGCGCTGGTGGATGCGGTGCACCAGAACCTGATCACTGAAGCGGATCTCGATACGGCGCTGCGGCGGCTGTTTCGCGGCGCGGTTCGAGCTGGGGATGTTCGATCCGCCGGCGAGCTATGCCTACGGGCGCATTCCGTATTCGGCGAGATGAATTCGCCGGAGCATCGCGCGCTTTCGCTGCAAGGCGGCGCGCGAGTCGATGGTGCTGCTGAAAAATGCAGATGGCAGCGCTGCCGCTGAAGGCCGGGGCTGCGGACGATCGCCGTGATCGGACCAACGGCGGAACTGGTGCAGTCGCTGCAGGGCAATTACAACGGGCCGCCGCCTGCGCCGGTCTACCCGCTCGAACGGGATTGAGAAGCAGTTTCCGTCGGCCAAGGTTGAGTATGCGCAGGGATCGAGTCTGGTCGAAGGTTTGGCGATGCCGATCGAACACACCGCGCTGCATCCGGCGAGCGGTGACCGGCGATGGGCTAAGGGCGAGTACTTCGACTCGAAGGACCTGAGCGGGACAGCCCGTGCTGACGCGGACCGATCGCAACATCAACTTCAACTGGGACAAGGTTGTTCCGGTGACGGGCCTGCAGCGCAACAACTACTCGGTGCGCTGGAGCGGGACGTTTACGCCGCCGGCGGCCGGGCGACTACAAGCTGGGCGTCGCGGGTGAACTACTGCTATGCCTGCGAGAACGCGGAAGGGTTCCGCCTGTATCTCGATGGCAAGCTGCTTGTCGCGAGCGAACCAGAGCGCACAGGTGAGCGTGGCGCGGTGATCGAGAACGCCGTGCACTTTGACGACACGAAGCCGCATGCCATCCGGCTCGAGTACTTCCACGGAACGGGAAGCGCCGGGCATCGATCTTACCTGGCAGGCTCCGGCCGCTGTGTTGCGCGATGAGGCGGTCGAATGCGGCGAAGCAGTCCGACGTGATCGATTGCGTTCGTGGGCTTTCGCCCTCGCTGGAAGGTGAGGAGATGCCGGTCAAGCTGGACGGTTTCAGCGGCGGCGACCGCACGTCCATCGAGTTGCCAGCCGTGCAGGAGAAGATCTGCTGAAGGCGCTGGGGGCTACGGGCAAGCCGCTGATTGTCGTGCTGCAGAACGGCAGCGCGCTCGCGGTGAACTGGGCGCAGGAGCATGCGGGAGCGATGCTTGAAGCCTGGTATCCAGGTGAGGAAGGCGGGACGGCGATCGCCGAGACGCTGGCTGGGGACAACAATCCCGCCGGGCGGCTGCCGCTTGACATTTTATGCGTCGCTGGACCAGGTGCCGGCGTTTGACGACTACTCGATGAAGGGCCGCACGTATCGGTACTTCGAGGACAAGCCGCTCTATCCGTTTGGGTATGGCTTGAGCTATTCGAAGTTTTCCTACAGCGGGTTGAAGTTGTCTTCGACGAAGCTGAATGCTGGGCAGTCGCTCGATGTGGACCTGGATGTACGCAACGACAGCGCTCGCGATGGGGATGAGGTGGCTGAGCTGTATCTGAAGTTTCCGGCTTCGCCGGACGCCCCGGTGCGGGCTTTGCGTGGGCTGCGTCGCGTGCATGTCGCCGCGGGACAGACGGAGCACGTTCACTTTTCGCTGGATGCTCGGGATTTGAGCGAGGTGAATGCTCAGGGCTCGCGGATGGTTGGGGCGGGGGAGTATCGGGTGAGCGTGGGTGGCGGTCAACCGGGGACTGGGGTTTCGGTGGTGGAGGCTGGGTTCTCGGTTAATGGGGAGCAGGCTTTGGCTCGGTGAGGTTCTTGCTTTCCCACCCTTCGCTTTGCGAAGGATGGGGCACCCGTTTTCTTGCTGGTGTTTAGGAGCAGCGGGCCTTGCTTGCGCAAAGCTTCGCACCCTTCGACAGGCTCAGGGCAGGCTACTTTGTTCGCGCGGGTTCCTTCGGCTCCGCTCAGGACAGGCTCTTCGACTGCGCGCTTCGCGCTCCGCTCAGGATGACATCGTTAGGCTAGGCGATCGTTTTGCCTAACTCGCAGGTTAGAATGGTTTTGAGTGGCCCTGTAGCTCAGGTGGATAGAGCAACGGTTTCCTAAACCGCAGGTCGCGAGTTCGAGTCCCGCCGGGGCCACCAGAAAACAAAGCACTTATAAGACAATCCCCAAAATAGAAAAACAAGTGGTGGCAGTACAGGTGGCACCTCGTGTACACTGTCGCCCTCGGAGGATTTGTCATAGTGGCAAGGAAAAAGGAAGTCAAGCAACGCGGTGTTTTCGAGAAAGAGCCGGGGTCTGGCGTCTGGTGGATTCAGTTCTTCGCAGACGGCCAGCGGAAGCGTGAGAAGGTCGGACGTAAGGCGGATGCAATCAAGCTGTACCAGACGCGCAAGGCTGAAGCCATGGCGGGCGTCAAGCTGCCTGCTAATATGCGTTACCGGGGTGAGAAGCTGGCTGCGGTCATTGACCGAGCGTTGGATTGGTACAAGGAACACAAGCCGAAAGCATACAGGTCAGCGAAGACGCACCTTGAACGGGTCAAGGCCGATCTTGGTGAGCGTATAGCAGCCGATCTGACACCAAACGACGTGGACATGTGGCTGTCGCGGCTGACACGCGAACCGGGGAATGGTTACAAGCAGACCAAAGACGAACCGCTGACGCAGGCAACGAAGAATCGTTACAAAGCGACGTTGGGCAGAGCGTTGCAACTCGCCGTCAAGAATGGACACCTGCAACGCAATGTTGCCCGTCTGGTGGAAGCCCGCAAGGAACACAATCTGCGTGAACGGTACTTGTCGCCGGACGAAGAATCGCGAATGGTCAAGGTCATCACGCGCACGTGTCCGGCCTATCTCCCGGCGTTTGTCATCGCACTGCATACGGGGATGCGTAGCGGTGAGCAGTTCACAATGACGTGGTCGATGGTGGATTTCGAGAGTCGAAAGATCCGTCTGCCCCAAACCAAGAATGGCAAGGCACATACAGTTCACTTGAATCAGACGGCGTACAGTGCCCTGCAATCGCTCCACGGTGCCCGTCCTGAAGCTTGCGAGACTAACAGAGTGTTTCTCAGTGCCCGGTACAAATGTGAGCCTCTGGAGAATCCTCGGCAGTGGTTCCCTGATGTTTGCAAGGATGCGGGTGTTGATAACCTCCACTGGCATGATCTGCGGCACACGTTTGCATCCCGGCTGGTACAGAAGGGTGTATCGATACAGACCGTTTCCAAGCTGGCGAATCATTCGAGCATCGCCGTAACCATGAGATATGCTCACCTTGCATCGGAGCAGTTAGAAGACGCGGTGTCAGTGTTGGATTGAGACACAGGCAAGTAGCAAAACAAAAAAAGCCACCCATCCGCAATGGACAGGTGGCTTTCTTATGCTGCTTGTGTTGTTGGAATGTCGTAATGGTCAGCACGTGAGAATCGCACGAGTTTCACTATGTGGTATCAGAACTCGTCTTCCAATGCGTCTGGTGTTGATCTTCTTCTGCGCGATGAAATAGTCGAGCATTCGGGGGCTGATACTCAACTGCAGGGCGGCTTCCTTGCGAGAGTAGAGGATGCGGGTAACAATTGCGCTCATGCGTGGTTCTTCAGAAGCTTCACCGCTGCGGAGATACCAGCAAAGCCAGACATGCGGTGCACAGAGATGACTTCAGCAGCCAGCTTCTGCGCGAACGTCTCACGCTTGGTGTAGGTCTGAGTGCTGCCCTGACCATACGTATAAGCCTTCTCAAAGTCTCCGAAGAGCGCGACGTTTCCACCAGACACGGTGACGGCGTCGAGTTCGTTCGCAGCGAAAACCGGACGGCCTGCGATTGTCAGCACGCCATTGATCACCTGATATAAGGGGCGACCAGTCGAGTCAACCTGAGCGAGCAGGTAGCTGTAGGTGCTCGGCGCTACCAACAGCGTGCCCTTGTTGAAGTAGGCCATGTTCAACTGCGAAAACAAGCCTGTGACGATATCGCTGTAGGCGAGTGTGCCAAGTGCGGCAGTCGTACCGGCGACCGGCGCAGCTGCCATCAAACCGCCGGTGGGCGAGTTCGGGAGTGCTGCATTGGTGTTGTCCACACCCTTGAGAATCGCGAGCGAGACTGAACGCGCAATCGATTCGCCGAAGTTCGTCTGGATGAAGCTGTCCACGTCCTTGATATCGTCCAGCGCGTTATAAGAAATCTGCTGACCAGATACCAGAGAGTCGAGGTTTCCGCTTGCTGTGCTGGAAAGCGTCGGGTCATAGCTCATCGAACCAACAACAGATGCGCTACCTGCTTCAGCGTACAGGTGATAGCGTCCGGTGTCGTCAGACTTCGCAACCTTGAACTGTGCAGACGCCTCTTCCGAGTGAACCAAGTTCACCACAGGCGAGACATAGGCAGCTGCGCGGCGAATTGCTTCGTTGAACTTCTGCGCTACAAGGTCGGCTCCGCCATTCGTTTGACCGTCGAGGACAGCGCGTTGCTCTGCGTCCATCTTGAGTCCAGCGAAGTGTACGCGAAGTGCTCCGTCAACTTTGGCGCGTGTCTCAGCGGATGCTGCTTCACGCACTTCAGTGGTCGTAGTGACGATGCCGTTGTTGCTGGCCTTCACGGTTGCGGCGACGGTCGAGACTGTGTTCTCAAGTTGCGCCATGCGCTTGTCACCGAGTCCAGCGGCAATGCGGCGAAGCATCCCGAGTTCGTCGTCAATTTCTGCCAGACGTGTTTCGAGACGCTCGGCAGCAGTTTTGCGCTCTTCATTGAGCGGTTTCATTGCCAGTGATGCAAGTTGATTTAATACGCCAGTCTTATCTGACTCAAGGCGTGCAATAGATGTGCTAGTGTTCATTTGTTTCTTCCTTATAGGTTGGTGTGATTTGCCATGTTGGTTTAAGCGGGAGCTACATGGCGATTGCTCCCACTATCTTGTTAATAACGGCGGAGGACATTCAGCAGGCGCTGTGCTGCGCGGTCACCACTCTCTTGCGCAGCCGTGATGTCGTCGCTGTCGTCGTCAATCTCGAGACCGCATTGTTTGCAACGTTGAATCTCTTCACTGTCGTCGGTGTCTGGCTCATCGCAGAGGCAGAACTCAATCCTGTTGGTTCCGTCCTCAGGGTCTTGGCTGCCGTTGCCGTCTCGCTTGCTGTTGATACGTTCACGCACCCACTGCGGCATACTGCGCACAAGCGTCGTTGTATTCGCTTCGTATGCTGGCACGCCTACCGGAGAACACTCGAGCAGAACTGCTTTGTACACTCGCCTTATGATGTTGCCTGCGGCGTCTTGCGTCCAATCTTCTGCGCCTGCTTCGTTGGGAACATAAAAGCCAAACGAATTAGCCTTAACGTAACCGTCACGAATAAGCGCGGCTGTGTCTGCGCCTAGTTGTGTTTCTGGTAGATCACAGACCCACCTTAGAGCGTTGGGAGTATCTTCTATGCGAAGACTTCCGTTTGACTGTCTGCCTAGTATCTGCGCGGAGTCGTGCGACCAATAGCACATAACTTCTACTGTGCGCAGAGACTCGGCGAAGCATCCCGGCATAATGTATTCGTAAAAGCCTAAGTCTTCGCTGCGGCTGTTGTATGCGATTTGCCCGGCAATGGTGTGACCGTTGCCTATTGTGCTGCGCGTGCTTACTGCGCGGCGTTCAAGTGGTTGCATGCTGTTTTGTCCTCTGGTGTTTTTGTTAGGCGTGACAACGCGACGCCTTGCGCTCAGTTCTTAATACTCAATCAAGTTAGTGTCGCGCTTCGCAGGCGTCGCAAGCTTCTGCACTATCGCAGCGTGATTGCTCAGGCCATTTTCAAACGACAACTGACAGTCTTCTGACCAATCAGGTACATGCGCGTGTCGTAACTCAGGGTATAGCGCAAGCGTTGCACGCAAGGAGAACATATTGGGCACAAGGCGTTGCTCTCGAGTCTCATAGACGCTGTCTAGTGATTGCAGTTGATTGCTTGTAAGCTTCGCTGTCCATCGTGTCTTCTTTCGAAGCGTGTATAGTGGTCCCAGGAATTCAGGCCGGAATGGCTGGATTACACTGAAGGAACTCGATTTGATGTCCTCTTCGTGTCTAGATCAACGGGCGGGACAGGAGAAAGATAGATGGCAGCAGCCGGTGCCGCAGCCGCGGCGGCAATTGCGAACGCAGTCAAAGCCTCAGGGACTATAGTAAAGGTCAAACCGGAAGAGTTTGCGCGTATTCTCGCCCGGCAGCCTGGTTTGCTAGTAGTCACTGCGGAGGGAGGGTTCTTCTCCACCAAGTATCAATATCTGACCAGCTACAAAGGATTGGCCTTTTTTTCCGAGTCTCCCATCGCGTTGAGTCTACCAAGCGACAGTGAGTTGGTGGTAGCTCAGAAGATTTGGATTCCCGGATGAGCCGCCGCCCGTCAGAATTGACGCAAAGTTCACACGCTATTTGGCGTAGACGGCATCCGCGAAGGATAGGGCTCCGCAGGGATGGCACCCCCAGCGCCGCTTCGAGGGCCAGAATGGCGAGGGCGGCTTCGACCATCGAAGCCGTCCCGAACTCAAACCCAGACCCGTCGGACACTAACCTTATTGAAGGCGAAAATTGGTCTTGACAATGGGGGCCACTTTAGTGCGCACAACGTTTGGTTGGTCTGCTGCGCTGTGTTGGTGGCTCGAGTGGCTGCGCAGAACTCTTAATTCATTTCGCTGCTCTCGAGTGAGTGCGGCATATTCCTTAGGCGTGTATATACGATTCTCAATTGCCATTATGCAACGCCTCACTGTGCTTCAGAACTTTCTGCTCAGCACTGCCAAAGGCTTTGTTGTGATGTGCGCGACGAATGGCAGATTCTACCTCTTTGCGGTTGGCCTCTCGCTTCGCTGCGTTGGCTTCTTCTCGAGTGGCGTAGACAATGTGCCCGTCTTCGTTGCACATTGTCGCAAGTCTCAGACCTTGTTTCTGCGCGGCGTCGTGCAGGCTGAAACGTAGCATCATTTCGCTGCGTGCCAGTCGAGTTACAACGCGCACTAGTTCTTGCCAAGCTTCGTTGCTGTCAACGTTCAAGTTTTCGCAGAAAGCTTTCGTGTCGTACTTCCTGAGTAGACGCGGCAACTTAGAGAATAAGCATGCACCACACGTATACAGCGGGTCTCCTGCTTCGTCTGCAACGCCAATCAGTATGCGGTTGACGTGGTCTTCTTTGCACAGGCGCGGCTGTATAGGCTGCTGCTCTGTCGTTGTCGTTTTCTTCATTACTTCAATATCCTTTGTCTTCGACGCCTTGACGGTGTCTGTGTGGGACTGCATAACACACTGTGATGTGTGCACGTATAGAGAACTTTTCGCCCATTCGCCCACCACACAACAACCTGTCTTGCGCGGCGTTTAAGCCAATGCATCTTGACCGGAGAATGCATTCCGGTGACCGCAAGCAGGTTGTTGTGTAACAGGGTATTGCGCACAAGGCAGGAGCGGTTAAGAAGGCGTCAAACTAACCTTGTGCGCAATGTGTTGCTGCCACTACGCTAATGAGCTATGTGTGGGCAGCAAGCTTTTAGAAATGTGTGGGTACACACTTGTTAGAAAGTGTGTGGGCACGCACATTACGGACGTGGCTCGACGCGGCGTACCCACTCGTTGCGCTGCCACACTCGCAGGAGGATAGAAAGCAAGCAGCGCACTGCCAAGCAAGAACCACCTTGTACTTGGCAAGTTTTGAAATGTGTTTGAGTCCGATATTGCGCACAGAGGCTGATCTATGAGTCTCAGCTTCTTCAACCCGTGCTAGGTTGTGCGTCTCGTATGGCAGGCAACAACGACACAACGAGGTAATGAAGCGTTGCGCGCATTCGCGGAGACCAATCCGGTTGTTGCCTGCCTTTGCGTCTTTCAGCCTCTCAAGGATCAATCTCAGGCTGCGACGCAAAACATCTTTGTGTTACTGAATACTTTGTGCACCAGTCGCGCTGCGTCCAAGTGCTTGTCACTTTACTCTGCCCAGCCGCACTCTTGTGTAGTAGTGGTGTCGCCTTTTGCCGTAATGCGTTTTAACGCCTTCGTTGACGCGAAATGAGCCGATGTGCTGAAAGTGCTTGCGGACGCGTCACAGGCCAATCTGTGGCGAATAGCGACACGTTGCAGAGCACTCGAGACTGTCTCTTCTCTGGTGTCAAAGACTGTCTGCGCTGTGGCTGTCGAATTGTAGCCTGTGAAAGTGACTATCAGCAATTCAATGTGCGGCGTGTCTGCCTCTGTGGTCAGTGCTGCACGCTGCTTCGTCTTCATGCGCGGCGTGTGATTACGTTTTTCCGGTTCTCAGGGATGGCCGAGTTAGCTCACCAGTGCCAAGAGGCGCGATAGCTTCGCTTCTTTCGCTGCCAATTGCTCTTTAAGCGTGACAATCTGCGATGTGATGCGGTCTCTCTTTTGCTTTCCATGCGTCAAGTGTCACAACTGGTACGTGGTGAGT
This sequence comes from uncultured Acidobacteriaceae bacterium, assembly GCA_963713465.1. Taxonomy (GTDB): domain Bacteria; phylum Acidobacteriota; class Terriglobia; order Terriglobales; family Acidobacteriaceae; genus Bog-257. The sequence goes on from CAVQLZ010000002.1 coordinate 82,694, forward strand.
GCTTGATACCTCTTTGGCGATACAACCGCATGAGCGGGTAACTGCCTTGCGCAGATTCTGCCCCATGACTACCTTGTGATTGCCACACTCGCAGCGTGTCAGCCAAAAAGATTGGCGTTGACCGTTCTTGTGTGAATAGCGGATAACGGTTAGGCGGTCGAATACTTGACCGGTGTGGTCTATAAATGCGCTCATTTGCTGGCCTCTAGTTCTGCGGCTGCTGCGGCTGCTGCCTTGAGGCGTGCGTTTTCTGCTCTAAGGCGTCGTATGTCTGCCAGCATGCGGCGTACTTCCGGCTGTCGCACCATGTATCGCATGCGTGCGTATGCTTTAGGATCATTGCGCCTGAGTGCTTCGATTGCTGCGGCTGCTTCCTCTTTTGTGTGTTCCATAGTTTCCTCTCAGGCGTTTGCTGCCTCTATATATTCCGTCACAGCAAAATACTCATTTTTCAGCGCATCGGTTGAAAATAGTTTGAATTTTATTTGTGGGTGCTTTGTAAGTTGTTGAGTGTTGGTTGTAACTGTTGATAGGTGTGCAGAAAGTGCGCGGCTGATATCGCCCGGCGTAGATGGTGCCCGGCTGAGCTATGCTCGGCTGCTCTTGTGCTCAGCCTCAGGTGCCCGGCTTTATTCTGCCTCTATCTTCGCCCGGTGATCTGTGCCCGGCTGTGCTCAGCCTCTCTTGTGCTCAGCCTCTCTTGTGCTCAGGCGTACTCAGAAACCCTACTCAGCCTCGTGTGCTCTGCTTCTCACTCTCTAACCTTCGCCCGGTGCTCAGCCTCTCTTGTGCTCAGGGTCCGTCTCTTCTCTAGTAGTGCGGAGTCAATAACTGACCTAGTGAACACAAGAGACTTGTGCACACGGCAATCAGCTAAAGACAGGAAGGAATCTAGTCCAACACTTTCCCAACGAGTGGGCGTGCGTCTGTCTAACTTGTAAGCTCAGTGCGTGTACACAGTGACCATCTACCTGTCTGCTGTGCGGTCGCTTTAGAGTCATCCGAGCGGGAAAAAAGTCTATCCCCGTTTAAGCTACATCGCGTGCACTCCTGCAACGCTTCTGCTGACCATGACTAAGACAGATTGAAACAGGCTGTCTTTCCTGCTTGTGAACTGCAACACAGGCGCAAGAACGTCAACGGTGTGACGGTTACGTGTTTCCTGCTTGCTGTAGATTCCCCGACGCGTCCAGTTGTCAAACGAGGCGGAGACGGTTTACTGCTTCTATATACTACGTCACAGCAAAATACTCATTTTTCAGCGCACGCCCTAAAAATAAGTGCCCTACTATTGGTGCAGTAGGGCACTATGTATATGAGATTAAAAGGTTTAAGAGGCTAAAAATAAATTACACTTTTTTATTGGTCTGTGTCTTCTGCACTGTTTTGTGTGCAATCAAAGTGCAGAGTGTGCGTTTTGGTCTCTTCGCTCGGCTGCTCTTCTGCCTCGGTCTCTTCGTCAAGCAGGCGCAACCACTCTGTCTGTGATCTGCCTTTGCTGCTCTGTCTGTTATTGGCAGCGTTGCGGTATACGTTGCGGCTGCGTTTGTTAGACACGTGACGCCTCACTCTCGGCTGAGCTACGCTCTGCTATAGTGACCGGCTGCGCGGCTGCTGCTGCTGCCTGCTTCGCCTTCCGCTTAGCGTATGCCTTGCGCTGCTGCTCCTGCCTTGCCATGCTCTGCTTGGACGTCACAGGGAAGGCTGCGAAATAATCCTTAGTCAGTTGTATGTCTGCCTCAGTTCTCTCTAAGATCATTCCTTCCTCATCGCACACAGGAGACGGGTTTGGTGCGCAATAGTCCCACCATAGGCGCAAATATTCCTCGTCTTGCTTGGCAGCAACTGCGCGGTAGAAGTAATCCGTATCTGCCTTTGTCCACTCTTCGACAGGCACGTTGCGCAGTGCTTCAAAGCGTGCGCCTAACGTTGGATTGTCAGAGAAGAATACTCTCACTTTCCATTTGAACGTTGCGCGGCTGTCTGTGTCTCTGTCTGCCTTCTGCGCGTGCCTGTCTTCTTGCTGCCACGCCTCGTGCGCCTGTGCGTTGCCTGCCAGTGTCGCAGGCGTTGTGTCTTCTCTGCCTTCTGCGTCTGTGGCGTTGCGCGTGCCTGCGAACTTCGAAACGTGCCCGGCTGCGTCTCGCTCTTCTCTGCGGTCTCCAAAGTGCTCTCTGTACTTCTCTGTGATCTGCTTGCGGCGTGCCTGCTTCGCTTGCGGGTCTTCGTCTTCGTCTAACAACACGTCAACGCCTTCAGTGAGCAGCAACCATGCGCCAATGGCCTCACGCTGATAGAAGTCTGCCTGCTTGTCTGTCTCCGCTCTCTTGCTGCGCTTAGTGATTGCTGCCAACGCTGCCTCATGCTCAGGTGTGAGCAGATACGTGCTTGCCTGCGGCTGCTGCGGCGTCTCTTCTGCCTCTGGTGCGTCGTAATTGCAGAGTGGGTAACTGTGCCCGGCGTATGGACCTGTGAGCATGTTGCAACGCTCATACACGGCAATCTGCGCAGCTGTGGCTGTGGGTGCTTTGGCCTGTGTGTATTCGCCCGGCTTAAGGCTAGGGAATAAGTCAACGTCAAGGTAGGATGGTCTGCTGCTGCTGCGTTCGCTGTAACGCTGTCGAATGCTGCTGCTTGTGTTGTACGCGAATATCTCAGCAAACACCTTGCGGCGTCTCTTGCCGACAGGCAGGTTTTCTTCTTCATCAAAGATGCGCTGTGCGGTGTCGAGAATCAGCGTTGCTCTTTGGTGTTCGAACATCACAGCCATCGGCGTGTAGTCTTCGCCATAGTACGATTCAAACGAGGCGTTGGACGCGGCGATGAATGTGACTGCCCACACTTTGTCACGTTCAATTACTGGTGTGTCGGCTGGCAGTGCAGCAACTGCGGCGTTGGCTGCTTTCCACGCTGCTGCTATGTCTTCTCGGATGCGGCGTGCGGCGTCTTGCTCTCGTTGCTCGGCTGCTCGTTGCTCGGCTGAGCTATGCTCGGCTGCGTCGCTGTGATCTGCGGCTGTGTATGCGGGTCTGTAGGGTGTAAGGCTGTACTCGATATCTGGTGTGTCTTGTGTGTCCAATGGGTGTGTCCTCCTTGCCTCTCGGCTGGTTCATGCTGCGTTGCGGTTGACTATCTCCGATGTATCGTTTTGGGCAATAAAAAAGGCATCCCGAGAACTCCTAACGGATGTCACGATGGACAAGCAGCTAGGAATACTCGGGATGCCTTGCGAGAGGAATCTCCCGACGCGAATACCGCAGTACCGCGTATTTATGCTTTATGTCAGGAACCGTCTCGTGCTCTGCGCACTCGCCGCTTACTTCAGACGGTCTTGCCTACTCTTCAAGAGTCTCACGGATATCGAGAATTGTCAACACCTATTGTCGATCCTTGTCAAGAGCGAAGTGAGCAGATTTCTCTGCCTTCCTCGATCCTAATTTCATCATGTCATAACTAACGAGACCTGCCAACAGATTTCTCTGGACACGGACCGGGTTTCGTGATACTGGCGGGGGCCACGTAGGGTAGTTTTAAGGCGTCGATGGTCTCCAGACGGCCCCGTGACCTACCCTGAGGGCTACAAATCGCTCATGTCAGCCTGTAGGCCCAACAAGGCGGCCTGCCTGATACGCTTTCACCTTCATTCCCGTCAAGTTCATGTCGCATTCATGCTGCATTTGCGGTGCATTCCAGACTTTTCAGTCTTGATATTCTAGACTGCGGAATCTACAAAAACTGCTAAGTTATTGATAAAACAGAGCAAGTGCAGACTATGCACCTTGTCAAGTGCATTTATTCATTTTGACGACGGAAAAATAGACCCACGGGGCGGTTCGGAAACTTGTAGACGACCTACTTTCGGGACACTCCTATCCCGACGATCTGTTTAGGCATTTATTCAGGGGCCGTTATGTAAACGACAATAGCTGAGGTCACCATTGGGTGGCATATATGCACAGAACTCCAGAATAGTTTTATTGGTGGAATCCTTTACGATGAGCAGCATGTAGGGAATCTTTGAATGCGACTTTATGTCTGCTATGTCTTCAGCTGTCGAAGGTCCAGATGCGACCGGAATATTTACCGTAGCGTCCGTGAACGGCAGTGTTTGTTTCGCCGCTACTTTAGTTTTCGTGTAACTCACTAACTTATTCCACAATTGTTCTTGTACTGACCAGTCTTTTTCTTGATCGCCAAAATAAGACCACAACGCCGCTATATACCATATCCTCACATCAAACGCCGATCCCGTGTTATTCCGCACAGACACTGTTGCGGCTGACTTAGCACCTACTTCTTGCGCCTCCGAAATGGCTACATTTTTGATGATGATCGCTCGCGCTGGCGTAAGAGGTTTAACAGGTCTGGGAGTCGCTGATGATTCTGTTTGCGGTGGTGGGGCTGGTGGGCGAAAGACAAAAGCGTCGAGCAGAAGTGTAGGCTCCTTGCCCATCAAATAAATGTCTTCCAATGAAGTCAAAAGACACGCAGACATAGTGACAAATACCGTGATGGTAATTTTGTGTGAGATAGAGTTAAGTTCTTTGCTCTGCCAAGCTGCAATGCAGATTCTCACGCCCAGAATAATGTTTCCTAAAGAAAACAAGAGCGCGGTGAAAGCCAACTCAAGCTCACTGGGTACTGCTTCTGCGAGGGCGATGCTCGTCATAATCCCGCCAAATGCCCAAAGAGCAGCCACAACCCATAGAATCGCAGTCCAATCTGACAACTTGCGGATGAGCCAACCAGAAATATGGCCAAGGTGACGAAACAAAGAAGCCGTAATTGAGGAGGTTTGGGTGTACACGCTCTGAATCGAACTAGTAATTAGGCGCGCCAATTTTCCCATTCCAGAATCCTCTCACCGAGGCACTTCCTTGCAGCAATTAAATTTGCGTTGCCGATGGCGTGTTCGTGCATATCCGAACGATGGCCCGGGCGAGGCGTTAAAGCTGGCTCTCACCACAGTGATCAAATCCGAGTTCGTGCATCCGAATCCTCGTGGCGATCAGGGTTCCAAAGGATGTGCAGTTTTCCCTTTCAAGAGTAGCCTTGACCTGTTCAAAATTGGCATCCGTAAGGTGCATCATTTCTAATTCCACCATCGTCATGGAATCCCTGAGACATAGCTTTTGAGGATTAGTCGCATTCCGTTCTGTCGCTATTAGGATGTAGGCTCCCAAAAGGTTGCTGTCTTTACAGATTGTTATTGCCCATTGAGGACGGTTTGATTTCGGCGCAGAGTTCCACTCCGCAAGTGCCTTCAGAATGGCCGTTTTTTCACTCACATCAATATCGTCCACGGCGGCGAACGTTTCAATCACTATTCGACCCACGAAGTCGCCACGCAGCTTCATTGGATGGAATTTTCCATTCGATATCCAATAGTCGTGAACTGGGTCACGACCCGGCCAAGCTGTCACATGCCAAGCAGTCTCTGTTTGGTTCTGATATAGAAATCCTGTCACAGTGTAGCCTTCAAACGAGCCTGCATGGGTACTCTTCTTCTGCCAGCCTCGACTTAATTCATCTGTCATCTCAGCACCCCACAAATTAGTTCATTACTCAGCGATGAAAACTATTATGTGCTCATCTGAGACCGTTGCAATGGATTTCTCGTAGTGGCGGACATGGCCTGCCGTTCTTTTCGTTCAAGTATCTTAAAAAGACTAAGACTCCATTGCACGATAACAGCGGCGTTATTGCCGGAGATATCAAGCACCACATCTTTGTCTCCGGTCATAGCGTCGGAAAACCTTTCTGAATGTCGCATGCTAACCACCAGTCGGAGGCTTACTAGGTTGACGTTTCGCCTTCGCCCATCGTTTCCGCTGTGCGTCTCCGATTCGCTTTCTAGCGGCTGCGCTCAAGGTCCGGCGTTTGGGTGCAGACGGTTTGTCATCGAAACCTGTGAGCAGTGATCTGATATGGGTCAGCTTTTCGATTTCATCGTCGAGTGCGATGAGCAACTGTTTGGTGTCCATCAAGTCTCCGTGATTTACTCTACATCCAAACGCCCTCGTGTGCCCGGCACGCCGTTATCGTATATCCATGAGCGAACTGGACGACATCAAGGTCGGTGACTGGCTGATGATTGTCAGCACGAGTAAAGGTTCGAGCTTCATCCTCCAGCAAGTGACCTCTACGACAAGCGGCCTCGTCCGGACGGTGAACTATACGTTTCGCAGGGATGGCCGCTCCTTCTCAGTCAAGCAGAAAAGCCTGACTGCGCGGCTGGCACAATCGCATGAGATTGAAACGTGGCTGTACAGACGTAAGAGTCCACAGTTGAGGAGCGACGAGCCGGAAGAAGTCAAACTGGCACGCCATTTGGCTTCGGTGAGCGCAGAAGAGTGGGCACGATTGGGTGTGGCTCAGTTGAAGAAGATCAAGGCTGCATTGGAGAAGTCACAGGGGGAGTGACCGTGTCGACCGCCTGAGTGCTTCGTTCACGTAAGAGTTCGTCTGCATCTTTGGTTTGCCCTAAGGCGGACAACATAGACGACGCCTCAGTTAATACCTCAAAACGAAATTGTGAGAAACCCTTCGGCAATGTGTTGGCTAGTGTTGCGGCAGTTTGTGCGTATTTGACGGTTCGGGCAAAGTCCCCTGTCAGATAAGCAGCTCCCATGAGATACAGTGTCGTTTTGACCTGATCCACTCGATATTGGGTTTGACCGCTATCCGCCAAATCTTCCCATATGGCCCGGGCAGCCTCAAACGAGGTCAACGCTTCTTTAAAGAGTTTGCGATCCTCTTGAACCAAACCTAAAATGAAGAACGTTGCCGCCACTTCTTTACGATACTTTCCTCCTTCAGCATCTTTGACTGACTCAAGAACCTTAAGGGATTCTTCACAAAACGCTTGAGCATCCTCAGGCCTATTCTGACGCGCAGTAATCAAGCACTTCGCCCTCAAGACCATACCACTTGTTTGTTGCAGACGATCGTTCATCTTTGCATCAGACGTACTAATATTATGGATTGTGTCTTGTGCCGCGTTTATAGCCATAAGTGCAGAGTTCAGATCAGTCGGCGAAAATATGTCCGACTTTAAGAGCAGCATCTGAGCTAGGGAATTGTGCGCTTCAGGCAGACTAGCCGTATCTTTCTCCGTTTCCACATTTCGAGTTTCTAGAGTAATTGCCTTATCAATCAGCTCTTTTGCTTCTGCGCCCTTGTTTTGGGAGAATGCAATTCTTGCCGCAGCCATTAGTGCAACCGCCTGATTCTGTAGTGCGTTCTTTTCGTTACGCTTTGCGGCTGCTTCAAAGTGGGACGCTGCTTCAATAAATTTGGCCATAGCTTCATCCCATTCGCCCTCCATTTGAAATGCATTTGCCGCGTTGAGTTCCGAAGCTCCAATGCCGCTATCTGCATTTGCCTTAGATGCATCCTGTTCGATTACCTCAAATATCGCCCGCGCTTCATCAGGGTGTCCATAATCGGCTAAAAGATTTCCATAATCAAAGGCGATGATGGTGTGCGTAGGAGCAAGTTCATAGGCCTGTTTGTATTGTTCCATCGCTGTTTTGCGATCAAAGCTAAGCTCGGCGACTTTCCCGCGTAAATAATGGGTAGCAGCAATAGTATTGATTTGTTCTTCCTGCTGTTTGAGCGCAGAATCAAGGGCACTTGCTGCGCAAGATAGGTCACCCTGATTTAGGCAAGCTGACGCCTTATTTATAAGAGCCTGTGGCAAACCAAGACTCGCTAGGCTTGCGTCTAAATCTTCATATTTCGCGCGCCAAAGTTCCGTTTCTGCTCTGGCTTCTTCTCTGAAAGGCGTCTCGCTTTCAATTCTTTATTAAGACCTTCGAGCGCCTTCGGGGGAATTCCTGGGCAGTTCTCGACATACACGTTACCTGCCACCGCAGCGACATTAAATGTACAATCATTCGATTTGTTGCTTTGAGTAATTGTGCCCGTTTGAACCGTTGTCCCGTTCTGCTGAAGCGCGAATATGCTTAACAAGACGACTATGCCAGAGATTGTCACTTTCTTTCCTTTTGGGAGCTGCCATTCGCCGAGTGGTCGTCTTGAGAGACTCCACCCGCTACTCCGGCTGCATTGTCCTTTCCATCTTGATGTATGTCACCTGTTCTAACTGTCGTCAGAGTGCAAGGCCCCGACTTAAAACGGCTCTTGAGCATTTCAGTGGCAAAGCCCAGCGCACCGAGCAAAGAGGCGAAAATCATGAAGGTATAAATTGCCCGTATCATCGCTGCTCTGGGTTTGGGATTCTTTTGTTCATTGCGCAGCAGTAGATAGGCCAAGAACGCTAACAAGAATCCAAGACCTGTAGCTCCGTAGTTGAGCAATCGCGCTGGATCAACGTTTCCGATCACACGAATAGAACCGTCAGGCAAATGCAAAGTGTTAAGGACTTGCAATCGATGGTGCTGAAAGAGTAGCACTGGAAGTACACAAGACAAACAAGGAAATTGTGGTTTGGCCTTCGGAAAAGGACTCGGCACCGAATAGCTCAGGGTAGTGTCTACTGCCCCGTCACTCGCCTGAGAATCATCCTCGCAAGCGTCACGCTGTCACTGATGGCTGTTGTCAGCCTTCGGACTCGGCTTTGAGATGTCTTCACGCGCCAGTCTGACGGCAGCGATGATGGCGGACGCTATGACGAGCGTAGATGCGTAACGGTCAGTCGTTCTCCGCTCCTGTTGCTCTTGAGCAATCGCTCTACGCATCTCACCCACGGCCAGCCCTCCGCGACCATGCCTCAAAGTCGAACGACAGTCTGCCCCTGAATATCTCCGCTGGCAGGTAACGCCGACGTTCACCGCATAGTGGACAAGTGTGGATAATCCACGAATCTGGCATCGTTCGGACGGGTGCCGCGATGTGCTCACTGCATCGTTTGCACTTGATTACAAAGTCGTGAAGGCGTGAGATGGGTCCGTGAAAGGATGACATGACGGAACCAGTATAGCGAACAAAAGGCGAACACGCATGCGCTGCTCTTCTGTTTTCGGAAAATTTACGGGCCGTGCTACCCTTCCGTCGAGCATGTGGGCCACTCGTAAGAGGGGGCAAAGACTTGGAATATTTCCTCAAATTTTTGGCAGGAATACCCACTTGGGAAAACATCTTCATTTTCGGGTTTGGCTTTTCGGCTATTGTGATCAGGTACTACCTGAGTTACAGGTCGCAAAGATATCAGGAAACCAAACTTGGAGAACGTCGCAATAGTATTGAACAAAAGGTCACCGAGGAACCTGCCAACCCGAAGTTGGCTTGGGACTTGGCGAGAGTCACCCTCGAACAATACTTTTATCGTAATCTGCGGCAGGTGAGCCAAATCTTTGTGACGGCAATCTGTGTGATGCTGGGTGGATTCGTCCTCATTCTTTACGGTGCTTGGATTGCCATTCATCTGCCCGGTTCAAATGATCTCCCATCCAAGCTTACTGTTTTGTCAGGCGTGATCACCGAGTTCATTGCCGCAACATTCATGTTGATCTATCGATCCACGTTGCAGCAGGCGAATACGTATATGGCCATACTAGAAAAGATCAATGCGGTAGGCATGGCTGTACAGATCATCGAATCAATACCATCGTCTGACCCGCTATACACACAAACCAGAGCAGCGATGGCGAAGACGCTCTTGGAGTCATTCAAATCTTTGCATACAGAGAGCAGTCCCGCTCCGCGCACGCAAAGAAGAAAAAAGACTGTCAGCCGCTAGAACAGCGGTGGTACTTACTTGGCACTCGCGGACACTGCGAGCGCAGCGCCGGACACGCTGACCAAGCAGTCGTAGCGGGTGTTCCAGACCTGCGCACAATCGCGTAGAATTGCCCTGTGACGCATCGCTGCCCAATGGATGACACTTACCCTCGCCACAGGGCAGCGGATCGTCTAAACGTCGTGGTGGCAGTTTTGGTGGCACATCGTTCTGTAATTCCGTGCAACTCGGTGTCACTCGATACGCTTTGTTTTCAAGCGATTTCAGTCGTTTAGCTGTTAACCAGTTTGTTTGCAATACCCTTGGGACGGTTTCCTAAACCGCAGGTCGGAAGTTCGAATCTTCCCAGGGTCACCATGGGAAACATATTTTTCATGCGGGAGGGCGCGGAGGTTTGCGCGGCTTTTTGCATGGTTCACGATAACGATCAACGCATGAGATGTTCGGGAAGGCGGTGAAAAACCGCCACTGCCCCGCAACTGTGAGCGCGATGCTATGCGTCTGGTAATCGAGATGCGGGAAGAATGCCAGACCTGTGGCCACTGGGAAACTTCCGGGAAGGCGGTCAGGCAGAACGCGCAAGTCAGGAGACCGGTCTCATGCGCATGAACCGCGTTCCGAGGGGAACGGAGGAAATTATGTTGAAGAAATTGCGGCCTGTGAGCCGTATCGCCCTATTGTCTGCTTACCTGTTGTTTGCTGCGTGCCGCTGCACGCCGTTGTTGTGCGCGGACGAGTGACCGACCCGCTGGGCAATCCAATTGCAAATGCCAATGCATCGCTCTTGTTCAGAATGGGCAGGTAGTTATCGCCTCTACAACCCAGTCCGATGGGAGTATCAGCTGACGAATTCCGCTACAGGGCGGTTCTATGTGCTCGCTGGAGGGGAGTCGTTCCGACAGTTGGCGACGCAGAGTTTTACGGCGGGTCGCTGGATGGTGTCGAGCAGAATATTGTGCTTGAGCCGGAGTGGGTGCGGCAATCGATTGTCGTCACGGCTACTGGCACTCCATTGCCGCAGGCGCAGGTGAGCGCGTCGATTACGAATCTGAGCAAGACCGATTTTATCAATCGCGCGGATATGGTCGATGTGATGCGCCAGGTGGCTGGAATAAACGTGGTGCAGACGGGGCAGCGAGGAGGCGTGGCGAGCATCTTTGTGCGCGGCGGAAATTCAGACGCGAACAAGATTCTGCTTGATGGCGTGCCGATTGAAGACATCGGCGGGGTGTTTGATCTTTCGACGATTGCATCGACCGGAGTTCGAATGCGGAAGCGTATCGCGGGCCTAACAGCGTGCTTTATGGATCGGATGCCGCAGCGGGCGTGATCGGGTTCAGTACGCCGCGCGGATCGACTCCGTTTCCTTCGCTGATATATGAGGGTGATGCTGGGAATTTCGGAACATATCGCAATGAAGTGCAGTTGGGCGGGACGCATCGGGCGTTCGATTATTATGGCGGGTTTAGCGATCTGCAGACGAAGAACTCCATTCCTCAGAGCGAATACCACAACATCGTCGAGACGGCGAACCTGGGATACGCGTGTGTCTTCAGCGACTACAATTCGCGTGTCGGCGCGTAATGCGGACATCGCGACCGGGCTGCCGAATGCGTATCAGTTCTATGAAATTGCAAATGATGCCAAGCAGTCAGACCAGGATATTTACATGGCCGGGAACGCATCGATCATGAGTTTTCTGACAGCTGGCATGGGCTGGTTCGATATGGTATGGCGCGCAAGCGGGAAGAGGCGACGCAGTGGTCACCGACGGGGATCTATGAGCAGGATGACGGGATTTATCTTGGCAATCCAAGTCACGATTACAAGGCGCAAATGGCTATGCAGTCAGCGGGCAGGCGATTCTGAACTATGCCGGTACATATCCGGTAACGTCAGACCTTGTTTCCAACCGCGACAATTTATATGCGCAGATGGATTATCAGTTCACGCCGCACCTGATGGCGATTGCTGGGTTCCGTTTTGAGGATGAACGCGGCGCGGATCGCTATCCGGGGTTCATCAATGATACGCTGGAACGCGCGAACTACGATTACATGCTGCAGATCGGCGGGGACTTCAAGAGCAGGCTTTTTTATTCTCTTGGCGGAGGGATTGAGAAGAACCAACTCTATGGTACGGAAGGGACTCCGCGCATTGGAGTTTCGTATTACGTCGTACGCCCAGGGGCGGGGAAGTTTCACGGAACAAACTGAATTTCAATTTTGCGAAGGGCGTGAAAGAGCCTACGCTGACGGATCAGTTCGGGTCGCTGTACGACTTTCTTTCTCGTATGGCGGGCAGCAGCGGTTCGCAGTATGGGATTCAGCCGATCGGGGCGGAGCTTTCACGCAGTTATGACGGCGGAGGGGAGCAGAGCTTCTTCAGCGAACGGCTGCTGTTTCGCGTGACCTATTTCCACAATGAGTTCAAGAACCAGATTGAGTCGGTTCCTCCGGCGGCGTTGACGCAGTTGCTGCCGAATCTTCCTCCCGATCAGCTGCAGCAGCTGATTGCGCTGCTGAATGCCTCATTTGTTTCGCCTACTTTGAATTCCCTTGATTTTCGTGCGCAGGGGATTGAGAGCGAAGTGCAGTATGGCTTGGGAGGAATGTTTTTCTGCGCGGGGGCTATACGTATCTGGATTCTGTGGTGCAGAATTCGTTTTCGTCCGATGCGCTGAGTCCTACTTACAACACGGAGTCGTCGTTTCCGGATGTGCCGATTGGGGTGTATTCGCCGCTGAAGGGGGCTCGGCCTTTCCGGCGGCCTCCTCATACGGGGTTTATTACTGCCACTTATACGGGGAAGCAATGGACGGTGGTGGGGAACGCGGCTTTTTCAGCCGCAGCGATGATTCGACATTTCTTGGGTATAGCGACGCGAACTTTGGGAACTCACTGCTGCTGCCTAACCGGAATCTAGATTATGGCTATGCCAAGCTGGACATAGGGGCGGTGTACCAGTTCAAGCCGTGGATCGCAATCTATACGCAGCTTGAAAATGGAACCAGCAACCAGCACATCGGGCCGATTGGGTATCCGTCGCTCCCGTTTAGCTACCGGACGGGGTTGAGGTTTGCGCTGGGGAAGGAAGTGAAGTAGCGCTGTGGGCTAGGGAGGGAATCCTGACGGATTCCCTCCTGCACTTCGCAGTTTTCCTGAGGGCCGTGAAATGCTTACAATGAAGGTATGAGGCGAAGTTGTTATCCTTCCGAGGTTTGTTTCACACGAGCTACCGTTCGTCTGCTACTGGTTGCATGCCGCTGCTGCTTTCCGCGCAGGATACGACGCGCGGGCGCAAATATACGCCACCACCGCCGACTTGCAAGATCACTGTCACCGTGACCAGGGCCACGAATGGCAAGCCAATAGAGAATGCCGGTGTCATCTTTCATCCGATCAAGAATGGGAAGGATGAGGGCAACATGGAGTTGAAGACCAACGAAGAAGGTAAGGCTGTGCTCGATGTGGTGCCTATAGGCGACACGGTGCGGCTGCAGATTATTGCCAGTGGTTTTCAGACCTACGGCGCGGATTACCAGATCGATCAGGCAACCAAAGAGATTGAGGTCAAGCTGTTGCGGCCTGGGAAACAGTACTCCATTTATGAGAAGCACGATGGCTCGCAGATTGGCGGTCAGGATGAGACGCCGAAGCCTTCGGATTCTAGTGCTCAGCCTCACTGAAGGTCTTCTCCCGGGATCGACCTTTACTTTCCCAAGGCTTGCTGAGATTCTTGCTTTCCCACCCTTTGCTCCGCAAAGGATGGGGCACCCATTTTCTTGCAGATACTTTGGAGGGCGGGCCTTGCTGTGCAAGGCTTCGCACGAACGTTATTCGTGCGGGTCCTTCGCTGCGCTCAGGATGACAGCTCTTGATTGGATTGCTCTACTCTGAATCCTGGTCGGAGTGCAGGGTGGTGATCTGCACGTGCCCTTCGCATACGGTGAGCGGGTGATTCACTGTGAAGCTCTCGGATGAGCCGGGAGCGGAGACGTTGATCCGCGCGACGACCGGGCAATCCTGTCCGGTAGACCAGCCTACCTGAAACCACGCTTCATCTTTGGGCGCGATTATTATCTGAGCATCCGGTTTGGACGCAGTGGGCTGCGCCGGACCCTGGGCGGAGCCGTGCGGTGATGGAGGATGTGGTCACCCGGTCGACGACGAGATTTGCGACCGGGGTGCCGGTCTTGTCGAGCAGCGAGATGGTGGGGTAGCCGCCGATGCGGCAGGGCGCCAGGCCTTCGTTGTCGAAGGCCAGCTTGACCGCCCGATAATTGCCATTCACTGCCGCTGCGATTTCGGTTACTGTGAGGTCTTTGCTTTCGCAGGGATTGGCAGCGGATGCACCTCGGCGTCGGAGCGCTTCACAAGCTGCGGGGTTGAGGCTCCATCAGGTATGGGGCGTTGGGGTTGTGCCGCCACCGCCGTGGGAGGAATCCTCATTCAGCAGGGCAGGCGCACCGCCCTGCAATGCGGCTGCGTGCTGGCATGAGAGCAGCCTCCGAAAAACGGCCACACAATGATAAGACTGCCGGTCAGAGCTATGGAGGAAAGACGGGACAGTGGGGGAATCATATTGCGGCCTCGAAAGTAGTTCATGAGATGACATCTGCACCGGATAGGTTGCAAACGGGTAAGAAAGAGGGTGTGGCGCGGCTCGTTCCGACTGGCACGCTCAGACGGGTAAAATCAAGTCTATGGATAGTTTACAGGGCCGGGCTGCCCTTGTCACAGGCGCTGCCAAGCGTATCGGACGCACCCTCGCGCTGACGCTGGCGGGTGCGGGGCAAATGTTGCGATTACGTATCGCGATTCGGAGACCGAGGCGCAGAAGACGGTTGCGGAATTGAAAGCTTTCGGAGTGGAGGCATTGGCGGTTCATTGCGATGTGCGCGATCCGGAATGTGTTGAGGACGCGGTTGTCCAGATCGTAAAGCAATTTGGACGGCTTGATCTGCTGGTGAACAATGCCGGCGTTTTCGAGACGGCGGTTTTGAGGACATCAGCGTGGCACAGTGGGACGCAATGTTTGAGACGAACACGCGCGGGCCGTTCCTGATGTCAAAGGCGGCGTATCCACATCTGAAGGCTGCGCGCGGGCGGATCATCAACATCGGGTCGCTGGGCGGACTGCATCCGTGGCCTACGCATGGGCACTACTGCACGTCAAAGGCTGCACTGCACATGCTGACGCAGACGATGTCAAAGGCATTTGCGCCGGAGATCAGCGTGAACTGCGTTGCTCCGGGAATGATTGTGAATGGCGAGGTCACGGAAGACTATGAACATTTTGCGCACAAGACTCCGATGAAACGGAATGGGACTCCGGAGGATGTGGCGGCTGCGGTGATGTTCTTTGCTGCGGGGCCGCACTTTATTACCGGGTCAGATTTTGAGTGTGGATGGTGGGTTGGGGCTCTGAGATCCTTTCGTATCAGGGATTCAGATCGGCAGATTGAGCTTTTTGCCTTCCCACCCTATCGCAAACTACGCGATAGGATGGGGCACCCAGTTTTCGTGCTGCTGCTGCAAAAACAGATCCTTCGCTTCGCTCAGGATGACATCGGGGACGGGTGGGTTATTCCGTGCGTAGGGCTTTTACGGGGTCGATGGAGGCGGCCCGTTGCGCGGGAATGATGCTGGCGATCAGCGCGCAGATTCCCAGAGCGATGATCGAGCCGGTCAGCACCAGCGGGTCCCAACTTTTGACATGGTAGAGCTGCGTGGCGAGCAGATGGCCGCAGCCGATAGAAATGGGAATGCCGATGGCGAGGCCGATGAGGATTTGCAGGAAGGCTCCGCGCAGAACGAGCTTGACGATGTTGGGGCGGTCCGCGCCGAGCGCCATGCGGACGCCGATTTCGCCAGTGCGGCGCTCGACGGTGTAGGCGGTGACGCCATAGAGGCCGACGGCGGCGAGGATGAGCGCGAGGATGCCGAAGAGGCCGGTCATCTGCGCGACGGCTCGCTGCTGGTCGAAGTTCGCGTCGATATGATCCTGCATGGTGTCGAGTGTCGAGCAGCGTAATGTTGGGATCGACATCGCTGAGGACGCTGCGGACCTGGGGCTCAAGTCCGTCCATGCTGCCATGCAGCTTGAGGACTGCGCCTTCGATGTAAGTGGCGTGCCGTCGTCGATGCTCTGCATCATGGCGTTGTCGTAATTCACGTGCTGCGCCAGCGGCGCGAAGAAGATAGGCCGCGGTGTCTTCGGTTCCGTAGAGATTGTCCCACATGTATTTTGCCGTTGCGGACAACGCCTACGATTTGAAAGGTTGCGCCATATTGGGGCAGGTCGAGGCCGAAGCGCTGGCCGATGGGATCTTCGCCGGGTTTGAAGAAACGCTTTACGAAGGTCTCGTTGACGACGGCGACGTTCTGCGTCGAGGCTGTGTCCTGTTCAGTGATGCCGCGACCGCGCAGGATGTGCTGGCCCATCGTTTCGAGATAGCTGGGGGTGACGTGGTCCCAGGATGAGCCGACCTGCTCGTTCATATTGGGCATGCCGTGGCCTTCACGAATGATCATTTCGCCCCAGTTGTCCTGGAATGGCGCATAGAGGGCGAGTGCCGCGCTTTCAACGCCGGGGATATGCGCGAGGCGATCCTGCAGTTCGTGATACATGGCGTCGAGCTTTGGCTGCGAGTAGGAATTGAAGGGGCCGATCAGGCTGATGAGAGCGCGGTGGTCGGCTTCATAACCGAGGTCCTGATGCTGCATTTTTTCGAGGCTGCGCGTAAGCAGGCCGGCGCCAGCGAGCAGCACGACGGAGAGCGTCGCCTGGAGGATGACGAGAATTTTCTGCGAGAAGCGAGGAGCGGTCATGCGTGCTGCGGTTGGCTCCGCGCAAGGCTTCAGCGGGATCGGCGTGCGAGGCGAACCATGCGGGAGCGGTCCCGAAGAGCACGCCGGTGACCAGAGACAAGCGCAAAGGCAAAACAAGGACGGGCAGCGAAGGCGCTGCGTCGATGGGGACGAACTTGCGCGCTGTGGAAGGTGAGTGCGACGAGGACCTTTACGCCGAGATAGGCGATGACGAGGCCGGCAAGGCCGCCGAAGATAGAGAGAACGAGGCTTTCCGTGAGAGACTGGCGAATGAGCCTTTTGCGTGACGCGCCGAGGGCAAGGCGGACCGAGGTCTGCGAGCGGCGGGCGGCTCCGCGGGCAAGCAGCAGGTTGGCGATATTGGCGCAGGCGATGAGCAGCACCAGGCAGCAGACGGCCGAGCAGGATGCGCAGGTTGTTGCCGTAGTCCTCTTTCATGAGGCCGACGCCGGTTCCTGCGGGAACGACTTTGACGACCTGCTTGGGCAGGCCTGCTTTGATCGCCGGACATCCAATCGGCGGGGAAGTCGCTTTCATTCATGAGCCATTGCCGGATGAGGCTCGTCATGCGGGCGGGCGAGGGCGTCGGCGGTGGCACCTGGCTTGAGCCTGCCGATGACGCGCAGCCATGCCTGGAAATGATGCAGGAAGGAGTTGCTCCGGTGAAAACAGGTTCCTGCAGGATGGGATAGCCAGAGGTCGGGCGGATCGCTGCGCAGGGTTTCGCCGAAGAAGCCGGGAGGAGTGATGCCGATAATGGTGAATGGATGGCCGTCGAGGATGAAGGTTGAGCCGATGACCTTCGGGTCGGATCCATATTGCTGCTGCCATGCGCGGTAGCTGAGCATGGCTACGGGGGCGGCGTGAGCCTGATCGTCGCGGGTGTGAATGGTGCGGCCGGCGAAGGCGCCGACGCCGAAAGTGGAAAAATAATTGCCGCTGACGAATTCGCCGCGCAGCGGCTTGGCGATGCGGTCGCTTTCGCCGCGGCGCGTGCTGAACTGCGCACCGCCGGCCTGAAAGGCGGCGAGTTCTTCGAACTCGGGCGTGTTCTTCTTCATGAGCTGATAGAACGGATAGGAGAACATGCCCCAGTTGTCCTGCGGGCTGCCTTCTACGCAGCAGTCGTTGCCGTCGCCGATGCGGTAGAGGCGCGACGGATCGACAACCGGCAGCGACTTGAGCATGACGGTATGGATCAGCGAGAAGATCGCGGTCGTTGCGCCAATGCCGAGCGCGAGCGTCAGCATGGCGGTGAAGCGTGAAGACAGGGGACAGCCGCATCTGGCGCATGCGTAGGAGATGTCTTGGCGCAGGGTTTGCATTAATGAGCCTCTCCCAGGCATACGAGCAAATGAGCGGGCCATGTTCCCGGACAGCTAACTAATTGATACGAATACTTTCGTACTTGGATGGAGACGCAGATTAACGTTCATTTGCGGACAGGGAATGTCCATAGATGGACATTCCCTGCGTTCTGGTCAGGTTATTTTGCGGAAAACAGGCGGCCTAAGAGGCCCTTTCGCGGTTGTGTTCCCGGCTCGTCGTAAAGGCCCAGCATCTCGGGCTGCGGCGGGAATTCCGCGCCATGGAAAGCAGCCCCAGGATTCGTGACGCAGACGCGCTCGGCGGTTTCCTTTCCGTATTTTTCTCGATGATCTTGTAGGCCTCGCTCATGATGGGCGGACGCGAGTTGAGGTTGTGCGCGTCGGTCGCGATAAAGTGGACCCAGTTTCTTCTCGAAGAAATTGAAGGCCATGGCCTGGGCCGTGCGGCCGAAGCGTCCGGTAAGGGATGAGGCGGTGATCTGCACCAGGCAGCCCTCGCGCAGCCAGTCGATCATGCGGCTGGGGGTGCGCTGGATGGTGTGGTTGCGCTCGGGGTGGGTGATGATGGGCTGCGTGCCGGCGATCTTCATTTCATAGAAGGTGTCGGTCATGTTTTGCGGGATCATCAGGTCCGCGAACTCGACCAGCAGATATTGCTTCTGGTTGATGGTGTATTTCGTCGCGGTTCTTCAGCGCGTCTTCGATGTTGTCGTAGGAGAGGTGGAAGTCGCAGCCAAGGCCGAGCATAAGCCTGCCATCGAGCTGTTGGCGAAGTTCGCGCGAGGCGCTCAGCGTTTACCGCCGGATCGAAGTGATATCTGTGGTTGGCATGCGGGGTGCAGGCGATGTGGGTGATGCCGTCGTCGGCAGCCATCTCAGCCATGGCAACTGAGGTGTCCAGATCGGGGGAGCCGTCATCGAGTCCAAAAAGCAGGTGATGATGAATATCGATCATTCCGTTCTAAGGTTCCCCTTACGATACTGCGAATTCATGAGGTCGCGGGGGTCTGGCCCTCTTTCTCCTGCAGTGCTAATACCATAGATGCAAAAATCTTGTAGCCGTCCACTGGAGCCGAGCAGGCTTTCCGAGGAACGGTCTGGATGCGGCATCATTCCGAGTACGTTGCGGCCTTCATTCAGGATTCCTGCAATGTTGCCGAGCGAGCCTTTGGGTTTGCTTCCGGCGTGATTTCGCCTGTCGGTGTCGAGTAGCGGAAGACGATGCGGTCGTCGCGTTCAAGCGCGGCAGGGTTTCGGCGTCGCAGAAGTAGTTGCCTTCCATATGGCCGATGGGAATCTTGACGACCTCGTCCTTGTTCAGCGTGCGGGTAAAGGGCGTATCGGTCGTTTCCGTGCGCAGATAAACCTGCTTGCAGAGTATTTCAGTCCGGCGTTGCGCATCAGCGCGCCGGGCAAAAGGCCGGCTTCGGTGAGGATCTGAAAGCCGTTGCAGATGCCGAGCACAAGGCCGCCGTCGGCGGCGAATTTCTTTACCGACTGCATGACGGGCGAAAAGCGGGCGATGGCGCCGGTGCGGAGGTAATCGCCATAGGCAAAGCCGCCGGGAACGAGGATGGCGTCGCAGTTTTCGAGGCTCGGAGAATCGTGCCAGAGGAGGGTTACCGGCTGCTGGGCGATTTCGGAGACGACGTTATAGGTGTCGTGATCGCAGTTGGAGCCGGGAAAAACGAGGACGCCGAATTTCATACTTCTAGGCTAGCAGTTTTGGAGCGTGATTTGCCGCAAATTCCATGTCAATCGGTTGCGGTTGCGGTGCGCTCACAACGCAGTTTGATGACCTGCAGGATGGAGTTCTGGATGTCGCTCATGACGGCGTCTAGAAAGACCATCTTTTGCCGGAACAATGACTCTAAAGCATACTGAGGAAATTCATGGGCGGCTTTGATCTCAAGACGACGGGACGCACGGCGGGAACTGCGCTGGTGAACTGGTGGCGCGCTGTTTCGATTGAGGCCTTGTGTGTTGCGGTGATGTGGTTGATCGGGTTGTGGCTGCTGCATGTGCCGCTCTTTCCCGTGTGGGCGCTGCTGGGCGGGTTGATGACCTTCATCCCAAACTTTGGCGGGGTGATTGCGCTGATCGGTCCGGTCTTCTGCATTCTGGTGACGGGAAGGACCTGGAGAGGCTGGGTTTTGTTCTCGGGCTGTATGCGGTGATCGTAGTTATCGATCAATTGGTGCTGCAGCCCATGCTGATGAAGCGCTCAGCGCGCGTGCCGATCTGGGCTTCGATTCTTGCGCCGATCGTGCTTGGGATCGTCATTCCTTTCTGGGGAGTGCTGCTGGCTCCGCCGCTGCTGGCGGTCATTTATGCGTTTCGCAAGCCGAAAGTGAACATGCCGATTCCGCCGTCGGTCATTCCTCCGTTGAACTAAATGAGATAGAACATTATGCGGTGGCATCATTTCAGCATCTCGGCTACTGCCATATCGCTCGAGATTCTTCCTCCCTACGGTCGATCAGAATGACGATCTCTTTGATGTGATCTTTGCGCCTCGATCCGTACCTGCATCTACTGGCGCATGGAATATAGACAGCTTGGTTATTCGGGACTGAAGGTTTCTGCGCTCAGTTTTGGCGCGGCAACTTTTGGCGGCGGCAACGAATTTTTCAAAGCCTGGGGCGATACGGATGTGGCGGAGGCGAAACGGCTCGTCGATCTGTGCCTGGACGCGGGTGTGAACCTTTTTGATGTGGCGAATGTCTATTCGACTGGGCTGGCCGAGGAAGTGTTAGGGAAAGCCATCGAGGGCAAGCGCGAGAAGCTGCTGATCTCGACCAAGGCGACATTCAAGATGGGTGATGGTCCGAACGATCGTGGGGTCGTCGCGTTATCACCTGCTTCAGCAGTGCGATGCGAGCCTGAAGCGGCTGGGGACGGATTACATCGACATTTATCATATGCATGGGTTTGACGCGACGACGCCGGTTGAGGAGACACTGGATGCGCTGAATACGCTGGTGCACCAGGGCAAAGTCCGCTACATTGCGTGCTCGAATTTTTCCGGCTGGCACTTGATGAAGTCGCTGTCGGTCTCGGAGCGATATGGATGGGCGCGGTATGTGGCGCACCAGGTGTACTACTCGCTGGTGGGGCGCGAGTATGAGTGGGAGTTGATGCCGCTGGGTCTGGATCAGAAGGTTTCGCGCGCTGGTCTGGAGTCCGCTGGGATGGGGGCGTTTGACGGGCAAGATTCGGCGCGGGCATCCGCTGCCGGAGACGAGCCGCCTGCACAAGACAGCCGAGTACGGGCCGCAGGTTGAGGATGAGTATCTGTACAAGGTGGTGGATGCGCTCGATGCGGTCGCGAAGGAAACAGGGAAGACGGTTCCGCAGGTTGCGCTGAACTGGCTGCTGCAGCGGCCGACGATTGCAAGCGTCATTATCGGTGCGCGCAACGAGGAGCAGCTGAAGCAGAATCTTGCTGCCGCGGAGTGGAATCTGACGGCGGAGCAGGTGGCGAAGCTGGATAAGGCGAGCGCCGTGCCGCCGGTTTATCCCTATTGGCACCAGGGGCAGTTTGCGGATCGCAATCCTCGCCTGTTCCGCAGGTGAAGTGAGCGGTTCGAACAACCCCACCCTGACTTTGTCAGGATGGGGCACCCCGATATGTGGCTCGATTTGCCACTTTGCCTTCGAATTTCGTCACACTTTTATCGACTGACAGTGGAAATTCGCGTCAAAATAAGTATCTGCAAGTTACGGGCCTTCCTTGCGAGGTGTGTATGATTCGCAAATCTTTTTTATCTGTGGGCGTGCTGGCGGCGGCTTTTGCCGTTCTGTGGCTTTTACGCGGTCCGCGTAGGCAATGCAGCTCCGGACTTTACCGGAACGGACTCCAACGGCAAGACGCAGAAGCTCTCTGAGTATCAGGGCAAATATGTTGTGCTGGAGTGGACGAACAACGGCTGTCCTTACACCCAGAAGCACTATGAAAGCGGCAATATGCAGGCTCTGCAAAAGGAGTGGACGGCCAAGGGCGTCGTGTGGCTGACTGTGCTTTCTTCGGCTCCCGGCGAGCAGGGATACATGACTGCCTCTCAGGAAAATGCCTATGTCGGCAAAGAACATGCCGCTCCTACTGCGGTGCTTCTCGATCCGACCGGTGTGATCGGACACGCGTATGAGGCGAAGACAACGCCGCACATGTTTGTGATCGATCCTTCAGGAAAGTTGATCTATGCCGGGGCGATTGACGATCATGCGACGACGGATCCCGAAGATATCAAGTCGTCGAAAAACTATGTCTCGCAGGCGCTGAGTGAGGCGATGGCAGGGAAGCCGGTGGCGACTTCCTCCACGCGGCCCTATGGCTGTTCGGTGAAGTATCAGTAAAGTCGGATCGAAATACGTTTCTGATTTCGATTGCTCACGGGTAATACAGCGAGGCTATAATCCGGCGCATGCCAAAAGTCGAACAGCATGCGCCGGGGATGTTCTGTTGGGTAGAGCTTTCGACGAGCAGCCAGGAGAGCGCCAAGAACTTCTACTCTGCTTTGTTTGGGTGGGCCGCCACGGATTTTCCAACCGGGCCCGACCAATCCTACACAATCTTCAGTTTGAATGGCAGCGATGTGGCGGCCGCCTATACGGCCAGTGCCGAAGAGCGGGCGATGGTTCCGCCGCACTGGAATCTCTATGTCGCTGTGGCGAGCGCGGATGATGCTGCTGCGCGCGCGACAGAACTCGGCGGGAAGGTGGTGGCGGGACCTTTCGACGCGGGCGGGTTTGGAAGGATGGCCGTCATTCAGGACCCAACGGGAACTGTCATCAGCGTCTGGGAGGCTCGTTCGCATTCCGGCACGGCAATCGAGCATGAGAGCGGTACGTTCTGCTGGGCGGACTTGAGCAGTCCAGATCCGGACCGGGCAAAGACATTCTACGAGGCGCTTTTTGGCTGGCAGATTGCGCCGGACGAGAAATATCCGCCGGAGTATCTGGTTATCAAGAGCGGAGGAAAGGCGATTGGCGGAGTCACACCCGCAGCGTTCCGCCCGCCGGAGACGCTTCCACACTGGATGCTCTTTTTCATGGTGGCGGACGCCCCCGCAGTCACTGCCAGGGCGAAGGAAATAGGCGGTATGGTGCTTATGACGGCTCCCGGAGGTATGCAGATGTCGGTGTTGGCTGACCATCAGGGTGCCGCATTTTCCATTATTCAACCGCCTCAGCAGAATTGACTTCCTGGCCTTGGTGGCTAACAGAATGGCCGTCATGTTCGCTATTTTTCTCTATGTTAGAGCATAATTATTCAACATTTACTTTAATATTTTGAAGCCGCCATCGGTGATTCCAAAGCGCGCTCTATTGAGCAGGTCTTCTCTTCGCTTCTCTGATTTTGCGAATCTCTTCCATGCGCTGCGCGAGGAGCTTTTCGCGGCCTTCGGCGGTGGGGTGGTAGTAGGTGCGGTTGCGCAGGCTTTCCGGCAGGCACTCCATGTCGGCGATGCGGCCTTCTTCGTCGTGCGCGTATTTGTAATCCTTGCCGTAGCCGAGGGTCTTCATCAGGCCCGTTGGCGCATTGCGCAGGTGCAGTGGGACGGGTTCGGCGCGAGTGTGCTCGATGTCGGAGAGGACTTCGCCATAGGCGGTGTAGAGGGCGTTGGATTTGGGCGCGAGGGCCAAATAGACGACTGCCTGCGCGAGGGCCAAGTCGCCTTCGGGTGAGCCAAGGAAATCCATTGCGTCTTTTGCGGAGAGGCAGAGGTTGAGGGCTTCGGGTGAGGCGAGGCCGATGTCCTCAACAGCCATGCGGATGACGCGGCGTGCGACGTACATCGGGTCTTCGCCGGATTGCAGCATGCGGCCGAGCCAGTAGAGCGAGGCGTCGGCGTCGCTGTTGCGCACGGATTTGTGCAGCGCGGAGATGAGGTTGTAGTGCTCTTCGCCCTGCTTGTCGTAAAGCAGGACGCGTTGTTGCAGGGCTTCTGTTGCGATTTCCTTGGTGATCTTCGTTTTTGCCGATTGCGCTAGTCTTGCGGCTACTTCGAGGCCGTTGAGGGCGTGTCGGGCGTCTCCGTTGGAGTAGCCGGCCAGCAGTTCAAGTGCTTCCTGGTCTGCTTCAATATGGAGCACACCGAGGCCGCGTTTTTCGTCGGCGAGAGCGCGTTCGAGCAGGTGGAGGATTTGTTCGTCGGTCAACGCGTGCAACGTGTAGACTCGGCAGCGGGAGAGCAGCGCGGAGATGATTTCGAAGGAGGGATTTTCGGTTGTTGCTCCGATGAGGCGGATGGTTCCGCGCTCGACGTAGGGGAGGAATGCGTCCTGCTGCGCTTTGTTGAAGCGGTGAATTTCATCGACGAAGAGGATGGTGCGCGAGTCGTAGGTTGCGGCTTTTTCCGCGTCGGCCATGACGGCTTTGATTTCCTTGATGCCGGAGAGAACGGCGGAAAACTCAATGAAGCTGGCGCGGGTGGTTTCGGCGATGATCTTGGCGAGGGTGGTCTTGCCGACACCGGGAGGGCCCCAGAAGATCATGGATGAGGCATCGTCGCGCTGGATTTGCACGCGGAGCGGTTTGCCGGGGCCGAGAAGGTGTTCCTGGCCTACGAATTCGTCGAGTGTATGCGGGCGCATGCGCTCGGCCAGGGGCGCGTGTTTTGCTGGCGTGGCGAGGTCCGGGGTGTTGCCGAAGAGGCTCATCTTCCTGATTAGATGATTGCAGATTATGTGGTGACTGCGCCAAGGATCCGGTGCTCTATGGCTGGTTTTTGATTGAGGTTTCCCACCCTGACTTCCTTCGACTTCGCTCAGGACCAGGATGGGGCACCCTTTTTCGTGCTAACGCCGGCAAGAAATGCACAAAAGAGGCGTGTGCTTTGCGATCTTCAGGGTATGCTGGCTTCCAGCTTTTGACTCGGTTTTGTTGGGATTCGTCGATGCTTCGCTGGCGTTTTTTCTTTGCTTTGGTTTTTCTCGCCAACTCTGGATGGGCGCAGGATGATTCTCCTCAGCTTGTCCGGCTTGCGTCCGGGCTCTTTCGTCTTCATGGCACGGATGTTGGCTCTGGCACTGAATACCTGCGGCTCTTTCTTTGTGCCGACTCTGCGACGAGTGCTTCGTTGGAGGAGGCAACGCCTCGGTCCTGTCCTACGTTGGTGATGGAATGTACGCAGGCTCACGATCGGCGCACGCTTTCCGTCTTCGTGAACTTTGGCGGAGTTGAGGACATCCGTTTTACTCCGCCTTTCAAGCCCACATCGACCGACCTTTTTCCGCCTGTGTACCCTACCGTTGTCTTCAAGATGACCTTCGAAGGATACATTCACTCGAAGCCCTTCAAGCGCGCATGGGAGGAACTACCGAATGGCAACTACAAGTACCGAAACCCCGGGGGAGCCAGCTTCAATCTCGATGGCCCGCGGTATTTCCTGCAATATCTGAATTCGTTGCCTGGGCTTCGCGTGGTGCATCCCAATGCTGAGCCTAGCAAGCCTGCTGAGGTCTTCTTTCAGACCAGACCGCTTCTTGACCTGGTCTTACGAGATCCCCTTTGTCAACCGTGATTAGGTTTTTGGTGCTGGCGTGAGGCTTCGTAGAGCAGGATGCTGGCGGCGATGGCGGCGTTTAGAGATTCGACGGGGCCGGGAGTGGGGATCGTGATTCGGTCATCGCACTGGTTGAGGAGTTCCGGTGACAGGCCACTGCCTTCGTTTCCGATAAAGAGCGTTAAGGGTTGGGTGAGATCGAGTTGTTGCGCTGGTGTGCCCCCGTCGGCTGTGGTGGCGAGGGTGCGGATTCGATTGGCGCGGAGGGTAGTAAAGAGGTCTTTGAGGGTTGCGGATACGACAGGGAGCCGGAATGCAGATCCTGATGAGGCGCGGAGAGCTTTCGCATTCCAGATGCTTACTGTGCCGGGGAGGGCGATGACTCCGCTTGCGCCGAAGGCTTCGGCGGAGCGAACGATGGTGCCGAGGTTGCCCGGGTCTTGCAGTCCGGCAGAGACGATGATCAGCGGGTGCGGTTTTGCCAGCATGTCGTCGAGTGTAAAGGCTGGGGCTTCAGCGAGGGCTGCGATGGGCTGGGGTGATTCAGTTGTTACGGCGCTTGCGAAGATGTCGGGTGGCAGTTCGAGGATTTCGGTTTTGGGCTGCAGCGGAAGTTTGTCGATAAGGTTGAGGCTGCTGCTGCGGACGAAGAGTGTTTGACAATACGCAGACCGCTGCGGAGGGCTTCTTCGACGAGGTGCTGGCCTTCGAGGGCGACCAGTCCGGAGTCGGTCTTCTCGCTTTTCCGGAGTGCGGCACGTAATTCTTTTACCCGGGCGTTCTGCCGGCTTTGTACAATGCGAACATGCGCGTGATTTGAAGCCGGTTGCATGGGTGCGATTCTACCCTGTCCATGCCAGCTTTCGTCTGCCGTTTACGCGCTGGAATTCCTGAAGGAGTTGCCTTGTCTGCGGAGATTTTGCGCATACATCCGGATGAACCAGAGCCGGAGCGTGTTGAGTACGTTGTCTCGTGTTTGCGCAGCGGCAAAGTTGTCGGAATGCCAACGGACACTTTTTATGGGCTGGCAGTTGACCCTGTGAACCTGCGCGCGGTGGAGCGCATTTACGAGATCAAATCGCGCTTGAAGCATAAGCCGCTGTCGCTGCTGATCGGCAACGTGTCGCAGGCATACGAACTGGCGCGCGATCTGGGGACGAGCTTCGACCGCCTGGCGGAGAAGTTCTGGCCTGGTCCTTTGACGCTGATTGTGAAGGCGAGTTCGCGGCTGCCGCTGCGAGTGACGGCGAATACCGGCAACGTGGCGTTGCGTATTCCGGATGCGGTGATTCCGCGCGCGGTTGCGGACGCGTTTGGCCTGCCGATTACGGCTACCTCTGCCAACCTGCAGGGTGCGCCGGAGTGTACCTACGCCGCGTGCGTGCGCGACCAGATCGGCGACAGGATTCCTTTGATTGTGGATGGAGGGCCTACGGGCCGCAGTTTACCGACTACTATTGTCGATCTTTCGGGCGGCGAAGAGCGCTGGCAGATTCTGCGCGAAGGCGCGATTGCGACGCATGAAATTGCTTTGGCACTGCAGCATCCTTGAGTCCCTGGTTCCGTTTCATGATTGTTCCTGACACAAATCTGCGGCGGGGCGGCGCGGCGAGCCGGCTGTTGGGGAGCGTCATTCTAATTGTGCTTGCTGGAAGCTTGGCGTGGACCGGCTGGGTCTATGGCCAGATTCGCTATTTTGCGGACCGCGACGAGGCGCGGGCGGCGGATGCAATCGCTGTTTTTGGGGCAGCGGAATATGACGGGCGGCCGTCTCCCGTGCTGCGGGCGCGACTGGATCATGCACTCGATCTTTATAGCCGCAAGCTGGCTCCGACGGTGATTACTCTGGGGGGCGGTGATGAAGGGGATCAGCACTCCGAGGGTGGCGTGGGGCATGATTACTTGCTTGCCCATGGGGTTCCGGAGACGGCGATTATTGCGGAAACACAGAGCGACAACACGGAGGAATCGACGGCCCGGCTCGCGGTGATTGCGCGGAAGAACCATCTGAACCGCATCATTGTGGTGAGCGACGGGACGCATCTGTTTCGTATTCATGCGCTGTGTGAACGGCTGGGTTTGCATGTCTATACTTCGCCGCGGCCGGTGGGGCGAAGCGTAAGCTGGCAGGACTCTTTTTCGCGCATGGCGCATGAGATTGTCAGCTACACGGCTTGGCGATTGCATTTGCACTGATCTGTTGGTTTGTGTTTAGACGCGAGCGGGGAAGGGCGTTGCTTTCCCACCCTTTCGCAAAATGCGCGAAAGGATGGGGCACCCGCTTTCGTGCTTCTGCGAGAGGAAAAGCAGATCCTTCCCCTTCCTCTTCGGTGCACTCAGAGTCAGGGTCAGGATGACATCCGTTTTCTTTTAGCGCGATACGATCCATCCGGCGACTAGAGCGGCGATCAGCGTTGAGAGGAAGTTGACGGCGTCGTTGTTCAGCCAGCCGCGGCGTTCGAAGGCGGCTCCGAGAAGGCTGTCGGCGAAGAGGCCGAGGACAGCGCCTGAGAAGACGATGGCCGATATTTTCAAGCTAAGGGAAAAGGTGATGGCGGAGACTGCGATGACGATGGCGGCGCCGATGCATCCGATGGCTGTTCCGGCGAGCGTGATGCCGCCGTCGGTTCCCACTGGGACGGGCTTGAGAGTGGTGATCAGCAGTGGCTGACCGCCGAAGACCTGGCCTAGTTCAGAAGACAGAGTGTCGGCGGCGGCTTCGGCCAGGGCCGCTGCAATGGCAGCTAAGGATGCGGCCTGAGTTCGCGCCGATGGGGTGAAGAGCTGGCTTGCAGTCAGTGGAATCGCAGCTAGCGCGGCTACTCCAAGGTTGGCAACTACCTGGGATGCTTTTCGTCCGTGCCTGGCCTCGGCGGTGCCAAGATTTTCTTTGTGCGCTCGACCGATACGTGTGGCCGCCAGCGTGAGGATGAGCATCAAGATGAGGGGAAAGAGCGCGGTTCGCCAGCCGGGCGTGCGCAGGTAGAGACAAGCCGCGATGATGGCCCCGGTCACTGCTGCGTATGGTGTGGCTGCGCGCAGCAGCCAGACTATCAGTCCAAAGGCGATGCTGATTGCGGCCATCTGCAGAAGAACTGGATCGTGAAAGGCCCAAGCATTCGTGGCCTGCAGGAATATCCAGAGGCAGGAGGCAGGCACTACAATCAGTAGAAGCAATTGCGATTGCCAATGCAGCGTTGGGTCTGAGCGGTTTTTCTGGTGCATCGGGGTTTTCCTGGCGTGTGAGGCAAATCGAAATGCGTGAGTGATTTACAATCTAACTTTCAAGGCATTTTGTCCCGATTGTTGCAGGCTTTGCCGTAGTTTGCCAGTTGACCTTTTGCTTGCAGTGAAGGTCAGTGGAAGTACAGGCCTCGGTTTGAGCAGATTTGGAAGTGCCGGTGCAGGATTCGTTGCTGAATGAGGTGTCTGAGAGTGCGAAGTGTCACCGGGCCTAAGGGCCCATGGTTTGCCGCCGGGGTGCTGGCTTTGGCGGGTGTTTCTGGATGCGGCAACCAGTATCGTCCAGTTGTAACGCCTATTGCTCCTACCGGGCCGGCACCCCAGCCGACCGCATATGTAGTTGCTTTTTCCCAGCCCGGGCTGACGCAGCAGACGGGAACGACTCCTTGCCCGGGAACACCTTATGTTCAGCCGGGAGTTGTCACCCTGCTGGATGTTTCCGGCGACGCCGTGATGGCGCAGGCTATTGTCGGCACCGGTCCGCTGACCTTTGCGCTAGATGCGACGGGTTCCACTGCGTACAGCACGAATTGCGACGGCACGGTCAGCTCGGTTCCGTTGAGCACGACTTTGCAATCGAAAAATGTTCTGACCACAACCCTTCCGCAAAATCCAGGCAGTGTGAATACACTGCCGACCAATTTGCTGGTGGCCAGTGCAGGTCAGTACGTAGTTGAGCAGAACCGGACGGCGATTGGGGCGCTAACCGGAAGTCCGACATCTCTCAAGCAGGAGATCCCGGTTGCTCCGAGCGTAATCAATGTCATCGGCAACACGAGTGCCCAATATGTTTACTCGATCAGCCAAGGGAACAGCACAGATGGAAGTGGCGTGACTTGGGGGCAATGCGATCCGAGCTCCGCAACCACTGTGACGACGAATGGCGAGGCCGACGGAATTCAGGTGTCCACGAACACGGTGAACAGCCGGCTCCCGGTTGGCATTTGCCCTGTTTATGGATTGATGACTGCCGATGCGCGCCGGGCGTTCATCCTGAATCGCGGCAGCGGAACGCTTACTGTCATTGACAGCGTCAAGAACCAGCTCGATACCGATTCGCAGAGCCAGTACATGACGAATGCCACGATCAACGTGGGCAAGGGTCCCGGTATATGCAGACATCTATACGCCGGCGGCGCTGCTGGTAACGGCGAACTACGATGACGATTCAATCAGCATCATCAATGTGAGCATTAACGGCCCAGTCGAAGGCTTTACGGACACGGCGAACTTCGGGCAGGTGCTGGCGACGGTGAAAGTTGAATCCCGGAAGCCATCCGGCGGCGGTAACGGTGCTGCAGGATGGAAGCCGCGCCTATGTCGCCGATGAGGGAGATGGAACGGTCACGGTCGTGAATCTTTCGAGCTTCACGGTAGAGTCAGTGCTGCCTGTGAATGGGCATCCGCGCTCGATCGCCTCCACTTACAACGCGCCAATTGGCAAGGTTTATACGATCGCGCAGGACAGCCCTTATCTGACGGTGATTCGCACGGACACGGACATTGTGACGTCCTCGATTCTGCTGCAGGGGAATGGCGTGGATGTGCATACCACGACGCAATATGCAGGAAGCAGTTCCACCACACAGGCGGCGAATTACATCACACAGAGCCGGTCGGTGGGCTCGGGTGCTCCGTAAAATCGCGAATCGACTCTCAATCAGGGCGCTCGACGATCGAGCGCCCTTTTTATTTAGGTTGGTCGTGAAGGCCGTCGCTTT
This sequence comes from uncultured Acidobacteriaceae bacterium, assembly GCA_963713465.1. GTDB lineage: Bacteria > Acidobacteriota > Terriglobia > Terriglobales > Acidobacteriaceae > Bog-257. Next base: position 113,030 of record CAVQLZ010000002.1, read on the forward strand.
GCGTTTGAACTTGTAATCGGTATGCTCTTGTCTTAAGTCTTTTCTGCAGAAGGCCAATACTTTTCGCGGGAACTCTGACAAGGTGATCCAGACTTATCTTCGCTCTCTTGCTCTTAGTGCGGCCGTTGTTGGTGCGGCCTTCGCCGTCGGTGCTCAGGCGCAGCGGCCGTCGATGATTCCCGAGCCACGCGAATTCCAAAGCCGCGAGGAATTTGTCGCTGGCTCGCGGCGTCTCGCTTTCCGTCCCAACAAAAGATGCAGACGATTCTTTTGCCGGTGAGACCTGCTTGCGTTCCTGAGGGAGCAGGGCATTGCGCGCTCGGCGAAAGGCGCTCGTGTCTATCTGCTGCGGGATACCTCTTCGGCAGCAAAGCGTCTGCTGACTGACGAGAGGCTTTCCTTCGATCAGCAGATGATGGATGAGGGCTAATTCCTCTTAACATCGAAGGGCGGCGTCTATGTTATTGCACATACAGCGACGGGAGTCTTCTATGGAGCGCAGACGGCGAAGCAACTGGTTTCAGGCACCGGGGATCGTCGCGGTTTTTCAGGGGTGCCTGATTCGCGACTGGCCAGCGATGAAATATCGCGGCGTGCATGATGACCTTTCGCGCGGGCCTGTGCCGACGCTGGAATTCCAGAAGAAGCAGATTCGCACATTTGCGGCTTACAAGCTGAATGTGTATTCGCCTTATTTCGAGAACACGATGCAGTATGCTTCGAATCCGCTGCCGGCGCTGCCGGGCGGTTCGATATCGAAGGCGGATGCGGAGGCGCTGGTCGAGTATGCGAGGCAGTATCACGTGACGATCGTGCCGGAGCAGGAAGCATTCGGGCATCTGCATCATGTGCTGACGTGGCAGCAATACGCGCACCTGGCGGAGGTTCCCGAGCGGCTCTGTGTTTGGCTCCGGGTGAGGCTGGGTCGCTGCAGGTGATCAAGGAGTGGTTTACGGAGCTTGCGGCGATTTTTCCCGGGCCATTTCTGCATATCGGTGCGGATGAGACATTTGAGCTGGGACAGGGAAAGACCGCCGATGAGGTGAAGCAGCGCGGACTCGGCGCTGTCTATATCGACTTTCTTACGAAGATTCATACGGAGCTTGCGCCGCTGAATCGCAGGCTACTTTTCTGGGGCGACATGGCGATGAACGATCCGGCACTTGTGCCGAAGTTGCCGAAGGACATGATCGCGGTCGCATGGCATTACGAGCCGGAAGAGAGCTTCAGCAAGTGGCTTGATCCTTACACGAATGCAGGCATGGAAACGTGGGTCGCGCCGGGCGTGAACAACTGGAACCGGGTCTATCCGAATAACAATCTGGCGCTCAAGAACATTCAGGGGTTTGTTGCCGCCGGGCAGAAGGCAGGGAGCACGGGCATGCTCAACACCATCTGGGATGACGATGGCGAAGGGTTGTTTGCGGAAGACTGGTACGGCATTCTGTTTGGCGCCGCTGCTGGATGGCAGCCTGGTTCGAGCGATATTGCCGAATTTCAGCAAAACTATGGGAAGGTCTTTCATGGCGATGCGACTGGCGATCTGGATCAGGCACAACTTGCGTTGATGCAGGCTCATCTTGCTTTCGAGAAGGCGGGAGTGGAGGACGCGCGGGATGCACTGTTCTGGCTTGATCCGTGGAGCGCGGAAGGGCAAGAGACGGCGGCGAAGATCGCGCCGGCACTGCCGGAAGTGAGAGCGAATGCGGAGCATGCCTTGACGCTGATTGCGCAGGCGCGGCAGGCTGGGAATCTGCGCGAGCCTGAGGCTGTAGACGCGATGGAGCTGGGCGCTCGGAGAATGGATTTCATCGCTTTCAAGTTTCAGACGGCTGGAGATATCGCGGAGGGGTATCAAAAGCTGTATCAGGCGCAGAACGATGCGGAGACGCGGAAACATATATCCGGCAGGCTGTGGAACCTTTCAGGGGTGAATGGTCGCTGCCAGGATCTTCGGGACGGCTATGGATACATCCGTGATCTTTTCAAAGATGCATGGCTCAGGGAGAATCGCCCCTATTGGTTGGACAACGTGATGGCTGAATACGATGTAGCCATGCAGCTGTGGATTGTTCGCGCAGAAAAGCTGCAAGGCGCACGCCAGCAATGGATTGCGACGCATACGCTGCCTTCGCCGGAGTCCCTAGGGATCGCGCGGGTTAGCTCGGCTAAATAATGTGTAACGGTCACTGATGCATATACCGCTTCGCACTGTTGATCTGGTTCTCGTCGTTCTCTATCTGATAGGGATCACGTGGTTTGGGCTGAGCTTTCGCAAGCAGGGAGAGCGGTCGATCAAGAGCTACTTTCTTGCTGACCGCAATATTCCATGGTGGGCGATTGCGTTGTCGATTGTTGCCGCGGAGACGAGCACGCTGACGATTATCAGCGTGCCCGGCATTGCGTTTACCGGCGACTTCGGCTTTCTGCAGATAGCGATTGGATATCTGCTGGGGCGGATCGTGATTTGCATTCTGTTTCTGCCGCGGTATTTTCGCGGCGATCTGATGACTGCCTATCAGTTGATCGGCGAACGTTTTGGGACGCGCCTGCATCGGCTTACGGCGCTGCTGTTTCTCGTGATGCGCGCTGCGGCGGAGGGTGTTCGAGTCTTTGCTGTTGCGATTGTCGTTGGTGTCGCGCTGGGCACGGGTGATGTTGCGTCGATCGTTATTCTGTCGCTGCTTACGCTGCTTTACACATTCGAGGGCGGCATGAAGGCTGTCATCTGGACGGATGTGCTGCAGATGTTTCTCTATGTGCTGGGGACGCTGGTCAGCTTGTGGTCAGTGTGCAGGCATATTCCTGGCGGAGCGCATACCTTACTGTCCGTTGCTTCGTCGGCAGGGAAGCTGACGGTCTTTCACTTCTCGCTTTCTATATCGCAGACTTATACATTCTGGGCCGGTGTCATCGGAGGCTGCTTCCTGACGATGGCGAGTCACGGAACCGATCAGCTGATGGTGCAGCGTCTGCTTGCGGCTAAGAACCTGCGCGAATCGCGGTTGGCGCTCCTCTCAAGCGGAGTCGTGATTTTTATCCAGTTCACGCTCTTTCTCTTGATTGGCGCTGGGTTGTATGTCTATTACCAACAGGCGGGATCGACGCCGCATGTGGCAAGCGCGGACCGTCTCTTTCCTCAATTCATTGTGCAGCAGATGCCGGCAGGTATTTCAGGGTTGATGATTGCCGCGATCCTTGCTGCGGCGATGTCAAACCTGAGCGCAGCGTTGAACTCGCTGGCCTCGACCTCGATGGTGGATTTTTATTTGTTGCGGCGACCGGATGTGAGTGAATCGCATAAGACTCGGCTCTCACGGCTGATGACAGTGGGCTGGGCTGCCGTTCTTCTGGCTCTGGCTATTGTTTCGCGTGGGAGTGGGCATGTCCTGGAGATCGGGCTTTCCATTGCGTCGGTACTTTGGGGAGGGATGCTGGGCGTTTTCCTGCTGGGCACTCTCACAGAACGCGCGAATGAAAGTGGCACGATGATCGGTTTGCTTTTTGGGTGCGTGCTGAATCTGCTGCTTTGGCGGCAAAGCTCGGAGATTCACGCGACAGTGTTGGGGCACAGCATAGTTTTACCGAAGATTGCCTGGACGTGGTATGTCGCAATCGGTGCACTTGTGACGTTTGGAATTGGATACTTGTCGAGCCTTGTTTAGGAAAACGTAACAGTGTGAGGAGCGAATTGTAGATGATGCGCGGTCGATGGGTGGTGTTTCTGGCTGTTGCAAGTGCGGGTTGTTGTGCATTCGGGCAAAGGCCGGACTTCTCAACCATTGATACGCTGGTCGGACAAGCTGTAGAGCAGGGGCAGATTCCTGGAGCGGTTGTCGAAATTGGACATGGTGGACATGTGGTCTTCCGCAAAGCTTATGGGGAGCGCTCGCTGGAACCTGTGCGCGAAGCGATGACTCTGGATACCGTCTTCGACATGGCCTCACTGACGAAGCCAATGATGACGGCGACGGCTGTGATGAAGCTCGCCGAGCAGGGGAAACTGAGCTTCAACGATCCCGTGGCGAAGTATCTGCCTGATTTTGCGGCGAACGACAAGCAGGACATTACGATTCGGCAGTTGCTGACGCACTATTCCGGATTACCACCGGATCTTTCGCTGGAGCAGCCATGGGAAGGAAAGGCAGAGGCGTTTCGGCTGGCATTTGCGATTGAGCCCGCAACGCCGGCTGGCGTTCGCTTCGTTTACAGCGACATTAATTACATCGTGCTGGGGGCGCTGGTGGAAAAGCTTTCCGGCATCCCGAGGACGAATATGTTCGGCAGAATATAATCGTGCCGCTTGGGTTGCGGCATACGCGCTATCTGCCTCCGGTTGAATGGCGTGATCGGATTGCGCCGACGCAGTATGAGCATGGTGTGATGCTGCGCGGAGTGGTGCATGACCCAACGGCGCGGCGGATGGGCGGAGTGGCCGGGCATGCAGGGCTCTTCAGCACGGCGGACGATGTTGCCGTCTACGCGCAGAATCTGCTGGATCGCCTTGCGGGAAGGCCGAGTCGGTTTCCGGTATCGCGGGCCTTGCTGCAGAAGATGGTGACGCCGGAGCAGCCTGCTACGGCGACTGCGTTGCGCGGATTTGGATGGGACATCGAGTCGCCGTATTCGAGCAATCGCGGCGAGATTTTTCCGGTGGGATCGTTCGGGCATACGGGGTTTACAGGAACATCGTTGTGGATCGATCCTGTCTCGGATAGCTATACTGATTGTGCTGACAAACGCGGTGCATCCGAATGGAGGGAAGAGCACGGTTGCGTTGCGCAGAAAGATTGCGAATGCGGCAGCATCTGGGCTTGGCATTGTTCCCGACTGGTGGGAAACTTTCGGCACGACTCACTGGCTACAACGAGTCCCTCAGCGGCATGCGGCGCTGGAATACCCGTAATGCGCGAAGTGAAAACAGGGATCGATGTTCTGGAGGCGGATAACTTTTCCGAGTTGCGAGCGCTGGCAAAAAAGCATGGCGGGCATTTGCGAATCGGTCTGCTGACGAACCAAACGGGCGTGGATGCGGCGGGGCGAAGGACGACTGATGTTCTGGCCCATGCTGATGGGATTGAGTTGAAGACGTTGTTCAGCCCTGAGCATGGGATTCGCGGAGCCCAGGATCGGAAGAGGTCGGCAACACCACCGATACGCAAACTGGGTTGCCGATTATCAGTCTCTATGGCGCGACGGATGCGCAGAGAAGACCGCGCTCGATGCGATGCGCTCGCTCGATGCTGTGGTGATCGATCTGCAGGATGCTGGCGTGCGCTTCTACACGTATGAAACGGTGATGGGCTATTTTCTTGGAAGCTGCCGCAAAGACGGGCACTGAGATCGTTGTTCTGGACCGGCCGAATCCAATGAATGGCGCGTTTGTGCAGGGGCCGCTTTCAGATGCGGGAGCAGAAAGCTATGTGCATTACATGTCGCTGCCCGTACGTCATGGTATGACGATGGGCGAATTGGCGCAATATTTCAATCGTGAAGCGAAACTGCATGCTCCGTTGACCGTGGTTGCGATGCAGGGATGGCAGCGCGGCGATTGGTATGATTCGACCGGGCTTACATGGGTGAATCCTTCGCCTAATTTGCGCGATATGGAAGAAGCGATGCTATATCCGGCTCTCGGACTCGTGGAGACGACGAATATTTCAGTAGGGCGGGGGACTGATACTCCATTTGAGATTCTTGGCGCTCCGTGGATCGATGGGCGCAAGCTCGCGCGCTATTTGAACTAGCGATTCCTGCCCGGGGTGCGGTTTTTGCCGGTGGATTTCATGCCAGAAAAGCCTTATCCCTATGCTGGCGAGATTTGCTATGGCGTGCGGGTGCTGGTTATCGACCGGAATGTGCTGGATTCGCCTGAACTGGGAATTGAAATTGCGTCTGCTTTGCACAAACTTATATCCGCAGGAGTACAAGCTGGAGCAAATCGATGCGCTGCTTGCAAATCACCATGTGCTTGGAGTCAGCTGATGAGTGGAGTTGATCCATCGAGAATTGCTGATGAGTGGAGGGTTTCGTTGGATGAGTTTGAGGCGAAGCGGAAGGTTGCGCTGCTGTATTAATGCGAAGCTGGCATCGCTGAGATTCGCTGCGCCTTCAGCGTCAGAATGACGCTTCCCTATTTCTAAAGTTGCTTAAGGTGCGCTTTGGCCAGCTCAAGTTCTGGGAAGAGTTTCTCTTCTGCCTGAAATTCGCGTGGATGCACGCAGCGACGTCCGCCCGCACTTTAACCGGATGCTTGAGATGTAACATCTCGTGATACATCAGATATTCGATGGCATAGCGCGGCGTATTTTTGCGGTCGAATACTCGGCTCACCATGATGGTATTGTGGGCCGCATCGTAGTGACCGAGCAGGCGACGTGCCTTGTGTTCGCTCCATGTAAGAAGGGGACGGCCAAGCAGGCCGTGAAAAAACCGAGCGATTCAAGGCCTCGAAGACTTCATCCAAATCGTAATAGTCGCCCTTGGAGGTTGAAATTTTTTTTCGCCCGCGCATCTGGCGGATGCGCTCGGTTTGTCGCAGCACTCATTCACTCGACGCAAATCGGCGATAGCGCGCGTTGTGTGACGGGTCGAGCGGTTTGCGGTAGAGCTTGGCGAGCAGGATGTGTGCGATAGCGCGCAGCACAGGCTCCGGCGCGCCTTCGAGAAGATCGGAAAGATGAACCTTGATCTGTCCTTCGCGAAGACGGATGGTCGTGTTCAAACTGGTGAAGCGGTAATAGCGAACATAAATGGGTGGAATAGGAGCGCGTGGACGGATAGCGCGATACTCCTCTTCAAATAAACGCAAAAGCTCGGGGTTCACTCAATCTGAGCGTAGCACAGATGAGGTCGGATTTTGGGCGTGCAATTAAGTGGGCCAGTGCCGTTTTTGCCAGCTTGATCCTTATGTTCAGCGAAGTATTTTTCCTGGTCTTTTTGAAGGTTTTTACCTGGTCGCTGATACTCTGCGCGGCCTCGATCGCAGTTTTGCGGGCGAATTCGTAGTTTGGATCGGAGGGAGGCTGCATGGATCGTCGGCTTCCCACTTATCGCTTGCCGGAACCAGTTCTTTCAGCGCCTTGCGAATATCGGCGTGCTGCTCATCGTAGGTATCGAGATTGTCCTGCAGTTCATCGACGAGGCGGGTGAACTCCTCGATTTTGGCGCGTAATTCTGCGGATCGATTTTGCGCCTTCTTATCGGTCGAAAGCTGTTTGATGGCCGTGATGCGCTGCTCGATGAATTTCGCGAAGAGCTTGACTCGATCATTGGGCCGATCACCGAATTCGCGCACCTGGTCGATTTCCTCTTCATTCAGAGGATCTTTCTGTGTTTGCGTCCAGGAGTGCTGCGCAAGAGAGGAAAGGAATAGGATGGCACACAGGAAGAGGTAGAAGACGGCGCATGACGGAGCTCCCTTAGCTGCCAAGTTTAGATGCATGTTTCAGCATTTGCACGTCGAGATGATGCTTGAGCATTTTCTTTATGCTCGCACAGGTAGAATAGCGGAGATGAAGCTAGTCATTTCCCGTAAGATTCTGGCTATGCGCAGTATTGCTGCTTGCGATCGCTTTCATGGTGCAATCGCACGTCCAGAGGCAGTCAAAGACCTGCCAAAGCCAACGAATTATGTCAGCGATTTGCTGATGTCCTGTCTCCAGAAACGAAGCAGCAAATCGACCAGCTCTGTGGTCAGGTGGACCATCAGGCGCATGCGCAGATCGCGGTCGTGACGATCAAGACACTGGATGATGAACCGATTCAGGATTATTCGGTCCAGCTCTGGGATTCGTGGAAGATCGGCCAGAAGGACCGAGGAGTTCTGATTTTGCTTGCTGTTCAGGATCGCAAGCGATGGATTACGACAGGTTATGGACTTGAGTCGATCCTGCCGGATTCGAGAGTTGGCGATATTGGCCGGCAGATGGTTCCGTATCTGCGGTCCGGTGATTACGACGATGCTGCTTCGCTGGCTGTTGAGTCAGATCTCGCAGATCATTGCGCGCGATGCCGGAGTTACGCTGCAGCAGCCTCTTCAGGGGCGTGGTCCACCCCGACGGCAGGCTGTTCGTCTGAGCCTTGGGCAGCTTCTTATTTTTGCTCGTAATCATCTTTCTCGTCATTCTATTTCTCGCGCGCGCGGGCGGCTCGGGATTGCTGGGCTTTCTGCTGGGAATGTTTCTGGGCGGCGGCGGACGCGGAGGGGGATGGGGTGGAGGAGGCGGTGGTGGTGGCGACGGTGGGTTCGGCGGATTCGGCGGTGGCAGCACAGGCGGCGGTGGCGCTGGTGGTGATTGGTAGTTGGCCCGTCTTCGCTTGTTGGCCGGAGTCGTGTAGTCTCTGGATGAAGAATACAGGTTGTATGTGAGGAGAATTGCCCGTGATGAGACGTGGGTTGTGGATTGCAATTGCAGTAGTTGTTGTGATTTTTCTGGCCGTGCTGCTGGTTTTTGGCAGTTATGTGAGCGCTAAGAACCAGATGGTGGCGAAGCAGGAAGCCGTGCATGCGCAGTGGTCGCAGGTAGATGTGGTGTTGCAACGGCGTGCGGATCTCATTCCGAACCTGGTTGAAACGGTAAAGGGTTACGCGAAGCATGAAGAAACTGTGTTTTCTGACATCGCGAATGCGCGGTCGGCACTGCTGAATGCTCACGATCCACAAGGCAAAATTGCGGCCAATGGCCAGTTGGATTCGGCGATCGGGCGGCTGCTGGTGCTCTCTGAAAATTACCCAAATCTGAAAGCAGATCAGAACTTTCTGCAGTTACAGGACCAGCTGGAGGGTTCCGAAAACCGCATCGCGGTAGAGCGCCGTCGCTACAACCAGACATTACAGGACTACAACACTTTCATACGCCAGTTTCCCAACAGCATTTGGGCTGGGATGGCCGGGTTTCAGCCTGACAATGCGTACTTCCAGGCGAGCGAGGCTTCCAAGCAGGCGCCAAGCGTCAAGTTTTGACGGGGGTTTCGAAGCGGCTTGCCATGGGCAAGAGCGATGCGGGTGACGCAACAGCCAATTCCGTGCGCATCCGCCTCGATCTTTGGGAGCTATTCCCAGACCTTCTTGTTTCTTGAGGATCAGGGAATCGTTCCGGACGTTTAATCCGCCCCGTCATTTAGGATGAAGGTAGCTCAGCAATTCTTCCAATATAAGGCCCGGATGGCGAAATCGGCAGACGCAGCGGACTTAAAATCCGCAGACCTTCATCGGTCGTGGGGGTTCAAGTCCCCCTCCGGGCACCACAAAATAAAAGAGTTTACATGTAAATTGGCCTCTCGAAAATGAGAGGCCAAAAATCGTTTGGTGGCTGTTCTGGTGGCTGTTGGTTTCTACTGTGTCACCGCGTGGCCGTTTTGCGCTTCAGCGCGCTGCAGTGAGATGTGACATTTCCCGGATTCCCAAAGCGTAGCCGAGGCCGGGCCGGAGTCAAGGCCGCGCATACGCGCGCCGCTTCGCGGTCGTTGAGCCTTGACATCGGCCTCTGAGCCCGGCTCACAATCTCTAATATCCCGGGAGTGTCATCAAGAGAAATGCGGCTACTTGGACCCGGACGCGATACGCTCGACCACCGACAGCCCGCACTCTTGGAAATACTTTCAAGTTCAGCGGTTGCGCGCTGTGCTTTATGCTTCAGAAAGGGTCTCCTCCTCAATGCGAAGGAGTGTGCTGTAGTCTCCTTGGTCTCCATTTCTGGACCTCCCCGCTTTGATAGACGGCCTTTCGAGAGACTTAGGGTTTGCCTTCGTAAGGCAAATAGATGGGTTCCAAGCGGTCGAAGGGCTTTGCGCGCGGGACCTTGCCGGCCGAAAAAGTCTAAAAGCGCAATGTTGCCGAGAACTGAAGCGCACGGCCACCTCCTATTGAATTGATGCCGGTACCAGTGCCGCTAGACACGGTGCTGGTCACCTGTCCGAAGGTTGTGCTGGTGGTGGAGGATGAGGGACTCGCGAATTGCGGAGTATTGCTCAACTGAAAGGCGTCCGCGCGCATCTCCAACGAGACGCTTTCCCAGATGGGAAAGGTTTTGAAGAGCGAGACGTTGTCCTGAATGTATCCGGGGCCGTAGTAAGCGTTTCTGCCGACATTGCCCATGGTGGTTCCATACGCGATTGGGCATGCGCCTGTCTTTGGGCAGCCGGCGGGTTGACCGAAGGCCGTGGGATCAAACCAGTTGTGTCCAGCACCGATGCCATGGAGCACATGGTACCCGGACACGAGGTTGGCCATCTGCTGCTGTCCAGGAGTGTTGATGGTGCCGCCGTTGGCCTCTACGTTGAAGGGCAGTCCCGAGTAAATGGAAACGATGGCCCCTATCTGCCAGCCGCCCAGGATGTACGAAGCGGGGCCGGAAGTTAACCAGCGCTTGCCCTGACCAAACGGAAGTTGATAGGTCAGGCTCTCCTCGAAGTTGAGCCGGTGATCGAAATCGTTGGGTGCGTAGTTGTGCCGCTGATCAAGCCAGAACAAGAGGCCGCCATCGTCGTCGGTTTGGTAGCCCAGGCCCTTACCCCAGGTAAATGACGTAATGATGCTCAGACCATTGGTGAAGCGGCGGTTTAACTGGAGCTGCAGAGATTGATAGTTGGAGGAATATCCCAGGAAATACACGTTGGTCGCTGCGCTGCGCTTGTAGGCGATATATTCGGGCTCGCCCGCGGTGCCCAGGCCAAGCGCCGGCGGCAAATTGATATTTTGAGCCGCCCCTATGCGGACACCGTGATTGGCTACGTAACCTACCTGGAACGAGAATTGGCCGGGAAGCGCTTGCTGCACAGCAACATTCCACGATTCTACGTAGGGATTGTGATAGGTTTTCGGGATAACTACGTATGATTGGCTGAGCGGCGCGGGGCTGATGATGCCATTGCTGGGAATAACAATGGGCACCGGCGCCGGAAAGCCTGCCTGAAAGGTTGCGGGGGATCCATTGGTCAAAAGCGCGGGCTGATATGAATTGAGCTGCTGATAGCTGTTGTTGGCGCGCACCGGATAGTTGTACGCGTAAGTGTTATCTTCAAACGGTGTATAGCTGATGCCGAATCCTCCGCGAACAACCGTCTGTTCCGTCGCACGATAGGCAAATCCAACCCGCGGTGCAAAGTAGTTGTAGTGGGTAGTTATGCCAAGGTTGGAGGGATTTGACCCGAGACCCGCAATGACCAGGGAGTTTGTCGTCGGATCGTAATTGGAAAAACCGTTGGTGGTCCCGGGAGTTGCCGGGAAATAAAATTCCCAGCGAATTCCGAGGTCCGCAGTCAATTTAGGCGTAACCTGCCACTTGTCGCCTACGAAGGAGAAGAACCACCAATCCCGATACTTGGGGAAGTAGGTATTGATATCCCGTCCTGTCTGCGAGGGAACATCGAACAGAAGACTCGCCATTTCATTGGCGACATTGGTTGAAGCACCGGGCTCGGAGGTGTTGTTTTCGGAGAAAGTAATTGCTCCGCGCGGGCTGAACGTCTGGTCCTGGAGCAGATCGTCATGGATGCGTCTCAGGTCGATGCCGAACTTGATGGTGTGATTGCGGATGATCTTGGTCCAGTGGTTTACAACGTCTATATTGGTTTCACCGCGGATCCAGGGAAAGAGAAGCGGAGTATCCGATGAGCGGATTGCTATTGAAATCGCCCAAGATGATGCCCACCTGCCCGCTGGTGAATTGGCTGATATTGACCCCCGGAATCCCGATCTGGGTGGCATAGTCAGTTCCGTAGCCAGTGGGAACCGCGCTGTTGCCGTAGTGCGCCACGCCCACGCGCGCCTCGGTGAGAAGCGTGCTGGAGAAGGCGCGGTCATAGTTCAGGCCGGTGCTGTAGGTACCCTGATTCCCTGTACCCGAAAAGGCGCTGTTGGCAGGACCGCCACCGGCGGCTCCGAAAGCGGGAGCCTGGAAGATGGTGGCGTTTTGGCGATTATATCTGCCGCTCAGGTGGTCCTTCGGGGTGATCTGATAGTCGATCTTGATGTCGTATCGGGTTGTCGTTTTCTGGAACGGAAGATTGATGTTGAAGTCATTGGTCGGGGCTGTTAAGACCGTCCCGAGGTTGGCGTTGGGCGCGGGCAAGAGCTTCATGAGCGCGATGGAGACCGGATTAATGCGGTTATAGGGGATCTGGTTGTTGGGGAAGGGCGTGCGCCCGGAGCCGTCTGGATTGCCGGTTGCGGGGTCATAGATCTGTCCTTTGCCATCGGCTTGAAGTGGACCGCTCAGGTCGATGTTGCCCTGGGCGTTGGGCGTGTACCACTGAGGCGGCGGGATGGTGAGGATGTTTGAGTTGGCTTCATGGTCAGGCGAGCGAAAGTAGTCGGCGTAGAAGAAGAGCTTGTCTTTGATGATGGGACCGCCGAGTCCGCCGCCGAAGTAGTTGTATGCGACGTGTCCCACCGTCTTGTTGAAGTAGGCCCGCGCATCAAATGCGCTGTTCTGCACATACTCGGTCGCCATGCCGTGAAACTTGTTCGTGCCGGAGTTGATGATCACGTTGCTCACAGTACCGATGGCACGGCCCAGCTCGGCCTCATAGTTGGAGGTGGAGACGTCGACCGTCTTGATGGCCTGTATAGGCGGAATCAGAATCTGTAAGAGCCCGGTCCGCTCATCGTCGTCGATGCCTTCAATCTGATAGCTGTTGCCTTCGCGCGGTTGGCCGTTCACCTCAGTCTGGATTGAGCTTGCCGCGTTAAAAAACTGCGAGTGCTCGAAGATCGGCGGACCGACGCCGGGAACCAGGGTGAGCAACGTCTGGAAGTTCTGATTGACTGAAACCGGCATGGTCTGGAGCGTGTGAGACTCAAGGTTTGCGCTCACGTCGGCACGGTCGGTTTGCATAATGGGTGGGGCAGCCGTAACGGTCACCGTCTCGGTGGCGCTGCCCGGCTGCAGTGCCAGGTCAACACGGGTGGTAGTGTTCACAACCACGTCGATGCTGGGGCGCGTCTCCTTTTTGAAACCACTGGCTTCGACAAGAACCGAATAGGTGCCAGGAGTAAGGTCGGGAAAGGTGTAGTTCCCGCTCTCGTTGGTTACCGTGATGTGGCTGATCCCGGTGGATATCTCCAGAATTGTGACCTTTGCGCCAACCAACCCTGCGCCAGACGAATCCGTAACCGTGCCTACCAGTGACGCCGAAACGGCCTGGGCATGAGCCCGCAGGGCAGTGAGAGATCCGCCCAGCGCCAGCAGCAGAGCTACGAGCAAGCTCGTTGCGACCCTCCGCGGGGCTCTGGCGCAGACCGGAGCGTGTGGGTTTGCATACGATTGCAGTACATCCGTGCGTTCCTTCGTCATCACTTCCTCCAAAATCGTTCGATTTTCAACTTTTTTCAGCGTATCGAGTGGCGCCAAAACCGGCATGCCCTTTTGTCCATGGGGTCTGTTCGAAATAAAGAGGCCATTCCGCCGGAGGAATTTTGGCACGGCGCGGCACGCCGCACAGTAGTTGGGGGGACGCTGGGTTGTCAAGCTATAAGGCAGATTTCTGGGCAAAACTTGGAGATCGTGCGCCCCTGTAACCGGCTGTGCCAGCTGCGAAGAGATGCCGCACCATTCTCAAATAAAATTAAATCGTTCAACTGGACGTCTGCTGATCGAGAGAAGAAGGCCAGTTGTGACGCCACCGGCGCTATCGGAGTAAATCTAGCAGGCAGCTTGATTGACATTCGCCACAAGGAATCGGCGAGAAGCGAGTTGATGAGAAAGCGCGAATCGGAAACGCGACGTGGCTTACGATAGGGGCTTATCCCCAGAAAATGGATGTGGATGGAATCGCGCTGCATGCCATCGTCAGCAGACGCAGGTTTTCAAAGATCAATTTTTCACCAACGAAGATACGTCACCAGCTTGCTTTTCGATACCAGTTATCGAAAAGCAAGCTGGTTATCACATGGCAAAGGTCTTTGCTGGAATCAAAGAAAGTCGAGTGTTACGGCATGAGGTGCTGAAAAGGGTGCACGCGTTGGCTCGCGGCTGAAGTGACTGCCATGCCTGCATGAATACCATAGCCACTGTCCAGAACAGAAAGGCTACGACAATTGCGATCCCCAGCCATTGAAGAATTGCAGGGCCGCGGAAATGAATGCCCGCTTATTGCCCCTGCGTTTTAGGGCACCGTCGTTACATGACCACTACTATCGCGCTGTTATTCAACAACCGGCTTCATCGCAAATCAGATTTGCACGAAAGGTAGTGGGTTTTGTACGAAAAATATGCCGAAGCTGTCTCGCGGCTTCAGGAAACCCGCCGAACGATAAATACAAGTGCCCGTAATAAAGATTCGATCCGCCGACACACCCAGAGCGCTCCCAGGAAGCACATGACGAAGGACCCGGGAGGAGCAGTGTAATGTAGGAAATTGTCGCGTTCAACGATGGTGGTATCAGGCCAGCTGAGCAGCGGCATCCAAAGTTCATGGTTGAAGCGCTAGAGATTGAGCCTTCCATCTCCCTCTCTAAGAAGCATCAGGTGTAATGAAGGAGTGCC
>CAVQLZ010000003.1:0-364771 GCA_963713465.1 uncultured Acidobacteriaceae bacterium
GCGCCCATTTCCTCGACTTCTTCCTGCGGGCGCTATCGGCCGAGATTCCCGTTCCCGCATACATCTGTCGATAGAGCTTCGAAAGAAACACGAAAGCGATCCTGGACCGCAGGCGTGGAGCGCAGGCGGACCTTTGCCAGACAGCGCTCCAGTTGTAAAACTTGTCCCAAACCTTCTGTGTTCGTTCGGCAATTTCGGCCGAGCTCATCAGCGGATCAGGCGTGAGAAACATCTTCGGCCGGACCGGTCGGAATCAGCAAGTACCGGGTAATGGGTATATCGCCCACCAGCGTAGGATTCTTCGCCTGCTCTTTTTCCCAACGGATAAAGTCCACAGTGCCGGGAAACGGCGTCATCATCAAGAATGAGCGAAGCGCAAACCCGACTTCAGCGCCACTTTCAACGGTTGCATCGAATGTTTCCGGCTTATCAGTCGGAAGCCCGAAGATGAACGATCCAAGCACGTGTACGCCATGCTGCTCGAAGGTCAACAACTGCCTGGATTTGCTCGATCCGCTGGCTTGAAAGCGTTGATTCTTTGCCAGCACAGGCAGTTGGTCTCCCATGGTCGTGAGATCGAGCATCTGAAGCTACTCATTGCCAAGCTGCGGCGCATGCAGTTCGGACGCAAATCGGAGAAGCTAGAGCGGCAGATCGAAAAACTGGAACTCAAGCTGGAAGAGCTGGAGTCGGCCAAGGCCCCACCGGTAAGCGAGCCGGTTACTAAGTTCACGGCGCAAACTTCCAGTCAGGTCAAACCCGCCCGTCAGCCGCTGCCGGAACACCTGCCTCGTGAGGTGAAGACCTACTCGCCGCAGGAACAGGTTTGCGCCTGTGGCGGGCGGCTGCGTCCGCTGGGCCACCCAGCGGCGAACATATCCCTTGGCAAGGTAAAGACGGATTTCTTCCACACATAGGGGCACGAGCCTGAGCGGTTGTAAGTCGGGCCGCCCAATCGGAAGGGAAGAGCTAACGATTGACGTGCTCTTGATCCAAGTGCGCGCTTTCGCAACGGCCTCCTCGCAACTGGTAGCGTGACCATATAGTGTCCGTTCCAGTACACACATTTGTCAGATTTATCCCATTTAACTTGTGCACCTGTCCCGGATTTCGATTTCAAATATCCGCATTCCATTTCGAAGCTCCTGTCGTTTTTGCTCGCCATAGATCACCGGTGCTCAACCGATTTGACACCTACTCTTCCGCTTTGTGAAAGAAATACGCTACACACTTTTCCGCAGACTGACGCTAGTAGTGTGGCTCATTCAATTCCGCCGATAGCTGGCGCCTCTTCGGTCTTTACATCCAAGTAGTTTTCTTTGAAAGCGAGAATACGAAAATTGGACTGAGCACTACAAATATCGCGAGTCCGAAAATCCAGCCCCAGTCAGGAGAGATGTTGTCGAAGAAGTCATAAGACCTTTCCCATGGCTCCTCCTATGCGCGCACCTGCACCAATATGCTTGCCGGTTCGCATATGATCGACATAATCCCTATTAATGAGATAGAGAGGTCGTCGGAACGCTAACCAGAACACGATACCGGGAATAACGTAGAAAAGGCCCCAAACAACCACGAGGAACCAGCTCCCCACGAACTTGCGATGCTCCATTTCGTTGACTCTTTAAGTGCCGCCTCTAGAGTGGATCGCAATTGGGTGTCGTTGAATTTCAGAGACCCAGCTTTTGTGAGCTGCACGCGAGCGTGACGGATTTGCTGAACTGACGTAAAGAGCACGCTGCCATCTTCGGGATCACGCTTGCAGCCGGCCAGCGATTCATCACGAAGCGCAACAGCCAAAAGCTTCTGGTAGCTTTCGTCATCCGGATGATCTTGAGCAAGGCGCTCAAGACTTGCAATCAGGAGACACAGCGACACTGCTAGGGGAGGGCTCACTCTGGGTTCCTGCCGAGACAGCAGTAGCCCCGCACGCCGTACAAAAGCGTGCTCCGGCCGAAAGCGCCTCTCCGCACTGTGTACAGTGCCCGTCAAGTGCTGCACCACTCCGCGCTCCGGAAGGCTTGAGAGTTGTCCCTGCATCTCGCGTAGCATTCGTTGTGCCTGCCCGCGAAACTCGTCATTCCGTTCTTGATCCGCCGGATACAATGCCTCGGTGTTAAGAACCTTGCGCAAATATTGGGCGGCGTCCTCAAAAGCGCCCCGCTGTCGGTATAGGTCCCCAAGCTGTCTAGGGAGACTCTGATTAGTTCTTCCCTTCCCACAGCCATATAGGTTAGAGTCACGCCAGCATGAAGCAACAGAGGACACTGGCGATGATGACGGGATTCGAGCGATATACGAAGAAGACCAAGCGGGCGTTGTTTCTGGAAGAGATGGAGCAGGTGGTGCCGTGGGCGGAGTTGTGCGCGCTGATCGCGCCCCACTATGCCAAGGCGGGCAACGGTCGGCCGCCGGTGGGATTGGAGCGCATGCTGCGGATTTATTTCCTCCAGCAGTGGTTCCGAGTTGTCGGACCCTGGGGTGGAAGAGGCGTTGTACGACTCGACGGTGCTGCGGCAGTTCGTGGGCCTTGATCTGGGGCAGGAGCCGGCGCCGGACGAGACCACGGTGTTGAACTTCCGCCACTTGTTGGAGGCGCACCAGTTGGGCGGCAAGATGCTGGAGGCGGTGAACCTGCACTTGCAGAAACAAGGGATTCGGATCACCACCGGAACCATCGTGGACGCAACCATCATTCATGCCCCCAGCTCGACCAAGAATCGGGAGAAGAAGCGCGATCCGGAGATGCATCAGACCAAGAAGGGCCAGCAGTGGTACTTCGGGATGAAAGCCCATGTTGGGGTGGACAGCCCGACCAAGATTTTCCACTCGGCGGTAGTGACGGCGGCCAACATGGCGGATGCCACGGTGCTGCCGGAGTTGTGCATGGAGAAGAGACGCGGGTGTGGGGCGATCAGGGCTATGTGGGGCAGAGCGAGGTGATTCATCAAGCCGCACCACGGGCGCAGGACTGCACCCACCGGCGATATCGCTATAAAGACCGCATCGATGAAGTAGAGCGGGCGAAGAACCGGACCAAGTTGAGCGTGCGCTCCAAAGTCGAGCATGTGTTTCAAATTCTGAAGCTGAAGTTCGGGTTTGTGAAGGTACGCTATCGAGGACTGGGGAAGAACGCCAACCGGCTGTTTGCCACCTGTGCCCTGGTCAACCTGTTTATGGTTCGCAAGGAGCTGCTCCGGCTGGCGGCGGCATAGGGCGCAGGGCACGGTTCTCTCGTATCTGCGCTGTACCGCAAGCATACAAAACCAGGCGCTATGGCTGCTGCCGCTCCGTGCAATCGAGAAGCTTTTGCGTGCACTGCCTGAAAAGCAGCGCTTATTCAGAGTTTCCCTAGCTCAAATGCTCTTTCTGCTTCGATAAGGGATTGGCAGAATTCATTGGCCTCGACCATCTTCTGCCAGGACAATCCAGAATTGCCGACGATCTCGCGATAACCTTCGCTCATACTCAGATGCGCCTCAACCTCATCCTCCGGCAGTAGACCTCGTACGAGCACCTTCTGCAAAAGCGGCACCGCCGGTATTCCGCTACGTTCGGCCAGGCTTAGCCTCAAGGCTTCGATGAAATACTCCCTGCCAGTGGCACTCGGTGCTGGAATCGTCGGGGGTTCTGCTGATCTAGCGGGGGCTCCACACGCAGTGCGGAAGCGTACGCCTGACCTAAGGGGCTTACCACATTTTGTGCAGTATGTAACTGGGGCTGCGCCGGTCGCTTGGGAGGACATCTCTCACCTCGCCTTGGTTCTCAAAACCGTCGGTTATTGTCCTGTGGGGCGCAAACATTGTAATTGCCCAGTCAAGTAGACAGCAGTGATTGGCTGATCCGACGCAAAAAAATCTCGGGTGAGTTCATCAGTCGATGGCGGCGAGAGCACTCAAGCGTGTCATGGGACACGGGCAAAATTACGGCTCCGCGGTCGTCACGGCGGGTGGGATGTTCGGTGCATCCGAATGTCAGAGCCGAACGAATGGGTGCTGGCCCAAACCACCCATCCCCAACGCCACGTTTAGAAGAGGGTAACCAGGCTCTTGCCACTGTTGACTCAGGAGGAACTGCGAGCAAGAAATTGTACCCAAACTAGTTCGCTTGCAGTGTCCGAAAAATGTCCGTGAACTGTCCGTGAACTACCGACAAAACCGAACAAAACGAGCCAACCAGCGTGAGCCTCAAATGTTTGTTTTTTGAGCTTAGCTGGTTGGCGTTGTAGGCTCTGACGGGCGGAATCTCCCTGTTAACCGGAGGGTTGTAGGTTCGAGTCCTACCTGAGGAGCCATTCTTTCAACTGTCCGTTCCGGAGACATAGGTAACAGAACGTTCCGGAGACATAGGTTACACTTTTGGCCCGAAGGGGTTCTCCAGGGGCTGCAAGGTTTTTTCCTCCAGATCAATATAGCCGAGATCGTAATCCATAAAGCTCACCAGCCAGATGCCGTGGTCAACTTCCTTGACGCCGACAGCTTGGCCTGCAAGGGATACGCTGAGGTTGATCTTCTTGTTGTATAGGCAAAGGCGTCCGCAGCTGGTGACCACGACGGTGCGGTCGTGGAATGGGTAGTGGGGTTCAGGAATGCCGCGATAGGGGCGGCAGGAAGCCGAGTAGATCTCGGCCGGGTATTTCATGCCGAGAGCTTCATGAGGTCTTTCCTGATTGAACTCTTCCAGAAAGGCGTCGAACTTGGCTTGCTGCTGCAGGATGTTGGCGCCCGGCGGGCGAGTGGCTTCTTTCTTCAGGGTGAGAGGCATACGTTCATGACGACCGTTCTGCTGAGGATGGCCGGGCCGGATGCGCTCGATGGAGATGCCTAACCGCAGCCACCACACGGAAAGCTTTGAGAGCTGAAACAGGCCATGTGGGGAAGCGAAGGGAACCCCGTTGTCGGAGCGGATGGCGCGAGGCAAGCCGCGTTCCTGGAACAGGCGCTCAAAGGCGGGAAACGCGAGCTCTTCCCGATTGGATTCCAGCGCTTCACACAGCAGCAGGTAGCGCGAAGAATAATCAGTGACGGTCAGCGGATAACAATAGCGTCGATCGCTGAGCTGAAACTCGCCCTTGTAATCGGTGCACCAGAGATCGTTGGGGTGCAGGCCATGGGACAAGGGCGTTCCCTCGGCTCGACTGCGGCGGCGGCCCATCGGCTTGACCAGGCCATGACGATCGAGCACGGCGTGAATGGTGGAGGCGGCGGGAGTCTTGACGGCATGTGGCAGGCGGCGGAGCAGACGCTCCCGGATCTTGCGTGCTCCCCAATGAGGCTTCTCCCGCTTGGCATTCACGATGGCGGCTTCCACCTGCTCGGGCAACTGGTTGGCGTAGCGGAAGGGCCGACGTGCTCGATCGCTTAACCCTTCCAGTCCGCATTGCTCGTAACGCTCAAAGATCTTGTAGCCGGTCTTGCGCGAAATGCCGAACTCGCGGCACAACGCCGCCATCGTCTCCCCGTCCTTGAGCCGGATCACAAACCGCATGCGTTCGTCCATAACAGAACTCTCCTTCCATGGCATCTCCTCTCCGCCCCCTTCGGGCCGAAAAGTGTAACCTATGTCTCCGGAACGTTCTGTTACCTATGTCTCGGAACGGACACAACGTCTTACAGAGTACCAAAACAAAACTTCACCGCATTTCACCGCGTTTGGACCGGAAAGTCTAAATTACAACCGCCCGATAGGCACGGCGCTGCTCCGGGCCTTCGAAGTCGCTGCTTTCAAGCAACGGCTGGAACGACTGCAGCAGAGGAATGAACTTGAAAAACAGGTAAACTCGAGCAAACGAAGCCACAGGTCGAGCTTCTGCTCGCGCAGCCACTCGAGGTCAGCGACCGTATTCTTGCTGCCCGGCAAGATCACCAGATCGAATTGCCGTCGCAAGGACCGCTGAATCCACAGCACTGGTCAGGAGTTGATAGTCGGTGTGATTGGAGACCCGCGGAAACTGAAGAATGGTGATCGATAAGCCGGCTTGCGGCAAAGGCTGCCAGTGATCGAGAGCGATGCTGTCTTCCTCATCGAGCGGCAGATCGGCGACATGGGGAAAACGCCGAGGCAAGGCTTACCGGCCTTTTCTTCCAGAATTTCTGTCGCATTCGCGAACAGCGCAGGATCCCCGCGAAAGCGATTCACCGCGAAAGCTCGCACCGGCGAAGACTCCTCCCGATCCAGCAGCGCGATGGTTCCGTAGATTGAGGCGAAGACACCGCCACGGTCGATATCGGCCACCAGCAAAACCGGAATGTTCAGGTGAGGTGCTAGGCCGAGATTCACCAGATCGGTCTGGCGGAGATTCAACTCCGCAATGCTAGCTGCGCCTTCAACTACGATTGGATTTTTTTCCCTATAGATCAAGCTGTACGACTCGGGCAGAACGGAAGCGGAGCTGGTCGAGCCTTGTGGACCCTCATCCCTAGTTACGTCTGGACGTGATAGCGGTCACCGACACGGCTGTTGCCTGGGCATAGGGTTAATCGGGTGGGTCTCGTCGCATGAGATCCAGAAAGAGGAGGTGCTGTTTGAAAGCTAAAAGCACTGAGAAGGGCAACGTGGCTGTTGAGGAGCGGCCCACGACCGAAGAGCCGGAAGAACTCACCAAAATCACCACAACCATTTTCCCCGGTAGATATGTACAAGGCGCGGGCGCGCTGCGCTCGCTGCGCGAGGAAGTCGGGCGCCTGGGCAAGAAGGCCCTGGTGGTCGTCGATCGCGCTGTTAATCACCTTGTGGCTCCGTACTTGAAGTCGGGCGACGGCGTCACCTTCATCAGCAATGAATTCTGCGGCGAGTGCTGCGATCCCGAGATCGAGCGCCTGTCCGCGCTGGCGCGTAAAGAAAACTGCAATGTGATTGTCGGCATCGGCGGCGGCAAAGCGCTGGACACCTCGAAGGCGGTGGGCTTCAGCACCGAACATCCCGTGGTGATCGTGCCGACACTGGCGTCGACCGACGCACCCTGCAGTGCGCTGTCCGTCATCTACACACCGACGGGCGAATTCTCCCGTTATCTGGTGCTGCCACGCAACCCTAATGTTGTGCTGGTAGACACGGCGATCATCTGCAAAGCGCCGGTGCGTTTCCTGGTATCCGGCATGGGCGATGCGCTCTCCACCTGGTTTGAGGCGGAGGATTGCCACATCAAGCAGGCCGGCAACATGACTGGGCGCATGGGCTCGATGTCGGCATTCGCATTGGCCAAGCTCTGCTACGACACCCTGCTGAACTATGGGACCGCGGCGAAGCTGGCGTGCGAGACCGGCGTAGTGAGCCCGGCCCTGGAGCACGTTGTGGAAGCCAACACCCTGCTCAGCGGACTCGGCTTCGAGAGCGGCGGCCTGTCGGGCGCGCACGCCATTCACAATGGCCTGACGATCCTGCCGGAGACGCATCACTATTGGCACGGCGAGAAAGTCGCCATCGGCACACTCGCGCTGCTGATGCTGACCGACCGTCCGCCGTCGGTGATCAAAGAGGTCTACGACTTTTGCGAAGCCGTGGGACTGCCGATCACGTTCGCGCAAATCGGGCTGGAGAACGTCACCGACAAGCAGTTGATGGCTGTAGCTACCGCGGCATGCGCTGCCGGCGAGACGATCCATAACTGCCCCTGTGAAGTGACGCCGCAGCGCGTCTTCGCGGCTCTCAAGGCGGCCGATGCAGAGGGACGTTCGCGGCTGGCGAAGCATGCGTTCGCGTTCGCCTAAAACCATCCAGGCGCAATCGGCGCTGGGCAGAGTTTTCTGTCCGCCAATAACGAATCCGGAGCCGCAAGGCTCCGGATTTTTCTTGTGATCATGGTGCGCGAGAGGCTCGCATTCAGGTTCAGCGACGAGGCGCTAGTAGCTGTACGAGAGAATCTCCTCGATCTTTTCCGGCCCGATATCCTGCCGCTCGCCCAGATGGTTCCAGCCGCGCGCGTCGAGTCGCTGGGCGATGGTGTGGGCGATCTCGGGCTGCAAGCCGTATTCCTTCAGGTGTGACTTCACTCCGGCTGCTTCGAAGAACGAGCGGGTGGCGTCAATGGCCTTATCGATGCGCTGTTCTTCGCTGCCTTCGTGGATGTTCCACACGCGCGCGCCGTATTGCAGCAGCTTCGCATGCTTGTTCTTGCGGCAGGCAGCGAGGGTGCCGGGATACGCGATGGCCAGCGTCATGGCGTGATCCAGGCCGCTTAGCGCGGTCATCTCATGGCCGATCATGTGCGTCGACCAATCCGAGGGCACGCCCTGAGCAATCAATCCGTTGAGCGCCAGCGTAGAGCACCAGCAGAGGCTCGCCCGGGCCTCATAATTCGGCGGATCTTCCAAAGCGGCGGGTGCAATCTCCACCAGGGTTTGCAAGATCGACTCCGCAATCCTGTCCTGCAAGGGCGCTTGCACGGGATAGGTCAGGTATTGCTCCAGCACGTGCGCGAATGCATCCACGATGCCGTTGCTGACCTGTCGGGGAGGAAGCGAATAGGTGGTCTCGGGATCGATGACGGAAAACTTCGGATGAGCGATGGAGCTGGGCAATTTCTCCTGCGTTGACTGGCGCGAGATTACGGCAACCGGATTCATCTCCGAGCCGGTTGCGGGCAGCGTTAACACGGTGCCGAAGGGCACAACGCCCTGCACCGGGGCTTGTTTGGTGAAGATGTCCCAAGGGTCTCCGCCCTCGTATTTTGCCGCTGCGGCAATGAACTTGGTGCCGTCCAGTACCGAGCCGCCACCAACCGCCAGGATGAAGTCGATCTGGTCACGGCGTATAACTTCCGCAGCTTTCATCAGAGTTTCGTAAAGCGGGTTGGCTTCGATGCCGCCAAATTCGAATACGGTCCGTCCGGGGAGATTCTTCATCACCTGCTCGTAGACGCCGTTTCGCTTGATGCTGCCGCCGCCATAGGTAACCAGCACGCGGGCCCCGGCCGGAACCTCCTCGTTGATATTCGCGATCTTGCCTTTGCCGAAGAGAATCTTGACTGGGTTTACATAATCGAAATTGTTCATAGCACCTCTCCTCTGTCGGTTAACTGGTTCGCCATGCTACTCCCCCGTATGCACAAGGTCAGTGACTGCTCTCACGTGGAAGGGTGAGTAGAAAGTGGCGGCGAGTGCCCGTCTCTCCAGCCGAGCGTGTCGCCGATGTTTTCCTGGCGAATAACCATGCATCGGTGATAGGGCTCACAGACAGTGCGAGCACGCGCCAAATAAGTTGTCGTTGTACTTCAATCTTTCAAGTGGTCGATCGCTTAAGGTCAGCCTCTCCGCTGTTGCGAAAGAGCGCGCGATCACCAGATTCACAATTGAGCCGGATCGTCGTGCCAGAGCCTGCAGAGTTGCACCTCCCGGCTTGCTAACAAACTTCAATTCATCCTGAGGACTGCTGCCGCCCTCTTCGGTTGGCGTAGTCGACCTGCTCGCCTGATTCCAATCAGGAGGCACCACGTCGTCCTCTTCCATGTTTCTCACCAATCGTTCTTAGGAGAACTACAGATGACAAAGGAAGCATTGGGAATGATCGAAACTCGGGGCCTGACCGCCAACATCGAAGCGGCCGACGCCATGGTTAAGGCGGCGAATGTCACGTTGATTGGTCAGGTCAAAATCGGCGCCGGTCTAGTCACGGCCATGGTCCGTGGCGATGTCGGCGCAGTCAAGGCGGCGACCGATGCCGGCGCTGCTGCTGCTGCGAAGGTGGGTGAAGTGGTTTCCATTCACGTCATCCCCAGGCCGCACACGGATGTCGAGAAAATCCTGCCGCAAGGCCTGGCGACCGTCCTGGAACCCGTACTGCAGACCACATAGCGACCGCGTCGGAAACCGACCTGGAGGAATAACCGATGGAAGAAGAACTTATTACCAAAGTTATGCAGGAAGTGATAAAGCGCGTGGGCGGCAATGGCCATAGCAACGGCGCCACTGCCACCGCGGTGCTTGACGAGCCGGAGGTCGTGAAGACCCCGCCGCGTCTGGCCGGTATCCCCACGGAACTGGTGCAGCTCACCGAATTCGTGGGCGCGGGTATGGGCGATACGCAAGGCATCGTGATCGCCAATCTCGACCCGGCAATTCACAAGCTGATCGGCTTCGATCCCAAGTTCCGCTCGATCGGCGTCATTGGCGGACGCACGGGAGCGGGTCCGCACCTGATGGCCGCCGATGAAGCCATCAAGGCCACCAACACCGAAATCATCCTGGTCGAAATGCCGCGCGATACCAAGGGCGGCGCCGGCCACGGAAACCTGATCATCTTCGGCGCTGAGGACGTCTCCGATGCGCGGCGCGCGGTCGAGGTCACACTCGAGTGCCTGCCGAAGTACTTCGGCGATGTTTACGCCAACGACCAGGGCTATACCGAAAACCAATACACCGCCCGTGCCAGCAAGGTATTGAAGTATGCCTTGGGTGCTCCCGAAGGCCGTGCCTTTGGTCTGATCCTGGGTGCGCCGGCCGTCATTGGCATGCTGATGATCGATACCGCAGTGAAGGCTGCGGACGTCGAGGTCCTGGGCTTTGCTTCGCCCAAGAAGAACACCAGCCTGACCAATGAGGTCTTCATCTGGGTTACCGGCGACTCGGGTGCCGTTCGCCAAGCCGTCATTGCAGGGCGCGAAGTGGGCAACAAGCTGCTGGGCGCCTGGGGAACTCCACCGAAGTCGGCAACCGGCAATCCTTACATTTAAGGGAGCATGTAAATGGCAAAACGACAAAAACGCTTCGAAGTACTCGCTGAGCGTCCGGTCAATAAAGACGGATTCATCAAAGAGTGGGTTGAGGTGGGTCTGGTCGCCATGGACAGCCCCAACGACCCGAAACCCTCCATCAAGATTCAAAACGGCAAGGTAGTGGAGCTGGATGGAAAGCGTCGTGAAGACTTCGACATGATCGACACCTTCATCGCGGACCACTGCGTTGACAAGACCGTGGCGGAAGAAGCCATGGCCATCGATTCGCAGGAGTTCGCGTGCTGGCTGTGCGACATCAACGTTCCTCGCGCGAAGATCGTTCACTTCTCTGTTGGCATGACGCCGGCCAAGATCGTGGACGTATTGAAGCGGCTGAACGTGGTCGAGCTGATGATGACCATGCAGAAGCTGCGGGCCCGCCGCACTCCTTCCAACCAAGCCCACGTGACCAACCTCAAGGACTCGGCGCCGCTGCTGGCCGCCGATGCTGCCGAGGCCGCGTTGCGCGGCTTCAGTGAAATCGAGACTACGGTCGGCGTCGCGGCCTATGCCCCGATGAATGCCCTCTCCCTGCTGGTGGGTGGACAGACCGGCCGCGGTGGCATTCTCTCGCAGTGCGCGGTGGAGGAAGCCGCAGAACTCATCATGGGTATGCGCGGCCTCACCCACTATGCCGAGACCGTCTCCGTCTACGGCACCGAGCAGGTGTTCATCGATGGCGACGACACGCCCTGGTCGAAGGCCTTTCTGGCTTCGGCCTATGCGTCGCGTGGCATGAAGATGCGCTTCACCTCGGGCACGGGCTCGGAAGTGCAGATGGGCTATGCCGAAGGCAAATCCATGCTGTACCTGGAAGTGCGCTGCATCATGATCACCAAGGGCGCGGGCGTCCAGGGACTGCAGAACGGCTCGATCAGTTGTATCGGCGTGCCCGGTGCTGTGCCCGGTGGCATTAAGACCGTCCTCGCCGAGAACGTCGGCACGGTGCTGATGGATCTGGAAGTGGCCTCGGGCAACGACCAGACCTTCACCCATTCCATTGAACGCAACACGGCGCGCATGCTCATGCAGTTCCTGCCGGGGACCGATTACATCTTCTCCGGCTACAGCGCCGTTCCCAACTACGACAACATGTTCGCCGGCTCAACCCACGATACCGACGACTATGACGACTTCCTGGTACTGCAACGCGACCTGCAGGTGGATGGCGGCTTGCGTCCGGTGACCGAAGCCGACGTAATCGCAATCCGCAACAAGGCCGCGCGTGCCTTGCAGTCCGTGTTCGAGGAGCTGGGTCTGCCTCCCATCACCGATGAAGAGGTGGAAGCGGTCACCTACGCTCACGGCAGCAAGGACATCGGCACGCGCAACGTTCCAGACGACCTCCGCGCCATCGAGGACATGATGAAGCGCGGAACCACCGGCCTGGATGTGGTGCGCGCGCTGGCGAAGCATGGCTTCAACGATGTGGCCGAAGCCGTATTGACCATGCTCAAGGGCAAGGTCTCTGGCGACTATCTGCACACCTCGGCGATGTTTGACAACCAATTCAACGTAATCAGCGCGGTCAACAACCCCAACGATTACGCGGGACCGGGCAGCGGTTACCGGCTCGAAGGCGAGCGCTGGGAGCTGCTGAAGAACATTCCTCAGGCGATCAGCCCTGCGGACATCTAGGACGGGAGGCTTTCAAACATGAATATCTCGGAAGCAATGGTGAAACAGGTCATCCTGGAAGTGCTGCAACAGATGCAGTCGGACGGCAAAACCGTTCGCCAGGAAGCCCAGGTTCCGCCGCTCTCGTTCAATGAACTGGGGACGGCCAAGCCTGGAACCGATCGTCACGAGGTGGTCATCGGAGTGCCGCCGGCCTTCGGCAAGGCCATGACGAAGACCATCATTAACATCCCGCACAGCGAAGTTCTGAAGGAAGTTACGGCGGGAATCGAGGAAGAAGGACTGAAGGCGCGTCTGGTGCGGGTCAACAAGACCGCGGACGTGGGCTTCATCGGACACGAAGCCGCCAAACTGAGCGGCTCCGGCGTGGGTATCGGAATCATCTGCCGCGGTACCTCGGTCATTCACCAGAAGGACCTGGCGCCGCTGCAGAACCTCGAACTCTTCCCGCAATCACCGCTGGTGGAGCGGGAGACGTTTCGCGCCATCGGGCGCAATGCCGCCAAGTACGCCAAGGGAGAACGTCCCACACCGGTACCGGTGCGCAACGACCCCATGGCGCGCCCCAAGTATCAGGGGTTGGCGGCCTTGCTCCACAACAAAGAGACGCAATACGTGAAACCCGACATGCCGTGCATGGAACTTGCCCTGCAGCGTTAGGTCGGTCGAGGAGACATACTCATGGCAACAACTGAAATCAGTGTTACTCCGGAGATGATTGCCGAAGCCGTACGCAAGGCCATGGAATCGCTGGCCGAGACGAACGGCACGACAACGACCGTAACCAAACCTACCACGGGCAAGCTCGATGCCAAGAAGGACTATCCCCTGGCGCAGAAGAGACCCGATCTCGTGCGCTCGGCCACTGGTTTGACGCTGGAAGAAATTACCCTGGAAAAAGCAGCGTCCGGCAAGCTGACCTTCGACAACGTCAAGATTCGCCCCGAAACCCTGGAGTATCAGGCGCAGATTGCCGAAAGTGCCGGCCGTCCGCACCTGGCGCGCAATCTTCGCCGCGCGGCGGAGATGACGCGGATTCCGGACGCCCGCGTGCTGGAAATCTACAACGCGTTGCGTCCCTATCGCTCCACTAAGCAGGAACTCCTGGATATTGCCTCCGAACTGGAGAACAAGTTCCAGGCCAAGGTCTGCGCCGGCTTCGTTCGCGAAGCGGCGGAGGTCTACGAGAAACGCGGACGTATCAAGAAGTAAATCGAGCTGTCGATCATGGCCTACATAGCTGGCGTGGATGTTGGAAACAACACGACGGAAGTGGCTTTGGCGGAAATCGACGGCCGGGGCGACCCGCGATTTCTGTCCAGTTCCATCGTGAGGACCATCGGGATCAAGGGCACTCTGCGTAATGCCATGGGCATTATCGAGGCCCTTGATCAGGCCCTCAAGCCCACCGGCTTGCGGCGCGATCAACTGGACCTGGTGCTGCTGAACGAGGCAACGCCGGTGATCGGCGATATTGCCATGGAAACGATCACCGAAACGGTGATCACCGAGTCGGCCATGATTGGCCATAACCCCTCCACGCCCGGAGGGCAAGGTCTGGGGCAAGGGCGGACGATAGCCCTCGACCAGTTACATGCGAGTTCCAATCACCAGCCCTACATCGTGATCGTGCCCGGGCAGGTGGAATTCAAAGATGCTGCGGCAGAGATCAACTCAGCGCGAACGCGCGGACTGACCGTTGCCGGCGCGATTGTGCAGAAAGACGATGGTGTCCTCATCAACAACCGCCTGCAGCAGCCGGTGCCGATTGTGGATGAGGTGAAGCATATCGATCGCGTGCCGGTGGGTATGCCGGCGGCGGTGGAAGTGGCTCAGCCCGGGCGCACCATCGAGCGCCTGTGCAATCCCTACGACATCGCCACTCTTTTCCATTTGGACTCGGAGGAGACCAAACGGGTTGTGCCTATGGCGAGAGCCCTGATGGGCACGCGCAGTGCAGTCGTTATCAAGACTCCAAAGGGCGATATCGAGGAGCGCCGCATACCAGCGGGCAAGATCACGCTCCTGGGCCAGAAGCAAAAAGCGGAGGTTCCGGTGGACGAAGGGGCCGACGCCATCATGGCGAAGCTGGCCACAATCTGTCCTCTGGAAGAGGTCCAGGCCGAGGCGGGAACCAACGTCGGGGGAATGTTCGAGCAGGTGCGCAAGGTAATGGCGGACCTCACCGACCAGCCGGTCAGCGCCATCCGCGTGCAAGACATTATCGCGGTCGATACCTTCAAGCCGCAGCAGGTCCTGGGAGCGTTGGCCGGTGAATATGCCATGGGCAATGCCGTGGGACTCGCGGCCATGGTCCAGACCCAGAAGCTGCCTATGCAGCGGCTGGCGCGAAAGCTGGAAGAAGAGATCGGCGTGAAAACCGTGGTCGGCGGCGTCGAGGCGGAAATGGCTATTCGCGGTGCGCTCACCACGCCCGGAACCAAGCCGCCGCTGGCAACGCTCGACCTGGGCGGAGGCTCGACCGATGCCTCGATCATCAACGAGGCGGGGGAGATTCGCAGCGTGCACCTGGCAGGCGCGGGCGACATGGTCACTCTGCTGATCGATACCGAGCTCGGATTGAGCGACCACGGGTTGGCGGAGGAGATCAAGAAGCATCCGCTGGCCAAGGTCGAAACCCTGTTCCACATGCGCCACGAAGACGGCTCGGTGCAGTTCTTCGACAAGCCGCTGGATCCGCGGCTGTTCGGGCGCGTGGTCGTGCTGGGCGACGCGGGCCCCATTCCTCTCGACACCAATCACCTGCTGGCGCAGATCGTCGCGGTGCGGCAGGGCGCCAAAAAGAAAGTGTTCGTTCGCAATGCGCTGCGCGCTCTGGAACGGATCGCGCCCGCGGGCAACATTCGGCTCATTCATTTTGTCGTGCTGGTCGGTGGCTCGGGCCTGGATTTCGAGATCCCGAAGATGATCTCCGACGCGCTGTTCGAGTACGGCGTGGTCACGGGCCGGGCCAATGTGCGCGGCAGCGAAGGACCGCGCAACGCAGTTGCCACTGGGCTGGTGCTGGCCCATACACAGCAGCACCGGGGAACACGGTAGTGGCGGAGTTCACCACAGTTACGCCTGGCGTCGAGAGCCGGCGGCCGGCTGTCGGGGTATTCACAGTGCAGGCGAAGAACATCGACCTGCAGCCCGTCTTTTGGGGCCTGGAAGAAGAGGGTGTCCCGTTTGAGGTGCAGGAATCGCCGTCTGGGCGGGCGGTAGCGCTGGCCAAAGAGGCGGCGCAGATGTCGCCGCTCAATGTCGGCATCGCGGTCAGCGGCGTCGAGCAGAGTGTCGTGCTGCATCATCGCGACCTTCCGGCGGAGCAGCCGTTGTTCGTGATCGATTTGCGAAGCGCCCCGCCTCAAGGAATTGCGACGGCTGGGAATGAATGCCGCGCGGCTGGTAAAGACCGAGCCGTTGTTGCTCAAGGATGAGCCTTTGCCCGAACCGCCGGCTCCGACCCATAGGAATCAGACGGCAAAGGTTTCCGACGAACTGGTCGAGCGAATCGTGCAGTTGGTTTTGGCGGAGACTGGCGAGAGTGCGAGGAAAGTCATGGAAAAAGACAGCCTCGGCCTGATCGAAATTCTGGGATTAGTGGGCGCTATTGAAGCTGCTGATGCCGGCAGCAAAGCGGCGAATGTGACGTTCCATGGATACCAGCGAGGGCTCGCCGGCCTGATTACGGTTGTGTTTACCGGCGATGTTGCGGCGGTGCGCGCAGCGGTGGCAGCGGGCGTGGCAGCGGCCAAGCTGGTTGGCAAGGTAGTAGCTGTCGATGTGATCGCCCGGCCCGATCGCCAGTTGCATGTCACACCGGACGACTCGAAATTCGTGGAGCAAGCAATTCCGGTCACGCAGGAGACGGTCCCGGCAGTCGAGCCGCCCGAAGTAAGCGTCAGCGACACAGCCCTCCGGCCGCCAGAACACGCCCTGCCGAAAGCCGATACCGCTGTAGTCGCGGCGCCGGAGCATTCCGCCGTCGCCGTTGCCGAGGTGGAGGAGCCCATCTCGTCTCCGTCGTTCGAGGAACCAACTCGGCAGCGGCCTGCTCAGGATTGGCTCGAAGCGACCTCCAGCGGCGGAAACGGACATTCACCAGCGGAAGGAAGCGAAAGCACCGAAGAAGCCGTGGCATCGGAACCCGTCGCGCCGGTGCACAAAAAAGACAAGAGAGAAAGGTCGCAAGACGAAGAGTGCCGAAGAAAGTTTAGTGCGAGGCCCCTTCGCGCTTCCTGAGGCAGTGTGACCGGGAAACACGGATGGCCCAAGACGAAGAGAGATTAGCCAAGAGCGAGAAGGAGCAACCATGGCAGTGCTTGAAGCCCCACCAATGACACTCACGAGCGCGCCGGTTCGCAAGCAGCGCGATGTTAACGTAGAACTCCGTACATACGTTTACCTGGACCGGCTTCAGCCCCAGTTTGCCGCGTATCTGGGTACCAACATGCGAGGCTACCTGCCGGTGGTCGGCATGGCTGCGATTCTGATCGAGATCGCTCCTGGCGTGATCATCAACCAGGTTGCCGATGCGGTTCTGAAGGCAGCCGATGTGCGCCCCGGGCTGATGGTCGTGGAGCGCCACTTCGGGGTTCTGGAATTCCACTCCAAGGCACAGGCGGACGTGCAATATTCCGGCAGCGCGGCGTTGAAGTCGCTGGGCCTGCCGCTGGAAGAGCGGGTGAGGCCGAAGATCCTTAACTCGCAGATCATTCACAAGGTCAACGACTACCACACGCAGATTGTGAACGTGTCGCGTCTGGCGTCGGTGCTGATCGCCGGCCAGGACATGTACATCCTCGAAGTTGCGCCCGCCGGATACATCACTCTGGCGGCCAATGAAGCCGAGAAGAGCGCCAACATCACGCTGGTCGATTGCCGCGCCTTCGGTGCAGTCGGCCGGTTGTACCTGGGCGGCAGGGAGTCCGACATCGAGCGCGCGTGCCAGGCCGCCGAATCGGCGATGCTGAACCTGCATGGCAAGGAGGGGTCATCCCATTCCGGGTAGCGCGGTCCGGCTTGCGGCCGGCACTGAGGTCAGAGATGACGGACGGAACGTAACGACAGACTCTGTCAGGAGCGCACATTGGAACATGAAGTAACCA
The DNA here is from genome assembly GCA_963713465.1 of uncultured Acidobacteriaceae bacterium. Taxonomy (GTDB): domain Bacteria; phylum Acidobacteriota; class Terriglobia; order Terriglobales; family Acidobacteriaceae; genus Bog-257. The sequence continues at coordinate 17,461 of CAVQLZ010000003.1, forward strand.
TTCACCCGATGGCCAACGAGCTGTTGACGGCATTCGAGGCGTCGCTGCCGTTGACCGGGCGCAGGCCCTCCAATCCCGACCTGTACGCCGGGGTCGACCTGGGAACCGCCTACATCGTCACCGCCGTCGTCGACAGCATGGGCGTTCCGGTCGCCGGAGTCGTCACCCGCAGCGAGTCCAGTATCCGCGACGGCCTGGTCCTCGACTATATGGGGGCGATCCGCGTGCTGCGTGACCAGGTGAACCGGCTGCGCGCCGCCGGATTCGACATCAAGAAGGCGGCCGGCGCCTATCCTCCCGGCACCGTCGGTCGGGACGCACAGGCCGTTGCCCACGTGCTTTACGCCGCCGATCTGGAGGTGACGGGCCTCATCGACGAGCCCAGTGCAGCCGCGAAGGTGTTGCGCATTAACGAAGGCGCCGTGGTCGATATCGGCGGCGGGACCACCGGGATCTCGGTCATCCACGACGGCGAGCCGGTATACACCGCTGATGAGGCGACCGGAGGCGTGCATGTTGATCTTGTCCTGGCCGGCCACTTCAAGGTGGAACCGTCGGAGGCGGAGAAGATTAAGACCGACCCCACGCGGCAGCGCGAGATCCTGCCGCTGGTGACGCCGGTGTTTGAGAAGATGGCGAGCATCATCACCCTGCATCTCAAAGGACATCCGGTCGACATTTTGTACCTCGTCGGCGGTACCAGTTGCTTCCCGGGAATTGAAAAGGTCATCGAGCACGAAACCGGCATTCCGGTGGCGCGGCCGAGGAATCCGATGCTGGTGACGCCGCTGGGAATCGCCTTAAGGTGTGCGGAGACAGCATAGCCATGGATGAGAAGCAGATTCAGCAAGTCATCGCCGAAGTGCTGAAGCGTCTGGCAGCGCACGCGAGCGGCGAGCGCGGCGATGTCATCGTGGTGTTCACTGGCGCCACCGCCGGCTTCAACGAAGCAATCCAGCAGGTTCGGTCGCTGGCCGTAAAAGGCTTCCGGCCGCAGTTGGTGTTCACGCGGGCTGCGGACTTGCTTTGTGGGCCTGTCATTTGGAAGGAATTGGAGGGCTTCCGGCAAGTGGTTCCTTTCGATGACTCCAAGTGGCTTCGCAACTTGAAAAATGCCAAGGCCGTGGTGGTCCCGCTGCTGAGCGTAGACACACTTTCTAAGTTATCGCTGTTGATCGCCGACAACCTGGCCAGCAATCTGCTCCTGCACGCGCTGTTTACCGGCAAGCCGCTCATCCTGGCCCAGAACGGTGTCGATCCGACCGACCAAGGCCGGGTCGAGCTGCACTTCGACCACTGCGGTCCGGTGCTGGCGAGGGCTATTCGGGAGCGTATGGAGGTGGTTCGCAGTTATGGGTGCGAGCTTGTCGATATCGGCGGCTTGTCGGGCGCTGTGGAAACCGCACTCCAGCAAGACCCGCGCGCGACCAGGGCCAATGGCCATGGCAATGGCGTGACGAAGCCGGCGCATTTCAGCCACAAGGGGAAGATCATAACCGCCGCAGACGTGCTGCGGGTACAGCAGTCGGGAGGGCCGATACGACTGCACGACTCCCAAATCATAACGCCGCTGGCGCGCGAGCTGGCCGAAAAGCACGGGGTGAGAGTCACCACCGAGGTTTAGCGGAAGGGTGAGGTATGGAGATAGGACAAGTAATCGGAACCGTGGTTTCCACCCGCAAGCACGAGCGGCTGGTGGGCAGCAAAATCCAGATTGTGCAACCCCTGGATCCGCACAATATGACCGCCAAAGGCGAGCCCTATGTTGCGGTCGATGCAGTCGGGGCCGGGGTTGGCGAGCAGGTGCTGATCGCACGCGGCAGTGCAGCGCGCAAAGCAATGGACAATGAGTCGGCCCCGGTTGACGCCACCATTGTTGGCATTATCGACGAAGTGGACATTTCTGCCGCAAAGGCCGCCAGGCATTGACGAGGGAGCAGATGGGCAAGATCTACACGCGCAAGGGCGATCTCGGCACGAGCACGCTGTTCAGTGGCGAGAAAGTTGCCAAAGACGATATCCGCCTGGAAGCGTACGGCGCACTGGACGAGTTGCAGGCCCAGCTTGGGATGGCGCGCGCCCTCTCGCAGAACGAGGAGGTGCGGACCGATCCTCACCGGTATTCAGCGGGACATCTCGGCCGCCTGCTCGGAGCTGGCGTCCAGCCCTGAAGTCCGCGCTCGCCTGGCACGGCATCTTGGCTCGGAGGACATCAAGCGGCTGGAGATCTGCATTGACTCGTTCACCGCACGCTTCCCGCTGCCCAAGCACTTCATTCTCCCCGGCCGCACCGCCGACAGTGCCGCGGTGCATGTGGCGCGTACAGTTTGCCGCCGGGCTGAGCGGCATATCGTTGCCGTCAATCGCACACTTGGCGGCTACGACGAAGTGCTGGTTTACTTCAACCGTTTGTCTGATTTGCTGTTTGTGCTGGCGTGGTCGCTTGAGGTGATGGCCGTCGTGGATGATGCTGTGCGCGAACTGGTGACCAGTGCGCTGAAGTGAGAGGGATTATGAGGCTGCCCCACGTTGTCGCCGAAATCCTGGCCGGCACGGCGGAAAGCGAGGCCGCGAACATCGGCGTGCCCATGGCCATTGCCCTCGTCGATGCTGAAGGCGGTTTGCAGTTCTTCAAGCGTATGGACGGCACGTTGCCGGTCAGCACCGAGCTCGCGGTTTCGAAGGCCTTCACCGCTGCCGTCGTGCGCATGCCCACGCACCAAGTTGGCGAGTTGGCACAACCGGGCGGTGAACTGTACGGAATTCAGCACACGCACCGAGGCCGGATCATTCTGTTCGGAGGTGGATATCCGCTGTGCATCGGAGGTGAGGTAGTTGGCGGAATCGGGGTCAGCGGTGGCACGGTAGAGCAGGACATGCGGGTTGCCGAACCTGCGGTCAACCTGCTGCGCGACGTGCAGTGCTGGGCGGAAGCAATCAAGGAAGTGCTGCCGGGGAAGCTGTCCGGAATAACCGCACTGGCCTTGCTGAAGGAAAGGCTCTTGCACGCGCTCGGCGAGATGCGAGCGCAGGTTGCTGAGAATACGGTAGCAGCTCTGACCGGAGGAGTACTGCTGGCGATGAGCCACGACGGCGGGTAGAGCGGCGCCGCAGCGCTGTACGGTGGTCGGACAAAACTGGCGGCCTTCAGCCCGCCGCAATTAAAGGGGCTGACGTCCTCGCTGAAAGACTGAAAGCTAGGGCGCGGGACGAAGGCCTGTTATATCGAAGATCAGTTACGGATTGCTGCCTGCGAGATGTGGAGGATGCAATGGAGACCAACCCCGAAGTGGTTGCAGCCTTGGTCAAGAAGGTTTTGGAAGAACTGACGGGGGGCGAAGCCCCCAAAACGGAGTGCAATGGATTGTTCCCGACCGTGAACGACGCCGTCGAAGCGGGTCTGGTCGCCCAAAAGAAGCTGATCGGCATGTCGCTGGAGAGGCGGAAGGACATTATTGCCTCGATCCGCAATGCTGTGCTTGAGGTCAACGAAGAGCTTTCGGCCTTAGCCGTCGACGAGACACATCTGGGCCGCTTTGAGGACAAGGTGCGCGAAAACATTCTCTGTGCGACGAAGACTCCGGGCGTCGAGGACATCGAACCTCGTGCGCTCAGCGGCGATCATGGCCTGATGCTGCTGGAGTACGCCCCCGTCGGTCTAATCGGCGCCCTGACTCCGATTACGAATCCGACGGGCACGCTGATCAACAACAGCATCGGCATGATCTCTGCCGGCAACGCCGTCGTGTTCAACGCTCACCCGAGCGCGAGGAATACCAGCAGCCGCATGCTACAGGTCATTCATTGCGCCATCGTGAATGCCGGCGGACCTCCGGGACTGGTATCGTCCGTTCGCAATCCCACCCTCGAGACTGCGAAGGAAGTTATTGAGCATCCCAAGATCAACATGCTCGTGGCGACGGGTGGCAGGCCGATCGTCAACATAGTGCTGCGCTCCGGAAAGAAAGCCATCGGCGCAGGGGCTGGCAATCCGCCCGTGCTGGTGGACGAAACCGCCCATATCCGGAAGGCTGCGCAGTGCATCGCCGGCGGCGCCAGCATCAATAACGGGATCTTCTGTACGTGCGAGAAAGTGGCCGTCGTGGTGCAGGAGGTCGCCGACTCGCTCATCAAGTTCATGCAGGAGACCGGCAGAGTTTACCTGCTAACTCCGGAGGAAGCCGAGCGAGTCACCAAGCTGGTGGTGACGCCCGACCGGCATATCAATGGCAAGTACATCGGCCGCGATGTGCAGGTGATTCTGCACGAGGCCGGCATCGAGATCGGCGACGAGTACCGGCTTGCCATCTTCGAGGCTTCCGCCGATCACCCGCTGGTGTGGCTGGAGCAGATGATGCCGGTTCTGCCGGTAGTGCGCGTCAAGGACGTCAACGAAGGCATCGAGTTCGCGGTCAAGGTAGAACAGGGCAATCGCCACACAGCGATCATGCACTCCACCCACATCGAGCATATGACGGCCTTCGCGCGCGCCATACAGACGACCATCTTCGTGAAGAACGGGCCGTCCTACGCGGGCATCGGATTGGGCGGCGAAGGTCATACCGCGTTCACGATTGCCGGCCCCACGGGCGAAGGCCTCACGTCGGCACGCACCTTCACGCGGCAGCGCCGTTGCACGCTGTGCGAATCGTTCCGGATCATCTGATCCGGAACGATTTTATGGCTTCTCGAGTTGCAGATGGGCAGCGCAGAGAGTTACGCCTTAGAGCCGGGTCACCGATAGGCACGCCTCGAGCCCAGGCTATATCGTTTGAGAAACGAGCAGTGGATTCTTGATGCAACGTCTGGAACTGGTTCCGATTTTGCTGATTGCGATCTCCAGCAATGCGGACAACTTGGTCGTAGGCACCGCATACGGAATGCGAAATGTCCGTGTGCCTCTGCTCTCCAACCTTTTCATCGCAGTTTTTACCGGCTTCGCCACCCTCGCCTCAATACTGGCGGGCCGGCAAATCGCCGGCAATATGCCGGCGCAACTGGCGAGCCTTCTGGGCGGAGGTATTATCGCGGTAATTGGCGGTTGGGCCCTGGTTGAGGCGGTGCTGTCCCCCGCTGCCGACGCAGCAACGGCTGCAACACGGATCAAAAGGCCGGGGCTGGGCCGGCTTCTTTCTGTACTGAAGGACCCGGTCAGCGCCGATGGCGACTGCTCCGGCCACATAGACCTCAAGGAGGTCTGCCTGCTCGCGGTCGCGCTCAGCCTGAATAACATTGGCAACGGCTTCGGCGCGGGTATGGCGGGCATGAATCCCCTATTTACCACGATTGCAGTGATGCTGTTCAGCGTCATCCTGCTGTGGGCCGGAGTAACTGCCGGTCATTATGGGCAGCGCATGCTGGGCAGCTTCGCCAGAGTGGTATCTGGTGTGCTCCTGGTGGCGGTTGGGGTATATGAGATTCACCTATAGGGTCCAAAATGACAACGGAACAGTCGCATGTGACGTGGGTACTTGTTGCGCTATCCGGCCACCTGCTAAATATCATGGGTTAGTCGAGGAAGTTCTTTAAGCCGCCACCCCGAGCTGGCAGTCACCCGAGGCCGTCGTATAAGGCACGGAAAATTCGGTCATCAGCATCATTGGTGAAGGCGGAGGGGTTAGAGTGCCCGTCAATATCGAGTGCGAAGTGATGAGCGTGGAACTGGCAAGAGCCGGTGGGATAACGAATCACGTTGAATCCCGCAAACATCAGAATCGTTCAAACGACAATATCCCTCGGCTCGCGACGCTGCTCGAAGCGACACATATTATTCCATCCGTCCGCTCCCCTGAGTTCCTTGTCCGAAGCGCTCGCGCTCCGGGCAAGTTGGTGTATTTCCTATTTGGGAATCCGGAAGATATCGCCGAAATGGTAGATCAGGTCGCCGCAGCCGGCAAGGTACCGATGGTCAATGTCGATTTAGCTGCCGGTTTATCGCGCGATGAGGCAGCCATCTCCTATCTCGCTCATCGCCAGGTACAGGGCATAATTTCCACCCATATCGAGCCCTTGCGAGCAGCCCGGGAGTTCGGGCTTTTTGCGATTAAGCGCACCTTTCTGCTGGATTCTGCGGCACTAGAGAGCGCTGTGCGCAGCCTGGGACAGTTTCTGCCCGACGCTCTGGAGGTCATGCCGGGGATCGCGGCCCCGCACATCCTCCCCAGACTGCGCCAGATATATCCGCAGCTCCCGGTAGTTGCGGGAGGATTGATCTCGACCTTGCGCGAGATTGAAGATCTGGTACAGCAAGGGGTCACTTCCGTGTCGGTCGGCGATCCTCGTCTATGGATAGCTTGAGATTGTTCTCACGACGAAAAGAACAGCGAGTGAAAAGCATGAAATCACATGCAGAGGTGATGATAGTCACGCACAGCGGCATTGATCATTTGTTAAGGTGACACTGCACGGTTAGAGATCCAAGAGTAGCCGTCTACAATCCAAAGGTTTCGATCGATTCTTTCCTCGAAACCGTTGGAGTGTAGGCGGCTTTTCCATTTCCCTATTTACGTAGTAAACGCACAACACAAAGGAGAAAGCTATGGCGACCTCCCAGTCATATACATCAAGGCAAACCAAGGGAGTAATTGTTGCTTTTCTCATGCTGGTTTGTCTTTTCATACTCTCTGGAACTGCCTTTTGCCAGGACAACACTACCGCTCCAAAAACCACGGATATCTGGACGCAAAAATGGCTTTTAGGAGACTGGGGCGGTGAGCGAACCAAGCTGGAAGAAGAAAAGGGTGTATCGTTCGATTTCCACTATTTCGGCGACTTTCTCTGCGCCGAGAATGCGAGAATCCAGAGCGGTTGCGGAGCCTGGAACCGTGTCCGTGGAACCATGGACGTTGATTTCGGGAAACTCGCCGGCTGGAAAGGCCTGACCATGCACGTGACGGGCCTATGGCAAGGTGGCCCTAACATTGGCGGCAACTATCTGGGAAGCATCTCCAATCCCAGCACGCTGGTCAGCGTGCGGGCGACCATGCTGGATTCCTGGTGGTTTGCCTATGGGATGCTGGACGGAAAAGCTACGGTGCGCTTCGGCCAGTTTGCCAGCATGGACTACTACGGGCTTCCACCGTGGATCTGGCACTATATGATGGAGCCGCTTTCCTACGGCTTCAACAACCGCGGTAATGATTACGCTTCCTGGGATCCGGCTTCCGGACCGGGTATCCAGTTGCTGGTGAATCCCAAACCGTGGATGTATTACAGCTTGGCTTATACCTCGGGCAACCGGAATCCTTATCAGCAGAACCCTACCGGCTTCGAATATGTAAAGCACGATTCGGGCGTACTCAGCGATAACGTTGGGTTCAACATCAATCAACCGGGTACAGGCAAAACGGCAAAGGAGAAGTACTATACCGGCCAGTATGAAGTCGGATCGACCTACAACGGCGGCAAGTTCGCCAACTCCTTCTGCAACAATTTAGCCGCAGTTCCTGGCTGCCCGGCGCCGGGTTCGACGTACTACTCGAACCCGTTGTACTTCTCTCCGTATACCGGCAACTACGTTGTCTATTTCTACGGCGACCAGGCGGTCTACCGTCCGAAAGCTGGCTCGAACACCGGGCTGGACATCGTGGGCGGTGCGAGTTTTTCGCCGAATGCACCCTACAACTTTGTAAGAGACAACATTCTCGTTGGAGCGCAGTATAACGGTCCGATTCCGAGCCGGCCGCACGATTCAGTTAACTTCGGATTGTCGTACAGCGGAGTGAGCAGTAAGTACGCCAATTACTATGCGTTCACGAATCCGACGGCTGCGCCCTACTCTTCGGAGAAGGCATACGAATTCAACTACTCATTCCAGGTCACGCCGTACTGGTACATACAACCAGACCTGCAGATATTCCAGGATGTAGGTGGATTTGCGAAGGCCGGAACGGCTGAGGCAATTGGTTTCCGGACCAAGGTGACTTTCTAACGGAAGTGCCGCAGTGGATGCTTCTCAGGCGAATGGCAGGAATACATTCCAGATGTCTGTGAAGACTGCACGGCCGCGGCAATAGTTCTAGGAGGAACTAATGGCAAATTACATTGGAGCAATTGATCAAGGCACGACAAGCACGCGCTTCATGGTGTTTGACCACGCCGGGCGGGTCATTAGCACGGCCCAGAAGGAACACGAGCAGATCTATCCCAAGCCGGGATGGGTCGAGCACAACCCGGAAGAGATCTGGACGCGCACCCAAGAGGTCATCGAGGAGGCTCTCAAAGCCAAGAACTTGACCGCCAAGGATCTCGCGGGCGTAGGAATCACGAATCAGCGCGAGACCACCGTGGTGTGGAACCGCAAAACCGGCAAGCCCGTTTACAACGCCATCGTATGGCAGGACACGCGGACTGCCGACTACGTGGCCGAGTATTCACGGCTGGGTGGTCAGGACCAGTTCCGCCGCAAGGTCGGACTGCCACTGGCTACCTATTTCAGCGGGCTGAAGATCAAGTGGATTCTGGAAAACATACCCGGTGTCCGCGCGCTCGCCGAGAAGGGCGAGGTGATCTTCGGCAACATCGATACTTACCTCATCTGGAAGCTGACCGGCGGGGTTAACGGTGGCATTCACGTCACCGACGTTAGCAATGCCAGCCGCACCATGTTGATGAATCTGGAAACCCTCGAATGGAGCAAAGAAGTCACTAAGTGTCTTTGGCGTGCCGATAGCGATGCTGCCGAAGATCTGCTCCAGCAGCGAAGTCTACGGCACGACGAAGGTGACGTCGCTGGCAGGCGTTCCCGTTGCCGGCGATCTCGGCGATCAACAGGCCGCGCTCGTAGGCCAGACTTGCTTCAAACCGGGCCAGGCCAAGAACACCTACGGCACGGGCTGCTTCCTGCTGCTCAACACCGGAACCACTCCGGTGCAGTCGGAGTTCGGCCTGCTCACCACGCTGGCCTACAAGCTGGGCAATCAGCCCGCAGTGTACGCGCTGGAGGGCAGCGTCGCCATTACCGGCGCGCTGGTCCAGTGGCTGCGCGACAACCTGAATATCATCCAGAAGAGCTCCGACATTGAAGCTCTGGCCAAGACCGTGGATGACAACGGCGGCGTGTACTTCGTGCCTGCCTTCTCGGGACTTTTTGCTCCCTATTGGAAGGCAACCGCTCGGGGCGTGATCGCCGGACTGACCCGCTACGTCAACAAAGGCCACATTGCTCGCGCCGTCCTGGAAGCCACAGCGTTCCAGACTCGCGAAGTGGTGGACGCCATGGCAAAGGACTCCGGTATCGAGCTTGACGTACTCCGCACTGACGGCGGCATGGTCAACAACAATCTGCTCATGCAGTTCCAGGCAGACATCCTCGACAAACCGGTTGTGAAGCCCGTTGTAAACGAAACCACTGCCTTAGGTGCTGCCTATGCAGCCGGCTTGGCGGTTGGCTTCTACAAGAACCTTGACGACCTATGTGCCAACTGGGCAGTTGACAAGACCTGGAAGCCAAACATGAACGAGGCAACACGCGCGTCCATGTACAAGCTGTGGAAGAAGGCCGTCACTAAGACATTCGACTGGGTGGAAGAAACACCCAAGGTCGAAGAACCCGAGAAAGAACTCGCAGGCGCCGCACGTTAACGGCAAGGAGACTAACTATGCACGGACCATTATTCGGTGAATTCATGGGGACCTTTGTGCTGATCCTCTTGGGCGATGGCGTAGTAGCCAATGTACTCCTCAAGAAATCCAAGGGCGAGGGGTCGGGCTGGATCGTCATCACCACAGGGTGGGGACTAGCAGTGATGGCGGGTATCTTCGTCGCCATTGCCTGTGGAAGCCCCTCAGCACACATCAATCCGGCAGTCACTTTGGCTGTCGCACTGCTTACTGGCAAGTGGGCAACGGTTGTTCCCTTTTGGGCAGCGCAGTTCGCCGGCGCCTTCGCAGGTGCCACTATGGTGTGGCTGGTTTATCTGCCACATTGGGCGATTACGGAAGATCAAGGCGCCAAGCTCGGAATCTTCTGCACTGGCCCTGCAATTCGTAACCTTCCTGATAACTTCATGACTGAAATCATCGCTACTGCAACCCTGGTCGGGGTAGGTTTTGCGTTTGGCGCCTCGTCCGTGGCTCCGACCGGGATGCCTCCCGGCTTCGCTCCTTATCTTTGGGGCATGTTGGTCTGGGTGCTCGGCTTGTGTCTCGGTGGTCCGACAGGATATGCGATGAACCCCGCGCGCGACTTCGGTCCACGCATGGCTCATTTCATCCTGCCTATCGCAGGCAAGGGCAAGTCGGACTTTGGTTACGCCTTGGTTCCGATCCTGGGTCCGATGGTTGGCGCGGCCATCGCTGCGGTCAGTATTCACTTCATCAAGTATTGAGCTTGATGAGCGCAGTAAGCGTTGTCGTCATTGAACCTCTCCTCCGCGTGGCAACGTGCCCGGCTGGCGTCACTGTCTGGTGACGCCAGCTCCGGCCGGCGCCCTGATATCAACGTTTGTCTATGCCGACGTGCATAAGGAGGTAGGCTAGTGCTAGAACTCGTCCATACTGGTGTCATGAAGAAGCTCATCAACTCCCCTCAAGACGTCGTGCGCGAGGAGCTTGAAGGCATGGAGGCGGCGCACGGCGACCGTCTTCGCATCAACTACGATCCGGTTTACATTGTGCGCAAGGACGCTCCGATAAAGGGTAAGGTAGGTCTGCTCTCCGGTGGCGGCAGCGGTCATGAGCCGATGCACGGCGGCTACGTGGGCAAAGGAATGCTCGACGCGGCGTGCCCCGGCCAGGTTTTCACCAGCCCCACTCCTGACCAGATGTATGAAGCCAGCAAAGCCGTCAATGGCGGAGCCGGAATTCTGCACATCGTCAAGAACTATACCGGCGATGTGATGAACTTCGACTTGGCGAAAGAGATGTTGCAGGCCGACGGCATCGCCGTTGAGACGGTCTTAACCGACGACGACGTCGCGGTTGAAAACAGTCTGTACACGGCGGGTCGGCGTGGTGTCGGCTTGACCGTTCTCATGGAAAAACTGCTGGGCGCCGCGGCGGAGCAGCGCGTGAGCCTGCCTGAAATCAAGAAAATCGGTGAGCACATCCGCAGCTCCGGCAGAAGCATGGGAATGGCCCTGACGCCCTGCACCGTACCCCATGCCGGCAAGCCCAGCTTTGAGCTGCCGGAAGACGAAATCGAGCTGGGCATCGGCATCCATGGCGAGCCCGGACGTCGGCGGGTGCCCTTCGCCAGCGCCGACGAAATCACCGAGATGCTGATGGAGCCCATCCTGAGCGATCTGCCCTTCAAGAAGGACGACGACGTGCTTCTGTTCGTGAATGGAATGGGGGGAACGCCCCTCATCGAGCTGTACATTATTTATCGGAAGGCAGCGCAAATTGCTAAGAAGTCCGGGCTGCATGTCGTTCGCAACCTGGTAGGTTCCTACATCACCAGCCTGGAAATGGCAGGGACCTCAATCACACTGCTCAGAATGAACGACCAGCTCTGCAAGCTTTGGGATGCTCCCGTCGACACCCCAGCCTTGCGCTGGAGCTGAGGTTCTAGCCATGGAAAGCTTCACGCTGCAGGACGCGCGGTCGTGGATCAAAGCGGCCGCGCTTCTTATTACCGAAAATGCGCACAGGCTCACGGAACTGGATGCCGCCATCGGGGACGGTGACCATGGCGAGAACATGATGCGCGGGTTCAAGGCGATTGAGAAGAAGCTCGAAACGGGAGTGCCGCCCGCTGACCTCGCCGGGTTGTTCAAGTCGGTTGGCATGGCGTTGCTCTCCTCCGTCGGTGGTGCGGCCGGCCCTCTTTATGGCGGCTTCTTCCTGGCCTTGAGCAAGGCCTGTCCGGGAGAGGAAAGCCTCAACCAAGCTGAACTCGGACGGGTTTTGACCGAAGGACTCGCTGACATTCAACGACGCGGCAAGGCTCAATTGGGTGACAAAACCATGGTTGATGCGCTCGCGCCGGCCTTGGACGCGTATCGTGCCGCTCCCAACGGTGACCTCGCGGGCGCGCTCCGGGCGGCCGCAGAACAGGCCCACCGCTCCGCCGAGGCGACCATTCCGCTACAAGCGCGCAAGGGCCGGGCCAGTTATTTGGCTGAGCGCAGCATTGGTCACCAGGACCCTGGCGCCACCTCGGCTTGGCTCTTATTGCAGGCACTCGCCTCCGTCTCTGATACTGCTGGCTCGAGTTGAGGGGGTGGTATGGTCGGCCTGATCTTGGTCTCACACAGCAAGAAGTTAGGGGAGTCGGTGCGGGAGCTCGTTTTACAAATGACCTCTCGCGATTTTCCCGTGGCCGTGGCGAGTGGTGTCGGCGAGAACCATGAGGAGCTGGGAACCGACGCAGTCCATATAGCTGATGTTTTGCAGCAGATGGCGCGCCCGGAAGGCCTTCTGGTGTTGATGGACTTAGGCAGTGCGGTCCTCAGCGCGCAAACCGCCCTCGATCTGCTGGATGCTTCCGCCGCCAAGTCAATCCGGCTATGCCCGGCGCCGCTGGTGGAAGGCGCCATCGCAGCGGCTGTGCGCGCCCAGGCAGGCGGCAGTGTGGACGAGGTCGCTCGGGAAGCGGAACTCGGTCTCGCTGGCAAACAGCAACAGCTCCAGAGTGAAACCGCCCCTGAGGCCGTCGCTGCCGAAGAACGGCCATTGCCAACCGCACCAGGAGAGACTGCGGAACTCGTGCTCACCGTGGAAAGCCCTCATGGGCTCCACGCCCGGCCCGCGGCCAAGTTGGTACAGGCAGTCAGTCGATTCTCCTCTGCCTGCGAAGTTACTAATCTGACCTCGGGCCGAGGGCCGGTTCCGGCCCGCAGTCTCACCAGCCTGGCCCTGCTGCAGGCACGCAAAGGCGATCGCCTGAAGATCGTCTGCAGCGGAAGCGATTGCTACCCGGCGCTGGTGGCTATCCGCAAACTTGCCGATGTGGCATTCGGCGAAAACGCCGAGGTTGTACCCCCTCCGTCGTCAGTTCCCTCTCCAGTGACGACGGCTGCACCCGCCGGTGCAGGCGGCTTCCCAGGCTCGGACGGCATTGCTATCGGTCGTTTGGCTCTGCTGGGGACGGCCGAACTCACGGTCGCGGATTTCCCATCGGGTACACCGGCTGAAGAGTTGGCGAAGCTCACGGCCGCACTGGAATCGGTCAGCGAAGACATTGGTCGCGGAGCCGTTGGCGGCTCCAGAAGCGTCGCAACTGCGAGGGGCATTCTCGAGGCTCAAGCGCTGATTCTGGTTGACCCGGCCGTGTTGACGAAACTGCGAACTCTGGTGGAGAGCGAGCGGCTTTCAGCAGCCCGCGCGTGGATCAACACGGCGGAGGAGATCGCTGCCCAGTATGCGGCGATCGACGATCCCTATTTGCGGGAGCGGGCGGCTGACGTTCGCGACCTGGCTCGCCGCGTCCTTCGGCAGATCAAAGGTGGTGAGGCGCAGACTTCGATCAGCTTGCCGAGCCCGGGGATTCTTTTCACCGACGAATTGTTTCCCAGTGAAGCAACCGTGTGCGACCCCAATACGCTGCTGGGAGTAATCACCGCGAAGGGCAGCGCAACTTCCCACAGCGCCATCATCCTGCGCACGCTGGGGATACCCATGGTTGTCGGAGCGACCGCCATCAGCCCAGCCGATATCGGAAAGACGGTTGCCCTGGACGGCTCAACCGGAGAGGTGTGGATCGATCCCGATGAGCAAACCATCGCAAAGCTGAAACAGCGCCGAGACGTCGAACTGCGGCGCAACAATCGCGCCTTAGCCGCTCGCTCCCAGCCGGCGGTCACGCTGGATGGCATTCGCATCGAAGTGCTCGCTAACGTGGGGGACGCACGTGACGCAGTCGCAGCCGCCGAGAATGGCGCCGATGGGGTTGGACTGCTGCGAACAGAGTTTCTCTTTGCCTCCCGCACGGAGGCGCCAAGCGAGGACGAGCAAGTTCGGGCCCTGCGCGAAATCTACTCCGCGATTGCCGGACCAGTGATCGTGCGAACGCTCGACGTCGGTGCTGACAAGCCGCTGGCGTTCCTGCCCCAGCCCGAAGAACATAATCCGTACCTCGGAATACGCGGCATTCGGCTATCGTTGCAGGCTCCAGACCTGTTCCTTACGCATTTGCGGGCGATCTTGCGCTCGGGCGCAGATCACGAAATTTGGGTCATGTTTCCCATGATCTCGCTGGTGAAGGAAGCGCGGCAGGCGCTAGAGCTCTTGCAGCAGGCGCATGCGCAACTGCGAGAACAAGGAACCATCCATGCGTGGCCGGTGAAACGCGGCGTCATGATCGAAGTGCCTTCCGCCGCGCTGGTCAGCGAGCAACTCGCGGAGGAACTCGACTTCTTCAGCATCGGCACCAACGACCTCACGCAATACACCATGGCCGCCGAGCGCGGAAATGCGGAGCTGGCTGCGCTGCAAGACGCACTGCATCCGGCGGTCCTGCGCCTGATGAAAGCTGTAGTTGACGCCGCCCGTAAACGGAACCGGCACGTCTCGGTTTGCGGTGATGCTGCTTCCGATCGCCTGGCGGCGGCGGTCTTCGCCGGTCTCGGGATTCACAGCCTGAGTGTAAGGCCGAGACAGGTTGCCGAAATTAAAGAGCTGTTCCGAGAGCTGCGCTGTGCAGAGCTGAAGGCAATCGCCGGCGAGGCTGTGACTTGCCAGGATGCTGCTGCCGTGCGCAGCTTGATCGAACCTTACGTCAATCACCCAACGAGCGCCCGCTGCGACCCAGTTGGGGCAAATCGGAGCTAGATCCAGGAGTCCAGGTTATGACCCCAGAAGCACTGAAAAAGAGAATCATGGAAGAGTTCAACTCCATAGGCCTGCTGCAACGTCTGAACGTGGAGACCAGCGCCTTTCGCGAGCTACCGCGTTTCTTCGAGACCTCCCATCTCTCCATGCGGCTGGTGCTTGACGATGTAGCAGCGGTTGCGGCGGCCAGCGCAATCGTTGCCGAAATCAAACGCGATCTGGAGCGCCAAGGTGTGGAGTTGGAATACGAAATCCGGGCACAATGGAAAGCACGGAGCGTTTCTTCCGACCCTGTGGAGCGTTCCGCGGATTTCGGATGGATGCCTTCCGAACATTTCCAGGCCGAAGTGCAATCAGGGGATGCAAAGCGCTGCCTGGTTGTTCACGTCTCCGCTGGGGCGAGAACGTGCATTCGTCAACATCTGGACCATGTCCCGCCCAGACATCGGCAGAACGCAATCTGCAAACTGCTCGAAACCTGCCTCAACCAGAAACTGTCAAGCACTGGAGAAGAGTATTGGGACCCCGTACTCTATCCGAGCCGGACCATCGAGGAGGAAGACGTTGCTCGAGTTGTCGAGAGCAGGGTGGGAGAACTCGTACTCGGCGTTTAGCGCTCGACACAGCACAATCCATGCGGCGGTATGAAGGCGGTACTCACGCGCTACCGCGGCACGATCATTCTTGCGCTTTCAGTTGCGGCTTTTGGCCGCATACATCCGGCCCACCATCTTGGTCACCGTATGGCGCGGGACCAGGCGGAGCACATTGGTGAGCAGCCGGTTCTTCCATCCCGGAATCACAACTCTCTTGCCGCTCTTCATTCCCTCGTAGCCCAGGCGAGCCACTTCGCGCACGTCCATAAGTAGGCGTTGATTTGCCCGGCTGGAGCCGCCCATGTGCGCCCGTCTCTGGAAATTGGTCTGGACCGGGCCGGGGCACAGGCAGGTGACCGTCGCCCCGGTTCCACTCAACTCCTCCGCCAAAGCTTCCGTGAAGGACAACACGAATGCCTTGCTGGCATAGTAAATCGCGGTATAAGGGCCGGGCAGAAATCCGGCCACGCTGCCTACATTGAACAGCTTGCCTCGACGCGAGCAAATCTGCGGCAGGAAGAGCTTGGTCAGATGCACCAGCGCGACGATGTTGACCTGGAGCATTTCCGCTTCGTTGTTCCAGTCGGTTTGAAGAAAGGGCCCGCTTCCACCGAATCCCGCGTTATTGACCAGCACATCCAGAGCAATTCCAGCTTCCTGTAACTCCTGACGAAGCTCGATGGGGGTGGAAGGATGAGCCAGGTCCTTGGGTGCAACTCGCACCTCGACGCCGTAATGCGAGTGCAGTTCTTCGGCCAGCTCGCGCAAAGCGCCACGATTTCGCGCCACCAGCACGAGGCGATAGCCATCACCAGCAAAAAGCCGCGCGAGTTCCAGCCCGATGCCGCTGGAGGCGCCCGTAATCAGAGCAGTCCGGGGAACGGGATCAGTCAGGGCCACGGTTCTCTTATAGCTGATTGAAAGCTCCGGCGCAGTTCGAAAGAGCTTTGCAGTCCGGCATTGGCCAAGCGGGGCTTCGCGTTGTTAGTAGTAGTGCGTGCGCCGGATGGCAGCATCCGGCATCTGGAACATATCGCCCCGAAGAATTGTTGCATCTTTCATCGGTCCCATTCAAAATCAAGGCAAGGGTGGTGGGGATTTTGCATCCAGCCGCGCTCCGCTCTCATCAAGTGATTTTACTTCCATGCGATCTATGAATTCGGATACCAAAGCACGTTTCTTGGGGTTGCTTGGGCTAGGAACGATTGCCGTTTATCTGACCCTTAGCTTGGGCAACGCTTTCTATCTGAGCCTGGTCAGCTTACGCTGGCCCAGAGTACCGGTTCGGGTTACCTCTTCAGGAGTAAACACCGGCCGTTCCAATCTGGGGACCTGGTGGGCGCCGGAGGTGGAGTATGAATACCGGGTCAGCGGCCGCGCCTATAACTCGGCCACGATACGGTATCTGATGCCACCTTTCTACGAGCAAGACGAAGCCCGGGCGGTATTGGCCGGGTATCCGCCTGAAGCACAGCGTACAGCGGCGTATGATCCGCAAGAGCCGGCGCGCAGCGTACTCGAGCCCGGCGTTCCTCCCGGCATGTGGAAGAAAGCCCTGATTCCGCTGTTTTTCTGGGCGCTTACCGCCTACATCCTTTATGAAATCGTCCATCCTGAGCGAAGAATCATGCTCCGCTCCAACCCTGACGCGGTTCCGCAAGAAGAAGAGGAGCAGTCTCGGGCAGCTTAGCCGTGTACCGGCACACACGAGACGTGCATAGCTCACCGCCGCGCCCGCAGCTCCCGTGCTATAACGAGGTTTTAGCTTGCGGAAACGGGGAGTTCCCACCGGTGAACCTACCGAACTGGCTGACGGTCTCGCGCATTTCCAGCGTCCCGCTGCTGGTTTGGATCTTAGGGACCAATCAAGTCAGCAGTACCCACGGCCAGAAAGAACTGCTTGCCTCAGCGGTAGTGGCGTTCGCGGCAATTACCGACCGTCTGGATGGCTACTTGGCACGCAAGCGCGGCCAGGTCACCCCGATGGGAATGCTGCTCGATCCGCTGGCTGACAAATTGCTGATTGTCTCCGCCCTGATCGCGCTGATGCAATTCAATCCGCAGCTCGTCGGCGCATGGGTGGTTATTGTCGTGATTGGGCGGGAACTGCTGGTTACGGAGCTGCGAATGGTAGGCGCGGCGGAAGGCTTCACCATCCAGGCGCGTGACTTGGGCAAATGGAAAATGGCGGTGCAAGTCGTGGCCGTCATCGCAGCCATTCTTGATCACCGCTGGGCCGCCGTGCGTTTCGAATGGGCTCGCTTTCCGCTCTCACTCAACATCGATCTGATTGCGAGGATAACCATCTGGGCGATGGTGGTGCTTTCGGTCGTCTCTGCCGCAGATTATTTTATTATTTTCTGGAAAAGGATCGACCAGGCCCGCCAGCGACAGAGGCCCTCGGTGCGCGCGGTGCAACCGCGCCATGCAGCGGCATTGACCGCCATACGGAGCAAGGAGCGCCTGCCGCTTCGCTGAGTGGGCGCGACTCGCTTCTGCATGGCACCGGCACCGCCAAAAGGTTTTGTTTTTCAGGAGGTGTATCGTGCTGAATCATGATTCGCCGGCAGTACTCATCTTCATAGAAGATGGCTACGAAGACATGGAACTCATGTATCCCAAGTACCGGCTTGAGGAGGCAGGCTACAAAGCGGTCGTGGCAGGACCGAAGGCGCGACAGCAATATCTCGGAAAGCATGGGTATCCATGCGTTAGCGACACATCGCTGTTTGAGGTGGACGAGTCGGCGTTCGTGGGCGTCGTTTGCCCGGGTGGCTGGGCGCCCGACAAACTGCGGCGCATCGACAAGGTCAAAAGCCTGCTTACCCAATTTAATCAGTCGCGCAAGCTGATCGCTGCGATCTGTCATGGCGGATGGATCCCGATTTCTGCCGGAGTGTATGGCGGCGTGCGCGTGACCGGCAGTCTCGGTATCAAGGACGACCTGATCAATGCGGGCGCAATCTTCGAGGACTCGCCCGTGGTGGTGGATCGCCACTTTGTCAGCAGCAGAAAGCCCGATGACCTGCCGGCGTTCATGGCCGCGGTTCTGGAGCTCCTGGCACATGCGGACTCCTTTGCTACGAAATTGGTTGCTGCCAAGTCGCGCTGAGGCTTCCGACCTTCCGCGCAGACGCGTCCAGATAGATTACGGTGCGTGAAGGAGCACCATCTTGGTTTCATTGACCATGAGAGTTCAACGGAGCATAATTAAGTTGTTAGCACCGCTCCCGGAGAGTGCTTGAGACACCAGCAGCGGTGACTGGGCGTTGAAAAACAAACCTGTGGGATCCCGGAAGGGATCTTGGATAGAGGTTTGAGAGCGCCGGTCCACCTCGGTTTGCACTACTCCACACGCTTCAATACAAAGTCCCGAGAGCCGGCTGAACATTCCTGACATTTCCCCTATCCAGTAAATCCCTCCTGCCGTGAATGATCTGCTGCCCGTTCCGGATCCCGAAATGCTTTTGCTCGCTGATTGCTGGTCAGAAGCTTCGCGTTTGACCGCAAGTTGGTATGCGCTGAGCGGAAACATCTGACCTTAACCTGCGAGCGCACATCGCGGAGCCGATTGTCATGGAAAAAACACAGGTCGTAATCGTAGGTGGAGGCGCCACTGGGGCAGGAATCCTCTGGGACCTTTCGCTTCGGGGAATTCCCGCGGTCCTGCTGGAGAAGAAGGACCTGGCCAACGGCGCTACCGGCAGGTGTCACGGATTGCTGCATAGCGGCGGCCGTTATGTAGTGAAGGATGCCGACGCGGCAAAAGAATGCGTCAGCGAGAACATGATCCTGAAGAAAGTCGCAGCGCCCTGCGTGCATGATGTCGGTGGGCTGTTCGTGCATGTCAACGGCGACGATCCTCAGTACGTTCAGCAATGGGCGGACGGGTGCAATAAGATCGGGATCCCCACGCGGGAGCTTTCCCGCGATGAGGCGCTAAGCCTTGAGCCCAACCTGCCGGCGGACATCGTGAAGGCGTACACCTGCCCCGACGGGCACATCGACGTCTTCCAGTTGACCCTGGCAAACATTGAAGCCGCGGTCTCCAAAGGCGCGGCCTTCCGCGCCTATTCGGAAGTGATTGGTATCGACCTTGCGGACCACAGGGTCAAGGGCGTTCGCTTCCGCGACGTGAATACCGGCGAGGAAGAATCCCTCGAATGCGAAATCGTGATCAATGCCTCAGGAGGCTGGGCGCAACAGATCGCGGCCATGGCCGGCGTCGAGGTGCCCGTGCGCTGCGATCGCGGAGCACTCCTCATCTTCAACCACTGCCTGACGAAGCGCGTGGTGAATCGCTGCCGCAAGCCCGGCGACGCCGACATCCTCGTACCCTGCGGCCCGGTTTGCATTTTGGGCACGAGTTCGGTCACCGTTCCGGGGCCTGAGGGCCTGACCGTTCCGCCAGAAGAAGTAGAAAAGCTGCTGGCGTTGGGAGTGGAATTAATTCCCGCTCTGGCCGAGGCCCGATTGCTCCGCATCTTTACCGGCGCGCGCCCGCTGTATGTTCCGAAGAGCGTTGCCGGAGCCGGTGGACGCGAGGTCAGCCGCAACTTTGCCCTGCTCGATCACGAGGCTTCAGAGGGCATGCATGGCTTCATGTCGATCGTCGGCGGCAAGCTCACAACCTACCGCTTGATGGCCAAGGCGACCGCCGACCTGGTCTGCCAGAAGCTTCAAATCGATCAGCCCTGTCGCACCGATCAGGTGCCACTGCGCGACACTGCCCCGGTTGAGGTGCTCAAGTCAGCGCACAAGTGGATGCCGGAAGCCGCAGTCGAGAAAACGCATCGGCGTTTGGGCAGCAGGCTGGCGCTGGTAGTACAAGCCATTCAAGCCACGCCGGCGCTGGCGGAAATCGTGTGCGAATGCGAGCTGGTGACGCGATCGGAACTCGAACTCGTGCTGGGAAGCTCGTCCCGCGTTCCGGTGCAGACCATTGGCGACATCGGCCGACGCACACGGCTGGGGTTTGGTCCCTGCCAAGGCACGTTCTGTGGCTATAAAGCCATGCTGGCCGGATATCAGAATCACAAATGGACAGCGACTCGTGCCAGTCAGCTTCTGGAAACCTACCTCGATGATCGCTGGAAAGGGCAGGCGTGGGTTCCGGACGGCAAACAAGCAGAACAGCTCAGCCTGAGCCGCGAGCTTTTCGGCACATCGTACAACTTCCACAAACCTAGCGAGGTGAGCCATGCACGCTGATGAAGTCGAAGTGCTCGTGATCGGCGAAGGTCTTTCCGGAATCACCTCGGCCGCGGCGGCTTGCCAACAAGGGGCCCGCGTGATGTTAATCAGCAAAGGACCCGGCAGCTTCGTGTTGGGCGCCGCGTGCGTTGATCTGGCCGGGCTCGATTGGCGCACGGTGGGTCCTGGCCAATGGGGTGCAGAAATGGAAGAAGCGATCGACTTCTTCGTTGAGCTGACGGCTGCTGCGGGGTGTGCCTATGAGGGAGACGTGCGCGAGCGCCGTCTGGTTCCCACCATCATGGGCACATTCGCGGAGGTCTCGCTCGCTCCCAGAGCGCTATCGAAGGGAGATCCTCGAGGTACAGGCAAGACGGTGGTCGTCGGAATAGAGAACTTATTTGCCTTTGACCCCGAGTTTGTCGCCGAGCGGTTGTCTCTTCACGGCAAGGAGATGGGACTCTCAGCCTCCTATCGGGCGATTGCCATCAAGCTGCCGCAGATTCAGAACCAGCCTTGGCTGACGCCGCTCGACATCGCGGGGGAAATCGATCGAGATTCCTTCTATCTGCAAGCTCTGATCGCTGCTCTCAAACCCGTCGTCCAGGACGCGAACCTGTTGATCATTCCCGGCATTCTCGGACTGAACTCCTGCGACCACGACATGGCCAGCCTTGAGGGTGACATTGGCTGCGCGATTTGTGAGCTACCGACGCTGCCACCCTCCGTTCCCGGACTACGCCTGCTGCGACGTCTTGAATCCCACTTGGCGGCGAGAGGAGTGGAGATCTGCACGGGATTTTCGGTGCAGAAGCTGTGCATGGACGGAGAGCGTTGCACGGGCGCCGTGCTCGACACCCCAGGCAAGCCGCGAATCGTGCACGCCGATTCCGTGATTCTAGCCTCGGGCAAATTCTCGCGACTGCTGGAAGATCGCACAGGCAAGGAGCATGCGTCGGGATTCACCATGCACGTGAGCGACGAACTGCAGCCGATGAGCAGCGATGGCGTGGTGCTGGCCAACAACGTCTTTGCCTGCGGAAGCGTTCTGGGGAAATTCGAATCACGCTACGGGAACGCGATCGCCATCGTGAGCGGACATCAGGCAGGCATGCTGGCATGTCGGGAAGGAGTGCATTATGCAAAACCGTGACTTGGCACTGGACAATTGCGTGAAGTGTTCCGACTGCAGTGCAGCCTGCCCTGTCTTGAAGGTTTATCCAGCGTTCTCTGGTCCCAAAGCATTAGGTCCGGACATGGAGCGCTTCCGGCGCGAAGGCGTGGAGAGCGATAGCGAATGGGTGGAATACTGCATGGGCTGTCATCGTTGCGATATGGCTTGTCCGGAGGCGGTCAATGTTTCCGAGCTCATCGCCAGAGGCAAAGCACAGCACAAGAAGAGTGGCCGCATTGCGCTGCGGGATTACTGGCTCGCGCGGCCGAGTGGGTTGGGGAAGCTGTCTTCCAGTGCTTCTGCGCTTACCAATGCGGTCATGAGCCTCAGGCCGAGTCACTGGGCCATGTCCTCTCTAGTTCACATCACTCCGCACCGCAAGCTCCCCAGTTATGCGACTGATCCTCTGCAGGCGGGAGAGGGCGTCACCACCGGCGCTCACAAAGCTTTGTTCTTCCCAGGCTGCTTCCTGCGCTACAACAACCCCGACGTTGGACGTCAGATTGTCGAATTGCTCGGCCGCAACGGTTTTGCGGTTGAGGTCACGCCTGACATTTGTTGTGGCACGCCCGCCGGCGCCAATGGTGACGCTGCAGAACTGATGAATTGCGTGCAGAAAAACGTCGCGGCTATGGAAAAGCCGCTGGATGCGGGTGCTTGCATCGTGACCGCCTGCACCAGTTGCGGGTACGCGTTGAAGGCCGAGTATGCTCATCTGCCCGCCAACGGCACGCTGGCCACCGCGGCGAGGAAGATCGCTGCCAATACCTTTGACCTTGGCGAATTGCTGACGGAACTGCTGGATGCCGGTCAGCTACATGCTGACTTCCGGCCCGTACACATGAAGCTCGCCTATCACGCTCCGTGTCACTTGAAATCGCAGGGTATCGGACGTCCCTGGCTTCGTCTGCTCCGCGCGGTGCCGGGCGTCGAAATCGAGGAGATGAAGGCGGACTGCTGTGGCATGGCCGGAACCTACGGCTTTAAGCAAGAGAAATATCAGGTCTCTATAGATATCGGCCAAGAGTTATTTGAACGGATAAAAGCATACGAGCCAGACGCGGTAGTCTCGGAGTGCGGCAGCTGCCAGATGCAGATCGAGCATGGTACCGGGCTCAAAACGCTCCACCCGGTCGAAGTTCTATATGCTGCCTGCCAGAATCGGCATTAGGCTCTGGGGCACCCTCGTCAAAGTCGTCAGCAATTACAGATTCATCCTTACCGACCGACCCACGACCTAATCGCGAGTCATCTTTGCCCGTTCTTCAACGGTGCGAGACAATGATTCCGGCCGATGGGCCATTTTCCACGCCGGGAGCGCCGATGGTAAGAGATCTCGTCTTGGCGAGTGCGATCGCCTATGTGTTGGGCTCGATTCCATTTGGACTAATACTGGTTCGCGTTTTCCGCGGTGTCGACGTCAGGCAGACGGGCAGCGGCAATATCGGGACGGCCAACGTCGCGCGCGTCGCTCCAGTTTTGGGGCTTTGCACGCTCGTCCTCGATTCCGCGAAAGGACTGGTTGCAGTTCTTATTGCAAGAACGATCGCAAGTCACGCTGCAGCTGGCCCGCACGGCGTGAGGAGTAGCGGCATCATCGTTGGCGCGAGTGCCCTCTTCGCTGTCCTGGGGCATATGTTTTCTGTGTTCTTGAAGACCAAAGGTGGGAAAGGCGTAGCTACGGCTATGGGAGCTTTCCTGGGAATAACACCGTGGGCCGTTCTTATAACAGCCGCACTCTACATTTTGATCTACCTGTTCTCACATTACACGTCGCTGGCGTCGATCCTATCGGCGGCGATCTTCCCATTGATTGCCGCAGCATTCATGCCGACCAGTGAACGCCCGGTGCTGTTGCCCTTCGTCGCTGTCGTCTGCCTGCTGATCATTCTGAAACATCATCAGAACATTCGGCGCTTGCTTTCAGGAACGGAAAACCGCCTCGACCTGAAGCGTCAGTGAAGGCCCCCTATCGCACATTGGCGCTGCCCCAAGCACTTCGGCTTTTCCTCTTCACCGCCGTGGATCAGACCCGATTACTCGCCAGCCGCGTAATAACCGGCTTTGGCGTACACGTGCAATGGCGGCAAACCGGTAGGAGGATTCATCTTCACCCTGATCTTCCGCCACTTACCGTCGTGCGCCGGATTCGTCGGACGATATCCCAGCAAGTATTGGTTGCGCAGCTCGACTCCTATCCTGGTGGCGACCTCCGGCAATTCTTTTGGCGAATGAATGAAGAAGGTCTGTCCGCCGGTGGCCCCGGTTACCGAGCTGAGGAGCTCGGGCCCGTGAAGTTCCTCCGGCGTTTTCGCCCCGCGGCCAAATATTCCCATGGCGAAGATCTGGACATCAGCCTCGCGCACCATGTCCTGTATCTCGTCCTCGGTGTAGCGGCTATGGTTGTCCCCACCATCGGAGATGATCAGCAGCGCCTTACGGTCATTGTGTGATTGGCGCATGCGGTCGATGCCGAGGTAAATGGCATCCAGCAGGGATGTAGCGCCCTGGGGCACCGCATAGGGCAGTCCCTTCTGAATATCGTCGACCGACGACGTGAAGTCCACCAGCACTTGCGGCCGGTCCGAGAAGGTGACGAGAAAGAACTCATCCTCGGGGTTCGCACTGCGGAAGAAGTCGACCACCGCCTGGCGCGATTCGTCTATCTTGTCCACCATCGATCCGCTGACGTCGAAGATCACCCCCAACGAAATCGGTGCATCTTCCGTTGAGAAAGACCGGATCGGCTGCGGGTGCCCGTTCTCCAGCAGGACGAAGCTGTCTTTCTCGAGACCCGCGACCAGCCGGTCCATGGGATCAGTGACCGTCACCGGCACCAGCACCAGATCAACATCCTTCCTGACCGGTTTGGTGTGCGTTCGCAGTTCCGGATCAGCGATTCCGCCGGGCTCCGAGGTTGCGTCGGCATGAGACCGTTTCGCTTCCCGTGGCGTGATGTGAACGTCGTCGCTTTGGGCGAATGCCGGAAGGGCCAGCCAGCAAGCCAGCAGACATACTCCCGACAACAGAGCCATGAACCTGAGCATTGCTTCCTCGTCGCAAATTGTTGTTTTCGGAAATCCCCACATGAAGTGGAAAGATTGTACCTCGAAGGGAACCGTTACCAACAGAGCCATCCTCGCAGGCGAGCGATTGGGGGTGCCGGACACTCCAGTTCCTGCGTCGACGCATCGGCAAGGGCGTGCGCTGCTGGTTCGCGCCACATGACATCGGAGGCGGGTGCACGATTCACGAGCAGATTGATGACGCGATACGGCTGCATGACAAACTGCTGCGCCGCTACCTCAAGGACGAAACCGTCGACCTCATCTACCTCGATCCGCCCTTCAACCGCCGTCAGGATCGGGGTCCCCAGCGCGCACCGCTTTTCGCGTGCTGGGGTGGAGGATTACAACGTCCTCTTCGCCGAAAAGGACGGCACGCAATCGTCATCGCAAATCACCGCCTTCGAGGACACCTGGGCGTGGAACCTCGACGCAACAGCCCGTTCCGGGCTCGCCGACGGATTCGCGCCCTTCCTTTGAACGCCAGGCCCGGCTGGTTACACCCACATTGCTCACGAAAAGCGAGCAATCTCTTCCTGCTACAATCCTTGCGTCGTTACGCTGGTTTTGGCGTCGCAGTGGAGAAAGTTTTGTTGTCGCTCAAGGAGAAAACGCGCGGTGGGCTCAAGGATGGCAGTCAGTACTCGGGTGTGGTGGTGCGCTCTCGGCATAGGAATTCTGCTCGCCACTCAGGCTTGCGGCGGGTCTTCATCTTCTTCTACGTCTTCGACTAGCAGTGACCCGCCGCCCACGCAACAGGTGGCCAACTATCCCGCCCCTCAGATCACGGTGGGAGAACGGCTGTTCCTGGAGACCCGCTTCGCCGAATATTTTGCCGCCAACATGACCGGCATCAATGACCCGCTGCCGGTCGGTGATCCCGTGGTGGCGCAGGTGCAAACCACCTCCAGCCCGTTGCCGGGACCGTTCGCTGGGCAATCCATCAACTGCCGCTCTTGCCACTTTGTTACCGAGTTCGAGAGTGTTGCGGGAGCCGGCAACCGCACCTACGCCGACTTCACCACCCGCAGTCCGCTGCCTCGCCTGATCAACGGCTTTGACCACACGCCCCGCAATGCCGAGGCGATGGTGGGATCGCTCATGTCGCATCCCGGCCCCACGTTTCTGCACTCCGATGGCGAGTTCGTCGATTCGGTCAGCCTGGTGGAAAGCACTTTGACGGGACGCAACCTTGGTTGGTCACCCGACCAGCAAAGTCAGGCGATCGCCCATATCGCGCGCGTTATCCGCGAAGACAACGGTAGCAGTCAGTTGGCAGTGCAACGCACCGGTGGACTTTCTTACAGCACCTTGTTCCTGGGAACCGTCACCGGCACTCCCGAACAGTTTGACATCCCGCCGATCTACCAGATCGACGTGCAGACCGCGACCGATCAGCAGGTGCTCAACGCGGTCGCCAACCTCATCACAGCCTATATGGTGGCGCTGCAGTTTCATCAAAGCCGCGGCGTGTATACGGGATCGCCTTTCGACGCGTTCCTGGCCGCCAACGGCTTGCCCCAAGTACCCGCCACGAACGAAACGCCCGCCCAGTACAACCAGCGGCTCTTGCGTTTGGTGAACGCTCTCGAGAATCCAACGTTTGTAACCGGAGCCAACCGGTCGTTCCTGTATCACTCGCAGCCATTCCTATTTGGCAGCACTGAATTGGCCGGCCTGAAGATATTCCTGAGCACCGCTCCGGGAGCCACGGACGGCTCGCAGCACGCCGGCAATTGCGCCTCCTGCCACCTCGCGCCCGATTTCACCGACCACGTTTTTCACTGCACCGGGGTTTCGCAGGAAGAATACGATTCCGCCAACGGTAGCGGCGCGTTCATGAATCTGTCCGTTCCCTCTCTGGCGGCGCGAAACGCGAATTACAACCAGTACCTTCCCACGACGCTGAACCATCCTATGGCCACCGAGTCATTCCGGCACATAGCGGTGCCAGGACAACCGCAGTTTGCCGATCTTGGGTTGTGGAATGTCTATTTGAATCCGGACATGCCGGCGCCCCAAACGGCCCTGACGAGCGTGGTTTGCGCCGCCGGGATCGACTGTTCGGTTGACCAGGGACTTGCCAACACCATCGCTCAGTTCAAGACGCCGACGCTGCGCGATCTCGACGATTCCAACCCGTATTTTCACAACGGCAGCAAGCTGACGTTCCAGGATGTGATCAATTTTTACATCGCCATTTCACAGCTCGCGCGCCAGGGAAAACTGCGCAATGCTCCGTCGCAGTTTCAGAATATGTCCATCAGCCAGAGCGATGTGAGCGCCCTTGCCGCCTTCCTGCAATCCCTGACAGAGGATTACGACGACAACCACATCGCCAATCAGAACTAGCAGCCCAGGCTCGCTTCGAGACGTGCGGTTCGTTCACGGGGGATTGCGCCGCGGCAAGAGTCGTAACCTATCTCCATAGGCACGGCGGGTAATGAAGATCGCCCATGTTGATCCGCAGCTTATCGCGCAATCTGAGTGCCTGTCGCTCTCGTGAGCGCTAACGCGGTGCTAGGCAAGGAAGCACTTTGGTACTCTGCCGCAATGATTTGCACTACGATTCAAAGACACTGTTTCTATTCAACAGTTTACGGTGGACTTCCAATTGCAAGTGTCAGCGCGGATAGTGTTGTTTTACGGGCGCTTCCCGAAAACAGAACTTCCAGGAATTGGGGCGGATGGCTCACCTCTTTTTCGCAAATGGGCCCTGAGTAACATCTCGAGATGCTTCGTACGGAATGGAGGAACCCTTGAGTAAGAATTGCATCTGGTCGATTACCCTGCTGGCACTCGCTCTCTGCCTGGGATCCCTGCCGGCGATGGCGCAAACAACCTTCTTCACCGACCTTGGGACCGGAAATAACGTATACAACGGCAGCACGGGCTGGACCGTTTCCGGAACCGGAACCATCGGCACCAGCTTTACTGCTGCTAACCTATTCACTTCTCTGGCGACCGGCGCCGTCTCGCAGATCGATTTAGGTGTCGGATACGCAGGGGGAACGAATGCGTTCTTTGCTGCAGTCTTCACCGACAACAACGGTCTGCCTGGAACGCAGCTCTACCGCATCGACAACCTGAGCAGTTCCGTGACCTTCGGCGGATGCTGCGGCCTGGTCACCATCACCGGGATAACCGGGCTGGATCTGACGGCCGGCACGAGTTATTTTGTAGTGCTCGGCCCCGAGACCCTGAACAGCACGGTTTTTGAAGCCTGGAACTGGAACAGCCAGGGCGTCGATGGCTTAGATCTCTTTTCGAATAATCTGGGCAGCACCTGGACCTCGAATGGCACCGGCAATCCGCTCGGCGCTTTCGATATTCTCGGCGGCAGCGGCCAAGGTACCGTACCGGAGCCGTCGTCTCTGCTCCTGCTTGGCACCGGATTGGTCGGAGCCTTCAGCAGCCTGCGCAAGAAACTGATGCGCTAACTGCAAGTTTCCTCTCTTGAAAGCCGGAGCTTAGCTCCGGCTTTTTTCGTGTGCCAAGAGCCCCCAGGGCGCAAGACCTGGACCCGACGCCACTCCTGGCAGCCTCACGGCTGAGGCGCGCTTTGCTCCGGCGCCGGTGTTGCTCCCGGGTTCTGCGGCGCCGGCATCCCCGTCGGCGGGTTCGTTCCCGGCGCGGGCCCGAGGATGTCGTTCACGTCAGCGGGCACTACGCCTTTCACCTCCGGCATGTGCTTCACCTGGCCGGATTCGGCATCGCTCAGATCGATACCCATCTTCGTCAGCGTCTCCGCGGTCACGAAATCCAGCGTCACCTTCGACTTCTCGTAGTTCGCCGCGGCATTCAACACGTTCGACTCCCCCTGTGTGAGGGTGCTTGACGCCTGCAGCACCAGCGTGGGCGTCGAGGCGCCATACTTGAACTTCTTCTGCTCCGCTTCCAGGCTCTCGCGCGCGAAGTCGCGTGCCGCAATGGCCGCCTGCAGCGCGGCATAGTTTTGCTGCAGCGAGAATTGCGCGTTGCGCACCTGCAACGCCACGGTGTTTTCCGTCTGCTGCAACGCCACCTGGGTTTGGCGATACTCCAGTTCCGAGCGCACCTGGTTGGCTTGCGCCGCCCGATTGCGCAGCGGGATGGTCAGGTTCACGCCGATTCCCTTGTTGGGCCCGCTGCTGTTGAACAGGTTCCCAAATGCCCCGCCGTAACTGGTTGGAATCAGGCCGGGCTGGTAGCAGAGAGGGTTAACGTTGCCTGGGGTGCAGACCGGGATCCCCGCGGTTTGCGGCCCTCCCACTCCCGAAGCCCCGTAAAAGGCGTACAAATCGAGCGTAGGCAGCAACGCGTTCTTCAGCGACTTGCGTGAGATATCGAGGTTGGTGAGGTTAATGCGCGCCGTGGCGATCTCGGGCCGTCCCTGCAGAGCTTCGTCGATCAGGTCCTGCACCGGGCGCACTTCATACTGCTCATTGGGCTTCAGCGTATCGGTGGGAATCACCGGCGCCTCGGCCAGGATGGGATCCTGTAAGTTCTTGGTAATTGCGTTCTTCATCAGCAGCTCTTCCAATTGCAGGGTGGTCTGCGAGAGGATCAGGTTCTGCTTGGCGGTGGCCACGCCGCTTTCCGCCTGCGCCAGCGTAATCGGAGCCATGGTGCCAATCCTTACCTGCTCCTGATCGTCTGAGCGAACTTTTTCCGCATACTGCAAGGCACGCTCGTTCACCTTCACGGCCTCATAGGCAGTAACCAGGTCCCAATAGATGTTTTCGATCTGCGAGACAGTGGTGATGACTTGCTGGCGAAAAACCACGTCGCTGATCTCGCGGTTGTTGCGCGCGATGCGGATGTAGCGCAGGTTGGGATCGAAGCCGAAGCCCTGCAGCAAATGCTGGCGCAACTGGAAGTTAAAGGCGGTCGACAGCGTGGGGTTCACCAGCTGATAGATGGTGTTGGTGGTCAGGTAGCTGTTGTTGAAGGCAGCGGTCATCAGGGTGCCGGTGGAGAAACCCTGGGTGTAGCTGAAGTTATAGGTATTGGTATTTTGCGTGAGCACCGGCACGCCGTAAAAGAACGTGCTGGCCTGCGGAGTGCTCTGACGCCCCCCTTGGATGTTGCCGGTGAGGGCGGGATCGAAGTTGTCGATCGGCGGACCAGCGCCCAGGGTCGACAACACCAGTCCGGCGAAACCCGCGCCTGCGCCCCCCGCGCCCGCCTGCGTGCCGCCCGTGCCCGTGCCGGTCGCTCCCGTCGTGGCGCTACCCGTGCCG
Source organism: uncultured Acidobacteriaceae bacterium (assembly GCA_963713465.1). GTDB lineage: Bacteria > Acidobacteriota > Terriglobia > Terriglobales > Acidobacteriaceae > Bog-257. The sequence continues at coordinate 47,423 of CAVQLZ010000003.1, forward strand.
CCGGTCGAGGTCGATCCGATCTGGCCGCCCAACGTGCCTTGCACCACGCTGGTGTTTACACCGCGGTTTTGCGCTCCGGTGCTGGTCAACAGGATGTCGGTATCGGCAATCGACAGGTTGTAGCGCTGCAGTGTGATGTCGAGGTTATTCTCCAGCGCCAGAGCCACGGCGTCGTTAATCGACAGATAAATCTTACCGTCGCGAAAGACCTTGTCAGTGCGCGCGGTGTTGATCAGATTCGCCGGCGGAACGCGCCGTCGGGTATAGGGCGCGATCAGGTTGGGAAATCCGGAGAGCGGTTTGGCGTAATTCTGGTCGGAATACAACGGCGTATTGTGCTGCGGCAACGGCGCCTGCGGCATGGGCGTGAGAGGCGGCGTGCTCGCCTGCGGTGCGGGTGCGCCCGCCTGCTGCTGCGGCGTATCGCTCGGCGTCTCCTGCGCGACCGCGAAGCTTGCCAGACAAACCATTACTCCTAGCGCCAGCGCCACGCGCGCCGCGCCCTTCACGAAGCTGAACACAAACATTTCCATCTCCTGGAACCAGGCTTCCGTCCCTGATTATGTAGTGCGGTTGCTTGCTGTTGGAGCCTCTATCTAATACGCCGGACGACCCCTAAAGGTTCAGGGCCGCCGTCGCGAATGTCTTTCCCATACAGGAACGAGCGCATTCGGGCCAGAACGCAAACTGAGCGCTCCAGCTCCGGCGATTTCCGTTGCGTGATGCTCAGCCATTGTAAATTCCCGAGCGCAAACGCCGGGCGGCGGCGCAAATGTATCAGTTAGACTGGAGCCATGCACGTCCACGCCGGCAATAACGCGAACACCTCGCGGGTGCTGCGGATTTCGCTTGCCGTCACGCTGGCGTACATCGTGCTGCTGGTGATCGCCGGAATTCGCTCCCACAGCCTGGCGTTGCTCTCCGAGGCCGGACACAACCTCACCGACTTCGGTGCGCTGCTGATGTCGTGGGGTGCGGTGTACCTGCAGTCGCGCCCGCCATCGGCGCGCAAGACCTTCGGCTACAACCGCGCCGGCGTCCTGGCGGCCTTCGTCAACGGCATCACCCTGGTGCTGATCTCGTTTTACATCTGGTACGCGGCATTTGAGCGGCTACGCGCGCCGGTCGAGGTCGACGCCGGAGTGATGATCTGGGTGGCGGCAGCGGGCGTCGTGATGAACGGCGTCATCGCGCTGCTGCTGATGCGCGGCCATGCCGACATCAACCTGCGCAGCGCATTGCTGCACGAGATCGGCGACACGTTATCGACTGCGGCCGTCATCGCCGGCGGTATTGCCATTCAACTGACCGGACAGCACTGGGTCGATCCCGCGCTCTCGATCGGCATCGGTGTGATGATTCTCTGGTCGTCGATCGGCATCATCCGCGAGAGCCTGAATATTCTGCTCGAGGGCACGCCGCGCGGCATGGACCTGGAGCGAATCGCGACCGCCATCCGCGCCGTGCCAGGCGTCTGCTCGGTGCACGACTTGCATGTGTGGAGCATCGGCAGCGATACCCATTCGCTGTCATGCCATGTGGGAATTGAGGACATGCCCGCATCCGAGAGCGCGAGCTATTCTCGCGGCGATTCGCTCCGAACTCGGCAATCATTTCCAGATCCATCACACGACCATCCAGTTCGAGCTGAATGTTTGCGAGGTGGTCGACGGCTGCATCATTCCCGTCAGCTCCGGGCGCCACGAGCACGGTGATTAGGAAATGCCTGCGGACTGGAGTTAGTCAGGTGGAAGCGCCGGGCTTCAGCCCGGCGAAATCGTGCCCGGTAGGAATGGCTTCAGCCACGGTGCCTTTGGAACGGCGATTTGCGGCACGGCTGAAAGAGCCTGCCCTGAGCGAAGCCGAAGGGTGCCCTTTCACCGTTCTTCTAGAACAACACTCATTGCTCCATGGCACAAAGCCCGCCATCGCCAACGCTCTCCCGCGACCTCGGCACTGCCCACGCCAGCGCCATTGTGGTCGGCACCATCATCGGGAGCGGCATCTTTCTGGTTCCATCCGAAATGATGCAGGCCGTCGGCTCGGCCCGGCTGGTTCAACTGGCGTGGCTTGTGGGCGGCGCACTCTCGCTTGCCGGCGCCATCACCTACGCCGAACTCGGCGCCATGAAGCCGCAGGCCGGCGGCGAGTATATCTACATCCGCGACGCCTACGGACCGTTGCCGGCATTCCTCTATGGCTGGACGTGGTTTGCTATCGCCAAGCCCGCGTCCATCGCCACTTTGGTGACCGGCCTGGTTCGCATCCTGGGATCGTTTTCCACCCTGGCTTTCTTAAACCAAATTCCCATTCGCGCTCCGCTGGCCATCAGCTACGGACAGCTCGTGGCGATGGCGGCGGCCGTCCTCATCACCGCGCTGAATTACACCGGCATCCGGCGCGCCGGCAATTTCCAGCTCGTCTTCACGCTGCTCAAAATCGCGATCATCATTGCCGTCTCGCTGCTCGCGTTCACCGCCTCCACCGGAACCTGGCGAAACTTCGCCACCAGCTTCGGCGGCTCGATTGGCGGGGTGGCCGGTTTCATGACTGCCCTCGTCGCCGCGTTGTGGGCCTACGACGGATGGAACGATCTGAATATGGTCAGCGGGGAAATCCGCAACCCCGCCCGCGCGATCCCCATCGCGCTCATCGTTGGTGTCGCCGTGGTCGCGGCGCTCTACATGCTGACCAACGCCGCCGTGCAGTACGTGCTGCCCGCGGCGAACATCGCAGCCTCGTCAAGCCCCATGTCGGACGCTACTGCAATCGCCGTTGGACACTGGGGTGCGGTGATTGTTTCCGGCGGGCATGGCGCTCTCCATCCTGGTCACGCTGAACGGCACCATCATGAGCGGCGCGCGCGTCCCCTACGCCATGTCGCGCGATGGCTACTTCTTCCGCGCACTGGCCGACGTGCATCCCCGCTTCCACACGCCCTCGGCGGCTTTGCTGGTGCAGCTCCTGCTGTCCGTCGTGCTATTGCTGTTCGCGGGCAGCTTCCGGCAACTCTTCTCGCTGGCCATCTTCGCCGAGTGGCTGTTCTACATGGTTGCGGCCAGTACGGTGTTCGTGCTGCGGCGGAAAGAGCCCGACACACCGCGACCGTATCGCGCATGGGGATACCCGTTCGTTCCGGCGATATTCATCGGCGCCGCGGCGGCGCTGCTTTACTACACCTTCACGGAAAACCTGCGCAATTCGGCGTGGGGGTTGGCGGTGATCGCTGCGGGTGTGCCGATCTATCGCTACTTCTCGAAGAGAAAAGCTAGCCGAGAGCTGAGGACTGATAGCTGAATGCTGGTTATCCACCCTTAGGCGCGATTGATCATCATCAGCGCAAACAGCAGCGGCAGATAGATGACCGATGCCTGCAAGACATGGCGAGCGCGCAGCTTGGATTGCGGCGCAGCCGGCGCGAGCTTCATGGTCCACATACGCAGGCTGAACCACAGCATGCCGAGGCCGAGCGCCAGCGCTCCCACGAAGTAAGACCAGCCCGACATGCCCATCAGCGTGGGCGCGAGCGACACCGGAACCAGCGCCAGCGCGTACATCACGATCGCGAACGCGGTCGATCGGCCATCGCTCTCCACCACCGGCAACATGCGGATGCGCGCATTCTCGTAATCCTCGCGATAGAGCCAGGCGATGGAGTGGAAATGCGGGAACTGCCAGAAGAAGACGATAGCGAAGAGTACGAGCGCTTCGCTATCGAGGCGTCCGCGGATCGCGACCCAGCCGAGCACCGGCGGCATCGCACCAGGAAACGCGCCGAGGAACGTGCAGATGGGATGCACGCGCTTCATCGGCGTGTACACCGCGAGATAGGTAATGGAGGTGAGCGCGGCCAGCGCCGCTGCCAACCAGTTGGTCGTCGCCCACAGATACAGCACGCCGCCGATGGTCATGCCGAAGGCGACGATGGAAGCGTGCACCAGGCCCAGGCTGCCCGTGACCAGCGGACGACGGGAAGTCCGCCGCATCAGCGCATCGACATCGCGTTCCACCACTTCGTTGATCGCGGCCGTTCCCCCGCTGACCAGGCCGATCCCGATGAGCGCGTGCAGCAGCGTCCAGGAGAGCAACGGCGCGCCCGACTTCGCGGCGGCGAAGTAGGCGCCCGCCCACGCGGTCATCACGATCAAGGTCGTGACCCGCGCTTTGGTCAACGTGGCGTACTCGCGTGCCAGCGCGGTTATGCCGGTGCGCGGGACGGCCAACGGTTGGGTGACGCTGCTCATGCGACGATGGCCTTTCCATGCGCCTTCTGCGCGGCCGGCGCTTCGGCGCGAACCGATATCATACGCCGGGTCTGGATGGCGAGCACCACCGTCGCGGCCAGCACCAGCGCGCCCCAGGCAACATGGGCCACGGTGCTGACCACCATGATCTGCTCCATCGTGTTATGTCCCCAGCGCAGGCGCGTGAGATAGGCGCAGAAGCCCAAGCCGAGTTGCACCATCAACAGCGCCAGGACGAGCTGCGCCAGCCTGCGCAACTCGTCGACTCTGCCATAGAGGCTGAGAACGCGAACCACCATCCAGCACAGGACGGCGGTGACAACGCAGGCGCCGATGAGATGCGGCAGCAGCTTCATCCCGAAATGGCGAAAAGCTGCGCCCAGAATCAACTGCACCCAGACACAACCGGCGGCAATGGTGGACAGCGTCGGCGTGCTCGGCCAGAGTTCCTGTTCGCCGATTGGTTCACGGCTCTGCATCCAGCTGCGGCTGGTGAACAGCGCCATGGCGACCACGATGCAGAAGATCATCTGCCCCAGCGTGGCATGCGCCGTCGAGGTCCACCACAACAGGCCGAGCTTCACCGTGATGCCGCCGATAATCCCCTGCACAATGACCGCAGCTAATGCCGTCCATCCCAGCACCCGCATCCATTTGCGTGCTTCCACGCGCTCGGTCCATACCGCGACCGCGATGATCAGCAGGCCGATGAACTCGGCGAACATGCGATGTCCGTGCTCGTACTTGATGCCGCCAACCATGGGCGGCAATTTGTACAGCGAACCGAAGGAAGTGGGCCAATCGGGGACCGACAGCCCGGCGTCATTGCTGGTGACCAGCGCGCCCGCGACAATCAGGAAAAACGTGGCCCAGGCGACGATGACGACAAAACGATGGAAGGCCGGATTGTATTCAACAACACCAGATCGCGACGTCAGAACCAGCTCCTATACGTTGCGCAAAGCGAAGAGTTCGCTTAAGGACAATTCCTGTCCCGGCCCGCAAAGGCTAGCACGGGCCGAATAGAACTGGGAATCAAGTGAAAAATTGCAGCTCAAATATGCGGCGAACGCCTGATCCTCACTCCGCATTCGTTTCAGCATTGTACCAAACCACGGCTGCTGGTTTGAGCGTGCATTTACCGCGCCATTCTACGGTTCGCAACTCACCTCGGCCGCCACCCACGCCAGATATTCTTCGCTGCCTCCAGTTGCGGTTAGTTCTAAACACTCCGGCAGCTCATAGGGATGCAGCGACTTCAACGCCGTGCGCAGCCGCTCCGCACATTCCGCCGTGGTCTTGATCAGCAGCAGGAATTCCGCGTCGTTCTGCATCTGGCCGCGCCAGCGATAGACCGACGTGATGGGGCCCACGATGTTGACGCAGGCCGCCAGTCGCTGCTCGACGAGTTGATTCGCGAGATTCTGGGCCGCGTCTTTGTCGCCGACGGTGGTAAGCACAATCCGCGCGTTGGTCATTGGGTCCATAGCGACAACAATAACAAGAACGCTCCCGGCGTAATCTTCTGCCCGCAGGTTCTCATCTAACAGGCTCGTGCCTGCGTCCAGAAAGCTGTCTCCCCCAGCTCCGCGCCCCACGCCCGAGTCCGAAGCTTCGGCCTGGGCATTCGCCGTCCGCGCGTTGCGCCATCGCAACTACCGGCTCTTCTTCGGCGGACAAAGCACCTCCCTGATCGGCACCTGGATGACGCGCATTGCCACGGCTTGGCTGGTGTATCGCCTCACCCATTCGGCGTTTCTGCTCGGCCTCGTCGGCTTCTCCGGACAGATTCCCATCATGCTGCTGGGCCCGTTCGCGGGCGTGTGGGTCGATCGCTGGGACCGCCATCGCACGCTGGTCGTCACCCAGGTGCTCTCGATGGTGCAGTCGTTCTGGCTGGCCGGACTCGCGCTGGCGCACATCATCACCGTTCGCGACATCATCCTGCTCAGCCTCTTTCAGGGCGCGATCAACGCCTTCGATATGCCCGCGCGCCAGGCGTTCGTCATCCAGATGGTGGAGGACCGCAGCGACCTGAGCAATGCCATCGCGCTCAATTCTTCGATGGTCAATGGCGCGCGGCTCATCGGCCCTTCGCTGGCGGGCATCATCATCGCTGCCGTGGGCGAGGGCTACTGCTTTCTGATCGACGGCATCAGCTACATGGCGGTCATCGCTTCGCTGCTGCTGATGCGCATCGTCGTCGCGCAGCCACGCTCGCGGCGCACGCACGTGCTGGCCGAACTCAAAGAAGGTTGGCAGTACGTCAGCCAATCGACACCCATTCGCTCCATCCTTATGCTGCTCGCGCTGGTGAGTTTGGTCGGCATGCCCTATACGGTGCTGATGCCGATCTTCGCCGGCAAGGTACTGCACGGCGGCGCGCACACCCTGGGCTTCCTGATGGGCGCATCCGGTGTGGGCGCGCTTACGGGGGCGGTCGTGCTGGCCACACGCCGCTCGGTGCTGGGCCTGGGCCGCGTGGTCATGTTCACCGCGATGGGCTTCGGCATCGGACTGTTTTCGTTCGCCTCGTCGCGCTGGCTGGCACTCTCGTTGCCCATGATGATGGTGACCGGCTTCTGCATGATGACCCAGATGGCATCGAGCAACACGATTCTGCAAACCATCGTGCACGAGGACAAACGCGGCCGAGTGATGAGCTTCTACGCCATGGCGTTTCAGGGCACCGCGCCATTCGGAAGCTTGATTGCCGGCGCGCTGGCCAGTCGCATCGGAGCGCCGCGAACGCTGATGATCGGCGGCAGCATCTGCGTCCTCGGAGGGTTCTGGTTCTATACCCAGTTGCCGCGAATCCGCAGCGTGGTGCGGCCAATTTACCGGAAGCTGGGCATCATTCCCGAAGTTGCCGCGGGCATGCAGGCTGCTGCCGGATTGCGCACGCCCCCGGAAGAGTAAGCGATCTCCTTAGTCAGGCATCTCCCCGCTCCGCTTCGCCCATCTCTCGTTCGAGGAGCAAATCATCATGAACAAAGAAATGCGCAATCGTGTGGTCGTCATCACTGGCGCTTCCAGCGGCTTTGGACGCGGAGCGGCCCTCAAGTTTGCCGAAGCGGGAGCCAAGGTCGTGCTCGCCGCGCGCCGCCGTCGCGAACTCAAGGACGTGGCCAAAGAATGCCAGCAGCGGGGCGGCAAGGCGCTGGTGGTGGAGACCGACGTCAGCAATTCCGGAGAAGTGCACGAACTGGCCGAGCGCGCCGTCAGCAAGTTCAAGAAGATCGATGTGTGGGTGAACAACGCCGGCGTCGGCGCCGTGGGTCACTTCGAGGAGACGCCGCTGGAGGAGCACGAGCAGGTGATCAAGACCAACCTGCTGGGCACCATGTATGGCTCCTATGAGGCCTTGCACCAGTTTCACAAGCAGGGGCGCGGCGTGCTCATCAATTTGAGCTCGTTCGCCGGCCGGGTGGCTGCGCCCTATCAGAGTTCGTATTCTGCCTCGAAGTTCGGCATCCGCGGCCTGGGCATGGCACTGCGCGAGGAACTGGAGGCGAACGACGAGGACGGCATCAGCGTCTGCACCGTCATGCCGGTTTCGCATGACACGCCTTTCTTCGAACATGCGGCGAACTACTCCGGCAAACCGGTCGAGCCGATCGGCACGGTGTACGATCCGCAGAACGTCGTCGACATAATCTACGAGCTGGCGCTCGATCCCGAGGACGAGGTGATCGTAGGCGCCTCCGGCAGGATCGCCGACTTGGGCGAGCGCTTTATGCCCAGGCTGACCGAGAAGCAGATGGCCAAGCGGACGCACAAGGCGCAGATGAAGCAGAGTAGGTCCGCGCCCGACAAATCCGGCAGCGTCTTCGAGCCGGAGGAAAGCGGCACCGGCGTCTATGGCGGCTGGACTACCGAAAGCGAGGCAAGCAAATCTGAAGCCAAGCACAATGGCAAGCTGGGAACGGTGCTGGGATTCGCGGTGCCCATCGGCATGGGCGCGGCTTATCTGGCGCTGCAGCGCGTGCGCGCCCGGCGCAGCCAGCACCAGCGCGCCGCCTAGCCCTCACGTCCCACCCTCTCGCCCAATCCGGGCGAGAAGCGTGGGCTTTTACGTTCCTACTATGATGTAAGACATGGATCGATCCGAGGGCGTCGTCACATCCAAGGGTCAACTGGTAATCCCCGCCGGTCTTCGACGCGAATTGCGCATCGGGCGGGGAACACGCGTCCGCTTCGAGCGGATCAACGGGGGCATTGCTATCTATCCGCAGCCTCAGCACGACATCGAGCGCTTCAAAGGCATCCTGGCCGGCTTAGGCTTGCCCACGGACATCGAACGCGAACCCGACCGTGAGTTCCGATGAGGATGTATTTCGGCTATTTATCGCTATGAAACCATAATCGCGTCGATTCATTTCGTAGCGTAATTCCGCAGAAACCCGCATTCCTCCTTGACCTCGCATTGCAGCATGTCCTGCACCAGCAGATTCCATCCCACAAAGCCAGAGAACACATGATTCTCGGACTCCTCCGGCGTAGGCGCCAGACCTTTGCCGGTCTCGGCGTCATAGTCCTCGTGCATCGATCCCCACTGCTTGATGTCGGCCAGAACCATACGTCCCAGAATTCCCGATAGCTCCGCCGCTTCCTTGTCGAAGCCATAGCGTTTGAGCGAAATGTAGTTCATGTAGTTGGCATTGATCCAGATCGGCCCTTGCCAATTGGAGTAGGGAACAATGATGGCCGCATTGTTGTAGTCGGGATCCTGCTTCGATAAACTGCGAATCCCATACGGCGCCAGCATGACATCCTTGTTCAGCATGTAGCGCCGGATCATCTCCTTCGCGTTCTTCTCCGGCAGAATGTTGTCGATGAGCGGCACGAAGCTGGAATAGCTGATGCGCTTGACCGGCTTGCCGGTGTCGCGGCGGATGTTGTAGAACATCGCGTCCTGCGAAAACCACATGTAGTGCAGCATGGCCGCCTTTAAATCCGCGGCTTTCTTGCGATAGTCCGCAGCCTCGGCAGGCTCGCCCAGCTTGTCCGCGATCTGCGCCATGGCTTTGTACTCGCGCAATTGAAACGTACTGATGTCGGTAGCCAGGATCGCACTCTTGTCCTGGGGATCGTTGGTCAGCGCGACATTATTGTCGGCACCGGAGGAGATCGCGTTCTCCCAGAAGAACAAGCCATACTTGGCGTCAAACTGCGTCCGCTCGCGGTACTCGATCACCTTGCGCATCGACTCCCAGATCGGCTTGACCCATTGATAGTCCCCAAGCCCTTCGGAGGCGATGACCGCACCCTGCGCCAGGAACGGCTTCATCGCGAACTTGCCCATCAGCGGGCGCGGGCCCTTGGTGGTGATGCAGCCCGCGACGTAGCCGTCCGCATCGATGGCGCCCGCAAAATCCAGCACCCACCATTTCAAGTATTGCGGTTTGCCCTGCTGCGCCAGATGCGAGCCGATGAAGAAGCCATCCCAGTCCCACATCTGTTTGTAGTAACCGGCCGGGATCAAGTAGTCATACTTGATGAAGCCTTCTGCCGGACGGATAGACTGCGGCTCCAGCTTCGCGTAGGCAACAGAAACCTGCTCCAGTGTCTGCGGGAGATCGCCGGGTTTATTGCCTGCATTGGCAGGGATGGGCGAAGCTACGAGAAGTGCCAGCAGCAATCCAAAGCGCAGCGGAACCATGGTTCGATTGTCGCAGAAAATCTCCACCCAGCTTTGCTTAAACCGGGCGCGCGGCATGTAACAATGGCTTATGCCCAAAATTTTCACCTTTGTAGTACCCGTGGTGGCGTCTGGCGCCATCTTGCTCGGAAGCGCAATGGCCCAGCAGTCGGGCAACACGCAACCACCCCCCGCAACCAAAGCCCCTGCCGCGCAAACCCACAAGGCGCCCGCGGCAAGCTCCAGCGACACAGCTCTGCCCACCCAGAAAGACAAGCTCAGCTACGCCATTGGCATGAGCATCGGAAGAGGCTTTCACAAGGACAACCTCGATATCGACCCCAATGTTTTGCTGCGCGGGCTGAAGGACGCCATGGCGGGCGGCCAAACCCTCATGACCGAGGAACAGGCGCAGACGACGATTGGAGAACTGCAGAACCAGATGCGCGCGAAAATGGAAGTACAGCGGGCGCAGGCGGCGGAGACGAACAAGAGCGACGGCGAGGCTTTTCTGGCGGCTAACAAGACCAAGCCCGGCGTCGTCGCGTTGCCCAGCGGACTGCAATACAAGATCCTGAAAGAAGGTACCGGACCGAAGCCTACTGCAGCCGACACCGTCTCATGCAATTATCGCGGTACTTTCATCGATGGCAAAGAGTTCGACAGCTCGGCGCAACATGGCGATAAGCCGGCGACCTTCCCGGTGGGCGGCGTTATCAAAGGATGGACCGAGGCGTTGCAGTTGATGCCCGTGGGATCGAAGTGGCAGCTCGTCCTGCCCCCGAGCCTGGCTTACGGCGCGCGCGGTGCGGGCGAAGCCATCGGGCCGAATCAAACCCTGATCTTTGAAGTGGAGCTGGTGTCGATTGAGAAAAAGGGCGCCGGTGCCGCGGGAGAGCCGGCAAAGTAGAGCGAAGCAGGGCGGATGTGGCCCAAGTCTCGGCGGTTGGGCCACCCGACTTCAGAGCAGCTTCCGAAACTGTTGGACCGTGAGCCCGGCGTCACGGATGATGCCGCCCATGGTGAAGGCGTTTACTGGATTGTGGCGAGGAATTGTGATGATTCGCTGTCCGTCTGTCATCACAATGTGTTTGCCCTGACGAAGAACCCGAAACCCGGCTTTTTCGAGAGCACGAACCGCAACCAAGTGAGGAATGCCAGGAACTTTGGCCATCAGCCGACGGCAACTTCCACCTCGCGGACCTCTTTCCCGCGAGTAAGTTCGGCCACCGCTTCTAAGTATTCCCGTATTGCGTCGCCAATGTTCGCCAACGCTTCTTCTTCGGTGTCGCCCTGCGACCAACATCCTGGCAGCCCGGGGCACCACACCGCGATTCCTTCCTCAGATCTCTGCAATGCGACGCGGTAGATCATGCGCTACATCGTACTCCAATTTGGGTCTTCTCTGTGTCTCTGTGGTGAAAGCCCTACCGCATCGCGTCTTCCACTTCGCTCAGCCAGTCGGGACGCTTCAGCAACTCGCGCGGCTTCGGCCCATCCGCCGCACCGACAAGGCCGTCCTTCTCCATCAGGTCGATGAGGTGCGCCGCGCGTCCGTAGCCAATGCGCAGCCGCCGTTGCAACAACGAAGTCGAAGCCTTGCCATACTCCAGCACAATGCGCACCGCATCCTGATACAACTCATCGTTCTCATCGCCGCCGGAGCCGCCGGCAACCGCGCCGCCGCTCTCCGAATCCGTCTCTTCGCGCGGCGCCTCCAGGAAGTTCTCCTGATATTGCGCTGCACCCTGCGAGCGCCAGAACTCCACCACCGCCGCGATTTCCTTCTCGGTGACAAACGGCGCATGCAGCCGATGCACGCGCGCCGAGCCGTTCGGCAAGTACAGCATGTCGCCGCGCCCCAGCAGCGCCTCCGCGCCATTAGCGTCGAGAATGGTGCGCGAATCGATCTTGGTCGCCACCCGGAATGACATGCGCGCCGGAAAGTTCGCCTTGATCAGCCCGGTGATGACATCCACCGAAGGCCGCTGCGTCGCCAGCACCAGGTGAATACCGACCGCGCGCGCCATCTGCGCCAGGCGCGTAATCGACGCCTCTACGTTCTGCCCGTCCAGCATCATCAGGTCGGCGAGCTCGTCGATAATGATGACGATGAAGGGCAGCGCGCGCTCCTCGCTGCTTTCGTCGAACAGGCTGCCGGTCGTGGCGTCGAACAGCTTGTTGTACTGATCGATGTTGCGCACGCCTTTTTCCGCCAGCACTTTCAGCCGCCGCTCCATCTCGCGCACCGCGTTGCGCAGCGCATTCGACGCCAGCTTGGGCTCGGTGATGATCGGCGTGTGCAGGTGCGGCACGCCTTCGTAGTTGCCCAGCTCCAGCCGCTTGGGATCGACCAGAATCAGCCGCACCTCCTGCGGCGTCGCCTTGTACAGGATCGACATGATGAACGCGTTGATGGCGACGCTCTTGCCCGAGCCGGTCGAGCCCGCGATCAGCAGGTGCGGCATCGCATTCAGGTCGGCGGTGACGATGCGCCCATTGATGTCCTTGCCCATCGCCAGCGTGAGCTTCGACTTCGTCCCCAAGAATTCCTGCGCCTCCACCACCTCGCGCAGCCAGATGGTTTCGCGCTCGTGGTTCGGCACCTGGATGCCGACCGTCGACTTGCCCGACATGCGCTCAATCAGGATGCTCTCGGCCCGCAGCGCCAGGCACAGGTCGTCACACAGGCTGGTGATGCGGCTGTACTTGATGCCGGCTTCGGGCTTGAACTCGAACGTCGTCACCACCGGGCCGGGATTGATCTGCACCACTTGCCCGCGCACATCGAACTCGCCGCATTTTTCCGCCAGTACCTGCGCCAGCGTCTTGAGTTCAATCTCATTGATGGCGCTGTGCTCGTCCGGGCGATGCAGCAGCGTAGTGGAAGGAAGTTTGTAGTTGCCGACCAGGCGCGGCATGGTCGTCTTGCCATGATGCGCCGCATCGGCGCGCGAGCTGACCGCGATCTCCTCGCTCGGCTCCGCTTCTGACGATGATGACGCCGGCGGCGCACCTTTGTGCTCGGCTTCGAACGTGCGCTCGATGCCGGTTTTCGCCGGCGCCGTGTTCGGCAGTGGAACCGGCGGCCCGGCAGCTTCGGCCGTCGCGGGCTCTTGCTCCTCGATGACCAGCCGCTTCGGGACAAGCTGAGCCGTCACCACCGGCTTCGCGTTAGCGGCAGCCGCACGCTTCTTCTCCAACTCCTTCGCAGCCTTCTTTCGCGCGCGTTCGATGCGCCAATCCTTGAAGCGGTCCAGCGCGGCGTAAGCAAACCCCAGCCGCGTCTTCGACCAGATCTGCATCGCGCCGAACGAGAACGCGGTCGACAGATACAATCCCACCGCAATCGCCGCCACCGAGATCACGTATGCGCCGATCACGTTAAAGTAGTGAATCAGCGCGTCGGCGACGATGCGTCCCAGCAGGCCTTCGGACGGAATCACGCCCTTCCACTCAATATTCCGCGGCAGCAATCCGATGAAGCCCGCCAGAAACGTCACCAGCGCAGCCGCGCCGAGCGTCTTGGCGTAGGGCGAGCTGATGGGCCGCGAGCGGAACCAGCTCAGCGCGAACATGACCAGAAACGCGGGAACCAGGAAGGCCGAGACGCCGAACCCCTGTAGCACCAGATCGGCAGCGTACGCGCCCACCACCCCAATCCAGTTGTGCGCCGGGCGTCCCCCGAGCGGAGTGGCGGCGGTGTTCAGCGACGGATCGAGCGGCGAGTACGATACCAGCGCGAGGACCAGGAGGACCGCGAAGACGAAGAGCAGGAACCCGATCAGCTCGTTGAGCCGCCGGTTGCCGGTGGGAGTGAATGGATGGGCAATGATCATCGTGGCGTTCGGTCGTTTCGAAACGCGCCGCTTGCGGGGAGCCATACCAGTTTCACCTTGCGAGCAGACACGATCGGCGGCGCACAAGGCGACACTCGCGCCGGCAACTCATAGAAGCATGGTTTGCCGGGAAAAACGACCGATGCGGATTGGCCAACCGCCGCCGAAAGAGGTCACTGAAAAGTCGCTGCGCCGTGCTGTCGGGTCGCCGTGCTGTTCGGGTAGTGCTGGCCTTTAGGCCAGCGTCTAAGCGCTTTTATTTTGTCATCCCGAGCGGCCTTCAGGCCGCGAGGGATCTGCGTTTCGACTTTTTCAGCGGCCTGGAAACAGGGCCGGTTGGTCTGCCGATTGCCAGAGCTACAAAATTATCCCAGAAAGCAAGTCGCAGCGGGCCGCAAAAGACGAATGATGAGTTGGCAAACTAGTGTCCCCGGGCGGATGCGCTACAAGCGAATGCGGCGGTTACGAAACCCTACTCTCCGTCGCATCAGTGCAACAGACCACTGAAAACAGAGCGCCGGAGGCGCGTGTCATGACAGCCCAGCATGGAGGCCGCCGCCGCGGCCGGAATGCTGGGTGAAGTGGTTAAAGTTTTCCGAGTCCCTCGGGGACGGTACAGTTTCGTAACACCTCGAACGGCTCGGGCCGGGTTTTCCTCACGACGCACAGCAATCCACATGGCTGCACCGCGAATAGGCGTTGAATGCGTCCGTCTGCAAGCCTAGAGTCGAATTCTCGGGCGGGAACGCCAGCCCGTGTTGACTGGAACTAGCCGCAACGCGGCGGGATGATTTTAGGCGGGGGCGGAAGCCCCCGCTGCAATCGGGCAGAGAGCCGAGCCGCGGCAGCGGCGGCACCGCCGTAACCCGGAGCCGGGTGTGCTCCGGCGGTATTCGAGTAGTAAAATAACAATATGTTGTATTAGCCTCTTGACATCCACAAGATGTCGGGCGTACTGTTCCGCCCAGTTCAATTTTCGAGGCGGACGAAATCAATCCTCCTCGATGGCCAACGCGGCCGAGGTGACCGCGGCGGCGACGACAATCAGATGGGGCTGATTGTCTGATGGCGGCGAGCAGGCGGGGTCGAATCCATAGGGCAGACTCCTTCGAAGGTCGGGGCGAACGTGATTGGGCCCGCTGCTCGCGCCTGAGTGTTGGTTGTAGAAGCGGACCGACGAAGTCATCGCCTAGACGATGGCATCTGCGGTGTTCTTTACAAGCTCGATCAGCCCGTCGCGGCCCGTGCCGCGCGGACATTCTTTGCGGTGACATCAACCCGGGGGCTTCTTCTTTGCAGCGACCTGCTGGCCAGAGAAGAGGCCCCCGCAACCTTCTAGTCGGATTTCGGAGAAAGGTGATGAAAGCTCCATTTTCCTCTGAGTATCTTCGTCGGGTTGCCAGCGCATGGGAAAGTGAGTTTGAAGCTACGAAGTTTGGCGAGTTGCTGACGGACGAAGATAGGGAATTGCTTGCTGCCATGCTCATAGATTGGAGGAGTGAGCAGTGACAGGCGCAATTGTCTGCTCGGTAGTCGGATCAGTAGCAACCGAGTCCCGTTAGGGACGGCAGATGTTTTTTTTGAAAGTTAGAAGGCAGACTATGTCAAAACACGAAATCTACGTTGAGCGACGCCCCGAAGGTGACTATGCGATTCGCAGACCTGGATCGGAGAGGGCGAGCGGTGTCGAGCCGACGCAAGTGGAAGCAATCGACCGAGCCCGCGAAATCGCGCCGAACGCCGCGATCCATGTCGAGCGAGTACGAAATACCAGCGTTGGCGGTCGAGACAAGTGGCGCAAGCCGTAGGGCTCATTCCGGATCGGGGTCGGAGCGCCGAAGGCGCGAAAGAGTTTAGCCCAGCGCTTCAGCGCTGGGTAGGTTCGATAAATAATTCCCAGTCCCTTTAGGGACGGCACAACACGAGCGGGAGTTCACTCCTGCGACACTCATAACGGCATCCATATCTCTTACCGTTCAGGAGCACGAAACATGGCCGACATCACGACGACTACGACGAGCGCTTCCGTATCCACGAAGAAGGCGCCCGGCCAACCATCCAAGCTCAACCCCGGCCTCACCTTTACCCGCTTTTTCACCACCGCCGGCGTCTCGCCCTACGACGAGCTGGAGTGGGAGCTGCGCACCGCGCAGATCACCGACTCCCAGGGCGGCGTCATCTTCGAGCAGCAAAACGTCGAGGCGCCCAAAGACTGGTCGATGACGGCGACCAACATCGTCGCCAGTAAGTATCTGCACGGCCAGCTGGGCACGCCCGACCGCGAAAGCGGTGTGCGCGCGCTCATCACCCGCGTGGCCGAAACCATTCGCGACTGGGGCATGGCCGGCGGCTACTTCCGCACTGCTGAAGACGCGGCCATCTTCCATGACGAGCTCGCGCACCTGCTCCTGCAACAGAAGGCGGCGTTCAATTCGCCGGTATGGTTCAACGTAGGCTGCGATCGCATCGAGCCCAACGCCGATGCCCAGAACTGGCACTGGAATAACGAGACGCAGCGTGTCGAATATAGCGCCGTGGGTTATCGCAAGCCGCAGTGCTCGGCCTGCTTCATCAACTCGGTGCGCGACTCGCTCGATTCCATCCTCACCCTCGCCAAAACCGAAGGCATGCTCTTCAAGTGGGGATCGGGCACGGGCTCAAATCTGTCCCCGCTGCGCTCCTCGACCGAATCGCTCTCCGGCGGCGGCACCGCTTCCGGCCCGCTCAGCTTCATGAAGGGCTTCGACGCTTTCGCCGGCGTCATCAAGAGCGGCGGCAAGACGCGCCGCGCCGCCAAGATGGTCATCCTCAACATCGACCATCCCGACATTGTCGAGTTCATCGAGTGCAAGCAGAAGGAAGAAGCCAAGGCGTGGGCGCTCATTGAGCACGGCTACGACGGCAGCAGTCCCGACAGCGACGCCTACTCCTCCATCTTCTTCCAGAACGCCAACAACTCCGTGCGCGTCACCGACGACTTCATGTACTCGGTGCTGCGCGACAGCGACTTCCAGACGCGCGCGGTGAAGGACGGCCGCCCGCTTGCGACCTTCAAGGCGCGCGAGTTGCTGCGCAAGATTTCCGAGGCCACCTGGCACAGCGGCGATCCCGGCATGCAGTACGACACCACGGTCAACCGCTGGCACACTTCGAAGAACACGGCGCGCATCAATGCGTCCAATCCCTGCAGCGAATACATGTTCCTCGACGACTCGGCCTGCAACCTCGCCAGCCTGAACCTGATGAAGTTTGCGCCCAACGGAACGTTCAACGTCGAGGCCTATCGCCATGCCTGCGCCGTCATCATCACCGCGCAGGAAATTCTCGTCGATAACAGCGGCTATCCCACCGAGGCGATCGGCCGCAACTCGCACGACTATCGTCCGCTGGGACTCGGTTACGCCAATCTCGGCGCGCTGCTGATGGCCGCGGGCCTGCCCTATGACTCCGATGCCGGCCGCGACTACGCCTCCTGCGTGACGGCTATCATGTGCGGCGAGGCGTATCTCCAATCGTCGAAGATCGCCGAGCTCTGCCAGCCGCTCGCACCGGCGACAGACATTTGCCAGAAAGAACTGGGTGCCCCATTCAACGCGTCATCTGTTGACGCGTTGAGTGGGCGCGGCGCGGCCTGCCCCGGCTGGTACATCAATCGCGAACCTTTCCTCGACGTCATCCGCATGCATCGCGCGTCGGTGAACAACATCAACCGCACCAACGTTCCCGCTGCGCTCTACGAAGCCAGCAAGGAAACGTGGGACGAGGCGCTGAAGCACGGCGAGAAGTTCGGCTATCGCAACTCGCAGGTGACGGTGCTGGCGCCCACCGGCACCATCGGCTTCATGATGGACTGCGACACCACCGGCATCGAGCCCGACCTGGCGCTGGTGAAATACAAGAAGCTGGTCGGCGGCGGCATGATCAAGATCGTCAACAACACTGTGCCCACGGCGCTGTTCAAGCTCGGCTATACCGCCGACCAGACCAACGCCATCGTCAGCTACATCGACGCCACCGGAACCATCGAAGGCGCGCCCGCCATCAAGGACGAGCACCTGCCCGTCTTCGATTGCTCCTTCAAGCCCACCAAGGGCACGCGCACCATTCACTATCTGGGACACCTGCGCATGATGGCGGCGGCGCAGCCCTTCATCTCCGGCGCAATCTCGAAGACCATCAACATGCCGGAGAACGCCACGGTGGAGGAGATCGCCGAAGCCTACATCCAGGCCTGGAAGCTGGGGCTGAAGGCGATCGCGATCTACCGTGACGGCTCGAAGAAGGCGCAGCCGCTCAGTTCGATGGGCTCGGCCACGGCGAAGTCGACGAAAGAAGGCGCGGGTGCCCCATCCTTGTCCGCAGGACAGGGTGGGCCCGCGGAGCCGATCGACGAATCCGCCGCCCCACCCCGCGCGAACCGTCATCGCCTGCCCGACGAGCGTCTCTCCATCACCCACAAGTTCAATGTGGGCGGACACGAGGGGTACCTCACTGTGGGACTCTACAAGGACGGCATGCCGGGCGAGATCTTCATCACCATGGCGAAGGAAGGCTCGACCGTCAGCGGCCTGATGGACAGCTTCGCCTGCGCCGTCTCCATCGGCCTGCAGCACGGCGTGCCGCTGAAGCTGTTGTGCGAGAAGTTCGCGCACACCCGCTTCGAGCCCTCGGGCTGGAGCGGCAATCCCGACATCGGCTTCGCCAAGTCGATCATGGATTACATCTTCCGCTGGCTCCAGTTGCGCTTCCTCACCGGCCAGCAGCAAGCGCTCTTCGACGGCCTCCGCCCGAAGTACGTCAACGCCCCGCCCCCCGGCACGCCGGACGAGAACGGGTACGGACAGAAGTCGTTCGGCGACTTTGTCGATCCCGCAAATAAACAGGGTGTCATCCTGAGCGGAGGTGCGCCTTCAGTTGGCGCACCGGAGTCGAAGGACCCCTATGCTGGGAAGGGCCACATCCACGCCGCCGACGCCCTGAAGGAACTGATCGACATGGGCGACGCCCCGGTCTGCACCGTCTGCGGCGCCATCATGACGCGCAACGGCAGTTGCTATCGCTGCATGAGCTGCGGGAGTACGAGCGGGTGCTCGTAAGCTTGCTATTCGCTTGTCGTATGGTTGTAGGGCCCCAGTGAGACGTTACTGTGAAAGGAGGCAGGCACGCCGTGCCCCAATTTTACGTGCTCTGGTCCAGATACGGACTGTTGAACTCTTCGGGAGAATGCTGCATGGCGAAAGCTGCGAGATCAAAATCCATCTCTAAGCCCGAAGCGGAAGCTTTGGCGGAGTTCCGCAAGCATAATCCCTCATGTCGGGTGCAACAGGACCGAAAGGGACTAAGTATCCTGCACCCTGGAATGATAGTACTTTGATCCTGTCCATAGCAGATGAAGAGCTGGCCTCTGTGGGCCTTCTAAACGATTTGATACTCCCGGAGCGTTTCAATGCAATCTACCATTACAAGGAAGCGAAACTGGAATTCATATTTAACGCCTTGTTCGACAAAGACGAGCCCATCCTTCAATCCCTTTCAATTCCAGTTCATCGCAAGGCGCATAGTTTTGGTATGGGGACGAATCATAACGACTTCTGAATTCCACTACTATTCTCCACTTAGCTAGGGGAAACTTCGGCGGGTGGCCCGGGTAAGACTCGGGTGCCCCGTTCAAGCGAAGCTTGAGCGGGTCTTTCCGACGAACCAGAAGATAGTTGTGGTCCGAACAAAAAGCCCCACTCAAGGCCAACAGACGGCCTTGAATGGGGCACCCATGCCTTGTTCCTTCACCCGATCTTCGCCAATGGGGGCGGGTGGCCCGGGTAAAACTCGGGTGCCCCGTTCAAGCGAAGCTTGAGCGGGTCTTTCCGACGAACCAGAAGATAGTTGTGGTCCGAACGAAAAGCCCCACTCAAGGCCAACAGACGGCCTTGAATGGGGCACCCATCGTCCATTGTTCACCCGATTCACCCTACGGGACGCGAATCCATCTACTTACTCGTCAGGTCCTTGAGAGTGATTCCCATTCGCTCACGCTTGCGGACAGTCCACGGTGATTCGATCTCGACGACACCTTCCTCGCCTGTGGCGTAGTTGCGGAAGCTGCTCCACTTCCAATCCTCGGGCCTTTCCACCAAGCCGCGCTTAACTGGATTGCGGTGCATGTAGCGAAGCTTCTCGATGCGCTTTTTTTCGGTGCGCACATTGAAGTCGTAATAACGCTGTTGCCAGAAGTGCTCACCGTGGCCGGCCAGGCGGCGCGCCACGGATTGCTTGATGGCTTTCAGCGCCGTGGCTACAGTGTCGCGGTCCGTCTCGCTCATTAGCAGGTGGACGTGTTCGGGCATGAGGACGTACCCGATGACCTCGAATCCATAGTTGAGGCGCGCCTGCTCCAGCGCCCACTCGAACAGGTCGTAGGCGCGGAGGGTTTCGAGCAGCGGCAGACGGCGGTAGCAACTGAAAGTGATGAAGTGCAGATCGCCCGTGTGCTGGTAGCGCTTGAGGCCCCACGGCATGAGGTGACGATACGAAAGGAGTTCAGAAGGTGCGGTGATGGGAAGCACGGATAGATGTGAGTTGTTCGAACAAAAATCCACTCAAGGCCAAACGACGGCCTTGAAGGGGACACCGCAGAACCGACCGGAACACCATCGGCGGCACAATTTCGAAGAGGAGTTCGTTACTCTGCTGGCGAAGGCGGGTTTCTCGTTCGATAGCGCAACGGTATTCGAATAGCGGAACTGGATAGGACGGCATAGGCTGACTTCACCACTCGGGCAACCCGCGGCTGGCGCTCACCTCTGTGCTATCCATTTCGGGAATGTCGGTTACCTCCGGTCGTAAATCGCTCGCCAGCCTATCGCGTCTCGTTTCGGCTGCGGCTATGCTGAGAGCGCCGGACCCAGTATTCGGTGCCGCCTGTCGCTCCACGGTTCTACGCGGCGTGCTCTTTCCAAATCTCGCACTCGGATGCCGAATTCCCATTTTGCAAGCGATTTGTGACGTCACTCGGCCTGTAAGTTCTTTTGGAAACAATATTTTGCCCGTAAGTCTCACGCCGAGAATATTTTTGGCGCCTAGGTTACCAAAATTCTGATTGTTTTCAGTGAGTTGGAGGGTAACATAGGCAGGGGGAGGGGTCTGGTTACGTTACCATCTAAAGTGGCGGGTGGCACGTCCAAGCCGGTGGGGCTTCTGTTGTGCGGACGAATATCCTACCCTGAACAGCCCGGAAGGGCGGCACAATCGTAGCCAAGCACGTGAGTGCTGGGAAAACGTTTTCCAAAATGGATTTGAGTCCCCTTCAGGGACGACACAAAACACGTCGATTGGTTAATACGTCCGCCGGCGCGATTGTCCCGCGCTGCGCGCCCTGTGCCGTCCTGACGGACTTGGCCCTCATGATCTCCCGCATCCCTTGCGCCGGGTTCTGAAAACTACAACGGTCCGGAGAATAAGCCGCTACAATGAGGCCATGCCCAACTATCGGCTAGTGCGAACCGGGTCGGAAGTGCAGGTGTTCGTTGACGGCAATCCTAAGTCGACGGTTGACGCGAACCGGCGCGACGAAATGCGCAAATATATGAAATCGGTCGGCCTCACGCCCGAGGAGATCGATCACAACGTGCACGAACTCTATATGACGAACACGACAGCGTTCGTTGGCAGCCGCTAACTCTCCCAGATCAGCGCCGCATCGCTCAGGATGACAATACGGTTGCGAGTGGTCCTCTACGGATGATCCGAAGGCAGCGAGCAATTGTGCTCAGACTACCTGATGACGGAAACGTACGATGGTACCTGACCAATGTCATGAAGGAGAATCGAATGATATCCAAGAAGGTATTTGCTTTCGGCCTGGGATCGCTGGTTGTGCTCGCCCTGTCCCTGCCGGTACTGGCCCAGAGCACCACGACACAATCCAATACTACGACCACTCAGAACCCGGATGGTCAACCGCAGAGCAGCAGCACTACGTGGTCGCAGCAGCAGGTCGCTACGGCGCCGACGCAGACCACTTCGTCCACCGATACGACGGTCACGCCGGCCGACCCGCAGGTGAAGCGGACCGATACGACGACGACCACCGTCACGCCTCAGCCGCAGGTGACCGACACCACGACCACGACGACCGCGCCGCCGCCGGTGGTAAAGAAGGACACCACATCCACAACTACAACCACCCCTCAGCAACAATAACTGCGGACAATCGGTGCGTGGGCCAGGAATTCGAAGTTAGGGGCGCAACGCCCCGCGAGCAATTGTGCTCAGACTAAAGTTGCGACGGCCCATAGCATCGAGGTTGACAAGAAATAAGGAGAATTGAATGAAATCCAAGAAATTGTTTGCTTTTGTCTTCGGGTCGCTAGTTGTGCTTGCCCTGTCGCTGCCGGTAATAGCGCAGAGCACTTCGCAATCCAGCACCACGACGACTACCCAGAATCCGCCTGCTGCTCAGACGCAGAGCACCACCACCACGACTTCGCACGACCCAGCGGCTGCGCCGCAGGCGACGCAGACGACCGACACCACTACGAAGTACAAGCACCACAAAGTGAAGCAGACCGACACGACAACCACCACCACGCCGGCGCCCGATCAGGTGCAAAAAGACACTACATCGACGACGACTACGACCACACCGCGATAACTGCGAGTAATCGGCCGTTGCCCCACCTTCCTTCTGTTGGGTGGGGCCCTCCGGTTTGGAAGCAACGAAATCTTCTTTCCTTCCTCCTTGTTGCTCTGGCATCACGGCAA
This sequence comes from uncultured Acidobacteriaceae bacterium, assembly GCA_963713465.1. Lineage (GTDB taxonomy): Bacteria > Acidobacteriota > Terriglobia > Terriglobales > Acidobacteriaceae > Bog-257. The sequence continues at coordinate 69,907 of CAVQLZ010000003.1, forward strand.
CGCCGCGGTTTTTTTCCCATGCTTTACCTTGGCCCATTTCGGGATTGAGGGTATAAGGCCCATTTCTGAGATGGTCAATTCTGCTCAGACCTCGGAAAGTCGCGAGATTACAAAAAGAGATGGCTCCTTAGAGACGCCCGGATGGGCCGAAATCTGAGCTTTGCGGGGCCAGGGAGAAACTATGAAAACCAGCACGAAAGACAAGTTCAAGGGCAGTCTTCATCAAATGAAGGGAACCATCAAGGAAGGGATCGGAAACGTTACCAACGACCCCAGCTTGAAAGCGGAAGGCAAAGCCGAAAAAAGAGCAGGCAAAGTTCAACAGCGGATAGGCGATGCCAAAGAAACTGTCGCAAGGCTGAAGGGAAAACTCAAATCGTTAACAACTGAATAGGGGCATTCAATCAATCGGGTAGTTGAAAACGAGTTAGGATAAATACACTGCAAAGCGATCAAACTTCAATAAAATTACATGAACTATGGGCGGGCACATTCGGCATGCGCCCGCTTTCAGCATAGTCTAAGAAGTCTTGGGCACGATCACGCATCCTTCGGGTTACTTGGCGTGCACGAGTTCCATTAATTCGGTTTCTGCCTGGATCCAATCCTGGACCGCATGGCCGCCGTTTCGGTCGCGAGACTCGTAGATTTGATAGGCGCGGGTCCGTATCTCATCTTGCGAAAAAGCGCCCGCTGGGTCTTTCTTGAAGGTTTCTTGCTGTCTGAAAGGGTCAGATTTCTGGGCAAGGTTAGCTTTAGGATTCAACATTTTAATTTCCTTTTGCCTGCTATGACTAAGGGGAGAGAACTCCAGAACGGCTGACCTAGTTCAGGGATCTGAATGAGAGGTAGGAAAATCTCTCTCACCTCCAATAGTACACCTCGTAACCGGCATTGTCCAAGTTTTATCTTCAGCTATTATGCTGCAGTTGTCATTGTGTTGTTCACAAGTTACAAAGTTGTGAGTAGCCAGCACACTTTATGATTGTCAGCTAGTTTGACAAGGCATTAGATAAGCAGGTATAGTCGAAATTGAGGTCGTTTCCACCCTCACCTCTTTCAGGTTCCCTGAATATAAGTCAGCCCATCTGAAGCTCATTTCTTCTTATATGCGACGCAACCTTTAGGAGGTTGAATATGTACGCACGTAATGTCTCGTTTCGCCTGAAATCCAACATGCAGTCCGATTACACCCGCACATTCGAGAACCAGATTCTTCCTTTGCTGCGCAAACAGAAGGGCTTCAAGGACGAAATCACGTTGTCCAATCCCGGCAGCCAGGATGCGGTTGCAATCACCCTGTGGGAAAACAAGAGCGATGCGGACCTTTACAACACCAACACCTACCCGCAAGTGATGAAGACCCTGGCGAACGTGATCGAGGGAACGCCGAAGCTTAACACCTTTGAGACGGTCATCACGACCCTCCATCACTCCGTAGCGGTAGCTGTGTAGGTTTGCAGGCATGTGGCACGGGGAGGCGGATAGTTCCGCCTTCCCGGACTGCAATATATCCGATGCTCTGGAGTTGGCTAAACCAAATCCTTGGACGAAATACTCCGTTTGTCGGCTTCCTCACGTGAGACAATAGAGACATGACTTATTACCAAGTGGAATTTCGGACGGAAGCTGCCGTCCAGCGCGAAGCGAAACGGTTTCGCACGGAAGAGAAAGCCGCGATGCACGCGCGGAAAGTGCTGGGCATAGTCGACGGCGGCAGCCTGGAATCAAGGGCGACGATCCTGCCGGTGAGCAAGAACCGGACGGCGCTGCCATGATCTGCCCCAATTGCAAGGGTGAGTTATCGAGGGCGTGGCATCCGAAGCAGGCTTCGCAGGTGGCGTCGATCTCCGATGTGCGATGGAACTGCAGCACCTGCGGCGAGATGTTCACCAGCCAACAGTTGCGTCCCGCCAAACGACAGGCGAAGACCGTAGCGGCGCCAGCCGAACTGGTCTGAAGAGACTGTGTCGCAACCCGTGTCGCCGCTACCGCGGCTCTTCGTTGTTCCACAACCCAACGGGGGCTTCCGCCCCCGCCTAGGCCCATCCCGCCGCGTTGCGGCTGGTCTGATAGCTAATCTCGTCCATTCTGTTCCACCCACATTCTTCCTAGGTGAGTTTCGTAAGAGCCCCGGGTGGCCCGGATAAGCATTGGGTAGGGGTGCGCCGTTCAGGCGAAGCTCGAACGGCACTCCGCCTCACAGTTCGTCAATGGCTTTGGCTGCGGCGTTGATGGCCTCGGAGATCTTGCGGATCTGCTCGGGGGTCACGTTTTCGCGATGCATCCGCATGGCGATGGCGCCGCGCAGATTCATGAAGGCCCGCATGATCTCCGGCGAGCGGCCGCGCCGGAAGCCGCGACCCGCAACGTCCAGGCGCGCGAACAACTCCTCAATGCGCTGCTTGTTGGCTTCCAGGTACTGCTTGCCTTCCGCAGTCACGCTGTAGACCTTCTTGTTGTCCGGGGTCGAGACTGACGCCAGCCCCTCTTCCTCCAGCATGGTCAAGGTGGGATAGATCACGCCGGCGCTGGGGGTGTAGCCGCCGCCCAGCCGCTCCTCCATGGTTTTGATCAGTTGATAGCCGTAGCTCGGCTGCTCAGAGAGCAGCTTCAGGACGACCAGCCGCACGTCGCCGGCGTCGAATAGACGCTCGCCGCGGCCGAGTCCGTGCTCCCGGCCGCCAAAGCCGCCATGCCTGCCCTCGCGGTCGAATGGGCGTTCGCGCCAGGCGGCGAAGAAGCGATCAAAGCCACCGACGCGCTCGGCGAATTCGCCGCGGCCCTGGTGATGATGTCCGCCACAATGACGGCGCCGAGAGCGTTCGAAGTTTTCTTGTTCGGTATTCATGTTGTTCTCCTCTTGGAATATATCTCAAGATATAGCATAAGATATATCTTTATGGAAGCGCGATTCAGTTTTTTCTGATTGCGAAGCCGGCACAAAGAGAAACCCCTCGACTGAGCGAGGGGTTTTGATGGCCGGTTGGGTGGGACGTTGGTTACTGTTGCGGCGGATTGCTCTGGCCTGTGTTGTTGTATTGCTGTGGCTGCGTCTGTGAGCGCTGCGAGTTCGCCTGGTTCGAGTACGAGGGCGAGTTGTAGCTCGTCTGACTGTTGGGGTTCATCGGGCTGTTGGGCTGAGCGGCGGAGGCCAACTGGTCGACGTTGTTCTTCAGCAGGCTGATCTCGACGCGATTGCCGTGGGCGCCGGCGGTTCCGTCGTTGGAGGGCAGCTTGGCATTGCCCATGCCCATGACGTAGATGCGGTACACCGGAACCTGGTTCTTCTCGACCAGGTAGCGCACGACGGAGTTGGCCATGGCCTGCGAGTTCTGCACGCCGGGTTGTCCCGCGCCGGTCGAGAAGCCCTGCACCTCGATGATGTAGCCCTTCTCGTTTTGCAGGTTGGCGGTCATGTCATCGAGCGCCTGCTTGGCTTTGGGGCTCAGCGTGGTCTGGCCGGAGCGATAGCGGATTTCGGTCTGGTTCGCGGGCTGATACTGGTCGATGTTGCCGACCACCTGCTGCACGGTGTTCAGGCGATTGTTGGCCTCAAGCGCGGTCTGGTTCGCCTGCTGCGCGCGATTGCCGGCGTCGATGGCGTGCTGGTCAGCCTGGGTGGCCTTGGCATCGGCGTCGCGGATGCCCTGCTGGGCGCGAGCGTCCACGTCCTTGATCTGGCGCGCGTTGGCCGCGGTGAGATCATCGAGCTCGTTCACGCGGTTGCGGATCGGGCTGAGCTGGCGCTGCACGTACTTCTTGCGGGCGAATGGGTTGATCTTGCCCCAGAAGCCCTGGCGCGTGTCGGGCTGCAACGGCTGCTGCGCGGAGAGGTTCTGGTCGGAGTTGGCGTCGGGCGCGGCGGGCGAGCTGCTCTGGCTGGATGAAGCGGCGGGCGGCGGCGTGTCCGGCGCGGACTGTTGTGCCACCGCGGGCAAGGCAAGTGCGGCAGCCAGCGGCAACGTGAGTAGCGATACGATCCTCATTGGGTTCCTCCAAGACTCTTCACCGGCGGCAGCTCTGATCGATGGAGCGTGGCGGCGGTTGTGCGGTGAGACGCTCGCAACAGAAGATGTATACAAGTTAGCTGCCAAACCTTCAGGCGGCGAAATCAGGGCCAATTCCTTTGTAATCGGCGATTGGAAGTCGGTGCAGGAGCGGCCTGCAGGTAGGAACGACGGAGAGAAGGTAATTGTTACAAGAGCCGGCGCCGTTTCGGGCGGCATGTTCCAGCCAGAGCCACGTCGGAACGTCAGGCCGTTTTGACCGCCGTCCGCTCATGCGGGTGGAACTGAATCCGCCGCTGTCGCGCGCATCCTGTATCGTAAACGCATCCGGAGAATCTACTCCCGAAGGGGATTCGCTTGTCACATACCCGCTTACTTGCCCGAAGCACCGGTACGTTGCTGTGCTGTGTACTGGCTGCATCAGCTCTGATTGCACAGAGCACGACTGCGCCTCCCACTGGCGTGTGGGATGGAACGATCCAGAGCCGGGCGGGCGAAGTGAACTTCGGCATCGACATGCAACGCAGCCGGCGGAGCGTTGCAGGCCACGCTGGATAACGCCAGCGACCGCCAGCCGTTCAGCAGCGCCGAGTGGAATGAGAATGACGGCACACTGACGCTGCGGATGGACTATTACGACGGCGTGATGACGCTGCATCTCGCGCCAAGCGCAAGCGAAACGCATGCGAAGGCGAGTGAATAAACGATTGCAAGCCGATGGAACGGCGGCATGGAGGGCATATTCCCGTCTGGTGGTACAGGCGTAGTTCGCATTCCGGTGACGATGCGGCCAGGCAAAGGTCTGGGCCACGCTGGCACGCCGCCATCGTTGGCCGGCGACTGGATCTTCACATGGCCCAGCGAAACCGGCGCTGAGAAGACCACGCGCGCCAGCTTCGAGGAGGACAAGAACGCGACGGACGATGGCAAGGTCGCGGTCACGGGCACCATCGAACCCGTAAGCGGCGACACGGGACTTTTGCATGGCTTCATTTTTGGCGGGCCGGACAGCAAGGCGCGCTTCCACCTCAGCCGATTTGACGGCATTCACGTCCTGGCCATCGACGGGGAGTTTCAGCCCGATGGCAGCCTCAAAGGCGAGCAGGGCGGAATTAAGGGCCTCGACGCGTTTACCGCGGTACGTGCCAACGACTCGAAAACCGCCAACCCCAATGCGCTGGCCGAGACTCTGACCCACGTCAAAGATCCGCAGGAGCCGTTCCGCTTCAGCGGTCTCGATGCTTCCGGAAAAACACTCAACCAGGACAGTCCCGAATTCAAAGGCAAGCCGCTGATCGTCGATATCTTCGGCACCTGGTGTCCCAATTGTCATGACGAGGCGCCGGTGCTGGAGAAGCTTTATCAGAAGTACCACAATGAGGGACTTGAGATTGTTGGGCTCGGGTACGAGTACATTGACGACACGCAGCGCAACCTGAAGCAGTTCGCGATTTATCGCGAAAAGTTTGGCATAACGTTTCCGCTGCTACTGGCGGGGACCACGGATGAGGGCCAGATCGCCAAGACCCTGCCGCAACTGGTCGGCTTCGGTGCGTTTCCCACGTCGATCTTCATCGACCGCAACGGCCACGTTCGCCAGATTCTGGCCGGCTTCACCGGTCCATCGACGGGAGAGAAGTATCAGGAAGTGCAGCAGAGGATGGATCAGCTCGCGCGAGAAATCGTGGGCTCGTCAAAATAGGGCGTCCGTGGCGCTGGTTCTATAATCGAACTATCCCATGGTTCGCGACGGCATCTATTACGGACTGGCGCTTATAGCAGTGGCAGCACTGGTGGCGTGGCTCACTATCGCAGCGCTGGCTGCGATTCCGTTACTGCTGGCCGCGTTCTTCCTATGGTTCTTCCGCGATCCCGAGCGTAGAATTCCAGCGGTCCAGAGCGCCATTGTTTCGCCCGCGGACGGCAAAATTACCGAGATCTCAGCGATCGAGGAGAATGGCGAAAGGCGGACACGCATCAGCATCTTCCTCAACGTCTTCGATGTGCATGTGAATCGCTCGCCGGTCAGCGGCGTGATTGAAGATGTGCGCTACCAGAAGGGCCAGTTCCGCAACGCGATGGGAGCAGCCTCGGCCGAAAGCAACGAGCAGAATGTGGTTACGATTCGCAGCGATGCCGGCACAGTGGTGATGAAACAGATCGCCGGTCTGCTGGCCCGGCGCATTGTATTCAGCAAGAAGGTCGGAGATACTCTGGAGCGCGGCGAGCGGGTCGGCCTGATCAAGTTCGGGTCGCGGACGGATGTGATCTTCCCCGCTACTGCCGAGATGAAGGTCAGCGTGGGCGATCGCGTGAAGGGCGGTTCCAGCTTGCTGGCGATTGCGCAGCCGGTTCCGACCGCGCCGCGGAGGCATGACGTGGCGGAGGTGCGATGAGCGACCAACTCCACGGCCCGGAGACGCACGTTCCCAAGCGCCGCCCGGCGAAGGGCCTGTTCTTGCTCCCGTCGATGTTCACCGCGGGCAATATAGCGGCGGGCTACTATGCGATTTCGCAGGCCACACAGGGCGCGGTCAACGATCCCTGGCACTTCGACCAGGCCGCCAAGGCGATCGGCGTGGCCATCGTGCTGGATTTCTTCGATGGCGGCATCGCTCGGCTGACCAACACCGCCAGCGCATTCGGCCGCGAATTGGATTCGCTGGCGGACGTGATTGCCTTCGGGGTAGCGCCGGCGGTGCTGGCCTTGCTGTGGGGCTTTCGCATGCTGCCGGCGGAGGGCGATCCCGACCTGCGCGTGCGCGTGCTGCAATTGGGGGCCATCGCCAGTTTCGTGTTTCTGCTGGCAGGCGCGGCGCGGCTGGCACGCTTCAACATTGCCACCAATCCGCAACCTTCCAATCCCGGCCGGCCAGGCCGCAAATACTTCGTTGGCATGCCGATTCCCGCCGGGGCGGGATCGATTGCCGCCGTCGTCCACCTGATGCAGGGCAACCCGCTACAGCTGTGGTGGCTCTCGATCGTGTGGGGCGTTTTCATGTTTGCCATTGCTTTCCTGATGGTGAGCACCTGGCGCTTCTTCAGCCTGAAGGGCATCAACCTCCGCCAGTCGCAGAATTTCCGCTGGATCATTGTCATGGGCGCAACCATTCTGCTGATCATGTTTTCTTCGCAGTATGTATTGTTCGCGCTGGCGCTGGTCTACATTCTTTCGGGTGTGCTGGCGCGGCTCTGGTTTGTAGTTCGCCGGTCGAGCTTGCCACCTCCGCCGTCGCATGATGAGGCATCGCACGCCTGATGAAAAATGACTTGCATACTCCTCCCGCACGCAGTGATGGAGGACATTGGGGTGGCATGTTCCGCGTCGCCATTGTTGGCGCGGCCACCCTCAAGGGCCGCGAACTGAAGGAAGTTCTCAGCGACCGCAACTTTCCCTCGAGCGACGTCCGCCTGCTGGACGATGATGAGTCGCTGGGGCAACTGCAAGCGGTGGGCGAAGAGCCGGCCTTCATCCAAAGCGTATTGCCGGAGCACCTGGAGAATGTGGACTTCACCTTCTTCGCTGCCGATGAAAGCTTTACCCGCAACACCTGGAAGCTGGCGAGCAAAGCCGGCAGCGACATCATCGATCTCTCCTACGCGCTGGAAGCGCATCCGGGCGCGCTGCTGCGGGCGCCATGGGTGGAGCGCGAGCTGGGCGCCACGCAGAAAATCGATTTCTCCGACGCTCCGGTGGTCGTCGCCCATCCTGCCGCGGTCGTGCTCGCGCTGCTGCTGTTGCGAGCGCAGAAGGTCGGCAAGATCGCGCGCGCCATCGTCACGGTCCTGGAGCCGGCCTCGGAGCACGGACGCCGCGGCATGGACGAGCTGCACGAGCAGACGGTCAACCTGCTCTCGTTTCAGCAACTGCCCAAAGGCGTGTTCGACGCGCAAGTAGCGTTCAACATTGTCGACCGTTACGGCGAAAAAGCCGCGCCCGCGCTGTTCACCGTGGAGGAGCGCATTCAGCGCCATTTTCGCAGCATTGTGCAGGGCCGGCTCAACGTGCCTTCGCTGATGCTGCTGCAAGCTCCAATCTTCCACGGTCATGCCTTCTCGCTTTACATTGAGTTGGACAGCGCCGCGCAAAATGAAGAGCTGATTGCAGCGGTTTCCGGCGAGCATGTCGACGTCTTGCAGGGGGCGGAGGAGTCGCCCAGCAACGTCAATGCGGCGGGACAGGAGCAGATCCAGGTGTACGTGCGGCAGGACGCGCAAAATCCGAATGGCTTCTGGCTTTGGGCGGCGACCGACAACCTGCGTATCGCGGCTCTGTCGGCGGTGGATTGCGCCGAAAGCATGATCGCATCGCGGCCGCGGGGCACGGTGCAATGAGCGGAAAATTGGTAGAGCGAACCTTTAGGTTCGCGTCGTGGCAGATATCCAAGCTCCGAGCCGGCTTCAGCTCGCGGCACATGTGCCGCTCGGCTGACGCCGGGCCCATTCTTTGGCGGCGCGCTGGACGCGAACCTGAAGGTTCGCTCTACCGTTGGCGGCACGCTGGACGCGAAGCCTTCGACAATCTCAGGGCAAGCCCTAAAGGTTCACTCTACCTTTTGGTTATTGGCGTTCTTTTCGCGCTCCTCGCCTGCGGTTGCGGATATCACACCTCGGGCACGGCGGTGCGTCTGCCCTCCGACCTGCGCACGATTTATGTGCCGACCATCATCAACAACTCGCAAACCTACCGCGTAGGACAGACCCTCACGGAGGCCGTGGTCCGCGAACTGCGCAACCGGACAAACTATCGCATTGTCACCGTCAACGACGGCGAGGCCGACGCCACGCTGGCGGGCAACGTCACCGGGGTCTTTATCGCTCCGCTCACCTACGATTCCATCACCGGGCGCATCTCGTCCTCCATGGTCGGCATTGGAATCAGCGTCAGCCTGACCAGCAAGAGTGGCAAAGTATTGTGGAGCAATCCCAACTTTCTCTATCGCGAGCAGTACCAGGAATCGATTGACGCGCGCACCTTCTTCGAGGAAGCCGGCCCGGCAGTGCAGCGCATCGCCAACAGCTTCGCCAAAACGCTGGTGGCCGACATGCTGGAGGCGTTCTAGATGCGCAGCTTCGCGGCGTCGGACCGCTTCGTGGCCGCAGTGAAAGCCGGCAAGCTCGCTGCGGGCTATGTCTTCGTGGGCGACGAAGCGTTCTTTCGCAAAAAATGTCGTGACGCGATACTTCAGCACCTGGTGCCCGAGGAAGTCCGCGAGCTGAGCGTTTATGACATGGACCTGAGCGAGGTGGAGTTGCGCGAGGTGCTGGACCGGGCGCGCACCCCGTCGCTGATGGCGCCGTTCCAGGTCTTCTTCGTGCGCGGCATCAAGAACCTGTACGGGCGCGGCAAGCATGACGAGGAGTTTGCCGCCATCGGAGAGTATTTTAAGGACCCGAATCCTGCCGCGCTGCTGATCTTTGTCGCCGATCACATCAACATTCCCGCCGATGCGCGCCGCATGGACCTCACCGACAAGGACCGCTATGAGCGTATCCGCGAGACTTTGGGCGAGTTGGTTCCGGTGCTGGAGTTCGCGCGAGTTGAGGAAAGCGATGCGGTGAAGTGGGCGACGGAGGCGGCGAGCGCGGAAGGAGCGAAGCTCGACAACGATGCCGCGCGCGAACTGGTGGACTCGCTGGGCGGCGACATGATGATGGTCGCCAACGAACTGGAGAAGCTGTTGCTGTTTGCCGGCGAGAAGAAGCGCATCACGCTGGGCGATGTCGAGACGCTGGTGCTGGCGGCCAAGCAGCGTTCGTTTTATGAGCTGACCGATGCGATCTCGGCGCACGACTGCGCTCGCGCGCTGGCGGTGCTCGACGCCATCCTGAGCTCCGGCGATGGCGAGGAAGCGGCGATCGGCCACTTGTATATGCTGTCGCGAACCTTTCGCCAGATGCTGGTCATCCTGGAACGCAATGTTCGGGATTCGCGCGCTCTCTGGCAAGCTTTGTGGCAGGGCTTCCGTATTCCGCCATTTGCGGCGGAGGATGTGATCCGCCAGGCGCGCCGTTACAAGTCGCGGCGCGAATTGACCGGCGCCATTCGCCGGGTCGCGCGCGCCGATCTGGCGCTGCGTTCCAATCCTCCCAGCAAGCGGCTGGTGCTGGAGAACCTGGTGCTCGACTTGACAAGCGAGCCTAAACTGCAAGAAGCGGACTGGTTGCAGGAGCAGTTGCCGGTTTAGCTGCGAGCCGCGAGCGGCATTGTCAGGAGAGTGACGAATCCGGGAGCTGGGAAGCTATGGATGTCGACTCCTACTTGCGCCGCATTGAATACGACGGCAGCCGCGAGCCCTCCGCTGCCACTCTGCGCGGCTTGCATCGCCAGCATCTGTTCACCGTTCCCTTCGAGAACCTCGACATTCCGCTGGGCACTCCGGTCATTCTGGATATCGAGCGGATCTGCGACAAAATCGTGACCCGCCATCGCGGCGGTTTTTGTTATGAACTCAACGGCCTATTCGGCGCGCTGCTGCGAGCGCTTGGCTTTCGGGTACAGATGCTCTCGGCGCGGGTAAGGCGCGAGGATGGCGGATTCGGCCCCGAATTCGACCACATGTTGCTCAAGGTAGAACTGGACGAACCGTGGCTCGTCGATGTCGGGTTCGGCGATTCCTTTGTCGATCCCATCGTGTTTCACGCCGGCGGCGCCGACCAGGTGAATGGGCATCGCTACGTCGTTATCCCACTAGATGGCGAGTGGCAACTGCTGCGCGAAGACGCGAAAGGCAAGGTGCCGCTCTATGCCTTCCGCGATATTCCCCGCGAGCTAAGTGAATATCGTGACATGTGCACCTTCCATCAAGGTTCGCCGGAATCGCACTTCACCAAGAACTGGATCTGCAGCCGGGCGACTCCCGATGGCCGCATCACCATCGCCAACATGTGCCTGATCGTCACGCAAGGGGCGGAGCGCGAGGAGACGGAGCTTCGCACCGAGGAAGAACTCCGGCGCTGCTTGCGCGAGTTGCTGCAGGTGGAGCTGAGTGCGTTGCCCGACTTATCGATGTTGCTGCAAGCGGCAAATTACAAGTCTTGAGCTGACATCACCGGGTAGTGCGGGCTTTCAGGCCCGCGTTCGGCTGCAGCGCAGTGGAAAGTATCTCGTCAGCGTTGGTTTTGCTGCGCTGCCAGCGAAAGATACTTTTCCCGGTCCGCATAATCGCCAAGCTGGTTGTAGGAGAAGCCCATGTGCGCAAAGGCGCTGGTTCGCAGCGCCGGCATGTGGTCGGCAGCCGGCGCGGTGAGGTCGATGACTTTCTGGAAGTCCGCGATCGCCTCACGCGGCTGGTGATGGTCTTCTTCGTAAATACCGATGTTCAGGTAGGGGAAGGGAAAGAGCGGATCCATCGCGGCGGCAGCGCGAAAATGCGCGATGGCGGCATCCGGATCGCCTCTCTGCGACAAGGTCTCCCCGATCAGCTCTTCCGCCATCGCGTTATTTTTGACCGCCTCGGCGCTGTGCGTCCACAGCGTCAAATCGTCGGTCCAGTAGCTGAGCTGGCGGCGCGTGGCGAACGTCAGCAACAACAAAATGACCGCCGTGCCCGCGGGCAGCCAGAAGCGCGACGACCGCCATGGCTCCAACCAATCGGCCACGCCCCAGCAGATGGCGATGAACAATCCGATGAACGGCACATAGGCATAGCGGTCGGCCATGGCGTGGTTGCCCACCTGGACCAACTGAATCATGGGAACCAGCGTGCCCAGAAACCAAAGCCACCCTACCGCAAAGTAACGCCGATGCCGGCTGGAGAGCGCCTGCCAGGTGATGAGCAGCAACAGCAGCGCTGCGGCGATGATTTGCCAGGCGGGCGGCGCACCGTGGGCGTGGGGGTAGAAGAACGACAGGTGCGTCGGCCACAGGGCATGGCCGAGGTATTGCATATATCCGACTACGGTGTTCGCCAGGCGTACCGGAAAGGAATACGAGTTCAAGCCGCCGACGGTGTGATTCACCCATTGCGCTTCCATGGTAAGCAGCGCACTGGCGGCGGAGAGCGCCAGCAGCGGCAACTTTTCCAACAGCAGCCAGGAAAAACTTCTGCCCGGCGCAAGGTGACCCGGCTTCGCGCCCGCCAACGACGAGTCCTCCGGAGCAAACATTCGTCCCAGCGGCCAATAGTCCCAGAGCAGCAGGACAAAAGGCAGGGTGATGACTTGCGGCTTCGACATCAAGCCCATCGCGAACAACGCGGCCACAACAACGTAGCGATGAATGGCCGGCCGGCGCGCATACCAGCGATAGGCGATCATCGCGAGCAGGAAGAAGAGCATGCTCAACACGGTCTTGCGCTCAGCAACCCAGGCGACCGGCTCGACATTGATGGGATGCAGCGCGAACAATGCCGCCACGGCGAAGCTGCGCCACGCGTATCCGGTGGCTTGCGCCAGCAGCCAGAACAGCAGCACCGCGTTCAGCGCGTGCAGCAGCATGCTGACTTCGTGATGGCCGCCGGCATCGCCGCCGAAGAAGTGCCAGTCCACCGCGTGCGACAACCAGGTGACCGGGTCCCAATTCGAATAGTGAAACGTGGTAAACGACCACCGCACCGTCTGCCAGTTCAACTGCTGGATGTGGGCGTTGTTCACCACGTAGCCATAGTCGTCAATATGAATGAAGGGATGGCGCTTCACCGGCGCATAGACCGCCAGCGTCATACCGGCGAGAAGAAAAACCAGAGCGGCGCGCACAAGGAAGGTCGAAGGAAGACGGCCGGGTTGGGGGCGGAGCTGCGGGTCGATCATGACTTGTACACAGCGAGCAAATCGCGGCATGCCCGAGCAGTTTTTGGGCAAAGCTGCAAGCGGACTAGCTAATGATATGGGCTTACTCGATTATTCAACAATGGCGAGGAACAACCTTCGAATCGTTTCGAGTATACAGGCTGCGAGGGAGAGCCGTAGGCGCGATATCAGCAAAGATGGTGACGGGCCGCGCAGCGACGGTACGCGCGCGCCCGTGGCTTGAGGCCCGGACGTCCTATGTCGTCCCTACGGGACTCGGATGATTTTGGGGACGCTGCCCAGCGCTGGGCAGGCTGTTACGAAACTCTGTCGTCCCCGAGGGACTCGAGAAATCCTTTCCACTTGCCCCCAGCACTCCGCCTTCGGCGCCGTGCTGGGCTGTCATGCACGCGCCTACGGCGCTTTGTTTTCTGGCCGCTGAAAAAGTCGAAACCGCAAGTCTGTCACCGGCTGAAGCCGGTTCGGCATCTCAGAAATAAAGCGCTTATCGGCCCGACTGAAGTCGTGCCCTGACTCATGTCCTCCGAACTCGAAGTTTTTCAGCGGCCTGTGAAACCGTGCCCTTTCAAAGCCGAGACTTAATCAGAGTCTCACCATCTGCTGATGGCTTGCTCGCGATCGGCAGACGGACCATGAATTGCGTTCCCTTGCCGACTTCACTGCGCACCGTAATCGTGCCGCCATGCGCCTCCACGATGCGACGCGCGAGCGATAAGCCTAGTCCGGTGCCGTGACCTTTGGTGGTGAAGAAGGGGCGAAAGATGTTGGGCAAGACTTCGGGTGGGATGCCTTTGCCTTCGTCGGCCACGGTAACAATCGCGCCATCCCGGTCGCGGCGCAGGGAAACGTGAATGGCGCCGGGCTTATCCATCGCCTGAATCGCATTCAGCAGAAGATTGAGCAGCACCTGGTTCAACTGATTGGGATCGTGATCGAGCAGGAAATTGGCTCTTCCTTGTCCAACTCGACACGAATGCCCTTGGTGATGCCTGCTGGCGGGCAAACATGACCGCGTGTTCCGCGGTGCCGCCCAGGTCCTTCAACTGGAATTGCGGCGGCTTGGGGCGCGCCGTCTCCAGCAGGTCGGTAAGGATGCGATTGATTTGCACCGCCTCTTCTTTGGCGTCTTTGATCACGGAACGCGCGGGGCTGTCGGGCGGCAAATCGCGGGCTACGATTTCAATAACGCCGGCGATGCCGGCCAGCGGATTGCGGATTTCATGCGCCAAGCCTGCCGCCAACTCGCCTAGGGTTGCAAAGTGCTCCGCGCGGGACATCTGCGTCTGGTGCAGGCGATGGATTTCCTCGCGGCTCGCTTTTAGCTGCGCCACCATATCGTTGAAGTCGCGGCCAAGATCGCCAATCTCGTCATTGCGGTTCGCGAAGCTGACGGAGGCATTCAGGTCGCCAAGAGTTACGCGCGCAATCTTGTCTTGCAGCTCGATCATGGGACGGCGCACTGAGACAGCCAAAACCATAATCATGGCTGCGAAGATGATGATCGCGCCGCCGGTGGCCACCGTGATGATGATGTGACGCTCATTCACCTCGAGCGAGAGCGAGATCAGAATGAACAGCAACAGTCCATTCAGAAGTACAGCAGCGATGGGCAAGATGGCTTTGAGCGCCCAATTGATGTGCCGCTTGCGGGTTACGGAAGGTTCGACGACAGGTGGCGCCGCGGCATCGACGATGTCGTGTTCGAGAACTCGGATTGTTGCCGATGCGGTCATTGTTCTCCGGGTAGAGCGGAGCTTTTAGGTCCGCGTCGCGAAATCAAAGTTCGGGTAGAGCGGACCTTCAGGTTCGCGTAACCGCTGCTGTTCAAATTCCGAGCCGGCTTTAAGCCGGCGACACTTGTTCCGCCCGGCTGAAGCCGGGCTCGAAGTTTATTTCTCGGCGCTGGACGCGAACCCTTCGGCAAGCTCAGGGCAGGCTCTAAAGGTTCGCTCTACCAATTTTTCCCAATCGTAATGCGAACCTGAAGGTTCGCTCTCTAACAATTTCAATCCAGGGCCGGGCGAAACGAAGCTGATTCTTTGGGGCCATCTTTCCTCGGCTCCGCGGCGCCCAGCCCTGGTATTCCTCATGCGTACGCGTGTAAGCCGGGAAGCAGATACGTGACGCCGAGGAAGGTGAAGATCACGACGCCAAACCCCAGGATGGCGAAGTACGCGGCCCTACGTCCGCGCCATCCGCGTGTGATCCGCATATGCAAGTAGCCCGCATAGACCAGCCAGGTAATCGCCGCCCAGGTTTCCTTCGGGTCCCAGCTCCAGTAGGAGCCCCAGGTGCGGTTCGCCCAATAGGCTCCGGTAGCGATCATGCCGGTCAGCAGCGGAAAGGCAATACAGATCGCCTTGTACGTGACGCGATCCAGCGTGTCGGCCGGGGGCAGCAGGCCTTCCAAGTCCGAGCGGCGCCACAGCAGCATCAGGTACAACAGCGAAGCAAAAATCCCCGTCACCATGCCCCCAAGTAGAAAGGGGCTGGCGGCCAGGCTGGTCGGGAAGAGTCCATCCTGGTCGGGTGACGGGTAGCTGGCATTGCGAACACGAAGCACGAACGCAGCCAGTACAACAACCTGCAACAAGATGCCGATAAACACGGCCTTGTTGGCGATACCGAGGAACGACTCGTCTTTCTTCCAGCGGCTGATCGCGAACAGCACTAAGGGAACGATTGCGCCCAGCGCAGCGATCACGAACAGCCAGCCGAGGTCGGGGACGGTAACGAACAGCCGCATACCGCGCCCGAGGAACATGTCTGATTTGGTGCTTGCGTCCCAGGCGGTCACCGACAGGCCGCCTTTATCGAAGCGGGTGAAGACGATTCCGATGTAGATTGCGCTCACGATCGCCGTAGTGCAGGCCAAGAAGTTTTCGGTGGCAAAGCCATCCTTGATGAGGAACATCATGGCCAGCGCGAAACTGACGGCGCAGGCCGCGTAGGCCAGCATCGCCAGCGTGACATGCACGTGCAGCCAGGTGGATTGCAGCGCCGGCACCAACGGCCGGACTTCCGAGGGCAACAATTGCATCAGGATGACGCACACCACCGCCAGCGGCATGGTGATGCTGCCGATGATCTTTACGCCGAACTTCTTTTCGGTTATTAACGTCAGCAGGGCGACGGTCCATACAAAGCTCAGCAGCATCTCGTAGATGCTGGCGAACGGCGGGCGTCCTGAGAGATACCAGCGATGCGCAACCGCAGCGCTGTTGGCGACGAAACCGATTGCCGTGGCAACGGAAGCGAACTTCACATAACGGACCGTGCCAGTTACGCCGAAACCCATGTAGAGCGCGCCGGCGCCGGCGTAGAAAATCAGCGCAACGTAAAGCAGATTGCTTTCCGTAAACAGGCTGCCGCCGGCCTTGGCCGCGCCGAACAGCGCCACGATCAGCAGAAAAGTGATGGCGAGTCCTACAAGAATGAGCAGGGCATTGCCGCCGGTTGTGGCGGGTTGCTCCATGCGTACGACTCGTGCGCGCGTTGCCATGTTTACCTCCATTACTTCGTGCCGGCCAATGTCAGCTCCGGCTTCTCTCGTTTTATGGAGAGCGGTACGACCTCCGCGCCTTCCAGTTCGGTGCGAACGTTGTCGACCAACTCCTTGAACTTCTGTTCGAAGCGATCGCGATTCTTGTTGGCCTGGCCGCCGATCCACAACACCAGGCGGCCGCGCGCATCCGGCACCGCGGTGACCCACACCCGCATGTGCACCAGGTAAAACGCCACGAACAAGCCGGAGCCCATCAGCAGGCATCCGGCCCATACCAGCCATTGGCCGGGCTCGTGCGAAACCTCCAGGCCGGTGAAGTAGCCCATCTGCATGTCGCGATAGTCGAATTTGTAGTCGGTTTGCTGCCCCTGCGCCGCGCTGTTATATGCGGGAAAGATCCAGAGCTTGGCGTCACCGCCGGTGGCGATGTTCTGCACTTGGAGGCGAAACGCCGGATTCACCGGATCGTCGGACCGTTTAAAGATTTGGTTATCGCGAACGAAGAAATCGGGAATGTATTCCGCCAGCGTGACCGTGGTCTTGGAATCCAGTTGGACTGGCTGGTTCATGGCCAGCGTCATCTCGCGCGAGCTTCCGCCCGGCGAGGTCACCGCAACCTTGAGGCCGTCGAGTTTGCCGGTAGTTCCGAAACTGGCTTGATAGAAGCGCAATCCGTTATGGATCAGGGGATCGTTGACCACGATCTCCTTGCTTTCGATTTCCTGCCCGTTCTCGACCACGGCCAGCTTCGACCACCAGCGCTTGGGCGAGCCGTCGGCGTAGTTTTCCTGGCCCGCGCCATAGCACCGCAGCGCGAAGGGCAGCTGCTTCGTGCCCCCTGCCCTCAACTCGATGACGTTGCTGGTCTGGCCTTTCTGCAGCGCCAGGAAGCCGTTGTAGCCGAAGAAGCCGTCGATCATCCCGCCGGCGAAAATCAGCAGCAGGCTGGCGTGCACGATGTACACCGCCATCACCGAGAAACGATGCCGCTCCGAATACAAGGAGGGTTCATACTTATCGTCAATCCGTTCGACCGGCCAGCCTGATTTCTTCAGCGCCCGCTCCGCAGCGTTGAGGGCGTCTTCGCTAGCGCTGATCGGTAGTTCGACTTTATTGAGCAGCGCCGAGCGAAAATGCGAATCCGTCTTGCGATAGGGGCGCGCGTAAAAGCGCCACGCGTTGGGAAACCGGTCGATGGAAACCAGGATGATGCTGAGGCTGACCAGCCCCAGCAAAGTAAGAAACCACCAGGTATGAAAAACGTCGGTCAGGCCGAGGCGATCGAGCCAGTGCAATGTCGCCGGGGAATACGCGCGGGCCAGCTTGTCAGGATCGGTGGCCGGCCGCTGCAGGATGAAGGTTCCCAGCGCCGCCGCGACCCCCGTAAGTATGAGGAGCACCACTCCGGTGCGCAGGTTCGCAAAAGTCTTATGAATGCGTTTGGGGATTGACTGAACGCTTACTGCCATCGCTGCTCCTTCCCGAGAGCAAGTGATAAATGCAAACCAAGAGCCACAATGGGAAGCTGTCGTAAGTCATTGCTGGTGCAAGGATTGAACGATTCGGATTACTTTCGTAACCGGCAGCGGTGAGCTTTATCACCCATTTCGGTGATGAAAGCGCGCATGATAGACGCTAATCTGCAGCCTTAAGATTCGCGCCCGGCGGTCCCTTGGCTGTGCTCAGAACCCTTCCGTTCTGGTGCGGCTTTGCAGAAGGCAGGTGCTCCAATGTCTGTACGCTCGCTCCGATGCGGCTTGGTGGTGCTCTTACTGTTCGGCGCTATCCATTGCGCGGCCGACGACCTGAAAGTGGTGGTGCTTGACAGCAAGAATGGGCACGCACTGCGGGGAAAGCTGGTGTGTATCATGCCGCCCTCCAATCCCCGCGACCCTGTCGTCCTGGAGCAGTCACGCGTGTGTCACCGGACGGATTCGAGTGGGACTGCTCTGTTCCGGCTGACGGATCCTGTTCCGGAGGCAGTGAACGTAATCTTCTCGTCAGATGGTTTGGTTCCCTGCTTCCCGCCGCATAGCTTCGTGGTAGCCGACGCGATGAAAGATGGCACGGTTGCGAAGAACACCTGCGGCGATGCCAGCACCGACACGACCGAGAAGGGGGATGTGGTGGTCTTCGCACATCAGAAGAGCATCAAGGAAGCGCTGGATACCGTGCGGAACGAGTGGTAGGCCACTGCGGTTGTGATTCAACAAGAAAGCCCGCTTTCGCGGGCTTTTTCATTTTGCTTGGAACGTAAGCTTTACCGGCTGCTGTTTGCGGTTTCGTTTTGCTGCGCCGTCAGCCGCGCGTTATTGCGTTGCGCAATCACCTTCTTGGCGTTATCGGCCAACTGCTTGGCCTGGGGAAGCAGTTCCAGCGCCTTCGCGACTTCCGGATCGTTCTCGGCGTGGACCTTCATGCCTTCCTGCTGGCCAAATTCGTTGATGAACAACTCGGCCTTGATGTTCGACTTGATCCAGTCGCTGTTCTGCGCCAGATCGACTTCGGTGAAGGGGATCTTCTGTTCGTCGAGGAACTTGCGGAACTCCTGCATCACCGCGTCGTCCACTTCAAACTGCTTGTTCACCTGGTGATTGATGACGTAATGCTTGGCGAAGTTGAAGAAGGCGTATTTCTCCAGCAGAGTGTCTTCGAAGGCGTTGGTCTTGTCGTTCGGGATCTTCACGTCGGGCGTGATGCCGCCGCCGCCGTACACCGTGCGGCCGCTATCGGTCATCTTCACTTCGTGATTGCCCACGGGCGCGTCGGCATTTTCGCGGTCATTGTAGTAGTAGTCGTAGAGCGAAACGCCATCGTAATTGCGCTGAATCAGGCGCCCGCTGGGGGTGTAGTACTTCGCCGTAGTCAGCGCCAAGCCGGTGTTCTCCGACAGCGGATACACAGTCTGCACCAGGCCTTTGCCGAAGGTGGTCTCGCCGACGATCAGGCCGCGATCATGGTCCTGGATGGCGCCGGCAACAATCTCTGCCGCCGAAGCCGTGCCGCGATTCACCAGCACAACGATGGGATAATCCTTGCCGCCGTTGCCGTGCGTCGCCTTATAGACCTTCTCGGCTGAGGCGCGGCCATGATGCGAAACGATGACCTGTCCCTTCTTCAGGAATTGGTCAGCCACGCCGACACCCTCGCTTAACAGCCCACCGGGGTTCTGCCGCAGATCGAGAATCAGCCCATGAATGTCGCCGAATTCATCCAGCGCATCGCGGACTTCCTTCTCCGTCGTCTCCTGGAATCCGGAGACGTGGATGTAACCGATACCGGGCCGGATCAGGAAATGCACATCGACGCTGTAGCGTGGAATCTCGTCGCGAATGACGGTGAAATCCAGCGGCTTGTCCGAACCTTCGCGCAGAACTGTAATTTTGACGCTCGTGCCTTTCGGCCCTTTCAGCAGTTCAGCCACATCGCTGGTGCTCATGTTGTCAGTCTGCTTGCCGTCGACCGCAATGATGACATCACCGGGGCGAATGCCAACGCGATAGGCCGGCGCACCCGCGAACGGGGCAATCACGATGACCTTGTTGTTGCGCGGGCCCACCTGCATTCCCACGCCGTAGTACTTGCCACGCTGCTCTTCCCGCAAGGCCGCGTAGGACTTGGGATCGAAGAAGTTGGAGTGTGGATCGAGTACCCGTAGCATGCCCGGAATTGCGCCGTTGTAGATGGATTTATCCGGATTCACCGGCTCCGCGTAGTTCTCCTGGACCACGCGATACACGTCGCTGAAGCTGCGCAGGCTGTCGCGAACGTCGGTATCGCTGCCGGAGGAAGAAGAGGTGGTGAACGGCATCTTCTGGCCGAACAACATGCCCAGACAACCGCAAGCGAGCAGAATGGAGAGAACCAGAAGAGCGGAGCGACGCGAACTACGTGCCATTTGTTTTCCTTCGACTACGGGCGGAGCAAGTGCTTTAAGATGCTCGCCGAACCTCATCTGCACGGGCTTGCTGGTGAGGACTGGCGTCAGCAGCGTGACTTGGCCGCAGTATACCACGCGACAAGCACAGACGAGTCAGCGCCTTACCCCACCAACTTGGATGCTGGGCCCAAAAACAAGGGTGCGAAATTGCTGCCAGGCCGTCTTGGTGAGAGACGGATGCCGTGAGAGATGGTGAGCGGGAAGAAGCGGCACTTGGCATTCGGCGATTGGCATTTGGCAGGCAAAGCGAACCTTCAGTCAAATGTAAACGCGAAGTGTCCAAGGTTAAGTACCCACTTCCCGATGCATTATGATGACCACAGCGCCGATGTCCAGCCCTGTACTCGAAACCGCTCAGCAACGTGCCTCCGAAGAGATGACCGGCATGAGCTTCCTCGAGCATCTCGAGGAGCTGCGCCGCCGCATCATTCACAGCGCGCTTTACATTGTCGCCGGGTTCGGCGTCTGCTGGTGGTTTCACGAGCGGATCTTCGCCATCATGCAGAAGCCCATCGTGGCGGCGCTGGCCAGCCATAAGCTCGATACTAAGCTCGTCTACCTGAATCCCACCGATCCCTTCAACATGTATTTGAAGATCTCGTTTCTGGCCGGGATCTTCGTGGCTTCACCGTTCGTGCTCTACCAGGTATGGGCGTTCATCGCGCCGGGACTATATCGCAACGAGCGCCGCTACGTGATGCCGTTCATGTTCAGCACCGTGGGGCTGTTTCTGGCGGGCGGCTATTTCGGCTACAAAGCGGTCTATCCTGCGGCGCTGGACTTCCTCATCGGGTTCAGCGGGCAGTTCACGCCGATGATCACCGTCCAGGAATATACCAACCTGTTCCTCACCATCATCGCCGGCCTCGGGCTCGTCTTCGAGATGCCGATCCTGGTGTTCTTCCTGTCGCTGATGGGCATCATCAACGCCGGCTGGATGTGGCGAAATTTCCGCTACGCCATTCTCCTGATCTTTATCGTCGCCGCCATTATCACGCCCACCCCGGACATCATGAACATGTGCATCTTTGCTGCGCCCATGATCGTGTTGTACCTGATCAGCATTGGGATCTCATGGTTCGTCCATCCCACGCAACGGAAGAAGCGGGCGGCGAAGGCGGGAAACAGCTAGCAATCAGTTTCGAGCTATCCGCTAGCCGCGCTATCCGAAGTAGATTGCGATCGCCTCGGTTCGCACCCTCCTGCCATATTGCGTCATCTACAGGATCATCAGGATGGCATTCCCCTACGGAGCAAATCACATGGCTGCTGCGCACACGCCCTTCTCCGCTGAACCCGGTTCCGACGCTTTTCCTCTGCTTACGGCGGCACAGATCGACCGCTTGCGTCCCATCGGCAAAGTGCGGCAGGTCCGCGCCGGCGAAATTCTGTTTGAGCCCGGTGACAACGACATATCGTCGTTCGTGATCCTGTCGGGCGCGCTGAACATCATCCCGCCCTGTCCGAAGCAGGCGCAGCAGGAGACGCTGGTCACGCATGTCCCTGGCAGCTTCACCGGCGAGTTCGCCATGATCTCCGGCCAGCGCAGCATGATGCGCGGCCAGGTCAAAGAAGACGGCGAATTCCTGGAGATTTCCGGCCCCGAGCTTCGCGCGTTTGCCGCCAGGGACCCTGAGCTGGGCGATATCTTCATGCGTGCTTACATCCTGCGGCGTATGGCGTTGGTCCAGGAAGGCATCGGCAACGTGGGGGTGCTGGGCTCGCGCTACTCACCCGACACGCTGCGCCTGCGCGAGTTTCTTGGGCGCAACGGCTATCCCTACCGGTACGTCGACCTCGACACGGACGAGCGCGCGCAAAGCATCCTCGACCAGTTCCACATCGACGTCCACGACATTCCGGTGGTGCTCTGCAAGTCCTCCGCTGGCGGACCTAATATTCTGCGCAACCCGACGAATCGCGAGGTGGCGGACTGCATCGGCATCAATGCGACCATCGACGAATCGCAGGTGCGCGACCTGATCGTGGTGGGCGCCGGGCCGTCGGGGCTGGCGGCCGCGGTTTATGCAGCTTCCGAAGGGCTCGACGTGGTGGTGGTGGAGACCGGAACGCCCGGCGGGCAGGCGGGCTCGAGCTCGCGCATTGAGAACTATCTCGGCTTTCCCCTGGGCATCTCGGGCGGCGAGCTGGCGGGACGCGCGCTGGCGCAGGCGCAAAAGTTCGGCGCGCACATGATGATCGCGCGCAGCGCCGCACGGCTGAACTGCGACAGCCGTCCCTACAAGGTGATTCTCGAAGACGGCACCACGCTGCTGACGCGGGCTATCGTGCTCGCCGCCGGTGTGCAGTACAACAAGCCGCCCATCCCCAAGCTAGCGCAGTTTGAAGGCAGCGGGGTTTATTACGGCGCAACCGCGATGGAGTCGTCGCTCTGCGAAGGCGACGACGTCATCGTCATAGGAGGCGGAAATTCGGCCGGACAGGCGGCGGTATTCTTATCCCAGAAGGTCCGCAAAGTTTTTATGCTGGTCCGTTCCGGCAGATTGGCCGACACGATGTCGCGTTACCTGGTCCGCCGCATCGAGGAGAACCCGAACATCGAGCTTCACTACAAGAGCGAGATCACGGCGGTGGACGGCAACGGACACCTGGAGTGCGTGACCTGGCGCGACAATAAGAGCGGCAAGTCGTCGCCGCATAACATTCGGCATCTGTTCGTGATGACGGGCGCTTCACCGCGGACGAGCTGGCTGGAGGGCTGCCTGGCGCTGGACAACAAAGGCTTCGTGCTGACCGGCTACGACCTGGACAAGCTGACTCTGAATGCCAAGGCCTGGCCGTTGTCGCGCCCGCCGCAACTGTTGGAGACCACCCTGCCGGGAGTGTTCGCGGTGGGCGATATTCGCTCCGGCAATGTCAAACGAGTAGCGTCTGCCGTCGGGGAAGGATCGATCGCGATTCATCTGGTGCATCGCACGCTGGCGGAGATGTAGGCGCGAGCGATTCGCTATGTCGTGGGGGTATGATTTGGTGCCCCAGGTCTCGCGTCCCTTTGTTTGGGACGCTAACCTGGCTCGAGTTATGGAAGGCCCAGGTTGGCCCCAACGAAGGGCGAACCTGGGGCACGACACACTCAACTGCAAGGTCACCGCACAGCTTACTGGCAGCTTTCGCTGACCATTTTCAGGTGCGTGACCTTGAGGTCCATCTGTTCCCGTCCGCCGGCTTCGGACATCTCGCTTGAACTTTTCTCCTTCTCCATGGCGGGTGACATTTTCTGCTCCATGCCGGTGACCGTGACTTTGTGATTGACGTGCTCGGACAGACCCTTGTAGCCCCACAGCTCATAGGTTTTGCCGTCGTCGCCCTTCAGGTAATAGCCGTCAGCGCTGGTGCCTTTCATCAGGCAGCCGGTTGCGGACATCTTGTTCCCCATGTTATTGCCCATGTTGTCCTGAGCGCTCAGCAGCAGCGGGAACAGCGCGACGACAATCACGGGAACCAGACCGAGGGTCAGCTTCTTGAGATGTGACATGAACGATTCTCCTTTCATTCTCCGGAAGTGCCGGAGTGGTTAACGAGGCTGGCAGTCTCGAATTAAGTGGCGGAAGCTGGAACAGGAGGGTTCCGCCACGGTCGAACTACTATCAATCATAGTACCTAGCAATGGCCATTGCCATCACGAGCCGAATCAACTACTTACATCCAAGTTGCCAAGTGTCGCGCTAAGCAGGTTCGCTCTCATTGCGGGCACGAATTTTGGGGGTTACGGCGTAGCTGCGGGCTGACTATAATGTAAGTAGCAGCAGGAGCGTCGCCATGGCCCGCAAGATCGCCATCCCGAGCCCGTCAAACACCGCGTTCATTACGATGCGGTTAGCGGGCCTGCGTGGTACCTGGTCGCGGGCCATTTCCACCCGTGCGGATGTGAAACTGGCGCCCTCGATGGCCCGCCCCAATCTCTTCTCCGGCGATTAATTCTTTCCTCTTCGCTCCGCCGCCCGCGACAGCTTGCTCAACCATGCAAGCCAGCGGGATGACCGAAGCTCCGGCCCACAATCACCACCCCATCGCGCAAAAACGGGCGCGCTGGGACCCCGGTCGAGGGTCGCAAGCCTTTACGGAGGAAAACATCATGTCCGCCAATGTTCTTACACCGGTCGCCGGCCCTCATATCCGGACGGCCCTGCCCGGCCCCAATGCCCGCCACATTCTTGAGGGCGACGAGCGCTATATCTCGCCTTCCTACACCCGATCTTATCCGCTAGTAGCAAAGCGCGGCCGCGGCGTCATCGTTGAAGACGTCGATGGCAACGAGTTCCTTGATTTCTCCGCCGGCATCGCCGTGACCTCAACCGGCCACTGCCATCCCGAGGTCGTCGCCGCGATCCAGAAACAGGCTGCCGAGCTGATTCACATGTCGGGCACCGACTTCTACTACGAGCAGATGGTGACGCTCGCCGAGCGGCTGTCGCGGGTCGCGCCTATGAAGGGGCCGCACAAGATTTACTACGGCAATTCGGGCGCAGAGGCCATTGAAGCCGCGCTCAAGCTGGCGCGCTATCACACCAAGCGGCAGAACATCATCGCCTTCTATGGCGCATTCCACGGCCGCACCATGGGCGCGCTGTCGCTGACGGCCTCAAAGCCGCAGCAGCGTCGCCGCTTCGCGCCGCTGGTTCCCGGCGTGACCCACGTGCGCTATCCCGATGTTTATCGCGGGTGCGTCGGCGGCAGCCCGCAGGAGGCCGACGCGTTTGCGCTGGGCTGCGCGCGCTTCATCGAGGAGAAGCTGTTCAAGACCACGCTGCCTCCCGAGGAAGTGGCGGCGATTTTCGTCGAACCGATTCAGGGCGAGGGCGGATACGTCGTCGCTCCGACAGTCTTCATGCAAGAGTTGCGGCGCATCTGCGACCGTCACGGCATTCTGTTGGTGGCCGATGAAGTGCAGTCGGGCGCGGGCCGCACCGGCAAATGGTGGGCGATCGAGCACACCGGCGTCGAACCGGATATTGTCTGCATGGCGAAGGGAATCGCCAGTGGGATGCCGCTCGGCATCATGATGTCGAGGGCCGAGATCATGGACTGGGTGCCGGGTTCGCATGCCTCAACCTTCGGCGGAAACCCGGTTTGCATCGCGGCTGCGCTGGCAACGATGGACGTCCTGGAGCGCGAGGGCATCAAGAACGCGGAAATCGTTGGCAAGCACATGATGAAGCGCATGGCCGATTGGCCGCAGCGGCTCGATCTTGTGGGCGATGTGCGCGGGCGCGGGCTGATGATCGGAGTTGAGATCGTCACCGACAAAAAAGCCAAGACGCCGGGCGGGGCCGAGCGCGACCACATCATCGAGGCAGCCTTCGAGCGCGGCATTCTGTTCCTGGGCTGCGGACCGAACACCATTCGCATCTGCCCGCCGCTCATTGTGTCCAAAGAGCAGGCGGACATCGCGATGGATGTGCTGGAGGAGTGCGTCGATGTCGTGGCCGGTAAGCACCACTCGAAGCGCGCGACGATTGGTGAGCCGACGGGGGCATGATCAACTTCCGATCCCTTTGGGGGCGACGCCGATCTCGCGATGGGGCTGTGCCGCCCCTGAAGGGGCTCTCATTATTAAGAAACCCGGTGACCCAGCGCTTCCGCGCTGGGCTATTCACTTGCGCCCTGCGGGCTCATTTTCCGCCGGGTCAACGTCGTAGCTCATACGAAGCGTCAGCGTAGTTGCGTCCGCCGCGGCGGACTGCACTCAGGATGACACCGTGTTACGCGTGCGTCCTTCCTGCAAACCTCACTTCCCAAGCTCCAGCATCCCGGCCGCGCGGTTCAACGCTGCGGTCAGCACCTGCAACTGCTGCTTAGTCACGGCCAGGTCCTTGTTCTCGATCGCCTCATTTACGCCGGGAATCACGACCGCCGCGTATCCCGTATTCTCGCCGGGCGCGTAGATGACGTGTTTGAACCAGGGGCGGCCGGGCAGCCCATTGCTCATAAACCCGCGCTCGGCGTTGCGCAGCACCAGGTTCAACGCTCCCGCATCGCCTGCCGCCAGGTTCTGCCGCTTCAGTACCTCCGCACCAGCTTTCTGCAGGCGCTCGGCCGCGCTGGCCGCATCGGCGAACGACGGCGCTTGCTCGCCGAAGGCCGCCTTCGCGCTCACCTCCGCTGCTTTCACGTATTCGGCAATCTCCTTGCCGTACTCCTCATAGTTCAGGGGCAGCACATCGGCGGATGCGATGCGTATGGCCGTGATCCCGTAAACCCGCGCCATCTCCTGCTCGTACGCAAACGTGGGATCGGCAAACTTGGTGAACCAGGTGAAGTCGTCAAAGGCGGAGTGATAGACGCCGTAAGGTCCATGAGACGTTATGTCCGCCGAGGGTACGCCGAGATGCTGTAGGAATGCGGTGTAGTCGGAGCCGCTGCCGAGGTCGCCAACCTTCACGTCCTTGGTGACTACGGCCGCCGGCTCGCGGGTTTTCGCGCCCGGAATCTCCGGCTGATCCTCACTCTTCGGCTGCTCTTGCTTGGCTTTCCATTGATCGTAAACGCTGCCGCCCTTCGGACTCGGCACCGCCTTAGTCACGTCGCGCAGGTACTGCTTCAAACTCGGAACTGCCGAGGCGCCGAAGTCCGGCCCCGAACATGCCGAATCCATATTGAAATACGCGACCGCGCGCGACAATTCCTTCGCGTGCTGCTCCGCGAACTCGGTCGAGCCGATCAGTCCCTCCTCTTCCGCGTCCCAACTGGCGAAAACGATAGTGCGCTTGGGGTGCCATCCCTTCTTCAGCAGCTCGCCGATGCCATGCACCGCCTCCAGCTGCGCTGCGGTGCCGCTGTTGGGATCGACCGCTCCGTACACCCAGGCGTCGCGGTGATTGCCCGTCACCACCCACTCGTTCGGCAGCTCTGATCCTTTCACCATGCCGATCACGTCCCAGATGGTCGTATACGTGTACGCGATTTTGATCGCCATGTGCACCTTCACCGGCCCAGGTCCGACGTGATAGGTGAAAGGCAGCGCGCCTTGCCAACTGCGCGGCGACTCCGGCCCGCCAAGGTTTTGCAGGATGGGGGTCGCGTCGGCGTACGACAGCGGCGTAACCGGAATTCTGGGCAGGTCGATCGCCTTGTCTGGAGGCGTGCGCTTGTCGGCCGGCAGATCGGGAACCGACGCAATGTCCGGCGTTGTGGGATCGCCGGGATACTTGAACAGATATTGCACCGACCCGCGCTGCACGCCGGTGTCAGGCCGCCACGGTCCTTTGGGATACTTGTCGCCCTTGAAGTAGCCGTCGTCCCAAGGATCGGAATAGATGATGACGGCGGCGGCGCCATACTGCGAAGCAATCGACGGCTTCACGCCGCGAAACACCTCGCCGTAGCGGCAAATGACGATCTTGCCTTTGAGGTCGATGCCCATCTCCTTCAGCTTCTTGAAGTCTTCCGGGCGGCCATAGTTGGCATAGACAACATCCGCCGTCACGTCGCCGGACGGCGAGTACTCGTTGAAGGCCGGCAGAATTCGCGGGTCCTTCTGAAACGGATCGTCGCTCACGCGCTCGGGCGACGGGCCGTGCATCACCACGCCTTCGGGCGCGACCACGTCGACGCGAATGTCGAGCGGCAGCCCCATCCAGATTTTGTAGGGCTGAATGTAGGCGTCCAGTCCCGCGGCTTTGTACTTGTCGAGCACATACTCGGCGTTGCGATGGTCCTCGGGCGATCCGGCAACGTGTGGCGCCGAAGTCAGGAATTGCAGGTGCGCCTTCGCCAACGTGGGATCGGGGACAGCCAGGAATGTCTTCTCCGCCTCGAGCTCAGCGGCAGGATCGTGATAGCCGAAGATCTTGTCGGGGGGAGTGAACGGCGCGGTTGTCGTGGTGGTGGTCTGCTGGCCGGGGGCGATGGTGGCGATTAAGAGCGTGCAGATAAGAAGGCTAGTGGTCGGACGGATCAATCCGGGTCTCCTGGCGAGCGGTGGCGTATGTTGGCTAACAGAAGATTACAACACAGAATAGACAGTCTGACTGCTAGCTGCTGCCCCTCTGCTAACATCGATGTACGAATGAAACAGGCCGTCTTCCGCGAGCGTAACAAGCGTTACTATCGCGTTCTGCACACCCCAATCTGGATATGGGTCTTTTGGGTGCTTCCCGGATGGCCGCTCACCTACGATCTCTATGCGCACGGCCCGGATCGGCGGCATTGGATATGGCTGGCCATCGTCATGGCCGCAGTCGCCTGGCGCGGCTTCGCCGGCCGTGTGCCGGGATGCGAGCCGCGGCCCTACATCACCTATTACGGCGTGCACCAGCCGAACCTGCCCTATCGCGTGGTCTGCTATACGGCAGCGTGGATTGACATCATCGTCCCCTACGCGCTGAATCTCATCGGCCTGGTCATCGCCAACATTAACGGGCGCTGGATGCTAAGGGAGCTGTACGAGTACGTTTACTATCCGCTCGCGCTGGCCGTGGTGCTCGGCACCATACTGGATTGGACCCCGCGTGCCCGCCGCGACACCTTCGGCGAGGGCGCCGAGCGCGCCTGGTTCTACGTTGCTGTTTGGACGGTCGTGCCCACGCAGGTCATCAACTGGGGCGCATGGCGCTTCGGCAAGTTTATGGACCTGGCGCCCACGCCGTTGGCGCGCGTGCGACTCATCGTGTGCCTGCTTTCGACCGCTGGCTTCTTCCTGATGGGATATTCGCAGAAGCTGCCGAGAACGACGCGGCACTACGAAGGAGTTGCCGCCGCGGGAGTATAGAAGCAGTGCTAGTCATCAGCGGCGTGTGCCGATTTGACAAGTGAGCAGCGGACTATAAGCTCCTGGCCCAGCGTGCGAACAGGCAGATACCATTTATTCCCACTGGCATTGACCTTTTCTGCATTGGTTCCGTTGAATTTCTCTGGATTGCGTTCGATGATTTCGTCCAGTTCCTCGCGGTTCTCCCATGAGGCGTCGGGCAGCTCCGATGAGACCAAGTGCCGCAGCTTTCGTGAAGACTCTGCGGCGGCCTCAAGCTGACTGATCATCTCGGCGACATCGATCGATTCAGCAGCCTCTAGTCTTCCGCAAGCTTTCATAGGCCGGCGCCAGAGAATCATCCAGAGACGCGATTGCAGAAGGACAACTTGCATTCATACCCACCTCCCACCCATTTGCGAGTTTGTCACAGCTTTCAGTGGGTTGGCTCTCTTTGCTAGAGGCCGACTGATGTCAGAGTTGGTTCCTCCGACGTACTGTCCCACCAAACAAGTTGTAACCCGCATAGCGTTTTCCTGGAAGGTCAGAACATGGTGAAGTACGATTGCCACCGAAGAGCAGCAGGCGAGAGTGTAAGCACCACCCAAAGGAAATGGCACTTCGATACGAACTTAAGTACCCGCAGGTAACGATGCAAGCTTCGAAGGCGCTCGCGCCGGCTGAATGGTGAGGCACTCAACAACTCCGGCGACGTACGAGCCGGTATAGTCATCTCTTCAAGCAGAGGATGATGCGAATGTCGACTGCAACCCATTCCCCAACTCGCCTGGAAAAAGATTCCCTCGGCCACAAAGAAGTTCCGGCTCACGCCTACTACGGCATCCAGACGGCGCGCGCGGTCGAGAACTATCCCATCAGCGGATTGCGCGCGCATCCCACGCTCATTCGAGCCATCGCGATGGTGAAGGAAGCCGCCGCGCTGGCCAATCGCGAGCTCGGCCTGATCGACGCTAAGACCGCCGATGCGATCGTGCAAGCGGCGCAGGAGGTGCAACAGGGCAAGCTGCACGATCACTTCGTGGTCGACGTCTTCCAGGCGGGCGCGGGCGTCAGTTTCCACATGAACAGCAACGAGGTGATTGCCAACCGCGCCTCGGAGCTGCTGGGCGGCGCGCGCGGCGAGTACAAGCACGTTCATCCCAACGATCACGTCAACTACGGGCAGTCGACCAACGATGTCTTCCCAACGGCCATGCGACTGGCGACACTGCTGGAGCTGGAAAAGCTCTATCTCGTGCTCGACTCGCTCATCGCTTCACTCGACGCTAAGGGCAAGGAGTTTCACCACGTCCTGAAATCGGGACGCACGCACATGCAGGACGCGGTGCCTATGCGGCTGGGGCAGGAGTTCGCGGCCTACGCCGGCGCGATCAAACGTGCGAAAAAGGCCATTGCAGAGCAGTCGGAATTTCTGCGCGAGCTTGGCCTCGGCGGATCGGCCGTGGGCACGGGGATCAACACCCATCCCGATTACCGGCACAAAGCGATCGCCGAGTTGGCGCGCATCTCCGGGCAGAAGCTGCACGCGGCTGACGACATGCGCTATGCCATGCAATCCAATCTCGCGATGTCGAGCGTGAGCGGCGCGCTGCGCAATCTCGCCCTGGAAGTCATTCGCATCTCCAACGATCTGCGCCTGCTGGCGTCGGGCCCGAACACCGGCCTTGGCGGAAATCAACTTGCCCGCGCTGCAGCCCGGCTCGTCGATCATGCCCGGCAAAATCAATCCTGTGATGCCGGAGCTCGCCGCGATGGTGTCGTTTCAGGTAGTGGGTTACGACACCGCGGTTGCGCTGGCGGTACAGGCCGGCCAACTCGAACTCAACGTCATGATGCCGACCATGGCTTACAGCGTGCTCACCTCGATCACCATCATGACCAACATGCTGCACCAGCTCACCGAATTCTGCATCAAGGGCATCACCGTGAATGAGCAGCGCACGAATTACTATGTGCAAAGCACCGTTTCGTTGGCGACGGCGCTGAATCCGTATATCGGCTACGCTAAGGCGGCGGAGATCGCGAAAGAGTCGGTGAAGACCGGGCGCTCGATCATCGACATTGCACGCGAGCGCGGCGACCTCAGCGAAGAGCAGATCAAAGAGATTCTCGATCCCGCGCGCATGACCGAGCCAACGTCGCCGCTGGAAGTCGCGAAGGAGCGGGAGAAGATTAAAGGCAGTGGATAGTTGTCAGTGGATAGTGGATAGAACAGCCGTTACTCTGTATTTCGCTGCCGAATGCCGATTGCTGACTGCCCTTAAACGGCAACCGGCGTTCCAACCTCGATGGCTACGTCCATCTTTGGCGGATGCAGCAGCGTGTTGTGGATCAGGCAGCGGTGCACCGCTTCCTCCAGCCCCTTGATGTGCTCCGGCGCGATCTCCCCGGGAACCTTCACCTCAATGTGAAACTTGTCCAGCCGAAACGGGCCTTTGACCTTTTCCGCCGTGACGCGTGTGGTCACGCCGTCTGTCAGGATGTGGTTGCGTTTGAGGTAGTCGACCGCGTAATAGGCAGCGCACGATCCTAACGAGGCCAGGAATAACTCCGGCGGGGTCATGCCTTCGTCGTAGCCGTTGTTTTCGGCCGGCTGATCGCACACGATTTCGTGTTGCCGCGCTTTGATGGCAAACTGCACCGCCCCCAAATACTCAACGAAGACTTCCATAGCTCCACCTCGCCGTACTCGGTTCGTCGAAGTCCCGCATGTCGTTGTACAAGAAGCACGTCCGGGTTCCGGCATCATTCTGGCATTGGCATCGACCGCGCTGGTGTGACCATCGACACCTGTCGTTGTGATAGGGAGAGGACGATGCGCGACTGAATATGGAGGTGGATATGTCAACGCGCGCGGGAGGGCTTATTTCTTGTAGATCGCTTTGCCGGCGCGGATCGTGTAATCCACTTTCGCGAAGTTGCGAACGTCAGTTGCGGGGTCGGCGCCCAGTACCACAATGTCGGCATCGTTACCGGCAGCTAATTGGCCGGTGTGGCTGTGCTTGAAGAAATCGCGGGATTGGTGGTGAGCGATGCCAGGATGTCGCGCCATGACATGCCGCTCTTGGCCATCAGGACGTACTCTTCCGTCGTGTCGTAGTGCTGGGTATAGCCGACATCGGTGCCGAAGAGACATGGTGCCACCTTGATCGAAATAGCTCTTCAGTTCGTTGACTCCCGCCTGCACAAATTGCTGCTCGTCTTCGGCCGAGGCATGTTCGCTTCTCCAATTCGACCTCCCACAATGTCAGAGTTGGAATCAGCGCCGTATGCTGCGTTTTCATGCGGGCTAGCTCGCCGCGTGTAATCGCCTTCTTCGGGGATGGTGTGGGCCAGAATATCCACGCCTGCCGCCAGAGCGTTGTCCGTGCCGGCGTGTTTGGGGGATGCGCGAACACCGGCTTGCCGTGCGCGTGGGCCACCTCCACCGCCGCGCGGGCCACCGTCGTCGGCATCTGGGTGACTTTGCCGTGTCCCATGATAGAGCCGGTAAACAGTTTGATGCCATCGCCGCCCATCGCCAGAGCTCCATCGCCAAGCTGGCAGCGGCTGCCGGAGTCGGCGCCTCAAATCGCGGGAGCTGCTGGCGTATAGGCTCCGGAACGTAAATCGGAATACCGTTCTTGGGAGAAATCGCGCCGGCAGTGGTGTAGATCTTCGGCCCGGGCAGCTCACCGCGAGTCCACGCGCTTGCGCAGCGCCAGTGTGTTTCCGGGGAACGGAGCCGATGTCCCACACTGTGGTAAATCCCCAGCGCGTCAGCATCTCCTGCATGTGCTGCTCGAGTTTGTCGGCGGGCGCGGTGGCCGCACCATTCCAGGCCGGCTCGGTGAAGTGCACGTGGCTGTTCCAGAAACCGGCGGTGATCACTTTGCCGGTGCAATCGATCACCTGCGCGGACTTGGGAACTTTGACCTGCCCACGCTTGCCGATGGCGACGATCTTGTCGCCGCGCACCAGCACAACGCCGTCGTCGATGGCTGCGGCTGTCGGCGAGGGATAAATCCTGCCGCCGACCAGGGCAAGATCGGATGTTCCGGTATCGGCCTTCTGGCACCAAACCGCCTCTGGAAAGACGCTGAGATAGAGAAGCAACGCAAACGACAGAAGTAAATATCGGGAGGGGCGTTCGGAGCACATGTTGAACAAAGACTAAAACATAACCCATCTCATGTCATAAATCGATCGAAACGGCTTTATCGCGCCTTGTTCATGGACGCTTGAGGAATCTCCAGTAGAAAGCTAGGAACACTAAGACAATGCCAACATTCACTGTCAGCCGTTCCCAGAATCGGTTTCTGAAGAACACGAAATCTACGGCGAATATGACGGCCACCATCGCCACCACATAAAGCACACCAGCTGCCTGTCTGCGCATTTCAGCTTATGCCTTTGCCTGTTACAAAACGCTTTATGGGACAGCTACATAGCCTCTACGAATGAAGCTGCGCTTGGATCACACGAACTCGAAAAACCGCGTGATCTCTGTGTCTCTGTGGTAAAACTTTGCCGCTAATACGCCCACCGCAGCAGCGTCGCGCCGGAGGTAAATCCCGCGCCCACGGCAGCCAGCAACACCAGATTGCCTTTCTTCAGCTTGCCTTCCTCGATGGCCGTCTGCATGGCCAGCGGAATTGTCCCTGCCGTGGTGTTGCCGTAGCGATCAATATTGATGATGACTTTGTCCAGCGGCATCTTCAGCCGCTCGGCGGTAGCCATGATGATGCGCTTGTTGGCCTGGTGCGCGATGAAGCAGTCCACATCCTTGCCCGTGAGGCCGTTCTTCTGCAGCACGCGCTCGGTCATCTCTGCCATCTTCTTTACGGCGTACTTGAAAACCTGCTGTCCGTCCTGATGGATGTAGTGCATCTTCTGCTGGACGGTTTCGTGCGATGCGGGATGCAGGCTGCCGCCGCCCGGCATGCTGAGGAACTGTCCGCCCGCGCCTTCGATCTGGGCTTCCATATCGAGGATGCCGTATCCTTCGCCGTCTTCCGCAGGCTCCAGCAGCACCGCGCCGGCGCCGTCGCCAAAGATGATGCAAACCGCGCGGTCGGTGTAGTCGGTCATGATGGAATTCACGTCGGAGCCGATCACCAGCACCTTCTTATAGCGTCCGGACTCGATGAACTCGACGCCGGTGTTCAGCGCATAAACGAAGCCCGAGCAGCCAGCCGAGACGTCGAAACCCCAGGTGCGCTGGATACCCAGCTTGTGCTGCACCAGGCATGCCGTCGAGGGGTACAGCATGTCGGGCGTCACCGTTCCCACCACGATCAGGTCAACCGTCTGCAAGTCGAAGGGATGCGATTTCTGCAGGTTCTTCACCGCCTCCACTGCCAGGTCGCTCGCCGCCACGCCTTTGTCCGCCAGGTGCCGCTCGCGTATGCCGGTGCGCTCCAGGATCCATTGGTCGGTGGTATCGACCATCTTTTCCAGGTCATGGTTGGTCAGAATGCGAGGCGGAACGTAGGTGCCGAGGGCGGTGATTTTGGCGCGACGAGAATCAGGCAATAGAGTGCTCCGGTGACCGCTTTTCGCTGTTCGCCTTTCGCTGTTCGCCAGAGGTGTTAGTCTTGGCTACTACCAGCAAGATGTGAAGAGGAGCCGCCAGACACGTCGGGATACAAGCGAAAAGCGAATGGCGAAAAGCGGCTTTTACGCCAGGCGCCAGTTGACCGCTGCACACGCACTGGCCTGCTACCGTTGCTTCCTTCCGGACCTGGCGGGGTTCACAAGATTGCGTTGCGCGGGACCAGCGCCCGACTTCTCAATATAGCATCAGTCGCATGCGATGCGGCGGTGCGCAGTAGTGGATCGGTTTGAGTTCTGACGGAACTCGTCTCGTGCTCAATGATCAAGTGTCCGGCCTGCACCGGATGGTAAAATCAAAAGACCGCATGCCTCCGAAAACCGATTCTGTAGCCTTGCTTGACGGGGCGAACGCCTTGCAACCAGGAGCTACTCCCAAGAAAATAGGTTTCGTGAGCCTGGGCTGTCCCAAGAACCTGGTGGACAGCGAGGTCATGATGGGGCTGCTCGCGCAGGGTGGGGCCGAGATCACGCCGCGCGCCGAAGACGCCGACATTATCGTCGTGAACACCTGCTCGTTCATCGACACGGCCAAGCAGGAGTCGGTGGACACGATTCTGGAGATGGCGCAGCACAAGATCAGCGGCCGCGCGCAGAAGCTGATCGTTGCCGGCTGCCTGGTGGAACGCTATCGCAACGAAATCCAGAAGAGCATTCCGGAGGTCGATGCGGTTGTCGGCACCGGCGAGCTGGAGCAGATTCTGAGTGCTGCGGGATTGGTGCCCCAGGTTCGCGGCCATCGTTTGGACGCTAACCTGGGACCAGTGAGCGATTCGGCTTTCGTGATTCTCAACATCACGTCCTGAAGGCGGAGGCGCGCGAACAGGCCGGGACGATTCTCGAAAGAAGCCTGGGACGGCGCGATTGGCGATCTGCCGAACTACCTCTACGACGAGACCACGCCGCGCCTGCTGGCGACGCCCAAGTATTCGGCGTACATCAAGATTGCCGAAGGCTGCGATCATCCCTGCTCGTTCTGCATCATCCCGCAACTGCGCGGCAAGTTTCGCTCGCGGCGCTTCGAGTCGGTGATCGCCGAGGCGCAGCGCCTCGCGCAGCAAGGCGTGCGCGAGGTCACGCTGATCGGGCAGGACACGACTTGCTACGGCGAAGACTTCGGCCTGAAGGACGGCCTGGCTCTGCTGCTGGAGCGGCTGGCGCAGGTCGACGAGCTGCGCTGGATTCGATTCCTCTACGCCTATCCAAATAAGATCACCGGCAAGCTGCTGGAGACGATTGCGGCGCACGAGAAGATTTGCTCGTACATCGATGTGCCGCTGCAGCATGCGTCGCCGGATGTGCTGAAGCGAATGAAGCGCGGCGCGGGAGCCGAGATTTTCCTGCGCTCCATTGAGAAGATGCGGCGCGAAATTGCAGGGCTGACCTTGCGCACGTCATTCATCGTCGGATTCCCGGGCGAAAGCGAGCGCGACTTCGAGCAGCTCTGCGACTTCGTTCGTGCGGCGCAGTTCGATTGGCTGGGCGTCTTCGGATACTCGGATGAAGAGGGTGCGAAGGCGTTCGATCTGGCGGACAAAGTTCCCGCGCGCGAGATCGAGCGCCGCCGCAAGAAGCTGATGTCGATGCAGAAGCAGATCAGCCGCAAGAAAAAGCGCGCGCTGAGTCGGCCAGCAATTCGATCTGCTGCTCGAAGGACCATCGGCCGAGACTGACCTGCTGTGGGAAGGCCGCACCGAGATGCACGCGCCCGAGATCGATGGCACGGTTTACGTGAACGATTTCGGCGATCACGAGGTGCGCGAAGGCGAATTCTACCGCTGCGAGATCACGGAAGCGCACGAGTACGATCTCGTAGCGAAACTTGTGTAGATTTATCGGCAATGCCAAACAAATCAGTTCGTAGCCTCCGTTGTCCCATCTGCCGCAAGATTGTGCTGGCGTCTGACCCGGAGTTTCCTTTCTGTGGCGAGCGTTGCCGCCTGATTGATTTGGGCAAATGGGCGAGCGGCGGTTATGTCATCTCGGCGCCGCTGAACGACCCGGAGATCGACGACAGCTATCCCGACCCAAATGTCAAAAAGCCCAATTGAGCCGGCGCTGCACGAGCCAGTAGTGAAAGCCACCGCTGCGCCGCGTTGGGCCACGCTGGTTGCGACCTTCTTTGGCGCGGGGCGATTGCGTCCTGGGCCCGGAACCTGGGGATCGCTGGCGACGATGCTGCTGTGGTGGCTGATTGCATCGCGTCTGCCGGCTGGGCTGCATCTCCCCGTAATTCTTCTGCTGATCGCGCTGACCGTAGCGATCGGCATCCCGGCGGCGACGCTGGAAGCGCGCGGTTGCGGCAAGAAAGACCCCTCGCATGTGGTCATCGACGAAGTTGCCGGGCAACTGGTTACGCTAATCGCGTGTCCCATCGTGTGGCGGGCGCTGCTCGCGGGCTTTATACTTTTCCGAGTGTTTGACATTGTGAAGCCGCCGCCGGTCCGCAGCCTGGAGCGGTTGCCGGAAGGCACCGGCATCGTGGTGGACGATCTTGGCGCCGGGGTCTACGCGCTGCTGGTTTTGCAACTGCTGTTGCATTTCGGGGTTATTCGCTGAAGCCGATGACGGACCGCAAGACAGGAACGAAGAACGTCAACGGCAAGCCGCGCATCGACGGCATCGATCCCCCATGCGCGCTGCCGGGCGGCGAGGTGCGCATCCTGGGCAGCGGTCTGGGGCCGCACGAACTTCGGCGGCCGCGGGTCAGCTTCGGCGATGTAGATGGTGCGGTGATCATCAGCTCGGAGCAGTTCATTGTGGCGCGTGTGCCCGAAGGCGCAGCCTCCGGTGAAGTCGTGGTCGCGAGCAACGGTTCCCGCAGCAACCCGAGCGAGTTGCGCCTCGCCGTGCCCATCGCGGAGAACCTGCATCCCGTCGCCAATCCCGCCGTCGATGCCCATGGCAACATTTACGCAACCTTCTCCGGACCGCGGGGGCAGAAAGTTCCGGTCGCGATTTATCGCATCGACACCAACTACAACGTGAAGCCGTTCCTGCACGAGATGATGAACGCCACCGGCCTGGCCTTCGACCGCAGCGGCAGCTTGTACGTTTCCTCGCGTTACGACGGCACCGTGTACCGCGTGGCGCAGAACGGCACGATGACCTCTTACGCGGAAGGCATGGGCGTAGCGACGGGGATTGCGTTCGATCGCGACGGCAATCTCTACGTCGGCGATCGCAGCGGAACCATCTTCAAGATCGGGCGCGACCGGCAGATTTTTGTTTTCGCCACCATGGAGCCGAGCATTGCGGCCTATCACCTGGCCTTCGGCAGTAACGGCAATCTGTACGTGACCGGGCCGACGACCTCGAGCTTCGATGCCGTCTACCAGATCGATCCGCACGGCAGCGTCACCGATTTCTATCGCGGCCTGGGGCGGCCGCAGGGCATCGCGATGGATGTTGACGGCAACCTCTACGTCGCCGCGTCGCTGAACGGAAGGCGCGGCATCGTGAGGATCACTCCCGATCGCAAGGCGTCGCTCGTGGTCTCCGGCCAGAATCTGGTGGGACTGGCCTTCGCGCCCGGCGGCGCGGCGGTGCTGGCGACCACCAGCGGCGTGCATCATTTGTCCTGGGGCATCAAAGGACGCTCGCTGCTGCCTGAGAGCTAATTGCTAATTGCTGCCTTTATGATTGCGGAGATCATCGCCGTTGGCTCGGAGATGCTGACTCCGTACCGCCAGGACACGAACTCCCTCTTTCTCACCGAGCGCCTCAATGAATTAGGCATCAGCGTCGCCTTCAAAACGGTTGTGGGCGACAACCTTGACCACCTTATCTCGGTCGCGCGCACGGCCATCGGCCGCGCCGATCTCAGCATCTTCATGGGCGGCCTTGGACCCACCGAAGACGACCTCACGCGCGAAGCTGTGGCCGCCGCGCTCGGCATCGAGCTGAAGCGCGATAACAACCTCGTCACCGAGCTCTACAAACGATTTGCCGAGCGGCGTCTGCCAATGCCGGAGAACAACGCGCAGCAGGGCGATGTGCTGCAAGGCGCGGTGGTGCTGCCGAATACGAAAGGCACCGCGCCCGGGCAGTGGCTGGAAACGGAATTCGAGGGCAAGCCGCGAATGGTCGCGTTAATGCCTGGACCGCCGCACGAGCTGCACACCATGTGGGAGACGGAATGCATGCCTCGCCTGCGCGACAAAGTGCCGCCCGCAGCGCTGGCCAGCCGGGTGCTGAAGGTCGCGATGATGGGCGAGTCGGCGGTCGATCTGCGCGCCGCGCCGATTTATAAGAAGTATCCGAATGTCGAGACCACCGTGCTGGCCGCACAGGGGCAGGTGGAGTTTCATCTGCGCGCAACGGCGGCGACGAAAGAAGAGGCGCAGGCGGAAGTCGATCGCCTGGCAGGCGAGTTGGAAGACGAACTCGACGATGCGGTGTTCTCCTCGCAGGGCGAGTCGCTGGAGGAGATCGTCAATTACTACCTGCAAATGCGCAATGCGAAGCTCGCCGTCGCCGAATCGTGTACCGGTGGGCTGATTGCAGAGCGCGTTACCTCGGTCGCGGGCAGCTCGCGCTCGTTTCTCGGCGGCGCAGTGGTGTATTCCAATGAGCTGAAGACGCTGTTCGCGGACATCCCGCCCCTGATGATCGAAGCGCACGGCGCGGTGAGTCGCGAAGTCGCGCTTGCGCTGGCGGACAACATCCGCGAGCTATGCAATGCCGACATCGGCGTCGGGGTAACCGGCATCGCCGGCCCGGGCGGCGGCACGGACGAGAAACCGGTTGGGCTGGTGTTCGTCGCCGTCTCGAATGGACACAAGCAAGAGGTGGTGCAGCGGCGGTTCTTCGGCGACCGTGAACGTGTGCGGCGCTGGGCCAGCCAGCAGGCGCTGGACATGGTGCGGCGGATGCTGATGTAGGTAGTGCGGCGCTTCAGCGCCGGTCACGAGCAGATATGCGTCTGTTTGTAGCGCTTGATATCGATCCCAGCATCCGCCGGCGCATTGCTGAGTTTCGCGACCAGATGCGAGCCTATGCGCCTGACGTGCGCTGGGTCGGGCCGGAGACGTTTCACATTACGC
Source organism: uncultured Acidobacteriaceae bacterium (assembly GCA_963713465.1). Lineage (GTDB taxonomy): Bacteria > Acidobacteriota > Terriglobia > Terriglobales > Acidobacteriaceae > Bog-257. The sequence continues at coordinate 109,481 of CAVQLZ010000003.1, forward strand.
TTCAGTTCCTTGGTGAAACGGAAAAGCTGGACGAGATTCGAGCTGCTTTGCAACCAGTGCGCGGCGCGCCGATCAGCTTGTCAGTTCGCGGCACAGGGTTTTTTCCGAATCCGAAATCGCCGCGCGTGTTTTGGGTGGGAATCGAGGCTGACGAACATTTACAGGAGCTGGCGAGGTCTATCGCCGAGGCATTGCAGTCGCTGGGATTCGAGCGCGATGCTGGCCCATTCAAGCCGCATCTGACATTGGCGCGGGCCGGCAGCGGACGACCGAAGCCGGTGCGCGGTGAGCACGCCGCGGTAGGATTGCGCGCGCTCAGCGTGAAGCTGGAAACGCTCGCGGCTCCCGAGTTCGGTACAATGACGGCGCGCGAATTCTGCCTCTACCAGAGCACGTTGTCGCCGAAAGGCGCGCAATACACGAAGCTGGCGACATATCCGCTGGCATCGCCGCACGAGTAGTACGATCTTGATCGAGCTCATTCTCATCATCGTTGTCGTTTCGTACCTGCTGGGATCAATCCCTTTCGGTTATCTGCTGGTGCGCATCTTTCGCGGTGTGGATGTGCGCCATACGGGCAGCGGGAATATCGGCGCAACCAACGTTGCGCGCACCGGATCGAAGCGATTGGCCATTGCCACGCTGCTGCTCGATGGGCTGAAAGGCTACGCGGCGGTGATGTTCGCTTTCTGGTTGAGCGAGAAGCAGCGGTTCGGAAGTCAGTTCCCCACCAGCCTCTACGACCGGAGCACGACACCGGTGATCGGCAGCCGCACGATTTTCATGCTGGCGGCGTTGGCTGCGTTCGTAGCGATTCTGGGACACGTGTTCACGGTTTGGCTCCGCTTCAAAGGCGGCAAGGGCGTGGCGACGGCCGCGGGAGCATTTATCGCGCTCGCGCCAAGGGCCATGCTGGTGGTGATCGTTCTCTTTGTGGTCGTCGTTGCCCTTACGCGCTATGTGTCGTTGGGCAGCATCGTTGCGGGCGCGGCGTTTCCGTTATGCGTCTGGTGGCTGGCACCGGCTGAGCGAACCTCCGCGCCGATTCTTCTGCTGATTGCCGCCTCGTCCTTGCTCATCATTGTTCGCCATAAGGACAACATCCGCCGGCTGCTGGCGGGCACCGAGAACCGGTTTCGATAAGGACAGGCTTGTGAGCGAAATCGCGATCATCGGCGCGGGGGCGTGGGGCACGGCAATCTCCATCGTGCTGGGGCGCAAACAGACGCACAATGTTCGGCTTTGGGCGCACGAGACCGAAGTTCGCGACAGCATCGATGTGCGCCGGGTGAACCAGCTTTTCCTTTCCGGACAAGTCATCCCGGAATCGGTTCGCTGCACCAACAGCTTTGCCGACGCGCTGGACGGCGCCGAGATTGTGGTTAGCGTAATGCCATCCCATCACACGCGCCGTTTGTTTGAGGCGATGCGCCCTTACCTGCATTCGGAGATGCTGTTCGTCAGCGCCACCAAAGGCATCGAGAACGATTCGCTGCAGCGAATGACGCAAGTCATCGCTGAGGTCCTCAGCCAGGGAGAACATTTATTTCGGCCGCGCATCGGCGCGCTTAGCGGGCCGAGTTTCGCCAAAGAGGTCGCGAAGGGCGATCCCACCGCGATCACCATTGCCTCAGCCGACCGGGAGCTTGCCGAAATCGTGCAGCGCGAATTCAGCGATCCGCGGTTCCGCGTTTATACCAACGACAACGTCGTCGGCGTGGAACTGGGCGGGGCGTTGAAGAACATCATCGCCATTGCAGCGGGAGTTTTGTTCGGTCAGGAGCTGGGCCACAACACCGTGGCGGCGCTCATCACGCGCGGTCTTGCCGAGATCACGCGCCTGGTGGTTGCCTGTGGAGGCAAAGCGGCGACCATGTCCGGCCTGGCGGGACTGGGCGATCTGGTGCTCACGTGCACCGGCGGGCTTTCGCGCAATCGCACGGTTGGGGTCGAACTGGGTCGCGGCCGAAAGCTCGATGAAGTCATCGCGGGAATGCACGGCATGGTAGCGGAAGGCGTACTGACGACGAATGCCGCAGTGGGGCTGGCGCGCAAAGCGAAGATTGAAATGCCCATCACCGAGCAGATGCATGCGATCCTGCAGCAGGGCAAGTCAGTGGAAGATGCGATTCGCGACTTGATGCGCCGGCCTTCGACCCGCGAGTTCACCCTGGTTTAGGGCGTTCGGGGGTCTCGCCCATTTCCACCGCAGCGTGTGGCAATGGCGTCTCATGCCCGCAACGCACGTGGCTTCTCTCACATCTAAGCTCCGACAGGATTAAGATGAAAGTTGCGACGGTGTCAACTGTTGCATAGGTGCAATGCCTGTACTACGTACAAGATGGAACGAAAAGCAAGCAACCTGTGGCGCTGTGCGGCGCGAACCTATTGGGCCGCGTTAGGCGTCGCTGTCGTATCCTTCTCCTGCTGCCTGGCTTCTGCCCAGACTCCGACGTCACCGCCGGAGTTGACCACACTTCCCTCGGCCGAATCGGTCATCCAGCGCAATCAGGACCCGTTTTCCGGGTCGATACCGCAAGGGCGGGCGACGCCGGGAGTCCTCGATCTCAGCGTACAGGATGCGCTCGACCGTGCCCTGAAGTACAACCTGGGGCTGTACCTTAGCGACCGCGCGACCGAGCAGGCAAGGGCGGCTCGGCTGCGCGCCTTGAGCGACCTTTTGCCTATGGTCAACGGCGCCGTCACTGAGGAAGAAGACAAGATCAATCTCAAGGCGTTTGGATTCTCGAGCTTCCCCGGCTTTCCCAGTTCTGTCGGACCCTTCAGCCTGTTTGAACTTGCCGGTTCTGCAACCTGGAATCCGCTGAACTTGCACTACCTCAGCGGAGTTCACGCGGCTTCGCAGAACGTCAAGGCATCGCAGTTCACGTATCGGGATGCGCGCGATACGGTCGTTCTGGCGGTAGGCGCCAACTATCTTCTTACCATTGCCAACGAGTCGCGCGTCGAGGCCGCCGAAGCGGAGTTGAAGTCGGCGCAGGCGCTCTACGACTTGGCCGTCGATCAGGAAAACGCCGGTCTGGCGCCGGAGATCGACACTTTGCGTGCGAAGGTGCAGTTACAGACGCAAATCTCGTTGCTGATTCAGGCGCAGAACGATCTGGAAAAGCAGCGCATCGCGCTGGCCAGGGTCATCGGGCTTCCGGTCGCGCAGAAGTTTCGCCTGGTCGATCGCGTGCCGTATCATCCTTTGCCGGAGGCCGAGGTCGCGAATGCATACGAGCGGGCACTGGCAACGCGTCCGGATTATCAGGCTGCGCTGGCTTCGTTGCGGGCGGCGCAATATAACCTCGATGCCGCGTGGCAGCAGCGGCTGCCTTCCATCGGATTTTCAGGCGACTACGGCGTTCTGGGATATAACCCTGGCTCGCTGGCGCCGAACTGGACCGCAGCCGCGACGCTGGCGATTCCTATCTTTCAGGGGGGAAGAATCGAAGCCGACATCCAGCAGGCGAAATCGGTGCTGAAGCAGCAGCAGGCGCAAGTTGATAATCTGCGCGGGAGCATCGAGCAAGACATCGACGACGCGCTGCTGGACCTGAAAGCCGCGGCCCAGCAAGTGGAGGTGGGCAGGATCGGGCTGGAGTACGCGCAGCAGGCGCTGCAGCAGTCGCAAGACCGCTTTGCGGCGGGTGTGACGAACAACGTCGAAGTCATTCAGGCGCAGCAGCAGCTGGCATCGGCCAACGACCAGTACATCTCGAGCCTGTATGGATTCAACATCGCGAAGGTGCTGTTGGCTCGTGCCATTGGGAATGCCGAGCAGGCGGTAAAGCAGTACTTGTCGGAGCCCGGCAACGTGCTGCCCACCGCGCCGCCGGCCCCGCCTAATGCGCCGGCTGTGCCCAACTCCCAGTCGGGGAGTGGGCCGCCATAGTTCCGAACCTCAAGCCTTCGACCGCCGAAGTTGAGCACGCACAATGAAGCAGGTGGAGACGAAATGAGTCCGACGACAACAGAGCCAAACGAGGCCGAGCACGCCGAGGTGCAGGGCGAGCGTCCGGAAGAACACCACGACCCGGAAGTTCACGAGCGCGAAGACCGGCGCGGATTCTTTCAGCGGCATCCGGCTGCCAAACCTATTGTGTTTCTGGTTGCGATTGTGGCCATTGTGCTGGTGGGTTGGTTCTGGTGGGAGAGCCGGCACTGGGAGGACACCGACGACGCGGAGATCGACGGCTATATCTATCCCATCAGCGCGCGTGTGGCCGGCCACGTAATTAAAGTGAACTACGATGACGGCGACCTGGTGAAGAGGGGTGACGTGCTGGTCGTCATCGATCCCACCGATTACCAGGTAGCGCTGGAACATGCCCGCGCCGACTATGCCGACGCGCAGGCGCAGGCGGAAGCGGCGCGTTACGGCGTGCCGGTTTCCAGCGTAGGTTCCTTTGCGCAGATTCGTTCCGCCAGTGCGGATATGTCGGCGGCGCAAGCGGGAGTCGCGGCGGCGCAAAAAGAAGCGGATGCGGCGCAGGCCGACGTAGTGCAGGCACAGGCCGACGCGTTTAAGCTCAACCGGGACGTGGAGCGCTACCGGCAGCTCTTGGGCAAGCGCGAGATTTCGCAGCAGCAGTTCGACGCCGCCATAGCCGCGGCAGATGCCGCCAACGCGACCGTGCAATCGCGGCAGGCGGCGGTGCTGGCGGCGCAAGCTCAAATCAGGAACGCGCAATCGCGCATCGAGCAGGCCCAGGCTGAGATCCGCAACGCCCAGATCACGCCCAAGACAGTTGCGGCGACCCAGGCCAAAGCACAGTCGGCCGATGCCCAGGCACTGCGCTCGAAGGCCACGCTGGATCAGGCTCAACTCAATTTGTCCTACACCACCATCGTCGCGCCCGTGGATGGCATCGTGGGCAAGCGTTCGGTGCAGGTCGGCTCCAACGTCGCCATCGGTCAGGATCTGATGGCCGTGGTGCCGCTGAATGACATCTGGGTCACGGCTAACTTCAAGGAGACGCAGCTCACCTACATGCGTCCCGGCCAGTTTGTAAAGGTGAAAGTGGATACCTACGGCGGGAGGACCTGGGATGCCCGCGTGACCGACCTGGGAGGAGCCACAGGAGCGAAATTCAGTTTGCTACCGCCGGAGAACGCTACCGGTAATTATGTGAAAGTGGTGCAGCGAATCCCTGTCCGAATCGACTTCGACGGACACGGCAAACCCGATTTCAACAAGGACGGTAAGCTGCGGCCGGGTATGTCGGTAGAGCCCGACGTTAAGGTCCGATAGCGGAACGCCGGCAAAGAAAAATCCATCGCAGCGGTTTTTTGTTAAAAACTGCTGGCAAGCCGTGGCATACTCAGGTTCGACAAGGGCTCATGAAATTCACCGTCCTACCGAACCTGATCGCACTCGCTGTTCTGGTTGCGGTCTTCTGGGCCATTTCGCGAAAGGCTACCACCGAGCGCGTTCACCTTTGGTGCGCGGGATGGGCCTTCATCCTGCTTCATTTCGCGGCGGAATTCCTTTCCGCAGCAAAGGATCCCTGGGCAGTCATAGCCGAGATCGTCAGTGTCGACTCGCTGGTGCTGGCGGGCGTCGCTTTCGTAATTTCGGTTTCGGGTATTGCTGCCCGTAGGCGGCAGTTGACGTTGGCGTTGTCAATTGCAGGTCCGGCCCTGGCTTATGCCACAGGGGTGGTTTGCGGCATCACCTCAAAGAATTATTATTTCGCGCTGCTTGCGGCGAGCGTGCTTGCGCCAGCGATTTGCTGCAGAGCTCAAGCCTTTCAAAGTAAGTGGAAGACGTTGGGCATTGCCGCCGTGGCCGGCTCCGCCGCGGCGATTGCAGGTTGGGCGATTGCTCGCGACAAGCCGGAACTCGGAATCGCGGTCGTGCTCGCGACTTTGAATTTCTTGATTGCAATCTTGTACGCGAGTTCCCATCGCCGCGCTACCGCCGGCGTGATCACTACTGTTGCGGGATTTGTTCTCTGGGGCGCGGTATTTCCGCTGGCGATCTTACTGGACATTTTCGCCTCCGGTTTCAGACCCCACTCCGAGGCTTGGAACATTCCCAAGTACCTGGTCGCCGTAGGAATGATTCTGACCCTGTTTGAGGAGCAGATCGAAACCAGCAAATATCATGCCTATCACGACGAACTGACCGGTCTGCCGAATCGGCGTCTTCTGGAAGACCGGCTGGCGCGGGCGCTGACCTATGCCCATCGGGCCGGAACGAAAGTAGCCGTTTTTCAACTGGATCTCAACCGCTTCAAGGAAGTCAACGACAATTACGGTCATCGCACCGGAGACTTGGCCCTGCAGGAGGTAGCCGCCAGACTCGCTACGCGTATTCGGGCAGGCGACACCTTGGCCCGCTCCGGAGGCGACGAGTTCACGGTGATCAGTCCGGTAAAAGACAGGAATGCGGCTGAGGCTTTGGTTACTGCCTTGGAGTTGGCTCTCTCACTCCCGATCCTGATTGATGGGAGGGAGGTACAGACCGGACTTAGCATTGGTCTCGCGCTATATCCGGATGATGGCAGCAACGCTGACCAGTTACACGCTGCCGCCGATGGGGCCATGTACGCAGTGAAGAGATCGGGTCGCAGTGCCCATCCTGATGAGGCGCTTGCACAATCGTCGCGAGCATGAGCCAGTCGGTGAGCACGACACGGGTGCCGGTGCCGTCCAAACCAGCATTTACGTGCCAGTAGTAACTGAGTTCCTTCAATGTGTGCAACAGTTTTCGCTCTTTCGTTGCGTGCACCTTAAAACTACTGAATCGAAACAGCTTAGCTTTAGCCAGTCTGGAACCCCAAATGCATTGTAAGTGCTAGATTGCCTTGCTGTGTCTCTGCCGGGCCCAGCAGTAATCGCTTATTCGCGGGAATCTAAACGAGGCCACCATGAAGAACGCGGTACTTGCGCTTGCGGTGATTTTGGCGTGCAGTCTGGGAGCATACGCCAGCTCATGCCAATCCACCACCTACGACGTTTACATCAGCCAAGGCTCCTGCACCGTCAACGATCAGACGTACTCCGGCTTCGCTTACACCGGAACGTCAAACCCGCCCGGCTTTCAAATCGTTGCGGGCGCGGTTGGGGTCATGCCCATCACTACACCGGGCAACCCCGGCTTGCAGTTTAGCGCGGGATGGTTGGCGTCCACGAGCACTGGCGTACTCGAACAGGACTCGCTTTTCCAGTTTAATGTCAACTCCACTTCGCCTATCACCGATCTCACCCTCTCGATTGGTGGAGCGTCGTTTCTCGGAACGGGCGAGGTGATCGTGGCTGAAACCGCTTGCCTCGGCGCTCTGCTGCCGACCTGCACGGGTGGAAGCCTTGTCACCTTGACGGTATTCGACGATGCCGCGGGATCGCAGTTAACCGACTCGGTTAGCTTTGCTGGTGTCAACGAGGTTTCCATCGAGAAGGACTTGACGGTTGCGGCCGGTACGAACGGGGACGCTACGGTTTCGGTATTGACCGACCAGTTCTCCGAGGGCGTATCGTCGGTTCCGGAGCCGGGCACTCTGAGCATGCTGGGATTGGGCGGCATCGCCCTGTTCGGCTTTGCCCGCCGGAAACTGAATCTCTAAAAGCAGTCACCGCGAATTGGATTTGATCGAAGCCGGAATCCTTGGATTCCGGCTTTTTCGCGTGTGCCCGCCTTTTGCTTCATCCAGCTTTCAGATAGTCACCTTCAGCGCCATCCCGCAGTCGCTGATTGGATCTTCTTGCAAGCAGCTCGAGCGGTGGCCGTACCGTTATTGACGAATCGCTAACCAGAAACTCTCTTTGGGGTTAATCGATTCGCCATATTGGTTTTATGATCGGCGGCATTGTATAGCACTGAAGTGCGGATAATTGATTTCCACCAATATGCAATAGTTTTCTTCATTCAGTGGGCCGCTTTACTGATATCGGCTGAACACAAAAGAGTTACGTCCGCTTTTATCTGGAAACAAAAATGCAATTACGACACTGACATCGTGCTAGTGCGTCCTTCGTCTGACCCCAGCGTGATCGCCGATTCGTGGAAATTTAGAGAGGCCCCATGAAGAACTCGGTACTTGCGCTTGCGGTGATTTTGGCGTGCAGTCTGGGAGCATACGCCAGCTCCTGCCAATCCACCACCTACGACGTTTACATCAGCCAGGGCTCCTGCACCGTCAACGATCAGACATATTCCGGCTTCGGTTACACCGGAACGTCAAACCCGCCCGGCTTTGGGATTCCAGCCGGCAGCATAGGCGTTACTCCCCTCACCACCGCGGGTAATCCCGGTTTACAGTTCAGCGCAGGTTGGCTGGCCTCCACCAGCACCGGTATAGCGGAGCAGGACTCGCTCTTCCAATTTAACGTCAACTCGACTTCGCCCATCACCGATCTCACCCTCTCGATTGGTGGAGCGTCCTTTCTCGGAACGGGCGAGGTGATCGTGGCTGAAACCGCCTGCCTCGGCGCTCTGCTGCCGACCTGCACGGGTGGAAGCCTTGTCACTTTGACGGTATTCGACGACGCCGCGGGATCGCAGTTAACGGACAGCGTTAGCTTCGCCGGTGTCAACGAGATTTCCGTATCCAAGGACCTGACGGTTGCAGCCGGTACGAACGGAGATGCTACGGTTTCAGTGTTGACCGACCAGTTCTCCGAGGGCGTCTCGTCGGTTCCCGAGCCGGGCACTCTGAGTATGCTGGGACTGGGCGGCATCGCCCTGTTCGGTTTTGCCCGCCGGAAACTGAATCTCTAAGTCAGTCACCCGCGAATTCGATTTGCCCAAAGCCGGAATCCTGGATTCCGGCTTTTCGTTTCTCCATCAGCGTTTTGCCTCACATATGCTACTGTGAATGTGGCTGGCATCGGCATGACATTCGGCGGAAGGGCAGTTTCAACGTTAGGGTTTGCATGTGTTTTGATATTTCTCCTCTCGGTCGCCGCCTGGTCGCAGAACGACGGTTCCTCGCAAAAGCTGTACGGTAATTGGTACACATATCCTCTCGGCAATCCCAAGACTGATCCTATCCGTCACGAGTTTCGGCACAACATTGCCAATGGCAATGATGAGCTGGTAGTGACCCACGCCTGCATGGACCAATCTCGGGTCGTAACCGCGAAAGCAGTTTCTCCCATCGAGATCGCGGCGGACACGATTCGCATCCTTAAGAGCGCCTCCGATAGCCAACCGCTGCAAGGCACGGCGGTATGTGAAGCCAGCTTGACTGCCGGCGTTGTCGGCTACAGCTTCTCGGAAGATGGCGAGCACCTGATCCTGACCGATCCGGGCGGCAACCCCGATTACCTGGATCTGGCGCGGGTGACGAAAGCAAGCGAGATCGTAGTGCCGCAGAGGCTTTACGGGACTTGGTTGCTGCCACCGGTCGATGGCAAGGAGATGCGAGTGCAGGTACGGTGGGTGTTCTATGCCACCGCGGAACGCCAGGACAAAGTGCGCCAGATCGCCGTCTGTTCGAAAGGTAACGACAGCCTGGTTTCGCATGTCGATTCCGAGGTTAGTCTTAGCCAGGACGAAATCAAGGTGATGCAGTCGGCTTCGAATGCGGAACATGAAGCAAGCTTTGTTTGCCAAGCCAGCCTGATTGCCGGAACTTGGCGCTACACCCTGTCGCCTGACGGTTTGAAACTCACGCTCTATGTGGCCGGCGCCAAGCCGATGACGCTTACGCGCGAGCAGGAGCTCGGTCTAAACTAGGACAGATGCCGTATCGACTATTGCGCTGGGCGCTGTTGTTGCTGGCGACAGCCGGTTTGTGTTGGCTCTGCCCGCTTGCGGCCGCCCAGCAGCGCACCCAGCGCCTGATTTTGAAGGACGGCAGCTATCAGTCCGTCGAGAAGTATGAGACGCTGGGCGATCGCGTGCACTACCTCAGCTCTGAGCGCTACGAGTGGGAAGACATTCCCGCATCTTTAATCGACTGGGACGCCACCAACAAATACAACCAGCAGCTTAGCAGCGGGAAGCTAAAAACCCAGGTCGTCGAAACCCCAGAGGAAAAAGAGGAACGCGAAAAAGAAGAAGCGAACTCGCCCGAGATTGCGTCCGGCTTGCGTTTGCCGGGTAGCGGTGGCGTGTTCCTCTTTGACCAATTTGAGGGCCGGCCCGAGCTGGCTGAAATCGTGCAAAACGGCGGTGAGGTGGGCAAAGCTGCCCGCGGCAAGAATACCCTGCGAGCGGCGATCAATCCGCTGGCCTCCAGTAAACAAGCCATCGAAGTGAAGGGGGCACACGCGCAAATTCAATCGCACCTACCGCGGCCCACAATTTACCTCGACATCGACGAAGGTCCGCTGAATAATACGGCGCCGGGCGAGCGCTTCCGGATTGTGCGGGCAACCGTCAAGAACGGCACCCGGGTGATCGGTGACGTGAAGGTGACCGCCTCCGGCAAGGTGTCCAATGAAGCAAGTGTCGTTCCGGCAACCGTCGAAAAACTGGGCCTGGGTCAATGGCTGAAGATCGCGCCGACGCAAGACCTCACGCCCGGGGAATATGCGGTGGTGGAGATGCTGAGCCCGGATGAGATGAATCTCTATGTCTGGGACTTCGGCGTCAATTCCAGTGCACCGGCCAATCCCAATACCTGGCAGCCGACAGCGGCAAAATAACAAGAAACAATCAGCACCTCAGGATTTGTAGCGGTTTCAGACTTGCCGTATGCCACCTTTGAAAGGGCGCGGCTCTTGAAAAGGGTACGGCTTTCAGCGGTGTCGGCATGGCACGAAGACGGAGCGCTGAGAGACCATTCCCTCAGCGGCTCGCCGATCTTTAGGCCATCGTTTTATGTACGCCTGAAGGCGAACTCCACCCGCTCCGGCGGATCGATCTAAACTGGACTCGAACCCTTCGAATCGGCTCCTTCATACTGGAATACCTCTTCCAGCGGCACGCCGAAGACGCGCGCGATACGGAAGGCGACTTCCAGCGACGGCGAGTACTTGTCGCCCTCGATGGCGATGACCGTCTGGCGGGTCACGCCGATTTTCCCCGCCAGCTCCTGCTGCGTCATCTCCGAGCGGTCGAAGCGCAGCCTGCGAATGTTGTTTCGGATGTGAGCGTTGGCCATCTCAAAAGCCCTTGCGGTAGTACAGCAATTGGGTGACGAGCTTGACCACCTCGGCCAGCACCATGAACAGCAGCACCAGGTTCACCACCAGGAACGGCGTGATCGCGATGCGCGCGAGACCGGCGGTGATCACTGCGCTGATCACCAGGAACGCGCCCGTGCCATAGGCGAAGTAGGCGTTGCGGTAGGCCTTCGCCTCGATGACGACGTCGCGCTCGTCTTTGGGTTCGGGGTCGGTCTCCAACGCAAGCGCGATGTGGTAGACGATTTCGATGACGACGATCGCGATGACGGCGAAGATCAGCCGGCCCAGGGCGAACTCAAGCTGGCCGACATGACGTAGGACGGCGGCGAAGTAGTAGCCGTAAACCACCAGCATGGCCGCCAGCGATCCAGTAATGCTCCACTCTTGATAGGACATATCCATGGTCTTTCTCCTTGCTGCGGTATCAACCGATGTAAGCGTCAGCCGACAGGCTAGCGGGTCATCCGATCTTCTCCGCCAGTTCCTGTCGCGTCATCTCCGAGCGGTCGAAGCCCAGCCTGCGAATGTTGTTTCGGATAGTGAGCGCGTTGGCCATCTCAGAAGCCCCTGCGGTAATACAGCAATTGGGTGACAAGCTTGACCACCTCGGCCAGCACCATGAACAGCAGCACCAGGTTAACCACCAGAAACGGCGTAACCGAAATGTGCGCGAGACCAGCGGCGATAACGGCGCTGATTACCAGGAACGCACCCGTGCCGTACGCGAAGTATCCGTTGCGATAGGCCTTCGATTCGATGAGGATGTCGCGCTCGTCCTTCGGTTCGGGTTGGACTCCAGCGGGAGGGGCCGTGATGTGATAAAGGATTTCAAGGCCTATGATTGCCACCACTGCGACGATCAGGCGATACAGGGCTTCGCCGGCGAACTGGGATTGGCCGACGTTGCGCAACACGCGGGCGAAGTAGATACCATAGATCACCAGCGTCATGACCAAGAACCAAGAAGTTCTCTTTTCTAGATTAGACATATTCATGGTGGCCTCCTCTGCCGCAGCTTCTAGCAATGTAAGCATCAGCAGACATAAAGTAAAACATAATATACTCAATGTCAAGTATTTTTTACTTATGCCAGCGAATAATTTTGTCTCGTGCGCCCACGTTAAGATAAGTCTTTGATAACGAGACACTTCTGTGGCCGAGATTCCTATTGTCACCGTTAGCCGACGTGGCGCGGCGCGTCTGCGCTCAGGACATCTGTGGGTCTATCGCTCCGACTTGCTGCCGCCCGGAGAAACGCCTGCGGGCACGCTGGTGCACGTCCGCGACGAACGCGGGCGCAAGCTGGGGTCGGCCTTGTCCAGCAGCTCGTCGCAAATTGCGATTCGCCTGTTGAGCACAGGCGAGTTCACGGAACAGGCCCTGCCGGAGTTGCTGCGTGATCGCGTGCTGGCAGCGATTGAGTTCCGCCGACGGCGGGTGCGCGACTCGGATTCGTATCGCGTCATCTTCAGCGAAGGCGACCTGCTGCCCGGCCTGATCATCGACAAGTACAACGACGTGCTCACGGTGGGGGCGCTGACGCAGGCCTTCGATCGCGCCGAGCTGCGGGAGCTCATTGTCGATTTGCTGGCTGAGCAGTTTCCCGATGCGAGCGTCGTGGAACGCATTGATCCGCACATCCGGGAGCTGGAGCAGTTGCCGCCGCGCGACTCGCAGATTTTGCGGGTGCCCCATTCTGGTCCTTCTTCTAGGCCAGGGTGGGAAAAGCACGATCACTCAAATACCATTTTCACGCTCAACGCAGTGCGGTTTCACTTTGACGCGCTCGCCGGACAAAAGACTGGCGCCTTCCTCGATCAGCGCGAGAACTACGCCGCGGCTGCGGCTTATGCGCACGGACGGGCGCTCGACTGCTTCACCTATCAGGGCGGATTTGCGCTGCACCTGGCGCGGATCTGCGATGCTGTAGCCGGAATCGACTCGTCGCGTCCCGCGCTCGAGGTCGCCGAGCAGAACGAGCAGTTGAATCGGGCCCAGCATCGATGCGGAGAGATCGAGTGGATCGAGGCCAACGTCTTCGATCTGCTGCGGGACTATGCGGCGGCGGGACGGGAGTATGACACCATCGTTCTCGACCCGCCGGCATTCGCCAAGAGCAAGCGGGCTCTGCCTACGGCACTCAGCGGCTACAAGGAGCTAAACCTGCGCGCGCTCAAGATGCTGCGGCCCGGCGGTATCCTCGTCACCTGCTCGTGTTCGTTCCATGTTGGCGAGCCGGAATTTCTGCAGATGCTGGGCTCCGCCGCTGCCGATGCCGGACGGCGTGTTCGCATCCTGGAAAAACGCGGTGCGGCGATTGACCATCCGGTGCTGCTGAACGTCCCGGAAACGGCGTACTTGAAGTGCATCATCGGCCAGGTAGTGGAATAGCCCGGCCGTCAGGTCACGGATGCGGCTATCTGGCTTTCTTAAGCAATTCGTTTCGCTATAGTATGGGCTTGCATCATGCTGGGTGAACTCACGCGCGCTACGGTTGGGGCATCCGGTCCGACTACGGCGCTGATCTACGACGACTGGTATCCCGCGATCCGCGCCGCGCAGATTTCCGGCAAGAAAATGGCGAAAGCCATGCTGCTGGGAATTCCGCTAGTTTTGGGCCGCACGGCTGCCGGGCGCTACTTCGCTATGCGCGACGCCTGCCCACATCGCGGCATTCCGCTCTCCTATGGATGGTTCGACGGCAAGCGCGTCACCTGCAAATATCACGGCTGGGCATTCGAGCCGGTCTCAGGACAGTGCCAGGAGATTCCCTCGCTCACCTCGCGCGACAAGCTCGATCCCTGCCGCATCTACGCCGACGCGTGCCCGTGCGAAGAGCGCGATGGCCACGTTTGGGTCTATGTCCCACAGAGTGGTAGGGGGAAGGTGCGCGTCGAGGGCGTGTCGCAGCTTCCGCCCGTCCCCGAAGTCCCGAAATTCAGCCAGCGCTTTCGCTCGGCTTATCTCACGGCGGACCTGCCCTGCAACATCGATCACGGCATCATCGGGTTGATGGATCCGGCGCATGGGCCCTTCGTGCATCAGGCGTGGTGGTGGCGGTCGCGCGCCAGCATCCACGAAAAAGAAAAGCATTTCGAGCCGATCGACGACGGCTTTCGCATGACTGCCCATCAGCCGTCCGCCAACAGCGCACCTTACAAGCTGCTCGGCGTCTATGGTGAGCCGATTACGACGACAATCGACTTCGTCCTACCCAACCGCCGATACGAAGTCATTCGCGCCGGCGACAAATGGTTCGCCAGCCTGACCACGGTGACGCCCACTATCGAAAACCACTGCCGTATCGACGTGTGCGCAGCGTGGAATGTTTTCCTCAACGTGCCGTTTCTTACCAGCATTGCGAAATTTTTCGGGCGCCGCTTCGTTGGTCAGGACCAGCTCACGATGGTCCAGCAGGCCGAAGGCCTGAAGTACAACCCCAGCCTGATGCTGATCGACGATGCCGACCGTCCCGCCAAGTGGTATTTCGCGCTGAAGCAGGCGCGGCTGGAATCGCAGGCCTCCGGCGAGCCCATGCGCCATCCCATGGACGGCCCAGTCACGCTGCATTGGAGAAGCTGAAAGGAAGCAGCTAGCAGTTAGCAATTAGCAATTAGCAGTAAAGCTCGGCGAGGATTGCATAGCGCAGAATGCAGATGCAATGGCAACTCCGATCGCGATTGCGCATATTCGCCGTGGCCTTGATCCTGGGGGCCGCAGTCGGCATCTTCGTTCTTTATCCCACCAACGACTTTGTCTACTACTACGAGTACCGACCGGGCAACACCACGCCGGCGGCATTCGCGCTCACGCAGATGCACCGCTCGCTACGGGGCCAGACTCCGGAGAAGACCGCGTTTTATGCCCTCGTCGGGGTGATCCTGAGCGTGGGTGGCGCGGTGTTGTACTCCAGCATGCAGCGGCGTTCGCAGCAGATAGAGCAGCTCAGCGCGGCCCTGGGCGGCGATCTGCGCACGCTGATCGCGCAAGGCGAAAGCGCTAACCTGGAATTCAAGTCTTCTTTCCGCTGGGACCTGCGGGAGAACAAATTAAACCGCGCGCTGGAGGGGGTGGTGCTCAAGACCATTGCCGGTTACATGAATGGCAATGGCGGGACGCTGCTGATCGGAGTTGCCGATGACGGCAGCATCGTCGGTCTCAGCCACGACTACCCGACGCTGAAGAAGCCCGATCGTGACGGCTTCGAGCAGGCGATCATGACAGCCATCGCGACCAAGCTCGGCGCCGACGCTTGCCGCAACGTGCAGATTATTTTTCATGCGATGGATGGCAAGGAAGTCTGCCGTGCGATGGTCGCTCCTACCCGAAGGCCGGTCTACATGAAAGAAGGCGACGCTCCCCGTCTCTATGTGCGCACCGGCGTAAGTACGCGCGAGCTCAATGTTCAAGAAGCGGTGAACTATACCTCCGAGCGCTGGCCGAAATAGGAAGGCAGCAGTCAGTACTTGAAAATTAGGTTCTTACAGCGGTTTAGTTTTTGCGGTGTCCAGGTAGAGCGGGTCTTCAGGCCCGCGTGCAAGCTACCCTTTTGAGGCTTGAGTCGGCTTAAGCCGACGGCAGAGTGCCGCCCGCTGAAGCGGGCTCTTACAAATGACGGTCGCAGTGACGCGGCGCTAAAGCGCCGCTCTACCCGGCCGCTTGAGCTACAGCAATTACCAAACCCGTCTAGAAGGCCAGCTCTACCCATTCTTACACTTCGTCCCAAAACCGCTCGCTCAGGTACTTATCGGCGCCGTCGCAGAGAATACACACAATCATGGCGCCGGGGTTGTCACGCGCGATGCGGAGCGATCCCACGACCGCCGCGCCGGCGGAGATGCCAACCAGCAATCCCTCTTCGCGTGCCAGCCGCTTCACCATAGCGTGGGAATCTTCCGTGCTGATTTCCAGGTCCATGTCCGCCAATGTGGGATCGTAGATTTCCGGCACAATCGACGTAGCCATGTGCTTCGCGCCTTCGATGCCGTGAAAGGGTGAGTCCGGCTGCAGCGAGATGCACTGAATTTCCGGATTCAATTCGCGAAGCCGCCGTGTCGTTCCCACGAATGTCCCCGACGTTCCCAGCATCGCCACGAAGTGTGTGAGCTGGCCGCGTGTCTGCCGCCAGATTTCATTCGCCGTGCAGCAATAATGGGCCTGCCAATTGGCATCGTTCGAGTACTGATCGGCGTAGAAGTATTGCTCCGGCTCGGCAGCGGCGATCTCGCGCGCTTTGCGGATGGCGCCATCGGAGCCCTCGCCGGGGTCGGTGTAGATAACCGCGGCGCCATAGGCGTTGAGGATGCGCTTGCGTTCCGGCGAAACATTACTGGGCATGCACAGCGTGACGCCGAATCCGCAGGCGGCGCCCAGCATGGCGTACGAAATTCCGGTATTGCCGCTGGTGGCATCGAGCAGGCGCTGTCCCGGGCCGAGATCGCCCGAGCGGAACGCCTCTTCGACGATCTTGCCGGCCGCACGGTCTTTCACCGAGCCAGTGGGATTCAGCCATTCGGCCTTGCCCAGGATGGTCGCGCCGGGCACATCTGCGCACACGCGACGCAGTTGCAGCAGCGGCGTGTTGCCAATCCTTTTCAGGACTGCGCTGGCTGATTCTGTGAGATGGACCGAACTCTTCATCGACTTTTATTGCTCCGTAAGTTGCCGTTTGCACTCACAGTGTGCGAAAGTGTCAGCTTCCGAGTAACATCAGATTGCTGACAAACTCGCGGCTCCAGGCAACGCGCAGTGAAGGCGAGATATCGCATTCGATGCGCGGGGGACTGTGCGGGGTTCCGAGTTATAGCGGCGTGAAAGCTGGTAAGCGAAGTGGCGAAAACAATTAAGAAAAGATCGCTGGAAGACGCGGTGCAATGGTTCCGTGACCACGGCTTCACCGCGATACAAGCGCCCGGCGCGGCGAATCGCTTTTTTATAAGCAAATACCACGTCTCTGCGGCAATTGAACGCGCCGACGATGGCCAAGTCAAGATGTTCGCCTATCCCGGATACCTGATTAATGGCGAGATCTCCAAGCTCATTGACGAGGGTTATCAGAAGGTGCTGAAGACTTCCAAGGGAATTTATCCCGCCACTGCCGATCATCTAAAGGCCCTGCACCAATTCAGCGAGGAACTGAAAGAAGGCACCGGCGGTATCAGCCTCTATAATGAGAGCCTGGGGACGGTAAGCGAATCCTATATGTACGACCGTGTGCGCGGGCGCGACTTACCTGAATCCGAGCGCCCCAAGCGGCCCTGGCAAGACCCCGCAACCGCCAAGCGTCGCGCCTGACGCGATGGCCCACCGTCCGCGTTGGTTGTAAGACAGTTATTACAAATAGTTGTACTCCCTCTGTAAACCCTCCACTTCCCATTTGTATCCAAACTCGGTAGGACGGATTCGGTTCCGTCCGCAGGTTTGTCTCTACGGAGGAAATACAAAGGGTATGAAGCGAATCGGGATCCTGTTTGGACTGTTTCTACTGAGCGCATGCATGATTTGGGCCCAGGATAATAACGGAAACTCTGACAACAATGCGAATAGCGGTAACAACAACGCCGCGCAAAGCCAGACGACAACGAACAGCACAACCACCACAATCGCCGCCAACAACAACGCCATTAATGACGACCCAGCCAACGCAGACCCAAACAACGGCAACACTGGACAGACCGTGGCCCAGCAGAACCAGGCGCAGGATAAGAACGCCGCGGTGAACGACGAGAATGCGGCGGACGAGAAGAAGGATCAGGCCAAAGACGCCGGGAGTAAAGAAGCTTCCGAGCATGACAAAGCAATTGCCCGCGTGGATGACGCCGCCAAAGACATCGAACAACTCTTGTCCGCGCCCGACAATGGCATTCCCGAGCCGGTGTTCGACAAGGCGAAGTGCGTAGCGGTGGTTCCGTCGATGATCAAGGGCGGCTTTATCTTCGGCGCAGAGCATGGTCGCGGCGTAGCGTCGTGCCGGCTGGCCAATGGCCACTGGAGCGCGCCAGCATTCTTTGTGGTGACCGGCGGAAGCTGGGGCGCGCAGATCGGCGCCGAGGGCGTGGATCTGACGATGCTGATCATGAACGATAACGGCATGAACCAATTGCTGAATGCGAAATTTAAGGTCGGTGGGGCGGCCAGCGCCGCCGCCGGACCGGTAGGACGTCAGGCTGCCGCCGACACCAGTTGGAAGCTGAATTCCGAGATCCTGACCTATTCGCGCTCGCGCGGTTTGTTCGCGGGCGCAACATTGAATGGTAGCGTGATTAAGCAAGATGACGATGGAATGCGTGCTTACTATGGGCGCACCGTGGGCTTCCGTCCTGTGCTGACCGGACAGATAAAGGATCCGGCAACCAAGGACCTGTTCACCGCTGCCCTGCATAAGAACCGCCAGGAAGTGAATGCCCAGGCGCACTGAGGGACAAACCTCGGATTTGGAACGCAGCAGAAAGGCGCACTCCAGGGTGCGCCTTTCTTTTAACGGGCTTCGAGTTCGTTGACTATCGCAACTGGGGAATGGCTCCGCAAAATTCCGCTGCCCACGATGACGGCACAGAACAGCAGCAGCACGCGCAACACGTTGGCGTGCAGTACGGGATCGCCCAACACAATCCTCACCAGCCCGAAAGCCGCGCTTGCCGCACACAATGCGAAGTAGAGCTTCTCGCGGGTGCATGCCGAGTAGCACAGGAGTACTACTAACACCGTGGTCACAATCAGGTAGATGGCGAGCAGAATCGTTCCCGCGATCGCCCTTTCGCCGCGCAGGCTCAGGGGCAGAGCGTGCGAAATCGCCAGTTGGACAGCCGCTACTCCCAGGAAAAACACGGAGTGAATCAGCGCGATGATGGCGCGCTTGCGGTTGTTGATGATGGCGAAGCGGTCCATAAACATGATCCAGTTTCGCGCAACCTCCGCACACGGCGCTGTGATGATGGTCACAAGCAGTCGGCATTTAGCACTTAGCGCTTGCTCGCATACAATGTTGTTCGCACATGCAAACAGCAGACGTCGTCATTATCGGCGGGGGAATCGTGGGTGCCAGCGTGGCTTGGCACCTGACGGAAGCGGGTTGCCGCAACGTGCTCATGGTGGAGCGCGAATCGCACCAGGGCAAAGGTTCCACCGGTAAGAGCATGGGCGGTGTGCGCGCCCAGTTCGCCACCAAGCCGAACATTCAAATGTCGCTCTACTCGATCCCGTTTTATGCTGGTTTCGAGGAGCGGCTGGGACACCCCTCCGGGTACCGCGCTCAGGGATATCTGTTCGTCGCAACCCTCCCCAAGCACCTGGAGTATCTGCAGACAAATCAAGGGCTACAGAAGTCGCTCGGCTTGAGCCAGGCGCAAATGCTGAGCTGCGAAGAGATTGTCAGCATGGTTCCGCAACTGCGTGCCGACGACATCCTGGGCGGCAGCTACTGCCCGACTGATGGCTTCATCGATCCCTATAGCGTGATGGTTGGCTTTACCGCGCGCGCCTGCGAACAAGGCGCGACCATCTGGCGCGGGACGGAAGTTACTGCGATAAAACAAGAGGGCTCCGGCATCAGCGGCGTCGAAACCACGCGCGGCCCGGTGAGCACGCGAACCGTGGTGAATGCCGGCGGACCTTGGGCATGCGAGGTGGCCGCGCTCGCGGGAATCATCCTTCCCGTCGAACCCATGCGCCGCATGCTGATTCCCACCGAGCCATTCGATGGCGTCTCGCACGCCGCGCCGATGGTGGTGGACATGACTACGGGCTTTCATTTCCGGCCGGAAAGCCTGGGCTTCCTGCTCGCCTGGAACGATCCGGAAGAGAAGACCGGCTTCAACACCGATTTCGATTCGGCCTTCATTGAAAAAGTGCTGACGCTGGCCGCCGATCGCGTGCCCTGCTTCGAGAACCTCGCTGTCAATCCCAAGCGCGCCTGGGCGGGACTGTACGAAATGTCGCCCGATCATCACGCGATCATCGGTCCCGTGCCGGAGCTGAATGGCTTTTTCTGCGCCAATGGATTCAGCGGCCATGGCGCAATGCACGCGCCCGCGACCGGCAGGATGGTCGCCGACCTGATCGTTCACGGCAGGACCGCCGTGGTGGACGACGTCCAGGTACTCAGCCCGGCGCGCTTCGCCAAGGGCGAGCTGCTGCACGAGACTGCGGTCCTGTAGATACGAGCGATGGAAGCGAAATCGCAATACGCCACGCGCGAGGCGTCGGGTGACGATACTGACGCCATCGTCGCGCTGATCAACCGCGCCTTCGCCGTCGAGAGCTTCTTCAAGACTGGCGACCGTACGAACTTGGCGCAGGTCCAGCAGATGATGCAGGACGGCAGATTCCTGCTGCTGATGGATGGGACTGCGATCGCAGCGTGTGTCTGGCTGAAGATAACAGGCGAACGAGGTTATCTCGGCACCTTGTCCGTCGATCCGGAGCGGCAACGGTCAGGCCTCGGCGCCAGGATGATGCGCGAAAGCGAAAATTATCTCCGCGCCGCCGGCTGCGACGTAGTGGACATCCGCATCGTTAGCGTGAGGCCGGAGCTGCGGGAGATTTATCGCAAGTTCGGCTTTGTCGAAACCGGGACCGAATCGGCCGAGGTGATCCGGAGCGCCACGCGTCCAGTTCACTTCATTACTATGTCGAAGGAGCTGTAGCCCGGGCGGACGATTGGCAAGAAAAATCTTACCAGTAAGAATAAATCTTACTGGTAAGACGATCTTACTGGTAAGAACAAATGCAAATTCCCACGATCACGCTCAAGCACACCGACCTGGAAGTTTCCCGCCTCTGCTTCGGCACCATGACCTTCGGCAAACCGCTCGATCAGGCCGGCGCCACGCAACTCGTCAACCGCTGCATCGATGCCGGGATCAACTTCTTCGACACCGCGAATGTATACCAGAAGGGGATCGCCGAAACCATGCTCGGCCACGCCATTAAAGGCAAGCGCGACCGGCTCATCATC
The DNA here is from genome assembly GCA_963713465.1 of uncultured Acidobacteriaceae bacterium. Taxonomy (GTDB): domain Bacteria; phylum Acidobacteriota; class Terriglobia; order Terriglobales; family Acidobacteriaceae; genus Bog-257. The sequence goes on from CAVQLZ010000003.1 coordinate 130,521, forward strand.
GCCAGCAAGGTCCATGGCAAGATGGGCGACGAGCCTGACCAGCAGGGCCTCTCGCGCAAGGCCATCCTGCGCGCCATCGACGAGAGCCTCGCGCGGCTGGGCACCGACTACCTCGACATCTATTACTTCCACCTGCCCGACTACAAAGTGCCGATCGAGGAATCGATGGAAGCAATGGAGTCACTGGTGAAGCAGGGCAAGGTGCGCTATCCGGCCCAGTCCAACTATGCGGGATGGCAGGCGGTGCAGATGCTCTGCATTGCAAAAGAGCGCGGCTGGCACGCGCCCTACGTCTCGCAGCCCATGTACAACCTGATCGCGCGCGGGATCGAGCAGGAGTTCCTGCCCATGTGCAAGGAGTTCGGCATCCCGAACGTCGTCTACAATCCGCTCGCGGGCGGGCTGCTCACCGGCAAGCACCAGCCGGAGACGATCACCCCCGGCACGCGTTTCGACAACAACAAGATGTATCAGGAGCGCTATTGGCACGAGCAGCAATTCCGCGCCGTCGAGCAGTTACGCAAGATCGCGCAATTGGCGGGACGTTCGCTGGTCAGCCTGGCGCTGAATTGGCTGCTGCATCACACCGTGGCGGATTGCATCATTCTCGGCGCGTCGCGTATGGAGCAGTTGAATGAAAACCTCGTGACCATCGACGACGGCCCGCTCAGCGAAGATGTGCTGAAGGCCTGCGACGAAGTCTGGCGCAACCTGCGTGGGCCGCTGCCGTACTACAACCGGTAGGCGCCCTTCATTGCAACCCCTTGCCGCGTATGCTACTTTCGAGATGATTCGAGGTACGCCTTGCGCGCACAAGTGCCGGCTGGGCTGAACCGCAAAGAGGCCGAGATCTACTCCCGCCTCGATTCGGAGCGGTTGCCCCACCACATCGCCATCATCATGGACGGGAATGGCCGCTGGGCCAAGCGCCGCCATCTGCCCCGCATTGCGGGACATCGCTCCGGTGTGGCCGCCGTGCGCTCTACGGTCGAGACTGCGGCACGCATCCATATTCCGGCGCTTACGCTGTACTCGTTCTCTGTCGAAAACTGGAAGCGCCCGAAGGGCGAAGTCGAGTTCCTGATGAACCTGCTGCGCCGCTACCTGAAGATGGAGCTGCCCACTCTGATGGAGAACAACGTCCGGCTGCAATACATCGGGAGGCAGCATGAGCTGCCGCAGGAGGTGCAGGAGCGCATGGCATGGGCGCGCGAAATGACCGAGCGCAACACCGGCATGGTGCTGACGCTGGCGCTCAACTACGGCTCGCGCACCGAACTGGTGGACTGCTTCAACGCGCTGCGTGCATGAGGCCTCGCGCAACGGCGGCATCGAGCACCTGAAGATCGATGAGCGCTCCATCGCGCGCCATCTCTACACCAGCGGCCTTCCCGAGCTCGACCTGGTCATCCGCACCAGCGGCGAGATGCGCCTCTCGAACTTTCTGCTGTGGCAAGTGGCCTACGCCGAGATCTACGTCACCGAGACCCTGTGGCCCGACTTCCGCGGCACCCAGTTGCTGGAAGCGATTGAAGCCTTTCAGAAGCGCGAGCGCCGCTTCGGCGGCCTGGTCGGCGACAACGGACACCTTGCGTGAAGCGCGTCCTCACCGCAGTCATCCTGATCCCAATTGTCGTGCTGGCGCTGTTCAGGGCGCCGCTGTGGCTGTTCACGCTGCTGGTGCTGGGCGTGGCGCTGCTGGCGGCGCGGGAGTATCTTCGGCATCATGGAAGGCGCAAGGGTTTCGGCCGATGTGGATAACGAGCTACATTTTCCTGACTTTATTGTTTGCGATTGTCGCTATTCGATCACTTGGCTGTTCGGAAGCTCGCGCCGCCGGCTCGATCGCTCGGGTTGTTCTTTGTTTCCCTTGTTTGCTCATCTGCTCACCGCTGATTTTCTTGCTGTTTAGCCTCGCACGTGATCCGATTTCGCAAGCGCTACCAGATGCGGCCATATCTTACTTGCTGCTGCCGTACATAGGTTTCACGCTAGGCTTGCTTCCGTTATTAAGAGAGTTTCCGAATGGGCCGCTGTATGTCTCTCTACCTGATGTTGCTCGTGTGGTGCGGTGATATCGCTGCCTATTATGTTGGCCGCGCGATCGGACGGCACAAGCTCGCACCGCGAATTAGTCCGGGCAAGACATGGGAAGGTGCGATTGCATCGGTCGTCGGCAGCGGTGATGGTTGGATTTCTGCTGTTCCACTACATCAATCCGATCGCCGGCTGGCTTCCGTAATGCACATCTACTCGTCGAGCCCGCTCCCGATCCCTATTTCTCGACCCCACGGTTACGTGCCCCACGACATTTCTGTTTGCACCGTTGTGGTTTGTAGCTATTTTCGCAGTATGCGTCAATGTTGCGGCGCAATTAGGAGACTTGGTGGAATCGGCGCTTAAACGAGGCGCGGGCGTAAAGGATTCCGGAAGCTTGCTGCCGGGACACGGAGGCGTCCTCGACCGCATCGACGCTTTGCTGTTCGCATTGCCCGTCGGTCTGCTTTTCGAGCTATTGGGATGAGCAGCTACTTCAAGTCGTACGACCTGCGGTGCACTCGCGTAGGGCGAACAGCAGATCCCTAGCACTCGAGCGCTGGAAGCGCTCGTCGAGATGACAGATTAACACAAGCCCCTGCGGGGCGACACGGCTTTGAACCGTGCCCTGAACGGAGACTCCGCCAGAACCTGACGCGTACCCAGGACTCACGTCCTAGCGGCTACGATTGTGCCGCCCTGCAGGTCCACGATTCCCTGCACGCTCAGGCGAGCATCATGCGCATGGGTTGCAACTTGCGCGTGAAGGGATTCAATACCAGGCCAAGCTCTTCAGAGTGATCGCTCCGAGCAGGGCCTCGTCACCAGGTTCGCCGAGAATCGACAGGCGTGTGTCCCTCACCTTCCGCGAGGGAAGGAGATGGCACTCGGAGCGAACGGCCCGCTCGATCGGCGTTCCGTCGGCGCAGACTGAAGACAAGCGCGTTCGGCTTGTCAATTCCAGCAAGCGCGACTCTTCCGCCGGAACCAAGGTATACGTCGCGACCGCTGTCGACAAGAAATCTGGATCTGGCTTGTTTCCCGGTTGGGCCGGTGAGCAGGCCTTCACTGTACGTGGGCCCCATTGCGAAACTCCTTCGCGGCGGATGTAACGCTGACTGCCTCCGCCGCTTGATACAAGAGTGCAATGAGCAATACCTCGCGTTGGACGATCGATCGTCTTAACGCGCGTTCGTGGGATACTACACTGAGCACGCATGAAACGCATCGCCATCCTCGGCTCGACCGGCTCCATCGGCCGCAGCACGCTCAGCATCGTCGAGAGCTTTCCTGAGCGCTTCTCGGTCGTCTCGATGGCCGCCGGTAACAACGTCGAACTCGCCTTCGAGCAGGCGCGGCGCTGGCGGCCCGAGGTTCTGTCCATGGGGTCGGCCAATGCCGCCGACCAACTCTTCGACAAACTAAAACAAGCCGGACTGAATGGCGAGATTCAAATCACCCACGGCTCCAAAGGGACCGTCCAGGTCTCAACCCATCCTGACGCCGACTTCGTCGTCAGCGCCATCGTCGGCGTCGCCGGATTGGAAGCCACCTACGAGGCCGTTAAGGCCGGCAAGAGCGTCGGCCTCGCCAACAAGGAATGCCTTGTCGCCGCCGGCGATCTCATCACCGCCGAAGCGCGCCGCCAAGGCAAGCCGCTGCTGCCCATCGACAGCGAGCACAATGCCATCCATCAGTGCATGCGCGGCGGACGCCGCAACGAAGTCCACCGCATCTGGCTGACCGCGTCAGGTGGTCCGTTTTTTCATACTCCGGCGAGCGAGTTCTCCAAAATTACGGTGGAGCAGGCGCTGAATCACCCCACTTGGAAGATGGGTAAGCGCATCACCATCGATTCCGCAACGCTGATGAACAAAGGCTTCGAGGTAATCGAGGCCTGCCGTCTCTTTGACCTGCCACCTGATCACGTCAGTGTGCTGGTTCATCCCCAGAGCACGATCCACTCCATGGTCGAGTTCGTCGATGGCAGCCTGCTTGCTCAGCTTTCAGTAACTGACATGCGGTTACCAATTCTCTACGCGCTCACGTTTCCTGATCGAATCGAATCCGAGCTGCGCTACCCTGTACAGGAGTTGCGGCGGCTGGATTTTGCGCCACCGGACCTCGACAAATTCCCCTGCTTACGTTTGGCATACGAAGCAGTCGAAGCGGGAGGAGCTAAGACAATCGCACTCAACGCAGCGGATGAAGTGGCGGTTTCGGCATTCCTCGACGGCAGCATTGGATTTCCCGACATTCCGGCTACAATAAAGGCGGTAGTCGGTGAAACGCCCGCCCGGATACCCGAATCTATAGAAAACGTCCTGCAAACGGATACCGACGCGCGGCGACGTGCGCGTGGCGTGGTTCAGCAGCTCGAAACCGACTTGGGAGTTGCGGCGGCGCGGCGTCAGCGCGATTGAGCATTCTTGAAAGGGCACGGCTTCAGCCGTGCCGGATAAAAAATGGGACCGGCCTTTATGGCGCCGAGGCCCTCCCTCGGAGGCTAAAGCCGTTTTATTGTGATCTTCTTCGGCACGCCTGAAGGCGTGCCCTTTCAAGACTCCGAAAGAGGTATATGGAATCGTTTTTGATTGCGGTGGTTTCGATGGCCGTGGTGCTCGGGTTCATGATCCTGATCCACGAATTCGGTCATTATGCCGCCGCTAAGGCATTTGGGGTTCGCGTCAACACTTTCTCCATCGGCTTTGGCAAACGCCTAGGGGGGTTCCGGCGCGGCGACACCGATTACCGCATCAGCGCGTTGCCGCTAGGTGGCTACGTCGCAATGGCGGGAGAGAATCCGCTGGAAGCGCGCAGCGGCGCGCCCGACGAGTTTATGTCGCACCCGCGCTGGCAGCGTTTCGTGATCGTGATTGCCGGTCCGGCCATGAACATTTTGCTCGCCATCGGGCTGCTTACCATCGTGTTCATGGTGCACTACGAGCGGCCTGAGTTCTTCGATCAGCCCGCAGTCATCGGCTGGGTCCAGGACAACTCGCCCGCCGCCAAGGCCGGCATTCAGCAGGGCGACCGCCTTGTGCGTATCGACGGCGAGCACAACCCTACCTGGGAAGATGTCCTACTCAAGCTGATCGAGAGTCCGAACCAGCCGGTCAATCTGGCGGTCCAGCGCGGCAATGAAATCCTCGAGAAACAAGTCAAACCTGAACCGGACACCAACGACGACTTCGGCAACATCGGCTGGGAGCCGGAACAGACCATTACCGTGGCGGAACTTGAGCCCAACATGCCTGCGGTGAAGTCAGGTCTGCAAGTGAACGATCGCATTGTCGCCATTGACGGAAAACCCATTCGTGCCCGGCTCGCCATCCGCCATTACTTGCAGCAGACCGGCGGCAAGCCGGTCGATGTCACGGTAATCCGCGACGGAAAAGAACTGCACTTCGCCATGACTCCTGTCCACAAGGAGGAGAGCGGTCAGAACGGCTACTGGCTTGGTTTCCTGATGTCGGGACCCTCGACCCGGGTGGCGAAACTGTCGTTCCCCAAAGCGCTGAGCCAATCGCTGGAAGAGAACAAACGCTACTCGTTTCTGATCCTCGACCTGGTGCGCAAAATGCTCGAGCATCAGGCCTCGATCAAGCAGATGGAAGGTCCCATCGGAATCGCACGGGCCACGGGCGAAGCCGCTCGTCAGCCCGGCTGGACTCCGCTGCTCGGCTTGACGGCGATGATCAGCTTGAACCTTGGCATCTTCAACCTGCTGCCATTTCCTATTCTCGACGGCAGCAGGTTGCTGGAGCTTATTATCGAATCCGTGATACGGCGCGACATCAGCATCCGCATCAAGGAACGGATTTACCAGACGGCGTTCGTTTTCCTGATTTTGTTTGCCGCGGTGGTGATTTACAACGACCTGATGAAGGCCCTGCCGGGACTGGCGCAGCGGATGCCGTAAAAGCAGCAATTACAATTAGCAGCTAGCAATTAGCAAATCAGCTCTTGGCGATTACGCGCTTTCGCAGCGAAGAGCTTTGCCGGAAGCGTCAAACGACATCGTTAATCCATTTCTATTGTCAAAAGGCCGTAATCAGTGCTTTAGCTAGTCGCTAATTGCTAGCTGCTAGTTGCTACCTTTCGGCTTTGCCGCATTAGCATCTTGTGTGTCCTCTCGCCGCATGGAATTCAAGCTCTGCAGGAGCGGCTGGGCCTCGGTGACTCCGGCCGCGACCGCTTTCGTCAGCAACTCACCAGCCCGCTGGTAATCTCGGGGTGTCTGCGATCCCTGCATGTACACGAGCGCCTCATTCACCCACGCGCGCGCTAACCCGCGCTCAGCCGCGCTCGCAAACCAGCGTAACGCTTCGCGCTCATCCTTCGCCACGCCCTGACCCAGCGCGTACATGGACCCGAGATTCTTCTGGGCTATGGCGAATCCCTGCTCCGCGGCCTTGCGATACCAGAGCGCCGCCTGCCCGTAGTCCTGGGCAACGCCTTGGCCATAGTTGTACATGTAGCCGATATTGCTTTCTGCCTGCGCATCGCCCTGGCGCGCTGCGACCTCAAACCACTTAGCTGCCTGCTCCGGGTCGCGCGTCACCCCGCGGCCTTCCAGATACATCGTTCCCAGGTTGCACTGTGCAGGGGCATAGCCCAGCGCTGCCGCCTGGCGATACCACCCTGCCGCCTCGTCAAAGTTGCGCACCACCCCGCGTCCTTCCTCGTACATGATCCCCAGACGATGCTGCACTTCGGCATTGCCACGCTGCGCGGCGCGGCTATACCACTTGACGGCCTCAGCCGCGTCCTTCTGGACGTGAATACCTTCTTCATACGCAACTCCCAGCGCGGCCTGCGCGTTCACATCGCCGTGCCGGGCCTGGTCCTGTAGCTGCCGAAATTCGCCATCGCTGCAATGGGCGAGCTGCTCCCTGATGGTAACTGCGCAGGGCGCAACCACCGCGGTCATCAACAAACCGGCTAAACACCCTGTGAGGAAGAACCGTTCCGCGAACCCGGGCCCATGCCATCCGGACATATGCGCTCCCTGAACGCCAGGAAGGGAACACTGGCGTAATTTGGCGCGAGTGTAGTCTCATCAGTTCAAGAGTTCCACAAGAAAATACAGCCGTTTTAAACCAGGGTCAGCGGTTGGGACGCGAGCACCTACGTCACGCGGACGGCGAAACGGTTTGGTTTTCTGATAGTGCAACCCGCCGCCGCAGCTCTCATCTCACTGAGAAGTCCCATTGCTTACAGCCGTCATGTACCATAAGTTGGCCACCAGGAGGAGCCGTGGTCTGTAGCGCTTGTGCATTCGAAAATCAGGCGGGCATGCGCTTTTGCGGCATGTGCGGCATGCCGTTGCCGCAGCGGCCCATTACGGCGCCGGGCGCGCATAGTACGCTGAGCTTCACTCGGGTCCCGTTGGATTCCCGGGCGGTACGCAGCGCAACCTCGCAGGAGCGCGGAGCCGCGTTGCTCGAAACACCCGGCGACGCGACCAGTCTTAACGGCGGTGCGCCCAACCCTGCGCTTACCAGCGCTGACGTCACGCTCAATGTGAGCAGCACGACAGCTTCGGCGCCGCAGGCCCCGCCGAAGGAGTTGGTACCGGACGTTCCTCTGGACGAGTACGTCCGCAAGTTTCGCTATGACCCTCCAAGAGACCCGGGCGAGATTACCATGCACGGAGACGCTCCCGTTGCAGCCCCAGTTGCCGAGCCGCCGAAACAGTTAATTGCTGAGCCGCCGCAGGAGGCGTCCACACCTGCAGCTACACCCGTGGCGCCGCTCAGTTCAAGCGCCGCAGAAGAAATCAAACCGCCGCTCGGGGCTGCCCCGGTTGCACGGCGCCGACGACATCGATAGCCGCCTCGGGCTCGAGCCGGAGTCGCCGACAGAGGCGCGCATTGCACGGCCCCGCTTTCTCGAAATTAATCAACCCGCAAAGGAGACGAAGACCGAGCCGCCCAAGCCGATCGAGCCCGTGAGCAACAGCGGCACGACAACGATCAGCGGCCCGTCGTTCCTGGGTCTGAATGACCGCCCCACGACTTTTGCGGAGGCGATCGGCGTGGAAGAGGGAAATTATGCGCCGCGTAACTATCACTGGAGGGCCTGGTTCGCAGCTGCTGTGGCCCTGGTCCTGGTCGCTTTGGGAGTATTGGAATGGCGCTCGCAAGTTCACCAGACCGACAACGGCCCGGTCGAGGTGATTCGCACCAAGCTGCACAAACTCGGCCAGAGTGCGATGTCGCAAATTGCCGGCGAGCCCGCCCCGGCTGCCTATGATAATGCTAAGCCGGAAATTCAGGTGCAGGAACAACCTCATGGGCAGCCGCCGGTGCGGACTTCAACGACGGGAACGGACAATGCAGGTGCCGCACCGACGCCGCCCGCCAGCCAGACCGCGGGAAATGCGGCGACAACCGTTCCGAGTGGCTCGCCGGCGCCGCCGAATGCGGCTTCGACACCGAGTGGTGCCCCGGCCGACATGGATGCAAACCAGAAGAAGCCCGCGGCTGACAACTCCGCTGAACCAGCTGCTGCTGCCAACAAACCTCAAACAAAACGCCAGGCGGATGCGAGCGCCGCTCCGGACAATGCCGCCAAGCCGGCTCCCGGCGCCGACGAGATGGTCAAGGCGAAGAACGCCAGCGACTCCGCGGCCGAAGCGGCGTGGTTGTGGAAGGCCACTGCCAAGGGGAATCCCGACGCCCCGGTGCAACTGGCTGACATGTACATCCAGGGCGATGGCGTTCCCCGCAGTTGCGAGCAGGCCGTCGTCTTGCTGAAGACCGCAGCGGAGAAGGAAAATGCTCGCGCGCGCAGCCGTCTGGCCTCAATGTATTCGACCGGGACCTGCGTGTCGCGCAACCGCGTGGAAGCCTATCGTTGGCTCAGCTCCGCGCTCACCGCCGATCCCAACAGCCAGTGGGCGCTGCAGAACCGCGACCTGATCTGGCAACAGATGAGCCCCGACGAGCGCGTACTGGCGCAGCGGTATCGGTAGGCGCAAACATTAAAGGGCGGCATCGCTGCCGCCCCCTGATCCGGGACTAAAGCCCGGACTCTCATTGCACCTCTGCGGGACGGCTGAAGCCGTGCCCTTTCACCTACGTTCCTTCGTTCCAGCTGGCCAGGTACTCTTCCTGCTCGGGGGTGAGGCGGTCGATCTTGATGCCCATCGACTCCAGCTTCAACCGCGCCACCCTCTTGTCGAGGTCTTCCGGAACCACGTAGACCTTCTTCTCCAGCGAGCTGTGGTTCTTCACCAGGTACTCGACTGACAGCGCCTGGTCGGCGAAGCTCATGTCCATGACCGACGGCGGATGGCCTTCAGCCGACGCCAGGTTGATGAGGCGGCCTTCGCCCAGCAGGTTGATCTTGCGGCCATCGCGCAGCGAGAACTCCTCGACCATCGGCCGCGTGGTGCGCTTCGACGACGACATCTTCTCCAGCGCGGGGATGTCGATCTCGACGTTGAAGTGGCCGGAGTTGGAGACGATCGCCCCGTCCTTCATGGCCTCGAAATGTTGCTGGCGCAGCACGCTCTTGTTGCCGGTAACCGTGCAGAAGACGTCGCCGATCTTGGCGGCTTCGTCCATGCTCATCACACGGAAGCCGTCCATCACGGCTTCGATGGCCTTCGTCGGATCGATTTCGGTTACGATGACCTCAGCGCCCAGTCCGCGCGCGCGGCTGGCCAATCCGCGGCCGCACCAGCCGTAGCCAGCGACAACGAACTTCGATCCTGCCAGCAGGAAGTTGGTCGCGCGTACGATGCCGTCGATGGTCGATTGTCCGGTGCCGTAACGATTGTCGAACAGGTGCTTGGTATCGGCATCGTTCACCGCGATGATGGGATAGCGCAGCACGCCCTGCTTCGCCATCGCCCGCAGGCGGATGATGCCGGTCGTGGTCTCTTCTGTGCCGGCGATCACGCCATCGAGCACATCGGTGCGTTTGGTGAGCGCCGTGGTGACCAGGTCGGCGCCGTCGTCCATGGTGATGTGCGGCTTGTGGTCGAGCGCCGACATGATGTGCTGATAGTAGGTGTCGTTGTCTTCGCCCTTGATGGCGTAAACCGGAATGCCGTAATCGCGCACGAGACATGCCGCAACATCGTCCTGCGTGGAGAGCGGGTTGGAGGCGCACAGTACGACCTCAGCGCCGCCATCGCGCAGCGTGATCCCCAGGTTGGCGGTTTCAGCCGTGACGTGCAAGCACGCGGAAATGCGGATGCCCCGCAGCGGCTGGTTCTTGATGAAATCCTTGCGGATGATTTGCAACACTTTCATCGACTGGTTGGCCCAGTCGATACGCTTCTTGCCAAGATCGGCAAGGGCCAGGTCGGCGACGTCGCCGGCAACGCGAGTGGATGTGGTAGACATAAGCTCCTAAAACCAGTTTCGAGTTTCGAGTTTCAAGCGGGATCGTTCGAAGGTGCCCCAGGTTCGCGTCCATCGTTTGGACGCTAACCTGGGCCTACGTTGGTCCAAAAAGCGGACGAACGTGGGGCACCGCGCGTTTGGACGCTAACCTGGGGCACCGAATCTACTTCGCGGCCTTGGCGCTCTTCTGCTCTGCGCCGGCCAAGCCGGCCTGCTCGCGCAGCGCTGCGGCCTTGTCCGTCTTCTCCCACGTGAAGTCGGGATCGTTGCGGCCGAAGTGTCCGTAGGCCGCCGTCTTGCGGTAGATCGGACGGCGCAGGTCAAGCGACTCCATAATGCCCTTCGGCGTCAGCTTGAAATTCGCGAGCACCAACTGCGCGATCTTGCTCTCGTCGACCTTGGCCGTACCAAACGTATCGATCAGCACACTGACCGGCTCAGCCACGCCGATCGCGTACGCGAGCTGCACTTCGCAGCGGTCCGCCAGCCCCGCGGCGACGATGTTTTTCGCGACGTAACGCGCCATGTAGCATGCCGAGCGATCGACCTTGGTCGGGTCCTTGCCGCTGAATGCGCCGCCGCCGTGGCGTCCCATGCCGCCGTAGGTGTCGACGATGATCTTGCGGCCGGTCAGTCCGGTGTCGCCCATCGGTCCGCCGATGACGAACCGTCCCGTGGGATTGATGTGGTACTTGGTGTCTTCGTCCAGCATCTCCGGCGGCAGCGCGGCCTGGATCACGTGCTTCAGAATGTCGGCGCGCAGTTCCTCATTGCTGACGGTCTCGGAGTGCTGCGACGAAATGACGACGGCGTCAATGCGCACCGGCTTATGGTTCTCGTCGTATTCAACTGTGACCTGGGACTTGCCGTCGGGCCGAAGGTAAGGAAGAGCGCCGTTTCGGCGGACTTCCGTCAGGCGCTGGCAGAGCTTGTGCGCCAGGAAAATCGGCGTCGGCATGAAGTTTTCGTTTTCGTTGGTCGCGTAGCCGAACATCATGCCCTGGTCGCCCGCGCCGCCGGTGTCAACGCCCATGGCGATGTCACCCGACTGCTTGTTGATGCTGGAGATCACCGCGCAGGTGTTGGAGTCGAATCCATAAAGCGCATTGTCATAGCCGATGGAGGCGACCACGCCGCGCACCAGCGTCTGGAAATCGACGTAAGCTTTGGTGGTGATTTCGCCGGCGATGACCACCAGCCCGGTCGCGGTCAGGGTTTCGCAGGCCACCCGGCTGTAGGGATCTTCTTTAATGCAGGCGTCGAGGATGGCATCGGAAATCTGATCGGCAATTTTGTCGGGGTGACCTTCGGTCACCGACTCGGAAGTAAACAAATAGCGTTTTTGGGACAACGTCGCGCTCCTTAAATTATTGTCCGCTGCTTGGAATCCGCCTCGTTTTTCGCATAAGGGGCGAGTGAGAGTACGTCAGCTGGACACAGTGGTACCGCTGGTCAGTTCTAGCCTATCAACTAGGATAGCGAGCAACTGGAAAACTCCCAATATTTTAAGGCCGAAAGGCAGCTTTGGCCAGCTAAACGAGCAGATTTCGCATTGACGCGTTACCGAAAAGGAGCGTCATTGCGCGCCGTGGCCAACGCGCTGACGTCACGGATGTCCGCTGAGTTATTTGGCTTGTCTTTTCTTGTCCTGGCTGATTCTGTTCGGCGAAACGGGATAGGGAACTCCTCGACCTTCTTGCCTTCTTGACGCTCCTCGCGCTGCTTCTTCGGGCGATACCACGCGAAGTACACGGCCGCAGCAACTCCGCCGAGAACGGCCAGCGCGATCAGCGACCAGAAGATCGGTTGGTAATAGCGTGCTCCCCAATCCACAATCGCCTTGCCGTAAATATGCCCGAGATACGCCAGGCCAAAATAGCGAATCGCCCTGCCGGTCGCCAGCGCCGCAATGAAGTTCTTCTTGGGATACTGTAAGGCGCCGGCAGCAATGAGGAACGGGACGACCGGAAATGGCGGCGGCAGAATGGCGCCGATGACGATGGCCGAAAAGCCGTGCTTCTTGAAGCGGCGATAGACTTTTTCGGCACGCGGTTTCCCGACCTTCTTTTCCAGGGTCTCCTCGCCGCCCTTTTCCGCCAGGCGATAGGTCACATAGCCGCCAATCACGGCTCCCACAACCGCCATGAATGCGTAATACGGCCACCAGGCGGGATGATGCGCCGCCAGCAAAATGACGAACACGTCCATGCCACCGGGCAGCGGGATGGCGGAGTTGTCGACCAGACCCAGGAGAATCAGTCCGGGACCGCCGAGGCGGTGCAACCACGTCCATAGCGGACTTGAGCGCACCACAGCCAGGAAGAGAGTTGTCATTATGTAAGCGGAAACGCAAGACCGACTGCTAACTTAGAAGCAGATTTTCGCCTAGCCGATGCAGAGCTGCCGCTTGGCCCCGCTCCGCCCACCGCTGCGCGTCGTATAATCATGGTTTGCGCCTTCCATCCTACGCGCACCAGGAACCCAAGTGAGCTCTCATTCGCATATGCACGGCCCCTCGCAGGCTGAACCGCAACCGCTTCCCGGCGTCAGCAGCATCATCGCAGTCGGCTCCGGCAAAGGCGGAGTCGGCAAGACCACGCTCGCCGTCAACCTCGCCGTCGCGCTCGCCCGCAGCGGCCACAAAGTCGGGCTGCTCGATGCCGACGTCTACGGGCCCAACGTTCCGCTGATGCTGGGCTCCAGCGAGCCCCCGAACATCGTCGGCGACAACCGCATCCTGCCGCCCGAGCGCTACGGAATGAAAGTCATCTCCGTGGGCTTCCTCAGCCCGGGCGACAAGCCGCTGGTGTGGCGCGGGCCCATGCTGCACTCCATCATCAAGCAGTTTCTCGGCCAGGTGGAGTGGGGCGTGCTCGACTACCTCGTCGTCGACCTGCCTCCGGGCACCGGCGACGTGGTGATCTCGCTGGTGCAGACGGTGCCGCTCACCGGCGCGGTCGTGGTGACGACGCCCAGCGACGTCTCACTGCAGGACGCGCGCAAGGCCATCGAGATGTTCAAGCAGGTGAAGGTCGACATCCTCGGCATCGTCGAGAACATGAGCTACTTCGTCTGCCCGCACTGCCAGCACGAGATCGATATCTTCTCCAAGGGTGGAGGCAAGCGCACGGCCGAGCAGTTCGGTGTTCCGTTCCTGGGCTCGATCGAGCTTGACCCCGACATCCGCAAAGGCGGCGACAGCGGCCATCCCATCGTGATGGAAGGCGAACAGTCGCCGCACGCGAAATCCATCTTCGCCTTCACCAACCGCGTGATCGAGCGCACCAAGGAGCTGCACGAGTCCGCCGGCGGCAGCGTCATCGAAATACGGTAACGAGGTCGAAGTTATTGCCGCTATGGGCTGGGAAGAACCCGCAGGCCCATGGATTGGGCGCCGTTGCACGGCTCATTGTCGATCTTCATGCTGCTGTACATGAAGGTCGAACCAACAGCGCTCGGCAGCGGCGCGCCCACATTCACTGATGTGCCGTTGGGGCTGTTCACCGGACAATTGTCCGCAGCTAATGGGCAGCGCGCAAAGTTGATCTGGAATTCCAGTTGCGCGGTGGCGCCTTGATAGATGACCGGCTGGTTCGCATGAATCTCGACAATGGGCGATCCGCCATTTTGCTCGCAGTTACCGCCGTTGTAGGTGAGCATGATGTACTGCGGTCCACTTGGCGCCGCTTTGTGGCAGCCCGGAAGGAAGACCAGGAGGGCCGGCAGAACCGCTGAAGCGAGCAGCCTGTTGAACGGCATCATGGGCGCAGGGCCTTTCGTCAACGCTCAAAACAGTAACACGGGATGATTTGCTGTCAAGGCCTTTGCGCTGTTGCCGAAGCTTCCCCAAGGCGGCACAGTCGGTGCGAATCACCCCAGGTCGCTGGTCATGATGAACAGCGGCTTCATCTCGAAATGCTTATAGCGCGGGCGCAGCCGCTCGGTGTTGTACAGATCTCTTACGTTGACCACCTTCTTGGTAGAAACCACGACTTCAATCGGCATGTTATCGTAGCGCCCATTGCGCAGCACCACCAGCCGGCCATGCACGTTGGTCAAAACCAGGTCGAGCGCCATATTGCCATAGGCCATGGGCACGATCGAGTCGATAGCATCGGGATCGCCGCAGCGCACCAGATATCCCAGGCTCTGATGCATCACGTCCAGCGGCTTGCCACCGTTGTAATGCGCCGATAACTCTTTCACACGGTCGGCAACGATGTTGCCGATCCCGCCCAGCTTCTTGTGGCCGAAGGCGTCCTTCGCGTCGGCCTCAAAAATCATGTCGCCGCCCTCGAACATCGCGCCTTCCGACACCAGCGCCACCGAATATTTGCTGGGATTGTGGTTGCGGTCCTCGACCAGCAGCTCGGTCAGCTTATCGATGCTGAACTTGTACTCGGGAATCACGCAGCGATTGGCCGCGCCCGCCATGGTGGGCAGCATCGCCGTGAAGCCGGCATAACGCCCGAAGACTTCCATGATCAGCAGACGCTCGTGCGAGCCGGCAGAAGTACGCAGCCGGTTCGACATCTCGATAATGCGCGTGACGCAGGTGCTGAAGCCGATGCAGTAATCCGTGCCCGGCACGTCGTTGTCCATGGTCTTGGGGACGGCGATGACCCTGAGACCTTCCTGAAACAGACGCACGCCATAGCTGAGAGTGTCATCGCCGCCGATGGGGATGAGGTAATCGATGCCCAGCCATTCGAGGTTCTTCAGCACCTCAGGCGTCAGGTCGTTGCGCTCGGCGCGATAGGTATCGCGCAGGTGCTCCGGAACGTCGTTCTTGCGCACCCGGCTGGGATTGGTGCGCGAGGTGTGCAGGAATGTGCCGCCGGTGCGCCCGGCGCGATTCACGACTTCCTCAGTCAGGTGCTGGAAGTTGTCCCGGTTGTCGTAGTCTTTGTCGCGCACCATGTCGATCAGGCTAGCCCAGCCGCGTCGCAGCCCGATGACTCCATAGTTCTCGCTGACTGCGCGCAGGGTGATGGCGCGAATGGCTGGGTTAAGCCCGGGCACGTCGCCGCCCCCGGTGAGAATTCCAATGACGCCTCGCTTGCTGCCTGCCATGATTGCAACCTCTTTCCTGATTATCGGCGAATAACACCTCAGGAATAGTTTAGCCAACCAGGACAGAGTGCGAGCGGCGGAACGGTCACACCTCCCTGTTCATTTGACTGTCATCCCGAGCCGGAGCGAGGGGAGGGGTTGGAGTCTGTGTGACAGGAAACAATTTTCATGCTGCCAAAATTCGTCTTTGCGGAGGACATGAGTCAGGGCACAACCTCGGTCGTGCCGATAGCGCTTTCTGTTTACTTCGCGAACCGGTTTCAGCCGGTGACAGCTCTTCTCAATGCCGAAAAGCGCTACTTCTTGATGATCGGGTTGTACCCTTCGGCGACCAGCTTGGCTTTCATCGCCTGCGCGTCGGCGAGATTGTTAAATGGCCCCACTTGCACATGGTAGAACTTGTCGTTGTTGACTGGATTATTGACTACGAACACGTTGTAATTCTTCTTGCGCAGGGCACCCGCCAGCGAGACCGCGTCGTCCTCGCGCGACAGCGCGGCAATCTGCACAACAATGGTTCCGGGGCCGGTGACCGGCGAGGTGTGCGAGATCACATCCGCGTTGCTCGCGCTGGGCGATGCCGCAGGGGCATTCGCAGGCGATTTGGCCGCCATCGCAGAAACAGCCACGTCCTTCTCCGCGACCGAATCCGCTGGCTTCGGCTTTGTGGGCGCCGGCTCAACTTCAGGGCCGCTCTGTTGCACAGCTTTGTAAAACGTAAGGTTCGGTTGTGGAGGCGGTGGAATCGCTCGCCGGGGCATCTTGCTGTTGCGGCTTTGCCACCGCTGCCGAGGGTTTACCTTCCGCCGCCCCTGAGCTCGCCGGCGCTGCATCGGATGCGGCGCTCACCTGCGGCTGATCGTTCATGGCCTGTTCGCGGCCGGCGCTCCTGCCCAGCGAGTATCCAATGGAGAAAAAAATTCCACAAATTGCCGCCAGCAGAAAGAACAACCCCAGCAGCTTGCCTACGCCTAGCGTGATCTCGGTATCTTCCGATGATGCGATCGTATGCAAATTGAACCTCGGTTAAACCTTCTCCGCCGGCGGAGGCTGGAAGCCGCCAATCTTCGCCGTGCCCGCCTTTAGCAGCCCGGCCAGCAAATCCACCGGAATCGGGAAGATGATGGTTGTGTTCTTCTCCACGCCGATCTCGGTCAACGTTTGCAGATAGCGCAACTGAATACTGACCGGCTCTTGAGCGAGCAGGTGGGCTGCGTCGATCAACCGCTGCGCCGCCGCGAATTCGCCTTCGGCGTGGATGATCTTCGAACGCTTCTCGCGCTCCGCCTCGGCCTGCTTGGCCATGGCGCGCGTCATCGTCTCCGGCAGGTCAACCTGCTTGACCTCGACATTAGTCACCTTCACGCCCCAGGGATCGGTGTGCTGATCGAGGATCGATTGCAGCCGCAGGTTGATCTTCTCGCGGTGTGCCAGCAGTTCGTCCAGATCGACCTCACCCAGCACCGAGCGCAGCGTGGTCTGCGCGAATTGCGACGTCTGGTACATGTAATTCGAAACTGCAACCACGGCCTTGTTGGGATCGATCACGCGCAGAAAAATTACGGCATTGACTTTGAGCGTGACGTTATCACGGGTGATGATGTCCTGCGGCGGCACTTCTAGCGCCTCCTGCCGCAGCGAGACGCGCACAATGCGATCGATAGGCGCGAACACCAGAATGATGCCAGGACCTTTCGGCGTCCCCAGGAGGCGACCCAGGCGAAAGATCACGCCCCGCTCATACTCGGCCAGGATCTTGATCGAGTTAATGATGTAAAGAACGACGATAACGATGACAACAATGCCAGCTATGCCGGGCACGAGGTACCTCCAGCTACTCAGAAGTTTAGAACGGTATCCACTGCGGATTGTAGGCCCAAGTGCCGGGGAACCCAAATGCGCAACAGCAGCCTATTGTGTTTTCGCCGTCCGTTGTAGGCTATTTGCTGTTCCTACGACGCAAGAAAATGTCTCGCCTGCGCTCAGGATGACACCTTTGAATCTCGCTCCGTATTCGGCGGATTTTGCACGATCTTCAGCAGCTCCACCGCATTCAGCGGGCTGCGCGGGTCTTCCTCGTGTTTGAAGAACGCGTAGGTCTCCAGCCCATCTGCAACGCAGCCCCCAATGCGCTCTGCCAGTTTCTTCACTTCCTCCGGGGAATAGCTCGGCTGTCGAAACCGGAAATAAATGTAGTTCGCGGTTCGCACCTCGGGCGTGGTGAGCTTTTCCGTCTCAGCAATGCACAACGTGGCATTGTGATCGCGCAGTGCCTGGTAGATTTCCTCCGCGAACCACGAGGCGTGCCGAAATTCAAACGCGGCTTTGAAGTTGCGCGGCAGCAGGGCCAGAAAATCCCGCAGCACGGAAACGTCGGCCTTGTGGTTCGGTGGTAACTGAAACAGCACCGGCCCAAGCTGCGAAGCCAGCGGTTGCAGCGACGCAAGAAATCGCTGCACCGGCTCTTCCACATTTTGCAGCCGCTTGATGTGCGTGATGTACTGGTTGGCCTTTAGGACGAAGCGGAAGTTCGGCCCCACATCGGCGATCCAGCCAGTCGCAGCTTTTTCCGTGAGGCTCCGGCGAAAGGTGTAATTCACCTCTACCGCGTTGAGCTGCGTCGCATAGTATTTCAGGAAGTTCTTCGACGCTACGTTCTTCGGATAAAAGTCTGGCTTCCAGATGGTGTACGCCCAGCCGGAGGTGCCGACGTAAAGTGGAGGTTGCGGTGAATCAGGCAATGACAAAATTTCCCTCGCGTGACGACCTCACATCATTATCGATTTTATGAGGCGTGGTGTCGCCCCTGAAGGGGCTCCTGATCATTAAACGATGCCCACCCAGCGCTGAAGCGCTGGGCTAACCTCTTTTGCGCCTACGGCGCTTGTTTTTACCCCTCCCTCTGCAATTCATTAAGGAAATCGATCCGCTGCGTCACACGCCTGTGGGGTGACAATCTCGCGGAAACATGCTCTAGTAGGGGCGAAGCCAAGGCCAACAGCCAATTGAATTGCTAGCTGCTAATTGCTGCTTTTATGGACTTCGATCAACTGGAAACGTTTGTGGAGGTCGCCAAGCTGAGCAGCTTCTCGCGCGCGGCCGAGCGCCGTTTCCGCACCCAGCCTGCGATCTCGGCGCAAATCCGCACGCTGGAGGACGAGGTCGGGGCGCGGCTGCTCGACCGCAGCGGCGGCAAGGTGGCGGTCACCGCAGCCGGCAAGGTCTTCCTGCAATACGCTCAGGAGACGCTGGAGCAGCGCCGCGTGGTGCTGATCGCGCTGGCCGAGATGCAGCGTGTGCCGCGCGGCGAGATCGTGGTCGCCGCCAACGAAGGCACCTGCCTGCATATCCTCCCCGAGGTCTTTGCCGAATTCAAGCGCCAGTACCCCAATGTGGCGGTCGGGGTCAAGCGCCTGGAGCACAGCAAAATCCTGGAAACCATTGTGGAGAACTCGTGCGACTTCGGCGTCGTCTCCACGCCGGTGAATGACAAGCGGCTTACCGTCGTCGTCATTCATCGCGATGAGCTGGTGGTGATCACGCCGCCCGGTCACCCGTTAGCGGCCCGCGGCAAAGCCAGGATCGCGGAAACTGCGGAGTATCCGCTACTTCTGCCCAAGCTGGGCCGCACGCGCGACGCGCTGGAGAACATCTTCGAAGAGCATCGCGTGAAGCCGACAGTTTCCATGGAGCTCGATTCGAGCGAGCTGCTGAAGCGCTTCGTTGCCGCCGGCATCGGCGTGGGATTTATCGCGCGCTCCAATGTCGTGGAGGATTTGCAAGCCAAGGTGCTGGCCGCCGTGGAGATTGCCGACGCCGCCATTCAACGCGATCTCGCACTGGTCTTTCGCAAGGACAAGGCCCTGAGCCGCGCCGCCCTGGCCTTCATCGACATTGCGGTCAAGCACAAGACGGCTGCCCCGCTCGCCGGCGCTGCCCGTCCCTAAGCTGCGCGAAAAAAAGGAGCCCTCGCGGGCTCCATTTCATGCCTTAGCTGTTGCGGCTACATCTGCGGTGGGGTGGTTCCACTGGCCCCGCCATTCGTGCCGCCCGGGGAAGTCGTGGTGCCGTTGCCGGTCGTAGATCCATTGAACTCCCTGCCCGTTGCCGGTACCAGCGCCCATGTTGCCATTTCCGGTTGGAGTTCCCACGCCGGTGCCCGTGCCACCTACGCCCGTGCTCGGGTTTCCGGTCGGCGTGTTAGGAGCGGCAGAGGGAGAGTTCGGAGCGCCCGTGGGGCTCGAGTTGTTTATCCCGGGTGTCGTCGTGCCCGGGGACGTGTTGGCTCCGCTCGGCGTGTTCGCGCCGGCTCCGTTCGCAGTGCCCTCGGTGCCTGGACTGCTCTGCGTTCCGGTTCCCATCGATCCACTCTGGCCCCTGTTGCTGCCGTTCTGGCCGCCCGGCGTAGCCGAGGCGCCCGCGCCCGCGCCGGTTCCAGCTCCGGCTCCCGCGCCTGCCCCTGCGCCCGCCTGGGCCAACGCCCAGCAGCCGCACAAGAAAACTGTTGCTGTCAGAAGAATCAGTCTCCGCTTCATGTTGCTTTTGTCACCCCCGTGTTCGTAATCGAAATGGTCGCTTTCATTCCGATGGAGTCTTCCCATGCCAAAGATGCCCTAATAGCTGCAACAATCGAGAGCCGCTGTTCAGTCACCGCCGCTGCCTGGGCGGCCGACACGCAACCGGGCGTTAGAATCGAGAGTTCTCTCCGGCTTGAGGAAGAACAGCCATTGCGGGTCGCGTGTTAGGGTCTTGCTAGTCACGATCTGTCCGAGGTCATCATGTCTTTCGTTCGATACCTGATGCTTCTATCGCTCGTAATCTGGATCGGCGGCCTGATCTTCTTCGCCTTCGTCATGGCGCCCGCCCTGTTTAACCCCAGTATTCTGCCGACCAGACAATTGGCCGGCAACGTGGTCAGTCGCACTCTTGGCGTACTGCACTGGATGGGCATCTGCTGCGGCGTGGTCTTTTCCATCACATCCATGATCGACGCGCGCGCTGTCAACGGCGTCGCCGAACCGTTTGCCGCGCGCAATTTGCTGATTTACGCGATGATCATCCTCACGCTGATTAGCATCTTCGGCGTAGCTGCCAGAATGGAAGACCTGAAGCGACAGATGGTCGTCATCGACAACGTGCCACCCGACGACGCGCGCCGCGTCGAGTTCAACCGCCTGCACGTCTGGTCCACGCGCATCGAGGGCACCGTGCTGGTGCTGGGATTGGCGCTGCTGTACCTGACCGCGAGGAGGATGACGTAGCAGTTTCGAATTTCAAGTTTCAGGTTTCGAGTTTCCAAAACTTGACGGGTCTTCGTCGTTGTTCCGACTCGTCAGTGTCTCGCAGGTGCGACGCGTCTCCACCATTTTGCCGATTACGAAGTACGCATGAGAGATGGCGGCACTACGATCTCAACCTGCCCGGTCGCCACGTCGTAGACCAGGCCGGAGATTAACCAGGCGCCCGGCAATCCTGGAATCGTCCGCAGCAAAGCAACGTCGATGGCGACCGCAGCGCGAGGATCGGTAACTGCCTTCGTCTTGAGATCCGTTTCTGGTACTTGGAAATACTGCGACAACATGGCCGCCTCGTTTGCCAGGCGAGTGATGCCGCAATCGGTGTGCTGAAGAATGATGAGGTGAAACTCTCCGCCGCCTCCAGGAATCTCGCCAGCCACTTCACCGATTCTCCCCAGCAGGCCCAACTGCTGCAGCAATCCCGGCGTGATGCGACCGCCGATGTTACGCATTACAACGGCCTCGCCCGGCCTGATTCCAAGCACATGAGCAGGGTCAACGCGCATATCCGCGCAACCGATGACGACGGCCTTCACCTTCGGTAGCGCGCTCGAAAGCGAAGGCATCAATGTGCCCGCAGCAGACTGCTGAGCTGCGAATTCTTGGTTGCGTTCCAAAAAGCTGCCGAGATGGTTCATGTCCGCTCTCCTGGAGAAGTTTCCGCGATGTCCCGCTAAGAGCTTTTTCAGCCCGGCGCCGCTAGGCGCCGGGTTGCTTGTATATATCTTGGATGGCGCAGGACCAAGGCGGTTGCAACTCGCCCAACCTACCCGTCCGGCGACCTTCCAGCTGTAGCGTTCTCCGTCACAGCGCCGAATCCCATTTTCATTTAGTCTGAAAACGGCGACGTTTCAAGCCGTCGCCCGGCTAATTGCTAGCTGCTAACTGCTAATTGCTTCCTATGAAAACCGGCATCATCGGCCTGCCGCAGGTAGGCAAAACTTCTCTCTTTGTCATGCTGACCAAGCAGCAGGTGGCGCAGCGCAGCGGCAATCCGCGCGAGGCCCATCTCGGCGTCGCCCGCGTTCCCGACGATCGCCTCGACCGCCTGGCTGCACTCTACAACCCCAAGAAGCTGATTCACGCCAGCGTCGAGTACGCCGACGTGGCCGCGCTCTCCAAAGAGGCGCTGAACGAGACCGCCTTCGCCGCCAACTTGCGCAACGTCGACGCGCTGGCGCACGTGGTGCGCGTCTTCGAGGACGACTCGATTGCTCACGTCGGGCCCATCGACCCCCTGCGCGACATCAAAAACATCGACTTCGACCTCATCGTGAACGATCTCGGACAGGTCGAGAAGCGCCTGGAGCGCGTCGAAAAAGACCGCAAGAAGATGAAGACGGACGAGATCGAACGCGAGCACGACCTGCTGGTCCGCGCCAAGGCGCATCTCGAAACCGAGCGCCCGCTGCGCGAAATGGAGATGACGCCGGAAGACAAGAAACGCGTGCGCGGCTTCATGTTTCTCAGCGAGAAGCCGATGCTGTACGTGCTCAACATCAGCGAAAGCGCGACGCCTGGGCAAGGAGCTGGAGGAAGCGATCGCGAAGTACGGCATCGGCGAGGTCGCGTCGCGGCCCAACACAGGTGCGCTTGCCGTCTGCGCCAAGGTCGAAGCCGAGCTCGCCGAGATGAGCGACGAAGATGCTGCCGAATTCCTCTCCAGCTACGGCCTGAAAGAGAGCGGCCTGGTGCGCCTCATCCGCAAGACCTACGAACTGCTCGGTCTGATCTCATTCTTCACCGTCGGCGAAGACGAGTGCCGCGCCTGGACGGTCGAGCGTGGCTCCAAAGCCGTCAACGCTGCCGGCGCGATCCACACCGATCTGGAACATCACTTCATCCGCGCCGAGACCATCCACTGGGACCAGCTACTCGAGGCCGGATCCGAAGCGGAAGGCCGCAACCGCGGCACCCTGCGCCTCGAAGGCAAGGAGTACATCGTGAAAGACGGCGACGTGATGCACATACGACATAGTGGATAAAAGGCAGTTGTCGGTTGTCAGTGAACAGTTGTCGGCAGGCAGCTTTTCGAAATTCACCATAAACCGAGTGCCAGGAAATAACAACGAACCCGCGGTGCCCCAGGTTCGCGTCCGTCTTTTGGACGCTAACCTGGGTTCGGTACGATCACGATCCTGCTCCCCTGCGGATCGCGTCCCCAGGCTTCTTCGATCTCCGCCAGCGGCACGCTTTCCGTGGCGATGCGTAGCTCTCCACTCGCGGCATGGGTCATGACCTTCTGCAATGCGTCAACCAGCACTTCGCGCGACGGAATTCCCGCTGTGCCCATAATCGTCAACGGCGTGCTCCGCAGAACTGCCGCCGGCAACGAGATGGTCGCGCCTGCGCTCTCGCCCACTTGCACGATAGCGCGTCTCGGCTGCGACGGCGGCAAATTCCTTGCGCGTAATTGCGGCGAAGAACGCCTCGGCGGGGCGGCCCCACACGTAATCCAGCACAACCTGAAAGCCGGATTTGCCGGCCTCGCGGGCGATTGCCTCGCGCAGCTCATCCTCGGAGGTGTCGAGCTGAATGGTTGCGTCAGCGCCGAGTTTACGCAATTCGTTCAGGCGCTCGCGATTGCGTCCGGCTGCGACCACCCGCGCGGCACCCAGAATCTTAGCGATCTGGACTGCCAGTTTACCGGTAATTCCCGTGGCTCCGAGCATCAGAACATTCTCGCCCGACGTCAACTTTGCGCGGTCCGCGAGCGACAGCCACGCCGAGACTCCGGGATTCGCCACCGCTGCGGCGGTTTCGTCGCTTAGATCCTCAGGCAACAGGAAGGTGAACGCGCTGCGAACCACAGTTCGTGCCGCCATCGCGCCGTAAGGCGGCCTCGGGCCACCGAAGTAAACGCGCTTACCATCGTCGAGAACACCCACGCCATCGATGCCGCAGATAAACGGAACTGCCCGGTTGCTGGCGTAGTGGGAGCCGCTGGCCAACTGCTTGTCGACGGGCTTCAGCGCAGCGGCGCGCACCTGCACAATGACTTCGCCATCTTGTGCAGCGGGCTCCGCGAACTGCTCGCATCGCGGCGGCTGGCCCAGCGTGTGTAGTACCGCGGCGTTCATAGCGACATTGATTCTACAGGAAGACAGCCTGACCCAGATTTATCCATCAGCGCGCACCGAATGCATCGGAATGCCTTTCAAGAAACTCGGCGCATACCTCGGTCGGCTGGAAACGATATAAGATGACTGCCAAAGGAGCTATCCATGTCTCCCGCGCCTAATTCGCCATTTTCCCGCAGATCGTTCCTGCAAGCATCGGCGTTGGCCTCGGCCGCGCTGGCGTTTCGCGTTGCCACCGAGCCGATGCTCGCCTACGCTGCCGCGCCGCCGCTTCCGGCGGACCACAGCGCCGATGCGATCTTCATCGACTCCAACGAGAATCCGTTAGGCCCATGTGCGGCTGCGCGCGACGCGGTGATTGCGATCGTTCCCCAGGGCGGACGCTATCTCTTCAAGTCCTATCACGGGTTGGTGAAGCTATACGCGGATAGTCTGGGCGTCAGTACCGACGACCTCGCCATCTACGCCGGCTCGACCGAGCCGCTGAACTATTCGGTGCGAGCTTTCTGTTCCCCGCGCGCCAGCTATGTCGCGGGCGATCCCAGCTTCGAGGCCGGCATATTTGCGGCAAAGCAGGTGAACGCGCGCGTGGTGAATGTTCCGCTCACCAAGACCTATGCGCACGATGTGAAGGCCATGCTCGCGGCAGGTGCCGACGCGGGACTCTTCTACGTTTGCACGCCCAACAATCCCACCGGCACGCTCACCAGCCATTCCGATATCGAGTACCTGGTGGAGAACAAGCCGAAGCAGTCCATCGTGCTGGTGGACGAGGCGTACATTCACTTCAGCGATGCGCCCAGCGTGATCGACCTGGTGAAAGCCGGCAAAGATCTCATCGTGCTGCGCACCTTCTCCAAGCTCTACGGTATGGCGGGACTGCGCTGCGGATTCGCCATCGCCCGCCCCGACCTCATCGAGCGACTGTATCAGTATGGTGGCTCCAACCCGATGCCCATAACCGCGATCACGGCGGCATCGGCCAGCCTCAAGGAACCGAACCTGGTGGCCGATCGCAAGCGCACCAACGAACAAGTTCGGGCCGCAACTTTCCAGTGGCTCGATCGCAACGGCTACTCCTACATCCCCTCGGTCTCGAACTGTTTTCTCGTCGATACTAAGCGCCCAGCGAAGGACGTCATCGCCGCCATGGCGCAACAGGGTGTGATGATCGGGCGCTCCTGGCCGGCCATGCCGACGTATGTACGCATCACGGTCGGCACCAGCGAGGAGATGGAGCGCTTTCAGGAAGCGTTGCAGAAAGTCATGAAAAGTTAAAGGGCTTTCGCGTGTACTGGAGCTGCCAACGTCTGCGCCGGGTCGAAATTAAGCGCCCTGGAGTCACAAACAAAACGCCCCTCCTTACCGGGAGGGGCGCAATAGTTCCGGGAGCGAAAGGCGTAGCGCGCTACTGCGAGCTCTCGGTAGTCACAATTCCGGTCGGACCGGCCTTCTCGGCCTTGGCTTTCTTGGTAGCCATCGTCTTATCCACCCAGTCGTCGGCTAACTTCAGATCGTCTTTGCGGGCGTCGGGATTGTCGCACTCGTACTCGGCACGTTGGCGATAGAGCAGATTCAGGTACGCCATGGCATCGTCGTAGTCGGGACGAAGCTGAAGCGCCTTATTCAAGTCGTCAATGCCGCTTTGGACCCGCTGTGCGTTTTCGTCTTTCAGTTGTTCGCAAGCCTTCTTGTCCTTCAGCTCATCGGTCGGCTTCAGGCCCAACTCGGCGCGGGCTTTCTGGTCGGGCTGGTAAGCTTCCATCCAGTCGATGACGGCCAGAGAGTAGTAAGTCTCAGGATCGTTGGGGTCGAGCGCCGCGATCTTCTTGTAATACTCCTCGGCCTGGGGGAATTTCTTCTGCTGGAAATACATCGAAGCGATGCCCTTCAGGCTGTGGATTTGCTGCTGCTGAGGAGGATGCTGGTTCAGCACTTCTTTAAACGTGTCGATGGCTTCCTCGGCATAGCGATTGTTGTCGGGAGCATCGGCGCCAGGAATGTACTGCCCCATGTACGCGGTCGCCAGATAAAGGCGGGCATTGGTCAAGCTGGGATCAAGTTGGACCGCGTCCTTAAAATGTTCTATAGCGTCTTCGTATTTTGCGTTTTTATAAGCTTGGACGCCCTTGTTGAGTTGATCGCGCGCTCGCAGCTTGTTACAACCCACTGCCGAGAGCAGCGCGAGGAGGACTGCCAGTAACGTCAGTACCCGTCCGCTCTTGTTCATGTTCGATATCACTCTCCATAACGTAACTCGGTGCACGAAGGCGGGACGACCGTCATCGTCCCGCACGTTCGCAAGGAGGTTTGCCGCCCGAACTACGTTCCTAAGTTCTGCTAACCGCCGGCTTCAATCTTGGCCGTGATGAGTCCGACCTTGTCGACACCGGCGGCGTGCGCGATGTCGATGACCTGCGCCACATCGTTGAACGGCAGGTCCGTGTCCGCCTTCACGAACATCACCTTCTCCGCGCGGGTCTTGAAGATGTCGTTGAGGCGGCCTTCAAGATTCTCCCAGGTCACGTCGTCCTGGTTGATCTTGAGCGCCGGCTTGTCGCCCGGGCCTCTGAGGACCTGCACCACAATGGTCCGGTCGTTGTTCTGCTGCACTTGCTGCTTGTCCTTGGGCGGCTGAGGAACCAGCGCGTCTAAACCCTTCGGTGTCAGGGGCGTGATCACCATGAAGATGATCAGCAGCACCAGCAACACGTCAATCATTGGGGTCACGTTGATGTCGGCGGTATAACCGCCGCCGGACCCACCGGCTGTCATTCCCATAAGTCAACTCCTCACTGGGTACCCGCGCCTGAAGTCGCACCGCCTGGGGATGGCGGTGGAGTATTGCCGGGTCCCGCGTGTTTCTGTTCCGTCAGCAAGCCCACATCGTCAACGCCCGCAGCCCGAACGTTGTCCACCACGTCCACCACGTAGCCGTACTTGGCGCGCAGGTCGGCGCGAATGAAGATCCGCTTGTCCACTTTATTGGCCAGGCGGTCCTTCACCTTGTTGGTGAGCTCGTCCATCTTGATGCGATCGGTGCCAAAGAAAATCTGGCCGTCTCGCATCACGACCACGAGCAGCGCGTCGTCCTTGTCCGCGTCGGGCATGGGCACAGGATTATTCACCTTGGCCATGTCGACGCTTTGCCCCTTCTGCAACATGGGCGTGATGACCATGAAGATGATGAGCAGCACCAGCATCACGTCCACCATGGGGGTGACGTTGATGTTGGAATTGACCTTGCTGCCTTCGTTGCGTATTGCCAGTGCCATAAGTTCAACCTCCTCCCGGCCCGAGCCGCCATCGGCCGATAAACCGGGCTTCTCCCGTTACCGGCGGACCTGACGACGCTTCAGGAAATAGTCGATCAGCTCGCTGGAGCTGTTGTCCATTTCCACGTCGAAGGCTTCCACCTTGCCGGTGAAGTAGTTGAACATCATGACGGCCGGAATCGCGACGAACAGTCCGATAGCGGTGGTCACCAGGGCTTCGGAAATGCCGCCCGCGACCGCGCCCAGACCGGTGGCCTTCTGGCTGGAAATTTCCTTGAAGGCGTTCAGAATGCCAACCACGGTGCCGAACAGGCCAACGAAGGGGGCCGTGGAACCGATGGTGGCCAAGCCGCCCAGACCGCGCTTCAACTCGGCGTGAACAATGGCTTCGGCACGCTCCAGGGCACGCTTGGAAGCTTCGATCTGCTCGCCGGGAATGTCGGCGGAATCACCGTGGGCCTTGAACTCCTGCAGGCCGGCGGTCACCACCTTGGCCAGGTGGCTCTTCTTGTTGCGCTCGGCGACCTTGATCGCCTCGTCGATTTTGCCCTCACGCAGCGCGCCGGCAACCGCGGGTGCGAATGCCCGCGACTGCTTGCGAGCGGCGCTGAACGCCATGGCGCGATCGATCATCACCCCGATCGACCAGCCTGACATGATGAACAGAATAACCACCACGATCTTGGCCAGGATACCCATCTGCTTCCAGAGCGAGACCGGGTCCCATCCAATGGTCGCTTCCTGGAAAACCCAGGCGGCAGCCGTGGGAACGTGGCTGAGGGCACAGAATGCAAGGTTTGCTAGGAACATGAGTTGACTTTTCCTCCTCGGAACTTTCGGTTACAGCAGCACACCTGAGTTACTGCAGGATCCAAACTTATGGGCCCGCTCTGCGCGTCGAGAGCAGGCTCGGCAAAGTGCAGCTTACGTACGTTTTCGAAACTCTAACCGGATGGCGCGATCAGCAGCAGCACCGGTCTGACTCTTAGATGCAAAACAGCGCCAAACGTAAGGATCAATCACCCGACAGCGTGAAGTTCACATTGATCGTGGTTTCCACCTCGACTGGTTCGTTGTTCAAGTAATAAGGCTTGTAGCGCCACTCCTTCACGGCTTCCAGCGCCGCGTTGGTCAGCATCGGATGTCCGCTGACCACGTGCAGGTTCTGGATACTGCCGTCCTTGCCGATCAGCGCCTGCAGTACCACCGTTCCCTGAATGCGGGCCTGCCGCGCCAGCGGCGGATACGCAGGCTGCACTTTATGAATCAGCAAGCCCTGCGATACGCCCTGCGACACACGCACACGCTGCGGGGTGGCGACCTTGGGCACAGCCGTGGGCATGCTGCTCATCACGCTGCCCAGCACTCCACTCATTGCGCCTCCGGGAACGCCGCCCGGAACGCCGCCGACAACGCCTGCCGGTCCGGTGCTGGGTGGCGGCTCGTCTTCTTTAATCATCTGAATCTTCTTCGGGATTGCCGTAGGGGTGCGAAGCTGCCCGTTATCCAGTTCGCTCTGGATCTTCTTCACTATGACCGGTGCGGCCGCCGGAGGTGGGGGTGGCGGTGGCGGTGGCGGCGGTGCGGTGAGCATGGTCATCAACTGCTTGGTGGGCAGCGCTTCGGTAAAGATCAGCGGCAGCAGCACCAGGATGCCCAAAAACAAGATTTCCAGAATGAAGGAGATAAGCGTGGTTGCCCCACGCTTGGTCTTGAGTCTTCCGCCCGATTCTACGAGGCTGTCTTCAAACATGCCGGTTCTCCGAAATGTGCTGTTAACTTAGACACCAGAATTCGGGTATTTGTGCCCGGAAAAGCAAAGCAGCCACAGGAAATTTTAGGGCCGGGAGACACAACCTGGACGTGCACGGCTGCCTGGATAAGAGGGCGTCCCGCAGTATACACCCCGCTCAGGCAGTTGCAATAGGCGAGCGCCCTGCAAGGCACATTCCATTCAGGCCAGTGAGGCACAGCGTTTCTGGTTACACCTTGACCTTTACCTTTTCGCTTGCTTTGCCGCGTTGCGGCGCCATGCGCTCCGCCACGGCTTGTCCCGCACGTTTTGCGCGCCAATCCTGATACGCCACCAGCATTGGCGCGGCCACCGCGATCGACGAATACGTGCCGATCAGAATGCCGATCACCAAGGCCAGCGAAAATCCACGCAGTACCTCCCCGCCGAAAACGTACAGCGAGAGCACCGTCAGGAACGTCAGGCCGGAGGTCAGGATGGTCCGGCTCAGCGTCTGGTTGATGCTCTTGTTGACGATGTCGGCCAGCGGTTCGCGGCGCAACAGCTTCAGGTTCTCGCGGATGCGGTCGAAGACGACGATGGTGTCGTTCATCGAGTAGCCGATCAGCGTCAGGATCGCGGCGATCACCGTCAGGGTCATTTCCTTGTCGAGCAGCGAGAAGAAACCGACGGTAATGATGCTGTCGTGGAAGCAGGCCACGACTGCGGCGATGCCGTAGATCAGCTCAAACCGGAACCACAAATACACCAGCATGCCGGCCAGCGAGTAGAGCGTCGCACGTATCGCCTGTGCGCGCAACTGCGAGCCGACCTGCGGGCCGACGATCTCGACGTTCCGCACCACGAAATTCGAGGTATAAAAGTCCTGCTGCAGCGCGCTCACCACCTCCGGCGGCGCCACACTCTTCAGCTCGTCGATGGAGGTCAGGATTCCGTCCCGGCTCTTGTTGCGGAAATCTTCGATGGCATGCGCGATGTTGGCGTAGCGCACGTTGGCGTCTGTGCCCAGATGCAGTGGGTCTTTGTTCAACAGCCACAGCTCCAGGCTGGACTCGCCCGTGTTGTTCAGGTCCTGCTTGCCGGAAGCGGCGTCCTGCTTCGGCTCAAGGGCGTTGATGATGGTGTTCTTGCCCTTGTCGAGCGCGGCTTCGCTGGTCTCCTGCAAGCCGAGGTCAACCAGCACCTCGTTGAGCGAGGCCTGACCGAAACTCTGGATTTTAGGATCGTGCAGCCCGGCGCGATCCAGCTCGTGGCGGATCTGGTCGAGGTTGGGCGTCTGCGCGAACTTCACGTAGACCAGCGTTCCACCGCGAAACTCGACCCCCAGCGGAATGTGATGCCAGAACAGCATGGAGCAGATTCCGGCGACGCTGAAGATCAGCGAGAAGGCAAGAAAGTACCACTTCTTGCCCAGAAAATCGATGTTGGTATCACGAAAAAATTCCACGCTAAACCCTCAAAATCCTTTTGACCAACGAATCAATCGTCGTGTCGCCGCTGCCGCGGCTCATACATGTGCGCCGCTCTTGCGGGGGCTACCACCCCCGCCTAAATTCATGCCGCCGCTTTGCGGCTGGGACCGATGCGAATTCGAACATCGTCCCTTGCCCACGGACCCAGTATTTGTCTCAACAAAAGCTAATTGCTAGTTGCTAATTGCTGCCCTTAAATGCTCAGCGGTTCGCCGCGCTGATGGCGGTTCAGAATCGCTTCAAAGATTACGCGCGACACGAACACCGCCGTGAACAGGTTCGCCAGCAGACCGAAGCTCAGCGTGACAGCGAATCCCTGCACCGGCCCGGTGCCGAACAGGAACAGGATGACGGCCGAGACGATCGTCGTCACGTGCGTGTCGAAGATGGTTCGCCAGGCGTGGGCGAAGCCCTGATCCACGGCCGACGACGGTGTCTTGCCGTGTCGCAGCTCCTCGCGGATGCGCTCGAAGATCAGCACGTTCGAATCCACGCCCATACCGACGGTCAGGATCACTCCCGCGATTCCCGGCAGCGTCAAGGTCGCACTGCTGTAGCCCATGAAGCCCAGCAGGATGACCAGGTTCAGCAGCAGCGCCAAATCGGCATTGATCCCGGCGGCACGGTAATACACGAGCATGAAGATCATCACCGCGGCCATGCCGATGACCGCGGCGCGCACGCCCGCGCGAATCGAATCCGCGCCCAGCGACGGTCCCACCGTCACTTCCTGCAGATACTTGATGCCCGCCGGCAGCGCGCCCGAGCGCAAAGTCAGCGACAAATCCTGCGTCTCCTGCGGAGTAAATGCGCCGGTGATGCGGCCCGTATCGTGAATCTGTTCCTGGATGGTCGCCACCGATTTCACGCGGTTGTCCAGCACCACGGCGAGCTTGTCGCCGACATGCGATCCGGTGAACTGGGCAAACCGCCGTCCGCCTTCGTTGGTCAGCGTAAAGTTCACGTCGGGACGGCCATTCTCATCGGTACCCGCATCGGCCGAACGCAGATCGCCGCCGCTGACCGCCGAAGTCCTGCTGATCAGCCAGTAGGCTTCACTGTTCTCGTCGGAGTTGTCCTGCCCGTGCATGCCGTTGCTGCCCTTCATCAGCACGGTATCGGGCGGAAGCACACCGCCGTTGTCCTGCATCGCGGCCTGTTCGCTGGGATACGGCCCTTTGACCGCCTGCCGGATTTCCAGCATGGCCGTCGATTGCATGATCTGCTTGACGCGCGCGGGATCGTCAACGCCCGGCAACTGCACCAGGATTTGGTAATCGCCCAATCCGTGCTCCTGGATGACCGGCTCGGAGACGCCAAGCTGGTCAATGCGGTTCCGGATGGTCTCAATCGCCTGCTGCACCGCCTTTTTCTTCGTATCGATGGTGACTGACGGCTTCATGGTCATCGACCAACCGTTCTGCGCGCCCGAGGTCAGGTCGTAATCCGGAAACTTGTCCATGATTTCGCGGCGGAGGTCGCTGGCCTGTTCCGGCGGCACGCCCTTGATCGCGATGAGCTCGGGGTGGTTCTGCGGATCGGGCTTGCTGATATCGCCAAAGGCGACGTTGGCCTTCTTCAGGTCGTCCTTCAGCCGCTCGATATCGCGGTCGGTGTCGGCATTGACGGCGTCGTTGACCTGCACCTGAAGAATGAGGTGCGTGCCGCCTTTCAGGTCCAGTCCCAGATGAATGCGGTTCTGGACGGCCTGTGCCAGACCGGCCGGGGTAAAGCTGCTGGGAATGCCGGTGATGCCTAGGACGGCGCCAATCAGCAACGCGATGATGAGAACAGTTTTGGTTAAAAGATTCTTGTTCATGAGAGACAGCAACCTCTTACGACTTGGGACGGTCCTCCGGTGTCGTTAGCGTGACGATCGAGGAGCGCGTGACCTCAAGCTTAATGTTATCGGGCGGGACACGCAGCACGATGGCGTCGTCCTTCACCGACATGACGGCGCCGGTGAGCCCGCCGCTGGTGACCACCTTGTCGCCGGGCTTGATCTGCGAAAGCATGGCCTGCCATTTCTTCTGCCGGCGCTGCTGCGGCATGATCAGCAGGAAATAGAATACGGCGAACATGCCCACCATGAGCACGATGGGGGTAGTTCCCGCGAGTCCTTGAGCTAAAAAGGCGACGATCGGCATTCGTTCTTACTTTCGGTATGCGCTGGACAACCAGCGGCAGCGCACAATCCATCCCCTGCGTCTAAGGCACTTTGGGATTTCGGGGACTTCCAACTGAAACCAGGATCTCCGGCCCACACTGCACCTACGGCGAACAGCGGGCGGGAATCGGGCAGCGTAGCTGCGCGATCTCGGAAGGCTTTTCCCTGATTGATTATTCTATCGCGCTTTTCGCGATTTCTGCACTCCCGGGCAGGGAAAATCTGATTCTGCCGATCGGGGGTTTGAGTTCACCACGGAAGCACGGAAGGCACGGAATTCTTTATGTCTTTGCCTTTTGCGTTGGCTCGCTTTTACTGGACAGCCGGATTCGGGCGCGGCGAACTCGTAGGACCTTCCCTCCCAGCGACAGAATTCAAGAATTTCCGTGCCTTCCGTGCTTCCGTGGTGAACTCCGGAGCTAAGTAGATGTTGTCCCAAGTTGCCGAACAGCCCTTGCGCCCGAATCCGCATCCGAAACAGTTGGAATTCAGCTTACAAGCCGAGTTCCCGCACAGTCCCGAACCAGCGAGTCGTCTTCGTGAAAACGAAACCTGTTCTCCTGATTGTTGGCTTATTGTTGCTCCCGCTCGCGGCCCGCGCGCAGACCTTCGAAATCAACGGGCAGCAGCCTCAGTCTGCCCCGGCCAAGTCCGGCGCCCAGCAAAAGAACGGGCAGCAGTCCGCGCAAGCTGGCACCGGCGAAAACGGCATAGGCTGGGGCAGCAGCATCGAGGTCGGGCGTCTGGTGCGCGCGGCGGAAGATGCGTTGAAGCGCGGCAATCCCTCCGCGGCCGCCGATTACGCGCAGCGCGCGGTAAACGCGGCGCCCTCGGACAACAAGCTGTGGTTCCTGCTCGGCTACACGTCACGGCTGGCGGGGCGTTACCAACAATCGGTGGACGCTTACGAGCACGGCCTGAAGAACTCGCCCGGCAATGCCGACGGCCTCAGCGGGCTGGCGCAAACCTACGAGAAGATGGGCCGCACCGATGACGCCAAGCGCCTGCTGCTGCAAGTGATTCGCGCCAATCCCGGCCGCACCAACGACCTGCTCATCGCCGGCGAGCTCTACATGCGCACCGGCGACACGCAGGAGGGCATCAACCTGCTGCAACAGGCCGAGTCGCGCCAGCCCAATGCTCACGCCGAGCTGATGCTTGCAGTCGCGTATTTGAAGCTGAAGCAGCCTGATCGCGCCAAGCAGATGCTCGACCTCGCAAAGAAGCACGCGCCCGGCAACGTCGAGATCTTCCAGGCCGCCGCCAACTACTATCGCGAGGAGCACGATTACAAGGCCGCCATCGCTACGCTGAAGAGCGCGCCGCGCCAGTCGCCGGAAGTCCTGGCCGACCTGGCTTACACCTATGAGCTCGACGGCGACAAGGAGCAGGCAGCAGCGGCGTACACGCGCGCGGCCAACGCCAAGCCGAAAGAGATTACGTTTCAGCTTAGCGCCGCGCAGGCGCAACTGCGGATCGGCAACCTCGATAAGGCCCGCGAATATCTCAGCCGCGCGGCCGCCATCGACGCCAACCATTATCGCTTGCACGCCATCCGCGCCCTGCTGGCCAAGGAAGAGAACCGCCAGACCGACGCCATCAACGAATACAAAGCTGCCATTGCCGCGCTTCCCGCAGGCGGCGTCCCTGAAGGCCAGCTTTATCCCGTCCAGTTGCGGCTGAACCTGGCCGAACTCTATCGCGAGAACGGCGATGACCAGGCCGCGCATCAGCAGATTCAGACCGCCGAAGACGAGATCAACAAGCTGGACGTGCAAGGCCCCGCGAAGGCCGAATTCCTTCGCGTGCGCGCGTCCCTGGAGACCTCGGACAACGACTTCAAGCGAGCCGAAGCCGATTTGGTCGAGGCCCGTAAGCTCGATCCGGAAAACCTGAACATCCAGTTGCAATACGCCAACTTGCTATGGAAGGTGGGCCGCAAGGACGACTCGCTCAAGCTCTACGACGATGTGCTGGCGAAAGATCCGACCAACCGCTTCGCGCTCGAAGCCATGGGCTATCTCTACCGCGAGGACAACAATCCCAAGCTGGCCGCCGAGTACTTCAACCGGCTGGCCAAGGATTATCCCGACGACTACGTTCCTTACCTCGCGCTTGGCGATCTCTACACCCAGACCAGGGAATTCGCGCGGGCCGATGAGGAATATCAACAGGCGAACAAGCTCGCGCCCGAAAACCCAACCGTCATCGCCAACGCCGCCAATGCGGCCATCGAAAACCAGCAGATCAAGCTGGCCGGCGAATGGGTCACTCGCGCCAAGGGCAAGGTCGCCGACGATCCGCGGGTGATGATGGAGCACGAGCGCGTCTTGCTGCACCAGGGCAACTACGCCGAATCGGCGAAGCTGGGCTACAAGGTGCTGCAGCAATTGCCCAAGGATCGCAACGCCTCCGTCTATCTCGCCTATGACCTTTACGACCTGGGCCGCTACGACGACGCGCTGGCGGTGTCCGACAAGTACGACGCGCTTCTGCCGAATGAGCCGAACTTCCCGCTGCTGGAAGGGCATGTGCACAAGCACTCGCAGCTCCTCGACGAAGCGGTCGACGACTACACGCGCGCCATCCAGCGCGATCCCAAAATGGTGGAGGCCTACGTCAATCGCGGCTACACGCTGAATGACATGCAGAATCCGCAGCAGGCAGCGCAGGACTTCCACACTGCGCTGAAGCTCGCGCCCAACAACGGCATCGCGCACCTCGGATTGGCGTTCAGTGATCTCCAACTGCGCCAGCCCAAAGAGGCGCTGGACGAAGCGCGCGAGGCGCAGAAATTGATGGGCGAGTCGGGCGCAACGCATCTTGCGCTGGCCACGGCGTACCGGCAGCGGCATCTGCTGGCCAGTGCGGAGCAGGAATATCGCGCCGCGCTGAAGTTTGCGCCCAACGATCTGGGGCTGCACCTCGCGCTGGCCGACACCTTGTACGACATGCGGCGCTATCAGCAGTCCATCGACGCGCTGAATGCGGCACTGGCGATTTCGCCTGACGATCCGCTGATCTACGGCCGCATGGCGCACGCCTACGCGCACCTTGGCAATCGCGATGAAACCCTGCGCTACGTCGAAGCCGCAGAACGCTCCGGCGGCAACCAGTCCGCGATCCTGCTCGACACCGGCGACGCCCTGCTGACGCTCGGCGACCGCAAAGCCGCCATGGACCGCTTCGCCCGCGCTCTGGAAGCGCCCGATTCGAATCGCGTCGACGTGCGATTGGCAATCGCCCACGCAATGGTCGAGTACGGCCAGGATGAAGACGCGAAGCAGCAGATCAGCCTGGGCTTCTCGGAAAGCCGCATTGGCGAGGCGCCGCCGGTCACGGCCGACAACCTCATCGAAGCGGCGAACCTGCTGCTGGCGATGCACGACTTCGATCTGGCGACCAAGTACTTCCAGAAAGCCGAGCAGGCCGGCGCGTCGGATGAAGTGGTCGACATCGGACTGGCGAACACTTACCTCGCGCAGGGAAGGACGAAAGAGGCCGATCAGCAACTGGCCATGATCGGCTCCGATCCCGCCGCCAACCAGAACTATGACTATCTTCTCGCCCAGGGCGAGGTCTATCGCCAGCGTCGCGAGGGCTGGAACGCGCTGACGGCGCTATCCCAAGCCAGCCAGTTGGGCAGCAGCGAAATCGCCGAGCAAGAAGGTTTGCAGGTCGCCTCCGAGGAGGGTTTGCGCGTCACCGACCACCTCAGCATGCTCACCAACTTCACCACGGGCGGTCTCTACGACGATTACACCGTCTACGTGCTCGACCAGCAAATCTTCGGATTGTCCAGCAAGAGCCCGCTTCTGCCGCCGCCGCGCTCGCAGCAGGAATCGATTTGGACAACCGCTTATCGCTATCACTTCGACAACAACTTCCCCATGCTCTCCGGATTCTTCCAGATCCGCAATGCCAACGGACCCTACTCGTTGCCGCAAGAGGCGCTCATCATCAACCGCAATACCTTCGATTACAACTTCAACACTGCCTTGAACCCGGTGCTTCATCTGGGCAACAATTGGATTGCTCTCAATACCGGTGTGCAATTTACCCTGCGCCGCGACACCGAGGCGCCGCAATACGAAGATCAAAACCTGTTTCGCCAGTTCGTCTACGCCAATAGCAGTTACTTCGGCAACTGGCTCTCGTTTAACGCCAGCGCGTATCACGAAGCCGGACCTTTTACGGCGACTTCTTACCCGCAGAATTCCAACGATGTCGGCACGACATTGCAGTTCACAGTCGGCCGTCCCTGGGGCAAGACCGCGCTCATCACCGGCTATACGCGGCGCGATCTGACCTTCAGTCCCCTGGTGCGGCAGTACTTCACCACCTCGGGTTACGGCGGCCTGCAGCACAAATTCTTCGATCAAAAACTCACCGCCAGCCTTCTGGGCGAGTACATCCGCGCCTTCCGGACTCAAGACACACTTTGGGCCACAGCTCATGTCCTGCGTCCGGCCGCAAATGTCCATTACCTCGTAAATCCCGCCTGGAGCGTGGACGGCCAGTTCGCTTTAGAACACGCATCTACGTTTCAGCAGTATGACAACGTGTACGGCAGTTTCTTCATCAGTTACGTGAGACCAATCCACCGGTCCATGAACGACGATAGCGGGGAGTTCAAGCTCGTCTATCCCCTGCAGTTTTCGGTCGGTTTACAGGCTGAGCAATTTCCTTCGTTCACAGGGAGTGCTCCCAGCGGAATGCTGATTCGTCCGGTGTTCCGCCTTTCGATTTTCTAGGGGTAGAGGGGCAGGGGAGTCCATGAAGATTTGTCTGGTCACAGCGTTTCCGCCGAGCCGGCGAGGGCTGAATGAGTACGGCTTTCATCTCGCGCGGGAGCTGCAACGTGACCCGCTGCTCAGCCTCACCATCCTGGCGGACGAACTGGACAACGGCGAACCGGAATTGGAGGACTACCACGTCATCCGCTGCTGGCGCTTCGACGGACTCTTCAATCCCGCTCGCCTGGTGCGCACCATTCACGACATCAAGCCCGACGTTGTCTGGTATAACCTGCTGTTTTCCAGCTTCGGAAGCCAGCCGGTGCCCGCGTTTCTGGGCCTGGCGCAACCGGCGATTTCGCGTCTCAGCGGCCACTACACGCATGTGACGCTGCATCACCTGATGGAAAACATCGACCTGGCCGATTCCGGCGTGCGCTTTCCCCGGTTGTATCGCACTGCCGGCTCGCTTGCCACCCGCATGTTGCTGATGGCGAATTCCATCTCCGTGCTGTTGCCGGTTTACCGGCGCACTCTCATTGAAAAGTACCGCGGCGAGAACGTTCATTTTCGCGCCCACGGCATTCTCGGCGGACGTCCCGAGCCGCCCGACTTCACCCAGCGCGGCAACCCCGAACACCGCATTCTGGCCTTCGGAAAGTGGGGCACCTACAAACGTCTCGAGTTGCTGATCGAAGCCTTCCAGCGCTTATCGGACGAAATGCCGAATGTGCGCCTGGTTGTTGCCGGGGGCAATCACCCGCAAACTCCCGGCTACGTTGAATCGGTCGCGGAGAGCATGAAAGACAATCCCCGTGTCGAATTTACCGGCTATGTGTCAGAAGAGGACATTCCTAACGTGTTCCGGCGCTCCAGTGTTCTGGTGCTCCCCTATTCTTCTGCCACCGGGGCCAGCGGTGTAGCCCACCTTGCGTGTGAATTTGGCGTCCCAATCATATCGGCTGGAATCGCTGACTTTCGCGAGATGGCCCTCGACGAAGGTCTCGCGGTCGGCTTCTACGAGACCGGTAGCGCGCAAAGCTTGGCGCTCGAAATGCAAGGTCTATTGAGCGACTCCGAACGAATGCGCGACATGTCGGAACAGAACTTCTCTGCCGCCCTGCGTATGACCATGCCCCAGATCATCCGCCAATACTTGCGCTCCTTTGACCTGCAGCAGAGGACCCGAGCGCTGGAGCCGATATCGCGCTTCCGGCGGATCCCCTCGTGGGTGCCTTCGCGCTCGGCGATCTTCCGCGCGGCAGCGCCCAGGTGGCAGTCATGGACATAAGGGGCATTCTGCTGGTCGGTGGCGCGACCAGCAATGACGGGGCCGAGCGCATCGCCGGGGTGCCCATCGCCTATCTCGATGCACTGGGCGTTCCCGTAGTCCAGCGCGTGCTGCGCCGGCTGCAGCACTTCGGCGTGTGCAAGACCACGCTGATCAGCGACGCCCCGGCCGAGATTGCTTTCACCCACCGCCCTGCGGTCGATCATCGCGTCCATTGCCTCGAAGCAGCCGGCGAAGAGTTCTGGGATGCCGCCGAAAACACGTTTCACCAGTACGCTGCGGAAGGAGCGGACCTGGTGGTCGCGCTGCGCCTCGGTCACTACGTGGAAATCGATTATGAAGAGATGATCCAGCATCATCTCGACAAGCGCTGCACCATCAGCATGGCTGTCGACTCCCAAGGCGCCAGCCTCGAACTGTTTGTTCTCGACCCTTCGGGCCGCTTCGACGCAAAGGAGCTGTTTCAAAGCCATCTGCAACGGCTGCGCAGGGAATGCGAGCCTTTTCCCGTGACCGGCTACGCCAACCGGTTGCAGACCGCAGCCGATCTGAGGAGGCTGGCCCTGGATGGTCTGCTGGCCAAGAATGCGGTGCATCCGGAAGGCATGGAGATCAAGCCGGGAGTTTTTCTCGGCCGCGGAGCGCGCATTCACCGCAAGGCCCGCGTCGTCGCGCCTGCGTTTATCGGGGCGCGCGCCAAGGTCCACGCCGAGGCGCTCATCACCCGCGGCAGCATCCTCGAACATCACTCTGAAGTCGATTGCGGCACGGTCGTCGAGAATTCCACTCTGCTGCCCTTCACCCGGCTGGGCGCCGGGCTGGACGTAATGCACTCGGTGGTGGGTTTTCGCCGCCTCGCGCACCTGGTGCGCAACGTGGAAGTCGAAATTACCGACGCCAAACTGATCGATATGGTGCCGGTAAGCGCTATTTCTCGGCTGGCGGGCAGCACTGCTGCGCTTTTTGCATTCTTACCTAAACAGATTTACCGAGGTCTTTCAGCGCCGTCCCAACGCGAGAAGCCCGCGGAATCGCCGGAGTGTGCAGAACCGGGAGGATCTGCGCTGACCGCTCCGGTCTTGGAGGCTCCAGCTTCCGGCGTGGAGAGCTCCGAGTTCCCCTCCAACTTAGCAGTCGTGAGGAGATATGGAGACCATTAGTCGGCCCGTAGTTGTCAAACGTATGCCGGAAAGGATGAATCTTAAACAGGCCCGTAAGTTTTGGAAAGAAGTACAGCCGTTTTTGAATTCAGACCGGCCCCAGGTGGTTTTTGACATGTCCCAGGTGCGGCACATCGATGCCGCGGGTATTGACGTTCTGCTGCAGTGCATGCGCGAAGCGGTGAAGCGCGATGGCGACCTCAAACTCGCCGGGCTTTCGCCACAATCGGCCGTGGTGCTCGAGCTCACCCGCACCGGGCGGCTCTTCGAGATCTACGACACCTCAACCGCCGCAGTGAAGAGCTTCAGCAGCTTCCTGCCCAACGCTCTCCGGCAGCTTGAGCCGCAGGCATCGCAGGGAGTGATGCCGCTGTTCGCACCGCAGCCGGTCAGCACCAATGAAGACGGATCGGGAGTGAACCTGGCCGCATGAGCCCCAATCCAGACACGATGGCTGCGGCGCCCCAGGTCAGCGCCTGGCGCGGGTTCGTCACGCGCTGGGC
This sequence comes from uncultured Acidobacteriaceae bacterium, assembly GCA_963713465.1. GTDB lineage: Bacteria > Acidobacteriota > Terriglobia > Terriglobales > Acidobacteriaceae > Bog-257. Next base: position 170,725 of record CAVQLZ010000003.1, read on the forward strand.
GCCGCAGTACGCCACGCACGCCAAGATCCTGAACGGCAGCATCATCCTGCTGATCGGATCCGTCGTCGTCAGTATGGCTAATTTTGGCTACAACATCGGGGTCGCCCGCATGTTGGGTCCTTCCGATTTCAGCCACGCCGCGGCCGCGGTCACCATCCTGATGTTGATCTCGGCCATTACTCTGGCCTTCCAGCTGGTCTGTACGAAGTTGATCGCGCGCGCCGACGCCGTGGAAGCCAAAGCTGCCGTCTTTCAGCAACTGATGAAGCGCGCCTGGGTGATCGGCTTCGGACTCGGCGTCTTCATGCTGCTGACCGCGAATGTGCTGACCATCTACCTGCGCCTGTCGAGCCCCTGGATCATGATCCTGCTGGCGATCGGACTCACAATCTACGTTCCGCTCGGCGTCAAACGCGGCGGACTGCAGGGTACCTGCCGCTTTCGCGGACTGGCGTGGAACATGGCTGCCGAAGCCATCGCCAAGTTTACCGGCGCGCTGGTTCTCATGGCCATGGGGTTTGGCGTACTCGGCGCAGTCGCGGCCATCTCGGCTTCGGTAATCCTGGCGTTCTGTCTGCCCGATCAGGCGCGCGAATTGCGCGGTCCGGCGATCGCCGGCCCATCCGAGCACATGGGCGAAGGCCGTCAGGCTATCGTCTTCTTCGTCGGCCAAGTCATCATCAGCAACATCGACATCCTGATGGTGAAGCACTTCTTTCGGCCGGCCGACGCCGGACTCTACGCCGCCATCGCGCTGGTCGGGCGACTGCTCTACTTCGCCGCCTGGTCAGTGGTCAGCGCGATGTTTCCCGTCTCTGCTGAGAAGAAGGAGGACAGCAATTCCGGCTCGCTGCTGGCGCTTCCTCTTCTGTTGGTGACCGGAATGTCGGTGGTCTTCGTTCTGCTGCTGGCGACGTTTCCGACGCTGGTCTTCCAGTCCTTATTTGGAGCGCATTTTCACAGTGCCGTAAGCGACCTGAACTTGCTGCTGAGCATGAATGCAGCGGCCACAGGCGTCTACGCCATTGCCGTTGTCCTGATTACGTACGAAATGTCGCGGCGCATCGCCAACACCGGCTGGCTGCAGTTGGTGGTGAGCGGACTGATCGTGCTTGGCATCACCTGGTTTCATTCAACTCTGTTGGAGGTGATCGTTGTCCAGCAGGCGCTGAGAATTTTGTTACTGGTTGCGGTCGCATTGCCCTTCGTCAAAGTCTGGGCGACCGCGGGCGGGGGAATCCATGAAGAGGCTACGGCGCGTTACTGAAGCGGAAGTCATAGCCGAGTTCCTGAAGAACGAGTTCTATCAGGAGGAGTTCCATGAGGACCGCGAGCAGTTTGAGCACCTGGTGCTCGCTGCCGATCTTGCGGACGAAGCGGGAAACGTGTTGCGGCGGGCCCTGTTGTTCCGCCGTCGCGGGCACATGTGGCGCGAACTGCCCGCCGATACGCAGTGGTGTGAAGTAAACATCGAGCCGCAGGACCTGGAGCGGGTGCGAGTGTTTCCGCGCGCCCAATGGCGCCGCGTGGCCAACGGCAGCTTCCTGCTCAAGGACATCGTGCGGCGCATCAAAACCAAGCCCTTTCGCGGCAAGACGCGCGACTTCATCTCCAAAGTGCAGGCGCTCAGCTATCACCTGCGCAATCACGATGACAGCAGCGCGGTGCTGCTGATCGGCGTGGACGATGCGAGTCCGGTAACCGTGCTGGAGGGCAATCACCGATTGACCGCAGCCCTGCTGGCCTCGCCCGAGGTGTTGCAAAGCCGGTTTCGAGTTTTCTGCGGATTCTCGCCTGCGATGTCGCAGTCCTGCTGGTATCAGACCAACGTTCCGAACTTGTGGCGCTATGGCCGGAATCGTGTACGCCATCTCTTCTACGATCGCGACGCCGACGTTGAGCGCCTGATGAAGCCCGCACGCGAGCCGGTCGAGCCCGCAGCGCAGAGTTCGCTGACCCCAACCCAAGCCGCGCTGACTCCTGCACGAGCGGGAAAGAGAATCTCGGAATTTGAAATTCAAGGGCCCCGCTAGAAATTTTTTGCCTGGGAGAGTTCCCCGATGAAGTCGCATCAGAAGATACTCGCAAAATGTTTGCTCCTGGTTGTTGGCGCGGTGATGTGCGGACTGCCGGAGTGCGTGCAAGCGCAGCAGGCCGCGCAAGACAATTCGCAGCAGCAGAATGGCCTAATGCCGAATCCGGCGCAGGGTCCGCTGCAACCTGTGCCCGCGCAGAACCAGCCGAGCACCGAAAATCCGGTGCCGCCGAATCCGGAGAGCTCGACCGAAGCCGTGCCCGCAACCCCGGCGCCGCAGTCGAAACCGGAGCAGCAGATGCAGCAGCCGCTGGGCGCGGCCACCGCCGAGGGTGTGCCCACGGTCGGCGGTGCGGCATCGCGGCCCGCGGGTATGGCGATCGCGCCCGCCAAGCAAAGCCAGCGCCGCTCGCTGCTGCTAAAGCTGGGATTGATCGCCGCCGCGGGCATCGCGGTCGGAACCGTCGTCGGTTTGTCGAAAGGAACGTCGACGAATCCGAAATAGGGTGAGCGGCGCCCTTCGGCAAGCTCAGGGCAGGCTTTCAGCGCCGCGTCCACCGCGCCGTTTCACTCTTGGCCTGAGACGCCAGCCTGAAGGCGGGCTCTACCCAAGCCGCAGGCGCGACACTCCGCACGCAAACGAATGCAAACCTCACACCACCTCGTGACACCCTCGCCGCCCAAAGCTCGCCGCCCGAAGCTCGCGGCTCGCCGCTCTTCGCTCCTCATCTCCTTCTCCGGAATAGACGGCTCGGGCAAGAGCACGCAGATCGCGAACCTCATCGACTTCGCGCACCAGCAAGGCCTCACGACCAAGCTGCTCGCCTTCTGGGACGACGTAGTGGTCCTCAGCCGGTATCGCGAAGGCTTCGTGCACAAGGTCTACGGCAGCGAGCGAGGAATCGGCGCGCCGGACAAGCCGGTGAATCGGCGCGACAAGAATGTCAGGAAATGGTATCTAAGCCTCGCGCGGCACGGGCTGTACTTGCTTGATGCCTTGCATCTGGTGGGAGTGATCGCCCGCGCCCGGCGCACCGGCGCGGACGTGATCATCATGGACCGCTACATCTATGACGAGCTGGCAAACCTGCCGCTGGCCAATCCGCTGACCAGATTGTTCGTGCGCACCGTCAGCGCTTTCGTACCACGGCCCAACGTCGCTTACGTCCTCGATGCTGACCCCGAAGCCGCGCGTGCCCGCAAACCGGAGTATCCCGTCGACTTCATGCACCTCTGCCGCAACGCATACTTGCAGCTCGCGCGTATCGTCGGTCACATGACCGTGATCGCGCCACTGCCGCTGGAAGAAGCCAAGCGTTCGGTGGAAGCCGCATTCACACACGCCTTGCCACGAACGACTGCCGACACTCGTCGACTCGATACGGCGCCGATCGCCTAATCGCGAAAAATTATGATGCCCGACCGGCGCGATATGTCTGTTCCAGCGATTCCATCTGGTCTTTCAGGCGGAGCTTCAGCTTCTTCAGGCGCACTTCCTCAATCTTTTCGTCTTCCGATAAATATTTCTTGTTGATGAGAGATTCGAGGCGCTGGGAATATTGCGAGTGTTCGTCCACCAAGCGGCGGAACTGCTCGTTACTGGCGAGAAGCTGATCGCGTACCTGAGTTGCCATTCACGGTACCTCCTGTGAATCTACGATGAAAACGCTAGCACAGAGCCTATGCTGCATCAAGCGCTTTTGTCACAGATTATAGACCCAAAACCTTAGCAGCAGGGCGTCTTCGAACGGCACACGATAATAACCGGGGCGTCGGCCGGCTTCGGCAAACCCAAGCCGCTCATAGAGTTGCCGGGCGGCGGCATTTGACTCCCTCACCTCCAGGAGCACCGCAGCCGCTCCGGCGTCCTGAGCCGCTCGCAGGATTTCCCGGACCAGATCGCTGCCTATGCCGCGCCGCCGATGCTCAGGAGCCACGACAACGTTCTCGATCTCCCACTCCTCAGGGCCGCAACGCGCGATCACGAAGCCGCGCACCTCGTGACCCTCAGCCACGACCAGCGCAATTCGCCGCGGTGCCTCGGGCGCGAATAGGGCGTCGTATTCGCGCGCGCTCCAATGAGCGGCAGTTCCGGCCTGCTGCTCGATCGATCGAATGTGCGCGATGTCTGCGGCAGTAGCGGGACGGATGCGCATGATAAGAAGGCTTGGGTGGAGCGCGCGCTCACAGTCCGCTGAGAAACTCCGAGTTCGCAAAGCATGAGTCAGGGCACGAGTTTACTCGTGCCGAGTAAACTCTTTATTTTTTCGCCAGAGCCGACTTTAGTCGGCGGCACAAAACGACCGAGTCGGACTTTTTCAGCGGCCTGTGTAGGCATGTTCCACCCTTACTCTGATTGACGGAGCCCTCGCTTCGGCGCCGAGAATATCTCCGCATCCGAGCGGCGGATGTAATTGACGTCGACCGTGGCATGATCGGCAATCTCACCGGCCAGCAGCTTGCGAAGGCCGATTCGGCCGATGCCATCCGCCTGTACCGGCGCGACCAGCCGGACGGCGACATTTCGCTGCCCCAGGAAATCTGCGATGACTTTATCCGGCGTCAGCAACTCGCCGGCTTCATGCGTCTCTTCCGCGAATGCCGTTAACTTCGTGATGTACTCCCGTTTCGCTGCGGCATCGCCGGCAGACACTCGGTACTCGCCGACGTAAATCTCGCCACGTCCGGCATCCAGGATAGCCGTTACGGCTTGCCCGTCCGGCGCGTGCGTGATCGCAACCGCTTCCAGCATAGACACGATAGCCAACGGCTTGCGCACTACTGCGCAGAGCCCCTTCAGCGATGCCAATCCCACGCGCAAGCCGGTGAACGAGCCTGGGCCGGAGACAACCGCGAAGCCATCGATGTCGGTGAGATTCACGCGATTGTGCTGCAGGATATCGTCAATCGCCGGCATCAGCCGCGCGGAATAGGTTCCGCCTTCAAGCGTGGTGAGTTGCAGGGTCTCGAAGCTGTTCGCATCGCCGCGGCAGAGCGCGACGCTCCCGTTGCGGCCGGAGGTGTCGATGGCAAGGATCAGCATGGAGAAGGGGCGCGGCCTCAGCCGCGCCGTCGCAGCAGTTCTTTCGAAGTAGAGTGGGCTTTAGCCCGCGACAGCCGGCGGCTGAAGCCGCCTTCAATCAGAATATAAGGCATCGATATGGCGCAGCTAAAGCTGCGCCCCTTCAAAGCATCACACGCCCTTGGGCGCGTCTTCCACCAGCTCCAGCAACACCCCGCCGGCGCTGGAGGGATGCACGAAGACGTACATGTGTCCGCCGGCGCCGATCTTGATCTCGTCGGAGATCAGGCGCGTGCCGTCCGCCTTCAGGCGCTCCACCGTCGCCGACAGATCATCCACATGCAACGCGACATGGTGCAGCCCTTCGCCGCGCTTGGCGAGGAACTTCCCGATCGGCGAATCGGGCGAGGTCGGCTCCAGCAACTCGATGCGGCTTTCGCCCACCGGCACCATCGATAGACGCACCTGCTCGGCGGCGACCGTCTCTTCCGGCATCGGCTTCAGCCCGAGCTTCTCATAGAAGCTCTTGGCCTCCGCCAGCGACTTCACAGCAATCCCAAGATGATCAATTGCGCTCATCAGGTCTACCCAGTCCTTCCACAATCTTTTCTACCAAAGAGTAGGGGTCGCGTCTGTGATCGGCAACCTCGGCGGCGAAGCGCGCGGCTTCGTGTTCGCTGAGGTAATACGAGAGCACGCGTTGGAAGAGCGCGTCACGCAGCATCTCTGCAATGCGTTCGCGCCAATTCTGGATGCGGCGGGTGCGCGCCCGGTCACCCTGTTCCAGATACGAGTGGTACTTCTCGATCGCGCCGACCAGTTCGTCAATGCCGGAGCCGTTGCTCGCGACCGTCTTGACGATCGGCGGCGTCCAGTTGTCCTTCCGCATGGCCAGGCTTTGCATAGCGCGAATCTCGCGCTCCACGCGTTCGGCGCCGTCGCGATCGGCCTTGTTGATGACGAAGATGTCGGCGATCTCCATGATGCCGGCCTTGATGGTTTGCACATCGTCGCCCATGCCCGGCACGAGCACGACAATGGTCACGTCGGCCAGCCGCACGATGTCCACTTCATCCTGGCCAACCCCGACGGTCTCGATCATCACCACGTCGCGCCCGCTGGCGTCGAGCACCGTGGCCACATCGGCGGTGGTCGAGGACAGTCCGCCGAGCGAGCCGCGCGTGGCCATGCTGCGGATGAAGATGCCCGCATCGGCATGGTGCGACTGCATGCGGATGCGGTCGCCCAAAATCGCGCCGCCGCTGAATGGGCTGGTGGGATCCACGGCCACGATTCCGACGCTTTTGCCCTGGCTGCGGTAGACGCGCGCGACCTGGTCGACCAGCGTGCTCTTGCCGGCGCCCGGCGACCCGGTGAAGCCCAGCAGAAGAGCGTTCCCGCTGTGCGGGAAAAGCGCCTTCAGCAGCGCTGTGGCTTCGGGCGTGTGATCCTCAACCGCAGAGATCGCGCGCGACAGGGCGCGAATGTCACCGTTGCGAATGCGCTGGACAAATTCCGGGATGTGGTTTGTGCCGGCCACGAATATACGAGTTCGGGAAGGATGGTCAGCGGTAAATTTCGCGCCGATGCCCAATCTGGATAACTAACACGACCAGCCGGTCGTCCTCAATTCTCGCGATAATGCGGTAATCGCCCACTCGATATTTCCAAAATCCTCCAGCTTTCCGTGCAGCTTCTGGCCAAGAATTCGGGGATCCTCCAGGGGCGCGATCCGTTGTTGTAGAAATCTTCTAATCCGCTGGGCGACGGCCTTGTCCAGCTTGGCCAATTGCCGGGTTGCGGTACTGGTAAGCTCAATCGTCCAGACCAAGACGCTTCGCGACCTCGTCTAGCGTATAAGTGCGTTCTCGTCCCGCGCGAACGCGGTGCAGGATGCGCTCGGCCTCGTAAGCATCCTCCAGGTCCTCGATATAGCGCAGGATGGCTTCCCGAGCGTAGTAGGTCTTGGTTCGGCCGCTGCGCTGGGCGAGCTTTTGTAGGCGCTTCTCCACCGATGGCGGAAGTCGAATGGCCAGCATGTGTCCTCGCTATACAAATATAGCAGCTAGCAATGTCCACGCTTCAATCTTTCAGCAACTGCCTCGCGATCACCAGCCGCTGGATTTCGCTGGTGCCTTCGCCAATCGTGCACAGCTTCACGTCGCGATAGAATTTTTCCGCCGGATAATCCTTGATGAACCCATACCCGCCGTGGATCTGCACGCATTCGTTGGCGGCGCGCACTGCGACCTCGCTGGTGTACAGCTTCGCCATCGACGACTCCAGCGTGGTCTTCATGCCCGCGTCTTTCATGGAAGCGGCGCGCAGCGTGAGCAGGCGGGCGGCATCAATCTCCGTCGCCAGGTCGGCCAACTTGAAAGCGATGGCCTGAAATTCGCTGATCGGCTTGCCGAACTGTTTGCGCTCCTTCGAATAGTTCAGCGCCGCTTCGTACGCGCCTTGCGCCATGCCCAGCCCGAGTGCCGCAATCGAGATGCGCCCGCCGTCCAGCGTCTTCATCGCGTCGACGAAACCTTCGCCTTCATGGCCCAGCAAATTCTCCAGTGGGATTTCGCAATCCTCAAAAATCAATTCGGACGTGTCGCTGGCGCGCAAGCCCAGCTTGTTTTCCTTCTTGCCCGCGCGAAATCCCTTCGTGCCTTTCTCGACCACGAACGCTGACAGCCCATGCGTGTGCGCCGTCTTGTCGGTCACGGCGATGACTACTGCAACATCGGCGTAGTGGCCGTTGGTGATGAACGTCTTGTTGCCATTCAGCACCCACTTATTGCCCTTGCGCACGGCCGTACAACGCGCTCCACCCGCATCGGAACCCGAGCCCGGTTCGGTCAGTCCCCACGCGCCCAGCCACTCGCCACTCGCGAGTTTCGGGACGTACTTGCGCTTCTGATCGTCGTTTCCCGCAATGAAGATATGGTTCGAGCACAGCGACGTATGCGCGGCGACTACGATGCCGATGGAGCCATCCACTCGCGAGAGTTCCTCAACGGCAGTGACGTACTCCACGTACCCCATGCCCGCGCCGCCATATTCGGTGGGAAAGATCGTGCCCATCAATCCCAGCTTGCCCAGTTCCTTGATGATCTCCAGCGGAAACGTTCCGGGCTCGTCCCACTTCATCACGTTGGGTGCGATCTCGCGCTCGGCGAAGTCGCGCACCATCTTCTTCAGTTGTAGCTGCTCATCGGAAAGCTGGAAATCCAAACCGTTCCTCCGGATCGCGCCTGCTGCAGTTCAATAGGCGGGCACGAGAGTCTCTCGACCGCGTGAATGGAAACTAGCGGTTATAACACAACGGGTGGGGGGATTCGAAACGAGGGAGGCGCGGGGAATGTCCTGGTCTGGAGTGGCATTGCCGCCGCCGCGGATGAGAAGGAGGAACGCGTGACTTGGAAATGATCAGCGGTTCGGTCCCGGAAGCCTAAGTCACCTTCCTGGTCGTCGTCACGTGTCCGGCCGTCGGGTGCTCTTTCTTGAACTGCTTCTCCTGCTTCCTTTGCAGTTTCGCCTGCTGCTTCTGCTGCTTCTTCAGTTGCTTGTTGTACTGTTTGGCCAACTTCTGTTGTTGCTTCGGCGTTTCGGCGTGCGTGGAAGTCTTGCTTGCGTGAAGAAACCCCGGTCCGGCCAGCGCCAGGCCAAGGACGATAAGCGCAACCCAACCTTGTCTTCTGTTCACAAAATTCACCATTTAGGAGGGTCTGGCCGAATTGTACAGGAACAGTGGCCGGTAGTCAGTAGCATTTTCCAGTAAACTGACATCTGACCACTGGCGACTGGCTACTGCTTTCCTGCATGAATATCGCACTGTTCGGCGGCACCTTCGACCCGGTACATCGTGGACACATCGTCGTGGCTCGTGCGGCCACCGCGAAGTTCAGCCTGAAGCAGGTTTGGTTCGTTCCCGCCGACATTCCTCCGCACAAGCAGAAGATGGCGATCACTTCGTTTTATCATCGCTACGCCATGGTGGCGCTGGCCGTGGCCGGCGAGAAGGAGTGCCTGCCATCGCTGTTGGAAGCCCCAAATTTGGATGAAGCCAGGAACGGACGCAAGCCGAGCTATTCCATCGACACGGTACGCCGGGTAAAGAAATCGCTGGGCAAGAGCGATCACCTGTATTTCCTCATCGGCATGGATGCCTTCAAGGACATTGCCCAATGGCACAAGCCGGAGGAGCTGCTGGCGGAGTGCGACTTCATCGTGGCCGCGCGTCCGGGATTTTCGCTGGCGGACGTGGCCACGGCGTTGCCGCCAAAATTGCGTCCCTCCGCCGCGGTGACTAAGCTGTTTCGCAAGGAAAAGATGGACGGGCCGCTGGTGTTGCCGGGAGTGACGCTGCACTTGCTGCCCGAGACTCACGAGAATGTTTCGGCCACGCAGATCCGCGCGGCGGTCGGGCGCGGCGGGGCGCTGAAGCGCCTGGTGCCCGATGCCGTGGCCGAGTACATCCAGAAGGAACGGCTATATCGGAAACCAGTGGTTAGTGGATAGTGGTCAAGGGACAGAGGTCAGGGATCAAAGCGGTGCCCCAGGTTCGCGTCCTTCTGGACGCTAACCTGGGCCCACGTTAGCTCAAACGGACGGGCGAACGTGGGGCACCGGACGAAAAGCGAGAATCCCATGAGAGTGATTGCATGAAGAGAGACGAGATCAGGTCGCAGGTTGCGATAGCGGTACGCGCTTGCCAGGAGAAGAAGGCGGAGAACATCAGCGTGCTGCAACTTGATGAGCAGGCCAGCGGCTTCACCGATTATTTTCTGTTGTGCTCGGGCACCAACCCACGCCAGGTGCAGGCCATTGCCGACGATATAGACCAGAAGCTGAGCGCCGCCGGCGTCGAGCCGAAGCACATGGAGGGCTACAATCAGGCCGACTGGGTGCTCCTGGATTACGTCGATTTCGTAGTGCATATCTTCTCCGAAAGCGCGCGCAAGTTTTACGACCTGGAACGGCTCTGGAAGACGGCCAAGCGGCTGGAGTTGGCCGATCTGGAAAAGCCCGCACGCAAGCCGGCTGCAAAGAAAGCGGCAAAAGCTCGCGCCACCAAGCCGGGCGCACCGGCCAAGGCCGCCGCCCACAAGCGCGCCTCCAGCAAGCGCAAGAGCTCGGGCCCGTGAAGCTGCGCATCGTCTGGATTGGCCGGACCAAGAGCGCGCCCATCCAATCGCTCACCGCCGAGTACCTCAAGCGGCTGTCGCGTTTCGCGGCCTGCGAGGCACAGGAGCTGTTGTCTGAGCCGCAGTTGCTCAAGCTGCTGGAAAAGGGCGGACGCACGCAACCGGTGCTGGTGCTGCTCGACTCGCGCGGCCGCCAGCTCACCTCCGAAGAGATCGCTAACTTCCTCGAGTATCACCAGTCTCACGATACGCAGGAGCTGCTGTTCGCGGTCGGCCCGGCAGACGGTTGGAGCGATGCGACCCGAGCGGCCGCAAAAGCAATCTTATCGTTTGGCAAGATCACCTTGCCCCACGAGCTGGCGAGGGTGGTCTTGCTGGAGCAGCTTTATCGCGGATTCAGCATCTTAAAGGGACATCCATATCACGGGGGACATTAGTCTGCTACGGCGCTGCTTTCTTCTCTGCCTATTCACCGTTGGAATTCTCGCGTACCACACTGTGGGACAGGCCGCTTCGACCAGCCCATCCACCGCCGTGTTTCCGCCGCTGGAGCAGTGGAAGACCGCGGTGATCGGCGGTAATGCTTCAGTCCTGAAATCGATGTACAGCAGCAATCCGCCCGCAAAGATTCAGACCGTGGCCGGAGAAAGCAGCCTGGATGCCGACATTGCTTTCTGGACTGGCCTGAAGGCCCGCCGCGTGAAACTGAATGTGGTCGAGTCCACATCGCCGCAGGCCGGTCTGCAGCAGGTGGTATTCGAAGCGGAGATCCACTCCGGCACAGCTTCACCCGATCACGTCGTCTATGTCACCGAAGGCCAGTTATGGCAGCAGCAACTGGACGGCTGGAAGCTGGTCGCAAGTAAACGCAGCGACGCCACCAAGCTGGAGCAGCCGACTTCGACCAGCAAGGTCATTTATGCTCCCGGGCTCGATGCCCATGAGGAGATCAGGCAAGCGCTGGCGCGCGCTTCCAAAGAACACAAGAATGTGCTGATCGTTTTCGGCGCGAATTGGTGTTATGACTGCCACGTGCTGGACCTGGCGTTTCACCGTCCCGAGCTGGCCGCGATCTTGCAGCGAAGCTATGTGGTAGTCCACGTAGATGTGGGCGAATTCAATAAGAACCTGGACCTGATGCAGCAATACCATGTGCCTCAGCAGAAGGTCCCTTCGCTGGCGGTCGTAGACGGTAAAGGCAAGCTCCTCTACAGCCAGCAGGGAGGGGAATTCTCCAAGGCGCGGGCGCTGGCCCCCGAAGATATCCGGGAATTTCTGAACAAATGGAAACCAAACGCGTGAGGCAGATTCTCGCGCACTAGCGAATTGCCATTGCGTCCGGGTTGATGGTCGCAATGTGGCACACAGCCTTGGCGTCTTTTCGCGAGGCGGCATAAAGGTCAACCGTATTGCTTCGCGAAACGTCGCGAACATAAGCCGTGAACCCGGTAAAATCGCCCGCATCCTGTCCACTGACGCGCTTATCGGGTCGCCGATCGCCGGTCAGGCCGAGTCCGGAGATGATTCCGTCGGTGGTCACGATGATCGCGCGCGGAGCCTCGCGGTCGTGGGTATCCCACGCCCAGCCATTAATGCGAAGACTTCGCGGCCAGGCACTGGTTAAAGCAACGGTGGATTCCACTTCACCGGCGCAATCTTCAAGGCTCTGCTGCCGGAATTCCGCGTTCAGCGGCTGCCCTAGCAGGTACGGCTCCGGGTCAGTGAAAACCGACAGTCCGTGATCGCGCAAAAACGGAACGAGCGAGCGCGCATAGCTGGCGTGCGAATGGGCCCATGCCAACTGCGAATTGTCCGGCGCTCCAACTTCCAGAGCAACCCCGGCAAGGTTGACGTTGAATCCCTGCCACCTGACCTTCAGCAGCACAGCTTCCGTTTTGGAAACGGCAAATAACAGGATGCCGAGCAGCGCAACTTGCGACAGCAGAAAGAATCCGCTTCGCGAACCGCGGGAAGTTAGCTGGCCCAATAACAGCACGCCCAAGCAACACCAAAAGAGCAGTGCGAAGGATTGATAGCGGCCGGAGAATGCCTGATCGAGTCCGAAGACGATCCGCCCGGGTGCGGTGACTATGCCGGTGGCGAGCGCGAACAGCAAGAGTGCCCCGAATTGAATGGAGATTGCAGGTGCGGCTTTGAAGTAGGACGGCATGTGCCAGGCGATCGCTGCCAGCATCAAAAATCCCATGATCCCCAGAACTTCTGCCGTCCGAATATTCGCAGTCACCCATGAACTGCCGAAGTACACGGCAATGTATTTGGCCAGTCCAATCAGCTCGGCCGGAGAGCTTAACGATGACGGCGTTATATACACCGTGTAGTTGTAGAAAAACGCGCAGATACCCGCTGCAGCCACGGCCACGATGGCCGCTATGGGCGCAAGCCGCAGCCGCAGCAACAACGCGGCCAACACGAGCAATGGCCAGACGAGGTTCCCATTCGATAGCGAGAAAGTCGCGCACAGCGCCGCTGCAATACACAGCACCAAATATTTCCAGCCGGATGAACGAAGTCTGGCCTCTCGCGAATTCCGCCAGTACAGCAGCAAGCCGAGAACAGACAAGCTGGCGAACAGCGGAGGAAGCAAGAAACAGAGGCCGCTAAGTCCCATTAGCAGGTTCGGCCATTGCGCCGGACAAAACAGGCAGAATGCCACCAGCCCGAGCGCGGTCCGCCACCGGGCGCCGCGCCATCCGCCCAGCACTCGCATGCTCCAGCCAAGCACGGCCAGGTGCAGCAACTGCAGGCAAAGGTTGCTGACGATCAGGGACGTTTGTGTTGCGCGAAACCATCGCAAATCGGCCAGCAGGAAAAGCTTGGGAACGACAATGCGATGCTGGTTGAACTGCCGCCATAGCCAGTCCAGCGTATGGCCTTGACCTTCGTTGGCAGCGAAGTCGATCTGTATCCACTCGTCCCAGTAGGGCAGCTTCGAGTGGCCAAGCACGGCTACGTAGACAGCGAGCGCGATCGTCGCCGCTCCGGCGGCCAGTACGGCATAGGACAAAGCATTGGCCACCTGCGCCAGGCGAGCTTCCGTACTGCCGGTTGTGACTGCCTGCGGAGTAACGGAAACTGCGGAACTGCTCATTGCGCGGGGCCCTCGCCGTGGGAAACTTCGTTCAGCATTCTACTGCGAGTGGCCGAATCCCTTGCGCCGCTGCGCACTGTAGCGGGCGAGCGCGTCTTCAATCACCGGCAGGGCGTGCTCGGCCGGCAGGATCTCGTCGACTTCCACGCTCTTCTTTTCGAGCTGCTTGTAGTCGAGGAAAAAACGCCGCAGCATGGCCAGGCGATGGTCCGGAATTTGCGAGGCTTCCATATAGGAATTGAATTCCGGATCATGGGTGGCGACGGCTACGATTTTGTGGTCGCGCTTGCCGGAATCCATCATGGTCATCAGGCCGATGGCGCGGGCATAGATGAGGGTCAGCGGGACCACGGCTTCCTGGCAGAGCACCAGCACATCCAGGGGGTCGTCGTCTTCGGCCAGCGTCTGGGGGATGAAGCCATAGTTCGCCGGGTAATACACAGCCGAGTAGAGCACACGGTCCAGCTTGATCAGGCCACTTTGCTTGTCGAGCTCGTATTTAACGCTGGAGCCGAAAGGAATCTCGATGACGCTGTTGAACTCCAGCGGGACCTTGTCACCGGGAGCGATGTCGTGCCAGGCATGGGTCATAGGCATAAAATCCGCGGCAATGAAATGACCCAATTGTAGCTGAGCGGCACGAATGGCGAATGAAAGTAGTTCGGGCACGGCAGCGGGCGATGGAATGCAAGGGGCGCGGAAGTCCCGCGTCACGGCTCACGCTTCGGCCACTATCAGTAGCGATGCGGCAGTTTTAACTCGGTATCCACCGAGCTGGTCAGAGATCCCACCACGTAACTAGCCACAATAATCGCCAGTACAGTCATCGTCACCGCGTCCATAGAGCACCCGTTTCCGGCCGTTGTTGCCAGAGCCATCCCCATCTAAACATTTCCGCTATCGATGCTGACGCCCCTAGTCCTTGCAATGTCGTTCGATGATAGGGTTAGAGGCTACATCCGATAGTGTGCTTAGAATAGTACTGAAACCAATTTGTAACAATCATAACCTGCCTATATTGCCCGACGCGCATTGGCGTACCTTCGGCGTTACTACGATTGCCGAGCATCGGGCCGAAGCGGGCCTGGCGATGCTGCCGTTCCGCGAGGCATTCAAGAAAGGAGAACGACATGCGACTGCTGCTGAACTGGCTCTTGAGCGCCATTAGCCTGCTGATTGTTGCCAAGCGTGATGCCCGGGTTTCATCTGCGCGGCTTTACCGCGGCGTTGATCGCAGCTCTGGTGATCGGATTGGTGAACGCCACTTTGGGTCTGTTCCTCAAGATCATCACCCTGCCGCTGACCTTCCTGACGCTCGGCGTCTTCTGGTGGGTCATCAACGCTCTGATGCTGTTGTTCGCGTCGAGATTGTTATCGCCGTCCTTCGTGGTCACTGGATTTTGGCCGGCGTTCTGGGGCGCGATTGTGCTGTCGCTGGTCAACATGGTGCTTCGTGCCATGGTGCGAGATTTGGAGAGAGATTAGCTACAGATGAACATGTGGCGAGGTTGCCGGCAACTGCGCTGAGCTTAGAGCCCGCAGCCGCCGCACGGTCTCCGCTATCGCGCCCGTCTGGAACAGCCGAATGCCGGCCACTCCGGCGGAGCCCGCCGACAGACACGCGGCTGCATTCTCGAGATTCACGCCGCCTAGCGCCAGCACTGCAAAACGTTCTCCCGTGTTTCCATCCGGCGTCGCTAAGGCGGAGCAGGCCGCGCGCAGTATCTCCAGTCCAATGCCCTTGCCGGATGTCTGTGCCTTTTCAAAGATGGGAGCGAGCACGGCAAAGTTCGCGCCATGGGATTCGGCGAGGCGCACCTCCGCCATCGTGTGCGCCGACACCCCAATCACCGGCTGGCAATCGCTGCATTTCAGCCACAAGGTCCGCACCTCCGAGGCCGCGATGTCGTCGCCGGGCAGGTGCACGCCATCTGCGCCACACGCTAGCGCAACGTCGGTGCGGCTGTTGATCAGCAACCTGGTATCCGCGGAGTTGTCGCGCACCGCGCCCAGCGCCTGACGCGCAAGCTGTTCCAGTTCGCGCGCCGGGAGGTCTTTTTCGCGAAGCTGAACGTAGTCCACTCCCGCCCGCGCGGCTTCTGCGATCCGGCGAACTACGGCGTTTCGCCGTTCAGCATCCCCTCCGGCAAAGGCGCGGCGATCGGTGATGTAATAGAGAAGCATGCCGAAACGATTCTAGCGCGGGAGCGCTGCAAAAAAGGCGCTGCCAGCGCAGCGCCTCGACATGCCAATTCGGAGATGATCTTACGGTTTCGCCGGAGGCGCTGACCCAGGATTCTGTTTCGCCAGCTTCACGCGTGCGGTCTCCAAGTCCCTCTGCACCTTAGCTACGTTGTCCGCGTCCACTTCGGCGGGAATGGTCTTGTTCCACTCTTCCAGCGAGCGCTGCCAGTGCGTGGCCGCCAGCTTGAGCCGTCCGGTCTTCTGGTACAACTCGCCGAGATGGTCCTGGATGGTGGGATCGCTGCTCATGTGCTCCTCCGCGCGGCGGAGGTTCTCTTCGGCCAGGTCGTAATTGCCCATCTTGAAATACACCCAGCCCAGCGAGTCAAGATAGGCGCCGTTCTGCGGATCGAGCGCAACCGCGCGACGAATGTAGCCCAGCGCTTCATCCAGTCGCGTATCGCGGTCCGCCAGCATGTAGCCAAGATAGTTCAGCGCCATCGCATTCTTGGGATCGTCAGCCAGAACCTTGTGGAAGGCCTCTTCCGCCTTGTCATATTTCTTCTGCCGCTCGTAGATGGAGCCCGCCACAAACAGCGCGTAATCTCGATCTTCGGGCTTGCTCGACATGTCGATGGCTTTGTTGATGTTCGTCTCGGCCTGGTCCCAGTCCTTCACCCGGCTGTACATCTGCGCCAGCGCGATGTAGACGTCGCGATCGTCGCCATTGCCTTTCGTCATCGCCTTCACCCGCTCGATGGCGGGGCCGGCATTGCCCATGTCCGCCTGCTGCGACGCGGCCATCATCTGCAGCCCGCGATCATTGGGGAACTTCTTCGCCGCCTCTTCGGCAACGTCGGTGGCCTGTTGCCACTGTTTATTGTCGCGATAAGTTTCGATGAGCTGCGAGTAGCCGCGAATGGCGTTGTCGTCGCCCAGGTCCAGCATCTTGCGAAAAGTTTCGACCGCCTGCGGATAGCGGTTCGCCTCGCGATACACCGTCCCCAACCGCTCCAGGAACACCGCGCGGTTGTTCTTGTCCGGCGTGGAATAGTCGGCGTCGGGGTGGTCACTCTTCTGCAACAGCCCGGTCAGCACCTGGATGGCGTCGTCGTACTTGCCCTGCGCCTCGTCGATGACCGCCATGTTGTACTGCACCTCAAGCGAATCCGGCACCACCGCGTTGGCCTTCTTCAGCGACTCCATCGCCTGGTCGAACTTGCCGTTGCGGCGATCGATCTCGGCAATGCGCATGTAGGTCTGCGCATCCGAAGGATCGGCCTCGACGATGGCCTTGTACTGCTCTGCCGCGGCGTCGGTCTGGCCGTCGTTCATCAGGTTCTGCGCCAGCCCGCGTACCGCATCCAGATTGTCCGGGTCGAGTTGGGTCGACTTCTTGTAAGCGTCGACCGCCTGCTTGTAGTCCTTCTGCTGCTCGTAGGTGTAGCCCAGCGCGGAATACAGCTTGGCCGTGCGGGCCTTCTCCGGAACCGTGTTGAGCACCTGCAGGGCGTGGCTGGAGTCGCCTTCCTCGTTGTAGAGATACGCCAGCGTCGTGACCGCCTCTTCCGAGTCCGGCTGGATTTTCACCGCTTCTTTAAACTCGTTCTCCGACTTCAGCAGTTCGTTATTCAGGCGGTACAAGCGGCCGAGAAGCAGGCGATCTTCCACGCTGCTGGGATCGAGCTTCACGATCTGCTCATACTGATCGATGGCCAGCTTCAGGATCTCCTGCGACTGCGTGCCCGATTGCATATCGCCGAGCGAGCGCAGATAAATCTGGCCCAGCAGCCGGCGCGCTTCCAGGTTGTTGCCGTCGCGCTTCAGGATGTCTTGCGCTTCCAGGACGGCATCGCGGATGCGTCCGGTCCTGGCGTACAGTTCGGCCAGCCCGGCGTTCAGGTAATCGGAAGTCGGATCGTTGTCGATGGCCGCGCGATATTCTTCGATGGCCTTGTTGGCGTAGTCGGAGCGGCCATTCATAGAGACCATCTCCTCATACATATGCGCCATCATGAAGTGGTAGTACGCTGCCGCCTTGTCGGGCGGCTTCGAGGGCGTGGCGGAGGGCTCTTTCGCGGGCACCTGCGCTTCGCTCGACTCGTCGGACGAGGCCTTCTGCGGGGCATTGGCCTCAGGAGCGCTCGGCTTCAGGACGATAGTTGGAACCTGGGTCGCAGGCGAGTTCTGGGCCCAACCGGCGGTCGCGCCAGCTAAAAGCAAAACCAGAGTAGAGACACGAATAGGTTTAAGGATCATTCAGGACCAGCCACTCAACAGCGATTGGATGCCGCGCCTCACACTGGAGTTATAGATATTTTAGCTCGTAATGCTCAGCCTCAGGGCAAAGATTTGTAAATCCTTCCCCTGGCACGCCGTGAGAGTTCCGGTAAGTCGCTAACTATTTGGACGCGGAGCAGCGCGAAAGGTCAAGACCTTCGGTAACGGTTCTGCAAGAGTGCTGTTTGCGTTCGGAATTGGGTTCGCATCAGAAGGTTGTCATCACGAGCCCGCCTTTGCGGCCGAGGGATCTGCTTTTCGGCAACCGATCGCTGACCACTGGCCACTGCTTTTCAGAACTCCGGCACGGCCTCGATCATCCGCACCTTCCACGAATTTTCCGCCGCCGTCAGCAGCGCCACGTAGCGCACCGTCGCATCTTCCGAATGGATGACTTTGCTGCCGTCCAGCACCTGCAGCTCCAGCCGCGCCGTGTCGTGCAGCTCCATCGCTGAACCCTCCGGCGAATAGAAAACAACATCGACCGAGTGGCCCTTGTCGACGATGCGCTGATGCAAGCCGGTCTTGCGCTGCTGGTCGATGCGGGCGGTCAGCTTCTCGTCCGCGGTGCCGACAAAGTTTGCCGCCAGCAGGTCAGCCCGGTTCTGATCGAGCGCATCGGCCATCGCCTGCCAAGCCGCAGCGTAGTCGCGTGCGACGGCGTTCTGCGTCGTCTCTTCCACCTGCCGCGGGCCGGCTTGCGCCGCGTTCAGCGAAACCGAAGGCGCAGGGGCGGCCAGAACCGAATCCATCTTCTGACTCGCCGCCAGCACGGCGAAGGCAGCCAATGCCGTCACCAGCGCAACCCGGCCGAAGCTCGTCATTCGTTCCTCCACTTGATTTCATTGCCCACAACCACGCCAGAGGCGACCGAGATGGTCGCGTCATTCGACGCGGGCAGTTGCGCCTGCGCGATGCCACGATTGATGCGCGCGTCCACCGTGTTCTTGCCTTGGGAGTCCGTCGAAGTGAAGGTGACGATGGTCCCGTCGGGCACGGGATTGCCCGCGCAATCGCGAATGGGATCGGTGCGCACCAGGATTCCGCGCTGGTCACGCTGCGCGGTCATACGGATGTTGCACGGATCGGACGCGACCTCCTGCACCACGCGCCGCACCGAGGCGTTTCCGCTCGACGCCACAAACTGCGCCGGACCCTCCTTCTTCGAAGAATTCAGCTTAGTGTAGGCCACGCCGTCCTTCGACGTCTCCGTACGCGTCTCCGTCTGGCCGTTCACCTCCAGATCGAACTTCACCGGCTGCGGTTGCAGCACCAGGTTCTGATAGCGATCGAAGAGAAACGCCGTGCCGGTAATGACATTCGGGGTATCGGCTGGAACGCGCGAGGGCCGCGCCAGAAACGCAATGGAGTGTACCGGAGCTGCGGTCACGTAGAAGCTCGCGCTATTGCCGTCGAGCGCGACGATGTAACGCCCCGCATTCTGCAGGTCGTCCACGGTCAACTGTACGTTGCCGCCAAGCTGCACCTTGCGCTTGATCGCCGTGCCCGGACCCACCAGATAGAGCGTTGCGTCGCCACTTCCCGATGTCGGAAGGCTCAGCCCGGCGCCTGCGGTGACGGTCGCAGGAACATTCAGCTCACCCGCGAAACCGTAAAGGCCCAGACAGCACACCACAAAGAGGATGCCCGCGCAGACCAGAATCGCCTTCGCCACGGGATCCAGTGTTGTTGAAAGTTCCTGCTCGAAATCAATAGCGTCATTCGTCATGGTTGCTGGTCCTGCCGGTTGAGCATGTATTCGTTTACGGTCACGCGATAGTTGTGCACATTCGCCGCCGCCGTGTCGTTCAGGTCAACCGCAAATGGCACCGGCGTCTGCGGCAACAGCGCCTGATCGACATAACCGTCGGACACCCAGATCACCTTGCCGGCATTGTCGTAATACGTGGCCAGCACGTGCGGGATGTTCACGACCTCGCCGCTCTCTTCCACCAGTTCACCCTTCAGCACGTGGCGGCCGCGCGCATCGGTTTCCACCCGCTGATGCAAGACGCCGATCGTCGGATCGGCCGACGCGGGCACCAGCATTGAGTTCGGCTGCATGCGCACGCTCTTGATGGTGGAGAGCCTGACGTTTGGGAAATCGATGCGGAACGGAGAAATCTCTTTCGGCAGCAGGGTGTGCGAAATCTTGTCGAAGCTGGTCTCTTCGCCGAGCACATCGCCGTTCTTGCCGATCAGGGTAGCGCCCACCGAGACGAAGCCCGGCACGGTATCTTCGTTTTCGATTTCGCCCACAATGATGGTGTTGTTCTGCCTGCGGAATCGCGTTCATGGAGACGATGCGCACCCGCGGCGCCTCGACGTTCTGCGCTCCGAAGTCGTCGTTCCCGCCGCGCGTGATGACGTCCCAGCGCAAGTAGTTTTCCTGGATGACCTGCGGCGGAACGTTCGGCTCTCTCGCCACTGGCCATTCGACCTTCCAGTTGTCGCCTTCTTTCACCACCTTCAGATCGCGCGTGTCATAGAACGCACCGACCGCGGTCGCGTACTCCAGCGTGGCGCGCACCATGGCTTCGTCATCGGTGGCGCGCAGGACCTTCGTGTCCGCCTGGGCCAGCGAGGAGTAGGTGCGCAAGCTGCCGTCGCGCCCCGCGAGATCGGCCGCGAACGCCTGCTCATCGCTGTCGGCATTCTGGGCGACGTACGAGTACGCGCCCTTATAATCGCGCGCCTTCACGCGAGCCAGCAGTGCCTGCACCGCGCCTTCCGGCGATTTGGCGGGCGATAGTTGGTTGGGCTGAATGGTTGCCATCGCCACCAGCACGACCGTCAAAACGATAATTGCGATGGTCAGAACCACCTTCATTACTTGGCCTCCCGCAAAACTACAGCTTCGGCTGGAGCCGGGAACTCCAGCGTCGTGCCCAAGCGCCGCCGCTCCGGCACCAGCAGCACCAGGAACAGCGCAAATAAGCTGCTGGCCACAGGAAGAATTCCCCACATAATTCCCTGCGTTTCGGTGGGCATGAATCCCACGAACTCCAGCCGCTTAGCAGGTGGAACATCCTCTTTCGCCCACATGGTCACGTTGCCGTTGTCGTAGATTTCCTCTTCGCGCCAGCCGGCGAAGGCCAGCAACGGCTCGTAATAACGGTCCCGCACGAAGACGTATTTCAGGCCGTACTGATTGGCGTGCTTCAGCACCGCGCGCAGCGACTCCATGCCCGCCAGGCCGTAATACTTGGCGTTATAGAGTTGGCCCGCGCCGTAGGCCGTCATCTCCGGCAGCAGGCGGGCGGAATTGTAGTCACCATCCACGCTTCCAGCCTTGGCGTAGGTCGAGACCATCGCGAACTTGCTGCCGAACCCCAGCGTGATGTAGCGGAACTTGGCGTGATCGTCGCGATTAAGGAAGGCGATCACCTGTTCGACGTTGAACGGCGAAACCGTGATGGGATTGATCTCGATCCAGGCCACCGACGCGGCCATGGTTGCCACCGCGGCAACACTGAGTGCGACGATGGCCTTCAGCCGAAAGCGCCGGATCAAACCCACCGCCAGCAGGCCGACAAACGGCATCGCCATCAGCGTGGCCCAGAAGGTAAATCGCTCGTAGGTCAACACCTCATACGCGCGGCCCAGCAGAACTTTACCGACGGGAGTGGTTCCGCCCAGTCCAAGCAAGGTAGTGAGATACCAGCCGAGCAGCAGCGGACGCAGCCGGCGCTCCGCCGACCCCCGCCAAATGATGAATGGGATCGCCAGCATTAGCGCGCCCATGGGAATGATCCAGAAGTTGATCCCGCTGAAGGGATGGAGAATGTAGTTGTCGCGTGAGCCGTGCGGAATCGGCATCTGGTTAATCGGGTTCTTCACCAGCGCGATCCAGTAGGGATACAGAACGATAGCCACGCCGGCCAGGCTCACCAGCGCGAAGACAATGGCGCGCAGCACCACTCCGCCTGCGGAAGCGTGCTCTTCTTCATCCGGCAGCTCGGACGCTGGCCGCCGCGAGCAATCAAGAATCGCCAGCACAAACACTGGAATCGCAAACAGCACGGCGCCGAACAGCAGCGTGACATGGTGCGCCGCCCCTGCTGCCCAGGTGATGGCGACACCCTTCAGCAAGTCCATGAACCGCGCCGTCCTCAGCCAGAGATAGAGAAACGGAAGCGCGTTCAGCGTGAGCGCTGCCGCCGCGGTTGTGGGGAGCTGTCCCGACTGATACACCAGCATCGCCAGCGATCCCAAAAACACCGAGCCCAGCGCCGCGTAGCTGGCCGAAACTTCATCCACCCAGAGCGCGGCGTAGCGATACATGCCGATGGGCAACAGCAGAATCGCGATTAACTGCACAACCATGTACGCCCACTTCAGCCCCATGATGTGCGAGAACAGCGCGATCCACTGGTGGGTGAGCGGCGGATAGGTCGTCTCCGAGAAGCCGCCGAACCACTTGGGATTCCAGGGATTGAACCAGTGCTGGGCATAATGCGCCGCGAAGAAGATGTGCGTGTTCGCGTCATACGAGGTGAGCGGCAACTGCATAAACAGAAGCGTCCCGTGCACGGCCAGCGCGATCAACAGGATCGCGAACAGCGGTATCGCTCGTGAGGCGAACATGGGATCCACCGGGCGCGCCGCATACGTGCGCGTAGAGCTCGAAATGGAGGGCGACTGCAAAGTCAAGGGACTGCCTCCCGCAAAACCATTCAGAGCTGTTCGATGTGGCGCAGGCAGGGCTTGGTTGTGCGCCAGCACAGGCCTGATGGAATTAAGGTGAGAATTGTTTAGGCGTGTTCTTGTAGGTGCGGCGCTGGAACTCCCGCCGCGAACTCCGAGAACGTTCCGCTCTCAATCGCGCGCCGCGCTTTTCGCATCGTGTCCAGATAGAACGCGAGGTTGTGAATCGTGTTCAACGTTTGCGCCAGCAATTCGTTCGACGCATAGAGATGCCGCAAGTACGCGCGCGAATACCGTGCGCAGACCTTGCAGCCGCAGCTCGCATCAATCGCGCTTTCGTCGGCCGCATAGCGCGCGTTCTTGATGGTGATGCGCCCTTCGGAGGTGAACAGCAATCCATGGCGCGCGGCGCGCGTGGGCAGCACGCAATCCATCATGTCTACACCTTGCGCCACGTAGTGGACGATCTCCTCCGGCGTGCCGACGCCCATCAGATATCGCGGCTTGTCTTCCGGCAGGAAGCGAATCGCGGCGTTCACCATCTCGGAGGTCATCGCGCGCGGCTCGCCCACACTCAATCCGCCGATGGCGTATCCGGGAAAGCCCAGCTCAACGGTGCGCTCGGCCGACTCGCGCCGCAGGTCAGCAAACATTCCGCCCTGCACGATGCCGAAGAGCGCCTGGGTTTCCCCGCCGCGTTCCGCGAGCCACGGCACCTCCTGCTTGTGCTCCTCGAAGTACCGCTTGCTGCGCGCCGCCCAGCGCAGCGTCATCTCCGTTGACTCGCGCGTGCGCGCGTACTCCGCCGGATGTTCGGTGCATTCGTCGAAGGCCATGATGATGTCGGCGCCAAGCCCGACCTGCGCGGCGATGGCGCTCTCCGGGCTGAAGAAATGCGACGAGCCATCCAGGTGCGAGCGAAACATCACGCCGTCTTCGGTCACCTTGCGCAGATCGCTCAGGCTGAAAACCTGGAAACCGCCTGAGTCAGTCAGGATCGGGTGGTCCCACGCCATGAACTCCTGCACGCCACCGAGCCGGCGAATGGTATCCACTCCCGGCCGCAGGTAAAGGTGATAGGTGTTGTTCAGCAGGATTTGGACGCCGAGCTCTTCCAGCGTGTCCTGCGGCACGCCCTTGACGGTGGCAACGGTGCCGACCGGCATGAACACGGGCGTTTGCACTTCGCCGTGCGGGGTGACGAAGCGCCCGGCGCGCGCGCCGCCGTCACGCGCCTCGATCTGGAAACGGAAGGACATTCACACGGTCCGCACTTCACGCCCGCTCGAAGGCGTGCTTCATGTGCAGCTCTTCGAGCGCCTGCTCTTTGGCGGCGACGAATGCTTCGCGCCCGGCGAGCAGGCCGTCGGTGGCGCGGGCATAATCGCCGGCGAGCTCGACCATGCCGCGCGCGGCCAGGTCTCGCGCGGCGGCGAGCAGCTTATCGATCATGTTGGGATCGGCGGAGCCGAGATACTGCGCGTCGCAGGGATCGGAGAGTAAGACCGGTTCGCGCGCATCGCCACTGCCCCAGAAAATCTTGCGCGCCACGAACTCGGCCACCTGCTCCGCGCCGGCGTTGGCGAAGGTGAAGCGCTGATGGCGAATACTGTAGCAGCGGCTCGAGACCGGAACCGGCTGTCGCTTGCCGGACTTCAGCAACTGCAGCTGCTTCTCGTCAACCGCTTTGCGCGCGGTGTTGATGGCGACCCAAAACGCGAGATCGCTATCGAGCGCGGGCAGGACTTCCTTCACGGTCTGCGCCAGGTTCAGTGCGATGTCGGCGTGCAATCCGCTGGCGTCGTTCAGCCACAAGCGGCCATGCACCACATACCAGTCGCTGCCGCCCTCGGAGCGATGAAAGGGCCATTGCAGATCGATGCGCACGGGCAAGCCGTGCAGCGTAACGCCAGTGAAGCTCTTGTCGGTCATCGCGGCGACTGATTCGAATGCCCCGCCCTAGCCAGAAGAAGCTAGAACGGGGCACCCAGTTTGAGTCTTGGTTAGCGGCTGCAGTCAGTGTCTTTAACTATCCACTAACCACTAGCCACTAGCCAGTGCTTTAGTACATTCCGCCCATGCCGCCGCCGCCGTGAGGCATGGCCGGTTCCTTCTTCTCTTCCGGAAGCTCGGCTACCAGGGCTTCGGTGGTCAGCATCAGGGCCGCGATCGAGCCTGCGTTTTGCAGGGCCGTGCGCGCGACCTTGGTCGGATCGATGACGCCCGCCTTGACCAAATCTTCGAACTGATTGGTCTGGGCGTTGTAGCCGTAGTTGGGGTCCTTGTGGTCGCGAATGCGGCCGACAACAATTGCGCCCTCTTCGCCGGCGTTGCCCACGATCTGGCGCAGGGGCTCTTCCAGCGCGCGCTTCACGATGTTGGCGCCGATCTTCTCGTCGCCTTCCAGCTTCAGCGCGTCGATGGCTTCGTTGCAGCGCATCAGGGCCACGCCGCCTCCGGGCACGATGCCTTCCTCCACCGCAGCGCGGGTGGCATGCATCGCGTCCTCAACGCGCGCCTTCTTCTCCTTCATTTCGGTCTCGGTGGCCGCGCCGACCTTGATCACCGCCACGCCGCCGACCAGCTTCGCCAGCCGCTCCTGCAACTTCTCGCGGTCGTAGTCGCTGGAGGTCTTCTCGATCTGGCCGCGGATTTCTTTCACCCGGCCTTCGATGTCGGTGTGTTTGCCCTTACCCTCGACGATGGTCGTGTTGTCCTTGTCGATGGTGATCTTCTTGGCCTGGCCGAGGTCCTGCATCTGCACGTTCTCCAGCTTGATGCCGAGGTCTTCGGTGATGGCCTTGCCGCCAGTCAGGATCGCGATGTCCTGCAGCATGGCCTTGCGGCGATCGCCGAATCCCGGCGCTTTCACGGCCGCAACCTGCAGCGTGCCGCGCAGCTTGTTCACGACCAGGGTCGCGAGCGCTTCGCCTTCCACGTCTTCCGCGATGATCACCAGCGGGCGTCCGCCCTTGGCAATCTGCTCGAGCAGCGGGAGCAGGTCCTTCATCGACGAGATCTTCTTTTCGTGGATGAGGATCAGCGCGTTCTCTATCACCGCTTCCATGCGCTCGGGATCGGTGACGAAGTAGGGGGACAGGTAGCCGCGATCGAACTGCATACCCTCGACGACTTCGAGCTGGGTCTCCATCGTCTTGGCTTCTTCGACCGTGATCACGCCGTCCTTGCCGACCTTCTTCATGGCCTCGGCAATGATGCGGCCGATGGTCGCGTCGTTGTTGGCGGAGATGGTGCCGACCTGCGCGATCATCTCGCCGGAAACTTTCTGCGAGAACTTATCGAGCGCGCCGCCCTTGTGGTTGCCGTCTTCGTCGGCAACGCCGACGATCACGCTGATCGCCTTCTCGATGCCGCGCTTCAGCGCCATCGGGTTGGCGCCGGCAGCTACCGTCTTCACGCCTTCGCGATAGATGGCCTGCGCCAGAACGGTCGCGGTGGTGGTGCCGTCACCGGCCACGTCGGAGGTCTTGGAAGCGACCTCGCGCACCATCTGCGCGCCCATGTTTTCGAGGGGGTCCTTCAGCTCGATTTCCTTGGCTACGGTCACGCCGTCTTTGGTGATGAGCGGCGAACCGAATTTCTTCTCGATCACGACGTTGCGGCCCTTGGGACCGAGCGTGACCTTGACTGCATCTGCCAGAACATTCACGCCACGAAGAATCGACTGGCGCGACTCTTCGCCATGCAGAATCTGTTTTGCCATTTTTCTCTCCTAGTGGTCAGCGGCCAGTGGCTAGTTCGGACCCAACTGGGCTGACCGAATTTCTTGAATTTGAAAATCGTTTCAACGTGTAACTGTCAGTTCAGCGCGAACTCCTCCGCGCCTAGGCGATAGCAGCAGTGGCTTTCAACTGGCCACTGGCCACTAGCCACTGACCACTACTTCTTTGCGGCGTGCTCCTTCGGCTTGCTGGCGCCTTCCAGGATGCCGAGGACTTCTTCCTCGCGCATGATCAGGAAGTCTTCGCCGTCAATCTTGATTTCGGTGCCGGCATATTTGCCGAACAGGACGCGATCGCCCGCCTTTACATCCAGCGGGAAAGTCTCGCCTTTGTCGTTGCTTTTGCCGCGCCCGACGGAGATTACTTCGCCTTCCTGCGGCTTGTCTTTGGCCGAGTCGGGGATGATGATTCCGCCACGCGTGGTCTCCGCCTCTTCAACGCGGCGGATGACGATGCGATCATGCAGGGGAGTCAGCTTGGTAGCCATTCTTGGAATACTCCTTTCAGCTTTAAGTTCTGGATTCCGTGCTCATTCGTCGTGAAGTCATTGACGAGAATGAAGTTTGGTTCAACAAGGATGCAGGCGGTAAGCACCTGTTAGCACTCACTGCCAACGAGTGCCAGTATATGGCGCTCACCCGTTTGCTGTCAAGCGGACTCCATCGGCAATTCGAGTTGCTCATCGCTGGCTGCTCACCGCTTGCAGACGCCGGGACTTGGCACGGGCGTTGCCGACACCGCCCGGCTCTTTTTTCGGGACCTCAGCCTTCTCTAAGTTCTTGGTGAGCTTTTCCGCATACCTCAGGTTGGCTGCCGCGCTTTGCAGCGCCGACAGTATCAACCGGCCCCTGCGGTGATCGATGGTCTCTTGCGAGACAGCGTGAATGAGCTGAGAGAAGCCAATTTGCAGCGCTGCGGCATCTTCCAGGTAAGGGAAGTCGTGCTTAGCGTTCGGGAGATGGTCGCTCAGCAAGCCATTGATCCGGACCAGGATGTTCATTCTCGGCACCAGCCGATGCACGGCCGCATGGTAATGGCAAAATTGTTGATCGTGTAGCGCGGGCGAGCCGCAGCGTGCGCCGCCTATCTTTACGTGTTCGCAGATTGGAAGATCCATTCCAATCACCCCCTTCAAAACTCAAAAAAACGTGTTGCAAACAAAAACACTTACATTAAAGTATTCATATCATTGCACTTAGCAAGCAGCCAGCTAAATACCACAGTTTGAACAGCTTGCGAGTCCTCGCTCCCGAGAACGGATGACCGGCTTACCGACAACTGGCAACCTCCTCTCATAAAGACAAAAAGGGGAGCCCACGCCTGATGGCGGCGTGTTCTCCCCTAAAGGTCTATTGTCCTAACTACACCAAAATGCTGTCAACGAAAAAGTGACTATAAAGCCCTTACGATTCCCTATTTGGGAATTGGCGATCTCTCCATAGAAATGCTACCGGCGGAGCGGCGGCTGTGCTAACATGCGCCCCGACTTCAATATTTCAAGCGCACGCATTAGGGAGATTCCGATCAATTTTGCGGTACTTACGGACGGCCGGAAGGCCGTCCCCTTCAAGAAACAACTGTCCAGGGCCATAGAATCTGCGTGAGAAAGCCTGCCGTCCTGCGGGACTGTCGTTTCTGTTCCGCCACGCCGAGACCATAGCCGTCGTTCTGCGAAACATCGTTGGGGGCATTCATGCACGCTACGCGCTGTTCGTTGTTGGCTGTCTTAATCATGACCATGGCGATGTTATCGCTAGCCGCCACCGCACAAGTGGTCACGGCCACGGTACCGGCGGGAACAGATGCCTTTAGCGCCGCAGTGAACTCCACGACCAACGTGACCTATATCGCAAACTTCGTTTGCCCCAGCTCACCATGCCCCGGCCCGGGAACGGTTACGGCAATTAACGGCGCCAGCAACAACCCTGCAACCGTCAATGTGGGAGTTATACCTTACGCCCTGGCGGTGAATTCGACCACTAACAAGATCTTCGTGGTCAATGAGTGCGGCAACGATGTCAACTGTAACAGTGCGGGAACGGTGTCGGTAATCAATGGTGCCACGAATGGCGTCGTCGCCTCGGTGACGGTCGGCTGGTATCCCGTAGCCGTAGGTATCGATACGGTGACCAATAAAGTGTACGTGGTCAACGAGTGCGGCGACGACCCGAGTTGCAGCAGTTCCGGCACGGTGACGGTCATTAACGCCGGCAATAACTACAGCACCGCAACCGTCAATGCGGGAATTGCGCCGCAGTCGGTGGCAGTAAATCCGGCCAGCAACCACATCTATGTTGCGAACCAGGCGTGCTTCAACTTTCCATCCTGCCCATCAGCGGGAACGGTTACCGTAATTAATGGGACCAACAACAGCACTCAAACTGTAAGTGTAGGAGTTTCTCCCTATTACCTGGCGCTCAATTCGGTGACTAATAAGATCTATGTCTCCAATGACTGCGGCAACGACACTACTTGCAGCAGTCCAGGGACCGTGACCGTCATTGACGGCGCAACCAACGAAACCTCAACTATTAATGTGGGAGCTTATCCGGAAGATATTGCAGTAAACTCCACGACCAATCAGGTCTATGTGGCCAACAATTGTGGCAGCACGGCGTGCAATACGAAAGGGACGGTCACGGTTATTAATGCCAACAATAACTACAGCACCACTACCGTAAATGTCGACTATCACCCTGTCTATCTGGATATCGACAGCGTGGCCAACAAGGTTCATGTGGCGAACGCTTGCGGCAACGATGTCCATTGCCAGAGTCCGGGAACAATAACTGTGATCGATGGAGTCACTAACTCTACGTTTGCCATAGCTGTTGGCGACCAACCGGACGCACTCGCGACCAACCCTTCCACCCACAACGTTTATGTTCCCAATTTCCAGGATGGTACGGTGTCGGTGATTGGCGGCAATGCCAAGCTGCAACTGGTGAACGTTACTCCCTGTCGCCTGGTGGATACACGACACGAGAGTCCGATTCCGGGTGGTACATTCGAGAGCTTTGCCGTACCGCATCTGGGCGGTTGCAATATTCCTACAACCGCGGCCGCGTATTCGCTGAATGTGACTGTGGTGCCGCATGGACCGCTGCAATCTATGACCGTATGGCCGACGCCGGAACGGCAACCCACACTAGCCACGATGAGTTCTACCGACGGTCGCGTCCGAACGAACGCCATGATCGTACCGGCAGGCGCCAGCGGTGCGGTCAGCGTGTATGCCAGCAATACCAGCGATGTCATTCTCGACATTAACGGCTATTTCCTGCCGGCGGTGCAGAACAGCTATCAGTTTTATCCGCTGACGCCATGCCGCGTGATCAACACCAGCAGTGGTCACGGCTTATTCAGCGGACCGTACCTCAGCGGCGGCGTGGAGCGCGATTTTCCCATGCTGGCTAGCGATTGCATTCCTCCGGGAATGAATCCGCAGGCGTACTCGTTGAACATCATCGTCGAGCCGCATCAGGCGGGGCAGAGTTTGACGTATGTGACGGCGTGGGCGAAGGGCCACACCCGGCCGGATGTCCCAACTCTCAGCGACCCGACTGGGACCCGGGTGTCGAATGCGGCGATTGTGGCGGCGGGAAGCGGCGGCGGCATTGCCGTATATCCCACCGCGGACGCCGATATGGTGGTTGACATCAACGGCTACTTTGCAGAGCCGGGCCAGGGTGGCTTGTCGTTTTACCCATCCCTACCGTGCCGCGCGCTCGATACCGGCAACAACCGGCTGTTTGATGGCGGCGGGTCGCTCCGGCTCGCGGGCAGTATGTGCGAGCCCGGCGGCAACGCTGAGGCGTACCTATTGAATGCAACCGTTGTTCCCCTGGTTGGGTTGCAGGACCTGACCGTGTGGCCCAACGACCAGCCGCGGCCTGACGTGACGACGCTCAGCGTGCCCGACGGCGGGATGACCTCGAACATCGCAATCGTCCCGACGACGAACGGGGCCATCGACGGCGCTGTATCGGATCGCACGGAGCTGATCGTGGACCTGTACGGGTACTTCGCACCGTAGTTGCCGTTAAGGGGCCTCAACTGGTGGCGCCAGGGAGACTCTGAACAAGCTGCTGATTGCCCTCAGGGGCTAAAGCCCGCACCCACTTTGCTGCGCTTGCGGCACGGCTGAAGCCGTGCCCTTTCAAAACTTTGGCCTAATCAGAGTCCCCCGCCTAATCAGAGTCTTCCTACAGAGTGGGTGGCGTTGGTCAGCACGCTGCCGGTATTTTGATCGCTGGAGCGGCTGGCCGGCGCGGATTTTCTTCGCACGTGAATTTGTTTCTGGACTTCGGCGATGACGGTTCCGGCTTCGTCCTTCACCTCGACCGCGAACATTCGGTCGATCTTTTCTGCCGTTTGTAGAGCTTCCTTTATTTCCTGAATCTGCTCGCCGGAGAGCCGGAAGCTGGCGCGCACCACGCCTTTTCCCGGCTTGCGGAAACGGATGCTGGCGGACTTGTCCCAGACGATGTACTCGCGCCCCAGGTTCTCGATCAGCATCAGCATGAAAAACGGATCGGCCATGGAATACAGCGATCCGCCGTAGTGGGTGCCGACGTAGTTGCGGTTCCAGCGGCGAAGCTTCATCTCCACGTCGACCTCGCGCCAGCCGGGTGCAATGCGGGTGACGCGAATGCCGGCGCCGAGGAACGGCGGCCACAGGTTGATCAAGCGGTGCCAATGGCGCTGGAATGCTTTCTCCAACAGCACGTGTGGTGCGCCTCCGCGCTCAAATCTGGTAGTCGATCTCGATCACCTGTTGCAGTTCGTCGATCTCGTCAGCGGCCGGAAGCCGGCCTTGCAGCTCGCGCACTTCTTTCTTCAGCTTCTTGACTTCGTTGGCCACCGCGGCCAGCGCCTCGGAAAGCGGATCGTTGATCTGCTTGGGATCGGTGATGACCACGCGCTTGCCGTGACGAAAGACGATATGGCCGGGCACGCCGACGACGGTGGAGTTATCGGGCACGTTGCGCAGCACCACCGAGCCCGCGCCGACGCGGCAGTTTTCGCCGATGACGATGTTGCCGAGGATGCGCGCGCCCGCGCCGATCACGACATGGTTGCGAATGGTGGGATGGCGCTTGCCGGTTTCTTTGCCGGTGCCGCCGAGGGTGACGCCCTGGTAGAGGGTCACGTCATCGCCCACGATGGTGGTCTCGCCGATCACGACCCCCGAGCCGTGATCGATGAAAAATCGTCTGCCGATTTCAGCGCCCGGATGGATTTCGATGCCGGTGGTCAGGCGCGCCACCTGCGACAGGAAGCGGGCGATGAATGTGCGGTGGTGCACCCACAACCAGTGATTGAGGCGATGGATCCACAGCGCGTGCAGGCCGGAGTAGAGCAGCATGACTTCGAAGCGCGACTTCGCGGCGGGATCGCTTTCGAGCACCGCGTCGATGTCTTCG
Organism: uncultured Acidobacteriaceae bacterium; assembly: GCA_963713465.1. Taxonomy (GTDB): domain Bacteria; phylum Acidobacteriota; class Terriglobia; order Terriglobales; family Acidobacteriaceae; genus Bog-257. The sequence continues at coordinate 202,309 of CAVQLZ010000003.1, forward strand.
CGCATGCAGGAGAAAAAGCTCACACCGTAACCTCAGCCGTCTCGAGCGCCTGGACTTCCTGTCGCAGTTGGTCGAAGAGCACGCTGGTGAGGTAGCGCTCGCCGAAGTCGGGCAGAACGACCACAATGAGTTTGCCGGCGTTTTCTTCGCGGCGGGCCACGCGCAACGCCGCCTCGACCGCCGCTCCGGAGGAGATGCCGACCAGCAGTCCTTCTTCTTTCGCCAGCCGGCGCGCCATGGCAATGGCTTCGTCGTTTGAGACCTGGACGATTTCGTCGATGAAGTCGGTGCGCAGAATACTGGGCACGAAGCCCGCGCCGATGCCCTGGATTTTATGCGGCCCGGGCTGCCCGCCGGAAAGCACCGCGCTCTCGACCGGCTCAACCGCAATGGCCCGGAACTCGGGCTTCTTGGGCTTGATGTATTCGCAGACGCCGGTCAGCGTGCCGCCGGTGCCGATCCCCGATACGAGGATGTCGACCTGGCCATCGGTGTCGTGCCAGATTTCCGGCCCGGTGGTTTCGCGATGGATTTTGGGATTGGCGGGATTGTCGAATTGCTGCGGCATGAAGCCGTTCGGAGTCTCGGCGAGGATTTCATTGGCCTTGGCGATGGCGCCTTTCATGCCCTTGATGCCGGGCGTGAGCACGATCTCCGCCCCGAAAGCGCGCAGCAGAACGCGGCGCTCCAGGCTCATGGTGTCGGGCATGGTGAGAATGAGTTTGTATCCGTTCACCGCGGCCACAAAGGCCAGCCCGATACCGGTGTTGCCGCTGGTGGGCTCGACCAGCACGGTCTTACCCGGTTCGATCTTGCCCGCGCGCTCGGCGTCCTCGATCATGCTGACGCCGATGCGGTCCTTCACGCTGTTGCACGGGTTCATGCTCTCCAGCTTGGCGACCACACTGGCGTGCGCGCCGGCAATCACTTTGTTCAGCCGCACCAGCGGCGTGTGGCCGATCAGTTCGGTAACATCATTGGCTATCTTCATGAAGTCCTCTGATTCGGGATGCAAGCATTTCACCACAGAAGCACGGAAGACACCGAATTCCTGAAGTCCGGAAGCTTGGAGCGGCCCAGACTATGCACGCCTAGCTCTCACGTGCTTTGCTGGAAGAAAAACAAATCTCAAAAATTCCGTGCCTTCCGTGCTTCCGTGGTGAATTATCGCTTTGCAATTGACTTTAATCGATGCGAACAGGAAGCCCTGCGATTCCGGCGCGTGGGCAAACCGGGTAGCCGTGTGTCCCAAAGTGGGCTGGATCGCCCCGATATGACCGGCTACTCACTTTCGCGCCCTTCCCATTCGCGGCGGGGCGAATTACAGTAAACACGATGGAACTTCGCAAAGATCCCATCACGCGTTCCTGGGTGATCTGCGGTGACGAGCCGGAGCCTGCGCCGGCGGGGGCTTCGTTCTGCCCGTTTTGTCCCGAGTCCGGGCTGCCGCTGCAGGTCATTGCGACCTCGCCCACGGTGAACGGCGGGCCGTGGTCGGCACGCGCGGTGGTGCATCCGCATCCGCTGTATGGGATTGAGGGCGAACCAGCGCGCTCGGGCAACGGCCTCTATGACAGGATGCACCCGGTCGGCGCCCACGAAGTTATTGTCGAGAACGCGCGGCATGATCGCCAGCTCTGGAACGCGGACGATCGCGAGATTGAGGAATATTTGGCGCTTTGCGGGCAGCGTATTCAGGACCTGAAGGGCGATGTGCGCTTCAAGTACGTCACTGTATTCAAGAATTTCGGAATGCATTCGGGGCAGGAGTTCGACCATCCGACCTCGGAGATTATCGCGACTACGTTCGTTCCGCGGCGGGTGCTGTACGAACTGCGCGCCTCGCGCGAGCACTACCGCGTGAAAGAGCGCTGCGTCTTCTGCGACATTCTGCATCAGGAGCAGGAACAGAAGTCGCGCATCGTGGAGGTACGGGGCGAATACATGGCCGGTTGCCCGTACGCGCCGCGCGTGCCGTATGAGGTCTGGATTGCCCCGCGCACTCACGACGCGTACTTCGAGCGCACGGCGACGAGGTCAGGGGCGATGCGGGACTTTGCCGCGCTGCTGCGCCGGACGCTGTTCCGCATTCGCACCATCGCCGACGGCTTCCACATGGTGCTGCACACCTCGCCCAATACCACGCACCGCTCGGAGACGCTGGGCTTCTGGAAGACCATCGAGGACGACTATCATTGGCATCTGGAGATTATGCCCATCCTCGGCGCCAAGGCGAAATCGTATACCTTCAAAGAAGTGTATTACTCGCCCGTAAGCTCGGAAACGGCAGCGGCAATGCTGCGCGAGCGGCCAACGGAGTGAAGCAGCAACTGGCGGCTAGCAGCCAGCAATTAGCGTGACTCTACCCGTACCTTTACATCGAAGCTGAGGGCGAGAGCATCGCCGAAAATTGGCTTTGCAGTGCTTAGTCAGCTAGTTGCTAATTGCTAGTTGCTCTCATGACCATCCGCCGACTCAAGACGTATACCGGCCAGACCGGCTACGTGTACCAGTACTACTTTGTAGGAAAGCGAGCGGCGCTGGAGGGCGATCCCGAAGCGCCCTCGACGGAGTACGTCTTCGACGTGACCTCCGACCGCAAGACCACCTACGCCGTCAGCGTGTTTCTTCAGCCACAGGCCTTAGAGGCGTGGCTGGCAGCTCGCGGCCGTGCGCTCAGCGAGCCGGAACAGTACGCGGCGGTGAAGCTCCGCCTGATGCAGGCTTTCGACGAGATCCCGAATATGTTGCAAGACGGGCGGCGGTTGCGGCTGGACGCGGAGCTGTTGCTGGCCCTGCTGGAATCGATTGGAGTGGATTAGAAGTGGGTAGTGCGGCGCTTTAGCGCCGCGTCAGGCGGTTGTCTTTTCAGAGAAGCCCGGCTTCAGCCGGCGGTCCTAAAGCCAGAGTGTCGCCGCTGCCGCGGCTCTGCCTCCTTCTTTGTTTAGAGCGCGGGCTGACGCCCGCGCCTAACATCATCCCGCCGCTGCGCGGCTGTTTCTGCTGCGGTTCCGACTTTGTTCGATTGCCAGGTTCATTCCGAGTCGCGGCACATTTTGTGGTAACCCGCTTTGCACGGCGAGCCGCAAACTAAATGCTAAGTGCCAACTGCTAATTGCCGCTTGTGAGTCTTTTTCTCCCCCTGCCTCGTATATGCCGTTAGTATGATCGCCACCGCCTTCATTTCCAGTTCGCTGATTCCGATGGAGACCGAAGAGTCCCAAATCGCGCAGGGGCTGCGGCGCCGCGATCCTGAGCTGCTGGATGGGCTCATCGAGCAGTATCAGCATCGGCTGCTGCGCTATCTGCTGCACCTTACCGGCAATCGGGCTGTCGCCGAAGACCTCTTCCAGGAGGTCTGGCTGCGCGTGCTGGAAAAAGGACATCTCTACGACGGGCGCAACCGCTTCGTCACCTGGCTGATGTCGATCGGGCACAACGTGGCCATCGACTATTTGCGCAAGCGCAATCCCGCCAGCCTGGACGAAATGCAGGATCCGGAAGACGGCGCGCCGTTTGAGCCGCCGGCAAGCGGGCCATCGCCCTTCGAGCAGGCGGTAACTCATCAGCAACAGGAGAGGTTCGACGAGGCGCTGCAACAGGTGTCGCCGCTGTTTCGCGAAGTCCTGGTGCTGCGTTTTCAGGAGCAGATGAAGTTGGAAGAAATCGCAAAGTTGGTGCACATCCCGCTGGCCACCGTGAAAACCAGAATTTATCGCGGCGTCATGGCGCTGCGCCCGCTGATTAAAGGAGGCGCGCAATGACCGGTCACGAACATGATCGCGCGATTGAGCTGATCGCCCGTCGCGGAACGGAAGATATCGCCGCAGCCGATCTGCGCTGGCTGGACGCGCACCTGGATGCGTGCGCGAAGTGCGCTCGCTATGCGGGCGACTTCGACAACACCGGCCGGATGCTGCGGGCCACGGCCATCACCGCCAGTCCGTCGCTGGTGGCCAACACGCAGGCGCGAGTGCGCGCGCGAGCCATGTATCTGGCCGAGCAGCGCTCGCGCATGGTACTGATCGCGATTTCGTTTTGCCTGGGCGCGATGTCGTCCGCCGTATCGGCGTGGCTGTGGTGGCGATTCGGCGCCTGGGTCGCGGAGCGCTTCGGATGGTCACAGGCCATCGTCGAGCCGGGAATCATGCTGGCGTTGGTGCTGCCGGCCATCGTTATCGCGGGGCTGATGATCGCGTTTCCGCATCCCGTTACCGACGGTTCGTTAATGACGGCGTTGGCCAGGGAACGCGAAGGAAGAAGTCAATGAACAACTACTACAAATCTACGTTTCGCAGTGAAGTGGCCATTATTCCGAGGGTGGCCCGATGGATCGCCGTCATTGGCTTTGCCGTCGTGCAATTCGTGCTCCTGGTGCTAGTGCGCCACTACGTCGCCGTCAAAGACCGGCCGCCGGACTGGGGCTTGTGCCTGATCAGCGTCTTCGGCGGGCTGTTTCTAGTGGTCATCATCCTGCTGATCGGCTACGTGAACGCCGATTCCAAGCGCCGAGGGATGAACTCGCTGCTGTGGACGCTGCTGGTCATCTTCATTCCCAAAGCGCTGGGATTTCTGGCGTACTTCCTGCTGCGCAAGCCGCTGGTTATCGGCTGCCCGAAGTGCGGCAACTCGATCGGCTCGGATTTCCGCTTCTGCCCGAAGTGCGGCTACGCCCTGACGCCAAGCTGCCCACATTGCGGCCGCTCGATCAGCCGGGATTACGTTTGCTGCCCGTATTGCGGCAAGTCAGTCGTGGCTGCGGTGTCTGGCATTGACGCTCCGACGAGTGCACCAGCGTGATCGAAGGGTAGCGCCGTATCGCGACATGTTCCGAGGTGCTCATGCAATCGGTAGACGCAGTGCTAGGCCAACGGGGGAAAACCGACTTCAGGCGAAAGCTGATCCTCTGGGGATCCTTGGTTGCGGCGGCAAATTTGATCGCGGTCATCTGGCATGTGAGATTGCTGGTCAGGGTACAGCCGGGCTTCCCTACGTTCGCGATCGTGCTGCTCATCCTGGCCAATCTCTTGCCGGTAGGCGGAGTGTTTGCGTTCGCGAAGGGACTTCGCAAATCCGCCGCGGTGATGGTGGTTGTTCCCCTCGCGGTAGGGTTTCTGATTGGCGGCTACACGCACTTCCTGAGCCACGGCTCCGACAATGTCTTGCGGATGCCGCCCGGCGAATTGACATTCGCCTTCCAGATCAGCGCTGTGTTGCTGGAAGTGCTGGAGGGCGCGGGCTGTTGGGTTGGCGTCAGAATCTTCAACTACCGGTAGTATGCCGCAGCTCCTAATGCGGGCGCTGAAAAAGTCGGAACCGCAGATCCCTCGCGGCCTGAAGGCCGCTCGGGATGACAAAATAAAGGGCTTAGACGCTGGCCTGAAGAGACTAGGTCGCGAGTGGTGTCGCCGCTCCGCGGCTCGGGATCTTTTCCCACTTGACCCAGGGCTTACGCCCTGGGCTAACTGCGATTCCGCCGCTGCGCGGCTGATTTTGGCGCGATTCGACGGTTTTGTTCTACCGGAAAATCTAATTTCCGGTCGCCACACAGTCTCTGAAGGCCAGCTCTACCCGTCAATCGCCAGGTCGCCGCACAAAAACTGTGGCGACCCTGTCCTCATACACCTTTTGGAAGCGCCGGTCATTCTGAAGCAAGGGGACTAGCCCATCGTGCGTGCGCAACAGCACCACTCCCGATTCATTCAGATAAGGATCGGTGCGATAGGTCGCGTCGCCCAGCTCGGTTTTATAGAAGCGGTCGAGCAATTCGTCGCCGTACAAGTCGGTACGTCCATCGATGCCCACGGGATACTGCGGCAGATACCAAATCAAGAATCCGCCCCAATCGAAGGTGTTCCAGAGCGGACCGGGAGCGTAGTTCCGGCGGAGATAATTCGCCGCGTCTACGGGGAAGATCGCGGCCATCGCGCGCTGAAGTCCGCGTTGATTGAGGTCAACGAAACGTGCGCCCAGCAGAACGACAATCACAACTGCCGCAAAGACGCCCGCGAGTTGCATAGGGGTTTCCGCCGTTTCAGCTTGGCCATGTGCCCACGCGATATCCGCGATGCATGCCGCCGCAGCCGTGCACTGGAACCATGCGTCCCGCATGGTGCGAAAGGCGAGGACGGTGGCGATGGCCAGCAGCGCGAGCTTGAACACGTCGATTTTCTTTTGCCATCCGATAAGCAGGAAGGCCGCGGCCGCCAGCATGATTTGCAAATAGTTGCCATAGAATCGTGGCCGGAACCGCTGCAGCTCCTGCACCATCGCGTAGGGGACCCTGGCTTGCGAGTAGCGGAAGATCACGCCATACAGGTGATATCCATAGGGGCCGATCATGGTGGCGAGCACGCAAAGCGCGAATAGGATCGCCAGTGGCGCGGTCGGCAGCGAACGCGGCGCGATGTAGTTCGGCGCACGTCCGAAGCGCTCTGCAAACTGCTGCGCAAGGTTGATCACGAGCAGCAGTCCCACGACCGCCAGCCCATAAATAAATTGAATATGCAGATTGGCCCAGACGAGAAATACTACGGGCAACCAGTACAACGTCTGCACGCGGCCGGTGCGCCTGGCTTCCAGCAGCCATGTCAGCACAACGCAAAACAGGGCGACGGAGAAAAAGGACGGCCGCGGCGCGATCCTCAGGATTAGAAAGGAATAGCAGCAAACGACTGTCAGCAAGCAGGCAAGCCAAAACCTGCCTGACAAGCGGCGCGCCATCCAGAAGACACTGAACACGACCATCAGCGTCAGCAGCGTGCCGTAGAGTCCGACGCCGATCAGCCCAAACCAGGCGTAGGCGCGCGAGAGCAGGACCTCGTATCCCCAGCTATAGGCGGCCCAGGGGCGAGTGGCCGCGGTCCGCGACAGAATGCCGTTGTGCGGGAAGGCGCGATGCTGAACGATCCAGTCACCGACTTTGAGGTGCCACCAGATGTCGGCCCCGAGCACCGACAACTTGCGCTGCAAGCTGAGCAACGCCACAGCCGACAGCAATGCCGCCAACGTAAGCAGTTGCAGCCAGCGAAAGGCGAGCGCCCGAATCACGGCAAGCCTGCGCCCGCCGCGTTGGAAGGAATCACCGGAATGTCGAAATACAGCAACTCGTTGCCGCCGGCGTCGTTGATTCCGGTCAGATAAATGTGCGCGCCCGCGAGCGGCTGCTTGACGCCCTCGATATCGAAGAATAAAAATCCCGATTTCGTGGTGTGCGGTTCGACCGCTTCGGCGGCGAAGCGGGCGCTGGTGATCTCGTCATATTGTTTCTGCGTTTTCTTGTTTTTGGGGCCGCCAAGCGTGATGGGCCCGACGCGCTGCGGGTTGCTGGTGCCGTTAAGGTGCGCGACGCGGCGGAAGACGTCGTCGGTGTCCAGCGCCTCCAGCTTGTCGCGGCCGGCGGTGACCAACTCGGCGCGCATGCTTTTCACCGAGATCGGCTGGTCGCTGTCGTTGGTGACGATGAGCAGCACCGGCAGGATTCCCTCCTGGCTGTAAGGTGTGCTGAAGATCTGGTCCTTGGGCGCGGTGTTGTAGAGGTCAATGGCCGCGGTCACCTTTTCGTTGGGATGAGCGTCTTTTGAAGCATAGGTGTTGGCATTCTCCGCGCGCGGCGGAACGAAGTCTTTATAGGCCCACAGAGCGACCGACGACAGCGCGACCGCCAAGCCAGCAGCGAGCATCCTCAAAATATAACGGGAGAGCATGAAGGGATTATCCGCTCTGGTTACAATTCGCTCAACTCCCGCCGCTTTGAGAAGTCAGAGCGGATTTGAACACAAGCAGCAGTTTTGTTGCCTTGACTCGCAATCAGCGCTGACATAACCTCCTCTCTGCCACGAAAGGCATGCGACCTATGAGCTTATTGCAATGGTGTGACGAAGGGCCGGCAACGGTGTCGGTGGAAGCCATGGTGGACGAGGCCATCCGCACGATGATCGGCCGAGCCGTGGGCGCGGTTGCGGTCATCGACGAGCAGGGCGTTGCTGCGGGCATGTTCACCGAGCGCGACGTGCTGGCCAAGTTTGCGCTCAGCGGGCGCGATCCGAAGTCCACGCCGGTACGCGAGGTGATGAGCTCCATTGTGGAAATGGCCACCGAAGCCACCACCCCGAGCGAGGCGCTGCAGGTCATGCTGGAGCGCCATTATCGCCACATGCCTATCGTCGACGAGCACGGCAAGGTGCTGGGGATCTGTTCGATTCGCAACATCCTGCAGGCACGCATTGATGACCTGCTGGCGGAGTTGGATAAGAAGCGCGCCCACAGCGCGGGATAGCACAACATCCGTCATCCGAAGGAGTCCGAATATGCATCGCTCGACAATGTTTCAGATGCAATTCGTCGCATCGTTTTCGATAGCCTTCTTCGCACTGGCAACCATTGCAATCCCGGCTGCGCAAGCGCAAACCGGGCATGTCCTGCACGATTTCACGGGCTCGCCCAACGACGGCAGCAGTCCGTGGGGACTGATCGCCGTCGACCAGGCAGGCAATGTTTATGGATCGACGGCCTTTGGCGGGCATGGCGGTAACGGTTGCGACGGCGGATGCGGCATGGTTTTTCGCGCTCAAAGGCGAAACGGCAACTATGTGTACACTCCGCTGTACCTGTTTCGTAGCGGCACCGATGGAGCGCAGCCTCTCGCCGGCGTGACGCTCGGACCCGACGGCGCGCTCTATGGGACGACGACCATCGGCGGAGGAACGGGCTGCGGGGGAATTGGCTGCGGCACGGTCTTCAAGCTCACACCGCCGCCAACCTTCTGCCGCATGGTGCTGTGCAGTTGGGATGAAACTGTAATTTACAGCTACACCGGCGGCGACGGTCCAGCAAACTTCTTTGGTGGGGTCGTGGTGGACTCTGGCGGCAATATTTATGGTTCGTCGTTTAGCGGCGGCAGCTTCGGATCCGGGACGGTCTACAAACTCTCGCCTGGCAGCGGCAATTACACGGCCACAGTGCTTTACAGCTTCACCGGCGCCGATGATGGTGGAGAACCGATGGGCGACATCACGATGGACGCCGCGGGCGACATCTATGGTACCGCAGCCTTCGGAGGAGCGCAGGGCGGCGGCACGGTTTTCAAGCTGGTGCACAATGCGGGAGGATACAGCTTCCAGCTGCTCCACAGCTTCGACGACAACAACGGCGGCGGCATGCCGCAAGGCAGTGTGGTACTGGACGGTGCGGGTAATCTGTATGGCGCGACGGGTTTGGGAGGCGGCATCTTCCAGATCACACCATCGGGAACATACACGCTGATCGACACGGAAATTGATGTGCAGGGTTTGCAATCGCCCATCAACATCGATTCCGCGGGGAACATCTATGGCACCACGTATGGCGGCGGCCAGAACGACGATGGGTCGGCGTTCAAGGACACATACTCCGACGGCACCTGGACCCATAATGTTGTCTTCAGCTTCGGCGGCCAGTTTGGCGGTCTGCCTTTGAGCGACGTGGGCCTGGATAGCAGCGGCAACATGTATGTAACCGCGACCTTTGGCGGAGAATCACAAGGCACGCTGGTGCAAGTCGTGCCGTAATTTTCAAAACATCGATAGGGAGCGGGCAAGGGAATGATCGAGCGACTCAGGGAGAGTTCGGGCGGAGTACTGGGCTTCAAAGTCACCGGCAAGTTGACCGACGTGGAGATCAAGGCGTTTGAGCCGCAGATCGAGTTCGTTATCGGCCAACGCAAGCACAAGCCGATCGGCATTCTCGCCGATCTCTCGCACATGCACGGCGCGGAACTGAAGGCGCGCTGGGACGAGATGCGCTTCCTGCAAAAGCACACCGATCACATCGCGCGCATGGCGGTGGTGGGCGCCGACAAATGGGAGGAGATCGCCGCGATCCTAACTGCAGGTGCGGCGGTGCTGGAGGCTGAGACGCGGTACTTCGATCAATCGGAGATGGTGCACGCCTGGGAGTGGGCGCGCAGCGCCAAACACGCCGAAGATGTGCCGGTCCGCCAGATCTCGGCCGGAACGGGCATATGGAAGGACTACCATCCTGAATATATGAACCTGTAGAAGCGCCGGCCGGCACTGCGGCAACAGGCACGGCCGGCTGCGCACCGCCGCTTGCGTCCGCGCGACGCTTGCAGCATCTAACGGAAAGCTGGGATGGTAGGATGAAAAGCAAGGCCCCTGGAGCCTGACGGGGCATTGGAGTCCCGCAGGAGGAAGCATGGCAAGCAATGCAATTGTGGAAGTGACAGACGCGAATTTCGATCAACTGGTGTTGCAGTCGGAGCAGCCGGTGATCGTGGATTTCTGGGCGACGTGGTGCGGCCCCTGCCGCGCGCTGGCGCCCATCGTGGATGAAGTGGCGCAGAGCTACAACGGCCGGGTGAAGGTCGGCAAGATGGACGTGGACAAGAACGCGGCCACGCCGCAGCGCTACGGTGTGCGCGGCATCCCGACCCTATTGGTCTTCAAGGGCGGACAGGTGAAGGAGCAGATCGTCGGTTACGTCTCGCGGGACGTGATCGAGAAGGCCCTGGAGAAAAACCTGTAAACATCTCAGGTGCTGAGAAGGCGCGGCCCCGGCCGCGCCTTCTGCGTCGATATCACCTAAAAACTCAAGCTGGATGGTTTGTGCGGCAACGGTACTGCACAATTGGCGCCGCTGCTCGCCTTGTCGAGCTGCGGAGCGGCGACACTCGTTCGCGACACAGCCTGTAAAGGCCAGCTCTCCCCGAGGCTCTCGGCTGGGCTCTACCCGCACTGCCGCAGATCAGTTCGTCAGCCCGGCGGAAAAGCCGTTCAGCGCAGGCGTGCTTCCGCGCGGCAGAAACATGACATTGCCGGAGGAAACCAGATACAGGAAACCGGCAGGAGTGCCCGTCAGTACCGCCCTGCCCGTGGCATCGACCTGGTAGGTGGCAGAGTAGTTTTGCGTTCCGGTGCCCGAGGGACCGCTGGTATTTGCCACGCCGGTCAGGTTGCCGTTTCCGTCGGCGAACAGATATCCGACCGAATCGACGATGGCCGATTGAGCCGGGTCGAGCGATCCGCCCAGATACGTGCCAAGGATCGACAGGTTGTTGTACGGCGGAGTGGCCGTCTGTTGCTCCAGAAGGCCGAAGGCCACGGTGTTGGTCTGTCCCAGGACAAAGGCCTGATTGGCATTGACGAGATAAAGAATAGGAGTGTTACCGCTAAAACCGGTCAGGGTCACTTTGCCGTTGGCCGCGACGGCGTAGGTGCCGTGCGAGGCCTGCTGCTGCGTGATGGTACCGCCGCGGTTCTCGTCCAGGCTGAAGGTACCATTGCCGGTGCCGTTCCAGGTTGCCAGCCCCAGTACGACGTCGGCAACGGGACTGCCATTGTTGGGGGCCAGTCCCGTGGTCTGGACGATGGTGGCTCCCTGCAACGAGGCGTTGGTGAATCCGTTGCTTTGCTGTACCAGGAAAGTGCCCAGGGTCAGCGGATCGTTCGCGGCCAGCGCGTCAATACCGATGATCAAGACGTGGCCTTGCCGAATGGTGTAGTAGGCGTAGTTATTGACGACTCCGTCGATGGTAAACTGCGCCTGACCGCGGCCGCTGCGGGTGTTGATCCCGAGGAAGCGGCCAGTGAAGGTGGCGCCTCCCAAGGTGCCGTTGTCATTCACATCCTCGCTGCCAGAGCTCACCACGCCGCCGGTGGTGACGACGAATGCTCCCGCCACAGCGTAGCGCTGGAAGTTGACATCGGCGCCAAAGGAGCCAATGGTGAAGGACCCGGGTTGCGGTTGGTAGAAGTCCGCAGGCGTTTGCATGAGCAATAGCCCCGAGCCGCGGGGATTGGGGTCGGCATTGTCCCAGATGAACTGGCCCTGGCCTCCGGCTGCGAGCGCGAAATGGAAGTTCAATGTGCCCAGCGTGCCGGCGTTTAGCGACATGGTTCCCACACCATTTCCGCCAAGAGTGTAGGTCCCCACAAAGGATGTACCCTGCGCGGGCGAGCCGGTTCCGGTATTCAGGTCGAGGATTCCAGCAGTAATGGCGCCTTGCCCATTAGCGACGAGCGACCCAGCCAGGAAAATCGGCTTACCACTCTGAAATCCGCTGAACGAGAATGCGTAATCACCGTCTAGCGCGCTATCGTTCACCGAGGCATGGACGACGATTGCGAGCGGCGCGGTGACGTCCTCCCGGATGGCGTCGGTTACCTGCACGGTGAAATTCGATGGCCCGCCGGACTGGGGCGTGCCGGAGATCACACCGCTGCCGCTGTTGAGGGTCAGTCCGCTGGGCAATGAACCCGAAGCGACGCTCCAGGCGTACGGTGGCACGCCGCCGATCGCACCCAGGGTTGCCTGATAGTGCACACCCTGCGTGCCCCCGGGCAGTTGGGTCGTGGTGATGGCGAGCCGCCCGTCACTGACGGCGATGCTCAAGGGCGCCGAACCGGTGTTGTGGGAGGTATCCGCGGCCTGCACGGTGAAGGAGAACAGTCCGCTGGTGGTTGGCGTGCCGGAAATCGCGCCGGTGCCGGCGAGCGTCAGGCCTGGCGGCAAACCGCCGCTGGTGGTGCTCCAGGTGTACGGCGGCAGGCCTCCGCTGGCCGCCAACTGCGCCGCATACGACTGGCCCTCGCTACCTTCGGGCAACGAAGGGGTCGTGATGGTCACGGGCGGCGCCATGAAGCCGAATATATCGACGATCAGTTGCGTGTTGTTGGGGCCATAGGCCAGAAACGTGCCGTTGGTGCTGTTTGCGGGCACGATAGCCAGGTTCAACGTCACTGCCCCATCCAAGGCATTAAGAGTTGAAGACACGGGTAGTGTCCCATGCGCCCACAACGTCAGAAATCCCAGTATAGGTTGCGGTATGACCGTGGCGTTGACAACATAGCCCTGGGCCGCGGCAGGAACGCTGCACACACTGCTCTCCACTTGCACGGTCAACGTCTGCCCGCCCATGAGCGGCTGGCCGTTGCGCGTGTCCAGCACCCGGCACGGAGGGCTGGAGGGATAAAGCAACAACTGGCCTGTCTCTCCCGGCGCCGCGAAGTAGCCATTGGTATCGATGACCAGGTCGATGTCATCGGTGGAAAAGACAGAAATCTGCCCGCTGTCTGCGCCTGTGCCGCTCTGCACCAGCCCCGCATTTGCCGTCACGGCTCCGGTGGGAGCGTTCAGGGTGGCGGTCATGGGCTGTGTCTGTCCCGCCGCCCATGCGGTCATGAAGTTCAAACTCGGAGTTCGCGGTATGGCGGTGAAGTTCAGCGAAAAGACCTGTGCCCCGGATGACGGAATGCCGCATCCGCCGGCTCCGGCTATGGTGAAATTCACCGTCTGGTTCGCGTGAATGTATTGGCCGCTCCGAGTGTCGAGTATTCGGCAGGGCGGCACGGGATAATACGCCAACGCCGAGTCGTTGCTGCCGGGAGCGACAAAGTAGCCGTTGAAATCGAGAATGACATCAGTGGTGTTACTGGCGTATACATTGAGGTCGCCCTGAGTCCCGGCAGCCACGATGGCGGCGACCGCCTTAATGCGTTGGTCATAAGAATTCAAGGTGGCGACGGTCGGCCTGGGCTGCTCGCCGGTCGGGTATACGGTCAGGAAGTCAAGGGGCTGGTGCGGAACGACGGCGACATTCAACGAATACGCAAGGGCGCCAGTCGGAATGTCGCAGGGAGAAACCTGCGGCACTGTCACCGTGCGCGTCTCGCCGGCCAGGAACGGACCACCACTGCCGGGATCGCGCGTGTCTAGCAGGCGACAGGGCGTGATAGGTATGAACTGCAACGCGGTCTGGGAATAGGCGCTGGAGAGAACCGCTAGCGAGAATAGGAACAGCAATAAGGAATATCGGCTTTTTCGCATGCTGCGCTCCTGCATAAACCGGAAACCCTTGGGACCGGTATTCCAAACTCCGATATCGCGATCGGGTAGGCGCAATACCCTGATCCGCATCCGACTCGACTAACGTGACACTCGCAACATACACCCGGTACTCACACTAGCCAATAGGTAAACACGCCTAGTCGCTTACTAGGTTCCTAGAAAGCTACGAGGATTTTTTGATTGGGCACTATAGTGGCGATAACGATGTAGAGGGAACTGCTCAGGCGCGAGACAAACGGCTTATCGGCGCGAGTAAACTCGTGCCCTGTTACGAAGCATTCCAAAGACGACTTTTTCAGTGACCTGTAACGCCAACTTCATTCGTCCTGGTTGCGGCACGCCTGAAGGCGTGCCCTTTCAAAACGGGCTACAGCTGCTCTGCAACTGCTCTAGACGCCCTCCAGCACGGCCCGTAAATACTTCCAGAAGCCCTCGACCGACGGGATCTCGACGCGCTCGTTGGGACTGTGCGGGTCAACGATGGTAGGGCCGAACGATGCCATCTGCATCCCGGGATACTTCTCGCCGATGACGCCGCACTCCAGTCCGGCGTGCATGGCAATCAATTTTGCGGGATGGCCGAAGACTTTCTGGTGCACCGATTGCAGCGTGCGCACGATGTCGCTGTGCGGTTCCGGCTTCCAGCCGGGATAACCGCCCGAGTGCTCCACGTCGAATCCCGCGAGTTGGAAGACGGTCGCAACCATCTGTGCGGCAGCCAGCTTGCTGGCCTCGATGGCGCTGCGTTGGCTGGTGACGATCTCGACCATATCGTCCTTGGTCGAAATGATTGCCAGGTTGGTGGAGTTCTGCACCAGGCCGGGAACGTCGGGGCTCATGGCCAGCACGCCGTGGGGCACGGTGACCAGCAGCGCAGCCACGCGGTTCGCGTCGGCGGCCTCGAAGATCTTCGCCGGCCGGTCCGTTTTCTCTACGCTGATCTGAAGCTCGGGATCGAAGCTGCCGAGGTCGGCCTTGTATTCGGATTCAACCTTCGTCAACAACGCGCGCAGATCTTTTTCGCGCCCCGCGTCGAGCACGACTACGGCCGAGGCTTCGCGCGGGATTGCATTCTGTGCGCTGCCGCCGCTTACCGTCGCAATTTCCGCCTTCAATTGCTGCGACAATCTTTGCAGCGTCCCGCCAAGAATGCGCAGCGCGTTGCCGCGTCCCTGATGGATGTCGACGCCCGAGTGTCCGCCCTTCAGCCCGAACACTTTGATTCGCCAGCCGCTGTCGCCGGTTGCGGGTCGCAGCGTGACCTTGCGGCGCGCGGTGGTTTTGATGCCGCCCGCGCAGCCGATGCAGATCGTGTCCTTCTCTTCATTGTCGAGGTTGAGGAAGTACTTCGAGTGCAGCAGTCCCGGCGGGAACTCGGCCGCGCCGGTCAGGCCGGTTTCTTCATCGATGGTGAAGACGAATTCCAGCGGCCCGTGCGCGAGGTCGGTGCTCTCCATCACCGCCAGGGACGCGGCGACGCCCACGCCATTGTCGGCGCCCAGGGTCGTGCCTTGGGCTTTCAGCCAGTCGCCGTCGCGCTTCACCTGGATGGGATCGGTATCGAAGTTGTGCGGCGTGCCTTCGTTCTTCTCGCAGACCATGTCGAGATGGCCTTGCAGCAAAGTGATGGGTGCGGCTTCGCGGCCCGGGTGCGCCGGCTTGCGAATGACGGTGTTACCGACCTTATCGTGAACGGCTTCCAGGCCGCGCCGCTTGGCGACAGAAAGAACATAGTCGCGGGCTGCGGCTTCCTTGGTGGAAGCGCGCGGAATGGCGGCCAAGGCGGCAAAGTGTTTCCAAACTTCCTTCGGTTCAAGCTGAGCAAGTGCGGGTGTCATAGGAGCTCCAGAAGTGCGTATCTATCCTATCGCGCGGTTGCGGTGGTGACGAGTTCGGCCCTTCCCATTCCTGCACTAATCGCAAATTTTTTCCCCATATCACTGCGGCGAGAATTCAGTCGCGGTAACCTCACGGTGAATCAGCTCCTCTCCTGGTGGTAGGGACGGAGCGATCACGGTCGGCCCCAACTATCGTGGTCGCCCCGTAATTGTTTGCATCTCCCACGCCGGCCGTTAAGGCCGGCGCTCATCCCAGACCCTCCGGCTCCGCTGCCCGCCAGCAGGCAGCTTCAACGATAGACACGGTTCGGCCGGCGCTCGCTCCCTTGCGGCTTGTCGGGGAGCGAGTGCGCATCTTTCGCCCGGAGGGTCTGGTTGTTATGAGGAGAATGCATATCGGAGGGACCGCTGGAAACCTGGCAACCGCTTCGCTGCTGTTCCTGGCCACGGCAATTTGCTCCCCGGCACAGACCCTCCTCACCAACATTGCTGTCGGAAGTTATCCCATGGCGATAGCGCTGAACCCGGCCACGAACAAGATTTATGTGGTCAATGAAGAGAGCAACAGCGTGACGGTGATCGACGGCGCAACCCACAACACCACGACCGTTTTGACCGGCGCCAGCCCCAATGCTCTGACGATCAATGCGGTGACCAACAAAATCTATGTCGCCAACGTTAGCGCCGCGAGCGTCACCGTCATTAATGGGGCCAACGATAGGACCTCGACCGTCAGTACCGGCGTCGGCCCGCTCGCCCTCGCCGTGAATAGCGTCACCAACAAAATTTACGTCGCGAATTACAACTCGCAATCGGTCACCGTGATCGACGGCGCTACCAATCGCATTACCAACGTCAATGTAGGCGCGCGCCCGTATGCCATTGCCATCAACAGTGCGACCAACAAGATCTTCGTCGCGGATTCCGGCAGCGGCGACGTAGCCGTCATCGATGGCCCGACCAACTCGGTCACGAGGGTTACGGTCGCAGGCGGACCCGCTGGCGATCGCGATCAACCAGGTGACCAACCAGATTTATGTTGCGAACTGGGAATCCGGCAGCATTTCGGCGATCGACGGCGCGACCTACTCGGTCACCAACGTCACGGTGAATGCGCAGCCGGTTGCCGTGGCCGTCGATCCGGTGCGCAATCAGATCCTGGTGGCCGGCAGCGGAACGAACTCCGGCACCATCATCGATGGCGTCACACTTGCAACCACCGCGATCAACGCCGGCGGCTCTCCGGTCGCAATCGCTGTCGATCCCATCACCGCCAAGGCGTACTTCGCAAACTATATCTATGACGGCACCGTCACCATGGTCGATGAGGTCACCGGCGCAAGCGTGAGCGCCGCCGTGCTGGGCACCTATGTCAACGCCATTGTGGTCGACCCGTTGCACAACCTGATGTATGTGACCAGGCCGCTCGACAATTATGTCTCGGTGCTGGTGGGCGCCGCCGCGGACCCGCTGCAGTTTGTAGCTGTCACCCCCTGCCGCATTGCCGATACGCGCCTGACGCCAGGCCCCTTTGGCGGACCGTACCTCCCGGGGGGGACCACGCGCAGCTTCGCCGTGCCGCAGAATGCCCATGCGGCATTCCCCCCGGCGCAGCCGCATACGCGCTGAACGTGAGCGTGGTGCCGCACACGAAGAGTCTTGGGTATCTGACGATCTGGCCGACGGGAGAAGCGCAACCTGTGGTTTCCACGCTCAACTCGCCCGACGGCCGGGTGAAGTCCAACGCGGCCATTGTTTATGCGGGCGCGGGGGGTGCGGTGAGCGTGTATGTCACCGATTCCACCGACGTGATCCTCGATATTGACGGCTACTTCCAGGCGCCGGGATCGCAGACGCTACAGTTCTATCCCGTGCCTCCGTGCCGGGTTGTAGATACGCGCAAGGGCTCGACGCAGCCGCAGGGATTGGGAGCTCCGTCGTTCACGGCAATGGAGACGCGCGTATTGCCGGTGCTGTCGAAGAGTCCGTGCTTGCAAAGTCTGATCGGGCTGCCTAACCAGCCGCAGGCGTACTCGCTCAACGTGGTGGCGGTGCCAAATCCAGCCGGTCAGCCGCTGAGCTACTTGACTGCGTGGCCGAGCAACGATCCCCTGCCCTTGGTTGCGACGCTCACCAATCCGACGGGAACTATTGTTGCCAACGCCGCGATCGTTCCGGCTGATCTTGGGAACGGCGACATCAGCGTCTTTACCTACAACAGCACCGACGTGGTCATCGATCTCAACGGCTACTTCGCAGCGCGCGGGGCGGGCGGGCTGTCGCTGTATGCGCTGGAGCCGTGTCGCGTCCTCGATACGCGGACCTCCGGCGGCGCATTCACCTACAAGCGCAATCCGCCTGTGAATGTGGCCACAAGCTCGTGCGGCATTCCCGCCAATGCTCAGGAGTATGTCTTCAACGCGAGTGTGCTCCCCGTGGGTTCGCTGGGATATCTGACATTGTGGGCCGACGGCGATGCCATGCCGGGGGTGGCGACTTTGAACGCGACCGACGGTTTCATTACGTCCAACATGGCAATCGTCGGCAATGTTGACGGCGAGACCGACGCCTACGCTTACGGCACGACCTATCTGGTCCTGGACATCGGCAGCTACTTCGCGCCGTAGCTTCACGCTTGGTTGACTACAATCGAAGGGTGAAGACCTGGGACGTTGTGATCATCGGCGGAGGTGTGATTGGGCTGTCGCTGGCGTGGCGCTTGCGGCACAGCGGCGTCAGCGTGCTGGTAGTCGAAAAGGGCGAGCCCGCGCGTGAGGCGACCCATGCCGCGGGAGGCATGATTGCCCACTGCGATCCCGGTAATCCGCCGGGGCTGCGCGAGCTGATTGCAGCCAGCGCACGGATGTATCCCGCGTTCGTCGACGAGTTGCGGGCCGAGGCGTTCGAGTCTCCCGACCTGCGCTGCGAGGGCACGATCGCGTTCCCGGCCGATGACGAGGAGCCGCGATGCGAGGGCGCGCGGCCACTCAGCGAAGCTGAGTTATCGGAACTGGAGCCGTTGATTACACGGCGCGGGCCGGCGTACTGGCTGCCCGAGTGCAGCGTCGATCCGCGAAAACTGGGCAGTGTGCTGGAGAAAGCCGCACGTACGCTGGGCGCCGACATGGTCAGCGGCTCGGGGGTGAAGGAGGTCGCGGTGCTAGCCGGGCGCGCCACCGGAGTGCGCACAACCAAGGCGTACTATCCGGCGGCAGCGGTGGTGAACTGCGCCGGCGCCTGGGCCGCGCAGATTCAGCCCTTCGGCGTCCCGACGCATCCGGTAAAGGGGCAGATGGTGTGCGTTGTGCCAACAACCCACCCAAGCAAAGGAAGCTTGGGTGGGGCACCCGCGCATGGGCCGCTACTACGGCATGTGGTGCGCACGCCCGAGGTGTACATCATTCCGCGGAGCGACGGGCGCATGCTGCTGGGCGCGACTGTCGAGGAGGCCGGCTTCGACAAGCGCGTCGATCCCGATACCGTGCAGCGCCTGCATCGGGCAGCGATAGCGGTCGCGCCGGAGATCGGCCGCATGCGCATTCACGATGCCTGGGCGGGATTGCGCCCCGGCTCGCCTGACGGGCTGCCGATTCTCGGCGCCACATCGCTCAAGGGCTACTACGCTGCGACCGGACATTATCGCGACGGCATCCTGCTGGCGCCCGTCACCGCGCTTCTGATGACACAAGTGCTTACCGGGCAGAAGCCGGAGTTCGATCTGGAAAGATTTTCGCCGTTGCGATTTTCGTGAACCGCCCTTCCTAGTTCTCCGGCAGGGTGCAGACCACGTTCATCTGCTTGCAGACCTTCATCACTCCCTGCACCACGACCGAAGTCGCGGCCGGCTCTGCCGCTGTCAGATTGGAAGCCACGACAAGCTGTGTGATCTTCTCCCCCAGCGACGTGGCCTGCATGCTCACTACCTGGTCGCCCTTGGAGAACTTGATCTCACGCTTCTTGCTGTCGTCGCTGGTGATAGTGACCTCGGGATGATTCGCCTTCAGCGATGCCAGCGCCGTTTGATACACCTTGTCGGCGTTGGCGTTCAGGATAACCGTGGCAACGTCGTATCCGGAGCCGTTGGGCGAGCTGTTGCTCATACGCTGAATGCGTCCGGAGACGGCATGGGCCACCATCACCCATTGCGCTTGTGCAGCAACGGTCAGCAGGAGGACAGCGGCCATTGCGGAAAGCAGCCGGCGCGAGCACCCGAGTTTCATTTCTTATCGTCCTTTTATGGATTGCCCTTGGGCGGGAAATTCTTGAACAGCTTGTCGATTGCCTTGTCCAGATTCTTGATGTTCTTGTTGGTGTTGTCGCTGATGGTGTCGGTAGCGTCACCGCGCCACAGCAACTGCTTGTTTTTCGCGTCGGCAATGTCCACCACCAGCGTTCCCCGCTTGGTGACGTAGGTGTTGTAGGTGACGCTGCTCGGCCCTCCCCAGTAACCCCAGCCCCAGTACGGCCCAAAGTTGTAGCCGGTGCCGACCACCTGCTGCTGGTCATGAATGCTGTTGCTGTACACCACCCACAGGTCGGGATTGGAGTCGACCTTGGTCAGCCCTTTGGCCTGCAATTGCCCGTCGATTGCGCTCATGATGCGGTCGTTCCAGAAGTTCTTCGCGGGATGCGGGCTCGGCTCCCAGGCGTAGGTGTGATAGTTGGAGAAGTTGGCCTGGCGGTCCCAATCGGTATTGATCTTTTGGGCGAGCGCGGCGCTGCAGAGCAAGAGCGTGAAAACAGCGGCGGCGAGAATTCGTCTCTTCATGGTGTCGGCTCCGTTTGTGTGTGGCTGCGCGATTCAATGGGTACTCCCTCTTCGACTTGTAGCAGCCTGCTGAAAAGTCGGAACGCTGCTCCCTTGCCGCCTGAACCCGGCCACGGGATGACAAACGGACTTAGACGCTGGCTTGGGTTTACCCGGAATCGCACCGCCAAGATACTATTTCGGCTTCTCCGCGTCCAGAGTTGTTACCGTTCGCATGCGCGCCCAGTATTCCGCTGCGGGAACCATTTTCCTCGCTGGCGCGTAAACTGTCCGGGTGATGGCGATGACCGGCATGACGGTTTGCGTATATCTGTGGTGCGCGTGGTTCGCGATCTGGCTGCTGTGGGCCCTGCGCGGCAAACGAACGCAACAGCGGGAAAGCGCCGGCTCGCGGCTGTCGTACACGGTGCTGACTGTGGCCGCGTTTTGGCTGATGTTCTCGGGCGATGTCCCGCGCGAGTGGCTGCGCACGCGTCTCTACGCAATCAATCCCGGGATTGAAGCTCTCGGGATTGCGATCACGCTGGCCGGCTTGGCATTTGCGATCTGGGCGCGCGCCTATCTGGGGACGAACTGGAGCGGCGCCGTCACCGTCAAGGTCGGACACGAACTGGTGCGCAGCGGCCCCTATCGCTGGGTGCGCCATCCTATCTATTCAGGAATGATTCTTGCCATGCTGGGCACCGCGCTGGTGCGCCATCAGGTGCGGGGCGTGATCGCCGTTGTGCTGTTGTATGCCGGCTTCAAGATCAAAAGCAAAATCGAGGAGCAGGCCATGGCGGCAACCTTCGGTGCCGAGTACGCGGAATACGCCAGCACTACCGGAGCGATCGTACCCAGACTGCGCGGGTAGTCCTTTTCTGTTGCGCCCAGCGGTAGCGGGTCAGGGCGCGGCTTCCTCGCCAGGCAGGAAGCTCCATCGCATATCTCACCTCGAACTTTTCGGCAGCGGCTTGGGCCAAGGCGGCAAGGTGCTTCTCGCTGGCATCAGAATTGGAGGACGCAAGAAATCATCTGAGCGAGGAGAGTTCATGGCCCACTACGGAATGCTGCGCGACTACCGCTTCTCCGACGACGTGGACGACATCCGCGGCGCCGGCCTTTACGGCCCCAATAACGATAAGCTGGGGAAAATTACCGACGTGATCTTCGACCACGCTACCGGCACGATTCAGTATGCCGTGGTCGATACCGGCGGCTGGCTGAGCAGCAAGAAGTTCCTGGTGCCGGCCGATCGCATCCATCCCGACGCCAAGAACGCAGATGACTTCGCAATCGACGCGACCAGGCAGCAGATTGAGGCGCTGCCGAAGTACGACGAAAATGCGGTAAGCACGGATACGGCCTGGAACGACTACGACAAGCGCTACCGCACCGCGTGGGAACACGGGCCGCTGCTGCAAAAGGAAGGCAGCACGCACACCATTACGCCGGAACCGAGCGAAATGCCGGCGGGCACGGGCTCCGGCGTGGACGATCAGGCCTACATGCCGGACCGTATTGCGGGAGTATTTCCCGACGCCACTCCCGACCCCAGCAAACTGCGCATGCGTCCCTGCGGGTTTGGCCGCCCGGGCGGAAGATTCGCGCCTGCCGGGAACGTTCGAGCCGCAAGAAAAGCCGACGCTGGCCGAGGAAGAAGCTGAGGACCGCGCGGCCAGAAATCCGGTGGAGGCGCAACGCGATCACCTGACGGATCCCGACGAGGTTTATGTCTCGGAGCGCCAGCGCCACGCCCGCTGGACGGCGTTCGAAGATCACCTGCGCCGCAATCGCGTGGACATCACGGCCAGTTGCCGGAGCTGCGGGACCGCAAAAGACAAAGTCGCGTAACGACGTTGAAGCGGCGATCGCGGGGAGGCTTGATTCACGGCTTCTCCGCGATTTGCTTTTGTGACCGGATTTTTCCTACCCAAGCCGTACTCCATTCCCGAATCGGAACCGCATTCGCTCATTTTCGAGGAATTCGTGATGCAAATTCACGTCCGCGGTAGATGATTAGCGTTACCAGGTTCCATCCGCGCCCCACGACGTGACCCAACTCTGGGTGTCATGTGCACGTCGGGCCTCATCGCGGGACGACGATGCTTTCTCGCGGCGCCTAATCGAAACGTTCAGCATGCAAGGAGGAATCATGCTCAAACGTAGTTGCGCAATCCTCTTTCTGGCGGCAATGCTCCCGTTATCTGCTAACGCACAACAAACCGTCTACAGCAATGGTTCTATCAACGGCACGACTGACGCCTGGACTATCAACTCCGGCTTCGTCGTCAGCGACACCTTCACGGTGCCCATCGGCGGAGCCCCTGTGGACGAGCTGGAATTCGGCGCGTGGGCGTTCCCCGGCGACGTGCTTGAGAGCGCTGAGGTTTCCATCACCTCTTCGGAGTTCGGCGGCACCGCCTACTCCGACCAGATTGTCAACTTCACCCAGAGCGGTTGTTCCGGCAATCAGTACGGCTTCAACGTCTGCACGGAGACAGGCATATTCGCTATTTCCGTGAACCTGGTGCAGGGCACCTACTGGTTAAACCTGAGCAATGCGGTTGTCAACTCGGGCGACTCGATCTACTGGGATGAGAACTCCGGCCCATCCTCGGCGTCAGAGAGCTCGGTTGGAACGATCCCTTCGGAAGCGTTCACGATACTGGGCCGCGGCCAAACGTGTGGGCTGGCTGGTATCAACTGTACAACCACGACATATCCGCCGAGCGTTCCAGAGCCGGGAAGCCTGTTGCTGTTCGCATCCGGAATCTTTGCAGTTCCCGGATTCTCGCGCCTGTGGCGAGGCAAGCGGTTTTAGAAAGTCCGGCTTTGCGCCGGTAGTTTCGTTGAAAGGTGGAACCATGAACAGAAAAATCTGGTTGATCTTCTTCCTGACGATCTCCTTGTCCGTGTTTGGACAGGTCTATTCCAATGGTCCGATTAACGGAACGACCGACGCCTGGACCATCAATAACGGGTTTGTGGTCAGCGATACCTTTACGACGACAGGAGAACCTCCGGTCGGCGGCCTGGCCTTTGGCGCCTGGTTGCTCCCCGGGGACGTGCTGGAGTCGGCGCAGGTGACCATTACTTCATCGCCGATTCGGTGGCACCACCTATCTGAATCTGGTAGCCAGCTTCTTCCAGAGCGGCTGCTCCGGCAACCAGTACGGCTTCAACGTTTGTACGGAAAGAGCCAGCTTCGGTGGACCCACTCTGAATTCCGGTACTTATTGGCTGAGCTTGGAAAACGCGGTGGTCAACACGGGCGACCCCGTGTACTGGGATGAGAACTCCGGCCCATCCCGGGCTGTCGATATCGACGGTGGCGGAGTGCCGCCGACAGCCACCGATATCGGGAGCATTCCCTCGGAGGCTTTCACGGTCCTCGGGGCTACCTTGGCCACCTGTGGCGCCAACTGTGAGCCTTCCTCCACGACGCCGGAACCCGGCTGCTTGATCTTGCTTTGCTCCGGCGGCATAACGCTGTTGGGATTCTTCGGCAGGCGGGCTCACAAGCTGTTCTGAGGAGCCCGCGATTGCTGGTTCGTAAGGGTACCGCCTTGGGGAATCAGAGAGGCGTAGCTTCCTCGTCCTGGCGTGACTAAGCGGACGCTGTCCTCGGTCGTGGCTGCCCCTTCACGGCGAAGAACAGGATGTAGAGATAGCAGAGCACCGGCAGGATGAAGGCATGGTGCAGCCCGATGCGGTCGGCCAGCAATCCCTGTAACTCCGGGATGATGGCTCCGCCCACGATCGCCATCACCAGCAGGCCGGAAGCTTCGCCGGTCAGCGGTCCTAGGCCTTCGATGCCCAGCGTGAAGATGCTGGGAAACATGATGGAGTTGAAGAGGCCCACGGCGAGCAGCGCCCACATCGCCAGATGTCCGAAGCTCAGCATGGACAGGCAGACCAGCACGGCGGCAACGATGGCGTTACAAGCCAGCACCACGCGGGTACCGATCTTCTGCAGCACCGCCGAGCCGATGAATCGCCCGATCATCGCGCCGCCCCAATAGAACGTCAGGTACTTGGCCGCGACCTCGGGCCGCAGGTTGCCGATGAAGGGCAGGTTCATATAGTTGACCAGGAAGCTGCCGATCGAAACCTCCGCGCCGACATAAGTAAAGATAGCGACGGCCCCAAGCACCAGGTTGCGATGCGCCCACAGGCTGTCGTGGGTGACGGCGTGGCCGCCCTCGGCTTCGGGAATGTGCGGCAGGTTGAACTTGGCGATCACGATACCGAGCACAATCAGCGCCAGGGCGATGCCCAGGTACGGGAGCTTCACCGACGCGGCCTGCTGGACGCGATAGGCGTGCAGCGCCTGCGGCGAGAGCGCCAACATCTCCGGCCCGCTCATGGGAGCGGCAACCGTGCCGAGGATCAGCCAGCCGCCGAAAAACGGGGCGACGGTCGTTCCCAGCGAATTGAACGCCTGCGTCAGATTAAGCCGACTGGAAGCGGTTCGCGCCGGTCCGAGCATCGCGACATAGGGGTTGGCCGCAACCTGCAGGGCCGTGATGCCGGCTGCGAGGACGATAAGCGCGACCAGGAAGACGGCGAACGAAGGCAAGCTGGCTGCGGGAATAAAAAACAGGCGCCAAGCCCCATGGTCGCACAGGCCAACGACCATCGTCTTCTGATAGCCGATGCAGCTCGATGAGCTTGCGCGAGGGAATCGAGAAGACTGAATAGGCGGAGAAGAAGCAGAACTGGACGAGCATGACTCGCCGCGATATGCAGGTCGAAGATCGATTTCAAGTGAGGAATGAGTATGTCATTCAAGGAGGTGAGCGATCCCCAAATGAAGAACAGGGTGGTGACCATCGCCAGTGGCCCGCGATAGCTGCGGGCGGCGGGGCGCTGTAGGCCGGGGTCGTGTTTTATTGCGTTCCCAGTGCCATGCTCACCTTAGTACGTTAGATGATGGTCGAAGCCAGCCAATGCTCTGCTAGTCAGAAGATTGTCATCAGGAGCGAAGCGAAGGATCCTGCTGTAGCCTCCGAGTCACGAAAAGCAGGCCCTCACTTCGTTCGTGATGACAATCTTCTAACTCGGGCGGCAGTGCACAACGACACAGTTTTCGTGAGCTCCGGCTTCAGTCATCGCCCCACCTCATTCACCACGTTCTCTGCATGGGATGCGCCTCGGTGTTGAATACCGCCTTGTGCAAGTCGAGCGTCGATTTCGGCGCATACAGCAGATAGAGGTACTTTAACGTTTCCGCCAGGAAGAAGCTCTCCATGTCGTCGCGTTTCTGTTTCGTCTCGACGTTGAGCAGCGCGGCGAAACCGTCATCGGTCTCGCAATACTTCTCCAGGCTGTCGGCGAAGGTACGGCCCATATCGAGGTACCGCGGCTTGCCCGTGAAGTAATAAAGGTAGTACGTCGATTCGATGATCTCGGGGCGCAACTCATATCCCGGCGACGTCACCTTCATCGTCGTGAAGTCCATCTCCTCCGGCTCGACTCCGAAGGTGGTCCACATCTTGTAGCTGGACTCCTGCAGCTCAGCAGCGCGCTTCAAATCGCCGGAGAGCGCCAGCACGCCGGGAAAGAATGCGTCGAGCGCGCCGTAGCGGGTCGAAACCCGCGCGCCGGTATTCATGTTGACCTGCGCGTACCAGAGGCCGTTCGGCGTTTGATCGGCGACATACTTGTTGACCGCCGCAATGCTGGTTTGCCACATGCGCTCGCAATCCTTGTCGCCGAACAGGATGGAGCACTTCAGCAGATACTCGTAGTACGAATCGATGCCGCCGCTGATATGGCTGATGGGGTCGAGCCACTTGCCGGTTTCGATGTTGATGCTGGAGCCGACCAGCCCGATGGGCGAGCGCCGATCGTACACCGCGACCAGAGCGCGTTTGGCCTTCTCGTAATACGCCGGCTTGCCCGTCAGCTTGCTCAAGGTGCCGAACTCGATCAGCAGCGATCCGATCTCCGCCGGATTGCTCTCCACGCCGCGCACGGCGCCGGTTTTCAGGTTGACGAAAACGTATGGCATTCCGGTCGGCGAGTTGAACGCCGGCAGCAGGCGCGTGCCGAGATCATCGGCCAGCTCCAGCAGGCGTTTGTCGCCGGTGAGCTGATAGCTGCTGAGCAGGCCGCCGAGCAGGCGAATCGTGATCTCGAAATTCTTGACGTAGATGTCCTTGTCGAAGGAGAGCTGCTTGTCGATCAACTCGCGGTCTTGCTTCGCTTCGTCGGTAAGGCCCATGAGGACCATGGTGTCGAGCGCATCGACAGGAGTCATCAGCAGCGATGTGCTGTACCAATCACGATAGCTCTTCGACAGTGGCTTCAACTCATCGTGGCCCCACGCATATTGCTTGTAGCCGCTCCAGGCATGGAGAAAATCGTTGCGGACGCGGTCGGCCATGGCAGATTTTTCGGCGTCGGTCCAGGTCGAGGAGGATGCCGCGGGTGCATTCACCTTGGAGTTTTGCGCGAGGAGATGCGAAGGAGCTATCGACAAGAACGCAATGATTATCGAGGCCACGCCGAAGCATGCGTTCCGGGAGCGTTTCGTCACCGGGCTATTGTAGCGGGATTTCCCCGGGCCAGTGCTCAAGCGGTGCCCCGGGTTCGCGTCCTTCTTTTGGACGCTGACCCGGGCCCAGGTTAAGCCAAAAGATACCCGAACCTGGGGCACCGGCAATTCATCGAAATGTCGTCCCCTCCCTTATTTGATCTCTTTCATCGGCAGCAGCGAGCCATACTCATGCCCGCTGCCGTCGACGGCGCGCGCAATCACCGAATCGAAGGCATCGCGCAGCTCGGGGTACTTGGCGACGATCGCCCGGATGAGAGCCATGTTGTCCTGGAAAGCGACGCCTGAATCCGCCGCATTCGCATTCTGATAAACCACGCGCAGGTCCAGCTTGTTATCCACCGGCACGGCGGTCAGTGCCGTGACGCGGAAGACCTTGCCGTTGGCGGAGAGGCTGAGGGGCGCACTGTCGCTGGGCAGGTTGGCGGGACGCGCGCTCTGCATCTCTTCGGCGACCTTGTCGAGTTGCGGCGTGCTCATGAAGTTCACCGGCGCCGTGAGGTCCCACGCTGTCAGATAGTAGAACCAGGCGTCGTACGCTTTGCCCTGGCCTTTGTAGGCGCGTGCCTGGGTCAGGTACCACTGGCCATCATGGCCGTTGATGGCGTCGAGCCGCGGATAGTACCCCGCCAGCTTCCACGCGCCACCAACGTTCTGCAGGACGAGCGACAACGTGATCGGGTCCTTGCCATCTACTTTCTGAATTACAACCGCGTATTTTCCAGGCGGAAGGTTGGGAATCGAAAACGAGAGCCGGTCAGGCGAGTTGTAGATGCCGCAATAGAAGTCGGCGCGCGGCAGCGCCGTTTTCGCTTCCGAGGCGTCCAGCAGATAGGTCCCTGTAATGGTCGAATTTCCCTCCGCCAGGAACGGCTTATTCGTCACTACCGCCTGCTCGATCGCGCCAAAGTCGCCCGCGATTCCGGGGATGGAATTCGCCTTCAGCCCTGCCACATCGCCATTCTTCGACATGTCCAGATACTGTTTGGCCGCGGTATCAATGGCGGTTTTGCTGGCATTATCCAGATCGGCGCCTGAGGAACACGTCTGCGCCGGCAGCATTTGCGAAGCAGGCAGAACCAGGATGGCGAAGAACACAGCCGCAAGCAGAAAGCGGCAGCTAGCAATGCGAGCAGTAAGAGTCATGGTGTCGGTTACCCTCGAACGCACGGCTTTTATCGGTAAGATGCTGAATGCGACGGCAGCGGCTTCGCCGGCATGATAACTTCCATTCCAGGCGAAACACTCGGCCATTCGCGGGTTAGAATAGAGGTCGGCAAACGCTACGGTTACTGGGCCGTCCAACTTGTATGGTACGCCTGAATAGAAACTTTGCGGGCATAGCGCTGTGGGCAGCAGCCCTGCTGTTCGTTGTGCAGCCTGCGAACGCCCAGTGGCAAATGGCGCCAGCGCTTCAGCAACAGCAAACTGAATCGCAACAACAGCAGGCTCCGCCGCCGCAGCCGCAACCGACCACGCCGCAGCCGCAGCCACAAACCGCGCCGCCACCGACTGGCCCGCTGCACTGGAGCACGCAAGGGAACAAGCTGCAGCCAGCGGCGCCCGCTCAAGCACAGGGAACGGTTTCCAGCACGCCACAGGCCGTACCGCCGGCAACACCCTATGGGGCGCAGGGCACAATACCGAACTCAGCACAGGGGACAGCGCCGGGACCGCACGCAGCAGTGACGCCGGCGACAGTGCCGGCGCAGGGCTCAAGCTCGCCGCACCGGAAATCGGCGGGCGTGAAGAAAACTGTGGCTGCGGAAGTGCCTCCAACGGCTGCGCCGCCGCCCACCCTGGATCAGTTACCTCCGACACCGCCGCAAGTGCGCTTCCAGAATGGTGAGCTGACTATCGACGCGCATAATTCCACGCTGGCGCAAGTTTTGCGCGCCGTGCAGGCCAAGACCGGGGCGTCGATCGACATTCCCGGCGGCGCCGGCAGCGACCGCGTCGCGACGCTGATTGGGCCCGGCCAGCCGCGCGATGTACTGAACACGCTGCTGAACGGCTCCAGGTTCGACTATGTGATCCTCGGGAGTGGCCGGCGAACCCGGCGCAGTACAGAAGGTCATTCTGACGCCGCGGCAAGCCGGTTCGACTGCGGGTACCGCGACGGCGCAGAACAATCCCACTCCGCAACCGGAGCCGGAGGAACCGGAGGAGGGCCCCGTCGCCGAGAGCGAGCCCGAATATCAGAACCAGAACCCTGGGCAACCGCCGCGTCCGCCGGGAGGATTTCGCCATCCCGGCCTACCGATTCAGCCTCCCCTCCAGCAAAACGGCGTGTCGCAGGAGCAGGAGCAGGAGCAAAACAATGGCGCAAAGACTCCGGAGCAGTTGATGCAGGAGCTGCAGCAGATGCAGCAACAGCAGCAGCAAATCCAGGAGCAGCTCAACCCGGCCAATCGCCAGCCGCCGCAGTAAAGCAGTTTCCGAGTTTCGAGTTTTAAGTAACTGCGCCCGCACTTCCTGCTCACGTGTTGTTGTTGTGAAACCTCGCCCGAATGAGACGATTGTCATTCCGACGTCGACGCGGCGACCTCGTGAGACGATCTTCCGCTTCCCGTATCGTTGACTGAGCCATTGGCCGAGCTCGTGAAACTTGAAACTCGAAACTTGAAACTGGGTTACCAGCCGGGACCGATCCCCGACAGGTCCATATCCAAAGAAATCTTCAAAGGACCTCGAAAAGCCTCGACCTTACCTTTTCGTGGCAACTGTTTGCTCCCGGCAAAATACTGGAACTCTGGATGAGTTGAAGATAAACTGCTGCCCGACGAGGCGTTTCATCGAGAGTGACAGCTATGTCGAAAATGGTTTACCTCCTCGCGTGCCTGCTTCTTGTTCTTACGAAAATGGGAGCAGGTCAAAGCCCAACAACCAGCGCCAAATCCGAGGCGGAGCAAGCTGCCGTCATCAGCAGCATGGCGACGCGCGTCCACTATGACGATAACGGGACGGGGTTTGCGGAGGAGTCTGCTGTGGTTCGCGTACAGACCTCGGCCGGCCTGGAACGCTATGGCCAGCTCATCTTCGGATACAGCTCGGCGACGGAGGACCTGGAAATCAACTACGTTCGCGTGCGCAAGCCGGCTGGGGAAACAGTCGAGACGCCCGCGTCCAGCGCTCAGGACTTTGCCCCGGAGATCATCCAGGGCGCGCCCATGTATGGCGATTACCGCGAGCGGCATGTGACCGTCGTCGGCCTGCGGCCGGGCGACACACTCGAGTACAGAATCACGCGACACACCACGACGGCACTTGCGCCCAACCAGTTCTGGTACGAGTACAACTTTCCGAAGTACGCGGCGGTGGATGAGGCGAAGCTCATCCTCGAACTTCCGCAAAACCGGCAAGTCATCATCAAGAGCCCGAAGCATAAGTACATCCACGAAGATCGCAACGGGCTGCGCCTCTACACCTGGACGGAGCAAAACCTGAAACCTCCGAAGCTCTATGAAGAGGACGAGGATGCCGACACCGAGTACGCGCCCGACGTGCAGATGACGTCGTTTGCCGATTGGAAGCAGGTCGCAGTGTGGTATGCGAAGCTGCAGGGGACTCAGGTGGTCGTGGACGATGCGATCCGGGCCAAGGCCGTGGAACTCACGCGCGGCGCAACAACCGACACGGAAAAGGCGCAGCGCCTATACAGTTACGTTGCCCAGCAGTTTCGCTATGTGAGTTTGTCGTTTGGAGTGGGACGCTACCAGCCGCACGCTGCTCCCGAAGTGCTGCGCGCTAGCTATGGCGATTGCAAGGACAAGCACACATTGCTCTCCGCGCTGCTCCGCGCCGTAGATATTCCGAGCTATCCCGTGCTGATCGGCGCCGGACGCCCGCTGGACCCCGATGTACCTTCGCCCGCGCAGTTCAACCATGTCATCACGCTCGCGCGCCTGCACAACGACTTTGTCTGGCTCGACACCACGACGGAGGTTGCGCCCTTCGGCCTGATCGTCTTCCCCTTACGCGACCAGCAGGCGCTGGTGGCTGCCCAGGATGAGAATGGCGGGCTGCGCACTACAATTGCGACCTCGCCTGTGAAGAGCACACTGACCCTCAACATCACGGGAAAAATCAGCGAAGTTGGCTATCTCGACGGCGAAATTGAAGTGACCACCACCGGCGATAGTGCTGTCCCCCTGCGGGTCGCCTTTCGCAGCATGACGGTCGACGAATGGAAGCAGCTGGCGGAGAGACAATTCTCGCGCGGCGGTTCCTCACAAGTGTCCGATCTCAAACTGGAGGGGCTCGACGATCCTTCGAAACCTCTGGTCCTTCGCAGCCATGTGCACCAGGAAGGAGGGTTCAGCGTTCCCAGCGCGACCTCCGCGTATGCGCCGTTTCCTCCCATGCTCTTCTATGTTTCGCAGACCAAACCTTCGGCGAAACCTCTGCGGATCGGCCCTGCAATGGAGATTACCTACCGCGAGCGGCTGGACTTTCCTGCCAACTTCACCTTCAACCTGCCGCCGCAAGTCGATATGACTCGTGATTATGCGGATCTGTCGACCACTTACCACCTCTCGGGAAATGTGCTGGAAATCGTACAGAAGCTAGTTATCAAGAAGGACGAGCTGCCTCCATCGCGGCTTTCCGATGTCCTTTCCC
Organism: uncultured Acidobacteriaceae bacterium; assembly: GCA_963713465.1. Classification (GTDB taxonomy): domain Bacteria; phylum Acidobacteriota; class Terriglobia; order Terriglobales; family Acidobacteriaceae; genus Bog-257. The sequence goes on from CAVQLZ010000003.1 coordinate 233,921, forward strand.
TGCGTGGCGTCGTCACCAACATCACGCAACAGGCGTTGACCTACACCAGCCGGCCGGCATCAGCCGAGGCCCGGCAGGCCAGCGCCGTATCGGTAGGAACCGACGCGGAATCGATCCATAAAGCCGGTAAAGAGGCCCTTCAGCAGCGGGATTATCAGACCGCCGCCGATTTGCTGAAGAAAGTCGCCGACCAGGATCCCAAGAACAAAGTGATATGGGATGAGCTCGGCCGAGCCTACGCCGGACTCGACGACCATGACAAAGCCATCGCAGCATTTCAGAAGCAGGTGGAAGTCGACCCGTTTCAGAAGACAGCATATGTCGATCTTGCTAACGAACTGCAGCAGGCCGGGAGAACGGAGGAAGCGATCGCGGCATACCGCAAACAATTGGACAACGACTCGCTGGATCGTTATGCCCACAAGAGTCTCGGGATACTACTGCTGGATGCGAACCGTGACAAGGAGGCGCTGACTGAGTTGCAGGCAGCAGCTTCTATTCCGCCGCCGGATGCCGAAGTGCAATTGGCCTTGGGACAGCTCTATACCCGTATGGGCGATACGGAAAAAGCTGCGCCTTTGCTGAAGCGGATTGTGGGGAGTGCGATGCCTTTTCCCGATGGCGATATCTTTGCGGCAGCACTGCGCGATGACATCGATCCGGAACAGTCGCTGCGCGATGCGCGGGACATCCTGAGCGACATCAGCGATCAATTCGAGTCGGGCACCTATACCGAGCTTGCACCCGACGCCTCGTCGGCTATGCAGTTCGTGGCCCTGGAATGGGCGCGCATCGGCTGGGCGCAGTTCCTGACGGGCGACACGCTGGAGTCTTTGAGATTCCTGAATGCTGCCTGGATGCTAAGCCAGTCCGGCACCGTCGCCAACCGGCTGGCCAAAGCTTACGAAAAGGCGCAACAGCCTGCCGAGGTCAAGCGAATGCTAGCGCTCGCCGTCGTTGCCGGCGGCGCTGACGTCGAGCAGTCGCGCGCGCAGCTACAGAAGCTCGATCCTGCCGAGACTGAGCGCGACTTGCTTCAAGCAAAGGCCGATCTGAATAAACTGATCTCGATCAAGCTGTCATCGAGCAGCAAGCTCTCGGGATCGGCGGAATACACGTTGGCTTTCTATAGCTCCAGCCATCCCGATGTTGCCGTGTATCGGGCGGGCGCAGCCGACTTGCGCAAGGCGGAGCACAACGTCATCGCTGCCAGTTATCCGGTACTGTTCCCGGACCAAACCTCTCTGAAGATCATTCGAAGTGGCAAGGTCTCATGCGCCGCGTCCGGTTGCTCGATCTCGTTGAAGCCGTTGTTTAGCGTAGCCGCGAAAACTCGCGACGGTACTCTCTAATTACACTGATTGATCTCGTTTCCGCTTCCATAGCTCAATGGTATGACATCGGATGTTGGCGAAAAGGAAGATAGCGTAAGGTTGCTGGTCTCGCGCCCGAGGTGTGAAGCCAGGCAAAGCCGAGCTTCGCTAACCAGGCGCCGCCTCAGCCGTATCGCCATAAAGAATCAGCACCTCTGGTCGAACTGCTCCGACGGGATGACCTCCTGCGCTATAGGAGGTTAAACCGGGCATACCATAAAGATCCACTTCGTAATTGTGACCGCACGACCTTTGCACCTTCCTGTCGTGCCGGCGATGGCAAGTCCCGATCTCTGTAAACAGTGGCGCGGGTCATTACCCGTTTCTGGAGCGATGAACGATTCTCGGAGTGGCCGATCCGCCCCTGCCATTAACATTGCAAAAATCTTGGCTATACCCGGGAGAACCTACTTTGCGGACGTATAATGGCGAACACTTCGTGGGCCAACCCATTCGCGTACCTGTCATGGCCCATTCCATCACTCCGAAGGCGCCTCGATGCCTTCGCCGCATGGTGAACGCCGGCACGAGGAAGCACGGATATGGCAGATCTGCTGCAGGCAACTCGCTTTCTCGCACCCTCAAGGCGGATACCCCGGGCGGCCCGGTTGGTATTGCTGCTGGTTGTCGGCTGTGCCGGTCCGCTCCCACCAGCATTCTCACAGCAGAGGTTAGGAACTGGCGACACTGGCGCCGCATCCGCGCCAAATAACGCTGCAACGGGCACGATCCAGGTTGCGGTCGTTGGTCCTGACGGCGGGCAACTCGGCACACAAGCCGTGGTCAAGCTCTCCAATAAGGCCCAGCACGGCGCCAACTGGCAAACCACCAGCGCTTCCCAGACCACGTTCCACGGCTTGGCCCCGGGAACTTACGAGGTCGAGGCCAGCGCGGTTGGTTATCTGAGCGGCCATACCGAGGTCGAGGTTGCTGCCCCCGGCGCTACCGCGCAAGCGACGTTCGTTCTGGTTCGCGATCCTTCCGCCGTGTCACTCGACGTGCGCGATACTGCCATGCCGCCGAAGGCCAGCCAGCTCATGCATCGAGGCATAGCAGCGCTACACTCGGGGAACCTGAAGTCGGCAGAAAAGCTGCTGACCGATGCCGACAAGTTGGCGCCGAACAATGCCAACCTGCAATTTCTCCTCGGCTACGTCGCGATGCAGGACGGCAGCCTGGACCAGGCGCAAGCTTATCTGACGCAGGCCACGACCCTGGCCCCGCAATTCGGCCGGGCCTTGATTCTGCTGGGGCGGGTCCAGCTCCTGCAAGGTCAGTATGCGGAGGCAACTCAGACTTTGCAACGCGCGGTTGCCGCCGAGCCTGGCAACTGGGTCGCGCACCATCTGCTAGCCCACGCTTACCTGCAGCAGCACCAAAACGAGAAGGCGCGGCAAGAGGCGGAGCTGGCAATTGCCAAAGGCGGCAAGGATGGGAGCTTCGCGCAATTTGCCTTAGGCATGGCCCTGGCGCAGTTGGGTAAGGACTCCGAAGCCATCGCCGCGTTCCGCGCCTTTCTGCAATTCCAGCCCAGGAGCTCGGCCGCCCTGGACGCGCAACGTTGGCTGGCTTTGCTGCAGCAGCGCCAGCCGGGCGCGTTGATCGATCCCTGGGTGGAACTGAACGCGCCCGTCGCGCCGGCGATTCTTCCGCTGGTTGCCGACATGCCTCCGGTGCCGGCCAAATCGCTGGCTAACGCTAACGCCTGGCAACCGCTGGGCGTGGACGAAAGCGCGCCGCCCGTCGTCGCGGACACGAGCTGTCCCCTGCAGCAGGTGCTCGAACGCGTGGGCGAACGCACCCAGGACTTCGTGGAGGACGCCGGTAAGTTTGCCGCCATCGAAACGGTTAGCGACGAGCGGCTCGACGATATGGGCAACATCACCAGCCGCGATGTTCGCAAGTTCGACTACACGGCGGCGTTTACGCGGATGCAGGCCAACGTGGTCCACGTTGACGAATATCGCAGGCAACAGTATGACGTCGATCGCGCCCGCGAGGCCTTTGTCGATACCGGTTTCGCTGCCCTCACCCTGGTGTTTCATCCCGCCATGCGCGATGACTTTCAGATGCGTTGCGAAGGGCTGGGCAGTTGGAACGGACGCCCGGCGTGGCTGGTTCATTTTCAGCAGCGCGACGATCGTCCCAGGCGCATGCAAACCTTCCTGGTGGACTCGGTCCCCTATCCCGTCATGCTCAAAGGGCGCGCCTGGATTTCAGCCGACACCTTTCAGGTCCTCCGTATCGAGTCGGAACTGATGCACCCTCTGCCGCAAATACAACTCTTCGCCGAGCACGAAATCGCCGAGTACGCCCCGGTAAGTTTCCCCCGCCGGCAGGTCGAGCTCTGGCTGCCCAAGACCGCCGAGGTTTATCTCGGCTTCCGTGCCGGCCGCTATCACCGAACACACTCGTTCGACCACTACATGCTGTTCTCCGTAGATACCGAACAGCAGGTGCGCGAAACCCAGGACCATTCCGGCGACCCAAAACCGAAGCCGCAAACTCAATTGATGTCGCCCAATTAGGTGACCATAGAGGCAGGTTGTCCGGCTCCCTAACGGCAAATTCCGGGGATTCACCGCCGCCGGGACACTGCAACTGGGCGCAGGAACTCCGGGCAGAGCGCACCGCAGATGGCACATCACTACGCCGCCGGGTTGAATAGGCGGATGACCCAAAACGATAGCATCGCGACAACCGCCGACGCCGGAATTGTTAATATCCATGCCCAAACAATACGGGTGGCCACCCCCCAGCGTACGGCGGAGATCCGGTTGGTTGTGCCTACTCCGATAATCGCCCCGGTGATGGTGTGGGTGGTGCTGACCGGAATGCCCGCCAAAGCTGTACTGAACAGAGTGATAGCGCCGGCGGCTTCGGCGCAGAACCCACCCACGGGTTTCAACTTGGTGATCTTTGACCCCATGGTATGGACGATTCGCCATCCCCCGAAGTAGGTCCCTAGAGCGATTGCGGTTTGGGCCGCCAGGATGATGGGCCAGTGCCAGCGTCCCCAGTTCGCGGCAAAGTCATGCGGCTTCATGACTCCAGCGGTGTAGAGCGCCCCGGCAACAATCCCCATGGTCTTCTGCGCGTCATTGCCCCCGTGCCCCAAGCTGTAAGCCGCAGCCGAGAGCAACTGCAATCGGCGAAACAGCTTGTCCACTTGCCGGGGCGATCTTCGTTGAAAGATCCACGAGATGGCCACCATAAATCCAAAGCCAATCATGAAGCCCATCACCGGAGCGAGCACGATAAAGATCAGCGTCTTGTACCAACCCCCGGGCACGATTACGTGGGGCGCCGCTCTCCAGCCGTGAAGGACCATGGCCCGTGCCATGGCTGCCCCCGCGTAGCCGCCGATCAGCGCGTGCGACGAAGACGTCGGCAGTCCCAACAGCCAGGTCAATACATCCCAAACGATCGCACCCGCCAATCCAGCCAGCACCACGTATTGGGTGACGATGTCGATCTGGATCATGCCCCTGCCGATGGTGTTCGCGACCGCGGTGCCAAGCAGGAAAGCCGCCAGGAAGTTGAACGCCGCGGCCCAGACAACGGCTAATCTGGGGGACAGCACCCGGGTAGATACGACCGTGGCGATGCTGTTGGCTGCGTCATGAAAGCCGTTGAGGAAATCGAAGACCAGCGCCGTGGCAATGGTAATGAAAAGCAGGATCAGCCCTATACTCACAGGCGCACGTCCTCGGCCGGCATTTGGCTTGCAAGCACCGCTTGGCGTCTCAAGCGTTCTTAAGAACTATGGTCTCAAGTACGTCAGCGACGTCTTCGGCTTTGTCGCTGGCCTCTTCCAAAATCTCCAGTAGTTCCTTCAACTTTATAAGCATGATAGGGTCGTAATCGCCGTCGAACAGGCGGCCGATTGCTTCCCGGCTGATTTGGTCGGCTTCGTTCTCCAGCCGGTTAACTTCCACGCAGTGGGCGAGGAGCTGGCCGTCCTTGCCGAGCAGTGCGACCGCCTTCTGCAGTTCTTCCGCTTGCTTCAAGATGATGGCGGTCAACACCTTGGCTGACGGCGAGGGCTGCGTGATCTTGTAGGTGACCAAGCGGTCAGAGGCGCTGTAAACGAAATCAAGAACGTCATCCAGCGAGGACGCCAGCAGGTGAATGTCTTCGCGATCGAAAGGCGTTATAAAGGTCTGATTCAGCTTGACCAGAACCCTGTGCGTCATGTCATCGCCGTGGTGCTCGATCTCCTTGATCTTCTGGACCGCGGCCGGAACCTGCAGGTAGTCGTATTGGTGCATCAGGTCGTTCAAGGCACGCGCCCCCGCGACGACGTTGATGGCGATTTCCGTGAACATGTCGAAGAACTTGGTCTCACGCGGTATCAGGCGCACCGGGATGCTCCAAAGGCAGACGCGGATCTGGGAAGGTCCATGAGAGGTGAAAAATTGCGGATTGTTACAACTTTGTTAAGAGAAAACTATCGCATGGGACTGGTAGGAGGGTCAAACGAGAGGTAGAAGAAGACAAGAAGAGACGCAAGAGTTTCGTTGACTCATATGCAAATCGGGGACCAGAGTCCACAATTCGGGGAAAAACACGTGGAGCGCAGCCTGTGAAGCCAAAGGCGTAGCCCTACCTTGGTCAAGGCGATGAATTTCCTAGTGGCCGCATGCCGAAATGGCAACGCAGTTGCCACCGGCCATCTATACGGCACGACCTATGGAGGCGGCAATCCAGTCAACTGCAACGGTGGTTGCGGCGTGGTATGGGAGATCACACAATAAGTAAGATTGGCAGCCACGCTGCATAAGTCGATCCGAACATACGGACGGCACCTGCCGATCTCTTGCGCAATGGGAACTTGCCGGCGACTGCAAGCCGGCCGAGGCTCCAGATGGCTCCATCTCGAAGCCCTTCGAAGTTAAGGCCGCTTCTGCCGCGAGGCCATAAGTTCAATCGGCCGAGCAATTTGCCTCAGGAACAAAATTAATCCAGCCTAAGTCTGTTAGAAATCTCAGGTGTCAACGACTATCTACGTGTGCCCGGCCCCGAACCCATATCGGTTGGCGACGTGAGCCAGGATGCTCTGTATGAAGAGGTGGCGGACGCCTACGGTTCCGCACTCGACCGGCTTGCGCGAGCTTATGAGTTTGATCCCGAGGCGCGTCGTGACCTGCTCCAGGACATTCATCTCCATCTCTGGCGTAGCTTCGCGAACTTCGACCAGCGATGTTCGCTGCGGACCTGGGTATACCGTGTCGCTCACAACGTAGCGACAGGGCATGTGATTCGGCAGAGCCGGATCAGGAACAGGCTGGTGACCATCGAGGAGATCGAGGCCATGCCTGGCAATGATGAACGTGAACTCGCCGCCAGCCAGACCCAGGCGCTCGAACGTCTCTCGACGCTGATTCAGCGCCTCAAACCGCTCGATCGTCAGATCATCGTGTCCTATCTGGAGGGGATGGCCGCCAGTTCGATCAGTGAAATCACCGGTTTGTCGCCGGCGAACATCGCGATGAAAATTCACCGGATCAAGAACATCCTGAGGCGCTGGTTCGCCGAAGAAGGCCCTGATGCCAAGTGAGTCTCCCATGAACGACCCGCAAAATGTCTGGCAAAACCAACCCACGGAGGCATTCACAATGTCAGCAGATCAATTACGCCAGAAGGCGGAAAAGCGTCAGAGGAGGGCCCGTTTCTCAGTGCTCTTCTCAACCGTCATGTCGGCCATCATGTTCGTAGTCTTTGCGTGGGAGTTCGCCAGGTTTTCGCCCCTCATGCCGGGCCCGCTAAGCCTCTGGAGCTCCCGCATTGGCTTCGGCGTGCTATGTCTCTGGTTCATCTATTTCCCGTACCAGGCATACAAAGAGCTGTGGCCGGGGCGCCTGGCGCCAGATGCGACGCTGAACACCACCCTCCAGTCTTACAGAAGCGAACTCGAGAAGCAGCGCGACTTCGGTCGGAACGCCAGGGCCAGGCGGGTGCTCGCGTTTGCTTTCCTGGGCATAGCAATGTTTATGGTGCCAATGCTGATGGTTAAAGTGCCAGTGGTCATCAATCCCACCCCTATGACCGGTCCACGGCTTTTGCTGAATGTGGCGCCATTCCTGCTTCTCGTTGTGGCGTGGGCAATTATGCTTCGCTTAATGAAGCGAAGTCGGCAGAAGCTTCAACAGGAGATCGAGCAGTTACGCGGGTTTGAGAGGGAGTACCGATCGTGACACCCGGTTCAGTAGCCGGAAGGGATGCCGGGGAAGCGCGGCATTGTGGACTGCACTCTTGGGCTGAGACACGAGGTTAGAAGGGCTGTCGCCGTTCGCCGAGAAATCATTGTACGGCGAGGTGAGTCGCTGCAACTAGTGTTTGCCGCTGCACAATGCACGTATTTTCTCACCGGGATGGGTCCATTCTATTAAGTCAGATTGCTCTGGAAAGCCGTGGCTATTGAGGAGCTACAACCAGCGAAATGTGGCTGAAGAGGACAATCGCTAGAGGGCCAGCCCTTGACAGCACGTACAACCTCACTTCGATAATCACGGCCGCAGTAGGTAGGTATTAAAAGCTGTTTATGGCCGCGCCTTTGCCGAGATACTTGCCTTTCTAGGAGGCGCTCCTACCACTATCGGCTCGCTCTTAGCGCCAGAACTATCAACCGCCATAATGCGATGACCCGTGATTAACGCCGGCTTAACGACGACTACGAAGTTGCCTTTGTCATCTACCGAGTTGCTAGTTCCTAGCTTTTTCTCGGTAGGATAACTCAGGTCATAGACGGATACTTCATGAATGCCCTTGGGGACGGTCCCTGCGACGGCTATTCCGGCAGAGAACGCGGGTTTCAGTGTAGGCGCTGATTGGGCGCCGAGCTTTGGCGCTGAAAAGAGAACCACGCCAGTAGAAGCAAGCAGGAGAGCGTACATTTTTGTCATGGTATCTTCACCTGGTAAAAACTCTTAAACATAGCACTCGAGACCTGCAATTCTCAGCTATTGCTGCTGACATGCAACATCGAAAGCCTCGGAAGGAATGCTTGATTGCGGGATCACGAATGCCTGTGAGGGACAACCGGCTGACTGGCAGCCAACGCCGCTGTTCTGGTCCCAGAGCACCGGGTTGCCGAGCAACGTAGTCCCGTATAACTCCAAATAGTAAGTGCCACCGGAAATCAACCCCACGTTGAGGCCTGACGCCGAAATCTTGTCTATGTTGAAGGACCCATTTGAGAAGAGAAATGTGTCTGTCAAATTTGGACTTGTTACAGTACCCGAGCCGTAAATTGTTCCACCAAAGGGAGAACCGGTAATATACCATTGCACCGCTAGCATCTGGTCACCCGGATATTCCCAGACATAGAAGTCGAAATTAGTCACGGTTGTAGCCTCGGGAACGAAGCTGTTAGTAACCGCAAAACCGTTGCTGATGGTGTAGGCATTCACAAAGCCATTGACTGGACCATTGTCGTAGATTATTCCGTTGCAGCCGGTCACCAAGATCGTTCCAACGTTTGTTACTCCCCCGATAACAGGCGCGACGGGTACAGAGGTTCCGGTAAGGAACACGCCGCCGACCGTCGCCGTCGCAGTTGCAACAATATTGCTGAAAGCGGGGACGCTGGAAATCGAAAAAGTACCATTACTTAATGTGGTTCCCATGAGAGGACCCATTTGTTGTGACTGTGGCACCGGCCACGGGATTGCCGTTCCTCTCTACGACTGTCCCCGTCACGGTCGTTCCTGGGTCAGCAATCGTGACGTTGAGCGTGTGCCCTTGATCGCCAACAGTAACTGTGCCGCTGGCGGTACCAATGAGGGCCATGGAGGAGGGCACCAATGCCTCGACGGTGAAGCTTCCCTGAGGCACGTTCGGGATATTGAAGATCCCGTTGGAATTCGTTGTGCCGACGGGCCGGAAGAACTGGGTCGAACTCGTTTGAATATCGACCTGCGCACCAGCGATCGGGCTTCCATTCACTTGAAGGACTGTAACTTGTACGGTTGCCAATGCCGGCAATGTCAGGTTCACGGTTGCCTGCTGTCCGTTCGTCGCGAGCGTCGTGCTGGCTGAATTAACGAACGAGCCTCCGTCAGGTGTATATGCTCTGACAGTGAATGCCTCCAGTGTCGGTACATCTCCGAACGTATAATTTCCCGCCGTGTCCGTCCGTGCCGAGCGCGCTGAAACGCCCGACGAGTCGATACTTAGTAGTGTTACCAGGATGTTGGATGCGGAGCTCCCGTCCACGTTTGTGACCTGCCCTGCTATCGCACCCGTACCCGCTGGAGCTGCCGGCAGGCCGACGGCGTTGGCGATGTACCGTGCCTGCGACATTGAGCCCGTCAGCGTCCAAGTCCCAGAACTCGGATCATAGATTTCAGCCGAAGAGAGAATGTTGCCGTTCTGATCCTCACCGCCAGCCACAAGAACACGGCCATCATCGAGCAGGACACCAATGTGGGTATAACGCGCGGAATTCATCTGCCCCGTCGCGGCCCACGTGCCAGTAGTCGGATTGTAGATCTCAGCACTGGGAACCGCCGCGCCATTGTTGTTGATGCCCCCGGACGCAAGGACCGTTCCATCGCTGAGCAGGGTGAGGGTGGCGCCAGATTGAGGCGTCATGAGTGAGCCGGTGGGCAGCCAGGAGCTGCTGACCGGATCGAAAAGCAGGCTTCCCAGGCCGTCGTTTTCCACCGCCAGCACCGCACCACTCAGCAGGACGACAAATTGCGTGGGTGTAGGTTCGCCGATGGAAGCTGTGTTCGACCACTGGTTTGCCACTGGGTCGTAGATCTCACACGTGTCGTACGGGTTAGAGAAGAACCCATTGCTGCCATCGGTGCCGTTGCAGGCCAGGACTCGACCGTCGATGAGGGTGGCGGCCGACTGCAGGAAGTTACCGAATCCGAAGTTGCCGCGCGCCGTATTCAACATGGCAACAGTCGTCCAAGCATTGCTGCCGGGGTCGTAGATCTCGGCCGACGGCCCAACTTGACTGAAGTACTGGCCTAGGATGTTGGGCCCTAGACACCCGCCGGCGCATCCGGCGAAGGCCAATGCGTTCCCCGTGCTCAGCATCACCATCCCAAACTGATCGCGTCCGAAGTTCATCGGTGTTGCCGATGCCCACTGGTTCGTGCCCTGGTTATAGAGGCTCGCAGCATTTGTCGTGATCCCACCGTCGGCGCAGCCGCCACCGGCGAACAGAGCTTGCCCGTTAGCCAGTAGGGTCATATTCGATCCACAGAATCCGAAGTAGTATGTGCCCACGTCCGTGGGCGGACTGTTCGGAATCTGATTCTCTGACTGCGTCCACGTGCCAAGACTAGGATCAAACACCTCTGACGTATTGCTAAAGACTCCACTAGAGTCGGCTCCGGTTGCAACCAGAACCTTCGTCCTAGGGGCGTAGACCGTCACCGTTCCCACAGGCGTTGTCCCTCCGCCCACAGGCGCAAAGCGAGCCGAGCCCCCGGTAAGCTGCGTTCCATTTGACGTCGTGAAAGACGCAGTTACATAAACGTCGCCCTGAGCGGTTGGAACGCCGGGAATCGAAAACGTTCCGTTGGCGGCAGTGGTTGAGAACAGTCCTCCCAGAGTGGTCACCGTCGCACCGGCAACCGGATTGTTGTTCACATCAACAACCGTTCCTGTAACCGTGGTCAGCGGATCGGGAATTACCGTAACCGCAACCGGGCTGGAGGTTCCAAGGTTGCCGGCAGCATCTCGTGCCGTGGCCTGGAAGGTTATCGCAGTGACGGTCGGAACAACGTAGCTGAAATTGTACGGTGAATTAGTAAGCGACCCCACTCCTGCACCGTTTGCTGTGAGCCCCACCTCGGTTACCCCGACGTTGTCCGTCGCGTCGACCATTACCGTAATGGGCTGGCCTTGGATAAACTGAGCCCCCGGCAGCGGGCTGGCGATCGAGACGGTAGGAGGAGTGACGTCCGTGTTCGGATTAAAGACCTGCATCGTATTGCCGGGAGATGGCACGGTGCTCGAAGTACCATTGGAGTTGGTCGCAACGAGAACGAAGGTTCCCGGAGGGCCTGCACCGATGCTCAGGCCCAATGTTGCCGCCGTCCCTGCTCCGTTGATCGAAGCGGAGGTGACTGTGACAGTAGGCGGCAAGAACACAGGGACGAAACCAAACGTGGAGCCCGTCAGGTTCACGCCGGCCACTTGTAAGACTACGTTCGTATTGATATTGACCTGAGTTGGACTGACCGCGGTAATCACCGGCACCTGCAGCACGGTAAAGTTCGTGGATGAAGTTGCTCTCGAACTCCCAACAGCTACGGAGATCGGTCCAGTTGTCGCACCGGATGGGACGGTAGCCACCAGGGAGGTCGTAGTAGCCGAGGTGACGGTGGCCGGCGTGCCATTGAACTGGACAGTATTCGACGAGGGATTGGCGCTAAAGCCCTGCCCTTGGATGGTGACAGCCATCCCGATAGGCCCTTGTTGCGGCGTGAAGTTGAGGATCGCGAGACCGCCGGGAGCCGTGCCCCGAGTGATCGCGACTATGTTGCCGACGGAGTCGTAGGTGTAATCGATTTCATTGCTACTGGAGTCGATGACTTTGATGAGCTGGCCGTTGTTATCATAGAAGTATTGAAAGCTAGTGTTGCTCTGGGCGCACAGCGGTGCGGCAAGCGTCAGCACAAGCAGGACGACGGCCAAACTGCTAACGAGTTTTCGGCAACATCTCATCACATTTCACCAACTAGGATCCATCAGATCACAGACTAGATTGAACGTGCCTTGCTCGCCAAGCCTCATGCGACTTCATGGCCATGCGGTCCTCGTGTTTGGTCGTATGAACTCAGCAGATTTGATTCAAACCCCAGGAAATCGTAGTCGTGAGGAAGCGTCCTTAAATACCAGGACCCTTGAACACGCTAGCCCACTTCGCACATTCGCCGCTGTGCGAATCATATACGGCTGGCGGCAAACCGGTGATATCGCCGCATCGGAGCATCCTGATCGTGCTTGTAGTAGCGTATGATGATTTCGGTATCGCCACTTCGGGTCGACCCCGGCAGAAGTAATATCCTGACGGTCTACACCGAATCTGAAGCGTCATGGATCTACGTGCGACGGTTCAGATACCGTACGTGGTCAGCAATTGCGCAACCGCTGTCCCTATGTCGCAAAATCCCGTAGCCGATACATGCTCGGATACAACGTGACCGCAGTGGTATAATTCGTGCAAAGACCAAGCGGGTCAATTCGATTGATCGGACTGTTAAGGGCATAAGCGTAGAAGTTGATCCCACCTCTGAGCCCAATGGGATCTTCGGAAATGAATCTGCCGTGGGTCGGGTCGTAGTAGCGCGCTCGGTAGTAGTACAAGTTGGTCGCTACGGGTGTTCTGCCGGTGAACTGAAACGGATAGCTGCTTGTCGTAGTGGTCTGCCCAAACGGTTCGTAGAAAAATGAGGACAGGAACCTGCCGGTTTGGTCCACAGTTTCGATGGTGCTGTTCAGCGCATCCGGCAGACCATACTCGGTTTGGCCGTTGGAGTGAATGACCGCTAAATGCTGGTCGATTGCTCGACCGGACAATACCGATAAGTTATCGCCATTGCTCTGGCCTAGATAGGCGATATTGGACAAGTTGTCGAGGACGAAATTCTGGGTAAGATTTACCGAGCCGGTGCTGCTCGTGGAGATTAGATTGCCCAGAAAGTCATAGGTAAATGTTGTCGTCTGGCCGGGAGCGGCGATCGAAACCAGCCGGTTTCGCGAATCCCACGTGTAAGTCGTGGTTCCACCCGTTCCACTTGCAGAGATCAAGTTACCGTTTGCATCGTAGGAATAAGAGGTCGAACCGCTGGTCAGCAGACGGTTCGCATTATCGAAAGTATTTGCCACTGCCTGCGTAGTCAGGGCCTGGCCGACGGTGGTGCTCTGCATGGAGCGGTTTCCGACTGCATCGTAGGAATACGCAAGGGGAATATTGATGCCCTGACCTCCCGAATGAGTGAGTGTCAGCAGTCGGTTTACAGAATCGTAGGTATAGGTGGACGAAACGCCGTTGCCGCGACTGAGGTTCTGAAGTCGATTGGCGGCATCGTAAGTAAAGCTTGCAGAAGCTGAGGGCAGACTCGCCGAAGTGAGATTCCCGGCTGGATCATAAGCATACGTGAGGGTGGGCTGACCGGCTACCTGGCGGGATGTGACCTGGCTCGCCGCATCGTAGGAGTATTGCACTGTCCCAAACTGGTTTGACGAATCGAGCAGACGCCCGATTGCGTCGTAGCCGAAGTTGAAGGCGCCACTGGATGAATCTGTCGCGCCGATCAGCCGTCCAGTCGCGTCATAGGATAGCGCTACCGTGCTCCCGTCAGAATAGCTTTCTCCGATCGGCCGGTTTAATACATCATAGGTAAAGTGAGCGGTTTGTCCGCGGCGGTCCACATAAGTCACCAGATTGCCATTCTTATCGTATGTGCGCGTGTCCGTATGGCCCAGGGGATCTGTCCTGGTCAGAAGCCGATTTAATCCATCATAGGTATAAGACGTGGTGTGTCCGCGTGCGTCGGTGACCGACAGGAGATTGCCAACGGCATCGTAGACGAATCCTGTGGTGTTTCCTTTGGCGTCGGTGACAGTGACGATACGGCCCAACGCATCGTAGCTAATCGATGTCGTTCTGCCGAGGGCGTCGATGATCTGCACCGGCCGGGATAAAGCATCATAGGTTCGAGTTGTTGTGTTGCCCAGCGAGTCGGTGATCGAGGTCGCATTGCCAACAGCATCATACGAGATTGTCGTCGCATGCCCGAGCGGATCAGTGACTTGCGTGGCTTGGCCGAATTGATTGTAGGTAATTGAACCGGTGTGGCCGTTCGGGTCAGTCGCTCTCAGAACGTTTCCGTTGGAATCGTAGGTGAAACCGGCGATGTCCCCAAGTGGATCCGTGATCGAAGTAATCTGGTTGAATGTTGGATCATAGGTGAGAGTGGTCACATCTCCCAGCGCGTCTGTGAGTGACAAATCATTCCCATTTGCGTCCAGGGAATAAGTAAGCGAGCTTAGACTGGCGCTCGGACAAACCGTGCACAATCCGTCTCCCAGTGATCGAGTTGACAATGTTGTTGTGGACCGAATCTCTGCCAATTGCCCGCATCTGACCTGCCGCGTCGGTCATATCGATGAAAAGCCCAGCCGGGCTGAAGCGGTGATAGGACTGGTTGCCCAACGGGTCAGTCACCGTTGCACTGAGAACCGGACTTGTGACAGGCATTTGTGGATTGAGCAGTGTATAGCTGGCGGTAAATACTCCTCCGTCGGCTTCCACCTGTTGAATGACTCGACCGTTCACATCGTAGGTATTTTGAGCGACCGTGACGCCACGGGCGTCGGTAATGGTTAGTAGATTATTGTTGGAGTCATACGTGTAGCTAGTCACTCCGCCGGCCGGGTTGGTTACTGTGGCGAGCGTCCCCTGTCCGTTGTAGCTGTACTGCACGGTTCGGCCGATTGGATCGGTTACGGAAGTGATTCGATTGAAATTGTCATAGCTCAAATTCAGGCTTCTGCCGACGGGATCGGTAATCTGGGTAATCTGGAGGGGGTTCGACTGATTTAGAGTCACGGTAACGGTATTGCCGTTGGAGTCTGCAATAGACGTCAGATATGCTGTCAGCGCACCCAAGGAGCTTGTCTGGAACTGATAGACGGTACCGTCTTTCCACCTTAGGTTGTAAACATTATCATTGACGGCTGTGAGTACTGCACCGGCAAGGTTCGGAATGGTCGAGTTGGTGAAAGTCCCGTTGGCCTGTTGGTTGAACGGGAATTGGTTTTGATCCGGCATCACCAGCCCAATGATCCCCTGTCCTTGCGTTAAGAAGGCGGCGGTATTGAGCTCGTACGAATAGTTATGGCCGGTGCCGAGTCCAAAGGGCCCGGGATTACCGGATCCGGCCCGGTAGACGCGCTCTATCGAAATCGATCCACGACTGCCATTAATCGCGATGTCAGTCGTCTGCAAAACGTCAAGACCTGAGGCCAGGTCGACGGGAACATAGCCGAACTCGTCAGGGCCCGCTAAATTGGGATCCTGCTGTCCGTTGGCACACGTGGCACAGAAACTGGGGTTGTTGCCCGGTGGCGGGGGTACCATCGGTCCGTGCCAATCGAAATGAACGAGCCCATAACCGTGACCCGGATAACTAGGGTCAGGGTCGGGGATGATCTGCATTCCGTTCGAGGAGACTTTTCCCGAGCCGTATGGGACCATGAAGCCGCGAGTGGGATCGAGAGTTGTAAGCGTCATATCGACGCCCGGCGGCGTATTCAGCGTGTTGGGGAAGGTGACCGCCACGGGCTGGCTGGCGGTCGCATTCGCCGGCTGAAATGCCACGATGAACGGCATGAGCATGCCACTAGCCGGGATCACATCCGGCAGCCGGTCGACCGGCACATTGATTGCTACCAGTGGAAACGGATCGGGTTGACTGCCGTCGGCCAGTGAAAAGGTTGTTCCGGCGTAGACGGTGACCACTAGCCCCGGAATCGTGTGAAAGGTGAAGGTTTGATCGGTTGGTGCGTTCTGCTGTACTTCAACCGTCTCCGCGTTGTCGACGCGCGGAAGGTGAATCAACACGGGCGAGGCTGGTCACTTGGTCCGCGGTCAGCGTGTATGAAAGGTTTACGCCGGCATACCGGCCCTGAGGCGATGTGGCTGTGGAACCGTCATACCCGATCAGTTGGGGACCAGTGCAGTTTGGGGGAAGGCTCGTGAATAAGAAGTTGCCTCCTCCATCGGAGACCGTTTGGCCACTGCATCCGGTCTGGTTGCCAGACGCGTCAACTCCAAGGAGTGTAACCGTGACACCCGCTATCGGAGTGCGCAGGTAGTCATCGACCACAGTTCGTCCGACAAAAGAAGTTGATATCGCCTCAACTTGTAGCGTTGCGGTGGCGGACTGCTGGACAGGCAGTCCGCCAATAGTAGCCGAGGCGGAAACCGTGAGAGTTGATACGCCGAGGGCCTGATTTGAAGGAGCGGACAGAGTTAGAATGGATTGCTCGCCAGCACCGATAGCAGGCGGCGAGAAGGTAGCCTGGATTCCACCGGGCACTCCGCTTACGGAGAGCGCCGCCAGACCGGAAAAACCGTTGGAACTGGTCAGGTTGACGGCGTAACTGACTTGTTGCCCCTGGATAAGGCCAGCGCTGGCGGGGCTGACGCTCAAGCTAAAGCTCGGACCTGAAGTGTAAGTGTATTGGTTGTAGGACCACTGACCGCCGACCAGCGACCAGAGGGTCACATAGATCTGGCTGCCATTGGCAGGCAGAGTGGTCACCGTGTCTTGCAGCACGTTGCCTAGGTTGCCCGACTGCCAGATGTCGTTGCCGCCGGGCGTGCTGCCGACGTCCAGCCAGTAAGCCGTCGCGCCGGTGCCGGCGCTCCAAGTGAAGAGCACGCTGTTACCGCTCAGGGTCGAGCCCGGAGCCGGCGTCTGGATCACACCCAACACTCCCGCCTGGTTGTAGGCGGTGTAGGTGTACGAGTTCGGCAGCCACTGTCCGCCGACTAGCGAGTACAGCGTGGCGTAAATCGTGCTGCCGTTGCTGGGCAGACCGCTGACCGTGACCGTCAGCACGTTGCCCAGGTTGCCCGACTGATAGTACTGGTTGCCGCCCGGAACGTTGCCCAGGTCGAGCCAGTACGCCGAGGCACCCGCGCCCGCCGTCCACGCGAAGGTGACCGTCGTGGCGGTGAACTGCGAACCTGGCGTCGGCATGGTCAGCACGCCCTGCGATCCTGCCAGGTTGAAGGCCGTGTAAGTGTATTGGTTGTTCAGCCACTGTCCGTCCACCAGCGAGTACAGAGTCACGTAGACTGTGCTGCCGTTGGTGGGCAGCCCGCTGACGGTGTAGCTGGTCACGTTGCCGATGTTGCCCGACTGGAAGTACTGATTGCCGCCCGGCGCGCTGCCGGCGTCGATCCAGTAGGCGGTTGCACCGCTGCCCGGCGTCCAGCTAAACAGCTGGCTGCTGCCGCTCAGGGTCGAGCCCGGAGTCGGCGACGTGATCACGCCTATCGAGCTGCCGCTGTTGAAGGCCGTATAACTGTACTCGATGTACTGCCACTGTCCGCCAACGTAGTACCACCATGTCGCATAGACCGGGCTTCCATCTGACGGCAGGCCATTGACGGTGTACGAGGAGGTTGAACTGCTGAGGCTGCCCGATTGCGCATAGTTGTTGCCCCCCTGCGTCGATCCCACATCCAGCCAGTAAGCAGTCGCGCCAGAATAGGCGCCCCATTGGAAGGTGACGGTGGTGCTGGTGAGCGTCGAGCCACTGGCCGGAGCATAGATGCCCGGCGAAAGCTGTGCCCAGGCCGTACTCAAGCCAACAATCAGGAGAGTAACCAGGATTTTAGTTAAGCGAGTAAACATACGTTACTCCCTAGTTCCGGCTCTGCCACAATCAATGGCACGATCTCAGACCCGAACATCAACGTGGGAGCGCTCCTCACTCGTCCCTCGTATGTCTGTGGCTATCCTGCAGAGTCCCAGGAGCAACGTCCATGCTAGCCATACTTCTCACTCGCCGCCGCCGTTTCATGCTGTGACTACTTCGCCTCGCGGTGTAATGTGAATTTTGGTTCCGTCTATTCGTGTAAAGTGAAAGCCTTTGAAATCCTCGGTATATGTACAAGTCAGATCCTGGAGCATCGAGATTGCGACATCCTCGCCCAGTCTTAAACCTGCCATATCATCGGATCGAAAATGGATGCCGGCCCAATTGCGGGCCAAAGTGTGGTTGAACGCGAGCTTGTCGATTTCTGCTCCGATCGTCGGACCATACCCTGAACACGGAAGCAGGGTGAGACCATCACGACTCGGCACCACGCACCCCGGTAATAGCGTTTCCTCACTGAAACAAGCTTTTAGCACGACCGAGCAGGCTCCACTTATAGCGGAGTGCCCGGCCGGGTAGGAAGGGTGTATTGGGGACCCCTCCGGGTAGGCTTGAGGAAGCAAATATGTTCCCGTGCGGGCAAATGTCGCATCAACGGCGGGAGAACCTAACAGTGCCGGGGCCACTGGGTATGATCGCGTGCCGACTCTTGTGTAATGGACCAGGCCACCGAGAGCTTCCGGACGGAGACGGCGATGAACCATCCATTTCTGGCAGTAGGCGGCCTTGAGAGCTAACGTAGTCACGCGAGCAAGCCAGTCAGTCACTTCAGCCGGGCCGAACGTGACGAAGCCCTCCTGCACCTTCGAGTTGCGATAAGGATTGGCAAAACTTCTGAAGGGATTACAGTTGAGTACCGTCGCAGGCCCCGTGTCGAGCAGTATGAGGGCCGCGTTCAGATAAGCTTGATAAGGGAAATCGTAGTGCACCCACTCCGCGAGGTCACGACCATTGCGAATGTATCGTCGAGTTGAGTCGTAAGTTACTTCCCGCCATGGTGGTGTCCCTGACTGAACTTGGGACCACTCGCTGACCGACGACATGAAATCTGAGTGCGGCAGGGGCACTCTGTAGCGTTGATCGAGTTGACTGCTGCCGTAGGGAATGGGCTTTAGAAGGAACTGGGAAACGTACGGCCCCTGCAGAGCTGCTTGTGTCCGACCGCGAAAAATAGTGGTAGGGGTTTCCTCAAGGTGTTGCGCGGCCTGCTGGACGACGGCAGAGCTTTCATAATCTGAGAATGCAATATCACGGCAAAGAGCCTGCCAATACAATTCTGAAGTTTCCGTTGCGGCTGCTTGCGATGTGATAGAAGGAGCAGGCGGAATCGCAAATCGATGCGGATCTCCACCTTCCAGGTGGAAAGTAAATGCTGCCTCCGGGTTGTTAAGTTTGCGTCCAGATCCTTTGGGAATATGCTCGAAGTCTTGATGTTTACCCGAGCTTACTGCCGCGAGCAGAGACCTATACGCACGTGAATCGACTTCACCGAATTGGTTTTGCGGCAGGCCTTTTGCGAAGCAGGCAATCCAATTTGGCAGCCTGATTTCATCATCATTTGGCGACCGATATAGCCACGGGAGCGATGCTCTGAGCCAACGCTCTGCGTTGTCGCAGCTGCAGTGCTGACTCAATCCGTCCAGCGGATTTTGGTTCCGGAGAGGCGCTCAAATAACGGCTAAATGGAATCGCCAGTAAAGCTCCGGCTAGTAGGTCCCTTCGAGTCGTGGCCATAATCATTAACTTACGGAATGCACTTTGTTTCCTACCTCTGTTCTCTTACTCGAAAGTTGGATCGGTCTGCCACGGTGTGAGAAGCAAACTGAACGACTACCACAAACAAGGCAATTGACTTCACACCGGCTGTCTTGGTGTCCCCGTATTCCGGTATCTCGACGCCCGGTATCCGTAAAACACCTTAAATGTCCCCTAACGCGAGAACCGCCGCGCTCATCGCCGTGGATGTGGACAATCGCTAGGTCGGGTGGAACTTTGCCGCAAAGCATTTGCGAATG
This sequence comes from uncultured Acidobacteriaceae bacterium, assembly GCA_963713465.1. Taxonomy (GTDB): domain Bacteria; phylum Acidobacteriota; class Terriglobia; order Terriglobales; family Acidobacteriaceae; genus Bog-257. The sequence goes on from CAVQLZ010000003.1 coordinate 253,731, forward strand.
CAATGTTCCGCCGGTGACCTGTGAGTGACCTGTGAGTGACAGCGCTAAACTCAAGAGTAAAATGGACTTAACTCTGCTCGAATTTCGACTTGTGGTGGGTGGGCTCGGCTAGCTCGCTACGTTATGCTGTTAGGTGAGCACTTCCTATCGGACGCGTCACCGCTGTTGACCAGTTGAAAACCGCCACTATCTCCTTCACCGGCAACCGATATCCGTGCTACCGTATTGCCAACTAATGGTAAGCTTTCGCTCGCCCTTTCTCCTTGTCCTGTGAAACAAGAAACCTCGGTACGCGTCCGTTTTGGCCACTTTGACCTCAACGTCAAGACGGGAGAGCTGCACTTAGAGAAAAGGGTGATTGTTCTGCAAGAGCAATCCTTCCGTCTTTTGCTCGCCCTTGTCGAGCGCGAGGGTGAGCTGCTGAGTCGCGAAGAGATGCAAAAGCAACTGTGGCCACATGGCACCCTTGTTGAATTCGATCTTGGTATCAAGGCAGCTGTTAAGAGGCTCCGTCGCGTCCTCGGCGATTCACCAGAACAACCGAAGTACATCGAGACGGTGGCTCGTCGTGGCTACCGCCTGATAGTTCCCGTCGTTTGGCTGCCATCAGCAGATGGCGCTCAAGTGGAGGCAAACAAAGGCCGTGAGCTCAGGACCGAGGCCTCGATACGTGGCGGCTTAATTGGCCAGGAAGTGTCGCACTACCGAATCCTGGAGATTCTTGGCGAAGGAGGCATGGGCGTCATTTATAGAGCCGAGGACATTCGCTTAGGTCGCATTGCGGCATTGAAATTCCTGCCCGAGGAATTCACCGCTGATGCACGCGCGCTATCAGCTTTGGAGCAGGAAGCCTGCCTGGCGTCGTCGCTGAACCATCCCAACATCTGCTCGATCTATGAATTGGGAACACATCAGGAACAGCCGTTCATTGCGATGGAGCTGTTGGCCGGTCAAACTCTGAAAGACTTACTCGTTTTAGATGTACCGGGTACGGCTGGCTCAACTGCCCCGCTGCCAGTTGATAGGGTCCTCGATATTGCTATTCAGGTCTGCGATGGGCTCCAGTCAGCACATGAAAAGGGCATCATCCACCGGGACATCAAGCCGGCCAATCTCTTTCTTACGACTAGGGGAGTCGTGAAGATTCTGGATTTCGGTCTGGCCAAACTGGTTCAAGGCGCTGAAAGCGCCGCGGAAGAAGGCAAGAAAGACTTAACGTCAGCGAATGATCCCTCGGCATTGACCGCCATAAAGCTCAGCCGCACGGGGATAGCCATTGGAACTGCGGCTTATATGTCGCCGGAGCATATCCGGGGTGAGCATCTGGATGCGCGAACCGACCTGTTCTCGCTTGGGGTCGTGCTGTACCAAATGTCGACGGGTACATCTCCTTTTTATGGTGACACACCCGCATCATTGTTCGACGCCATCCTGCACCAGACCCCAGTTGGTCCTTCGAGCCTGAATCCCGGCTTGCCCGCCGGGATGGAGCGGGTCATCAATCGCGCGGTGGAGAAGGACCGCAATCGTCGCTATCAAAGCGCAGAGGAGATGGCATCCGAGCTGCGCCGTCTCGTTTCACCTCCCATTCCCATCGCGTCAGTTGAAACGGAAAACCAGATTGCGGCCCAGCGCCGACGGACCTTCCACTGGAGGACTGCTGCGCTGACCGTGATGCTGGCGGTTGCGGTCGTAGGCGGCGGACTCTACTGGCGCAGTCGCGCAAGCAAGCCACCCGTGCTCACCGACAAAGACACCATCGTGCTGGCCGATTTTGACAACAAGACCGGCGACCCAGTATTCGATGACACTTTGAAGCAGGGCTTGGCCATTCAATTGAAGCAATCGCCATTCCTCGAGATGATCTCCCAAAGCAAGGTGGGTCAGACCCTGAAGTTGATGGGCCGCCCTGCCACTGACCGGCTAACGCCGGAGATCACACGCGAGGTCTGCCAGCGAACGGGCAGCAAAGCCATGCTAACCGGCTCAATTGCAGCTTAGGGAGTCAGTACGTGATTGGTCTGAAGGCGGTGAACTGCAACACGGGAGGCACGCTGGCTGAGACGCAGAAGCAGGCGGCAAGCAAAGAAGTGGTGCTGAAAGCTCTGGACGCCGCCGCGGTCAGCCTGCGCAGCAAGCTGGGCGAGTCGCTCGGCTCGGTACAGAAATACGCTACGCCCTTAGGGGAAGCGACCACATCATCATTGGAGGCGCTAAGAGCGTATAGCTTAGGCCACAAGATAGAGCTTGAGAAAGGAGAAACTGCATCCATGCCCTTTTACCAGCGAGCGGTGGAACTCGACCCGAACTTTGCCATCGCGTATGCAACTTTGGCGGCTGGGTATCAGGACCTCAACCAAGTGGGGCTGGGAGCCGAGAATGCGCGCAAAGCATACGCGCTGCGGAAGCAGGTGAGCGAACTGGAGCGGCTTGAGATCGAGTCGTTCTACTACTGGTTTGCCACGGGAGAATTGGAGAAGGCCGCGCAAGTGTTCGAACTATGGGAGCAGATCTACCCACGCGATGGTGCGCCGGTCGTGAACTTGGGACTCGTTTACTCGTCTCTTGGGAACTGGAAAAACGCGTTGGCGCAGGCACAAGCGGTAATCCCTATGGCAAAAGATAATCCTAGTCCGATCGGCTTTAGCAACCTCGGCTCTGCCTATGTTGCTCTCAACCGTCTGGATGAGGCGGAGGCGGCGTACAAGTCGGCCGAGGAACGCAAGGGGGAAGACCAGACGCTGCTGCAGAATCGCTATCTCTTAGCTTTCCTAATGGGGGATTCGCAGCAGCGGGCACAACTGGCCTCGGCCGCCATAGGCAAGCCGGGCGCGGAGGACCTGCTCCTGTCCGCGCAAGCGGATACGGAAGGCTGGTACGGGAGGCTAAGAAATGCAAGCGAGCTGACCCGGAGGGCGATGGAGTCAGCCCAGCATAACGACGCGAAAGAAACTGCCGCGACCTATCAGGCATTAGAGGCGCTGCGAGAAGTGGAGTCAGGGTACCGAAAGCGGGCCGGTGAAGACGCCGGTGCCTCGCTGAAGGTGGCATCTAATCGCGACGTGCAGGCGATGGCGGCGCTGGCGCTGGCCCGGGCAGGCGATACATTACGCGCGGAGAAGATAGCGGGCGAACTTGATAAGGCGTTCCCGCTGGACACCCTGGTCCAGAGGTATTGGCTGCCCACGATCCGTGCAGCCCTCGCTCTGGAGCGAAAGGATCCTAACCGGGCAATCGAAGTACTAAAGGTGGCAGAGCCCATCGAGCTCGGCACACCCACGAACTTCACCGTAGTGCTGTGCCCAGTCTATTTGCGCGGCGAGGCTTATCTTATGCTGCACGACGGCAACGCCGCGGCAGCGGAATTTCAGAAGTTCGTTGACCACTATGGACTGGTGGCGAACTTTCCCTGGGGAGCACTAGCGCGCCTTGGCTTAGCTCAGCGCTTATGCGCTCGACGCCGCGACTAATCCCGCTGCCCGCGAGAAGGCCCGCGCGGCCTATCAGAATTTTCTCACCCTCTGGAAAGACGCCGATCCTGATATCCCTGTTTACAAGGAGGCCAAAGCCGAATACGCGAAGCTGTCTGGCTCTTGACATCGGTGTCGGCGAAAGAGCGCCGGGAAGATCAACTACTATCTGTAGCTCTTTACCGCTTACCGCTTTCCAGTCACCCGTAGCTGCTTTGACACAACCGGGCACAATTCAATTTCTTCTGTTTGTATATTATTGAAAACAATATATCAAATGTGGTGCGGAAGGGGGGACTTGAACCCCCATGCCTTTCGGCGCCACCCCCTCAAGATGGTGTGTCTGCCAATTTCACCACTTCCGCACAGACTCAAGCAGAAACAACGCAGAGAAAAACCCAGTATAGCAAAGCACTAAGTTGTTGCGAGGCACCAATCTGCTAAGTGACTTGCTCAAGTTCCTGCAGAAACCTGCCAGACCGTGCCGCCCCCTGAAGGAACTCGGGCGCTTACTTGCTGTCGTTCTTCATCGAATTACGTGGCGGGTGGAGTTACCGGCTCGAAATTAGCCGAAACATGTCCCTGCGGACATCGCACGGCCAGCACGGTGGCTTCATCTGTCTTCGAGAGGTTGGCGCGATAGATGAACTGCGCCACCACGCTGCCGCATACCGGACAGCGCCAGCGGCTGGACAGCGCGGCGTGGAGGTCCTTGGCGATACCACAGAGCTCAGCTGCCTTGGCGCAAAGATCGCGGGAACGGCTAAGGACATCGCCAACCCACTGCGACTGATCCCTGTCCATATCCACCGCCTCTGATAAAGTGCACTGCCGATAAGGCGCTGTCGGCGACGAAACGAGCCCAGATATTGCGAAATAGACTCCGCTAACCCTTCGAGACGCTCCCAATCGGAAAGCGCAAGCGCGAGGCGGGCCCAGTTCGAGGTCACTAGTGGGATGTGCTCATCCAGCCGGGAGAGGCATCGTCATTTGTAAAGCCTCTATTTGTAAACGGCTCCGTTGCCGCCGCCTGTACGGGGACGGTACACTGAAGTCACTAACGAGGGGTCTTCCATGCTGATTGTCATGAAGGCGCACGCCACCGAAGAACAGGTGCGCAGCGTCTGCGAAAGAATTGAGAATCTGGGCTTCCGCGCGCACTCCATGCCGGGAGCACAGCGCACCGCCATCGGCATCACCGGCAACGAGACCGAACTCGATCCGGGCAGCTTCGATGAAATGCAGGGGGTGCAGGAAGTCATCCGCGTCAGCAAGCCTTACAAGCTGGTCAGCCGCGATCTAAAGGAAGATGACACGGTAGTGCGCTTCCCCAACTCCGACGCGACCGTTGGTGGGGTAGAAGTGGCCGTAATGGCCGGACCCTGCGCCATCGAGAGCCGTCAGCAGGCCTTTGCGACGGCCGAGCGCGTGGCCGCTGCCGGAGCGCGATTCTTCCGCGGCGGCGCCTACAAGCCGCGCACGTCCCCCTACACGTTTCAAGGCCTCGCTGAGGACGGCCTGAAGATCCTGGCCGATATTCGCGAGACCTTCGGGTTGATGATCGTCACCGAAGCCGTGGATAACGAGTCGCTGGAGCTGGTGGAAAAGTACGCCGACATGATTCAGATCGGCGCCCGCAACATGCAAAATTACTCGCTGCTGAAGCGCGCCGGCCGCACCCGCAAGCCGGTGCTGCTGAAGCGCGGCATGTCGGCCACGCTGGAAGAATTGCTGATGGCGGCCGAGTACATCATGAGCGAGGGCAACTATAACGTGGTGTTGTGCGAGCGCGGCGTGCGCACCTTCGCCGACCACACGCGCAACACGCTTGACCTCAGCCTGGTCCCGGCGGTGCAGCGGCTCAGCCACCTGCCCATCATCGTCGATCCCAGCCACGGCACCGGCAAGCGCAACAAGGTCACGCCGCTGTCGCGCGCCGCGGTTGCGGTGGGCGCCGATGGGCTGATCATCGAGGTGCATCCCGATCCCGATCGCGCGCTCAGCGATGGCAAGCAATCGCTCTTTCCCGAGCAGTTCGATCAGCTCATGGTGGAGGTGCGGCAGATCGCCAACGTGCTGGGCCGCACCATTGCCGCGCCCGGGGCCGCGAGCGCACGAGTTACACCGCCGGCGATTGTGGCTTCTGCCCGTCCGACGGCAGCCGCTCATTGATGAGACGAGCACTATGGGTAGAGCGGCGCTTTAGCGCCGCGTCCAAGCCGCTATTCATGACGGGGATGATCGCTCGCTGCTGCGCAGCGAGCGATCATCCCCAATCCAGGGGTCCCGGATCGAACGCGAGCCTAAAGGCTCGCTCTACCATCTCGGGCACAATCCTGCTGTTGCTCCTGATCGAGGCGACCGCCTGCGACCAGCGCAAGCCCCTCGCGCCCGGCTATCACGAATACGCTTACATCACTAACGGTAAGAGCAGTTCGGTCAGCGTGCTTGACCTCACGCAGCTTGAGAGCAATCCCTCGCGCCTCTACGCCAAGACGATCGCGGTCGGCGGTGGTCCCACCGGCGTTGCTGCCAATCCCAAGCGCAACGAAATCTACGTCGCCAACGCCGACTCGAACAACGTGACCATCATCAATGCCGAGCGCAATGAAGTGGTCGCAACCGTTGGCGTGCATCGCGCACCCTACTATGTTTCAGTTTCTCCCGACGGCAAGCGGGCATACGTGGCCAACTCGGGATCGGCAAACGTTTCCGTCCTTGATCTGCAGAAGCGCGCAGTGATCGCCACCATTCGCGTGGGCGGCGCGCCGGGACTGGCAAGAGTTTCTCCCGATGGCAAGCTGGTGGTCGCCAGCAACCGCGCCGACAACACGGTTTCCATCATCGACACCGGCAAGCTCTCCGTCCGCAGCACGGTCCCGGTTTGCAAGCAGCCGCAGGACCTCGTCATCGTCCCCGACAACAGCAAGGTGTTCGTCGCCTGCCCGGCATCGAACCAGGTTGCGGCCGTCGATCTCAAGAGCGACCGCCTGCTCACCTACATGGATGTCGGGCAAACTCCGGTGTATCTCACGCTCAAGCCGGATGGCGGCGAGTTGTTCGTCAGCAACTTCAACGGCAATAATTTTTCGATTGTCGAGACCACGACCAACGAAGTCGGCGGCAGCTACCTCATCGGCGACCAGCCCTCACACGGCGTTGTGACCTCCGATAACAGCCTGCTCTACATGAGCAATTTCGGTTCGGACACGGTGAGCGTTTACGCCATCGACGAAGGGCGCGTAATCGGCGCGGTGCAGGTGGGACGGCATCCTGATGCGCTGGCGCTGACGCCTGACGAGGCGCATCTGCTGGTGCTCGATTCCGCTTCCGGCGATGTGGCTGTCATTCGCACTACCAAGACGCGGCAGAACTCGAAGATCAGCGCCGATCGCGCGCTGATGACGCTGGTTCCCGTAGGCAGCCAGCCAAACGACATCGTGATCAAGGCGTTTAAGATCGGTGGCCAGTAGCCAGTTGTCAGGATGCTGCGTTTTCGTTGTCCGTTGTCGAACTAGTTGGGTGCTGCGAGAGCCTCGCAGAGGCGAAGTGATTAGCCCAGCGCGGAAGCGCTGGGTCAGCGTCTCAACATTTTAGTTGCGTCTTGGCAAATTACCACAGATGCCCAGGGCAGAGGTAGCGATGTACGAAATCCGCCAGCGACGCGACGGAGACTTGCGCCAGCGCTCGCGCGAGCTGCAAATCGGGCGTGGGGCTCGCGGTAACATCGTCGACCAAAGCGGTTCGCATCCCGAGACGCTGTCCGGCTTCGATGTCGCGCAGCGAATCCCCAACAACGACGCTGTTCCCGGCGTGAGCTGTGGGAAAATCGCGAAACGCCTGCTCGAACAAACCGGTCAGCGGCTTGCGGCAGCTACACTGCCCATTGTCGTGGGGGCAGACATAGATAGCGTCGAGATGTGCGCCGCGTGCAGCCAACTTGTCCTGCAGCCGCTCATGAATCTCAGCCAGGTCCTGCCATGAGTACAGGCCCAACGCCACGCCGCGTTGGTTTGTGACTACAATCGCCTTGCGGCCGGAGCGGTTCAGCTTCGCGACGGCAGCCTCCACACCGGGTAGCAGCTCGAATTCCTCCCAGCAGGTTACGTACGTACCCGCAGCCGGCTTGCGATTGATTACCCCGTCCCGATCCAGGAAAACGAACTCGATATTTGTGAATTCGTTGGCTCCGCCGCTGCGCATGAGGTTTATACTTCCATCCAGTGCAAGCCACAAGGTTCTGAGAAGGCCCTCTTAATATTGCGCCACGAGAGGTTGAATGCTGTCTTCCCTGAATCTGGCCGGCGTCTTCAGTGACGCCGTGGGCGAACACCTTGCTATTATCCGCCGACTCGTAAATCAGAAAAATGATTTCGAGCGCGCTGCGGCCCTCCTCTCCGATTGTTTGCGACACGGCGGTAAGATCATATGGTGCGGGAACGGTGGCAGTGCCGCCGACGCGCAGCATCTCGCCGCCGAACTGGTGGGCCGCTTCCGGCGTCCGCGTTCTGCGTTAGCCTCGCTCGCGCTCACCACCGACAGTTCCGTCCTCACCGCCATCGCCAACGATTTCGGCTTCGAGCAAGTCTTCGAGCGCCAGCTCGATGCCTTGTGCCAGCCGGGCGATGTGGTCGTTGGCATCTCCACTTCCGGCGACAGTGTCAATGTCTGCGCGGCCCTGCGGCGCGCGCACGAGCTCGACGCTACCACCATCGCGTTGACCGGCGAGAGTGGCGGCCGTCTGGCCCTGTTCGCCGACGTTTGCCTGCGCGTGCCGTCAACCCAATCCGTGCGCATTCAGGAGGCGCATATCTTGCTCGGCCACATGTTCTGTGAGTGGATCGACCTTGCCGTCGCTCTCGAGAACGAATTCGAAACTGCGGGAGCAACGCTATGATCGGGCGAGAATCTCTGGCGCTCGTCGAATCGGGATGGGGCAACCCGGCGGTCCTGGTGGTCGGCGACGTGATGCTGGACCAGTATGTCTGGGGCGAGGTCGAGCGCATCTCGCCGGAGGCGCCGGTGCCGGTGGTTCGCGCGACGACGCGCGATGAGCGTCCCGGAGGCGCGGCCAACGTCGCGATGAACCTGGCGCAGTTAGGCGCCTGCGTGACGCTGGTCGGCTTTGCCGGCGGCGATCCCGAGCAGCAGCGTCTGGAATCGCTTCTGGCGGAGCAGGGAATTGAGCCGCGCTTCACGGCCACACCGAACGCGCCCGACCACCACCAAGCTGCGCATCCTCTCCGGACATCAGCAGATCATCCGCCTGGACAGCGAGTGCAGAACGCCACGGTCGGCCGGGCAATGTGAGTCGTTGCTGAAGGACGCACTCGCGGCCCTGCCGAGCGCCAAAATTGTCGTGCTTTCCGACTACGCTAAGGGTGCGCTGACCGAAGAAATCTGCCAGGCGATTATCCGCGAAGCATCGCTGCACAACATCCCAGTGCTGGTCGATCCTAAGCAGCAGGACTTCGGCCGATATCGCGGCGCAACCAGCATCTGTCCCAACTTAAAGGAACTGGCGGCGGCAAGCGGGACTCCCGCCGGCGATGTGGATCGCGTATTGAATGCGGGGCAATCGCTGGTCGCGTCGCTTGGGCTGCAGTTCATCGTGGCGACCCTCGGGGAGAAGGGAATAGCCGCGCTGCGTCCCGAGTCGCGGCTGCATGCGCCGGCTGTGGTGCGCCAGGTGTACGACGTCTCGGGCGCCGGGGACACCGTAGTTGCCGTTCTGGCGCTGGCGATGGCTTGCAATGTGCCGATCGAAACCGCGATCGAGCTGGCGAACATCGCGGCCGGCGTGGTGGTGGGCAAAGTCGGAACCGCTCCGATTCGGCGCGAGGAGTTGCTTGGCGCGTTGTCGCAAGAAGTTGCTCTGCAAATGGACGACAAAATTCTGCCCTTCGAGCGGCTCCTGAGCCGCGTCACCGCCTGGCGTTGGGCGGGCGAGCGCATCGTTTTCACCAACGGCTGCTTCGACATCCTGCACATCGGCCACATTCGCCTGCTGGAGCAAGCACGACGCAAAGGCGATCGCTTGATTGTTGGGCTGAACAGCGACTCCTCGGTGCGGCGGTTGAAAGGCGCCTCGCGGCCCATCGTCGGCGAATCCGAGCGGTCGCGCGTATTGGCGGCGCTGAGCGCGGTCGATGTTGTCGCGATCTTCGAGGAAGATACGCCGCTGCCATTGATCGAGGCGATTCGGCCCGATGTTCTAGTCAAGGGTGGCGACTACAGCGAAGCCCAGGTCGTCGGCGCGCGCGAGGTTCGCGCCTGGGGCGGGCGCACTGAACTCATCCCGCTGGTGCCGGGCACAAGTACCACACACCTCATCCGGAAATCCGCTTCACAAACATCCCCCGAATCCATCTCCAAGGGCATATCGGCGTGAAACTCTTCCGGCTGCTGCCGCAACTCTTCTGCATACGTATTCCCACGCTGGCGGCGATCTTCTGGCGCGCCCATGTCGGCCGCCCGACGATCTCCGGCCCAGCGCGCAAGGGCCCTGTGTCCATCATCGTTTTCCGGCTCGATGCCATGGGAGACGTGGTGATGACCACCCCGCTGTTCCGTGCGTTAAAGGCGGCGCATCCGCGCTCGCGCTGTACCGTGGTGGTGCAGAAGCCGTATAAATCGCTGCTGGCGACGAACCCGCACATCGACGAAATCCTGACCCTGCCCAACATTTGCCCCGCGTGGCTGCCGCAGGCACTACGCAGGTTAATCGCCGCCGTGGTCTTCTATTGGACGGCGCTGCGCAGGCGGCATTTCGACTTCGCCATTTCGCCGCGCTGGGACGTCGACGAGCACCTGGCCACATTTCTGTGCGCGATGACGAGCGCCGCGACCCGCGTCGGCTACAGCGAAAAAGCCAGCCCAGCCAAGCGCAAGCTGAATCGCGGCTTCGACCGCGCCTACGACATCTGCCTGCAACCTGGATGTGCGCGGCATGAGGTGCTGCGCAATCTGGCCATCGCGCAGGCGCTGGGCGCAACCGCGTGCGAAAGCCGGCCGGAGATTCACACCACGAAGCAAGACCGGAAACGCGCAGCCCGGCTCTTGGCAAAGGTACCGGCATCGGCCAGGTTAGTCGCACTTGGTATCGGCGCGCAAAGCCCAGGCCGGCGCTGGCCGCTCGAACGGTATGCGGGGACGATCAAGCAGCTCGACCGGGCGCAACGCGTGTGGCCGGTTATCGTGTGCTCCGCGTCCGAATTCGGCGAAGCGCTAAACCTTGCCGCGCTTCTGCCGCGCCCGCCGGTGATCGTCAGCGGCGCGCGCCTGCGCGACGTCTGCGCCGTGCTGGAGCGCTGCGAGTTGTTCATCGGCAACGACAGCGGCTGTGCCCATCTCGCCGCAGCCATGGGCTGCAAGACGCTGGTCATCTCGCGCCATCCGCGCCACGGCGACCCCGGCCACTTCAATAGTCCGGTGCGCTTTGCGCCTTGTGGCCTGGATGTGCGCGTGCTGCAACCCGCGGCCGCACGAGACGACTGCACGCTGGCATGCGTTTCGGCCAAGGCGCACTGCATTCTGCAAATCTCCGTCGAGGAAGTAGTCGCCGCTGCGCAGCGGATGCTCAACGCGAGCCCGACGGTCGCCGCCGAGGAATGGCCTGCGAAACAGCGCATTGCGATTACACCGGAGTTGCTGCACTCGCACTCGGTTGACGCGCTGCAAGCGGCGATTCAAGCGCTACATGCGCCGGCCGCAAGGCCCTTGGCGTGAACGGGAGCACATCGTCGTGAAGCTGGAGCTCGAATCGTCACGCTATGGCCGCATAGTTAAGGCGGTCTGCTCGGGCGGCTTCGCGCGCCTGTTGTCCAGCGCAATCACCCTGCTCTCTCTGCCGCTAGCCGTGCGCTACCTGGGCGCGGAACGTTACGGCGTTTGGGCGACGGTCACCACCACGGCGGTCTGGATCAACCTGCTGGATCTCGGCATCGCCAACACGCTTACCAACCAGGTCTCGCGCGCTTACGCCCTGGGCGATAAGGAAGATGCCGCGCGTCATCTTACCAATGCCCTCGCGCTGAGTAGCGGAATGGCAGCCCTCGGCGGATTTGCCGCGGTATGGCTGATTCCGCGCATCGACTGGACGCGGCTGCTGAACGTGAACGCGAACGTTAGAGCCGCCGAAATCGCCCATACCGTCGCGGTCGCGGTCGCTATCATGCTGCTGGGATTGCCTTGCAATCTGGTTAGCAAAGTGCTCGCGGGTTATCAGGAACTGCACCGCAGCAACTACGCGATCTGCGCCGGCGCGGTGGCCAGTTTGTGTGGGCTGGCGCTCGGAGTCGCGCTGCATGTGTCCATGCCGGTGCTGTTCGTCATGTCCGTCGGCTGTCTCACATTCGCCAATCTGGTTATGCTGGTTGTGGTCATCGCTTTTCAGAAGCCCTGGCTCATGCCGCGCCTGAGCTTAGTCGAACGCGGCTCGATGCAGGAACTCCTCAGCTCCGGCTCGTCGTTCTTCCTCATCCAGGTGGCCGCGGTCATCGTCTTCAGCTCCGACAACCTGGTTGTCAGCCATTATCTCGGCGCGTCCGAGGTCACGCCTTACAGCGTTACGTGGCGCGTGGTCGGCTTCGTAGCGCTGTTGCAGTCGCTGATCTTCCCGGCGCTATGGCCCGCTTATGCTGAAGCCTATGCCAAGCACGATTACGGTTGGATACGCCGCACCTTCGCCATGACGATGACCGGGACAGTCGCACTCAACGCGTTGTGCGTGGCGGGATTGCTGCTCTTCGGGCGCGGACTGATTCGGCTGTGGGCCGGCGCGGCCGCCGTGCCCAGTTGGCCGTTGCTGCTGGCCATGTGTATTTGGGCGCTGATCAGCGGCTTTATGACCGCCGAGTCGTGTTTGCTGGCAGCCCTGAATCGCACCCGTGCGCAAGCGGTTCTGTCGATTGTCGCCGCCGGGCTGAACCTCGCACTATCGGTGATCTGGGTACAGCGGATCGGATCGCTTGGCGTCATTGCCGGGACGATTGTTTCGTATCTCGTGGTGCTGGTCGTTCCGCAGACGCTTATCGTCCGCAGTCTATGGAGGAACGAATTGGCAGGGCCGCAAGAAACCAGGCCTGTAGCCGAGGCTATTGCAGCGTCGGGAAGCTTGCTCGGAAGCGGTCTGTGAAGAGGCCTTCGTCAAAGGTGATTTGCTCACCCCGAATCAGCGCAGGGCCTCGCCGAGTTTTCCGGCCGCAATGACCGCCGCGACCTTCGCGATGTCGGGAGCGAAGACCCGATCCTCGGTGACCGGAGGCGAGACCGCGCGTACGGCCGCAATCGCCACCTGCCCGCGTTTGCTGGTTTCCAACGGCGCGCGAAAATGATGGGCCTGTGCCGCCGCCAGCGCTTCGATAGCCAGCACATTGCGCGTGTTCGCCACCACGCGCAGAAGCTTGTTCGCCGACGTCATTCCCATCGACACGTAATCCTCTTTGTTGCCCGAGGTGGTGATGGAGTCCACGCTGGCCGGATACGACAGCACTTTATTTTCGTTCACCAGGGCCGCAGCCGTGACCTGCGGCATCATGAAGCCGGAGTGCAGCCCCGCTCCCGGCGCAAGAAATGCCGGCAGACCCTCACTCAGCGCGGGGTTTACCAGTCGCTCGATGCGTCGTTCGGAGATACCCGCGAGCGCGCTTAGCGCAATGGTCATGAAATCGAGCGCGAAGGCCAGCGGCTCGCCATGGAAGTTGCCTCCGGAAAGAATCACGCCCGGCATCGTGACGCCGACGGCGCGCTTGGGAGCGCCCACCTTCCGCTCTTCGGGAAACACCAGCGGATTATCGACTGCCGAGTTCATCTCGACTTCGAAGACCTGCCGGCAATGCGCCAGCGTGTCGCGCACTGCGCCGTGTACCTGCGGCATGCAGCGCAGCGAGTAGGCGTCCTGCACCTTCTGACACTGCAGGTGAGATTCGCGAATGATGCTGCCCTCCAGCATTCGCCGCAGGTTCCTCGCTACCAGTAACTGCCCGGCGTGCGGCCGCGCCTTCTGGATGCGCTCGTCGAAGGCGACGTCGGTACCCTTAAGCGCGTCGAGGGTGAGTGCGCCGATCACGTCCGCGGCGTCGGCCAGGACCTCCGCCTCCAGCACCGTAAGTACGCCGACGGCGAGCATCGCCTGGGTGCCGTTGATCAGCGAGATGGCTTCCTTGGCGTGCAGCTCCAGCGGCGCAATCTCAGCTCGCTTCATGGCTGCGGATGCCGGTGCGCGCTTGCCTTCATGTATCACTTCGCCTTCGCCGATCATGCCCAGCGCCAGATGCGCCAGCGGCGCCAGATCGCCGCTCGCGCCCACACTGCCCTGCGACGGGATCACCGGATGCAGGTTTCGGTTCAACATATCGCAGAGCGTGTCGATCACCACCGGGCGCACGCCGGAGAAGCCCTTGGCCAGCGAATTAGCGCGCAACAGCATCATGGCGCGAGTGACGTCCTGCGCCAGCGGCTCGCCTACTCCTACGCAGTGGGAGCGCACCAGATTGAGCTGCAGCTTGTGCACGTCGTGCAGCGGGATATGCAGGTCGGCGAGATGTCCGACGCCGGTGTTGACGGCGTAGACCACGATCTCATTCTCCACCAGGTGATCGACCACCGACCGGGCGCGCTCGACCGCCGCGCGCGCTTCCGGCTGCAGCAGTACCGGACGGCGTTCGTAAACCACCTGGCGAACATCGTCCAGGCTTAAGTCGTTGCCGTTGATATGAAGTGCGTGCATCAGTTCAGTGTGCCACAGAGACCGGAGCGAAAGCAGAGCGACAAAAGGCCTGGGGAGACTCTGATTAAGCCTCAGTTTTGAAAGGGCACGGCTTCAGCCGTGCCGATCAGCTCGCTATTTTTTCCAATCCGAGCGGCTTCAGCCGCGGCAAACGTCGCCTACTAAAGTCGGTTTGGAATCAGAAATTTACAGAGCCGCTCATCGCCGCGACCGGAGGTCGTACTCTGACTCCTGTCGATGGGCCCGCCAGTCCTTCGAGCCCGCAACTTTTTTCAGCTCTTGCCTGCGGCGTTCAGGAACGAGCTGCGATATTTCTCCGGCAACGGCATACGTTTGAAGTCGCTGTCGACGACCAGATGAATAGTCTCGCCCTCGGCCAGCAGCGCGTCCTCCGCATCGCGCCGAATCTCGTAGGTGAAGTGCAGCAGCGAATCACGAACGTTCACCAGGCGGGTGCGAATGACGACCAGGTCATCGTACATGGCGGGTGCTTTGAAGCGGCAGCGCACCTCCACCACGGCCAGGTTGGTGCCGTCCTGCCGCTCCATCTCGCGATACGTGAAGCCCAATTCGCGCAGCATCTCGACCCGCCCGACCTCGAACCAGATGATGTAGTTGGAGTGATACACCACGCCCATCTGGTCGGTTTCGGCATAGCGCACACGCAGCCTGGTCTCATACACCTGCGGTCGTTGATTGGCTTGGCTTTCCAATTCCGGCACTCGCAGAGCAAAGTCGGGCGCGCCCAACTTGGCAGCGCCCGCTCGCAAGGCTTGCATGTTTAGTGGCTCGGGTTCTGGGTCGGCGTCGTGCCGGCGGACCCCGCGGCTGGACTCGAAGTCATAAGCGACGCCTTGCCGGAAGTCGTGCCGATCGCGCCAACCTGGGTCGTGGGTCCGTTCTTCACGAACTGACCCCGAAGGGGCTCGCCCGAAGCGACCGGCTTGCCGTTGGCGATATAGTCGACAAACTGGGCCGGCAGCGGCACCCCGCTCGCCCTCTGGAACTGGTAATGCAAGTGCGGAACCGGGCCTGCACCACTGTTGCCGCATTCGGCGATCACGTCGCCCGCCTTCACCTTGTCGCCGCGTTTCACCTTCAGGCTGTTTTGCTTCAGGTGATTCATCATCGACGACTCGCCTTCACCATGGGAGATGACAACGACATTTCCGTCCGCAGGATCGCCCGAAGGCTTACCTGGCGGGTCATCGTCATAGCCGGCCTCGGCTTTTGTCACCGTGCCATCAGCAGGCGCCAGGATGGGCTGACCGAAGCAGTAGTAATCGGTGTTCTTGCTGCCGATTCCGCCCGGTCCGGAGAATAGCCGGCCGTTTTTCAGGTAGGCGAAATCCAAGCCAAAGCGCTGATCGTCACTGGTCGCGTAGGGGTTCAGAAAGGCGTTGCGTCCGCCCTGGTAAACCAGCCATTCCCCGTTGAAGGGCAGCTTGAGTTTTGCCTTGTCCTCATACCCGGCATACTGCCCTTCCGCGATGATGTCGGGCACGGGACCGAATTCGAAGTCGTCGAGCAGGCCACGCTGATTGAGGGTAATCACAAACTGAAGGGGCAGGCGAACGTTCGAAAAGTTCGAAAGCCGCGAGTAAATCGTGTCCGGAATTAGCAGGGCCGGCACCATGTTCTCGCCCTGCACGGCGATCTCGTTACCTATACGCTCGCGGAACTTCTTATTGCCCTCGATGAACTTCTCTTCCTTAACTTGTTTCCTGCGGCCTTCCGAAAGCGCGGCATACATCTGGCTGAACTCGCCGTGGTTGAACATCTCGAAGATCTGGCGCGCGCGATCTTCGGCCGCCTTGCTCATGACCGGGTAGGCCCCGCTCATCACCGGTTCGATGGGCCCCGGGGGCATGGATTGCTGTAGCGGCGCCCCGTTCTCGTGTTCGGCCGGCGCAGCCTGTTGTCCGGCCGGCGCCGCCGGTTGTGCTGGTTGCTGGGCGCGCCCGGTCGCGGACAACAGCAGGATCGCACCGATGAGCGCGACGATGGCTTGCAGACGAAATATCATCCTTCTCTCCCTGGTAATTGGCTGCGGCTCACCCGTGGCGACCAGGCCTTCCGCATCGATCAAAATGTTCGTTCCCGCAACTGCCCGAATCCTACATCCGTAACCGAACGAGTGCCTTCGATTGACCCGCTAGCGTCAACCGCAACGCAATATGCTCGGAGAGAGGAATTGTAACAAGAGATGGGCGTGTGCTGCTGATTCCTGCGCGCCGCGTCGAGCGGTCCGAACCAATTTGGGATTGAATTCTCTTACGGCTTCATCACCCGCGACAAGACTGTTCGTTCTTTTTGCCGTTTGCTGCCCCGAAACTGCAGGCCTTTCAGCGCAAAGTCCCGATCCCATCCGCAGATTCGTATTCTGAGGGCAACGATTCGACCGGGCCGCCATCCCGCGGGTGGGCATCGTCGGCTGACGCGAACGCGTTTACCTGCATCACACCCAGAGCTGAAAAAAAGTGAGGAAGTATTGCTTAGGTTTCCATATAGGGCAGGCAGAGTTGCGCTTCTTTGTTTCGCATTCGGACTGGTGTGCGCGGCAGCAGTTCCGCAGCAGTCTTCGCCCGATAGTGCTGCGATCCTGGCGCACTTGAATCAAGCCATAAGCTGGTATCGTCACCTTGACGCGTTGGACGTCACTGCCGGCCAGCCTAGCGACACTCTGTACCTGGAGAACGCGCGTGATTCCGCGGCCCAGGCACTGCAGCTTGCCTTTCAAGCGGCGACCGCACAGGCCGCACTGCTCGCGGACAACAACCACAACAACCCCGGCACCGGCGCGCAGCCCAATGACCAGGTGCAGAACATCGCCAAGGCCCTCACCGCCGTGGGCGACCGAATTCAGCAGATGCAAGCGCAATTGCAGGACCTCGATGCGCAGATCGCCAGGGCGCACGGAAAGCAGCGCGAGCAACTGCTCTCGCAACGCGACGCCCTCGAAGGCGAGCTCGATCTACAGAAGGCCATGCAGGACGCGGTGCAGAAAATCTCCAGCGTGAGCGCAAATCAGGAGGGAAATCTTAGCGGGCTGGCCGCGCAGATCAGCCAACTAAAGCAGTCGGTGCCGGAGGTGTTTGCCACCCAGAAGGGAAGTGCGACTTCTTCCGGGCAAGGCTCCAAGTCGGCGAAGGCGCAGAGCAGCGGCCTCTTCGGCGAAAGCTCCATCCTCTTCGGCCAGATGCGCGAGGCCCATAACATCGATCAGGTCACCTCGGAGACCACGCACCTGCGCGACACCGCGGAAAAGCTCGACGCTCCGCTGCGCGACCGCATTCGGGGCCTGATTCAGCAGGGACAGAGTCTGGTCAACCAGCCTCCCAGTACGGATCCAAAGCAAATCGCGCAAACTCGCAGCCAGTTTGAATCGCTCACCGGCCAATTTAAGCAGCTCGCCGCGGCCGCCGTGCCGCTGCGCCAGGAAACCATCCTGCTCGAGGACTGCAAAGGCGACCTGGTGCAGTGGCGCGAATCCATCGCCGCAGAATATGAAGGCATCCTGCGTTCGCTGCTGACCCGCGTCATCGGCATTCTGATCGCGCTGGCTTTCGTCTACTTCCTTTCGTACCTCTGGCGCCGCGCTACCTACCGTTACATCCGCGACGTCCGCCGCCGGCGTCAGCTCACGCTCATTCGGCGCGTGGTCGTCGGATTTCTGATGGTGCTGGTCATCGTCGCCGGTTTCATTAGCGAGTTCAGCTCACTGGCTACGTTTGCCGGCTTTCTCACCGCCGGCATCGCAGTCGCCCTGCAGACCGTCATCCTGTCGATCGCTGCTTATTTCTTCCTGATTGGGCGCTACGGTGTGCGCGTCGGCGATCGCATCAGCGTCTCCGGTGTCACCGGCGAGGTGATCGAGATCGGATTGGTTCGGCTCTATCTGATGGAATTATCCGGCACCGGCATCGATCTGTATCCCACCGGCCGGGTGGTCGTGTTTTCCAATTCGGTCATGTTCCAGTCCGCGCCTTTCTTCAAGCAGCTTCCCGGCACGGCTTACGCGTGGCATGAACTGGCGGTGACGCTCGCTCCCAATGCCGATCTCGCGCTGCTGGAGCAGAAATTAATGGACGCGGTGAATTCGGTGTTCTCGCAATACCGGCACAGCATCGACCGCCAGCACGCGCTGGTCGAACGCATCCTCGACACTTCCATGGCTGCGCCGGTTCCGGTCGGCAAGGTCCAGTTCGCCGACACTGGCCCCGAGTTCGTCGTGCGCTATCCGGTCGAAATTCAGCACGCCGCCGACATCGACGACCAGATCACGCGCAAGCTGATGGAGGTGATCAACGGCGACGCGCAAATGAAGGCCGCCGTGTCCGCCTCGCCGAAGCTCAGGGCGGCAATCAAAGCCTGAGTTGTAAGCTCGCGTAAGGGGAAAGTTTCTAGCCTCTCATCAACGAGACGAGTCGCTTCTGACAGTGATTTGTGCCTTGTCATTGGACGAGATCGCAGCTTGAAATAGAAGCAGAGGCTCGGGGACAAAGATTCCGAGTCCCGCCTTGCGGGACGGGCACAAGATAGCCCAGCACGCAGCGCCTTCTTTTGGCGCAAAGTGCTGGGCACGCTGAAATTTATGAGTATGAGCCCCTTCAGGGCGGCACAATGACGCGACATCTAGTCCGCGCCCGCCGCTCTCCGGCTCGGCGCCGTATGCGGCCTCCGCATGGTGATCATCTGCCGCCAGCATTGCTCTTCATCCACTGCGCAATCTCCTCGACTACGGTCTCCGATACATGGCCGGCAACGGAATAATCCGCCGGAGATGCTGGTCCAGAGCTCTTTACCTTCATGAACAGATGCGTCAGGTCGGGATAGAACTTGAAGGTCGCACGCGGGTCCTTCGCCAGCGCAGCCTTCCACAGATCGTAGTCCTCGCTCGTCACCTGGTAGTCGCGCCCGCCCTGCAGCACGAGAATGGGAATGCTTAGCTGGGCTGCCGTTTCCGCTGGATGGTAATTCCGCAGATCAATAAAGTAAGAGGCGGGCATATGCGACCCCAGGAAGTTGACTGTGCTGTCGGGCTTCAACCCAGGGTCTTCAATTTCCCGCTTCGCCTGTTCGGCCTCGTCAATCTGTTTCTTGAGCTGTGCTTTGTCCACGCCGGGCAGGCCGGCAATGTACTTCGATTGCGCGACGATCAGGTCCTGCAGCGGCCGCACCGCTCCCGCGGCAATGATGATCCCCGCAACCTGCTTGTCCCCGCTCGCGATCCTCGGCGCCAACGTTGCGCCCTCGCTATGGCCGAGAACGTAGATCTGGTTGTGATCAATGTCAGCCCGCGCCGCCAGCAGAGCAACCGCAGCTCTGGCGTCGTCCACCGTCTCGTCGTTCACGGTGAACGCCGCGCCCGGCTTTACCGACTGCGCTCCATACTGCTTGGTGCGCTTCACGTAACGCAAGACGGCGATGCCCTGGCTGGCCAATCCCCACGCCAGGTCCTTGAATGGCTTGTTCGGGCCAACGGTTTCGTCCTGGTCTTCGGGACCGGAGCCATGCACCAGCACAATCGCCGCAAACGGGCCTTTGCCATTGGGAAGCGTCAGCGTGCCGGGCAACTTCCATGCTCCAGTTTCCACCGTGACCTCAACCTCGTGGAAGCTGTTTGTCTTCGCGTATGCAGGTGCGGACCAGGACTGGGTTGCTTCGGGCGCCTCGCTGTGCGGCACAAAAAACAGACCGGCAATCCGCCCTTGCGAATCGATTGCCATCTTTATGTCGAGCGGACCGTACTTGAACTGACAGGCTACGAACACTACGTGAAACCCTGGCTCCTCTTCAACCCGCGTGCCGAGAATTTTCTGGAACAGCCCGGCCTTGTCCAGCACCGAATCCCACACGGCCGCGAGCTTTTCCTGTGGCAGCCCCGACTGCACGCGATCGTCAAAGCGCGCCTCCACCTTGCTGAAGCGTCGGGCAGCCAAGTCGGTGACCGCATCGTTCGCAATGGCCTCGGGAGCTCTGATTTTGTGCTTCCATGGCCAAGCAGGCGACTGCAAACCACGAGCAGCAGTGCGGCGGCCAATACTCTCGGAGAAGCTGAGGTCATTCCAAGCCTCCTCGCTGCAGGATATGCCCGCGCTTTCCAGCCTGCAATTCGTTCCGAAGTGAATACGTACCAAAACAGGAGAAAGACGCAAGAACAATCACCGCCGCGGCGCAAGCTCGCTGCGCAGTGCGATAAAATCAAGGGTTTCGAACGTCATGACCGAAGGATCGCCATCATGCCTGAAGCTACTATGCAGCAATCTGCCGCGCCCGCGCCGTTAACCGCCCTCACCGAAGACGAAATTCTCTTTCGCGATACCGTCCGCCAATTCGCCGACGAGAGCGTTCGCCCGCACGTCCGTGAAATGGACGAGAAAGGCGTTTTCGAGCACTCGCTCATCGACCAGTTCTTCGAGCTCGGCCTGATGGGCATCGAGGTCCCCGAGCAATACGGCGGCGGCGCAGGCACTTTCTTCGAGGCCATCCTCGCGGTCGAGGAACTGTCGCGGGTCGATCCCTCCGCCGGCGTCGTCGTCGATGTGCAGAACACGCTGGTCAACAACGCGCTGCTGCGCTGGACCACCGAAGAACAGAAGAAGCGCTACCTGCCGCGCATGTGCAAGGACACGGTCGGCGCGTACGCGCTGAGCGAGGCCGGTTCGGGCTCCGATGCCTTCGCACTGCAATGCCGCGCCGAGCTGAAGGGCAGCGAATACGTCCTCAACGGCCAGAAGCTGTGGATCACCAACGGCAAGGAAGCCGGCGTCTTCATCCTGCTCGCGACCGTCGATCCCACAGCGGGGTACAAAGGCATCACCGCGTTCATCGTCGAGAAAAGTTTCCCCGGCTTTACCGTCGGCAAGAAAGAAGACAAGCTGGGCATCCGCGCCTCCAGCACCTGCGAGCTGATTCTGGAAGACTGCCGCGTGCCCAAGGAGAATGTGCTGGGCGAGGTCGGCAAGGGCTACAAGATCGCCATCGAGACGCTGAACGAAGGCCGCATCGGCATCGGCGCGCAGATGCTCGGCCTGGCGCGCGGCGCGTGGGAGTTCGCGGTGAAGTACGCGCAGGAGCGCAAGCAGTTCGGCAAGCCCATCGCGGATTTCCAGGGCATTCAGTTCCAGATCGCTCAGATGGCCACCGAGATCGAGGCCGCGCGCATGCTGCTCTACAACTGCGCCCGCATGAAGGACGCCGGCATGAACTTCGTGAAGGAAGCCGCGATGACCAAGCTCTACACCTCGCAGGTGGCCGAGCGCGTGGCGTCGCTGTGCGTGGAGATCTACGGCGGCTACGGCTTCACCAAAGACTATCCGGTAGAGAAATTCTTCCGCGACTCCAAGATCGGTAAGATCTACGAAGGCACCAGCAACATGCAGTTGCAGACGATTGCGAAGCTGGTGATGAAGTAGGTGTCAGTTGTCCGTTATCACCGATGCGGCGCTTGACCGAGCATTGAGAGAAGTGCCGCGCCTATGATCTTGGCGACGTCACCCATCAACTCGGGCAGCATCGCCTGCAGCATTTCTCGTTGCAGGCCACGGGCACCGAATTGTGCTTCAGATCGGCCCTGTCGCAACGTGCGGGACTCTCTAATACGAGCGCCAATCGATCCCCCCGCGAGAGACCATAAGGGGCCGGAGACCCCATAAGCCAGCATATTAAACTCCCACTCGTTTGCGTTTCCCTGATAGTGGGAGTGAATAAGAAGCCACGCGATATAGCCGGCAAATCCCGGCATTACTCCAAGTAGCAGATAGGCAAGTCGCCGAAGTCTTGGAAGAGACAAGCCTAACCAGAATGCTCCCACAAAAGGGGAGGCAATCGACGCAAAAAAGAGTGGCTTATCAAGTACGCTGGAAAAGGAGTTCAGATAAAGCTCTGTAATCCAATATAGTGTGACGGCTAAGGAAATGCTGATCCCGAGAGCAGCCATTACCTTATACACGGTATCAGTGATTGTGTTTTCGCGGTTCGAGTATGCTGCTCGACCGGAGGGTCGATAATGCAGTCTCAATTACAGACAATCTTTCAAGTACTGGTTTTAGGACGTACAGCTCCTTACGGCAGAACCGGCAGACAAATGCTTCATCGTTGATTTCCTCGGCGCAATAGAGGCACTTCACCTCTGGTTTCCTCTCTGGCCACCGCGCGCCGAAGGTTACACCCCATTTACCGGCTGGGCAAATTCGGAGCCTTTGCTTGGGTGGCGCAATTCGCTTCGTTTTGACACCATAACTCCCGCTGTCTAGACTTTCACCCATGGAAGTGCATTTCAAACCCGAGACGGAATCCCGCCTGAACGAACTGGCCACCAGGAGCGGCCGGCGCACGGACGAGCTTCTGGAAGACGCCTTGGCCGGATACCTGGAAGAGACAACCGCATTGAGGGAGATGCTCGACGGCCGGTACGACGAATCAAGACCGGCCGGGTCAAGCCGCTCGATGGCGAGGCCTTTTTCGACCGTCTCCGCGAGCGTGAGGACGAACTTCTCAAACGCTCATCTGAATGAGCTCTCGCTGGGTCTCTACTCACGCGCGATATCGAATGAGTGGGATTAGGCAGACGCGCTCACGTACCGAGCAGCGTAACTTTCTCGACCTTTGCGGCAGCTCGCAGCTCTTTATCGAGGGTCGCCAGGGGTAATCCCCGGCGTTTGGCCAATTCAAGATACGCTGCATCGTACAGCGTCAGGCGGTGACGTTCGGCAAGGCGCAGTGTCGCGCCCCAGGCATGCGCGTCTGTATCTTGATCGACATCGATGGGAAGGAGCGCCAAATCCGCCAACGTCGCATCTCGGAACGCAGCGTCATGACGGCCGCGTCGCACACCCATTTCAAGGATGTTGGCTACCTCAAGCCGCCACAGAGATGGAACCCAGGCTCCATTGCTGCTGACGAGCTGCAACACCCGATCAACGTCCGGGCTCGTTTGCTCCACATAGATCCAGGCCAACGTCACGGAGCTGTCGAGAACTAAGCTCATGGACGGCCCGCATCGCGATCACGTTTGAGGCTCTTCCAAGTAAAGCGGCCGCCCTTCAGTTTGCCGGCTCTGGCACGAATGCGGCCGGCCGCCGCGCGTGCCTGCTCGCCTTTAAGTCGTCCTTCACTGGGAACCAGCCGCGCCACCGGCCTTCCATGTCGCGTAATCACAATCTCTTCTCCCTGCTCAACCCGGTCGAGCAACGAGCCTAGCGTGTTCTTCGCCTCGAACGCTCCAATCTCAATCATGATCCACTAATCCTTTAAATATTCTAGCTTAAGCTAGCTTAGTTGAGCCGTCAAGATGCGCAGTTACCGGGCCTCTACGACTGCAATTCCGGATTGCAAATGTGTTCGCCTGCGACTATGCTGCGCAACAAGAGCGCGCCTCCCAGTCTGTGAGACCCCAACAAGGAGACCATCGTGAATCGCAGACCCCTGCTCTATCTGTTTCTCGCTACCAGCCTGCTGCTAGCCAGTCATCTCCTGTTCGCGCAGAACAATCCCTGCAGCGGCATCAGCCTCGGACCGGAAGGCAGCCTCAACGGCTTCATTCCCTTTCCCTCCACCAGTCTCTGGAACACCAACATCGCCAACGCACCGGTCGATCCCAATTCGGCGGCAATCATCAACTTCATCGGCGGCAGCACGCCGTTGCATCCGGATTTCGGCTCGGGACTCTACGACGGCCAGAGCATCGGCATCCCTTATTCAGTAGCGCCTGGCAGCGAACCGCCGGTCTACGTCACCTACAACCTCTACGGCGATGAGAGCGATCCCGGCCCCATGCCGATTCCGCTGTACGCGCAGATCGAGGGCTTCCCCAATCCCGGGGATGGCGATCGCCACGTGCTAATCATCGATAACGGCAACTGCTGGCTGTATGAACTCTACGGCACGTATCGGCTCAACCCCGGGCTTTGGGTCGCGGGCTCGGGCGCGGTGTGGGACCTGGAAGCCAACGAACAGCGGCCGTACACCTGGACCTCGGCCGACGCCGCGGGACTTCCGATCTTCCCCGGCCTCGTCCGTTATGACGAAGTTGCTGCCGGCGCGATCAACCACGCCATCCGCGTGACGCTGCAAAACAGCCTGGAGGCTTTCACGCCTCCGGCTACGCACTGGGCGCCGAACTCTGACAATCAATACGCCGCGCCCATGGGCATGCGTCTGCGCCTGAAAGCGAACTTCGATATCTCCGGCTTCTCGCCGGCAAACCAGGTGATCCTCACCGCGTTAAAGCAGTACGGCATGATCATGGCCGACAACGGCTCATCGCTGTTCATCACCGGTACCACCGACAACCGCTGGAACAACGACGACCTGCATAACCTGACCGGTGTGACGGCCTCCGATTTCGATGTGCTGCGGATCTCGCCGCTGTACACGCCGCAGAACGTTCCGACCGGGCCGAATCCCACGATCAACAGCTTCACCGCAACCTCGTCCGGCGGCCCCGGCCAACCCGTAACCCTGAACTGGAATGTGACCAATGGCGAGTACTACGTCGTATCACCCGCGGTGGGAGCGATTCGCGGCACCACGGTCGTCGTGAATCCGCAGGTCACGACCCTCTACACTCTGTACGCGACCAACCAGTACGGACGCACGACCCAGCAGGTGATGGTGACAGTGCCGTAGAAAGGCTGCATCTCGCTTTCGCCGTTGGCTCTTCGCGCTTGGTTGTCGGCTCTGCCTCCTTGGCTAATAGCTAAGCCTAAGAGCCAAAGGCCAAGAGCCAGGAGCCAATCGCCGGTCACTGGCTGCCAACGCTCCGACGCCCAGGCGCATCCAACTCTGCTCAGAAGAGTCCTAAATCGCCGAAAGGCAAGCAGAGATCTATGAGACTGGTTTGGATTCGGAGCATATGTGGCGGCGCAATTCTGGCGCTGGCCTTCACCGTCAGCTTGCAGGCGCAGCAGGACACGTCCGGCGCGATAGAAAAAGGCGGACAGGCAGCGCAGCCGCCGGGATCGTCGAACCCGACGGGCGCGGGAGTGACCGCTGCGCCGGCAGAAAACAATGTTCTGCCTGCCCCTGATGCGCCGCCGGCGACGCAACCGGTGACGACGTCGACCTATGCGAACAGCGCGGACGACAATCCCTATGACCCCATTTTGGAGCCGGCGCCGCTGCCCAAAGGCAAGGCCACGCTAATTGGGGGGATCGCAACCAGCGTTGACCACGTGCGCAATCGCATCACGATTCAGCCGTTCGGCAAGGGCCAAAAGGTGAAGATCGTAGTCGATGAGCGCTCCCACATCTACCGCAACGGCACGCCCACTACCGTGCTCGGCATTCACAAGGGCGATCGCGTTTACGTTGACACGCTGCTCGATCGCAGCGACGACAAGATCCTGGCGAAGAACGTTCGTGTCGTCACCGACACCGGATTGGCCGAGGTGCGCGGGCAGGTGGTCGCGACCAATCCCGGCAGGGATACGGTGACCGTGCGCGATATGTTGTCGGCGAAGCCGGTGACCTTCTCCGTCAGCAGCGGCACCAGCTACAGCTCGACCAAAGGAACGGCGAGCGCTGGGGATATGCAGCCCGGCGCTCTGATTGACGTGCAGTTTTCACCGCGCCGCACCGACCGCGATATCGCGCGGGCCATTACCATCGTCGCCAAGCCCGGCGACAACTACATCTTCTCCGGCGTGGTGACCAACCTCGATATGCGCACCGATTCGCTGTTCGTCGACAACACCAGCGACGAACAGAGTTACGAATTGCACTTCACGCCCGCCGACGTTGCCGATCTCCAGCGCTTGAAGGTCGGCTCCGAGGTGACGGCGCGCGCCGTCTTCGACGGCAAGCAGTACAAGGCGAGCAACATTCGCATCGACAATTCGGCCGCCCAGCCCTCCGAACAGTCGAAGGCGCAATAGGCGGCCGCGAGAAGACTATTGCAACAGCCCGTACATCGACACCTGGTTCTCGGCGGGCACGAAGACATGCCCGTCCGCAATCGTCGGCACCACGAATTTCACCGCATCCCCCGCGCCGTCCCGTGACGGATTCTGCTGTGAATTGTAGAGCTCCGTGGCGAGGTTATTAGCGTTGTAGGCGCGCAGCACGGCCAGCCCGCCGCCATAGCTATCGGTCTCCACGATCCAGACGATCCCATTGCTGGTTCCATTGGAAGAAATTGCCGGAGTGGGCCCGGGAAAGGTAAATGCTTCCGGAGACTGTGACGTTGGGCCGGTGGATAGAAGCTGAGTCTGTGGGTTGTAAGTGAACGCCTTCAGGTAATCGTTGCGACCGCCAAAATAAGCGTTGTTGTTCCAGAAGGCTGGACCGCCAAAGAGCCCGCCGATGACGAAGGGCAGGGTTTGCACGATCTGGGTATCGCCCGCCGGGGTTGAAGTGACCCATGTCGTCGCGGTTGATCAGGTCGATGGTGCCCTCTTTGCCGGCCTGCACCAGCAGGTGTGGATAGGGAGAGCCCGGCTGGTCCGGCAGCAGCGTGATTCCTCCTGAGCCGACATCCGTGTCATTGTCATCAAGAGTTTGCTGGTCCCAGGGCGTAAAGTAGTCGGCCAGCGTGATGCTCATCGCTCCCGGAACCAGTCGCACTACGCTATCGCCGTAGTCCGAACTCGCATCGTAGGTTCCATTGCCACTGGCGACATAGATGGAACCCGCGGAATCGGCAGCCGGCCCGGAACCGCTGCCCCAGAAACCTCCCTCACTGCCGTTCGGCGTGTCGACGAAAATACCGGTACGAGTCAGGGTTAGCTCGTCGAACGCTATCAGCCAGCCGTGATAGGCGCCGTTGTCGCAATGCGAGGACCACGAGCCGTAGACCTTCCCATTCAACAGCAGCAAGGAGGCCCGCTGGCCTTCCAGCAGAGGATCGAACGTCAGCAAGCCGTTTTGCGACCCCTGACCCGTCCCTGGAACAGTTCCGGTTACGCGTTGCGGCGGCGTGCGTATCGCGCCAGTCCGGACATCGAGTGCATAGATGGTTTGGAAGAAGGTCGTGGTTTGCGTGACCGCGTTGTACTCTTTCGTATTGGCGACGAGGAACATCTCGTTATTAGTGACGTCAATGACCGGCGTGCCGGTGATGCCGATCTCGGGTACCAGGTCGTTGCAATTCACGTCAGTATTGGAGATGGGGTTGACCTGGATCAGCGCGCCGCTGCTGATTAAAAGGTTCTTGCTCCATAGCTGCTGGCCGCTGTTGACGTCAAACGCGTACACCTGATCGTGCTCGGTGGCAACGTATAAGACGTTGTGCTGAGTTCCGTTGATGCTGACATTGGGCACGTAGAGCGGCTGGGCATAGACGTATCCCGTGACGCTGAATACAGATTGCCGGCCAAACTGCGCCACGTTGACATTGCTCAAGGTCAGCGTTGTCTCCTGCGTATTTGTTCCTGAGCGGTAGTTGTCATTCTGGTAAGTGGTGACCGCAACTTGTGCGGCGGCGAGTGAACAGAGCCCGAACACAAAAGAGCCCATAAAACAGACGAATCGTTTCACGCTGTTCTCCGTTGGGCCAGAATTTTTGAGATTTGGTGAAGAAGTTGAAGAATTATCAAACACTATCCGGCAACTCACAATAGCCGGCTGTCCTAAAGGTGCGGTTAAATTTAGGAAACCCACCCCATAAAGTGGTTGTCGAAACAAAAATTGCCGTTCATGCGTAAACCCACTGAGAATGAACTTGGAATTCATACCGCCTGAGATTACGAGGTCAAGCATGTCTGAGACGGATCAGGGCACAATCGCAAGCAACACGCCTGGATGGAAGGCGGTCTTCACTGGTCCGCAAGGGCTGCGCGCCGGCTGGCGTCTGCTGATCTTCATCGCTCTTCTCGCCGCCTTCGTAAGCGCACTCCATTTTTCCTTGGGCCGGGTGATGCACAAACTCCTTCCGCATGGCTTCACGGTCACCACGGTCGTGGTCGGTGAAAGTCTGCAATTTGGCATCGTGCTGATCGCAACCCTGATCATGGCGCGCTTCGAGCGCCGCAGTCTTGCCCAGTATGGCTTGCCCTTCCGCCTCATGCTCGGAAAGCAGTTCTGGACTGGCGCGTTGTGGGGATTCGTGATGCTCTCGTTCATCGTTGCCATGATGGCGGCCACGCGTGCTTACTCGCTGGGCGCCCTGGCGTTATCGCCGCTCAACGTCGTGAAGTACGGCCTAGGGTGGGCGCTGGCGTTCCTACTGGTCGGCCTCTTCGAAGAGTCTGTCGCGCGCGGCTACCTGCAATTCACGCTCACCCTGGGACTGGGCTTCTGGCCGGCAGCGGTGATAACTTCGGCGCTCTTCGCCGCTGGACATATAAACAATCCGGGAGAGAACTGGGTCGGCGTAGTTGAGATCGTCCTGATCGCCATCTTCCTTTGCCTGGCGCTGCGCCGCACGGGAAATCTCTGGTTCGCCATCGGATGGCACATGGCATTCGATTGGGGCGAGAGTTTCTTCTATTCGACGCCCAACAGCGGCATTCATGCCACCGGGCACATGCTGAATGCGTCGCTGATGGGCTCGAAATGGCTGAGCGGAGGCACGGTCGGCCCCGAAGCCAGTGTGTTTGATCTCATCGTGACCATAGCCGGCATTCTTCTCCTGGCCATGGTCTACCCCAAGGCGAAGTATCCTACGTTGTCGGAGCGCTCCACAACCACGGCGCCTGTACCTTCCGGCGCAAATCCAGAGATGGTGTAGACGAAGTTAGTGCTCATGCTTGGCATGAGAATGAAGATGCGGATGGGAGTGCGTGACTTCTCCGTGCGAATGCTTGTGGGCATGAATAAGGTTGGCCCGCAGCAGCAGTTCGTGATTGCCGAGAATATCTGACGTTCTGCCATCCACGACAACTTTGCCCTCTTCCAGGACGATGATGCGGTCGGCGATGTCTTCGACGATTTCCAACTGATGAGTCGCTGTAATCACCGTCTTCGACGATCCCTTCCACTCCTGGATGAGATCGATGACCTGGCTTTGGCTGCGCGGATCGAGGGTTGCGGTCGGCTCGTCCAGCAGCAGCACGTCAGGATCGAGTACGATCACCGATGCCAGCGCGACACGCTTCTTCTCGCCGCCCGAGAGCCGATAAGGCGGACGCTCGCGAAGCTGTGACGATCCCCATCAGATCTAACGTCTGGTCCACTTTGGCGATTAGTTTCTCTTTCGGCCAGCGGAGCTGTAAGGGTGCGAATGCCACCTCATCCCACACTGTGGGATTGAAGAGCTGGACGTCGGGATTCTGAAAGACCAGCCCAACCCGGCGCCGGAACGGCAGTGCGAATCTGTCGTCCTGCAGGCGCTCGGGCGTGAGTGGCAAGCCATCGAAGCTGACCGAGCCATGCGACGCGGCATAGAGCCCGTCCAGAATTCGCAAAAGGGTTGATTTGCCCGAGCCATTGGCGCCGAGCAATGCGATCCGCTCGCCCTGCGCGATCTCCAATGTGAGATCGCGCAACGCAGCGATACCTTCGTAATCGAAGCAGACCTCGCGGAGCTCAAATAGCGGCAGCACGCTGGCTCACCTGCCTACCAGGACCGCGAAGCTTCCCACCGCGATCAAGAGCAACAGCCCGGCGTAGTCCCACATTGTCATACGGGAGTCGGAGAGCACCTGTACCTCGCCTCCGAAGCCGCGCGACTGCATAGCCAGGTACACTTCGCTGCTCGTCTCGATGCTCTTGCTCAGCAACACTCCCGCGGTGCGCGCCGCCATGCGCCGTTGTTCCGCCGGGGCAAGGACGCCGACCGTGCGGCTGCGGCGCGACTCCAACATCTGCATCGCCGTTTCTACCAGGAGGAAGACATAGCGATAGGTCATGGCCAGCATCGCGACCGCCTCCCGGGGCAGCCGCAGCGCGCGCAGGGCCTTCAGCACATAGCTCCAGGGCGTGCAGAAGACCAGCAGCGCGGTGAACGTCACGGCAGTCTCAACGCGCAGCACCAGCAGACCGGCAGCGCGGAGCCCCTGCGCGGTAATGTGTGCCGTCCCTAGGCGCGTCACCACATCTCCCGGCGTGATGAAGATCGCCGGCAGCGCAATCACTCCCGTAAACGCGAGCACCACCAACCACACGCGCTTGACCAGCATCGCCAGGCTGACCTTCGACAATAGGGCCAGGACAACAGCGACGGCGAACAGCGCAGCTACGGCTTCAATCCTGCGGCAAAGTGTTACCGCCAGCACCAGCGAAAACAGGCCCACTACTCGCACTCGGGGATCGAGCGATTGCAAGAGGCCGCGCTGGCGCGCCGTCCGCTCGGAGAGCATGGCGCGCGTAATAGCGCGAGCAAAGCCCATCGCGGTGGATTCCAGGAATCCGCGGCTCATGCGGGAGATCCCCTTCGGCGATATCGCGCGACCACCCCCTGCGCCACTAGCGAGAAACACAGCAAAAGTCCAATGCCGAACATGGCAGAAAGAAGATAACCGAAGCTGCGGCTCCTGACGAAGCCGGGCGCGTAGGCGGGAAACGGCGCCGTCCACAGCTTCGATAAACGCTGCAGACCTGATGGCACCGTCGGACTCGGTGAGCTTGCAGCCGCCGAAACCGAAGGCGCATGTGCCAATTCCGCCGGCGACCACTCGCCCCATGCGGTTCCCGCGGCAATAATTCCCACCGGCGTGAGCAGCATGAGCACCGCGACGGCCAACCAGAGCCGCCGCAGCGAGCTCCCCGCCGGTCGCAACCCCAGCGATCCCGCAGCCACGCGCGCCAAACCTGAACTCCCACTTAGTAGGACCGGATCGGCGACCTGCAGATACGCGACTAATCCCGCCGAGATGACAGCCTCGGCGATTCCGGCGAAGGTCAAATGCCCGATCATCATCGCTGGAATAGCGACGCTCAATGGATACGGCGCATACAGAGGCGTTCCGCTGGCGTCGTGGAACAACACCGGCTGAATGCCAAACTCAACCGCAGCCAGCAATGCCGCTGCGTTCACCGCCAGATACCCGGCAATCCCGGCGGCAACCACGCGCCGCCTGGAGGTGAGCGCAGCGCGCGCCGCAATCAGCCGGTATGCTCCGTAGGCGACCAGCGACCCGACAATTGCCATGTTGAAGCAATTCGCGCCCAGTGTGCTAATGCCGCCATCGCCGAAGAAAAGCGCCTGAATCGCAATAGCAATCGAGAGCGCCAGGATCGCTCCCGACGGCCCCAGCACGATGGCCGCGATGGTCACTCCCAAGGCATGTCCGGTCGTGCCGCCGGGCAGCGGCAGGTTGAACATCATCACCACGAACGAAAATGCCGCGAAAACCGAGATCAGCGGAATCACGCGGGCCAGCAGCACACGCTTCAGCCGCTTCAGCGCGGAGTACCATCCCGCCGCCGCGCCGGCATACATCACCGCGCAGGTGGATGGGCTCAGATATCCGTCGGGAATATGCATGGGGCGCTCGCCGCGTTGCTTGGCGATAGTTATCCTATCGTATGCTTCCGCGGGGCGGCTCCGGTTCGACCACAAGACCGGGATAGGCGCGCAGCGAGGCGAGATGGCAAGCTTGACATGATGCCGGCGGGTGACACCTCAGTCAGCCTCTTGATACACAAGGTTCGTCAGAAATGGTGTATGCTACCCCCATGAGCCGGACCAATATCGATATTGACGAAACCTTGATCCGAAAGGCACGCAAGCTCACTCGCTTGAAAACCAAGCGCGAGATTGTAGACAAGGCGCTTGCCTTGCTGGTTCGCTCCGAGACCCGCAAGGGAATTCTGCGCTACTACGGAACTGGTATCTGGAGTGGTGACCTCAAGTCCGCACGGAGAAATCGCGTCTGATTCTGGTCGACAGCTCGGTTTGGATTGACTTCTTCCGCCGCTCTCCCGGATCCGCAGGCAAGGAACTGCGCAGGATGATTCAGGACAGCGAACCGTTCGCCCTCACCGGAGTGGTAGTAGCCGAGGTTCTCCAAGGCCTGATCAGGGACGCCCGCGTGATTGAACAGTTTCTGGCGCAGTGGGACATGCTGGAACCCCAAGGCTTCGAAACCTATCGGGCGGCCGCCGCGATCTACCGCACGGCACGCGGCAAAGGTATTTCGCTTACGACGATTGACACTCTGATCGCCGCAATCGCACTCGAGAACCACTGTAGTGTGTTTACTCTGGACCAGGACTTCTCCGGAATCGCGTCGATCATTGACTTGGTGCTCTACCGGTTTTGATTTCACCGGCTGTCGAGTTTCTCCTGTTCACCAACTTCACCAGTTGGTGCTACAATGCGAGTCAAGGTGAAATTATGAAGCGGGCGACGGTAACCATTCCGGATGATCTTGCCAAAGCGGTTAAGAAGTATATGCGTGATCAGGAAAATCCCCCGGCTCTCACGACGCTTGTGCAGTCTGCCCTGCGGCAGTACTTGACTATGCGCGGGTACTTGGCGCCGGGCGCCCCCTTGCGCATCACGCCAGCCAAGCCCGGAAGCGGCTTGCACGATGTCAGCGTCGAACATGATCGGTACTTTGCCGAGCGATGATTCGTTCTGTTTTGGCCGATACCGGCCCTCTCTATGCCGCGGTGGACTCGGATGATGTTCACCACACCCGCGCACAACATGAGCTGGAGCAACTCGCTGACGACAATCGCCGCGTTATGATCGTCTATTCGACCCTGCTGGAAGCGCAATCTCTCATCCTGCGCCGGCTGGGCAGGCAGAAGGCTTCTGTTTGGCTGGAGGAAATTCTACGTACCAGCGCCTTGACCAATCCCTCCGCGGAAGACTACCTGAACGCGACCATTAAATTAGGCGGGATACCCGATCAATCACTGACCCTGTTCGATGCCACTCTTGCTGCTGTGGGAAAGCGGCTGGATGCCGAAATCTGGACCTACGACTATCACTTCGATGTGATGGGCGCTCGGGTGTGGCGCTCTGCCCCGGCGTAGCCAAAGGAATACAATGGCGGGCAGAGCTTATCAAACAGCAAGATAGGCGCTCTACGCCGTCGCGGGGGCGAGCCGCGAGGCCTCTTCGTTGAACCGCACCGACACCAGCTTCGACACGCCCGGCTCCTGCATGGTCACGCCGTAGAGCACCGGCGCCATGGTCATCGTTTTCTTGCTATGGGTGATGATGATGAACTGCGTCTGCTCGCTCATCTCGCGCACCAGTTCGGTGAAGCGGCCCACGTTGGCTTCGTCCAGCGGCGCGTCCACTTCGTCGAGGATGCAGAACGGGCTGGGCTGATACTGGAAGATGCCGACCAGCAGTGCCAGCGCGGTCAGCGCCTTTTCGCCGCCGGAGAGCAGCAACACGTTCTGCAGCTTCTTGCCCGGAGGCGAGGCGACCACGTCGATGCCGCTCTCCATCGAGTTCTCCAGGTCGGTGAGACGCATAAAGCCTTGTCCGCCGCCGAAGAGCTTGCTGAAGGTGCGCCCAAAATTCTCGTTGATGACATGGAACGCCTCTTCAAACTTCTGCCGCGAGATGGTGTCGATCTCCTTGATCGTGTTCTGCGTGTTCTCGATCGATTGCAGCAGGTCCTGGCGCTGGGTTTCCAGGAACTCGTGGCGCTGCGCCGTCTCCTTGTATTCCTCCAGCGCCATCATGTTCACCGGGCCCATATTGTCGAGGCGCGTGCGCATCTCGCGATAGGCATTGTCTTGGTTGGCGAGCTCTTCGCCGGTCACGCGCGGCAGCAACTCATCGGCCATGAGCTCATCGCGCTGCTGGCTTAGCTCCTGAACGCAAGTCTCCGCCATGTGCTCGACATCGGACTCAACGCGCGCCTGCGCGGCGGAGAGTTCGCCACGACGATCGCGGGCCGCATCCAGCGCCTCGCGCGCCGACTTCAGCGCCTCTTCCAGCTCGACAATGCGAACTCGCACGGCTTGTAATTCTTCTTGAAGTTCGCGATCGCGACTCTGTGCAACTTCGCGCTCGGCGGTCCATTCGATGACTTGCTCGCCCAGGCGCAGATTCTCTGCTTGGCGCTGCTGCTTCTCGGCAGCCGCCGATTCGAGCTGCGATTTCAGTTTGTCGAGGTGCGAGGCCACCTCCAACAGCATGGCCTGGATACGCTGGACGGCGAGCATGGCTCCGCGGCGGCGTTCTTCCAGCATAGCCGCATTGGCGCGGAGTTCACTGGCGAGCTGGACGGCTTCGTCGCGGTGCCGGCGCAGCGATTCCAGGCTGTTTTGCGCCTCCTGTATTTCAGCTTCGAGGGCGTATTGCTGCTGCTCGTACTGAAACAGCTCGCCGACCTGCACAATGATGAATTCCTCGCGTTCATTGTGTTCTTCGCCGACGCGCTGCTGTTCGCGCTGGTACGTGGCGAGCCGCTCGCTCACGCGAGTCATCTCGCCCTCAAGCTGGCGCAGGGTGTGCTCGGAGGTCATGGCCTGGCGTTCGGATTCGCGCTTGTCGTCCTCCAGACGCTGCAGGAGGCTGGTCAGTTCGGCGATATCGCGGCCCAGCCCTGCGATGTACGTCTCTTTCTCGCCCAGGGCGCGTTCGAGCTCGCCCATCTGCAAAAGCACGTCGCGCAGCTCGCGCTTCATGGAGAGCGGCCCTTGGCTGCGCTGCTTGCCGCCGGTCACGGTCACGTTGTGGAAGCACTCGCCCGATTGCGAAAGGAAAAACGCGTCGGGATTTTCCAGCGCCAGGCCGCGGCCCACTTCCGGGTCGGGCACGATGTAGCCGTTGCCCAGCTTGGGCAGAATCACTTCCAGCGATTTGCCGAAGCCGTTGAGCACGCGAATGCAGTTCTTGAGCGGAACGACCGTGTCCTCATGCGCGACGTGGTGCCTCGACTCGTTGAAGTCGAAGGAAAACTTCGCCTGCGAATCCTCAGGATGCACGAGAAACGTCGCGCGCCCATCCACATCGGTGCGCAACAGGCGCAGGCCCTCGTCGGCCGCGTCCCACGATTTCACCACGATGTAATTCAGTTCGTCGCGCAGGAAGTCATCCACCACGTGCTCGTAGCGGTCTTCCACTTCGAGGAAATCGGCGAGGACGCCGGCGGGCGCGCGTCCGCCTTGCAGCGCACCCGAGGTGAAGAGCTTGCGCACCGACTCGGTGGCGTAGCCATGCTCGGTGATGACGGCTTCGAGCGAACCGCGCTTGCCCATCAGGCTGGCGTACTCGCCGCGCATGGAATCGAGATGGCGCTTGGCTTCGCTCTCAGCCGAGCGCTTGGCTTCCAACTGCTGGCGGGTGTCGCCAATCTGCGTGTTGAGCGCGGCCACACGTTGCGAGGCGGTCTCGAATTCCAGGCCAAGCTGGCCGCGCTGTCCGCCGAAGCTTTCGAGTTGCTGGTGAGCCGAGGCGGTTTCGTCGTATAAGCGCTTCGCTTCGCGATCGAGGGCGGCAATACGCTCCTCGGCTTGCGTAATGCGATTGCGAACGGCAGAAGCTGCGGAGACAGCCAGCATAATCGTGCCGCGACGCTCTTCCTGCTGGCGCTCCACTTCAAGCAGCGACGCGGATGCCGCGGAGGCTTCCTGCTGCCGCTGCTGCAGTTCCTGCTGCGCGCTGGCGACTTCGAGGCTGGCCGAGGTCAGCGTTGCACGATCGGTATTCAACTCATCCTGAAGATTCGCTTGCCGCTCCTCGGTGTTGGTGATTTCGGCCTGCGCTCCGGCGGAGCGAGCATCCAGTTCGGCGCAGCGCTCTTCGTTGGTGCGGCGGCGGACGGCGGCGCGATCCAGATCGAGCGCCAGCGAGTTCAGCTTCTCGCGGTTCTCCTGGCCTTCGCGCTCGATGGCGTAGCCGCGCTGCGTGCCCTCGCCATGCTCGGTCTCCATCTGCTGCACGGCCTCGCTCTGGCTTTGGATTTCGACAGCGATGGCGCTGAGTTCCTCATCCAGCGCTGCCGTTTCGGCGTCGAGCTGCGCGAATTTGCTGGCCAGCACAACGCGCAGCTTGGCGCGCATCTCGTCGCGCAGGCGGGCGTAGCGTTCGGCCTTCGACGCCTGCCGCTTCAGCGAGTTCATCTGGCGCGTGACTTCGTCAAAAATATCGTTGATGCGCGACAGATTGAGCTTGGCATCTTCCAGGCGCGCTTCCGCCAGCCGCTTGCGCGCTTTGTATTTGGTTATGCCCGCGGCCTCCTCGATGATGGCGCGACGGTCGGTGGGTTTGCTGCTGAGGATCTGCCCGATCCGTCCCTGCTCGATGATGGCGTAGGACTCGGGGCCAAGTCCCGTGCCCATGAAGATGTCTTGAATGTCGCGCAAGCGGCACAGCTTGCCGTTCAGCAGATACTCGCTTTCGCCGGAGCGGAAGAGGCGGCGCGTGATCTGGATTTCGCCGGCCTTGAAGGTGCGCTTGAATTTACGGCGGCGAATCTTCAGGACGACGTTCGGGAGTGGTTGGGTCGCGCCTTCAGCAGATGGTTCGGCTTCCGCAGCAATCTCCTCGTCGTTCTGGCCGGGACGCACTTCTTCGGAATAGCGATCCACATCGGCGGCACTTTCGGCGCGCACTGCCGACTCGTCCCAATCGTCCTCAGGCACATCATTCTGGATGTCGATCTCAGGCTCACTGACATCGCCGTAGACTTCGGGATCGACCAGCGTGAGCGACACCTCCGCCATGCCGGTGGGCTTGCGCTCGCGCGTGCCCGCGAAGATGACATCCTGCATGTGCACGCCGCGCAGCAGCCGCGCCGACTGCTCGCCCAGCACCCACGAGATGGCGTCGGAGATGTTCGACTTTCCGCAGCCGTTGGGACCGACGATGGCCGCAATGCCTTCGCCCTGGAAGCGAAGGTCGGTGCGGTCGCAGAACGATTTGAACCCGAGAATCTGCAGCTTCTTTAGTTTGAGCAATGCGCACTCCTTCGAGGCAGCG
Source organism: uncultured Acidobacteriaceae bacterium (assembly GCA_963713465.1). Taxonomy (GTDB): domain Bacteria; phylum Acidobacteriota; class Terriglobia; order Terriglobales; family Acidobacteriaceae; genus Bog-257. The sequence continues at coordinate 290,707 of CAVQLZ010000003.1, forward strand.
AAGCTTGCCCTGCAAACACGACTGCCGCTATGCGGACGTTCCAAATGGAAATCCGAACCAGCTCTGAAGGTCTCAGAGCAAGTCAACTCTACGTCCGAAATTCTAGGGGGTCAAGACAGTTACCACAAGATTTTGGGGCTATGCTGTGGAAACCGCAGCATATTGCACCAGCATTGCAGCAATCGCACTCGTTCCCATGTCGCGTCAGCAGTCGCAGGCGGGGCAACGCACCAGAACAAGTGCAAGTGTACCGACTGTATCCGGTGCATTCAAGTTCGCACGACCGGGAGTACCCGGCTAGTTATCCTGACGAAAGCGGCGCGTGAGGCGTATGGGAGCGTGACCAGAATTTGAGCCGAACTTGACTTGGTCCGGCGCGTGGCGGCTGCTCCGGGGATACTGCAGAAAGCGAAACCCGCCTCCCGGATAACTCCAGGCCAGGCGGGTCGCGAACCCCAAACCTGAAAACTGAAAGCTCAGAGCTGAAAGCTGAAAACCTCGAAACTTGAAACCCGAAACTGTCTTACGGCAGCGACGGCTCCCAGGAGTAGCCTTCCTCGCCATGCTGCGTGAGGTCGAGGCCTCGCACTTCTTCCTCGGGCGAAACGCGCAGCCCAAGCACGAGATCCGCGACGAGCAAGATAACGTAGGTTCCCACCGCCGATAGCGAGATCGCGATCAGAACTCCAACCGCCTGATTGAGGAGCTGATGGAAGTTGCCCTCGATCGCGCCCAGCGCCAGCGCGTGGCCCTGCGCGTCCTTGAACACGGGATTGATCAGGCTGGAGGCAAAGACGCCGGTCAGCAGCGCGCCAATCGTTCCGCCAACACCATGCACGCCGAACGCGTCCAGCGAGTCGTCATAGCCGAAGCGCGCTTTCACTACCGCGCACATCGCATAGCAGAAGACGCCGGCAATCAAGCCGATGATCAGCGCGGACATCGGCCCCACGAATCCCGCCGCCGGAGTGATCGCGACCAATCCCGCCACGCTGCCGGAGATCGCGCCCAGCACGCTCGGCTTGCCGTTGCGAATCCACTCCGCGCCCGCCCAGCCGATGGCCGCCGTCGCCGCGGCAAAGTGCGTCGCGACAAACGCGCTCGTGGCGAGCGAACCGGAACTCAGCGCGCTGCCTGCGTTAAATCCGAACCAGCCCACCCACAGCAGGCATGCGCCGATAAAGCTCAGTACCACACTGTGGGGCGGCATCTCTTCTTCCGCGAAACCGACGCGCCGCCCAAGGAAGAGCGCGCACACCAGCGCCGAAACCCCCGAGGTGATGTGCACCACGGTACCGCCGGCGAAATCGAGCGTCGGAAACCGCCCGCCCAGGCTCGCATTCAGAAATCCGCCCTTGCCCCAAACCATGTGCGCCATCGGCGCGTACACCAGCAGCGACCACATGCCCATGAACAGCAGCATGGCGCTGAACTTCATGCGCTCGGCAAAGGCGCCGCAGATCAGCGCCGGCGTGATGATGGCAAACATGAGCTGGTAGATCATGAAGGTCTGCTGCGGGATGGTGGCCGCGTAGTCGGCATCGGGCGCAGCGCCCACGCCGTGCATGAAGGCGTGTTCAATGCCGCCAAGGAAAATGGTGCCCGAACCGAAGCAGAGACTGTAGCCGATGATCGCCCACAACACAGTGATAAGCGCCATCATGGCGAAGCTCTGCATCATGGTCGCCAGCACGTTCTTCTTGCGCACCAGTCCACCGTAGAACAGCGCCAAGCCGGGCCCGGTCATCAGCAGCACCAGCGCCGAGCACACCAGCATCCAGGCGTTATCGGCGGAGCCCTTGGCTTCGGCCACCTGCTGCTGCAACTGCGCGATGCGATCAGGCTGCACGACAGCGGTCTGCGCGGCGAGGGAGGCGGTCAGAACCAACAGCAACAGAGCGGGCGAAAACTTTCGCAGCAAACGCATGGCACAACTCCATGAACGGGCGAATAGGTTTTACTGCCGATAGAAAGATTGTTATCCAGGGTGTCTGTGGAAGAGAAATTCGAATTATTTATGCAGGGAATTAGTTTCTGTTATCGGATGCTGTTGTGCCCCAGGGATGCGGCCAGCCCGTGAGGCGGCTCCCAGGGCGTGGCGGGTGGCCCAGGTCTCGCGGGGTTCGAGACCTGGGGATTTCTTTGATCGATCACCTTCACAGTGTGCCCTCAATCACAGCGCGAGGCAACAGTTACTTCTATCTGCACTCGTTGTGGATGCGCCAGAGCTATGGCGCTGGAGCAGCTTTCGCTCGTATGCCTTCCAGGAACCGGGGCCGGTCAAGCTGAATGACTGGAGCGCGCACAAGCTGAAATTTACGAAACCTACAACGTTTCCACAGTGATGCATCCTGCCTACCCAGGTCTCGAACCCCGCGAGACCTGGGCCACCCGCCTCTCTCGATCTCGATCTCTCTCTATCTCTCCCTCTCAAAATCCGATATGAAGAACATTCCAGAGAACGAACACACCAGCGGCGAAACAAACTAGCCCGAGAAACCTGTACTCGATGCTCCCAACTTTTTGACGCCAAGAAGCAGTTCTGCCAACGTAGTCGCCCCGATTCCAGAAATCGTAAAAGCGAAGGAAGTGCACCGGCCAAACGGCTAGTAGCAGTCCATTGGCGATCACAAACAAACCCAGGAACACGCCAATCGAGATGAAAAATGCATTATGCACGGACATTCTCTCCTGGGCTATCCGCCACCCCAGCACTTCGACCAAGTAACAGCGCCACTAGCTCCAGGAACACCAAATGTGTACCCACCAGTGACCCCACTTGAGTTAGCCGAACCCCCTTCACCTGCCCAAGGATTCCAGTTATACCCACCCGACAGACTCCAACTGGCGGGTGGCCCAGGTCTCGCGGGGTTCGAGACCTGGGGATTTTCATCGTCGATCACTCCCACAGTGTGCTCTCAATCACCGCGCCAAGGCAACGATTGTTTCTATCCATAGCGCATGCTTAGGGCTTGACTTACGCCTGTCAGGAGACGGTACCCGTCCGATTGAATGAGTGGAGCGCGCACTGGCTGAAATTGCGGGAGAGAACAGCGTTCCCACAGTGACATTGTACCTACCCAGGTCTCGAACCCCGCGAGACCTGGGCCACCCGCCCCCGTGATCGATGTCTCCACTAGGTTTTCTTTGCTTTCAACAAGTTCGCCTGCGGTAACTTGCGGTTGCTGACTAGCAACCAGATCAGCGGGATTTCTTCTTAGCAAGCTCTGGACTCAACAGGTTCACCCGCAGCAACCGCACGTTGCTGCGCAGCTCCCAAGTTGGGGTGTCGTGTCAATCTCTCAATTTCTCACGAACTCTCGTGCATCCGATTTGAGAGCGGCCAATATTAGGGCTGTAGCAGGCAATACACCCCGATCTTTTTAGCAGACCGTTTCTTCGCCTCCTCGGAATAGAGATATACATTGAGACAATCGTTATAGGCCTGAGTTCCCTCAGGCGCTTCTTCCATAACATAGTCGCCTGGCTGAGCATTCGTGCATTCTGGAACCGACTTGTAACAAAGCATATCGATCGGTTTCCCATCTCGCTCCGCCCTGAGACTAATTACGTTGTTCCTTTCAGACCCACTGAGAACCTTTATCCTTTTTCCAACCGTTTGACCCAACATCACAGTTGCCAGGATAACCACAGTCGCCCACACTGTAGGTTTGCTTCGCGGCAACCATGGCGCTATCACTGCGGTACCCAAGGATCGCATAGGCAGGACGACCTCTCTATGTTTGAAAACAGTTATTCATAACTCTGTATGGCGGGTGGCCCAGGCGGGCGGGTGGCCCAGGTCTCGCGGGGTTCGAGACCTGGGGATTTCCGTCGCCGATCACTGCCACATTGTGCCCTCAATCACAGCGCGCGGCAACGGTTACTTCTAATCTGCAACCATGCCATGGGGACTGGAGCGCTGGCAGGGCGGACACGATCTGCATTTCCTGACGTTTTGTTGCTACCACCGCCTGCCCTTGCTGGCCGGCGCCTCTCGCCGCGACTTGTTCCTCAGAGTGCTGGAGCAGGTGCGGCGGCGTTATCAGTGGGTGGTGCTCGGCTATGTGGTCATGCCCGAACACATCCATCTGCTGGTCAGCGAACCGCCGCACCATCGGCTATCGACGGCAATCCAGGCGTTGAAACTCGGCTTCGCACGCCGCGTGCTGGCCGAGCAACGCAAACGTCGCCGGAGTTCGCAAAGCGATCTGTTCGCGCACGGCATGCAGCGCGTTTGGCAGGCCCGATACTACGACTTCAACGTCTGCACCGCTCGCAAGCGGGTCGAGAAGCTACGCTACATGCATCGCAACCCGGTGAAGCGCGGCTTGGTGGAAGCGCCGGAGCTATGGCGCTGGAGCAGCTTTCGCTCGTATGCCTTCCAGGAACCGGGGCCAGTCAAGCTGAATGACTGGAGCGCACACAAGCTGAAATTTACGAAACCTACAACGTTTCCACAGTGATGCATCCTGCCATGTATTGCTTTTTAAGGGTCGTATTCAAAGTCCGGAGATGGTCGTGGCTGCAGCCGTTCGTCTTTACGATTTTGGTGATGGGTTTGGCGCGGACTGTTCCGCGAGCCAGTCTAACTACCTCTGCGGCTATCTTATATGGCCTGATATGGCGAAGCACAGTCGATAGGATGCATACGCCAGTGCTCGGGGATAGTAATCTTTTCCCCCTCACTCTGTTTTTCAACACGTTGATTTACAGCGTGCTGTTTGGGTAGCCTTTCGTGCTCTTGGGAATTCTGGAGCGGGGAGGTAAATCGGAAGACTGAGAACCTCGCGTGTCTTCCAGATGCCAGGCAGCCCCGCAGGTTTCGACGTGCTAAGCAGTGCCAAGGAGAAGTCGCTTATGGTCAGCAAAATTGCCACGATGATCTTAGCTTTGACAGTTGCCCCGTGCTCTGCCCAGAGCAACTTGTTGCAGATCACGTCGGCGCCAAGTGGCACGGTCGTTTATCCTAACCAGGTAGTGACTATCTCGGTCTATGCAGACCCAGTCCCTCTCCTACGTTGGCGTTGTGGGACAGTACACCGCTCGAGTCTTCGCGCACCACCAATGGGCAGTCTCAGCTAACCATACCGTCCAATACCACATCGGTCTACGCCGTAACGCCTATCGCTTCACCTGGAATCGCATAGCGATTCCACGTTGAATGGACAAGCCATCGGCACTCGGAGCTCAATTGGACGCATCCAGATTGAGGGCGCAGGTGAGCCCAGGTCTCGCGGGGTTCGAGACCTGGGGATTTTCATCGTCGATCACTCCCACAGTGTGCTCTCAATCACCGCGCCAAGGCAACGATTGTTTCTATCCATAGCGCATGCTTCGGGCTTGACTTACGCCTGTCAGGAGACGGTACCCGTTCGATTGAATGAGTGGAGCGCGCACAGGCTGAAATTGCGGGAGAGAACAGCGTTCCCACAGTGACATTGACCTACCCAGGTCTCGAACCCCGCGAGACCTGGGCCACCCGTCCGCGTAACACCTTTCAACTTCTGGGTTGTCGACGATACGGATTGGGATTTTGATCGTCTTCCGTTTCGGGAAAACTGCGGTTACCTTCGTTTTGCGCAAGGCGCTTTCTTCTCGAATTGATTGCTTCCGCGGACAATAGACTGAAAGGGCCGGAGCCAGACTCCGGTGCCGCGAAGCCATCGGGTTGACAGTTCTGAGTGGGGCGTTGCGGCTGTGGTCTTTGAAATCCCGAGAAGCTGGGGAGTGCGATCCGACTCCATGCCAGTACTCGCCTACACCGTGTAAGTCATGGCTGCTCAATAACATGAGACCTAGCCTTTGATATGAAGCTAAGTCTTTGCGAATCAATACTTTAATTTAAGTCCAATGGAATCAATACTGAAATTTGGTGGGAAGGGGGTCTATAGACTGTTGCCTGGCAGGTGTCGGCAGGATGCACATTTCCCGCCTCAAAAGATCGGCCTAGATCCTGCCCCAAGTCCGACAGCGTGAAATGGGCACCCCGCGTTCAAGGCCGATCATCACCTATGGACGGACGGAGTATTATTTTGGATAGAGGTGGGGCGTGTTTCGGATCATCACCGTTGAACGCGAATATGGCGCCGGCGGCAGCCTGGTGGCGGCGGAGCTGGCGCGCCGCAAAGGATGGCAACTGCTCGACCAGCAACTGACCTGCGAGATCGCCAAGTCGGCAGCCGTTGACGAGCATGCGGTCGCGCGGCGGGAAGAGAAATGCGATCCCCTGCTGCACCGGCTGGCCAAGGTCTTCTGGCGTGGCAGCTACGAGCGCTCGCTGCCCATCTCCGACGACAAGATTTTCGATGCCGACGAGTTGGTCCACCACGCGCAGCAGGTCATGGAAAAGAAAGCCGAAGAAGGGAAGTGCGTCATCGTGGGACGCGGCGCGCCCTACATCCTGCGGGCACGGCCTGACGCCTTCCACGTTTTCGTCTATGGCTCGCGCGAGAAAAAAATCAAGCGCCTCATCTGCCTTAAGATGAGCGAGAAGGACGCGACCGAAATGGTGGACACCATCGACAAAGAGCGCGCCGCGTTCGTGCGCAAGTATTTCAACGCCGAGTGGCCGTGCCGGCGCCTGTATCACCTGATGGTCAACTCCGACCACGGCATCGAGCACGCGACGCACGTGATCCTGACGACCATGGAGTCGCTGGAGCGGCAGGGCAAGATGGAGCCGCCCGGACGGGGAGTGAATCTGGAGCCGGTGCGGCAGCCAGCCGTTTAAGGGCCATTCCAAATTCTGCATCTGGCGGAATCCATTGATACTTTTCGCGGTGACGGTCACACCTGCGCTGTGACGGCTGTGCTTGCGCGCTGTTCTCTGCTGACTAGACTGAGGGCAAACATTTCACGTTCGTGAAACATGAGCGAGCTTCGGGCTCGCCCAGTCAGGAGGCTGTCGTGCCCCTCAGCAAAGTTAAGGCATTTCTTGATGCGCATGGCGTCAAGTACGTTGGCATTTCCCATTCCAAGGCTTATACGGCGCAGGGTATTGCAGCTATCGCGCACATCTCCGGCAGGGAACTGGCAAAGAGCGTAATCGTCAAACTGGACGGTGACTTGGCCATGGCCGTACTGCCTGCGTCGTACCAGGTTGACTTGGAAGCCCTGCGGCACGCCACGGGCGTACGCGACGCGGAACTGGCTACCGAAAGCGAGTTCAAGCGGCACTTCCCCGATTGCGAGACTGGGGCGATGCCGCCGTTCGGCAATCTGTATGGCATTCCCGTCTACGTCGACGAAAGCCTGACCGAAGATCACGAGATTGCCTTCAATGCGGGCTCCCATTACGAGCTGATAAAAATGGCGTTCGCGGATTTCGAACACCTGGTGAAGCCGGAGGTGATGGAGTTCTCGACCGCGCAAATCGCGCACGCGACCTTGTGATTGGAGTGTGCCTGGCGGAAGCGGCGCAAATTCAAAGCGTCGTGAGTCTGCCGATGATGCGCCGCTTCGCCGGCCGAATTTTCTGACGGATGGACTGGTTGCAGGAATATACGATTCCACACAACCGGGAATTGCGATGTGTGGGGCGTCCGCTCAGATGTGCTTTCTGCAACTTGCAGACGCGGCCCGTGGTCGTTGATGCAGTCATTCCGATCTGCCGCCGGCCTGCGCCGGAGAGGCTCGCCGTGCTTTGGCGAGGGTCGCGTCTGCGCCCAATGCATTATCTCGGCAAATTATCGAAGAAGCTGCGGAGCAATCCCGCAAAGTCCTCGGGCTGCTCCAGGGCGGCGTAGTGTCCGGCGCGCAGGATTAGGTTGAGCCGGCTCTGAGGAATCTGCTGCCGCATCAACTCGAACTCGGCGCGAGGAATGCTGTCATCCTCGCCGGCAATGACAAGTGTGGGGACATCGATTGTTCTTAACGTCGGAACCGAATCCGGGCGATCGGCCATGCCTTGCTGCACGGCAGCGATGTCCTGAGGCGACATCTGCTGCATCATGCGGCGCGCCGCGTCTACGATGTCCGGCCGGTTCGTCAATGTGACCGGCGACATCAGCTTCGGCAACATCTCGGCAATGAAACCGGCTGTGCCTTCACGCAGCACTTTGTCCGCCATGGCGAGCCGGTTGGCGCGGGTTTCCGGAGTTTCAGCCGCGGCGCGTGTATTCGCCAGCACCAGCGCGCCCACGTGCTCGCGGTAACGCCGCCAGAACTCGAACAGCATGTAGCCGCCTATCGACACGCCCACAAACCACGCCCTCGCGATGCGCTCTTCGCGGCAGAGCAGCGCGAGATCGCCGGCCATTTTCTCCATGGTTGCCGGGCCATCGCCCGCCTCCGAGTCGCCATGCGCCCGCAGATCGGGCATGATCAGGCGATAGCGCGTGCTCAGGCGCTCGGCAACAGCGGCCCAGAAATGGTGATTCAGCGGAAAGGGATGGAGCAAAACAACAGGCGGCCCGTCGCCGATGACCTCGTAGAACAGCTGCGCGTCAGAGCTGCGGAGGGTTGGCATGGTTGCCGCATTCTAACCGAAGATTACTGATGCAACCATGAGATCAAACTAAGGCTGAGCATTGGTATGAATCCGAGGGTGCGATCACTTTGCCGCCGGCGTGGACGGTTGCGATGGCGCGACGGAACCGGCGGGACCTGGTGGTGAAGCGGCAGGTGAGGGATAGGTTTGCGAGAGCATAGGGCGCAAAGCTCCGGTAATAGCCTGTTTCGCATCTTCCCGGACCGCCTCGTAAGAAGGCTCTCCATCATAAAATTTGAACGTGGCATGAGTGTTCGGCCCGTACTTGTCGAGGCTGTACCTCCGTTTTCCGGCTGCCGCCATGGCCTCCGCCCTTTGGGGATCGTTCTGGGACAGGAACACCTGGTCTCCATCATCGGACTCGAGCGCGATACGATAGGCCAGCTGACCGTCTTTGCTTATCCGGAACGAGTAGCGGTAGTGAAACTTATCGGCGGTGGGCGGGAAGAATTCGTAGACTTCGACGTTCTGGCCGTTGAGCTGAAACTTGTCGATCAGGAAACTGAACTTTGCCGGTAAGCGCCCGGCAGCCTGTAGCTGTTGAAGTTTCTCGCGTTGTTCACCGGCCTCAAACGCCTTGCCGCTCAGGCTATATGCCGTCAACAATCCAGCGACATCATAGGCGTCGTCCGGATGCGCGTTGAGCCCGCGCCGAAAGGAATCGATGGCGGCGGAATAGTTTTCCAGCTTCACATAACAAAGGCCCTGCAAATTGAGTGCGGCCGAATCCTCAGGCGCCTGGCGAAGCAAGTCTCCGATTACGCGGAGCGCATCTTGAAACCGGCCATCAAGGTAGGCCTCATGCGCGAAGCGCAACTTCTCCTTGCTGTCCGCAGGTGCTGGGCTCGCCTGCTTGCCACTTTGGCCGACGATTGGCGGCGGTTGCGCCTGGAGCGCGTCCCCGCAAGACATGAGAACCAAGGCCACTACCCAAGGTGCCACGCGAATCGCCGCTCGATATAGCTGCACAATCGTCATCCGTGTCGCACAGAAGCCAGGCACATGCGCCCGAGGGGATCATGGCACCGATCATAGGCCAGTGCCGGATTTTGCCGTTCATTCTAAGTTCAGCCGTTTGCGGAAGCTTACGGCTCACGACCCCTGATACGGCTGCGGCGGCGCTACCGTCGCTGGCGGCTGGGCGGGCACGTACTCCGGCTCTTCGGGGATCACGATCCAGGCGATGATGTAAGCGAGGACGCCTCCGCCGCCGAACAGCGCGACGATCAGCCACACCACGCGCACCACAGTCACATCCAGGTCGAAGTACTCGGCGAAACCGGCGCATACGCCGGCAATCTTGCGATCGATTCGCGAGCGCATCAGCTTGCGGCGGCCAGCGACGGTGCCGACCCTCTTGCCGCAGTAGGCGCAGACATTGGCGTCATCCTGGATGACCTTGCCGCAATAGTTGCAGTACATATTCCCTCCTCATCAGGATACGACTAGCATAAGAAAAGGTTCCCGGAGAAGCAAAGCCGAACACAAGGCGAATCCCCATTATTGGCTGTTGTACGCCTGCTTCATGTAGTGGCGCGCCATATCGGCGGAGTTGGACGAGGAGTTCTCTGCGATGACCGCCTTGTACTTCTGCACGGCGGTGTCGCGCTTGTTCATCAGGTCGTACATCTCCCCGGCTGCCAAGGTCGCCTTCTGCTTCAGGTCGGCATCGTTGCCGCTGGTCGCGGCGAGCTCGTAAGCCTCAGCGGCTTCCGCATAATCCTTCTGGCCGCGCAGCGCCTCGCCCAGGCCATAGGCGGGGATCTCGATTCGGCATTGGTTATAGGTACCGGCGCGGCAGCCGGCGACCACCTTACGGTAAGCCGCAATCGCTTCCTGGCCATGACCGGCGGCGTTGAGCAAGTGAGCATATTCGGCGGCCATCAGAAAATTGCGCGGAAAATCGTTTTGCATGGTGTTGACCACCTGCAGCGCTTCCGCATACCGCTGCTCGCGGCGCAGGAAAAGCGCGAGAATAATCCTGGCATCGTTGGCGACCTCTGGGTGCGGGCTATGAGTCGCTTGCCGCAGATCGTCCAGCCCCTTTTGTTTGCTTCCGCTCAACCCGACGATGGAAGCCGCAACCTTCGCCGGCCAACTCAGCGAGCCGACGATGTAGAGATGCGTCCCGACGACGACCTTGGCATCGACGTAGTTAGGATCGAGCTGCAACACCTCCTCCTCGTCGTGACGCGCGGCCACAGCGCTGCGCAGGGCGGCGAACCAAGCCTTCTCGGCGACCCCGATATATGTAGCGTTCAGCGCCCGCGTGGCGCCGCGCGCGTACAGCGCGTCTACATTTTTGGGGTCCTTCTCCAGTTGCGCTTGCTCCAGGGCGAAGGCCTGGTCGGTCAACTGCTTCACGCGATCGCGCACTGCGGGATCCAGCGGCGCCAGCAGCTTCTTGTTCAAGAAGCTGTCCCCGGCATAGGCCTCAGTGTCCAAGGCGCCGATGCGCTTCAGTTCTTTAAATATGACGGCGGCCAGGAGGTGATTGACCGCAAAGGGATCGCTGGGATGGGCCTGCTGTGCGGCTTCAAACTCGCGTATTGCCTTGTCGTATTCCAGGTTGTAGAAATCGTCGAATCCCTTGCGGGTATTGCCGTCGTTATCAACACGGGTGGGAGGAACGGCGCCCGCGGTTTGCGCAGCGGAGTCCGGTGGCAGGCATCCCCAGGCTGCGCAGCACAGGCAGAGTGCCAAAACCAGATGTTGGTAAGGTCTCATCGCGACTGGCTTATGAGAAGTTTACCTGATATCGGGGGGCCTCGAAACCAGCTACAAAGGTTCAAGGAACTCTGGATGGATGCGCCACTATGCCGAGACTAATCCGATCGACCAAGAACCAGCTCTATGACGAGCGCCAGGCCGCAGCCTCCCTGGGCATCACCCTCGCCCGCCTGCATGAACTCCTTGACCAGCACATCTTCACCGAGGGTAATTCCCGTCCGCAGTCGTTGCACTTCACCTCTGACGACCTGCTGCTTCTCGGCTACTGGTGTACTGGGCCACGCCTGGGAACGCATGAAGTCATCACTATGCCCAAGCGGAAGTGACTTCTCCTTAAGAAAGCAGAGCGCCGACCGGCCAGTTCGCCCGCATTGCTTCTTATTCGGTCTGCAATAATAGCCAGATGAAGCTGGAGGTCGAGTGCTACGCCGGCTGTAAAGCGGACGAGCGGCCCAGCCGCTTTTGTCTGGACGGACGGCAGTACGTCGTCGATGCCGTGCTCGACCAGTGGTACGAGCCCGACAGCACCTACTACAAAGTTCGCGCCGACGACGGCAATCTCTATATTCTTCGCCAGCGAATGTGCTCGCCCACCGGACAATGGGACCTGGTCTCATTCCGCCAAGGCGAACCGCGGCCTTGAGCACTAAGCGCGGGCTGACACGCCCTGATCGGGTATAGTTGGCGTCGGGTGCCCACCTGGCCGGGTTTTCGGCCACCGCGCATGGAAGAGTTAGTCACGCCTGATGAGTTCCGCGCCGCCCTGGGTCGCTTCGCCACCGGGGTAACCGTGGTCACGGTGGAAACCACCGAGCAGCGCATTCATGGGATGACCGCGAACGCGTTCTGCTCGGTCTCGTTGCACCCTCCGCTGATTCTGATCTGCATCGATCACTTGGCGGAGACGTATTTACATCTGCGGGAGCGCGGGAAATTCGGTGTCAGCGTGCTCAAGCAAGAACAGGAGGCGCTGTCCGAGTTTTTCGCCGACCCGGAGCGCAATCCCGACGCAGCTTACCGGCTCGGTATTCGTTATCGCACGATGAACAGCGGTATGCCCGTGCTGGAAGACGCCCTGGCCAATCTGGATTGCCGCATCGTCGATGAGCATTCTGCCGGCGACCACACCATCTTTGTTGCGGAAGTGCGAGAGGTGCTGCTCGGCGAAGGTTTACCCCTGTTGTACTTTCGCGGGCAGTACGGTATGGACGGCAACCGCTCGCACGACTGACGAGCCCCGATGCACCGCGCGAAAGTTTCCGCTATGCTTCCTATGGGCCCATCGGCGTCGCGTCATCGCATTTGGAATGTCTTTGGCAAACACTCCCACATTGCGGTATATCGCTCCCGCGATTGTAGACCGAAGTTATCTTCGGGAGCGATTGCATGAGGTGCACGATGGCCGGCAACTCGCCCCGCACGCCGCATGCGAGCTGCTGCGCTGCGATGACGAAATCCTGCCCGAAATGCTCTCCACCGCGCGCGCCTTGAAGGAGCAGTTTCGTCCCGGCATCATTACCTACTCGCGCAAGGTGTTCATCCCGCTCACCAATCTGTGCCGCGACTACTGCGGATACTGCACCTATCGCCGCGATCCCGGCGAAGCGGGCGCGCACACCATGACGCCGGAGGAGGTTTTGGAGGTCGCTCGGCGAGGCGAGACAGCTCGGTTGCACCGAGGCGCTGTTTTCGTTGGGCGATCGGCCCGAGGCTATCTTCCCCGAGATGCGTGAGACGCTGCGCAGGCTCGGCTATCGCAGCACCCTGCATTATCTGGAGGCGATGTGCGAGCTGGTGCTGCGCGAGACGCGTCTTCTGCCGCACGCCAATCCCGGGCTGCTGAGCGCCAACTGGATCGAGCGCCTAAGCGCCTCGAATCCGAGTCTGGGGCTGATGCTGGAAAGCACGAGCACAAAGCTCGCGGCGGCGCACCCGCAAGGCCGAACGCCGGACAAAGCTCCCGGGCTGCGACTGCGCACGATAGAAGACGCGGGGAAACTCGGCGTGCCCTTTACCACCGGTATCCTGATCGGCATCGGCGAAACCATAGAAGACCGCGTTGAATCGTTGCTGGCGATCAAGCGCCTCGCTGAGCGCTACGGCCACATCCAGGAAGTCATTATCCAGAACTTTCGCGCCAAGCCGCCGATTCCGATGGCCGCGTGGCCCGAGCCCGATACCAGCGACATGCTGCGCACCATCGCGGTCGCGCGACTGCTGCTACGCGATATGAACATCCAGGCGCCGCCTAACCTCACCGAGAACGGCTACGAGCGATTGCTCGAGGCGGGCATCAACGATTGGGGCGGGGTTTCGCCTTTGACTCCGGATTACATCAATCCCGAAGCGCCTTGGCCGCATCTGCTCGACCTGCAACGCCGTACCGAGGCCGCCGGACAGAAGCTGGTGCAGCGACTGCCCGTGTATCCGGAATTTGTTTCTTCGGTTGCGCGGCGCGGCGGATTGCTGGCAGAGCAATTGACGGCGGCCGTGAGCGACGAAGGATATGCGAGGGCGGCGTAGATGATCGTCGTCTTCACCGGCGGGACCGGCGGCGCAAAGCTGGTGCAAGGCCTTCAGCAGGTGGTCGCGACGGAAAACCTCACCGTCATCGTTAACACCGGCGACGACCTCGAATGGTGGGGACTGCATGTTTCGCCCGACATCGATTCCGTGCTGTATGCGCTGGCCGGGCTGCTCAGCAAAGATCGCGGCTGGGGCGTGGAGGGCGATAGCTTTCGTTGCCTCGACCGCATGAAGCAGCTCGGACAGCCATCGTGGTTTGGCCTCGGCGATCTGGACCTGGCGACTCACCTGACGCGCACCCTGATGCTGCGTGCGGGACAGACCCTGACCGAGACTACCGCCGCGCTCGCGAAAAAACTGGGGATTCGCGCGCGGGTGCTGCCGATGTCCGACGATCGCGTCTCGACCATGCTGGAGACGGAGAACGGCACGCTGAGATTTCAAGAGTACTTCGTCCGCGAGCGGCATCAGGTAGAGGTGCATGCGGTGCGCTTCGAGGGCGCGGAGCAGGCGCGGCCTGCGCCGGGCGTGATCGCGAGCATCGAGCAGGCGGAGGCGATCATCTTTGCGCCGAGCAATCCGGTGACCAGCATCGGGCCAATCCTGGCGGTGCCGGGGATTCGCGATGCGCTACGGCGAAGCGCCGCTGTGGTCGCAGCCGTAAGCCCGATCGTCGGTGGCACGGCCGTCTCCGGCCCGGCCGGCAAGCTGATGCAGATGATGGGCTGGCCGTGCTCGATCAGCGGTGTGGCGAAAGCCTACGAAGATTTTCTCGACGTGCTGGTCGCCGACAAGGCCGACGAAAACGAGGCCAAGGAATTGTCTAACGAAGCGATACGCGTCCGCTGCACGGAAACCGTTATGCGCTCCGCCGATGACAAGCGGGCACTGGCGCAGTTCGTCCTGGATGTCTGTTTAACCACAGTGTCATGAAAGGCATTCTTCTCATCCCGTTTAAGAGTCTGGCGACCGCCAAGCAACGCCTGGCCGAGGCGCTCAATGCGCAGCAACGTTCTCAACTCGCCGAGGCCATGCTGCGCGATGTGCTCAACGCGGCCTCGGGCGTGGCCGGACGGATCGAGGTCGCGGTCGTCACCGGCGATCCCCGCGCGCAATCAATGGCGCGGGAATTGGGTTTCCTCGTGATTGAAGATGAGCGCAACGAAAGCGAAACCGCGGCGATCGAGATGGCGACCACGTGGTCTGAGGAGCACGGTTACGACATGACCATCGTCGTTCCTGCCGACATTCCGCTCATTGCTGCCGATGAGTTGCATCGTGTGCTCGATGCGGCGCCTGACGAGGGCGCGGTCATCGTCCCCGCCTACGATCGCTGTGGCAGCAATTGCATCCTGCGGCGGCCGGCATCGATTATCCCGCTGCGCTTTGGCAACGACAGCTTTCTTCCGCATTGCGAGGCGATGAAGCGCACCGGGAAAGAGTTGGTCATTCTGGAGATGTCCGGCATAGGCCTCGATGTGGATAATCCGCACGAACTTGATTTGCTGTTCGAGCGCGAGGGCAACACGCACGCGCAGCGTTTGCTCAGGTCCTGGGGATTCGGCCGAAACAATATCGACGCGTGGGAAGCGGCGGTGTGAAGAAGCTGCTGCGGGCGTCGGAAATCGATGGCGAGCTACGAGCGATTCCAGTGCGTGGTGTGGGAGAAATCAATGCCGGCTCTCCTATCGCCGATTTGATTGTGGATGCGCTCGCAGACCGTGGATTGCGCCTGCAGCAAGGCGACATCCTGGTGGTGAAGCACAAAATCGTGTCGAAGGCGGAAGGCCGAAGAGTCTCGTTGGACAATGTGAGGCCGTCGGCTGCCGCGCGAAAGTTCGCTGCCACCAACGGCGTCGATGCGCGAGTTGTAGAACTCGCGTTGCGCGAGGCGAAGCGAGTTGTACGCAAGGAGCACGTGCTGATCACCGAAACCCAGCACGGATTCATCTGCGCGAATAGCGGGGTCGATGTTTCCAATGTCGACGGCGGGCAGACAGCGGTCCTGTTGCCGCTGGATCCGGACGCTTCGGCAGCTCGCATCCATCGCGGATTAAAGAAGCGCACCGGGCTGGATGTTCCGGTGATCATCGCCGACAGCTTTGGACGCCCGTGGCGCGAGGGTTTGACGGAGGTGGCCATCGGAGTTGCGGGGATGAAGGTCACGCTCGACTATCGCGGCAAGCGGGACGATTACGGCTACAAAATGCACGCCACCGAGGAAGCCGTGGCCGACGAGTTGGCGTGCGTCGCCGGCCTGGTGTGCGGTAAGAACTCGCGAATTCCAGCTTGTATAATCCGGGGTTACCCGTATCGGCGCGGGCGCGGCACGGCGCGCCAACTATTGCGTCCGGCGGAAAAAGATTTGTTTCGGTAATGATCAAGGAAGACATGCAAGGCCTGAGTTGGTGTAATCAGCAGACGCTTCGAGATTCATCCTGGAACGACGTGCAGCATCGCGTGTCCGCCCCGGTGCGGTCGGCGATCGAGAAAGTGATGGCATCGCTGGATGGCGGTGTGCTTAGCCGCGATGAGTGCCTGCTGCTTGCCAACAGCAACGGTGACGACCTTTTCGGGCTGGTGGTGGCTGCCAATGAAATCCGGCGTCAACTTGTGGGCGACGTCATCAGCTACGTGGTCACTCGCAATATCAATTTTACGAATGTCTGTTTTGTCGGATGCAAGTTCTGCGCCTTCAGCGTCGGGCCGCGCGATGCCACCGCGTACTTCCTGTCACTGGACGAAATCGAGCACAAGTGCCGCGAAGCGGAGCAATGGGGCGCAACTGAAGTTTGCATTCAGGGTGGTCTGCCCCATGGCCTGCCGCCGTTCTATTACCGCGACATCCTGCGCGCGGTGAAGTCGGCAACGCCGAAGATGCACGCGCATGCCTTCTCGCCGATGGAGATGGTCTACGGCGTCGAGCTCACGGGCATGCCCATTCGCGAATACCTGCTGATGCTGAAAGCCAACGGGCTGGACACCTTGCCGGGCACCGCGGCAGAAATCCTGAATGACGAGGTGCGCCACGTGCTCTCGCGGAACAAGCTCAGCTCGGCGCAATGGCGCGAGGTCATCGAGACAGCGCACGAGTGCGGCATCCGCAGCACCTCCACCATGATGTACGGCCACAGCGAGACCCCTGAGCACTGGGTCGACCAGTTGCTGCTCTTCCGCGAAATTCAGTCGCGCACTGGCGGCTTCACCGAGTTTGTGCCGCTGGGCTTTATCCATGACAACACGCTGCTGTTCGCGCAGGGGCTGGCCCGCAGCGGCGGCACGCTGGCGGAGCACCTTAAAGTACACGCGCTGGCGCGCATCATGCTTGCCGGATCGATCCATCACATCCAGGTGTCATGGGTGAAGCTCGGCCGCGAGATTTCGCAACTCGCACTGCTGGCGGGTGCGGACGATTACGGCGGAACACTGTTCGAGGAGAACATTTCACGCCTCGCGGGATCGACCGCTGGGCAGTACACCTCGGCGGCGGAGTTTCAGGAGCGCATCCTCGAATTGGGTCGCGTCCCCGCGAAACGCAACACGCTCTACACGCATTACGTCTATCCCTCACCCGAGCCTGCGCGCGCAGGTGAGGCAGCATGATCGCGATCGTCGGGGGTACCGGACCCGAAGGATCAGGACTGGCGCTGCGCTGGGCGCGTGCCGGCGAGTCGGTTGTGATTGGCTCGCGTGATGGCGAGCGCGCTCGGGCTGCGGCCACGCAGATCGCCGAAAAGGCTGGGGCGCTGGGCAGCGTGGAAGGCGTCGAAAACGCGGTCGCGGTCAAGATGTGCGACACCATCGTTCTCACCGTTCCTTTTGCCGGCCAGGCCGAACTGCTGAAACAGCTCAAGCCCGCGTTCCGTCAAGGCACGGTGCTGATCGATGCCACCGTACCGCTCGCCGCCGCGGTGGGCGGGCGTCCGACGCGAGTGCTGGGCGTGTGGGAGGGCTCAGCGGCGGAGCAGGCGCAGGAGATCGTGGGCAAGAATGTCGCGGTTGCGGCGGCCTTCCACAGCTTGTCGTCAACGGTGCTGAACCGCGATGAAGAAGTGGATTGCGACGTCATCGTGTGCAGCGACGACGATCGCGCGCGCCAAGTCGCCTCACAGTTGGCCGCGAAGATCCCTGGGGTGCGCGCCGTCGATGGAGGCAAGCTGGAGAATGCCCGGATTGTCGAAGCCATGACGGCGCTGCTGATCACGCTCAACATCCGGCACAAGGTACATGGCGCGGGTTGGCGAGTGACGGGGCTGGGGATCTGAAAGACAGTTGTCGGTTGTCAGTTGTGAGTTGCCGGTTGTCGGCTCCGCAGAACGTTCTGATAAATGCCCACAAGCTCTCTGCGATAGGCGTCTGGCGTGTAATGGGATAAGGCCTGCGCACGCGCCGCCGTTCCCAGCCGTAGGCCAAGCTCCGGATCACAAAGGATCCGAAGCATCGCTTGCGCCATTGCGTCGGGCTTACCCGCCGGGACCATCAGCCCGGTGACATTCTCTTCCAGAATCTCCGGCACTCCGCCGACCGCATTGGCCACGATGGGCAATCCCGCCGCCATCGCCTCCAACACCACATTCGGCGATCCCTCCGAGTGGGATGGCACCGCAACCAGCGTCGCAATCGCGTAATACGGCTTGGTGTCACGCTGAAAACCGGCAAGAGTCACCTGCTTTTCAATCCCGAGCTGCGATGCCAAATTGCTAGCAGCGCGTCGCGCTCGGGCCCGTCGCCAACGATGACGATGCGGAATCGCGGCGCTTCCGGCATCCCAGCCAGCGCGGCGCCGGCGCGCAGTAGGTCAGCGTGGCCCTTTTCGTAGGAAAGCCGGCCGACGGAGAGAATAACGGCCTCATAGTCAGCGAGCGCAAGACTACGGCGCAACTGATCGACTTGCTCTGCCACAGGCTTCACAAATGGCTTAACGGAGTTGTGCAGGATCGTGATCTTCTCGCGCGGCACGCCCAAGGCCACCAAGTGGTCTGCGAAAGGTCGGCAGACGGTCACCATGCGATACGCGCCACGCAGTGACCAGCGGTCCAGTTGGGTGTATGCGCGGTCGAGCCAGCTCGTGGCCGTGTAGCCGTGGTTCCACGCTACCCATGGATATTTGCGATGCAGCCCAAGCCAGCGCACGAAGAAGTGCGACTTGACGTTCCGCGTTTCCAGGACGTTGGGATGGTGGTGGGCGATCGCTTGCCGGAGCTGCGGGAAGACACGCGTGTCCCATCGCCGCCGCTCGTCAACAGTAATTACCGGAACTCCGGCCTTGCGCGCGGCCGATGCGAGCGCGCTGTCTTCGCCGCCGCGGCGATAGGTCAGAAGCGTGACTTCAACCGGGGGGAGATCGGCGTCTGCGGTCCGCGCGGCTCTTGCGAATTCGATGAGATTCCGCGCCGGCCCGGTGACGGCGGCGTTCTCGATTAACGTCAGGACGCGAATGGTAGGCTGATTCAAGCTGGAAAGGATTTTAGCGCGGCGACGGTTCGAGGCATTCCGCGCGCTTACGTCGCGGCTACGGCCTCGCCTCTTCTTGTGCGTCGCGCGCGGTCTTGCTATCGCGAACCACGCGCTTTGCCATGGCCCACTTCAGCTCGTCGATGCCCTCGCCGGTCACGGCGGAAATCGCATAGAGATCGAGCTTCTTGCGCTTGCAATAACGCTTGAGCTTGGCGAGCTTCTCTTTGTTGGCGATGTCCATCTTGGAGGCGACGACAATCGTCGGCTTGGCGTCCAGTCCGCTGCCGAAGTTCGCCAGCTCGCGGGTGATGACTTCGTAATCCTGCACGGGATCGGGACGGCCGCTGGAGTCCGAAACATCGACGAGGTGAGCCAGGCATCGCGTGCGCTCGATGTGCCGCAGGAACTGCGTGCCCAGGCCCGCGCCCTCGCTGGCGCCCTCGATGAGGCCGGGGATGTCGGCGACGACGAAACTGACATCATCGGGCGGCTCGCCGACCACCACTACGCCCAGATTTGGCTGCAGCGTCGTGAAAGGATAGTCGGCAATTTTCGGTTTTGCGGCCGAGATGCGCGAGATTAGCGTGCTCTTGCCGGCATTGGGGTAGCCGACAAGGCCGACATCGGCGAGCAGCTTCAGCTCGAGCCGCAGGTCGCGCTCTTCGCCGGGCCGGCCTTCTTCGTGCTCGCGCGGGGCCTGATGCGTCGAGGTCGCGAACCGCGCATTGCCGCGCCCGCCGCGTCCGCCGCGCGCGATGACGACGTGCTCATCGGGATGCGAGAAGTCGTGCACCACCTCGCCCGTGAGTTCGTCGTAAACGATCGTGCCGACCGGAACTTTTAGGACGATGCTTTCGCCTTCGCGGCCCGTCTTGTTCGAGCCTTCGCCGTGACGGCCGCGCTCGGCCTTGTACTCGGGATTGAAGCGGAAATGGACCAGCGTGTTGTGGCGCTCGCTGGATTCCATGATGACATCGCCGCCGCGGCCGCCGTCGCCGCCGGACGGACCGCCGCGCGGAACGAATTTCTCGCGACGGAACGCCATGCAGCCGTTGCCACCATCGCCGGCTTTGACGCGGATTTTAGCTTCGTCGACAAACATCGCAGTTGGCAGTTGGCATTTGGCAATTAGCCAAAACGGCGATCAACCGATCGCGGTTAAGAATGACAAAGGCCTCGCCGTAACGAGGCCCATCTGAAGTAGTTTCTCGGGAACGTAACCCCGCATCTCGGTTTGGCCAAGTGCTAAGTGCCAAATGCCAAATGCTAGTTGCTTTCCTGCGGGACCACGGACACGAACTTGCCCATCGTGCCGCGGTCCTTGTATTCGACTACGCCGGTGATTTTGGCGAAGAGGGTATCGTCCTTGCCGCGGCCGACGTTCAGCCCTGGCTTGATGCGGGTGCCACGCTGGCGAATGATGATGGTGCCGCCGGAGATGAGCTGACCGCCGAAGGATTTCACCCCCAGCCGCTGTGCGTTCGAGTCGCGGCCGTTGCGAGAGCTGCCTAAACCTTTTTTGTGTGCCATGAAAAATCCTCGAATCTTGGTCGAGCCGGCCTTCAGGCCAGCGTCGCGAATATCAAAATGATTGTCATCCCGACCGAGGGCTTCAGCCCGAGCGGAGGGACCTGCTGTTCGCCAGGGAGGCCGCCAGTTCGTCAGGCCGGGCTGAAATCCGGCCGACCCTCTGCCGTCCCGACGGGACTCGAATCCTTGATTGACGCCTACCCAGCGCTGAAGCGCTGGGCTAAACTCTTTCGCGCCTACGGCGCTCGTTCATCGCATTTTCGACCGTGTCATCCGCCGGCAGTGTCGCCGCTCCGCGGCTCGGAATACTTCCCACTGCTTACCGCGGGCTCACGCCCACGGCTAAAACAAATTACGCCGCTCCGCGGCTCGCAGAATACTACGTTTCCGGCAGCTCCGAGCCGCCGAGCTTCACTCGCGACGCCACGCGTCGCGCGACGGCAACCGCCTTCAGCAGCACAGAATCGAAGCGCCGGGCCATTGCCGCCAATACAAGTATGAACTGATGCAGCAGCATCCGGGCTTAGGCTTTGAGCTCCCGGCCGTCCACGCTGATGCCGGTGATCTTCACGGCGGTGTACGGCTGGCGATGCCCGTTCAGCTTCTTGTACTGCTTCTTGCGTTTGAAGTGGAAGACCAGCACCTTGTCGCCGCGGCCATGCTCGACCACTTGCCCGGTGACGAACGCCTGCGACGGCTTGGCCAGCTCGCCTTCGTTGCCGCTGACGGCCAGCACTTCATCAAACTGCACGTTCTCGCCGCCGGCCTGCGGCAGCTTCTCGATTTCGATGACGTCTCCGGGTGCGACGCGATATTGCTTTCCCCCGGCGCGGATGACCGCGTACATGGCAATCCCTCCCACCACCCAAAAACTTGCGCGGGCGGCGATAAACTCTTTGTGCGCTTGCACTTTCCCTTGCCGGGAAGAAACTATCCCTCAGCCGAGTGGCTCAACCGGCGGGGCGCCCCTGACGGGGCTTTCACTTCAGGCAAACCATAAAAGTATAGCGTGTTTGGGGAGAGTTGGTCAAAAATCTGTTGTCGGTGCGATGGCCGGTGCCGTCCGGCACCCTTACCGGTGTTATCCCGAGCGGAACCCGCCGCTGCGGACGCAGTCGAGGGACCTGCTTTCGCCACGAGCTGAATTTCGCGTCGCGTCATTTTGGATCTCTGGCCACGCATCGGTATTCCCGCATACTGTTCTTCCCTGCTTCGCGGAGGTAGATCCTGATCGTCTTCGGCGAGTCGGCGCGCGGAGTGTAACCCCACCGGGCGGGATAGGTGTTCGCCTTACCGTCAGGTCCAACGCTGGAGAGCGCAACGTTACAAGACAGTTCTACCGGCTGTCTCCACGAATTCTCAGACAAGGAGCCAATCACATGGGTCGTGGTACCAGAGGCGCTCTTCGAAACCTGAGCGCTCGTAATGGTCAGTACGAGCGGGTATTCAGGCAGTGAGTTTGATTGGGCAATAAGAGAACCTGACAGGAACAGAAGCACTACTCGTAGCGCGTGGCTCGCCATCGACACTCACGTCGGCTGCTGATACAGCCCGAGGGGCATAGGGAGTTCACATCGCGGAGCGGGATTCGTGCCGCCGCTCCGCGGCTAGTCTGGTTCTTGACCTCGACCGCGGGCTTACGCCCGCGGCTAACACAAAGGTCGCCGTTCCGCGGCTCAGTTCTACCTCACAGCCCCACGCACACCGTCTTCACTTCCGTGTACATCTCCAGCACTTCGTGCCCCATCTCGCGGCCCCAGCCGGACTGCTTGTATCCGCCGAAGGGCAGCGCAGCGTCGAAAACGTTGTAGCAATTGACCCACACCGTTCCAGCGCGCAGCTTCGCGGCCACCTGATGCGCCTTGCTGATGTCGCGCGTCCACACCGCCGCTGCCAGGCCGTACTCGCTCTGATTGGCTTCGGCCACCAACTTGTCGATATCGGTGAATGGCATCGCGCAAACCACCGGGCCGAAGATCTCCTCACGGACAACTTTCATATCCGGCTTGGTCTTGACCATCACCGTTGGCTCGACGAAATATCCGGCGCCGGCGCGCTTCTTGCCGCCCACCACGGCTTCTGCGCCTTCGCTCAGGCCGGCTTCCAGATAGCTGCAGACGCGGTCCAGTTGCTCGGTCGAAACCAGCGGGCCCATGTCCGTGTCCGGGTCGAAGCCGGGACCCAGCTTGATCTTCTTCGCACGCTCGGCCACGCCTTCGACCACCTTGTCGAAGATGTCCTGCTCGACATACAGCCGCGAGCCGGCGCAGCAGCATTGGCCGTGATTGAAGAAGATGGCATTCGCCGCGCCGGGAATGGTGGCGTTCATGTCGGCGTCATCGAACACCAGGTTCGGCGATTTGCCGCCGAGTTCGAGCGAGACCTTCTTCAGGTTTCCCGCTGCCGCTTGCACGATCAGCTTGCCGACCTCGGTCGAGCCGGTGAACGCAACCTTGTCCACGTCGGGATGCGCTGCCAGCGCGGCTCCAGCCGTTTCGCCGTATCCGGTGACGACGTTCACTACGCCTTCAGGGAATCCCGCCTCGGCAACCAGTTCCGCCAGCAACAGCGCGCTCAGGGGAGTCTGCTCCGCCGGCTTGAGCACGACCGTGCAGCCAGTTGCCAGCGCGGGACCAAGTTTCCAGGCGGCCATCAGCAGCGGGAAATTCCAGGGGATGATTTGCGCCGCCACGCCGACCGGCTCACGCCGCGTGTAGGCGAGGAACTTTTGCGAAAACGGGATCGTGTTGCCTTCGATCTTGGTCGCCCAGCCGGCCATGTAGCGGAAGAGATCGACGGCCAGGGGCACGTCGGCCACGCGTGCGACGGAGAGCGGCTTGCCGTTGTCGAGGCTCTCCAGTTGCGCGAACTCCTCCGTGTGCTGCTCGATCAGATCGGCGAGCTTCCACATCAGGCGCCCACGTTCCGATGCCGTCATCGTCGGCCACGCACCGCTCTCGAATGCCTTGCGCGCCGCTGCCACTGCGCGGTCAACGTCTGCGCGATCGCCGGCGGCGATGTTCGCCATCACCTCGCCGGTGGCGGGATTGTAGACGGGAAATGTTTTTCCGAAGCCGAATTCACCCACTTGCCGTTGATGAACATCTTGCGTGCGGTCGCGATGAACTTTTGCACGCGCGGATGGATTTGCGAAATACTCGCCGTAGCGGACATAAGAACCTCCTGCGGAAATGCGGAAAGAAGAGGGCGATTGGGCGGAACGCTGAGTTCCGCCGCCCACATCCAGCCAGTGAGTGTATCAGAGGATGGAGCTGTCCGGAGCAGCCCAGGCACGTGGAGCAGGTTGCCCCGTGAGGGTGGCGCGAAGCTTGAACTACACGCCGCTGGACTTTGCCATTGCCTGCTCCACGGTGGGGGCGAGGGTGAAGAGTTCCGCGACCTTAGTGACTTTAAAGGAAGTAATCAGTCGCTCGTTCGCGCCGACCAGCACCAGCTTGCGGCCGGAATTCTGGCGCGAAACCTCTGCGCCCACCAGACAGCCGATGCCGGCAGAATCGATGTAGGGCATGTCGGATACATCGACGATCAGCAGGTCCGAATTGTCGGCGCGCACCATGGTCTGCAGGGGAAAGAAGTTGCCCAGGAGTAAAGGCCCATGCAGGCGCAGTACGGTAACGCCGGGCGCCTTCTCAATCTTGTCTATTTCCAACGGCTTCTCTTGCATGGGCAAAATTCTATAACGCCCCATTCACAATTCATATTAATTTCGTATTACCGGCGGGACACGCGCGCCTGAACGCCACCATCGGCATGAACCAGACCTGGAGCCATGACGGCGGCACAACCATTCCGTACAAAAGCCTGTCGACGTCTAAAGACGGCTCAAGTCAAAAGAGAAAGAGGAGCCGTATCGGCACGACCGAGGTCGTGCCCTGACTCATGTCCTCCGTAAAAAACCAGGTTATGGCGCTGGAAAGAACTGACAACTGACAACCGCCTCACTTTACCGGCGGCAAGTACGCGATGTAGCGCGCGAAGAACCAGCACAGGAAAAATACGATCGGGATGTGCAGCATCATCTGCAGCACGGTGTAGCCGACCAGGTCTCGAGCTTTGAGCCGCAGAATGCCCAGCAACGGCAGCATCCAAAAAGGATTGACCAGGTTGGGCAGCGCCTCTGCCGCGTTGTAAATCTGCACCACCCATCCCAGGTGTACGCGATGCAGGTTGGCCGCCTGCAGAACGTAGGGCGCCTCGATGATCCACTTACTGCCACCGGAGGGGACGAACGTCCCCAGCACCGCGGAATACAGCGCCACCAGCAGCGGATAGGTGCCATGCGTGGAGACGCGCGCGAACAGGTCGGCCAGCCAGGTGGAAATGCCGGTGCCCACAATCATCCCAAAGATGACGGCGTAAAACGGGAACTGGATGAGCACGCCGCCGGTTGCGGGCACAGCGTCCGCAACCGAGCGAATGAAACGCCGCGGCCGCCAGTGCAGCAGCAGCCCGGCGGTGATGAACATCAGGTTATAGGTATTAAGATCAAGCGCCGCCAGCGCGCCGGTGGGTGAGGTGCGGAAGAAATTGATCAGGTACCAGACGATGAGCGCGCCCACGAAGAGCGACAGCAGCGGGCTGTACTCCAGCCATTCGCCAGGTTTGGTGCGCGGCTCATCGGGGCGCTCGGCGAGGCTAACGTCGATGCCGAAATCAGCAGCGGTGCGGGCATTCTCCGGCGAAGGCGCCGAGAAGTAGGCGACGATCACCGAAACCACGACCAGCACCGCAGCCATGGCGAGGCTCTGCCACAAGAACAATGTCTGACTGAGTGGGATGATGCCCGAGACCGATAGTAGCGCCGCGGGAATTGCCGTCTTGGTTGCCATCAGCATCGCCGCCGATGACGAAAGTCCCAGCGCCCAGGTCGCGCCTAAGCCGAGGTAAGCAGCGGCGCCGGCCGCGCGGTAATCCATGCCCTTGACGCGGGCCGCCATCTGGCGGGCCAGCAGGCCGCTGAAGATAAGGCTCAGTCCCCAGGAGATCAGCGAGGTCAGCATGGAGAACAGAGCGATGAGAGCGATGGCGCCGCGCCCGGTTTTCGGTATGCGGGCCAGCGCGCGAATCAGGCGGCTCACCAGCGGCGTGGTCGCGACCACATATCCGCCAATGATGATCATCACCATCTGCATGGTGAAGGGCACCAGCGTCCAGAAGTTCTTCGCGCCCTGAATGGCCAGCTTGCTGGGCGACTGGCGCAGGCACAGGCCCGCGATGAAGACGACCAGAATGCCCAACAGCGCGAACACCAGGGGATCGGGAAACCAGCGCTCGCTCCAATTTGCCAGAGACAAGCCGAACCGCGCCAAGCCGGATTCCGTGCTTTGTGTGCGCCGCGCCTGCGTTGCCATGGGCAGCTCCTTGTTGCAAATCAATGAATGCCGGATTGCCGCAAAGTCTAGCACGGCGGGTCAAGGGTCTCGCTTAGCGGGTAATGGGTCAGTCTGATTTCCACAGGGCGAGGCTTTACGACAGCTTTCGCCGCAGCATTCCAGCCATGCCAACAACGAGGCCAGAGCCAAACAGCACAATGCTGCTCGGTTCAGGGGTTGTACTGCTCGCACTGCCCAAAACTGAGAACGATTCCGAAGGAATTGGGCCTGCATTACTGTCCCAACCTTGCGAAGGGCAACCCGGCGAGTGGCATCCGACCCCGGAGTTTTGGTCCCAGCCGATCAAGTCGTCATTGGTCACGCTCGCGTTCTGCAAGTTTAGCCAGTATGTTCCCTTGGGCAAAGTCGGGCCGTTGAAACTCCCTGTCTCGGTACAGACATTAAACCCCTCTTGGTTGGGGGCGCAGTCCGACGCAGAGAAGGCAACCGTCTCGTCGAAGTAGATGGTGCCAGCGTTTATTTGTGAGGTAATCGACACCTCAACCGACGTGAGCGTGTCCCCGGGAAACAGCCATGCAGCAAAAGACAGACCGGTAACGATACTATTCCCGCCGAAGACGGTGAGGGTGTCGCTAACGATGTCCCCGTTGTTTATAACCCAAGCGTCCACTTCTCCGTTGATCGGACCGTTCTCGTAGATGGTGCCCGACATGGCCGGAAGAGCCAGGGTCAGGCACAGAATGGTGAGCGAAGCGATACGCATTTTAGTGTCCTCCGTTGGCTTTGTTTTCCGCTCTCCGAGTGGGTTCAGGATAATCCCTTGTTTACCTGCGCGGCGAACGTGACAAATTCGGTCACGGGCCGTATATTCTGCGCCATGCCGCATGCGACCATGCCCGACCTGATTGCGCGCGCCCACCAGCACGGCAGCCGCATCGCGATTGTTGATTGCAGCGGCAGCTACACCTACCACCAACTGCTGACTGCCGCGGCGCGGGTTGCGGCCACGCTGCTTGCCGGAACGCAGATCGCGCCAATGCAGGCCGCGACGATCTGCGCGAGGAGCGCGTGGCGTTTCTGGTCACGCCGGGATTCCCCTGGGTCGCGGTGCAATGGGGGATCTGGCGGGCCGGGGGTATTGCCGTTCCGCTGCCGCTCGGGACGCCGTGGACTGAACTCGAGTACTACCTCGACGACACGCAGGCATCGGTCGCGATCTGCGACGTGGCGAACGAGCCGATCCTTGCCCTGGCCGCCGCTGCCGGCAAAGTCCTTGTGCTTCGCTATGCGGACGCCCTCGACGCCCAGATTAGCGTCCCGAAAGAAGGACGCGAACCTGGGGCACCAAGCGAACCTGTGGCGCTGCCCGCCGTGGCGAACACGCGGCGCGCCATGATTCTCTACACCAGCGGTACCACCAGCCGTCCCAAAGGCGTGGTGACGACGCATGTCAACATTGCCGCGCAAATCACCAGCCTGGTGGACGCGTGGGAGTGGTCGTCCGAGGACCGCATTCTGCTGTGTCTGCCGCTGCATCACGTTCACGGGATCATCAATGTCGTTTCCTGCGCGCTGTGGTCGGGCGCGGTGTGCGAGATTTTGCCGCGCTTCGATGCCGAGATAGTGTGGGAGCGCATAGCCAGCGGCGAGTTGACGCTGTTCATGGCGGTGCCGACCATCTACGTCAAGCTGATTGCCGCCTGGGAGAAAGCGCCTGCCGAGCGCCGAGTGGCATGGAGCGACGGCGCCAGGAAGTTGCGCCTGATGGTCTCCGGATCGGCAGCATTGCCGGTGAGCACGCTGGAACGCTGGCGAGAGATCACCGGCCACACCTTGCTGGAGCGGTATGGCATGACCGAGATCGGTATGGCGATCTCGAATTCCTATCGCGGTGAGCGCGTGCCCGGCAGCGTCGGCCGGCCATTGCCGGGAGTGGCTGTGCGCCTGGTCGATGAAGGCGCTCGCGAGGTTGGGCCGGGCATCCCAGGTGAAATCGAAGTCATGGGCCCGAATATATTCGCCGAGTACTGGGGCAAGCCGGAGGCGACGCGCGAGGCCTTTCGCGATGGCTGGTTTCGCACCGGCGACACGGCCGCGATCGACATTGATAAGGGTGTCTACCGCATTCTGGGACGCAGCAACGTTGACATCCTCAAGACCGGCGGGCACAAGGTTTCCGCGCTGGAGGTTGAGGAGATGCTGCGCGAACATCCCGTCATTGCGGAATGCGCGGTGGTCGGCGTCCCCGATGCCGAATGGGGCGAACGCGTCGGCGCGGCCGTGGTGACCAGGGACGGCGGTGGTCTCGAGATCGAAGAACTTCGCGCCTGGGCCAGGGAGCGAATGGCGGGGCACAAGCTGCCGTCGCGGCTTCTGATTCTGGACGCGCTGCCGCGCAATGCCATGGGCAAGGTCACGAAGCCGGCCATTCGGGAGCTGTTTCAGGCGGATTCGCCTGCCGCCGCAAACTAGAACTTGACGCGTATGTTACGCTGCCCGCAAAGCAATTAGCAGTCTGGCGTCCAATTCTGCGGAACGAGGACACTCATGTCAGACACCACGGCTCCGGTCCCGGCCGTTCGAACTCACACCAAACTCAATCGCTCGCAAATCGTCGGCTTTTGGGCCGCGTGGATGGGCTGGACGCTCGACGGCATGGACTCCGTCATCTATGCCCTGGTGCTGAGCCCGGCACTGAACGAACTATTGCCCAAATCCGGGATCAAAGCGTCACCGGCCACGGTTGGCTATGCGGGCTCGGTCCTGTTCGCGCTTTTCCTCGTCGGCTGGGGACTCTCGCTCATCTGGGGGCCGATTGCCGATCGCTTTGGCCGGACGCGCGTGCTGGCCGCCACGATCTTCGTTTACGCGGTCTTCACCGGCGCGGCGGCGCTGTCGCAGAATGTCTGGCAGCTTGCGGTTTTCCGTTTGCTCGCGGGAGTTGGCATTGGCGGCGAATGGGCGCTGGCCGGAACCTACGTTGCCGAGGCCTGGCCGGAAGATCGCCGCAAGATGGGCGCCGGCTATCTGCAGACCGGATACTACGCCGGATTTTTCCTGGCCTCCGCGCTGAACTTCACCGTGGGCGCGCACTTCGGCTGGCGCGCTATGTTCTGGTGCGGACTGACGCCGGTGATTGTGGCGTTCGTCGTCCTGCGTCGCGTGAAGGAGCCGGAGCGCTGGGAGCGCAAGCATACCCAGGTCCCTCGCCGCTATCATCCGTTGGTCCAGATCTTCGCTCCGCCCTACACCCGTCGCACCGTGGTGAATACGGTCCTGCTGACGGCAGCCATTTGCGGACTGTGGGCGGGCGCCGTCTACGCGCCGACCGCCATCATCGCGTTGGCCAAGCGCGCCGGCATGGTGCAGGCGCAGGCCGTCAAGACCGCATCGCTGGGCATGGGATTGTTGTCGGTGGGAACGATTCTCGGCTGCCTCGCGTTACCGCCGCTGGCCGAGCGCTTTGGCCGCAGACTGACTTTGGCTTTCTACTTTCTCGGCATGGCGCTCTGCATCGTGCTCAGCTTCGGTTGGGCCTTCTATCTGCCGCACGGATTGCAGCCGTTCATCAGCGTGCTGTTCTTCCTCGGATTTTTCGGCGGCAACTTTGCCATGTTCAGCCTCTGGCTGCCGGAGCAGTACGATACCAGCGTGCGCGCGACCGCCTTCGCATTCACCACTTCATTTGGGCGATTCATCGCTGCGGGCGTCAACTTCAGCATCGCCGCACTGGTGAGGCAATCGGGCACGCTCGGGAAACCAGTTGCGATCACCGCGATCGCCTTTGGTATCGGACTGCTGGTGATTCCGTTGGGATGGGAGACGCGAGGCAAGACCCTGCCGGACTGAAGCGCCGGTGACAAACGCAAGCTGGACGCTTTCAATCCCGCTCAGGATGACTGCAACTTGGACTCGGGAACGACTTCCAGGGCCTTGGCATTCAGCTTACTGTGCTTTCCGCAATGCGGACACAAGACCTGAACGAAAATGCTCGGATCAAACGTCGGGTCGTCGGCCTCGCACTGGCGAATGGGTATCCACTTCGAGCATTGCGAGCAGCGAGCTGCCAAATAATGGGACATCTTCGCCTTGCGTCATCCTTGCTCCCTAAGCCGATGCTCGGAGCACGGTGAGAAGAGAGTAAACAAACTCTTGGTAGAGCAGCTACTCTAAACG
Organism: uncultured Acidobacteriaceae bacterium; assembly: GCA_963713465.1. Classification (GTDB taxonomy): domain Bacteria; phylum Acidobacteriota; class Terriglobia; order Terriglobales; family Acidobacteriaceae; genus Bog-257. The sequence continues at coordinate 320,971 of CAVQLZ010000003.1, forward strand.
AAGTCGACCGGGGCGGTCAAAATTGGCTTTCATCTTCGTTCGCGGAGTTAGCTGGCCGCGAGAGCCCGGTTCCGCAGTCCGGACAACGGTAAAACTCTTCGAGCAATTCACCGTCCCCTGGAGTGAGAGCCTCAGCACACAGGTAGACCAGCTTGTCCGCATGGTGATTCATGGCCGTGCCACAATTCGGGCAGGGAATCGGTTTATGCTGGTTCGCAATCGTCATCTCTAAGTGTCAACTCAGCCGTACGTGCTCCCGTCCATAACGCAGGGTTGTCGCCATCCAGATCAGTTCGTTCAAGAATTTCTCCGTGCGGACGACAAACGCGGGATCGACCAAAGTTCCTGCCGGATCGAAGAGCTGCCCGGCATTGCCGAAATTCAAGTCCCAGAAGATCGTCACCAAGCCCAGCTCCCGCATCACCGGCAAGAGATGTTCGATAACGCGCGCGCCGGCGAAGCTGCCAGCCGAGACGCCCGCAATCCCTACCGCCTTGTGAATGTACTCCTTCAGACAACTGTCAAGCACGTGTTTCAGAAGTCCCGGATAGCCATGATTGTATTCGGGAGAGACGATGACGAGAGCGTCAGCCCGGTCCATCTTTGCCGAGAAGCCGGGATCCTTGATCGCTTCGCCCGCGTTGCCGGTGGGCAGCGGCAGCGTAGCAATATCGATCAACTCGGTTGCAATCCCCGGACGCTTACTGAGTTCGGTCACGATCAACCTCGCTACAGGCTCGCTGCGTCTTCCTTGACGAGTCGTTCCCAAAATCACCGGGACAAATAGGGGCCGCTCTTCCGGCAATCGGACCTCCTCCGGTCGCAAACGCTCGATAAAGTTATACCAGCACGGCCTGACGCGAAGACCCCGGCCGTCCCCGCCGTGCGACGTTACTCCTCTGCGTCTTTCGCCCTCCGTTCGCTTGACGCGGCGGGGCGCGCGAAGTTCACTGAAAACTGGCGTCGCTTCCCCAAGCTAGGCCAGCGACCATCAAACGCGCGCTGAAAATCAGGACAAGAAGCAGGTAACGGGTGAAGGTTACAATCCGCAACGGCGAACGCTGGTTCTATCGCATGCGTCGCGTGCTGGCGACGCTGTGCCTGGCCGCGCTCACCGTGCCTATAGGTTATAAGGTGATCTTCGGCGCCAATGGCATGAAGGTTTGGCAGGGCAAGAAGGCCGAAGCTGCGCGCTTGCAGCAAGACATCGAGCGGATGCGGGAGGACCAGGAAAAACTGCAGCGCCGGGTCGACGGACTGCGCCGGGGCGATCCTCCCTTGATCGAGAAGGAAGCCCGGGAACAACTCGGCTACGTGAAGCCGGGCGAGGTTGTGCTGTTTGAGCAGAAGGGGAAGATGGATCCCAGGCCGCCTGCCATAGCGAGTAATATCGATCAGAAATAGCCGGGTACCCTGTTTAAGAATTTTGCTGTGCCTGGCCTTTGCCTGCCCCGCCGATGAGCTGCGAATTTACCCTGTTACAATCGAAGTTCGGGACCGTCGCCCGCTCTCTCTTCCATGAAGTGCCCGTTTTGCGGCTATGAAAACGACAAAGTAGTGGATTCGCGCGAGAGCAAGGAAGGCGAATCGATCCGCCGCCGCCGCGAATGCCTGAAGTGCGAGAAGCGCTTCACCACCTACGAGCGCATCGACGAAATCCCCTACATGGTGGTGAAGAAGGACGGCCGGCGGGAGAAGTTCGAACGGCAGAAAGTGCTGAATGGGCTGCTGCGCGCGTGCGAGAAGCGGCCCGTCCCGATGGGCAAGCTGGAGCAGATCGTCAACGATGCCGAAGGCTTGGTGACCGACTCGGCGGAGCGCGAGCGCACCACCCGGCAGATCGGCGAACTCATCATGAACCGGCTGCGGCGCATCGATAAAGTTGCCTATGTGCGCTTCGCCTCTGTGTATCTGGATTTCAAGGATGTGGGCGAGTTCATGAGCGAGTTGAAGGAGTTGCTGGACACGAAGGAGAGCCCGGCAGGGAAGGCGAAATCGGAACCGGCGCATTGAACCTCATCCATGGCACACAAAGTCACGTTGATCCCCGGCGATGGCATCGGCCCTGAGGTTGTGGGCGCCGCGGTCCGCATTCTGGAAGCCACCGGCGTCAAATTCGAGTGGGAGAGCTTCGCCGCGGGCGCCGAGGCCTACGAGAAGTATCACGAGTACATCCCCAAAGATCTGATCGAATCCATTGAGCGCACCTGCGTTGGTCTGAAAGGCCCGGTGACCACGCCGATCGGCGGCGGCTTCTCCAGCATCAACGTTGCGCTGCGCAGGCAATTCGAGCTGTTCGCGAATTTCCGGCCCATCCGCAATCTGCCCGCGGTCGCGACGCATTATCCCGGCGTCGATCTCATCGTGATTCGCGAAAACACCGAGGGCCTGTACTCCGGCATCGAGCACGAAGTTGTCCCCGGTGTGGTCGAAAGCCTGAAGATCATCACGGAAAAAGCTTCGACGCGCATTGCGAAGTTCGCCTTCGCTTACGCGCGCCGCGTCGGACGCAAGAAGATCCACGCCATCCACAAAGCCAACATCATGAAGCTGTCGGACGGGCTGTTTATCCGCTGTTCGCGCAACGTGTCGAAGGAATATCCCGAGATCACCTACGGCGAGCATATCGTGGACAACACCTGCATGCAGCTCGTCATGAATCCCTATCAGTACGATGTGCTGCTGCTGGAGAACCTGTACGGCGACATCGTCTCCGATCTGTGCGCGGCCTTCGTCGGCGGATTGGGACTGGTTCCGGGCGCGAACTTCGGTCACCAATGTGCGATCTTCGAAGCGGTGCACGGCTCCGCGCCGGACATCGCGGGCAAAGATATCGCCAACCCGACGGCGGTGCTGCGCTCGGGCATTCTGATGCTGCGTCACCTTGGCGAAGAGAATGCCGCCAACCACATCCGCCTGGCGCTGGAGAAGGTCTACACCGATAAGAAGCACCTGACGCGCGATGTCGGCGGTACGGCGGGCACCACCGAATTTGCCGAGGCCATGGTGGAGGCGCTGCACACCATCCCGCCGCCGAAACCGGTGCTGCAGGAAGTGGAGTTGTAGCGCGCCAGAACGCTAATCATATTTTCATCGCGCTTTAACACAAGCGCTCGATCATTGACTTGCCCGCGTTGCCGCGCGCCACTAGAATCGCTGTTTGCGTCTAACTGGGTTCGGAGGGGCGGATGGCGACCTTGAACATCGGCGATGAAGTGCCGGACTTTGAACTTCCTGCGGTGGTGGGCAACATCAAGAGCCAGTTCCGGCTCAGCGACTATCGCGGCAAGAAGAACGTGGTGCTGGCGTTCTATCCGGCGGACTGGACGCCGGTGTGCGCCTCGCAGTTGCCGAGCATGAACTCCGATGTGGAGCGTTTCGCCGGCTATGACGCGCAGCTCGTCGCCATCAGCGTCGATTCCATCCCCAGCCACACCGCCTGGCAGAAGAAGGAAATCGGCGTGTTGAGCTACCCCATGGCCAGCGACTTCTATCCCCATGGTAAGGTCGCGCAGGAGTTCGGCATCCTACGCGAAGGCGACCCCATCCCCGGCATCAACGAGCGGGCCATCTTCATCGTCGACAAGCAAGGCAAGCTCGCCTTCAGCAAGATCTATCCCATCAGCCAGGTGCCCAGCAACGAGGACATCTTCGAGGTCCTGCGGAAACTGTAGGCCTTGGCTGACTGCTGGTGCGCGCAGGAAAAAAGAGAACAAAACTGACCACAAAATGGCTAATTTGGCTATAATGGCCAAAAGTAAAAGGGATTTCTCTCCGATGCCCCGAAACAGAGCTTTACCTCGTAGCAAATCGTCTACTATGTTGGATCGACAGACCCGCCAGCATGGGCCCTCTGCTTCCTATAGTGCAACCGAAGCCAAGAACGAATTCGGCCGGATTCTGGAGAAAGCCATCCAGGGACAAACGGTTGTGATTACCAAGCATGACGCGCCCAAGGCGGTACTTATTTCGATGGACAAATTCAACGCGCTGAAGTATGCACCCGAACTCAAGCTCAACACACTCAGTGCCGAATTTGACAGGCTTCTCGCGCGTATGCAAACCTCTCAGGCGCGCGCGGGTATGCAGGCAGCGTTCAACGCGTCCCCAAAACAGTTAGGGAAGGCTGCGGTTCTCGCGGCACGCCGGCGTGAGTAGGGAAGACGACGCGCCCTGCATCTATGTTTTGGCCGGGGCCAACGGAGCGGGCAAGAGTAGTATCGCCGGTGCTGCATTCAGGCAGTACCGCGCTGAGTACTTCAATCCAGATAAAGCCGCCCAGCTAATTCTGGCCGCGAATCCAGACATCACGCAGGATACCGCCAATAGCATGGCCTGGCATCAGGGCAAGCGGCTGTTGGAAAAAGCGATCGCGGAGCGACTGAAGTTTGCATTTGAGACGACGCTAGGCGGCGAAACAATCACAACCGTGTTGGCGCAGGCGTTGGCTTCCGGAGTGGAGGTTCGGGTCTGGTATGTAGGTCTTGAGAGTCCCGAACTCCACATTGCACGTGTGCGGGCCAGGGTTCGCAAGGGCGGCCACGACATTCCCGAAGCCAAGATTCGCGAGCGTTTTGACCGTAGCCGATTCAATCTGATACGACTTATTCCGAGATTGACCGAACTTCGTGTCTACGACAACAGTCGAGAAGCCGATCCTCAAACCGGTGCCCGTCCGGAGCCACGGCCTATTCTGCATCTGAACAGGGGGAAGGTCGAGGAGTTATGCGATCTCACCACCGCCCCCGGCTGGACAAAGCCCATCTTACTGGCAGCTATGAAAGCTGCTCGTTAGCCAGAGCGCTGCCTACTCCGTCCACCGCTTAAACACCAGGCAGCCATTCGTCCCGCCGAAGCCGAAGGAGTTGGAGATAGCGTACTCCATCTTCACCTCGCGGGCGGTGTGGGGGACGAAGTTGAGATCGCAGCCTTCGTCGGGGTGGTCAAGGTTAGTGGTAGGCGGCACGATCTGATCGCGCAACGCCAGCAGGGTGATGGCCGCTTCCAATCCGCCGGCGCCGCCCAGCAGATGTCCGGTCATGGACTTGGTTGAGCTGACCAGCATCTTGTACGCGTGTGGGCCGAAGGCGCGCTTGATGGCCGTGGCTTCCAGTTCGTCGCCCAGCGGCGTGGATGTGCCGTGGGCGTTCACGTAGCCGATGTGCTCCGGCGCAAGCTTGGCATCGCGCAGGGCGTTGCGCATCACGCGATATCCGCCTTCGCCGCCCGGCGCGGGCTGCGTGATGTGGTTGGCGTCGGCGCTCATGCCATATCCAACGACTTCAGCGATGATGTTCGCGCCACGCTTCTTGGCGAACTCCAGCTCTTCGAGAATCAAAATCCCCGCGCCTTCGCCGATGACAAAGCCGTCGCGATCTTTGTCCCAGGGACGACTGGCGCGATGGGGATCGTCGTTGCGAGTGGAGAGCGCGCGCATGGCGCCGAATCCGCCGACACCCATGGGCGTGATCGCGGCTTCGCTGCCGCCGGCAATCATCACCTCGGCGTCGCCGTACTTGATTACGCGCGCCGCATCGCCGATGGAATGCGCGCTGGTGGTGCAGGCGGTGCAAGTGGCTTCGTTGGGGCCTTTGGCGTTGTTGCGAATGCTAACTTGGCCGGCGGCGAGATTGACGATGGCCGCCGGAATAAAGAAGGGTGAAATCTTGCGCGGGCCGCCGCTGATCAGGTTGTAGTGCTCGCGCTCGATGATGTCGAACCCGCCGATGCCGGAGCCGATGTTGACGCCGGTGCGCTCGGCCATTTCTTCGTTTTCGACCTTGTAGTTGGCCATGCGCAGCGCTTCGTCGCTGGCAGCAATGGCCAGATGAATAAAGCGCGCCATCTTGCGCGCTTCTTTCTTTTCGATGAACTGCAGCGGGTCGAAAGCTTTAACTTCGGCTGCGATTTTGCAGGCAAAGGCGGAGGCATCGAAGCTAGTGATGCGCTCCACGCCGCTCTTGCCGGCCAGCAGCGCCTGCCAGCTCTGTTCGACATTGTTACCGACAGCGCAGATGACCCCGATGCCGGTTACCACGACGCGCCGGTCCAAACTACTTTCCTTTCGCGTGCGCGTTGATGTAGTCGATGGCGTCCTTGACGGTGCGGATCTTCTCCGCGTCCTCGTCGGGGATCTCGATCTCAAAGGCCTCTTCGAAGGCCATCACCAGCTCGACGGTATCGAGGGAGTCGGCGCCCAGATCGTCCACGAACGAGGCGTTGGGCGTGACCTCGCTCTCCTCAACTCCGAGCTGCTCCACAATGATCTGTTTAACGCGTTCGTCAACGGATGCCATTTTGCTATTCGCCTTTCGTGCCCCAGGGTTCGGCCTTCTTTTGGGCCAACCTAGGTCTATCATATGCGGGCCCAGGTTAGCGTCTCAAAACCGGGGATGCGAACCTGGGGCACCGAGCGAGCTGAGCTACTTCTTGGTCGCCTTGGCGTGCTGGTCGATGTAGGAGATCGCGTCCTGTACGGTGCGGATTTTCTCCGCGTCTTCGTCAGGGATTTCGATTTCGAAGGCCTCTTCAAAGGCCATGACCAGCTCGACCGTGTCCAGCGAATCGGCGCCGAGGTCGTCCACAAACGAAGCGTTGGGGGTCACTTCCGCTTCATCCACGCCCAACTGCTCCACGATGATCTGTTTCACCCGTTCTTCAATGGAAGCCATGCTTCTCTCCTGTGGCGCGGCTGCGCAACGCACCGGTATGCCCAAGCACACGCCTGTTGCGCGCGTGGGCGCAAGCCCGTAAGTGTAATTGCAGGCAGGAAGGCCTGTAAAGAATCAGAGTGCCTCCAGTAATGATGCGGACAGAGATGCTGGAGAGCGCTCAGCGATATGAAACCAAGTTCATCCTAAACGGGAGCTTCGCAATGGTCAACGCGGCAATATCGGGAGTTTCGCCTCGCGCTATCCTTTACATTAGCTCCAGCTCAATCGTCTTGGTTTCACGGTCGAGCCTGGCGATGCGGAAGCTCCGCACCTGGCCGGCATGAATCAGCTCCGGCTTCCTGGTTCCTGCTGAGGAAGTGCCGCCCTTCCAGCGGGCTTGCAGCATGGAAGTCAGCGACGACAAATCGGCCGCGGCCGAGCTGGCCTGCTCGGCTGGCGGAGCTGCCGTAATAACGCGGCAGGTGGCTTGCACGCCTTCGCCCAACTCTACGCTAGCGATCCCATTCGATTCTTCGCTGACGCGCCCGGTCACCACATCGCCTGCATTGTGCTCCGCAATGTATTCGTCCAGGCTGGTCGGGACCAGTTGCTTCATGCTCAGCCGTATCAGGCGGCGCTCCGGATCGAGCGCGAGCACCTGCGCCTTCACCACTTGCCCGATCTTCAGCACCTCCTGGGGATGATTGATACGCTTCTCGGCGCTGATCTCACTTACATGAATCATGCCTTCGACGCCGTCCGTCACCTGCACGAATGCCCCGAATTTCGTGATGCTGGTGATCGGGCCTTCCACAACCGACCCGGCCGGGAACCGCTGCGGCACATCAGCCCAGGGATCTCCCAACGCTTGCTTCAATCCCAGCGACAAACGCTGCTCGCCGACGTTGACGCCGAGAATCACGACCTCGACCGTGTCGCCCACTTTGACTACATCGCCGGGAGTTCGTACTTTTTTCTTTGCCCACGACATCTCGGAGATGTGGATCAAGCCTTCAACTCCCGGCTCCAGCTCAACGAATGCCCCGAAATCGGCCAGGCGCGAGACGGTGCCGCGCACGCGCTCGCCGGTCTTGTACTTCTCTGCAACCGAGTCCCACGGGTGCGGCTGAAGCTGCTTTATGCCCAGCGAAATGCGCTGCTTGTCGGCATCGATCTTGAGCACCTTGGCTTCGATCTCCTGCCCGACGGTCAGAACATCGGAAGGATTGTTGACGCGGCTCCACGAGATGTCGCTGACGTGGAGCAGGCCATCGACGCCGCCCACATCGACAAAGGCGCCGTAGTCAGTCAGAGTGCGCACCGTACCGGTCACAATGTCGCCTTCGCGCATCTCGGAATAGCGCTGCTGCTTGGTCGAGCGTTCTTCCTCTTCGGCAATCACGCGGCGATCGACAACGACATCTTCCTCCGTAGTATCGAGCTTGGTGACGCGGCAGCGAATTTCCTGCCCAACGAGTTTCTCCATGTCGGAGGCTTCGCGCACGCCGCTGCGCGACGCCGGCATGAAGGCGCGCACGCCGACATCGACGCTGAAGCCGCCCTTGATTAAGGCGGTCACAGTGCCGACAATCGTCGACTTTTCGGCAAACGCTCTTTCGAGCGCGGGCCAGTCCGTGGGGCGGGCGACTTTGAAGCGCGTGAGCTCGTAGTAGCCTTCGGGATCGCGCCCTTTCACGGTGACGGGAAGCTTGTCGCCCACGTGGACGTTCTCGGGGGCGTTCTCGAATGCCGTGAGCGGCAGGATGCCTTCGCTCTTGTAGCCGATGTCGAGCAGCACCGAATCGGCGGTAATCGCCACAACCGTCCCTTCAATCTGGCGGCTGCCGTCATCCGAGCGGTGCGAGTGGCTGCGCTCGAATTGCGAGAGAAGGTCGCCGAAGGATTCACTAGATTCGTCTTCTGGTTGTGGATTGGGAAGGATTGGATCGGACATAGCTGAGGTGCTGCCTCGTGGAAAGGAGGGTTCGATAAGGATAACACCCGGGTTGCGCGGCTCAGGGAGGTTTGGCGCGAGTGGCCAGGAGTCGCGGCCGGCGAGCACGCAGCAACTCCGCAGTTAACTTATTGCTGGCGTTGCCCTGCCGGTTCGGTGTTACATTCACTGCTGCCGGATTAACCGAAAGTTAACATTCTTGTCCAGCCTTCCGTCCCAACCCGCGCCTGAGACAAACCGACCAAGGTCGATCCTGGGGTCTGTTTCAGAGCGTGCGACCGCTGCGCCGCAATCAGGCCATTCGCGACATGATAGCCGGCGTGCAACTGGCTGCGATGAACATCCCGCAGGCCCTGGGCTACACAAAAATCGCGGGCATGCCCATTGTTACCGGCCTTTATACACTGCTGCTTCCCTCGATCGGATTCGCTGCATTCAGCTCCTCGCGATACCTGGTCGTAGCGTCCGACTCGGCGACGGCGGCAATTCTGTTTGGCGGGCTCTCCGCGATGGCGCCCATCGCCAGTCCTCGCTATGTCGTGCTGGCGAATCTGGTCGCTCTGCTGACGGCTGCGTTCCTGCTGCTCGCTCGCCTGCTCAAGTTGGGATTTCTGGCCGACTTCCTTTCTCGCACCGTACTGGTCGGCTTTCTCGCCGGGGTTGGTATTCAGGTTGGCATTGCCGTGCTCGGCGGAATGCTGCACATCAATGTCAGCTCGCATCGCAGTGTGGCGCAATTAGTGGAGGTGGTACGAAAGCTGCCCAGCTTGCATTGGCCGACGCTGGCTGTGTCGATTACGGTCGTCGTTTTCATTTTGACAGTCAAGCAACTCGTGCCCAAGCTGCCGGTATCGCTCATTGCTGTGATTGCGGGAATTGCGGCCAGCAAAATCTTCAACCTTGGTGGACACGGCTTCGAGATCATCGGGCCAATCGTTGGCGGTCTGCCGCATTTAGGGCTGCCTAGTTTGAGCTGGAGGGACATCGAAAGCCTTGTCCCAATTGCCGCTTCGTGCTTTGTGATGATTGTGGCGCAGAGCGCGGCCACGGCGCGCTTATACGCCGAACGCCACCGCCAGGAGCTCGACGAGAACGCCGATTTGCTTGGCTTATCGGCCGCCAACGCACTGGCAGGAGTGAGCGGAACATTCGTGGTGAACGGAAGTCCCACGCAGACCGCAATGGTGGAGAGTTCCGGTGGAAGCAGCCAACTGGCGCAGATCTCCACCGCAGTTGTGGTCGCGCTGGTGCTGCTGGTTTTCACCTGGCCCCTGCAATATCTACCGCGTTGCGTGCTGGGCGCAATCGTGTTCGTGATCGCCACCAGGCTGATCGATCTGCCGAAGCTGCACCGTATGCGCCAGGAAAGCCCAGGAGAATATGCGCTGGCGATCCTGACCGCCGTAGTTGTGGTTGGGGTGGGCGTGGAACAGGGGATTATCCTGGCGATGGTACTGTCACTGTTGCGGATTGTGCGGCACACCTATCAACCACACACCGGCGTACTGGTGGCCGACGGAATCCACTGGAAACGCATTCCACCCGCTCCTGGCGCCATGACGTATCCCGGGCTCGTGATCTACAGCTTCGGAGCACCTCTCTTTTACGCGAATGCGGGGCGCTTTTCCGAACAGATTCGAACCATCGTGGGACCGGACCCGTCGCCGGTCCACCGGGTCATCGTGGATGCGGAAGCCATCACCAACGTTGATTACACCGCCGCGCGTGTGGTGCGCGAGCTCGCCCAGGAACTGACGGATGAGGGCGTGACCATAGGTTTCGCGCGCATGCCACCCTCGTTACTGGCCGATTTCGACCGCCATCACATCAACGAGGTAATTCCTCCAAACCTGCTTTTCGCCCGCCTGCACGATGCCGTGGAGGCCTTCGCGAAATCCGGCCATGCCTCAGCGCCGGTGCACCAGTAAGCTGTCGATCATCTGAAATTGAGCTGTTTGTGTCGCCCGAGCTACTCATGCCGCAGGCACTCCACCGGGTCCAGGTGGGAGGCGTTGTTGGCCGGTGTGATACCGAAAGCTATGCCCACCACGCAGGACACCAACAGCGCAACAAACGCCGACATCGCCGAGATGGAAAGGTGGATTTTGGTGAAAGTTTGAATGCAGATCGGAATTCCGAGTCCGACGATGGTACCCACCATCCCGCCGAGCAGCGCAATCAGCACGGCTTCGGATAGAAATTGCAGCAGGATGGCACGGCGGGTCGCCCCTATAGCCATGCGCACGCCGATCTCGTGAATGCGCGAGTGCACGGTCGCCAGCATGATGTTCATGATGCCGACACCGGCAGCAATTAGCGTCACCGCCGCGAACAGCAGCAACACGGCTGTAAACGCAGCGGCGGTCTTGTTGGCCAGGCTCAGCACCTCGGTCATGTTGTTAACGTTGTAGACCGATTCCGCGCGATGTCTCGAGGCAATCACCCTCTGGATGTCTGCGGTTGCGGCGGGAATCGCGGCCGAGTTCGCCATCGAGAAGTAGATCTGGTTCACATACGGCGTGCCCGTCATGGAGCGGGCAACACTGTAGGGGATCAGTACGGTATCGTCTTCAATTTCGGAATGGCCCATCGTATCCACGCTCTCGTGGAAGGTGCCGATGATGACGAACGGGACCTCCTGGATCTTAATGGTCTGTCCCAGCGCCGCATCGAGCGATCCGAACGCGCGCCGGGCCAGGCTGTCGGTGATAAGCGCGACCTTGTTTCCGGATTGCGAATCCTCCCCATCGAAAAAACGCCCGGCGCTGACAACCATTCGCCGCACTGTTTGATACTGCGGGTCCACCCCGAGGACGAGGATGTCCTGCTCCTTGCTGGAGCCAACTACCATACGCTGATGCATGTTCAGCACCGGCGAGGCTTCTTTAATGTCGGGAACCTGCTGCTCGGCGGCTTTCATGTCGTTCACCGTCAGATAGTCCGCGGCCGCAGGGTTGGCCGCTGCGCTGGAGACGCCGTTGTATTCCGCCCAGATGACGTTCGTGCCTACCGCTTCAATCTGCGCCAGCACATATTTCTTGCCGGTAAGCGCAACCGTGACCACGAGGATCAAAGCGGCAGTGCCCACCGCCATTCCCAGGGCAGTCATCGCTGTCCGAAACTTGTCCCTCCGCAGCGAGTCCACCCCCATGGCTAGAACCTCGCGGAAGACCAGCGTACGGGAGAGATTCAGGCGCGAAATGCTGATCGGGGCGGTGGCGGTTTGCGGCATATTATTTAGCGATGAGCACCAGGGTCACTCCGATGCAAACCAGGAAAATTCCCATCCAGCGCTGCCGGTCGACACGCTCGCCCAGGAAGAACCTGCCTCCCAGCGCGCCTACGAAATAGCTTAGCGCAGTAACCGGAACCACGAAACTAACCTCCTCGAAGGAGAGCAGCAGCAGCAGCGAGAAGAACGCCAGGGTCATCATGGCTATGCCGATCCAAATCCACTTCACGCGCAGAGCTCGCCACAACAGGCCGGCCGCGGCGCGAGGACGAAAGCGCTCCAGCTCGCCGGTCTCGCGCATAGCGCGGCCCAGGCAGAGTTCGCCGCCGGTGCCGACGACGATGATCAACACGAAGAGTACGAATTCCAACATCAGTTGGGAATCTCGGTGGTACGGGGATGGGTATTGCGAATGAAAGCGACCCCGAAACAGATGACGGCAATGCCGGCCCAGCGCAGCGGCGAAATGGATTCGTGCAGCACGAAGTATCCCAGCACCGCTACCACGCCATAGCCCAGCGCCGCCGCCGGTTGCACGTAGCTATAGTCGGCCAGCGAAAGCGCCAGCATGTAAGCCACAATAAACGTGATAAGCGAGGCGATGCCAAGCCAGATGGTGAGCGAGCCGAAGACGCGCCCAAAGGTTGGCAGCAGCATCGACAATGGCCACAGCTTCACGTCGCCGGCCTGCCTCATGCCCTTGGCAAGAAGCAGATTGCCGATCGGCCCGGCCACAATCATGATGGCGATGAGAATATAGGTTTTCAGATGAAGGCGGTTGTGCATTGATAGTCTTAGAAAATGTTGTGTCGGTCTTCAGCTCTCCTGTCCAGCTTACATGATCAACCAGTCGCTCCGGCTGGCTGCGGACATCTGCCAGGTAGATTCTAGGGGAGAGCTGACCGTAGGCGAGATAGAGCAGTTCTCGCCTGCCAATGTGATAATTTAGTTACAAAGGGATTCGTCGAACCCAGGCCTAGAAAATCGTGTGCGGAATAGTTGGTTTCACACATAAGAACGGATTGCCGCGCCCGGAGCGCATCGCGGAGGCTACGGCGACGCTGGTCCATCGCGGCCCTGACCAACAGGGCACCTACCAGTCTGCAACCTGCTCGTTGGGCGCTACCCGCCTGAAAATTCTGGACTTGGAGTCAGGCGACCAGCCTATTCGATCGGATGACGGGGACGCCGTCATCGTGTTTAACGGCGAGATCTACAACCACCTCGAACTTCGTGCCGAACTGGAGAAATCCGGGCACAAGTTTCGCACCCACTGCGATACCGAGACCGTTCTGCATGCTTTCCTGGAGTGGGACACCGACTGTTTCCAGAAACTGCGGGGGATGTTCGCGATCGCGATCTGGACGAACTGCAGCCGGCGACTGGTGCTGGCCCGCGACCGAGTTGGCATCAAGCCGCTGTACATCGCGCGCCGTGGCGATGAGCTGTACTTCGGCTCGGAGCTGAAAGCGATTCTGGCGCATCCTGAGATTGAGCGCCGCATCAGCCTCTCCGCGCTCGACTGCTATCTGGCTCTGAATTATATTCCCGCGCCCTGGACGATGATCGAGGGGATCGAGAAACTCACACCGGGAACTTGGCTGGAGTGGCGCAACGGCACGACGCGCACCGAAACCTACTGGCAGTTGCCCGAGCCGCACGCCGAGCCGCGCACCCTGCAATCGGCCTGCGAGGAACTGGACGCGCTGTTGCAGCAGTCCGTGCGCGAGCATTTGATTTCCGACGTGCCGCTCAGCGTGTGGCTCAGCGGCGGACTGGATTCCTCGACCATCTTGCACTACGCTTCGCAGGCCACATCCTCGAAGATCAAGACTTTCTCCATTTCCTTCCGTGGGCGCAGCTTCGACGAGAGCAGCTACATCCGGAACATGGTGCAGGAGTACGGCACGGAGCACGAGGAAATGGACCTGAATCCGGAGCAGGACCTGGAGGGTGCGATCCAGGAGTTCGCGTATTACTCCGATGAACCGAGCGCCGATGCCGGGGCGCTGCCGCTGTGGTTTCTGGCGAAGCTGAGCCGCACGCAGACGGAAGTGGCGCTGAGCGGCGAGGGCGCCGACGAGCTGTTTGGCGGATATCTGACCTATCGCGCCAGCCGGATTGCGGCGAATGTGCGTCGCCTGCCCGCAAGCGTGCTTCGCTTCGGCCAGCAGGTCATGCAGCTCTGGCCGGTCTCCGACGACAAGATCGGCCTGGAATACAAGATCAAACGCCTGCTGGCAGGCAGCCTGATGCCGGCCGACCGCAGCCATGTCTACTGGAACGGCACGTTCTCTGATTCCGAGAAGCGGCGCCTGGTTCCGGATGCCCTGCCCGGTGCGCTGAACCAGATGCTGGGCGACCTGCGTATGCAGCTTGGCCGTAACGGCAACGCCAGCGACCTGAACGCCTATCTCTGGTTTGACCAGAAGTACTACCTGGCCGACGACATTCTGGTGAAGTCGGACCGCATCAGCATGGCACATTCGCTGGAGGTCCGGCCGCCGTTCCTCGACCATCGCATCGTAGAGTTTGCCAATCGTATTCCGGCATCGCTGAAGATCGACGGGTCGCGTCAGAAACTCGTCCTGCAGCACCTGATGCAAGGCAAGCTGCCGGCCTCGGTGCTGCGGCGGCCGAAGGTTGGTTTTGACATTCCGGCGCACGATTGGCTGCGCGGACCGCTACGCTCGCTGCTCATCGAGACCTTGCGTTCGGGCGCGGCGGAGCACCCCGACATCTTCCGCGCAGAGGTCATTGAGGGCCATCTGCGAGATCATTTGGAAAGGCGAGTCAATATTGGCTATCACCTATGGGGATTGATGGTTCTGTTGTTGTGGATGAAAAAGTGGAACGTTCGGGCGCCGAAGCCCGCCTCAGCCACGCAGTGGGTGTCCGCCCCCGCAGTTGGAGCGTATATCTAGCGCTGCTGCTGATTGCCGCTTCGGTTTACCTGATCGGGACCATCTCTCCGCCTTCACTGTCAGACGACGTCGATTCAGTCCAGGCGCAGATCGCCCGCAATATGCTGACGACGGGAGACTACGTCACCGCGCGCGTCGATGGCATCGCTTACCTCGAAAAGCCGCCGCTGATCTACTGGATGATCGCCGGCTCCTACAGAATTTTTGGCGTGCATGACTGGGCGGCGCGCCTTCCCGTGTCGTTGTTCTGCATCGGCCTCGTCCTGCTCACCGGCGCCTTCGGCGAGTGGGCCTTCGAGCGAAAGATCGGATTTTACGCAGGGCTGGTTACGGCCACCTGCATCGGACTGTACCTGTTCACGCGCGTGCTGATTCCCGACGTCATCCTGACCTTCACCATCACGCTTGCTATGTGGGCGCTGCTGCGCGTCACTGACGAAGCCGAGGCACACCCGCGCGCGTGGGCGTTTATTTTGGCGGCCAGCCTGGGAACCGGCCTGCTATTGAAGAGCCTGATTGCGGTCGTCTTCCCCATCGGCGCCGGCCTGCTCTACTTGTTGTTCACTAAGCGGCTGTTTTCGCGCTGGACCTGGAAGCGGCTCCATCCCTTCACCGGGTTGGCCGTGATTTTGTTGATCGCCGTCCCCTGGCATGTGCTGGCCACGCTGCGCAACCCGCCGTATTTCTCGCTCTCCATGCACAGCGGGCCCGGCGAATATCACGGTTTCCTTTGGTTCTTCTTTATCAATGAGCAACTGCTACGTTTCCTGAATCTTCGCTATCCGCGCGATTACAACACGGTTCCGGTCATCTACTTCTGGCTTTTCCACCTGGTATGGCTGTTTCCCTGGAGCGTGTACTTTCCTGCCATCGCCAAGCTGTCGTTCCGTCCGGTTGACCGCGCCGGACGCGCGCGTCTGCTGGCGTTGTGCTGGATTGGCGTGATTCTGGTTTTCTTCACCTTCTCCACTACGCAGGAGTACTACTCGATGCCGGCCTATCCGGCAATGGCGCTGTTGCTGGGCTGCGCGATGGCCGCGGAAGGCAAGTGGATCCGCCGCGGCACCGCGATGCTGACCGTGGCGGCCGCATGCTGCGCGGCAGCCACCATCACCATCCTGGTTTTGGACCGCAACGTGGCCACGCCGGGGGACATCTTCAACGCGCTGACCTCGCATCCCTCCGCGTACACCCTATCGCTCGGACACATGGAAGATCTGACGCTGCAATCATTCGCGTATTTGCGGAGGCCGTTACTGCTGGCGGCGCTGGCGTTCGTGATCGGCGCGGTGGGGACATTTCGCGCCGCTCCGAAACGTGCGTTCCTTTGCGCAACGCTGATGATGGTACTCTTCTATCAGGCGGCGCGCGTCGCGCTGGTTGTCTTCGATCCCTATTTGTCGTCGCGACCGTTGGCCGAAGCGATCCTGCGATCGCCGGAAGGCAAACTGATTGTCGACAAACACTACTACGCATATTCGTCCGTCTTTTTCTACACCGACAAAACAGCTCTGCTCCTGAACGGTCGCATTTTGAATCTGTCGTACGGCGCCGACGCGCCGGGCGCGCCGAACGTCTTCATCGACGATGCGCAACTTAAGGAACTCTGGTCTACGGCTGACCGATATTACTTGGTGGCAGGTCACGTGGCGCTGCCGCGCTTGGAAGGTGTGTTGGGCCGGGAGAAGATGAACGTCGTGGCCGAACGTGGAGGCAAGTACGTATTTACGAATCTGCCGCTGCCTAAGTCGACCCTGCTTCCCGACGATGTGCACGCCGCCCAACTTACGACCGTGCCCCATTCAATGCATCCTTTTGGCGTTGAGTGGAGATTTTCGACAGTTCAGCCTGAGTTACGAGCTCCCGTGGGCCCAGCGGCTGACGCTCAACCGTATCCAAATGAATTCGTTCGCGATCATGCTGCATTGACAAAGCCTGCAATGACGCGCCAAACCCGGTATATTCATTCAAGGAGTGAATTTTTTGCATCAAATAGAGCCGATCAGAGCCAGGGTCCCCAAATTGCGCCTCGGTTGCGCGATTTGAGGTGGCAGAGCCGGAACCCCGTTTTCGAACCGGTATTAAGCGAATTAGGGGTGGAAGAACCGGGTCCCCATATCACGCAGAGGTTGCGCGATGGGACTGTAGGAGCGGCTCTCCGAGTGACCGTGTCGCGCCTGCCGTGCCGGACCTCGAAGCGTGGCAGTAGCGTTCCAGGAGCCTCGCTACACTGTACAAGCCCTGAGGAGGATGCATGAGAATTGCAGTGCTGGGAGGAGATGGTTACTGCGGATGGGCAACCGCGTTGTATTTGTCCAACAAGGGCCACCAGGTCGCCATCGTGGACAACTTCGTCCGCCGGCAGTGGGACTTCGACCTGGGCGTGCAGACCTTGACCCCAATCCGCTCCCTGCATGAGCGCCTGAAGGTCTGGAAGGACCTGACCGGCAATACCATCGAAACTTTCGTCGGCGACATGACGGACTATGCCTTCCTGTCCGCCCATATCCGCGATTTCGAGCCCGAGACCGTGATCCATTTTGCCGAGCAGCGGTCGGCGCCGTATTCCATGATCGACCGCGAGCATGCGACCTTCACCCAAGTCAACAATTTGGTCGGCACGCTGAATTTGCTGTTCGCGCTGCGCGAGCTCAACTCAGACTGCCACCTGGTGAAGCTGGGCACCATGGGCGAATACGGCACACCCAACATCGACATCGAGGAAGGCTATATCCGCATCGAGCACAATGGCCGCAGCGACAGTCTGCCGTATCCCAAGCAGCCCGGCTCGTTCTATCACCTCTCCAAGGTCCATGACAGTCACAACATCATGTTCTGCTGCAAGGCTTGGGGACTGCGCGCGACCGATCTCAATCAGGGCGTGGTCTACGGCACCATGACCGACGAGACCGCTCTGGACGAAGCGCTGATCAATCGCTTCGATTACGACGAGATTTTTGGTACCGCTCTGAACCGCTTCTGCATTGAGGCGGCGGTTGGCCACCCCATAACGGTGTACGGTAAAGGCGGGCAGACGCGCGGATTCCTCGATATCCGCGATACCATTCGCTGCGTCGAAATCGCGTGCATGAATCCTGCCGATCCCGGCGAGTTCCGCGTCTTCAACCAGTTCACCGAGCAGTTCTCGGTGCTGGAGTTGGCGCAGATGGTGCAAGCGGCCGCCAAGAAACTGGGACTTAAGACGAAGATCGACCACCTGCCGGATCCGCGCGTCGAAGCGGAAACCCACTACTACAACGCGAAGCACTCCAAGCTGATCGACCTGGGACTTCAGCCGCACCTGCTTTCGGATTCGCTGCTCGATTCCATGATCGGCATCGCCTTGAAGTACAGCGATCGCATTGACACCTCGGTATTCATGCCCCACGTGAACTGGCGCAATGCGACCAACAACCGCAACGGCCGCCTGCGCACACCCATGGTGGCTTCGCTGATTTCGTCGGGCGTCTAGTCCGCCGGTCAGACATAATTCAGAAGGAACTGAAACGCGGACTTCGGTCCGCGTTTTACGCTTTTAGTCGCGGCGAATTTTGTTCGCCGCAACTTCCGCCCTCTTTGCTCCGTCCAATTGCTTATGCCTACGCAAGCCGAGAAAGCACAACTCTTCCGCTCACTCCACCAGCGCGATTGCGCCTTCATCATTCCCAATCCCTGGGACATCGGTACTGCCCGAATCCTCGCCTATCTAGGGTTCGAGGCGCTGGCCACAACCAGCATGGGTCTCGCGTTCTCGCTCGGCAAGCTCGACAACACTTTGACCCGGGAGCGCGTCATCGAGCACGTCGCGGAGATTGCGGCGGCGACGGACCTGCCTGTAAGCGCTGATCTTGAGAACGGTTTCGGCGACGCTCCCGAGGCTGCGGCTGAGACCATCAAGCTGGCGGCGGCTGCGGGCGCCGTTGGGGGCTCGATTGAGGATGCAACCGAGCGACCAGATGAACCTATTTACGATCTGGAGCTGGCGGCCGAGAGAGTTGAGGCTGCGGTGGAAGCGGCGCGTTCGTTACCTTTCAGCTTCACGCTGACCGCGCGTGCCGAGAACTACCTGCATGGACGGCCGAACTTAAACGATACGATTGCTCGCTTGCAGGCCTACCAGGCGGCCGGCGCCGATGTTCTCTATGCTCCAGGCCTGACGACCAGGGAGGACATCGCAGCAGTGGTCAGCTCAGTGGATCGTCCGGTCAACGTCGTGATGGGACTCCGAGGCGTTCAGTTGAGCCTGGCTGAACTTTCCAAGCTGGGAGTCAAGCGCGTCAGCGTGGGCAGCACGTTGGCCCGCACCGCTCTCGGCGCATTTGTGCGCGCCGCCCGTGAAATGCACGAGGGAGGCACATTCGAATTCGCAAAGGAAGCGGCAGGCACGCAAGAGATCAGCGCCATGCTGGAGTCATAGCGGCTACTGCGCCGCGGGTCCGGCACTCACACCTTCCGCAATCCGCTCGCTGACCAGCCGGGCCGCTTTTACGGCGCTGACGACCTTGCCGGAGAAGATGTGAATCTCGCCCGGCGGGGTCTCCTGCACGTACAGCGTGCGGCGGTCCTGCGCGGGATTATTCTCCACCACGCGAATGGTGAAGCGCGAGCCAAGATACTCGGCATCGCTCGATGCCGGCACCGCGAGCGCCCCATCCTTTCGCATCGCCTCATGCCGTGTCCACGAGATCGGCTCGAAGCGCGGCCCGTTCAGCAGGGCGCGGAATTGCTCAGGGATGGGCTCGCCGGGATTGGTTGTGGTCCAGTGATTGGAGTGCTTCGCCGAGCCCCACATCGATAGCTCGGAGCTGCCGTAGGGATCGAACGCCGTGAACGGCCCGTCGACAACCACCAGCGAGATGTTCCGCAACTGCTGCGGCAGACGGATAAGAATCTTCTCCGCGACCTGATACTTCACCGATTTGAACAGCCCGCGCGACGGGCCGAGCCCGTAAGTCGCCCAAACCACGAAGTCATACTCAGGCCGTATCGCCGCGGTGAACTCCTGCTGATGAAAGTTGACGCCGCGCGACCGAATCTGCCGAGTCAGCTCTTCGCGAAGAATTTCCGGGTCATAGATCTGCTCTTCGACCGCGTAGCACTTATCGATGAAGTCAAAGTTCATCCATTCCGGCCGGCATGGCCGCAGGGGAATGTTGTGCTCGGCCATCACACGCTCGAACAGCTCCGGCGGCGTCTGCGAACCCTCATGCGGGATGGCATAGTAATGGCGGCTGTTGCGCACGATGGCGGGGGCGAAGCTCTGCAGAAACTCCGCACGCGCGCCCATCGTTTCCTCGATCGTCTCCGGGCTGCGCGGGTAGTGATATCCGGAGTGAATGCGAAATTGATTGATGCCCGATGCGGCGTTCAGAATTCCAAGCGGATCGAAGAGATGGACGTTGTGCCCCTGCTCGGCCAGGCGGATGGCAGTGGTGGCGCCGTAAATTCCGGCGCCGGCGATAGCGATATTGGATTTGTGCGGATTCATAGTTAAGTTTCGAAGCCGGAAGACGCCGCGTTACGAGCAACGAACTCGCTAGCCCGAAGGGCGGCACAACCGTAGCCCAGCACGTGAGTGCTGGGTAGGCATTGCCTTAGTTGTGGCGAGTCCCTTCAGGGACGATACAAAACAGTGCCGTCCCTAAAGGGACTCACGCTCCCTGAATGGCCCCTTACCCAGGACTTACGTCCTGGGCTACGATTGTGCCGCCCTACGGGCTCCGAAACTTGAAACTGCTACTTCCCCAGCGGCGTGTTCGCCGGATTCACCGGCACCAGCATTCCATTACGAATGTAGTAGTCATATCCCCGCCAGCGAATCACGTTGCGGCCGAAGCTGGCGACCCAGATCATAAACGCCACCGCGTCCCACAGCGGAATCAGCACCATCTTCGGCCACAAGCCCCGCTGCTTCATGCCATGGATTCCAATCAGCCAGGTCAGAATCACCCGCAATATCAAGTAGGCGCCGAGATAACCCACTGCGACCGGCCATGTAGGATGCACGGCAACCGCGATCAGCGCCCAAATCAGCCCCCAGGTGAAGATCAGCCCGCGATGACCCTGGCGGCGCACCAGCCGCATCACCGTCATCCAGCGCACCCGTTTGTAGAAAAGATCTTTGAGCGATCGAAAATCCGCGACGGTCTTGACAACGTACGGCAGCAGCTTGACCTCGCAGCCCTGCGCCGCCACCATCCGCCCCACATTCAGGTCATCGGCCGGGCGATTCTCCAGGACCTCGTAGCCGCCAAAACCGGCAATGCGTTGCTTCGTGGTCAGGATCGATTGCCCGAACATGAACTTCACGCCGTCGAGCTGC
Organism: uncultured Acidobacteriaceae bacterium; assembly: GCA_963713465.1. Classification (GTDB taxonomy): domain Bacteria; phylum Acidobacteriota; class Terriglobia; order Terriglobales; family Acidobacteriaceae; genus Bog-257. The sequence goes on from CAVQLZ010000003.1 coordinate 342,056, forward strand.
CAGGCCACCAGGATGCCGGCGAAGAAATCCGAGATCATGCCTACCGATTGCAGCTCCTGGACGAAACTGGTTTCTTCGGTCGAAACATACAACATCGTCGCGCCGCCCACCTGCGGATCGCGGAAACGGATGTGCGACGGCGCGCAGGTAATCCGGGCCGACCCGGATATCGCCATCGGTGATGACCAGCAGATCGTACTGCGCTTCGCTCACCAGCCGCGTCAGCCGCCCCACTTTGTCGTTGATGGCATTGCGCCCGGAACCGAAGATCAGCCGAATCCTGCGGTCGGGAAAATCGGCGACCAGCTTCTCCAACACCGGCAGTGCGGGATCGGCAGGATCGACGCAAAAGATAATCTCGTACTCGGGATAGTCCTGCCGGCAAAAGCTGGCGTAATTTTCGTAGGCATCATCGTCGAGTCCGCGAATGGGCTTAAGACAACTGATGGGAGGGAAGAAGTCGTTGTTCGGCGGGTTCTCGCGCCGAGGCGACGCGGAAATACCGCGCCGCGCTGTAAATCGCCAGCAAGTAATAGATGCCGGGAATGGCGGCGACCGCGAGGACAATGTAGGCCGCAACGCTCAACTGTTATGCTCTCGGCGGAGGTAGCGAAGCTGCTTCACGGGCGATCATGCTGGGGCGGCAAAAGCGAAACTCAGCACCGCAGCTTATTGGAAAGCGAAATTTAATCTAACATACGGGAAATGCGCGGTCGAGGACGGAAAACAGCAGTTGGCACTTGGCAGAAGGGCGTTTCAGTTTGCCGTTCCGAGATTCCGGACTTGCACTTTTCTTCCGGCCTTCCAACTGACCGTTGCAGCTAATTGCTAAGTGCTGCTTGTGAAACTTGAAACTCGAAACTGACTTTATGCGCGTGACGGTCACCGGCGGTACAGGTTTTCTAGGCGGCTTCCTGGTCCGCGACCTGCTCGCCAAGGGTGTGTCGGTTCGCGTGCTGGCGCGACTGTCGCCACGTGCCGAACAGCTTCACACAGCCGGCGCTGAGATCATTCCAGGCGACATCAACCGAGACTCGATTGTCGCTGCGGTATCGGGCTCCGACATCGTTTATCACTTGGCTGCCCGGGTTGGAGCCGCAGCACGCAGGAGTTACTTCGACACCAATGTTGCGGGCACGGAGCGCGTCCTCACCGCCTGTTCCCAGCGCCAGGTTAAGCAGTTCGTATATCTCAGCTCGCTGGCGGTTTACGGCCCGGTTGAAGAAGGTGAGCGCATCGACGAATACACGCCGCTGGACAAGAGCCCCTACCTCCGCGATTCCTATTCCGAATCGAAGATTGCCGCCGAGCGCCTGGTCAATTCGTATGCCCAGCAGAGCGGATTGCCAACTGCGATCGTGCGGCCGGGGATTATTTTTGGACCAGGCAGGCCGCTGCCCATCGGCATCTTCGCCTTCCGGCTTGGCAGTACAAACATCGTCTTCGGTAAACCGGAATATTGCTTTCCACTAAACTATGTCGAGAACCTCGTCGATGCATTGCAGTCTGCAGCGACTGGAGAAGGGTTGCGGGAGTACAACGTGCTCGACGAGGATGATCTTAGCCTGGGGCGCTATCATACCGTGAAGAGCGCAGCAGACGGTTCCGTGACGCGGTTCTATCCGGGCTGGATACTCCGCCTGGGATCACCCATCACCGAGGCGCTGCGTCCTATCGTTCCCATGGGCGACACTCGATTATCGCAGCATCAATTGCGGCGCGCGCTCCAGGACCGCTGGTACGATACGCGTCGCATCCGGGAAGAGACCGGCTGGCGGCCGCGAGTATTGCTGGAAGAGGCAATCCAGCGCACATTACGAGCATGAGTAACCATCCGTACGATCTCGAGCGATTCGTAGCCGCGCAGGAGCCGGTGTGGCGCGAGGTTCTGGCAGAACTTCGCCAGGGCGCCAAAACAAGCCACTGGATGTGGTTCATATTTCCGCAGATCAGGGGACTGGGCTCAAGCTACACCGCGCAGCATTACGCGATCGCATCGCGCGCCGAGGCCGAGGCGTATCTGCAGCACCCGATTCTCGGCCCACGCCTGCGCGAATGCACGCAATTGGTGCTCAACGCGGAGGGCCGCTCGCTTCATGACATCTTCGGTAGCCCGGACGACCTGAAGTTCGGTTCGTCGATGACCCTGTTCGCACACGCCACGGCGGATAACCAGATCTTTCTCGACGCCTTGCAGAAGTATTGCGGCGGCCAGTTCGATCCGCTCACCCTGCAGCGGCTCTGACTTAAATTTGTGGCATTTGGGATAATTGCTGAGTGACCGACCGTCTCTATTACACCGACTCTTTCCTGCACGAGTTTGAAGCTCGCGTGTTGTCCGTCAACGTTGCGTCGGAGCGCGCGGCGATCACTTTGGATCGCTCGGCTTTTTATCCCGCCAGCGGCGGCCAAAACTTTGATACTGGCTGGCTGACACCTTCTGGAGACGCGGGCGGCGCTCCTTTGAAGGTCATCGAAGTGGCGGAGGACGAACAGACCGGCGACGTAGTGCACTTTCTCGAAAGCGGGGCGATGGGCCTACAAGCTGGGTCCACGGTTCGCGGAGTCGTCGACGTCGAACGCCGCCGCGACCACATGCAGCAGCACACGGGTCAGCACGTGTTATCGGCGGCATTCGAGAAGCTGTTCAAACTCGAAACCGTGTCCTTCCATATGGGCGAGGAGAGCTGCACCATCGACCTGGCCACGCTCTCCATCAAACCGGAGCAAATGAAAGCGGCCGAGCGGCTGGCGAATGAAGTCATCGCCAATGATCACGCCGTCGAGATTCGCTTCGTCACTCTCGAGGAAGCTCGCACCATGGGCGTGCGTAAGATTCCCGCGGTCGAACGCGAGAAGCTGCGTCTCATCGACATCCGCGACTTCGACCTGAACGCCTGCGGCGGTACACACGTGTACAGTACGGGACAGATCGGCGCCATCCTGCTGCGCAAAACCGAGAAAGTGCGGCAAGGGACGCGAGTGGAGTTCGTTTGCGGGTTGCGGGCAGTCTCGACGGCGCGGCGCGATTTCGAATCGCTGACCGAAGCCGCGGCGCTGTTCTCGACCCAAATTTACGAAGTACCGCAGCAAGTCCGCAAATGGCAGGAAGAAATGAGAGCCGCGCAAAAGGCGCAGCACCGGCTGCTGGAGGAGGTCGCCGAGCTGCAAGCGGAGCGCCTGCTGCAAGCCGCCGAGATGAGGGCGGGCCAAAGGCTTGTGGTGGAGTACCTGCCCGAACGTGGGCTGGCATTCCTGAAGATGCTGGCGCAGAAGCTTACACGGTCCGGCCACGTCATCGCTCTGCTGGCTTGCGGAGGAGCGCAGCCGTCCCTGGTCTTCGCGCAGAGCCCCGGATCAAGCACTGATATGGGCGCGTTGATGAAAGAGACAGTGCAATCGTTGGGCACGCGCGGCGGCGGTACGCATGATATGGCGCAAGGCGGCGCGCCCGACGGAGAACGCGCCGCGCGGGCGATACGGGAAGCGGCGAGCGCGATAGGATAGAAGGGCAGTGGAGAGTGGTTAGTGGATAGACTCGGCCGATTAGGTTGCTGCCACCCGCACCTTCGAACCTGTTTTGCCGTTACGAACCACTCAAACTATCCACTATCCACTTTCCACTAACTACTGACTTTGGACCAACGTCTCATTCTCGTTACCTTGCTGATCCGCCTGGGCGTGGCCGCGGCGATCAGCAGCGTGCTGGTGCGCGCACGGCGCTTTCGCGTGCTGCTCTTCCGCGAAGAGCGCACGTTGAAAGAGAAGATGGAGATCGTGTACATCGTGGGCACGCCCATCGCCTTGGGCGTGCTGGTGCGTGGCTGGGTGCACAACTTCCTGGCTGCCGATATCGCCTTCGTAGGTGCGATCCTCATGGGCGTCATTGGCGGCCGGCTGGTTGGAGCTGCCGGAGGACTGCTGGTTGCTCTGCCATCGCTGCTGTTGGGCGAGTGGCTAGCTTTGCCGATGTACGTTTTCGCGGGCACGTGCGCGGGATTTCTGCGCCACATCGCGCATGAGCGCGAGGCCATCTGGTCGTTTTCGCCACTCTTCGATCTCAGCATCTATCACTGGATCCGGCGCAGTATTCGCAAGTCGTTCATCGATTGGCAAACGTCCTTTTTCTTCCTCATCCTCGGTCTTGAGTTCATTCACATTCAGCTTCATCAGGCGTTTCCGCGGCGCATCTTCGCTCTCTATTCGCCGGACCGGTGGGTGAAGCTGGCTATCTACGCGGGCACGGTAATGGCCGTAGCCATCGCACTGAAGGTGCTGAACAACGTGCGCATTGAGATGAAGCTGGAGCAGCAGGAACGATTGCTGCTGCAGGCGCGGATGGAGGCGCTGCAGAGCCAAATCAACCCGCACTTTCTGTTCAACACCTTGAATTCCATCTCGTCGCTGGTGCGCGCCGATCCGGATTCGGCGCGGCTGATGATCGTGAAGCTGGGCAACATCCTGCGCCGCCTGCTACGCAAGGGCGATTCGTTTGTCCCGCTGCGCGAAGAATTCGACTTCCTTGACGATTATCTCGACATCGAAGTCGCGCGATTCGGGCATGACAAACTCAGAGTGGTCAAGGAATTGGAACCTGACTCGCTGGATTTACTCGTGCCCAGCATGATCCTTCAGCCCCTGGTGGAGAACGCCGTCAAGCACGGCTTCTCGTCCAGAGTCGAAGGCGGCAGCATCTATCTGCGCAGCCGCAGCGACGGCCACCGGCTGACCATCGAGGTGGAAGATGACGGAGTTGGCATGCCGCCGTCCGGGGCAAGCGCTTCGTCCGGTACCGGCATCGGAATGCTGAACGTCACCGAGCGCCTGCAGGTGGTCTATGGGGATGCCGCCGAGCTCACGGTAAGCAGTGAGCGCAACCGCGGCACCCTGGTGCGCCTGGTGTTGCCGGTATTGCAGGCCGAGGAGATGGGCGGCTCGGTGGTTGGCGCAATTTACGAAGAACGCCGCAGCCGGGCGGTGTGACCTAGGCTACTCCCGCATGCGAGCGCTCCAACACCGCGCGGTAATGCCTCTCATACATCGGAATGATTTTGCTGGCGCAGAAGCGGGCTTGGGCGCGCGTCCTGGCTTCTTCCCCCATTTGCTTCAGGCGTGCTTCATCGGTCAGGATTTCGACGGCGTACTTCGCCATTGTTTCCACATCGCCGACATTGGCCAGAAACCCCGTCTCGCCGTGGTCGATAACTTCGGGCACGCCGCCTGCATCGGTGGCAATCGGCACCACTTCGCACGCCATCGCCTCCAGCGCGGCCAGTCCGAACGACTCCAGTTCGCTGGGCAGAAGCATCACGTCAGCCACGCCGAGCTTCTCGTGAATGCGGTCCTGCTTCCCGAGAAAGTCCACCCGGTTGTGAATACCTTTGTTCACCGCCAGCCACTCGGCGCGCGAGCGCTCCGGGCCGTCGCCAATCATCAACAGCCGCGACCGCACCTTCTTCTGCACCCGATAAAAGATCTCGATCACATCCTGCACGCGCTTGACGGGCCGGAAGTTCGACAGGTGCACCAGTACCTTCTCGTCGGGCAGCGCGTATTCAGAGCGACGCGCCCGCACCTCGGGCGTTCGCTCGTAGAGATCGCAGTTGACGAAGTTGGGAATCACCTCGATTGGGGTCTGCACGTCGAAGACTTCAATCGTTCGCTGCTTAAGATAATTCGAGATCGAGGTTACGCCGTCGCTCTGGTTGATGGAGAAGCGCGTGATCGGCAGATAGGACGGATCGGCGCCCACCAGCGTGATGTCGGTACCATGCAAAGTGGTGACGTACGGCAGATGCCGGCGTTCGCGGGTGCGGTCACAGGCGAGCATTTGCCGCGCCAGCATCGCGCTCACCGAGTGCGGGATGGCGTAGTGAACATGCAGCAGGTCGAGCTCGTAGATCTCGGCCACTTCGGCCATGCGCGTGGCCAGCGCCAGGTCGTACGGCGGGTATTCGAATAACGGATAACGCGAAACTTCCACTTCGTGGTAATGAATGTTCGCCTGCGGCCCGATCAGGCGGATGGGCTGCGAATACGAAATGAAGTGGACCTGATGGCCGCGCTGCGCCAACTCAAGTCCCAGTTCGGTGGCGACCACGCCGCTGCCGCCGTAGGTCGGGTAACAGGTTATTCCGATTCGCATCATCACAGGCTCAATTTCGCTGTTGCTCTACATCTGATGAGATAGCGGCCATTCAGGAACCAACGGTCTTCGTTGTCGGCCATTTCGCTGAGTCTGACTATCAGAAAACGCAACTCTCGGCTCGCACCGGGCGTCTGAATAGACGTTGGATATCGCCTTATGAAATCGTTGTTTTGTCTCGCAATTCTGGCGCTCGTCTCATGTGGCGCGAACCGGTCGCTGATTCCGGCCATCGCTCCTTTGCGCGTGCTGCCCATCGATGTGGCGTACGTTCAGCAGCAAGGCAATGCCGCCAGCGCCACTCAGGATACCAGCGGCACGACGGGCGACCAGATCACCAAGCCGGCTGGCGCCAAGGGATCAACCCTGATTGGCTGTCTCACCGGCCCGGACAAGCAGGGAAAATATATGCTGCGCAGTATGAATCATCGCACGGGCGTGGAGATACTCGGTCCCGACGATATGAAACGTGATTCCGGAAGCAAGGTAAAGCTCACCGGCGATTGGGTCGCGCCGGAGCCGGCGAAAGTCGCGTCACCGCAGAATAGCGGGAATCCCTCAGCCGAGATGCGCCGATTCCAGGTGACCGATATCCAGGTGATGGCCAAGGCGTGCAGCGTACCCGCAGAAATCACGCCGCAGAGCAAGAACAAAAAGCCCAAGCCGACAACCTACAACGCGCCGAGCGACGACAGTTCGCAGTAGCCATGCCGGCGCGCGAAAGGGACACATTTTTATTCAAACTGACCCACTACCGTGATGGCTGCTGGTTTGCCTATCCCGCAGCGCAACTCTACAATTGAAGTTTATCCCTCCACGGAACGCAAAAGATGATTCATTTCCCAGTACCTGAGGCGCTGACCTTCGATGACGTGTTGTTGCTGCCCGCCAAGTCCGACGTGGTTCCGGCGATGGCCGACACCACTACGCGCCTGACCCGTAACATCGAGCTGAACGTCCCGCTCATCAGCGCCGCCATGGACACGGTCACCGAGTCGCACCTGGCCATTGCCATGGCGCAGCAGGGCGGGCTGGGCATCATCCATCGCAATCTCTCCATTGAGCAGCAGGCCACCGAAGTCGACAAGGTGAAGCGCTCGGAGAGCGGCATGATCGTCGATCCGATCACGATGGACCCGGAGCAGAAGATCTCGGACGCGCTGGAGGTCATGCGCCGCTACCGCATCTCCGGCGTGCCTGTGACCAAGAACAAGAAGCTGGTCGGCATCCTCACCAACCGCGATCTGCGCTTCGAAACCCGCACCGACATTCCCATCAGTGAAGTGATGACTAAGCAGGACCTCATCACCGTCGCGGTAGGCACCACCCTCACCGAAGCCGAGGCCATCCTGCACCAGCACCGCATCGAGAAACTGCTGGTGGTTGACGATAACTACAATCTGAAAGGCCTGATCACGGTCAAGGACATCCAGAAGCGGCTGAAGTATCCCACGGCCGCCAAGGACAGCCAGGGCCGGCTGCGTGTGGGCGCGGCCATCGGCGCAACCGGCGATTTCCTGGAGCGGGCGCAGGAACTGGTGCGGGCCAAAGTTGACGTGCTCGCCATTGACAGCGCTCATGGCCATACAACGCGGGTGATCGAGGCCGTTAAAAAGATCAAATCTGTTCTTCCGCAGGTCGATCTTCTTGCCGGTAACGTTGCCACCTTCGACGGCGCCTGCGAACTTGCCCGAGCGGGAGCCGATGGCATCAAGGTCGGTATTGGCCCAGGGTCGATCTGCACCACGCGAGTCGTAACCGGTGCCGGCGTTCCGCAGATTACCGCCATCGCCGAGGCTGCGCGTGCCACCCGCGACAGCGACGTCGCGATCATTGCCGATGGAGGTATCAAGTATTCCGGCGACATCACCAAGGCCATCGCCGCGGGCGCCGACTGCGTCATGATCGGCTCGCTGCTGGCCGGAACCGAAGAGAGCCCCGGCGAGACCATCCTTTACCAGGGCCGTTCGTTCAAGACTTATCGCGGCATGGGATCGCTGGCCGCCATGGCGCAAGGCTCAAGCGAGCGCTACTTCCAGCAGACCGACGACGACACTGGCGATTCTTCCGTGCCGGTGATTAGCGAAGATGGAGGGGCCGGAAACCGCCTGGCGAAGCTAGTGCCCGAAGGCATCGAGGGTCGCGTTCCCTATCGCGGCACCGTCGGCATGATTGTCTATCAACTGGTCGGCGGGCTGAAGAGCGGCATGGGATACGTCGGTTGCGGCAGCATCGAAGAGCTGCAGCAGAAGGCGCGCTTCGTGCGCATCAGCGGCGCCGGCCTGCGCGAGAGCCATGTACACGACGTGATGATTACCCGCGAGGCCCCCAATTACCGCGTCGAATAAAACCGCTGTGCTGGCGCCCTCCGGTCAGTCTTTGCTCCGCAACTGGTGGCCAGTCGTCTTTTGGCTGGGCGTCATCCGCGCTGAATCTACCGACACCGCATCCTCGGCCAACACCGGCGCCATCCTGTACAAGGTGATCACTGCCATCGCACCGCGCGTCGAGCCGTCCTTTGTCGAGCAACTCAACGCGGTGCTGCGCAAGACGGGCCACTTCCTCGGATATGCCATTCTCAGCGCACTGGTGTTGCTGGCGCTGCGCCACACCAATCGCGATCGCCTGCGCAACCTGCTGCAACGTCCCTGGGGAATTTATCTGCGCGACTACTGGCGAGGGGAATGGGCGCTGCTTGGGATACTGCTGACGATGGTTACCGCATCGTTCGACGAGATCCATCAGACCTTCATCCCGTCGCGCACTGGACGCTGGCAAGATGTCGTCCTCGATACTTGCGGCGCGGTCGTCATTCAGTTCGTGATCTACCTCTTGTCTTCGCGCGCAATCAGGCAGAAGCGAACGCCTGTCCCCCAGGCCGAACTCAGCTCGACGCGGTGAGCGGTTGGGTAGGCGGCAGCTATTAAGCGGCGCTGAAGCGCCGCACTACCCGCCCGACACACCGTGAGTTTGAAACCATTCAGTACAGCAGATACTTCGCGCGCAGATCCATAAACTGCTCCAGCTTGTCGCGGTCGTTTTCGCGGATGCGATTCGGGTCCTCGCCCGCCTCCAACGCGCTCACCTCGGCCTTGTTCGCCAGTATCTGGCCCATTTTCCCCATGTCGTATCCCATCGGATACAGTTTGTGCAGCGCCGCCGCCAGCTCCAGGCCAAGCGCCGGCGCATCCAGTTCTTCGCGATTGGTGACCAGGATGTTTACTCCGAAGCACTCGCGCCGCGCGTAGGGCCCCGCAGTGGGCGTGAACGAGGTCGGCAGAAAGCGCACTCCGCCGATATTGCGCGCATTGAGATAGGCCGCAAGTTCCTTGGGCAGGAAGTACGGCGAGCCGATCAACTGGAACGGCATATCCGTTCCGCGACCGATGGAGATGTTGGTGGCCTCGATCAGGGCCACGCCCGGATAGAGTGCGGCCTCATCCAGATTGCGAATCTCGGGCGTGGGGCTCACCCATAATGCTCCGGTGGAATCGAACCAGTCCCCGCGCAGCCAGCCGCGCATGGGAATGACCGTAAGCTCAGCGTCGAAGTGCTTCTCCTCGTTGAACAGCTTAGCCAACTCGCCCATCGTCATCCCATGGCGAACTGGAAGAGGAAAGTAGTTGCTGACGGTCTCCCCTCCTACATCGGAAACGGGTCCCTGAACGTAAGCTCCAGTGAGCGGATTGGGACGGTCCAGCACGACGATGGGCTTTTTCACCTTGGCCGCAGCTTCCAGAAAGTACCCCAGCGTAACTTCGTAACTGGAAAAGCGCACGCCGATGTCTTGCAGGTCGAATACGATCACGTCCAGGTTGCGCAACGCTTCGACGGGAGGTCGCCGTTTCACGTCGGTGTCGCCCCACACGTTATAGATCGGCACGCCGGTTGCGCCGTCCTTGGTGTTGCCGGTTGTATTCGTATCTGCGCCGGTCAGGCCGTGCTCGGGAGCGAAGATGGCAGTCAACTGCATCCCCGGAGCGCGCGCCAGCACATCGATGGTGCGCCGTCCCTTGGCATCGATGCCGGTCTGGTTGGTGATCAATCCAATTCGCGGCTTCGGCACACCCGCGATCTTCAGCGGCTCGAATTGTCTTTCTTCCAGTATGTCGATGCCGTTCAGCACCTTGCCATTGCGCACGATCATGCGCCGCGCGGCCATTTGCGTTTCGTTATAGCCGGTGATGCGTGCCAGCCGTAACTTCTCCTGCTGGCTCGGCTCGAGCTGCAAGGCCGCGGCCACCGCATTGGCAATTTCGGTGCGCAACGCGATTACGCTACCCGTCTTCAGTTGCACGGAGTTCGTCAGCAGGATGATGTAGGTATTGGTGGTGGGATCGATCCAGATGGAGGTGCCGGTAAGGCTGGTGTGCCCGAACGAGCCGACGGGCAACAGCTCGCCGCGATTGGACGAGAACGGCGAGTCAATGTCCCATCCCAGGCCGCGCACGCTGGGTAGGTTCGCCGGTTGCTGCGGCGTGGTCATCTTCTCCACGATCAGCGGCGACAATATGCCCGCGCCGCGGTTTAGCAGGGCTTGCGCAAACTTCGCCAGATCGTCGGCGGTAGAGAACAGTCCTGCATCGCCGGCCACGCCGTTCATCTGCCGCGCCGTCGGATCGTGCACGGTGCCGCGCAGCGTCAGTCCGGTATGCTCGTCGCGCTGCGTAGGCGCGATGCGCGACTGCCACGCCTGCGGCGGGTTGAAGCGCGTGTTGGTCATGCCCAGCGGGCCGAAAACATACGTCTGCGCATACTGGTCGAGCGGCATCCCGCTGACCTTCTGTACCAGCTCGCCCAGCACCACGAACCCGACATCGCTGTAAACGAAGGTGGAGCCCGGCGCATTCGCCAGCTTGGCGGCATTGACGCGGTTATAGCCCTCGTCGGTCCCGTTCCACGACTCCTTGAGGTCAAGATCGGCGGGCAGCCCCGAGTAGTGCGTCAACAGCATGCGGATGGTGACGTCCTCTTTGCCGTTCTGCGCGAAGTCGGGAATGTACTTGGCGACGGGATCGTTGAGCTTGATCTGCCCCAACTGTTCCAGGCGCATGATGCAGGTAGTTGTGGCCACGACTTCGGTGAGCGCGCCCAGGTCGAAAACCGTCTCTGGCGTTACGGGCTCTGCATTGCTCCCGACCGTGACCCGGCCGAATGCCTTGCGGTAAACATATTCGCCGTTGTGCCCGACCAGAACCACGGCCGCGCTGGCGCTTCCGCTGGCAATCGCATCCTGAACCACCCTACCCAGTACGGCGAAGCGCGCCTGGTTGCCGGCCGATGGCGCGGTTGCAGGGGTGGCTTGTGCCGCTGGAGCGCTGCCAGTCGAGGACGCTTTTGCCGGGGCTTCATTCTTCGACGTTGCCGGTTGTTGCGCGTGAACGAATACGCTGAGGGGAAGAAATATGAGACAGAATTCGACCAGAGAGAGCGCTAGCCGGCGCAAATGCAGGATCAAGATAAGTTCCGTTGATGGATTGCGCCCGCAATGTCCGGGCAAGCTATTATAAAGGGCGCTCGACAGCTCGTCACAGCCGAGGACTTCTGCAGCAGCCCACGCCACAAATCGCGCCGCTGCGCGCTGCCTTTGAGCGGCAAGAAAAGCAATTTGCGCGCGCTTTTGCGATCCTTCGCGAAGGCGTCACGCAGCGCGCATTTCCAGGCGCTGGACTGGCCATCACCCATCGTGGTGCGCTGGTTGCGTCGCAGGGATTCGGCCGCTTCACCTACGACGAACACTCGCCCGAGGTGCAGCCCGAAACCATCTACGATCTCGCTTCCGTAACCAAGGTAGTGGCGACGACGGCGATGGCGATGCTGCTGTACGAGCGCGGCCAGTTGTCGCTCGATGAACCGCTGGCCCAGGCGCTGCCTGAGTTCGTAACGCTCGCGCCCCGCCATCGGCAGGAAGCTCGCCAAGCGGTCACGATCCGCATGTTGCTTGCGCACTCCAGCGGACTACCGGCGTACGAGAAGCTGTTTGGATTCGCGACCTCTCGCGAAGACCTGGTTCGCGCCGCCTTGACTACGCCCCTCCGGTCAGCTCCCGGAACACGCGCCGACTACAGCGACATCGGCTTCATTTTGCTAGGTGAGGTTCTGGCCGCAAAAGCAGGGCTGTCGCTCGATGTTTTCGCGCGCCAGGAAATCTTCGCGCCGACCGGTATGACGCACACCTGCTTCAATCCGCCGCAGGGGTGGAAGGACAAAATTCCGCCCACCGAAGATGATGGGAAGTTTCGCGGATGCCTGATCCAGGGCGAAGTGAATGATGAGAATGCTTCGGTAATGGGAGGCGTGGCCGGGCATGCCGGCCTTTTCGCTCCCGCGACGGATGTGGCCCGCCTTGCCGAATGCATGTTGCGGGGTGGTGCGCCAATCCTGCAACCGGAAACGGTCAAGCTGTTCACGCGCTGCGTTCCGTCTCCGGCCGGCACTTCGCGCGCCTTGGGATGGGATACGCCATCATGGCCGGATTCATCGTCCGGCAGATACTTCTCGCACGTTTCGTTCGGTCACTTGGGATTCACCGGCGCGTCGTTGTGGATCGATCCGGGACGAAAGCTGTCGGTCACGTTGCTGACGAACCGCACCTGGCCCGACCGCTCGTCGCAACTCATTCGCGAGGTCCGCCCACGCGTTCACGACGCAGTCGTCGAAGCAATTGAACAGTCGCCCTAAGGCAGCGTGGTTTACTTGGTCCGCGGCGAATGCGGAGCTGAAGCGCCGCTCTACTCGACGGCTCAGCGCTCAAAGCTCGGTTCGCTGCCGGCAAACAATGATTCGGCGATCTCCCGCCACTCCTGCTCAAGCGTCCCCGTCGCCGGAGTTTTGTCTGCCCGCTTATACCAATACCTTGCGTTTGCTGCGTCGCCCTCTTTGCGGTGCAGATAGGCGTGTACCCAGGCAGCGGCTGGTCCCTCATCCTGCGCGGCAACTTCGTGGGCCTGTTTCCAATTGTCTTTGGCGTCCCACCACAGCGCTGTAAGGGCCGCATTGAGGTTGCGGGGAGGCTCCTCGCGCGACAGGGAATCGCGAAATTCCTGCAAGGTCATGGCACTCACCCGGCAGGGATTGCCGCCGCGTCGCCAACGAAATCGACCACCGGCTTCTGCGGAATGATTCCGGCGGCATGGCCCATGTCGAGCAATCTGGCGATGGCTTCGCGTCCGTCCTTGCCGTAATCCAGCGTGCGCTCATTGACGTACATGCCGACGAACTTGTCGGCCAGTCTGCGGATCCAGGTCGCGGGCGAACTGCATGGCATATTGCAGCGCCTCTTCGCGATGCTCCAGCGCATAGCGAATGCTGTCGCGCAGCGCGGTGCAGCAGGAGGCGATGAGCTCGGGGCCAAGATCGCGGCGGATCACGTTACCGCCCAGCGGCAGGGGTAGCCCAGTCTGTTCGCGCCACCACTTGCCCATGTCGAGAACTTTATGCAGCCCGGATTTGTTGAACGTCAGTTGTCCTTCGTGAATAATCAGCCCCGCTTCGTACTTGCCCTCGAGTACGCGCGGAATGATCTCGTCGAAGGGTACGACCTCAGTGGCGATCTCCGGCGCGAACAGCTTCAGCACCAGATAAGCCGTGGTCATGGTGCCCGGCACCGCGACGCGCTGACGCCGGATTTCGTCCACTGAAAGGTTGCGTGAGGCGACGATCATGGGCCCGTAGCCTTCGCCCACGCTGCCGCCGCTGGGCATCAGCGCATAGTTGTCCTGGATGTACGGGTAGGCGTGGAACGAGATCGCGGTGATGTCGTAAAAGCCTTCCAGGGCTTTCCGGTTCAGGGTCTCGATGTCGCTAAGCGTGTGCGTAAACTTGACGCCGGGCACACGGACTTTGTTGGTCGCCATGCCGTAGAACATGAAGGCGTCGTCCGAGTCGGGACTGTGGGCTACCTTGATCTCGCTTTTCTTGGGACTGCGGGTCATATGGCTACAATCGCTCAGAAGAAGCCGCGGAATTGCGGTTGGGGAAACACGGCAACAGTCGGCCTAGAACCTTTTTCGCAGGCGCGCTGCCGCTGCCGCCGCGACCATTACCTTCGAAACTTCGGCGAACAGAAACGGATACAGCCCGAAGAAAGCGGCCTGCCGCCAGCTATGGGTCACGAGCGCGAGCCAGGTAATCCCGGCGGCGAACAGCACCACTTCAGCGGCGACGGCGCCCAGTAAATTGCGCGTGAAGCCGGGCTCTCCGCGTTCCGCAATCCAGCCGGCGAGAAACGCGACCACGGGATAGGACCAAAGATATCCGCCGGTAGGCCCCAGCATCTGCGCAATGCTTCCCGGTCCCGACGACGCAAACACCGGCAGGCCCATCGCGCCCCAGGCGAGATATAGCGCTGCTGCGGCAAATCCCCGACGGCTACCCAAGGTGAGGCCCACCAGCAGCACGCCGAAGTTGGCCAGCGTCAAGGGGACAGGGGTGAACGGCAAAGGCAATATCAAGCGCGCGCACACGGCAATCACAGCGCTGGCGCAAATGACAATGCCGGCCTGCTTAAGGATACTGATCGGCCGCTCGGAGGCGGTGCCCTCGAAATGCACGGCTTTGGACATGTCAAAACCTCGCGCTTATGAAGACGGCGTAAAACTCGTTCCCCGGCGGCTGTCTGCTGCGCCGTCAAAGGTCCCGGTACCGTTCTTCCCGGCACTCCCCGACGGCCGCATGCCCATCCCCGGAGCTGCCAATTTGGGTGATGTACCCGGCCCGGCAGCTTCCGCTTCCGGAGCTGCTTTCGGTTCCTGAAGGTGCCGCTTGACTCGGAAATGCACCGCCAAAATCACGGCGACCACGGCTGCGGTGCACAGCACCAGAACCGCAAAAAAAACTTTTATGACCACTGAGACCTAGGATAACAGAAGGGAAGTGTAGGAATGCAGCGCAGCCGCTGCGAGATCGCGTCCCGCGGCGGCTGGCGGCGTTGAAGCTGATGGCGAGTGGTTTAGCGTGTGACGGTCCGGAACACCGTGGCGCCCAGAATAAGCGTCAAGATCACGCCGAGAATGAAGATTCCGAACAGAATCTTCGCAATGGCGGCAAACCCGGCGGCAATTCCACCAAACCCGAGTACCCCGAAGATCACCGCAAGGACAGCACAGATAATCGTCCACTTCAGCATAGTGACTAGATGGATGTGGATCTCGCAGTGCGAGTTGTCCAAAAGCGGCGCAGCTTTTCGATCCACAGCAGCGCAGATTGTGAACTGCCAATTCGCCTGGTCTCGACTCGATTTACACTGTCGGGCGTGCCGCGCAATCTTCCACCAACGATGCGTACGCTCCCTGGTCGACCTGATGAATGTAAGTGGATTCTCCGAGCAGCTTAGGGTTAATCACGGCTAGGCAACCGGGACCCGCGCCGCTACTCTGCTCGCAACCGATCAGTAAGTTTTTGCGTCGGTCGCTCTCTCCATCCGGAACGAGCGGCATGCTCGAAACCTCTCTTCGATCTGTCATCGGTATTGCGGCCTCAGCCCTTGGTGGGCAGCCGACACAATTTCCAGCCACGCGTCTGGCAACCGAGGTCACCGCGTTTGGCGTTTTTATAAAAATTGGGTCACCAGGGAGAGGTTTTTATGTCGTTTCGTCACCTGTTTTGCGTTGTATTCCTGTCGTGTTTCGGCGTCTCACTCGCTATCGCGCAACCGCCCGCCAGTTCCGGCGCGGGTCAAGGCCTCGAGAACGGAAGCCCTGCGGATTCGCCGAGCGGGCAGTATCGCTCACGGCACGTCGTTGTCGTCATGGAGGAGAACCGCAGCATCACCGAAGCCTCCGAGTACATGCCATACCTCAAGTCACTCGCCGTGCAGTACGGGCAGGGGATGCAGGTGTACTCCGACTCTCATGGCTCCTGGTTGGCGTACGGAGAGCTGACTTCCGGATTCGCCCCGTTCGATGGAGAGGGTGACGGCGGAATTTGCACCGGCGACGGATGCACCCAGACAATCACCATCGACAACCTGGTTCGGCACTTCGAAAGCCAGGACATCACCTGGCGCGGCTATTTCCAAACCATGCCCAATATTGGATATCTCGGATATCAGTACGGCGAGTACGTCCGCCGCCACAACCCGTTCGCGTTTTATAGCGACGTGGTCTACCTTATTCCCGAGCAGCGCAACATGTATCCCGCCGACCCGTACATGCTGAATGACATCGAGGCCAACCGCTTCGCAAACTTCACCTGGATTTCGCCCGACCTTGACCATGATGCCCATAACGGCAGCGACGACCAGCAAGCGCTTGCCGCCGCCGATGCCTATCTGCAAACCTTCCTGCCGCAGTTGTTGCAATCCGCGCCGTTTCAGCCCGGAGGCGACGGCGTGCTCCTGGTCACCTTCGATGAGGGCGAACTGAGCGGCGACAACGAATGCGGCGGCTATCCCGATCAGAACGACTGCGGCGGCCATATCTGGAACGTACTGATCGGGCCACAGGTCAATCGCGTTTACGAATCGGACACGGTTTACAAGCAGGGAAGCCAATTGCGCATGATCTGCGATCTGCTTGGCCTGAACAGTTGCCCCGGTGACGGCGCTACTTCTGCGGGAATGGCGGAATTCTTTGCCGGCACGCCGCAATGCGCACCCACCCAGGACAAGACGGTGGCGATCTGCTCGCCTGCGCCTAACGGCCACGTAACGTCGCCGGTACAAATTACGGCCGCCGCGAAGGACAACGAACATCCCATCACCGGAATGGTGGCCTACGCCAATAGCCAGATAATCGCGGAAGGTCCCGATGCGATCATGAACGCCATGATCTCGCTGAATCCTGGGAATTACAACCTGGTGATCCGGGCCTGGGATTCCACTGGCTACTATTTCTCGTCGCAGGAGAACTTCACCGTCACCTCAAGCGACGAGCCATCACAAGATAACCAGCAGTGAGCCGCAGGTATCATCTTACGGGCGATCCAGACCCGGCCAGAGGAGCGCGCACGATCGCCATCGCGTTCCTCTGGCCTTCGGTGTAATCTTCCTGAAATACGATTTGGGTAAAGTAGTTGGAGGTAATGAAACGCAGTTTTTCCCGGGGCCCCAGGCCAGATCAATCCAGTTTTACCGCGTTGTGTCGATCCTGAGCGGAGGTTCGCGCTCGAGGTTGCGCGAACCGGAGTCGAAGGACCCCTATTCACGAAAGATGCCGGGCGTTGCCGGACGCGGCATGCTCATCGTTGCGTGGTGGCTCCTCGCCGTCCTCCTCGCAACCGCCTGCGCCGCAGCAAGAGTCGAGTCCGCTTTGCCCCCGCCCGGTTGCGGGCGCAACCGTTGAAAACCCTCCCGAACTGCGCAGCCACAACGGAGTCCTCGAACTGGGGCTGCACCTTCGCTATCAGCAGACCATGGTCAGCGAAGGCCCGCCCCGCTACTGTTATGTCACCGATGACGGTCTGGAGTCGCCCACATTGCGCGTACATCCAGGCGACCGCTTGATCATCCATCTGCACAATGACCTGCCGGAGTGGCACGGCTACCACGAGACTTCGCACCAGATGGAAGCCATGCCAGGGGACCCGGATTGCAACGCGACGAGCATGGATCCGTCGGTCACGAATCTCCACTTCCACGGCATGACGATTCCTCCCGTCTGTCATCAGGACGAGGTCATCCACACCGCAGTCCCGGCCGGGCAGGAGTTCGACTATCGCATCACCATTCCGCGCGACGAGCCGCCCGGACTCTACTGGTACCATCCCCATCCCCACGGATTCAGCGAACGGCAGGTGCAAGGCGGAGCATCCGGGGCGCTGATCGTGGAGGGACTCGAAGGCGTAATTCCTTCGTTGCGGTCAATGGAGGAGCGGGTGCTGGTGCTGCGCGATCAACAGCGCATCGGACCGGAAGCGCCGACTCCGTCGGTGCCGACGTGGGATATCTCGGCGAACTTCGTGCCCATCACCTACTCCGACGGCCAGCCGGCGGTCATTTCAATGCCCCCAGGCAGGAAACAACTGTGGCGGGTACTGAACGCAGGCGCCGATGTCATCTTCAATCTGCAGATTATGATTGGCGGCGTCGCGCAGCCGGTTGAGATAGTGGCCATCGACGGCGTGCCGATCTCTGCAACCAACGCCGCAGCGTTGCCGAAGCAAAGCAATGTTGTGCTTCCCCCCGGCGCTCGCGCCGAGTTTGTCGTAAGCGCTCCCCAGGCGGGTCAGAACGCTCAGCTAATTACGCGAGCCTGGAACACCGGACCGCAGGGAGACAACGACCCGGAGCGGACCATTGCCAACATAGTCGCCTCTGCCGTTGCGGAGTCCAAAGGGCGCGCGCGACCATCGCCGCGAAACGCGCGGCGCGCCACAGCTGCTGCTTCGCCGGCGTCCAGCGCGCCCGCTCCCACCCAGCGACAGCTTTATTTTTCGCAGCGTTCGTCCAATCCGCAGGACCCTGACAACTTTGTTCTTTACTTCATCACCGTGGAGGGACAGACGCCGGCGCCATACAGGATGGGATCGCCTCCGAACATCGTGGTGCACCAGGGCGACGTCGAAGACTGGACGATTGAGAATCGTTCGCCGGAAGACCACGTCTTCCACATCCACCAGATCCACTTCCAGGTGCTGGCGGTCGATGGCAGACTGGTTAGTGACCCCACCGAGCGGGACACGATCGACGTGCCCTACTGGAGCGGCGTAGGCCCTTATCCGAGCGTTAAATTACGTATGGACTTTCGCGATCCGAACGCGGTTGGGACATTCCTCTATCACTGCCACATCCTCAAACACGAAGACATGGGGATGATGGGCTCGATCCAAGTGCTGCCAAGTGACAGCAAAACGACGACCAGTCGTAAATAGCGGCGCGATCCTTTTGCGCAGGAGACATAGACCGTCCCCCGGCTCAATCTCCGCGCACAAAAAACCGACATTCACTGTTCGAATCGAGCTGCTGGATTTAGGTAACCACCCTAGAAATGCACTAAAGTCATATTGACAGCCAAATACGAATCAAACTATTGTGCCACATCTCCTCAGATAAATGTGTAGGTCAGCTGAACCTAGGCCGGAAACTCCGGACTAGTTCAATCTTGTCTTGGCAAGGCTGCTCTCCCCACACCCAGTATTCCTTGTGAGGATCTCGGCTCCGCTGATGGCGCGATTGCAGAAGTCCCAAGAAATTCACAAGGAGACGGATGGCATGTTTGACAGCTTCGCCACTAAGACGGAAACATTTCGCCCACCCACTGCTAGAGCGGTTCGTCAACTCGCGCTCTGGTCAACTTTTCTACTCTCCGGCGCGCTAACCGTAAGCTCGGTTGCCGCCACACGACCGCGCCACGCTTCCATCAACCGAGGTGGTCCTACTTCGAACAACGCGAGCACGATCATATTTACGCCGGGAACCATCTCCCTGAACAATCCCGGTCAAGTTACCGTCCAAATGACTATCTTTGACTCGACTGGCAGGATCGTCATGCCAACGCAAAGCAATCCGCTCAACCTCAATGTTTACGGCGTTCCCATCGGCCTTCCCAGCGGCGTTATAGCCCCGATCCAGGCCACAGTCACCTCAGGGACCTCCATGACCTTCACCTACAACGGCGGAGCCTTCCCCAACAACATGGAAATTGCCGCCTGGTGGAACGATCCTTCGTCCGGCGGTGCATCGCTGGGAACCACATTGTTTGTGCATGCCAACCAGCCGGCCTGCAATTACGGAAGCCAGAGCTATCCTCTCAAGGTGGACTCTAACGTTCCCAGCGAGATCCAGGTGGAAGCGGTCGTAGGCGCGAACAATCCGCAGCCGTCAGATTTCAAGAAATTCACCATTGACACCGGATCGCTAGGGGTAGTTGTGACCAAAAGCAGCATGGTTATGGACTCTAACGTCCATGGGCCGGGCGCTGCCGGGCAGAAGTTCTATGACAGCAGCGGCTTCGTCTTTACCGGGAACTACTATCTGGCGCCGGTCAGCTTGCATTTGACGGACGGGACTTTCGTGCAGACCAATCCGATTCTGGTCCTCGCCATCGACGGGGTCCACTGCCATACGGGGTACGAGAATTGCAATTCTGACATTCCCCCCAACCTGCACTACCTGGGAGTGGGATTTGATCGCAACAACACAATGATCGGCGACCTGTTCGATTCGCCCTCCGAGAATGCCTTCCTGGAGCTTACCGATGCCAACAATGGCACGGATATCAATGGCGGATACATTCTCTCAACCAATGGAGTGACCGTGGGGATCACCGCGGACAATTCCAGCGGATTCAAAACCGTCGCTCTCACTGCGAACAGCGATTTTCCCGGAGATTGGAATGCCATACCGGGCTGCTACGGATTCCCAGGTCTGCCGGGCGCTCCCAAATTCTGCGGCAATCTGTTGCTGGATGTGGGCATCAGCGAAATGTTCCTCGACGCCTCGCGCGACCAATGGCCCGCCGGATCCTACGATTCCAACAGTAAGGTCCCGGACGGCATTGAGATGTCGATTCAGGCAGGGAATAACAACCAGTGGGGCAACCAGTGGGCAATGAGCTACACGTTTAGCGCGGTTCAGCCGCCGGAGCAGCCCACCGGCCCGGCTCCAACCTATGCCGAATGGTACGACGACGGCAACCTCTTCGTGAATACCGGACGCCGGCCTTTGTTGGCGTTCGACTATCTGTACTCCGGCTCGTGCGGACTAGCCGGGTTCAGGCACAAATAAAACTCTAACCGCGGGCTCACGCGACTGCCCCACCCAGGCCGATATTGCTTTGGGTGGGGCATTTCAAGTTCTCTACGAGTCGGGTACGCCGATCGAACTTTGGAATGGAGTCGCCAGAATTGACAGCCGACAACTGACAACGGACGACTGTTCTTATACCCCGACGGGAAATGGCTTCGGGCTGCGCTCTTCGCCGCGTTCGCGCACCAGGCTGTCGAAGCGGCCTTGCAGCAGCGACATTAGTCCGGTGTACCAGTAGCCGAAGACGAACAGCACGAGGAAGGGAACAGTGATGTAGTTCTCGTTGGCAATGGCGTACCAGACGGTCAGCGCGAAGTAGCTGCCGACCAGCAATTCCAGATACGGAACCCATCCCAGACGCTTGCGATATTTCTTCGCGGCGATGGCTTTGTCCTTCTTGTCCACCACGCGATACTTTGGCGTGCGCGCGAACGCGGTCTGGTGGCCCACGAGCGCTTCCAGCACGGCTTTCGTATTTGTAAGAGTCAGTCCGATGCCCAGCGCCATCAATGCCGGCAGGAAGATGAACGTGCGATACCAGGTGCGCGGGAAGATCTCTTTCTGCGAAACCAGGTAGAAGCTGGAGATGGAGAACGTGGACGCGAGGAACAGCGGGATGTCGATGTACAGCATCTGAAACCATCCCTGGTAGAAGCGGATCACCATGGCGGGCAGCAGCAGCGTCGAAAGCACGATCATTAGCGGATAACTGATGTTGGCCGTCAGGTGATACCAGGCTTCGATCTTCTCTCGCAGCGACACGGGCGCGCGCAGCACCTTTGGCAAATCCTTCTTGGCGCACTGGATCAGGCCCTTGGCCCAGCGTGCCTGCTGGGTCTTGAACGCGGTCATCTCGATGGGCAGCTCCGCCGGGGTTTCTACGTCTTGCAGATATCGGAACTTCCAGCCCGCGAGCTGCGAGCGATAGCTAAGGTCAGTGTCTTCGGTGAGGGTGTCGTGCTCCCAACCGCCGGCGTCGTCGATGGCTTTGCGGCGCCAGATTCCCGCGGTGCCATTGAAGTTGAAGAAGACGCCCGCGCGCGAACGGCCGCCGTGCTCCAGCACGAAGTGGCCGTCGAGCAGAATGGCTTCGACTTCGGTCAGGAACGAGTAGTTGCGATTCAGGTGCGCCCAACGCGTTTGCACCATGCCAATTTCAGGCTTGGTGAAGTGATGGATCACCTTCATCAGCCATTCCGGCTGGGGCGTGAAATCGGCGTCGAAGATGGCGACAAACTCGCCGGTCGCGGACTTCAGCCCGGCATCGAGTGCGCCCGCCTTGAAACCTTCGCGATTGCTGCGATGCAGATAGACGATGTTATGGCCGAGCGCGGCGTAGCGTTCCACCACGCCGCGCGCGACGTCCACGGTCTCGTCGGTGGAGTCGTCGAGCACCTGGATTTGCAGCTTCTCGCGCGGATACTCGATCTTGCAGACGCAGTCGACCAGGCGATCGATGACGTACTGCTCGTTGAAGATGGGAAGCTGGATGGTGACCTTCGGCAGTTCCGCGAAGCGCGATTCCGGCTCAGTGACCTTGTTCTTGCGGTACTTGTAGTAGAGATAAACAAGCCGGTAGCGATGCATGCCATAGAACGCCAGCAGAATCAGTACGACGAAGTAGGGAATCAGCAACAACATGTCGAAGGCGTTGGCGTGATAAAGGCCACGAAAAGTGGGATCGAGGAAATGCGACCTCAGGTAATGGCGGACGCCATGAGGTTCGGCTAGAGCACCGGCGAGCAGTATGAAACCTGCGTTCAGTAGCGCACTCCAGGGAAGCGTTCGGGCAGCTCAGAACGCGTTGTCACACGCATCCGCACCGCTCCGTAAAGGCTAAATTGTACCTGAGCCTCACGCGGTGGCGGAATGGCGAGAAAGCGTC
>CAVQLZ010000004.1:0-25213 GCA_963713465.1 uncultured Acidobacteriaceae bacterium
GCCTTCTAAGCTGAGGGTTGCTGGTTCGATCCCAGCCGGGCCTACCAACTTGATCAATCAGTTAGCGCGCTACCTGCCGGCATGTGGGTTTTCTGATTGAGGTGAAAATTGCGGGGACCCAGCTTTTCTTCGTGGGAGCAGGCGCGCTGGTGAAAGAACTCGAATCTGCAATACGGAGCGGGGGACTGGCGCCGAAACGGCTCCTCCGGAAAATTACCCGAAGGGAATTGGGCGTTTCTGTTCTCGGAGGAGTCATCGGTACGGCGGCATCCCGTCCCCTCGGCGCTCCTTCGGCAGCAGCCGCGGGCAACTATTTCACCCTCGCCATCATTCCGGATCCGCAATACCTTGCGGAGTCGTGTCCCGACGCAGCCGGGCGATACTACACCTCAATGATGCAGTGGATCGTTCACAACAAAGACATTCTTCTGACCTCCAGTAAGCCTTCCTTCGCCGCCAACATCAAAGCCGTGATTGGGGTAGGCCATGCGTGAACGCAGCGGCCGATCACCAGTTCAGCAATGCCGAAGCCGGCTGGCGGGTCCTGGACGCCAATGGCATCGCATTCACCACTCCTCCCGGCAACCATGATTATGCGGATTTCTCGAAGGGCAT
Organism: uncultured Acidobacteriaceae bacterium; assembly: GCA_963713465.1. GTDB lineage: Bacteria > Acidobacteriota > Terriglobia > Terriglobales > Acidobacteriaceae > Bog-257. Next base: position 616 of record CAVQLZ010000004.1, read on the forward strand.
TGCTACTCGTGATGGCTTGGGAACGCAGTTCAGGAAGGGATACTTCTCGGCGAAACGCCGTGCGAAGGTTTATGGTTCCGGTATCGACCTGGGCGACGGTGACATGGCCCATTGGGTGGGATCGCACGACAGTACAGGGGCGAATACCGCGGTAAAGTTTGTGATCTCCGATATAGGGATGCTGGTGCTGGCAATGGATTTCTTCGCTGGCAACGATGCCTGGACGTGGGCCTACGGCACCATGATGGCCCATCCCGATTGCGAATGCTACATCACTACCCACGCTTGGCTGACGGCGTGGGGCAACCAGTACCGGAGAACGGACGGTTACGGTCCAGATTTCTACTCCATGCCTGGTGGACCCTATTCGAATTGCGCTGTCGAATCGTGGAATACGGTTGGCGTAAAGGCTTGGCCAAATCTACTGGGAATTTTTTCGGGGCACTATATTTTCGATCTCAAGTGTCCAGCGCCGGGAGGTGTAAACTCGCCTGCCTGGCATCGGAGCAGAGGCCGTTTCTAGTGAAAGCAGCCGCCGGCAAACCGTGCAACAGTTATTTGCCAATGCTCAGGAACTGGACCACGGCTGTAGTAAGTCGGTCAGTCAAGCGACGGGAGCGGGACAAATCGCCAGTGTTTTTCTGCTGAGCCGTAGGCCGGCATTAGGAGTACTGGAAGGCCGCATGATCTCGACACAATCCAGGAACTGGTTTCGGGCGAAGTCGGCCGCGTTCCCCTCCGGCACCAGCTGGAGCGATTCGGAAACGCTATTGTTCTCTGTCCCCTTCACCGGATTGCAGAAATCGTAAACGCCGTCTGGCAACGATTGGGCTGCCAGCCGGGTCGATATTCCATTCTTGTCACTCACATCTTGAGTAGTTATCGTACGGGCGGCAAAGTCACGTGGTCCGCACGACAGTCGCGCAAACCTTCTCCACACTGGCGATATTGCAAGTCTTTCGTCAGGCAGACTTCGACATCCATGTCGGACCGGGAGCATACGACGCGAAACGCGCCCGCGGGTGCGTTGTTGGCTTTCGCGAATTCTTGCTCTATCTCGGACGGACTGGCTCGGATGGCGCTGGTAGGATTGCGATACTCCAGTGGAATCCTCACCTTCCGAAATGCCGTTTCGACCTCTTTGAAATAGTCCTGCGCCGGCAGGCCGGTGCAAGTTCCGTGCCTCGACCATTCGTGCTGAATGAGACCGCGATCTGGCATGATCGGCAGCATGTGCTGGGCAATGGATTGCGAAACCGGGCTGGCAGTCCCGCAGTTCTGGGGATAGGAACCGTCGTGGTTCTCTGGCCACAGGCCGTGTACGATGAATCCGAAATGATGCGCCGGATCGCATTCGCTGGATGAGACATTGCCGGCATGAGCAGCGCAGAATTCAGGCGCCCAGGAGAGGTTTAGCAGATAATAGTCGAAGCTGCCCGGTGTGTTATCAGCCTGGCGACGCTGCCGAGCTCCGGCAATCGCGGTCAATGAGCCGGCCACCAGCAATGTAATCAAAGTCGTTCTTGTCATTGCTCTACCTGGGTAACAAGTTGGGACCGATGGTCAGTGCCCATGAACCAGCCGATCCAGCAGGAACATCCCGGCCACGCCGAGGAAGACGACAATCGCCATTTTCACTCCCGGCTCGCGGTTGACCTCCGGTATCAGGTCGGAAGCTGCAACATAGATGGTCACACCGGCGGCGATCGGCAATCCGTAGCTGACCGCGTGCTGGCCGATTGCCATGGTGAGAACCCCGGCAATGGTCGCGATCCCGAGTAGCACCGATGCAAACCACGATCGTCCCTTGCTCAATCCGCTGGCCAGCATCACCGAGGTCACGGTGAAGCCTTCCGGAACCTTATGCAGGAAAACGGCGAGAAAGATGATCCAGCCCAGCCAGGGCGAGACCAGAAAGCCGGCGGTAATCGCGATCCCGTCAAAGAATGTATGGATGATGAGTCCGAAGAGCACCGATACCCGGCGGTGCGAGTGTAGGTACTCGTCGGAATGCGTCTCTTCCCCGTAGTGAAAATGCGGCGTGATGGTGTGTTCGAAAAAGTGCACCAGCAGGTACCCGGCGAGCACCAGCAGCGCCCCGGAGCGTCCGCCCAACTGCAGGCTTTCGGGCACCATTTCGACCAGCGCGGTGGCCAGCATAAATCCCGCGCCCAAGGCCACGAAGTAGCGCAGGTAATCGCGGTGCCAATGCCTCTGCACGAGCAGGGCGCCGCCGAAGACGTTGGCGGCAGCGGCGGTCAGGCCCAGCAAGATACTAGTGAGGATCGGATGCACGAGAAGGGGAAGGATAACAGAGGAGCGGAAGGGATTGGAGGTTAGCGGCCATTGGCGGTTTCGTACCCAGATGCGATTTTCGCGAACATCTGCCCCATGCCCGCAGCCCGGAACTCGTGGTTTACTGCCGCCCGGACAGGATCGACCGCCGCTTGCATTGACTAGTTGCTAGTCGCTAGTTGCTTCTTTTATTTCCTCTCAATCGCCGTGCCAAATTCACGCGTCCGGTTCGATGCCGCGCTCTTGCCTGACTTCGTCGCCGCTGCCGCATGCGCGGTGGCTTCGGGACCATAGCGCTCCAGCAGGACCGGGACGAGCGCTCCTTCAGCTTCTTTCACGAAAGTCAGCTTGCCCTTGGCATCGCTGTCGATGCGGATGAAGTCCCCCAGCTTGACCTGCCCGGTCGCAACCAGATTGGCCAGCGGGAATACGATGTTGCGCTCGATCGCTCGCTTCAGGTGACGCGCTCCATAGCGCAGGTCGGTGCCTTCGCGCAGCAGGAACTGCTTTACCGCAGGCGTGCAACTAAAGACGAATTGATTGTTGCCCGTCGCCTGCAGAATGCGCTGCTGTACCATGCCCAGCTCAATCTCCAGGATTTGTTCCAAGTGCTCGCGGCGAAGCATCTTGAAGACGACAACCTTGTCGATACGGTTCATGAACTCGGGCGAGAACTTTCGGCGCGCGGCCTCGACGGCGGTGCGATCGATCTTCTGGTCAAGCTTGGCATCCATCTGCGCCGGGGTTTGCGCAAAACCCATGCTGCCGTTGATCATCTCGTTCATCTCGGAAGCGCCCAGGTTCGAGGTCATGACGATCACGCATTGGGACAGATCGACCCGGCGATTGTCGCCGAGGGTCAACGTCGCCTTGTCGAGAATGCCGAGCAGGAGTTGCCACAGCGCATCGGACGCCTTCTCGATTTCGTCGAACAGCAGGATCGAGAGCTTCAGCTTCTCCGTGTGCCACTGGTTGAGAGCTTCCTGCGTGAGCAGCGGGTGGGTTTCGCGATGCCCGAGGTAGCCCGGAGGCGAGCCGATCAGCTTGGCAATTTCGTGCGAGTGCTGAAATTCGGCGCAATCGATTTTTATGCAGGCGTGAGTGTCCCCAAACAGCGACTCGGCCACAGCTTCGACCACCCGCGTCTTGCCGGAGCCCGTGGGCCCGAGAAACAGGAGGTTGCCGACCGGTCGTCCCGGAGGGTTCAGGCCTGCCAAAAACATTTGATAGATTTCGGCCACCTTATCGACGGCAGCATCCTGCCCGACAATTTTGCGTCGCAGGGCGGTTTCAAATTCTGACGCTTCGTTACTGCGTCGTGTGGGATCCAGTGCGGTGTTCAATCCGGTCTTCATGATTGTGCCAACTTGCCGACTCAGCCTTTCGCTGCACAAAAGCAGGTCATTCGAATCAGATGGACTAAGCGAGCCGCTGAGTTGTTCGCGTCCATCTTGCCGGCACGAGCTGTTCTTGCCGTGCTCATCATTGGATGAACCAGAGCACCCGCTCGACGGCTTACCGAGTAGTTAACTTGTAAAAATATTGTTTCCGGCAAGGACCGGGCGGCTGGGGACGCCTTTGTATGGCCGGGCAGCTCGGAGTTATTTGACCCCGAGCACCAGGAAGTAATCCACCCTGTCGTCTTTGACCAGGTCGTCGTGCTCTTCCAGAAGACGGTAACCTGCTTCGCCGGCTTCGCGCAGCACAATCTCCTTGTGAACCCCATGATCTTCGCCATTGCCGTCGCGGTCGATGATGCCGACGCGGGCACCCGGCCGCAAAGCAGCTCTCAAGTTGCGCAAAAGCGTAACGGGTTCGGCGACCTCGTGATAGGTCTTCAGCAGAAGCACGGCATCCACCGAATTGGGCGGCAGCTCTGGATTGTCCGGTTTCCCGACAATAGTTTTGACATTATTTAGCTGATCCTTCTGGATGCGTTCGTCAATGTACTTGATTGCCGCGGGATTGATATCTACGGCATAAACCCGACCCGTGTTGCCGACACGCTTGGCGGCGCGCACCGTGAACCATCCTGAGCCGGCTCCGATGTCCGCAACCGTCTTGCCCGGCGCTATCCCAAGAATGTCCATGACGCGGTCGATGTGAAGCCGCTGGTCGCGTCCAGGCGTCTCGAAGATCGACAAATCTCCCGTGTACGGAGTGCTGGTCGGACGATGCTGGGCTGGTGCTGGGGCCGCGGTCTGTGCCGGCAGGATCGGCACCGCGAAGGCAAGCAGAAGTAAGAATGCAGACGTGAAAAGAAAACGGCGGGTTCGCATCAATGGCACCAGACTTTTATCATGCCACGTGATCCCCGGTTGTGAGCTGGGATTGGTCACGATTTTCTGCTATACAACGACCGGAATCGCTCCAGGACTATTGGCCCGGAGCGGGTAGCAGTCCGTAGACGCTCAACTGATTAGCGCCGCCGACGAACACCTTGCCATTGGCAACTGTAGGTACGGTGAACTTGGACGCCTGTCCCGGATTGTCGCGAGCCAAGTGTTGGTTGGAGTTGTACAACTCGCGCGACAAATCCATGGCATCGTAGGCGTGCAGCACCGCCAGTCCCTGATGCGCGTCGAAGTACGCATCGCTCTCGACTGCCCATACGATCCCATTGCCATTGCCGTTGGCTGAGACGCTCACCGTGCTGCGCGTGAGGTGCGAGGTGGCCGCAGTCTGTGACACCGGCGTCTTCGACACTGTCCCGTTCTGCAGAGCGAAGGCCTTGATGCCATCTTTCCGTGGGCTGATGCCGGCGCCGAAGTATAGATGACCATTCCAATAGGCAGGCGTTCCCATCTGCTGCTTCAGTTGGCCCGACGATTTCCTGCACCGCTTGCGGGTTCCCTTTACCCCGGTTGTAACCTCCCAAACTATCGCGGTTCAGAACATAGATGTATCCATCCTTGCCGCTGGTGATCGCCAGATGCGGATAAGGCCCCGGCTGTTCCGGCAAGAGCATCACCCCGGCCGAACCTAGATCAAGATCGTCTTCCGCCATTTTCGCCTGGTTGTACGGCGTGAAGTAATCCGTCAACGTAATTCCGTGGGTTCCCGGTTTCAGCTTCACGATGCTGTCGCTAAAGTTCACTCCGGGCGGCTCGCCATAAGCATCGAACGGACCGTTGGCAGTTGAAAGATAGAGAGTGCCATCGTTATCGGCGGCGATTCCACAACCGCTCATCCAAATGCCACCCTGATAACCGTTAGGAGTTGAAACCCAGGCGCCGGACTGGCGCAGCGTGGTGGCGTCGTAAGCGATGAGCCATCCGTGATACAGACCCGAATCGGCATTCGAGGCGAAAGCCACGTACACCTTGCCTTTCGAGAGCAGCAGGGCCGCTCGCTGCAACTGGAAGCGAGACGAGAACGTGAGCACGCCATCGTGGCCGTCCTGCGCCGCGCCGGGATATGTCGCCTGTATGGTGCGCGGACCGCCGAACTTCTCCGCACCGGATGCCAGATCAAGCGCGTGCAAGCGGTGGTAAAACGCGCCATTCTCTTTGGTAGCGGCCACAACGTACACCGTGTTGCTGGCGACATCAATGGCAGGTGTGCTGGTGATTCCAATCTCCGGCAAGATGTCGCTTGCGTTCACGTCCGCCGGAGAAAGCGTGGTGATACCGGCGTCCGGACTTAAGAAGTTCACCATCCACAGCGGCCCGGCCGAGAGCGAATCGCTGTCAAATGCGTAGACGCTGTCGTGCTGCGTGGCGACAATTACAACGTTGTGGAGGCCGTTCCCCGGCACCGCGACTTGCGGGATGTACAACGGCTGCGCGTACACGTAACCGTCCAACGGAACCGAATACAATTTGCCGAACTTCGCAGGGTTGACGTTTTGCGGCGTCAGAACGGTTTCGACAAGGTTCTGGCCGGTACGAGCATTGTCGTTGTGGTACGTCGAGACGACCGCCAGTCCCGAGGCAGCGAGAGACTCAGCCGTGACGTTTTGCATTCGTGGCGACGCGGTCGCTGTTTCCAGAAAGTCGTCGTCGGCTTCCGCATCTCGCGACTGGTAAACCTGCGAGACTGCCAGAAGTATCGCCAGCACCGCTCCCAGCGAGAGCAAGTGCGAGCGAGTGCGCGCGAACGCGGTTGCTTTGTCCCAGCTACGAAAGGCGACGTAGACGAGCGCGCCGAGCAAGAGCACACCCAGCATTGCAAGCGATTCTGAGACGGGTAAATTAGTGTGCTGTACCATGAGCAATCAGGGAACGCGATTAAGACCTCTCCACATAACCCGCCGCAACCAGAAAACACGCGGACATGCCGCTAAGAAACATCAAGGCACATGTTCAATGATGCCGGTTTCGACGCAATTAACGCCAGCGCCGGCCATCGGAAAATTGTTAAGAATTGTTCCAGGGAACCGAACACCTCAGGCTCTTCTGCAATGGGCCCGATGCGAGTGCCTCACGACAGCGCCCTAACCCGCGCATGATCACGCAGACAGGGTCAGGCGTTGAGATTGCCGCTCAAGCGTGGGGCCACAATGTCGCTACGGTAGCGGCAGTCGGTTCGACCGAATTAGTTCTGCTCTTTAACATCGACGCTGGCGATTGTGTTCTCCCATTCCAGCTTGAGAATCGCGGAGTCGCCGCCGGTCTTGTCGAACGAGATGGTAAACAACTCCAGGCCGGATGGCCTTTGCTTAACCTGCATGGGAATGTGCGCCAGGTCCTGGCTCTGGTCGTAATGTGTGCCCCATTGCCCGGTCTGCTTGTTGATGATGAGCTGCCAGCTATTCACGCCGGGAAGTGTGTAAAGGGTGTAGCTGCCAGCGGGAACCTTGGTACCGCCGATATTCAGGTCAACATCGGTTTTGAGCGTGGTCGCGGCATTCGCGCCGGTGCGCCACACCTGATCATAGGGGACCAGCCCGCCAAAAATCTTGCGGTTGCGCATTGAGGGACGGCTGTAGTTGATAGTGACGGTTTTACCATCGGCGAAAGTCAGGTCCGATGTCGCCGGTGGGCTTAGCGGTTTCTTGTCTTGGGCAATTAGAGATAGAGCGATCAGTGCAAAAGCAGTGGGTATCCAGAAACGGCTCTTCAGCATTGCAGATCTCCTCTGTATCCTAAGCGCCTTTTATTATGGACGTACAGGGCAGGCAGTACAATTCTGCTATCAGGCGAGCTAACCCGAGATGCAAATGTTGAATTTTGATGAGGTCGCCATCAACTTGCTACGTGATCTCCCCGAGACCGGCATGGGATTCCAGCTGATACAGGCGATCCTCTGGGGAGAAGAGAAACTCCTGCTGGTGCTAAATTCGGAGCGCGCCATAGACCTCTCCCAAATTGGCCTAGAGCCTGGCAATGACCCTTCGACAATTTTAAGAAACGGTATGCGCATCATAGATGTAATGCGTGACGACGTCGTGCTTACAACGTTTAGCTCTCCTCAACCCCACAGCTTCAGACTGTTGAGCTCCCGAATTTCCGCCGCACATACGGTGCCGGGGCATCCGACCGCTGCTGGCCTACGGGTTGCCCCGCCAAGCAGTCTCATCAAGCACGTCACGCTAACTGCAAATCGAGTGTTCCACCGTTATTCTGCATTCAACCCAGATCGCCGAGTCGACTCCAAGACGGGGAGCCTTCCTCCTGGGACTTACGCAGCTCCGGCTTCCGAAATTCCGTTCGTGCCTACGGGGTTTGTCGCAGTAGGCCGTTTCGCATTGCCAAACAACCTCCGTGTCTCCGTGGTGAAAAATGATTTTCGAGAGCGCGGCGGAGTCGAAGGACACGCATTGAGGAGAATGGAATCCTTACTCATCCAACACGGCCACGTCATCGATCCCGCCAACGGTATCGATCACAAGATGGATGTGCTGCTCCGCGACGGGCGCGTCGCAGCAGTTGCGCCTCCGGGCAAGCTTCGCGGGCAAGCCAAGCAGACATTCAATGCGCGGGGCTGCATCGTTGCGCCTGGATTGATCGATCTGCATGTGCACCTGCGCGAGCCGGGGCAGTCTCACAAAGAGACCATCGCGACGGGAACCGCGGCGGCCGCCGCCGGCGGCTTCACCTCCGTGTGCGTGATGCCGAATACCCTCCCGGTAAAAGACTCGCCGGAGATCGTGCGCTGGATGCTGTCGCCGGAGCGCGGTGCGCTGGTGAATGTCTTTCCCATCGCCGCCGCGACGGTCGGCAGCATGGGCGAGAAGCTGACGAACTTCGCGGCCTTGAAGCGCGCGGGCGCGGTTGCCTTCACCGACGATGGCAAACCCATCCTCGACGATCGAGTGATGCGCGATGCCCTGAAACACGCCGCGCGGCTGAAGCTACCGATCGTGCAGCACGCGGAGGATACACGCGTCACCACCGGTTGCTCCATGAATTATGGGCCAACGTCGTTTCGTTTGGGTGTGCACGGCATGCCCAACTCAGCCGAGGCGAGCGTGGTGGAACGCGACATTGCTCTGGCGCGCGAAACCGGCGGCCATCTGCACGTGGCCCATCTTTCGACGCGGGAGGCGCTGGCGGCGGTGCGCGCTGCGAAGCAGCAGAAGCTACGCGTTAGCACTGAGGTCACGCCACATCACTTCACGCTCATTGACGAGAACGTCGGGGAGTTCGACACGCATTACAAGATGAATCCGCCGCTGCGCTCGACGGCCGATCGCGACGCGCTGATCGAAGGAATCGTTGACGGCACAATCGACGCCATCGCCACCGATCACGCGCCGCATGCTTTTCACGAGAAGGCGGTTGAGTTCGAGCGCGCCGCCTTCGGAATCACCGGTCTGGAAACTTCGTTAGCCATCGCCCTCACTGTCCTGCATCATCACTTCAAGCTGCCGCTTGGGCGCATCGTGGAGCTGATGTCGACCAATCCCGCGAAGCTATTTGGGCTGAAAGGACGTGGCACGCTCGCCGAGGGCTCACACGCCGACGTGACCATCTTCGATCCCAAGAAGAGCTGGACCTTCGAGGCCTCGCAGTCGCTCTCGAAATCGCGGAACACGCCGTTCAACGGCTGGAGCTTCACGGGGAGAGCTGTGGCGACGATCGTCGGCGGAAAGATGGTGTATGAAGGATAAAGCTACGGAGCGCAGTGTTGCCTCAAAAGCAGCCAGAGCGGCTGAAAAGCCGAAACGCAAGACCACACGCAAGGGCACCCTCGCAGATTTCCTTGCCGCGTCGCCGCTGCGTGGTTCCGGACTGACCGTTGGGCGTATTCCCGGAAAGCTGCGCAACCCGGCTTCTGAGTTTCCTGCTGGATACGAAGCCGCTAAGCCAGAATCCCCATCCGCTTGCCCACCCGCTTCAAAGTGTCGAGCGCCTGATCCAGTTCGTCTTTCGTGTGTGTCGCCGTCATGATCGTCCGTATGCGCGCCTTGCCCTCCGGCACAGTGGGAAACGCGATGCCGGTGCCCATCACGCCTTCCTTGAACAGCTCGCGCGAGAAATCCATCGTCAGCTTCCCATCGCCGATGATGATCGGCGTGATCGGCGTTTCGCTCGCCGGCGTGTTCACCCCGCCGATGTTGAAACCGAGCGCGCCCAGCTCCTGCTTCCAGTAGCGCGTGTTCTCCCACAGCTTGTCGATGCGCTCCGGCTCTTGCTCGAGAACGTCGAAGGCCGCGATGCAGGTCGCTGCGACCGACGGCGGATGCGAGGTCGAGAACAGGAAAGGCCGTCCGCGGTGATAGAGAAATTCGATGAGATCGCGCGTGCCGCAAACATAACCGCCGAGTGCGCCGATGGCCTTCGACAGCGTGCCGACCTGAATATCAACGCGCCCGTGCAGGTGGAAATGGTCAACCGTGCCACGGCCGTTGCGCCCCAGCACGCCCGACGCGTGCGCGTCATCCACCATCATGATCGCGCCGTACTTCTCGGCCAGCGCGGTCAGTTGCGGCAGCGCGCCGATATCGCCATCCATGGAGAAGACGCCGTCGGTGATCAGCAGCTTGTGTCCGGACTCGTTCTTGATTTCGTTCAGCAGCTCTTCGGCGTGCGCAGCATCCTTGTGGCGGAAGACTTTGATCTTCGCGCGCGAAAGCCGCGCGCCGTCGATGATGCTGGCATGGTTCAGCTCGTCGGAGATGATGAAATCTTCCTTGCCGAGGATCGCCGACACCGTGCCGGAGTTCGCGGTGAAGCCGGACTGAAAGACCACGCAGGCTTCGACGTTCTTGAAGCGCGCAATCTTCTCCTCCAGCTCCATGTGGATCTTCATGGTGCCGGCGATGGTACGAACCGCGCCCGAGCCGACGCCATACTCCTCCGTGGCCTTCAGCGCGGCCTCGCGCAGTTTGGGATGGGTGGTCAGCCCGAGGTAATTGTTGGAGGCAAGATTGATGACCTTCTTGCCGTCGAAGGTGCAGACCGGCGCCTGCTCGTCATCGAGCACGCGCAGTTTGAAGTAGGTGCCCTTCTGCTTCAGTTCGTTCAGTTGATCGGTGAGGAAGGAGAGCGGATTGGTACGAGTGGTGAGAGTTGCCATGAAGCCTCCCGCTACGAAGCAACATTTTATCGCGTGCGAGCGACGGCAGGACTCGGACCGGCAGACCGCGGCACACAATTACAATGAACTGGAGTCGTCCGCGCATGAATCCGCTCATACTTTCCCACGCGAAATACGAAGAGATTTTTGAGCGTATCACGCGGCTTTCGCTCGAATATCTTGCGTCCATCCTTCAGCGTCCCAGCTTTCCCGACGTGAGCGCCGGCCAACTGGCGACGTGGTTCTCAAGCGAGCTTCCGGAACGAGGAGCCGGCGATGCTGTCTTTACCGAACTGACGAAGGTGATCGACGGCTGCCGCCCAAACAGTCCGCGCTTCTTCGGCTATGTCTTCGGCTCGGGCGAGCCGGTCGCGGCTGCGGCTGACTTGCTCACCAGCGTGCTCAACCAGAACACGACCGCGTGGCGCTCCGGGCCGACGGCGACGACCCTGGAGCGTCTGGTGGTTGGCTGGCTGGCGGAAGCGATCGGATGCCGCGGGTTCACGGGCACGCTAACCGGCGGCGGTTCGCCCGCTAACCTGATGGCGCTCGCCATGGCGCGCGAAGCGCGGCTTCCGGCGAACGAGCGCGGTGCACAGCCGGGAACGATATACGCCTCCGAGCAGGTCCACATGTCGATCCCGAAAGCGGTCGCGCTGCTCGGCATTGGGCGCGATCACCTGCGGCTCATCCCCTGCGATAGCAACTTCCGCATTCGCATCGACGCTCTGCGCCATGCGATCGCGACCGACGTTGCCGCCGGCCTGACGCCGATCGCGATAGTCGGCTCGGCCGGAAGCGTCGCCACCGGCAGCATCGATCCGCTTATCGAGTTAGCGAAGATCGCCCGTGAGCACGGCGCGTGGTTTCACATCGACGGCGCCTACGGTGCGCTCGCCGGCATCGCGCAGCCGGAGAAATTCGCCGGCCTGAACCAAGCCGACTCGCTCTCGCTCGATCCGCACAAATGGCTTTATCAGCCGGTCGACTGCGGCTGCCTGCTCTATCGCGACGCGAATGCCGCACGCCGAGCTTTCTCCCACACCGGCGATTATGCCCAGTCACTCCTGGAAGATCCGGTCGAAGGCTTCGCTTTCTTTGAAGAGTCGATGGAGCTGTCGCGGCGCTTTCGTGCGTTGAAGCTCTGGTTCTCGCTGCGCTATCACGGACTGGAAAAGTTTCGCGAGTCCATCCGCAACGACCTGCGAAATGCGCAGTACCTGGTGGAACTGATCGCAGCCCATCGCGAACTCGAACTGCTTGCGCCCGTCCCCTTGAGCGCGGTTTGTTTCTGTTATGTTTCAAACTGTGCCGCAACAAACATTGACGTGCTCAATCGTTCGATTTTGCAGCGCATTGTCCGCCGAGGAAAGGTATTCTTATCGAACGCGAGTCTGAATGGGAGATTCGCTTTGCGGGCCTGCTTCGTCAACCATCGCACCACGCCCGATGACGTGGAGCAGATTGTAGACGAGGTGCTTGCGGTGGGCGCAGAACTCGAAGTCGGGGCCGAATCCTAGGATGCAATTCTTCTCTCAATTTATTGCCCAAGCGCACGACGGCCAGATCCTGACCACCGCTCCTTGCCGCGCCGATCTTGCCGGCGGCACGATCGATATCTGGCCGTTGTACCTGTTCCATGGCGGAGCGGTGAGCGTGAACATTGCCCTGGAGATCCAGACGGCTTGCCGGATCACGCCGCGCGCCGATCGCGAGATTCATCTCAAATCGCACGACACCGTCCGCGAAGAGCGCTTTGCGAACCTCGACGAATTGCTGTCGGCGCCGGCGTACGCGCACCCGCTCGCGGCTTATCTGGTGCGCTATTTCCGGCCCGGCGAAGGTTTCTTGCTGGAGACGCATTCCGAGTCGCCGGCGGGCGCGGGAATCTCCGGCTCGTCGGCGCTGATGATTGCCACCACCGCGGCGCTGGCGGGCTTCGGTGGGCAGCAGATCGAACTGGAGCAGCTTCGCGTGATTGCGCAGAACGTCGAGGCGCAGTTGATTCGCGTTCCTACCGGCTGCCAGGACTACTACCCGGCCATGTACGGCGGCGTGAACGCGATCCAGTTGGAGGTTTCCGGCATTAGGCGCGAGGAGATCGCCGTTCCCTTCGACGAAATCAATCAGCGCTTCGTGCTCTTCTATACGGGCGCGCCACGGCAGTCGGGCATCAACAACTGGGAGGTGTTCAAGCAGCACATCGACGGCGATCCGCAGGTGGTTCGGAATTTTTCCGAGATCTCGCGGATTGCGCAGGCGATGCAACATGCGCTCGCAGCCCAGGCTTGGGACAGCGTGGAGGAGTTGCTTGCGGAGGAATGGAAGCTGCGGCGCACCAATGCCCCCGGCATCACGACTCCCATTGTCGATAAACTGATGGACGTGGCGAAGCGCAACGGCGCACGCGCGGCAAAAGTCTGCGGCGCCGGAGGCGGAGGTTGCGCGATCGCGCTCATCCACAAGGGCACCCGGAGTAGAGTGGAAGAAGCTATTCGCGAGCATGGCGGGCAGCCACTCGATTTTCGGGTTGCGCCCGAAGGCCTCCGCTTCCACCGCGCAACCCGGCGGCAAACGGCACAGGTATGAGCAGCTTCAGGGACAACGAGGGCAGACTACGGCCGCTGTGGGGGTTCGCGCTCTCACTTTTTTTGGCCGCACTGGCGTTTTGGGTCTCTGGAAACATCGCCTACGAGGCCGGAGACCAGCGGCCCTTCCGCACCGAGATCATCTTCCACTGCCTGTGGCTGCTGCTGCTGTTCGGCATCTTCGCCTGGATGCTCACCATCGGCGATCACGTTGAAGATCATCGCATAGCCGCGCAGGGCCTGCCTCGCGTGCCCGGCTGGTTCAAGCAATTCGTCATTGGCTGTGCCGTCGGCGGCGGCCTTACGCTTCTGGCCGTGGCTCCTGTCCATTTCCTCGGCCATTTCAGGTTCATTCCGCTCATGACCGTGCGCCTGCTGCCGAACCTGGGTGCGCTGCTGGTCATGTTGCTGGTCACCGCGTTGGCCGAGGAGTTGGTGTTTCGCGGATACCCCTTCCAGCACCTGGAGCGCGGGATCGGCGCTGCACCGGCGGTGTTGATCTTCTCCGCCTTGTACGGCGGGCTGCACCTGCTCAACCCAAACGCCAGCGTCTGGGGGGCCTGCAACTCCATCTTGATCGGGATTATGCTCTCCGTGGCTTACCTGCGAACCCGCGCGCTCTGGCTGCCATGGGGCATTCATTTCGGCTGGAACGCCATGCTCGGATTTGGGTTAGGGCTGCCGGTCAGCGGCTTTCGCGTGTTCAACTTATGGGTCTACACGGATGCCTTGGGCCCAAAGTGGCTTACCGGGGGCGCCTATGGACCCGAGGCTGGAGCGGCCGCGAGCGTGGTCTTCCTGATCGGAATTCTGCTGGTATGGAAGTTGCCCCTGAGCGTCTTGCCGCAACCGGCACGACCGGCCGCTCTCGAAGAGGCCGTCCGCGATCCCATCTCCAGCATCCAAGCCTAAGTCTGGCGCAGCTCGGGATCGGCATATAATGTTTGCAGTCGGGGCTTCCATGAACCGCGCATTTGCTTCTCTGCTCGCGACAGCCGTATTGCTGACAATCCCGTTGTTCGCCGGGGACACCCACTCGTCCAGTCCATCCGACAAAATGACGCCGCAAACTCGCCTGGCGGTGATGCGCGATCTTACGGCCGAACGCGTCTTCGCGCGCATTGTTATTCCGCGGGGCGAGCGTGGCCTGGCGCTCAAAGACGGCAAGGTCACTCCCGACAGCCAGAAGGTGGCGCAGTTGGTCATGGATAACGGCTTTGCCGCCAAACCCGGCGATCGTGTCGTCATCACCAACGTTGTGATCAAAGAGAAGGCGATCGTTTTCGACATCAACGGTGGCGGCAAGAAGCATGAGAAGTGGTATCAACACGTGCAGGTGGGCATGGGCAGCGGCCCCGGTGTCACGCCGGGCGGCGCGCCTAAAAGCCTGGAAGCTACCGGGTCGACCGTCACGCTGGAGTTCGACAAATACGTTCCGGAAATGACGGGCACCCAGGTGCGCGACCTGCTGGCGCCGGTCTTCGACTTCAAGGCGCTGACCGAGGCCGAAGCCTATGAGAAGACCTTGCCGCCGAAGGTGCGGGACGCCATCAAGAACCACCAGGTGCTGGTGGGCATGGACCGGGACATGGTGGTCTTCGCCAAGGGCCGTCCGCCGAAGAAGATCCGCGACAAGGACGACAACGGAGTCGACTACGAGGAGTGGATCTACGGCAATCCGCCGGAAGAGGTCGACTTTGTGCGCTTCAACGGTCCAATCGTTACGCGACTGGAGATCATGACGGTCGACGGCCAGAAGGTTGTGCGCACAGAAAAAGAAGTGGATTTGAAGTCGCAGGAAACCGAGGTCGCGCAGAAGAAAGAAGCGCCGCAGCCGGCGTATCGACCCACGCTGCGCCGCCCGGGCGAAGAACCCGACGACCCGCAGCAGAGCGGCAGCACGATGCCGAACACGCCTTATCCGCCACCGCCTCCACCGGGCCCTCAGGGCGGCCCTCCCGGTGGCGGCTCCGGGCCGAACTGAGCGAAGCTGCCTGATGAACGAAACCATCGCGCCGAACCGAGGCGACGCCTACTTCTGATGATCTCCGGTCATACCTACTGCTCGTCGCAACCTACTTGCTCTTCCGGGCCGACACCAGGTAAACCGCGGCCCCCAACTTCGCAATCGGCACGGAGGTTAACGGTTCAAGAAGCGCCGCCACCTTTACGTCAATCGAGGGAAATCGATCCAGGGGATAAAGAAAGTAGTTGGAGTAGGCGTCGCGCTCGGGATGCAGACCATGTTGCCGCAGCAGCTCGCGAAATCTCCAAGGTACACAGAGGTTCGTCTCCGGCCGAGTGGGGGCGGAAACCGGCTTGCGCCCCATGGCGCGCTTGACCGTGCGCCAGAGCGGGCCGACTGTGCCAGCCACCAGGCGATCCGACACGTTGTACAAACTGATCGCGCTGGGAATTGCCAACACCACCAGGCCGCCGGGCCGCAGTACACGGGAGATCTCCGCCAGCGCCGGCGAATAGTCGCGCAGAAACTCGAAGACACCGAGGCAAACTACGTAATCCACAGAATTGGCCGACAGCGGGATGCGGTCCGCTTCGGCACAAATCACCTCGACGGCAGCGTCGTTGGCAAAGCGCTTCTTGCAAGCCGCGGTCATTTTCTCGGACAGGTCCGCGGCGATTAACCTGTGGCCCAAGCCCCGCAACGCCGGGATCTCAGCGCCTGCGGCACAACCCAGGTCGAGCACGGTACCGGCACTTTCGCTGGACAGCATCCGCAGCATGATCTTGACCTGCGCGCGGAAATACGGCAGTAGTTCACGCTCGTGGGCGTAGTGATCGACACAACCGTCGAACAGCTCTTTGAAAGCGCGTTCCATGGATTTGATATGGATTCAGAAGCCGTCGAAGTCGCCGGCGGTAAGCTGCCAGCGCGCCGCAGGCAGGTCCTGAACGGTTCGCCCGTTGAGCGGCCGCATGGCAAAATGCAGCAAGGGCTTGCTCACGAACCGGCAGGTACGCTTGAGCAATCGGGAGCTGGCCGAGTCCGCGCCACTTTGCAATGTCCAGGCATACACCACCTGCGTTCCCTCCCGAAGCATGTCATGGACGGCCACATTTAGCAGGGCCGCTGCGGCTTCCTCATCCGCTGGATGAGTGTAGAGATCCAAAATAGTTGCGATCGGCCCCAGGCGAGAGATAAAGGCAACAAGGTATCCAGCCATTTGTTGTTGGCGACGCGCGCGCCATATTCGATAAGGGGTGGGGCACTCGACATAGCGCCAGTTCAAGTATCGGCTGTCACGCACCAGGCTCAAGCTGAACTGCTCCTGCGTACCTTCCCAAAGCTGGTCAACATCAGATTCGAAGCGGCGTATGGCATCGACACAGATCGAGCTGGACGATTCGGGAATTGCCAACTTGCGCGTGATCCAATCGGCTCCTACTCCGCGCAACAAGCTCGCCGGTATGCCTAGCTTGCGGTGAACTAAGCCGCTCAACTCGACATAGCGTCGCATCTCAATCTTCCCCGGTTCGGCGAACGATAGCCGCGACGCGAGGATGGGAAACGACACGTCATTCGGCCTGACATAGGTAAAGGCCGCTCCCCTTTGCTGCGCCGCCTCGCAAACCAGGTTGATGAGCGCAGAGAACAGCCCGCGCTTGCGGTGGTCTGCCGCGGTAATAAAGTCTCCCAGTTCGAACGCCACGACCACTTCAGTCCCCAGCCGCACGCGTTTGGGAGTTCCAGCTACGATGCTGACCACGCGTTCGCCATCGAGCGCTATGCCTACTGCGGCGTCTCCAGCGGGATTATTGAAGTATTTCCAGCGGATGAAATCAGCGCATGTCTGGCCGGGAAAGCGCTGGCTATAAGACTCACCGTCCAGCTCCGGTAACAGCTCGACCATGCTGGCCAGGTCGTCGGGCCCCGCCAGGCGAATTTCGCACGTTCTGGCAGGACTTGCTGAAACGTTGTTGGCAATCATCTGCGCACACCTGGCCGGAGTCTTCGTCTCGACACGGCATTATGACACGCCCGCCCGCCGAGATGTCAGTCGCCAAAGCCGGCTGCGCGCCGCCAAGCTTGCCCTCACGCCGCAAAACCATCTACACTCCGCAGGATACCAAGTTATCCTGACTCCCCTGGCCGATCCTCGGATGAACGCAGCCCATAATCCCATCAAAAATCTCGCCCGGCTAAGTCTCCATAGGCTTGGCGGATTGCAGGCGCTGTTTTGGTATCACCGCAGTTCTTTTCAGATTCTGACCTATCATCGCTTCAGCGACATTCAGGGGATCGATACCGTCGACGTTCTCAGGCGACAGTTTAGCTACATCCGGAAACACTTCCATCCTGTCTCCCTGTCGCAAATCCAGCGCGCGCTCAACGGGCAAGCCACGCTTCCACCCAAAGCCGTGGCCATTACCGTGGATGACGGTTATCGGGATTTTCTCTCGGTCGCGTTCCCGCTTTTCCAGGAGTACCAGCTTCCGGTAACGGTGTACCTCATCAGTGATTTCATCGATGGCCGGCTTTGGCCGTGGTGGGACCAGCTGGAATACGCCTTACAGCGCACAACCAAGCCGTATTTCGAGAATGGCTTGGCTGGGGAAAATCAGCATCGGCCATTGCCGCTGCGAAGTGATGCAGAACGGCAGAGCGCGTATGCGGCGCTGTGCGCGGCGCTCACCAGAGTCCCAAACCGCACGCGGCTGGCAGTGTTGGAGCACCTGCCCCAGACGCTGGCGGTCGAGCTGCCGAAGCCGGCTCCTCCGCAGTATGCAGCCCTTACGTGGGATGAGGTCCGCATGCTGAAGAACTCGGGCGTGGAATTTGGCGGTCACTCCACCACCCATCCCATACTGACTGCTCTGGAAGACGCGCAATCGGTGTACGCGGAAGTGGCCGAATCCAAACGGCGCATTGAAGAAGAGTTGCAATGCCCGGTGATCCATTTCGCCTATCCCAACGGTGACTTCAACGAGACCATTGTCGCGGCGGTGAAGAGATGTGGATTTTTGTCGGCGGCAACTGTCCTATCCGGTTCCTGCTCCACTTCAACCGATCCCTACCTTCTGAAGCGCCGGTCGATTGAACTTGACTTCTCCGACGATTACTTTCGCGAGATGCTGGCCGGCGTACATTAACGGGCGTTGCAGTGGGTTGATATCTTGAGCCGCTCTACTCGCGCGTCTTCACATACTCCGGCACGGATGGCAGCTCCTCCAGTCCACGGCCGGCGAAGATCTCTTCGAAGTTTCCGATCAGCTCATCGTGAATCAGGCCGTTGCTGCCGAGCACCTCGCGGCTGTCGAGGCGAAAGGGCGTGCCGTCGAAGCGCGTCACTTTGCCGCCGGCTTCCGCCACCAGCAGCACGCCGGCAGCGGTGTCCCAGGGATTCAAATTGAACTCCCAAAAACCGTCGTAGCGCCCGCAGGCGACATTCGCCAGGTCGAGCGCAGCCGAGCCCGCGCGCCGCACACCATGCGAGCGTAGCGTGATCTGGTGGTAGAAGTGGATGTTGGGATTCTGGTGACGCTTGTGGCTGGGGAATCCGGTGCCGAGCAGCGATTCGGCAAGACGCGGCGTTTTCGAAACCTGCATCGGCTTGCCATTCAGGGTTGCGCCGGCGCCGCGCGCGGCGGCGAACATCTCATCGCGAGTGGGATCGTAGAGCACCCCGATTTCAAGCTGACCATCCTGCCTGACCAGCGCAATCGAGACGCAGAAGACCGGGTAGCCGTGCGCGAAGTTGGTGGTGCCATCCAGCGGATCGACGTACCAGCGATATTCCGCGCCGGGATCGCTGCGTGTGCCCTCTTCGGCCACAATGCCGTGCTCGGGCCAGCGCGCGCGCAACCGATTGACGATCAACTCTTCCGAAGTGCGGTCGGCGATGGTGACCAGATCGACTTCACCTTTGTACTCGATGGTGACGTGCCGCGCGAAATGGCCCATCAGTAAAGCGCCAGCTTCGCGCGCAATCGCCTCAACGTCGAGAAGATAGCGGCTCATTGGCCGCCGTTGGACGAGTTGCCGTCCTGCGGCCGCGCGCTGGATTCAGGACGCGGCTTGCGCGCGACATCCTCCGCGATGTAGGCGATCTCGTGCTTGAAGATGAACAGGTTGGGCGCACCGTCGCGCGTGAGGCGCACCATGCGGCGGTCGTAGTATTCGATCCAGCCGCGCACCACTTCGCCGTCCATCAGCTTGATGCGCACCGGGCGCTGCTTTTCGCCCAGCATCTTCAGATAGGCCGCTTCCTGATGAGTGTCGTCCGGAGGTGGCGTTCTTCCCTTCTGGTGATTGGTCTCGGGTCCGCGGAAAGGCATGCGATGATTGTAGCAGTCACTCCGTGTCCCACTCATTCGAAAACCGCGAATGAGTGCGGCAGGCAAGCGCGGTCATTCGTAGCGCAGCGATTCCACCGGATCGAGCCGCGACGCCTTCACCGCGGGGTACATCCCGAAGAACAATCCCACACTCATGGCCATCAGCACGGCGGCGAAGATCGCCCAGATCGGTACCGAGGTTGGCATGGAGGGAAAGATGAGCGGGAGGACTGACGCGGCGGCAACGCCCACGATTACGCCGGCCAATCCGCCCAGGCCAGTGAGGACGATGGCTTCGGTCAGGAACTGGCGAATGACATCGCCGCGCCGCGCGCCAATGGCTTTGCGGACCCCGATCTCGTGCGTGCGCTCGGTCACCGACATCAGCATGATGTTCATCACGCCGACGCCGCCCACCAGCAAGCCAATGGAGCTGACGATGATGGTCATCAACGCGACCGTGCTCATGATCTGGCGGAAGTTGTCGGCCAGCGCCTGTGCGGTCGTAATGCCGAAGTTGTCCGGTTTGTTGAACGGCACGTTGCGGCGGCGGCGCAAGAGGCCGCGAATCTCGTCTTCGGCAGCGTCCTTGTAGCCGGGATAGGCTTCGGCGCCAATGAAGTGCTCATCGTCTGCGGGGTAATGCTTTTTGTAGGAGTGGTACGGGACCTTCACCGTACGATCGGCGCTCTCGTCCTTGAAGAGCTGGCCTTTGCGCTTGTCGAAGACGCCGATCACCTTGTAGGAAATGCCATCCACCAGGATGGTTTTGCCGATGGCGTCGTGCGCGGGGAAGAAGTTCTTATCGATTTCGTCGCCAATCACGGCGACGTCTACGCGGTGCTCGTCTTCGAAGTCGGTGAAGAAGCGGCCCTGCCGGACATGAGCGTTGTACACGTCCTGATAGGCGCTGTTCGTACCTGTGTAGTCGAGATCGGTGATTTCGTGCCCGGCGTAGCGCGCCACGCGCAGCGGAGGCCGCTGCTGATCAGGATTGATAAGCGGCATCACTTCCACGGTAACCGCCTTAACGTGCGGACACTCGGCAAGGATGGCCTGCGCGTCTGCCAGCGTGAGCGGCTTGCGGTTGCGTTCCTCCGAGCTCATGCGTCCGACGTGGATGGCGAAGTCCCAGCGGAAGATGAAGAGCGTGTTGGTGCCGTAGTCGTCGAGATAGCCCCCGATGTCGCGGCTGACACCCACCAGCATGGAGGCCACAAAGATCATCGCGGCCACACCGATGACCACGCCCAGCACGGTGAGAAACGAGCGCGTCTTGTGCTCGTGCACCGTTTCGAGGGCCATGCGCGCGTTGATTCCTAAGAGCATGTTATCGGTTGTCGGTCGTCAGTTGCCGGTTGTCAGTGAGCAGCGGCCGGTCTGAACCGACAACCGACAACTGACAACTAATTTTCGTACCGCAACGCCTCGATCGGGTCCAGCCTCGCCGCCTTGCGCGCGGGATAGACACCAAAAAATACGCCCACCGCAGAGGAGATCGTGATCGCTACTGCGACCGCGGAGAACGGGACCGTCATCGGCACCGGCGTTGCGCTGCGCACAATGACGGCCAGCATCCACGCAATGAAAACGCCGATGGCACCGCCCACCAGCGTCATCACCGTGGACTCCACCAGAAACTGCAGCAGGATATCGCGGCGCTTCGCACCCAGCGACTTGCGGATCCCGATCTCACGTGTGCGTTCGGTCACCGATGCCAGCATGACATTCATGATGACCACACCGCCGATGACCAGGAAGATGGAAACCAGTCCCACCATACCCGAGGCGAGCGTGCCGGTAAGGTTCTTCCACAAACTCATCAGGCTATCGCTGCCGAGTACCGCAAAGTTGTCCTCATCGTTGGGGCCAAGATGGCGGCGCGCGCGCATCAGCACTCGCGCTTCCTCCTCGGTGCGCGCCATCCACTCCGGGCCGCGCGCCTGGATGTTGATATGCAGCGAAGTATTGCGCCCGTAGATTTTCAGCCAAGTCGCGACCGGGATGTAGACAAAATTGTCGCGCGACTGGCCGAAAGCGTTGCCGATGCGCTTGGCCACGCCAACGATCTGAAACTCCTGCCCGTCAATGGTGAGGACTTTGCCGATTGGGTCGGTATTGGCAAACAGCTTCTCCGCGACGTCGGCGCCGATCATGCAAACCAGATCGCGATGCTCGTTGTCGGTGTCGGTGATATAGCGGCCGGTCGCGACCTCTTCGACGTCCATGTCGCCGATGTTGGCGGTCACGCCCCGCAAATCGACGTCCTCCAGGCTTTGCCGCTCGCTGTGCACATTGGCTATCCCATCCGCCTGCACACCGACCGCCTGGGGCAATTTCAAGTTGTCGCGCAACGCCTCGTAGTCTTCCCACGTGATATCGCGATTGCGCCGTTCGGCCTTGAGCATCTCCTTCGAGTCGCTGATGATGCCGAATTTTAGGACCAGGAAAACGTTCGACCCGAGATTCGCGATGCGCGTGGCGAAGTATTGGTTCATGCCGGCGATCAGGGCCACGACCAGGATCAGCGTTGAAACCGAGAGAATGACACCGAGCAGCATCAGGAACGAGCGCAGCTTGTGCGTGCGCATGGTTTCCAATGCGATCATCGTTGGTTCGCGCAGGAAATGCGCGCGCGCCAATCGCCGTTGCTGCGAAGTCGAGGTCATCGGGAATGCGGGCGCACCACTCACTCGCGGTTGTCGAATGAGTGGGATGGTTAAGCCGTTAACAGCATTTTACCGTTGGACGGACCCGCCCAAGAGATAGTACGAGCCGGAGTGCAGGAAAGTTGCAGCCAAAGGGCCTCCACGCGGGATGGACACCGACGAATATTTCGAGGTCCTTCGAAAACTATCGGCTGCCGACCATCGATGATGCTCGCGCCATTTCCGGCGGCAGTTCCAGCTTTTTACCTTGTGCGCTGAACCTGGGCTGGCGAATCAGTCCCCACTTGTTGAACTTGTATTCCAGCGAGGTGCCCAGCACGCCGAAGCCGTACTTCACGCTGCGGCGAAAGTTGATCGACGAGGCCTCGGCAAAATACTTGGTGGGACACGACACCTCGCCGATGCGAAAACCGAAGTGCACGCATTGCGCCAGCATCTGGTTGTCGAAGACGAAATCGGACGAGTTCTCCAGCAGCGGCAGCGTGGTGAGCACCTGGCTGCTGAAGGCGCGATAGCCGGTGTGATATTCGGACAGCTTGACGCCCAGGAACATATTCTCGAAGGCGGTGAGGAAGCGGTTGGAGATGTATTTGTATAACGGCATGCCGCCGTGCAGCGCCTGGCCGCCGATAATGCGCGAGCCCAGCACCACGTCGTAAACCTCGTAGGCCACCATGCTGGCCATGGCCGTGATCAGCAGGGGCGTGTACTGATAATCGGGGTGCACCATGATGACCACGTCGGCGCCCGCGCCCAGCGCCTCGCGATAGCAGGTCTGCTGGTTGCGCCCGTAGCCGTAGTTCTTGTCGTGCACGAACACCAGCAGGCCCAGCTTTTTCGCCACCGCCACGGTCTGGTCCTTGCTGTAGTCGTCCACCAGAATGCGGGTGTCGACGATCTCGGGTATCTCGCGGACGGTCGCCTCCAGCGTCTTTTCGGCGTTGTAGGCGGGCATCACGACGGCCACACGTTTGCCATTAATCATGAGTACATCCCCAGGGAAAAACCGCTAAACATCATAACCCGCCATCGGCTTTGGCTGCATCTGGGATTGAACGAAGTTCGGATGGGGCACCCGCATTGTAGGCTGCGTCACCCGCCAAAACCACTCCGTAACGAGAACGGGATGAGGTGCCGATTCAAGACTGTCCTTTGAGCTTTCGAGGGGATTTCGCTCTTTCTCGCGCGCGATTCGTTTCGACAGCAGTTCCTTGGCCTTCTCCAGCTCGGCCCGCCGCTCTGCGCTGAGATTGTGCCCTGCGCGGTTGATGTAGAAGGTCAGCATCCGCATTCCCGAGCCTGGCCCTTTGGGCGAAACCTTTTTCGAAGCCAGACTCCGCGCAATGGTGGCTGCGCTCCGGTTGAACAGCCCTTCCGGAGGATGGGTGGAGTCAGTCGTGACGGCCGCTGACCATCGTCTCCGCTGCGCACTCCTCTTGGTACTCTTGGCGATCTTCTTGGCAGGCATGCTTGTCGCACCTCCGGACAAGAATTAGGAAGCACTTCGGACTGCGCAAGCTGCCCGCTGTATAGACCCGAGTCCCGCGAAGCGGGACGGCAGATCATAGCCCAGCCTTTCAAGGCTGGGTAGACGTTGAATCTCGAATCTCGAGTCCCTTCAGGGACGGCGCAACCCGGCGCCGAATCGGATTGGCGTTACGCGTTTGTGCCCACGAAACGAAAAGCCCCACCCGAGCAAACGAGTCTCGGATGGGGCGCCCACATTTAAGGCTGGGCCACCCGCCAGCGGCGATGATAGCCTGGGGCACCCGCCGCTTTAGTCGAGTAACGTAACCATACCCCTCCCCCCCGGCCTAGGTTACCGAAACTTCGATAACTTGTTAAAAACAAATGTTATGTATGGTAACTAAGGTTTCTAGGGTTCTGCGCAAATTGGCAAAGATCGTTGCCGCCGCAAGTTGCAACCTTACTGGCGGACCCGGAAATCCGGGTGCCGAAGACCGGCAACGCGAGAGGCGTTGGGCGGGAAAGCCTTCGGCAGTTTCAGTTTATTGGATGGATAGAAGTCGGAGTGAGGACAAAATGCAGGGTCTGAAACGAAGGTAACCGCCAACTCCCGAAATGGATGGTAAGTAAGTGTAGTTTCCGGTCACCGAGGGCGCCTGCGAGCTGACCTGCTGGACGACTGTCCGGACTGACCGCAAAAGACCTTCGCGCGGCAGTAGCCTACGGAAACGACAGCGTTGCGCACCAGCAAGTCCTTTGGATGGGCCGGTCCCGCGAAGTGACACGTCGTAAATAGCCCGGCGGTATCGCAGTCCCGCG
>CAVQLZ010000005.1:0-19965 GCA_963713465.1 uncultured Acidobacteriaceae bacterium
AGCTCGCCCAGTCCGACCTTGCCATCCTGCGGGCGAGCTCAACGCTCGACTGGTCGCGTATCGAGCCCTCGATTTTTGGAACGCTCTTCGAGCGCAGCTTCGACCCCACCAAGCGATCAATGCTCGGCGCTCATTACACCAGCAAGGAAGACATTCTCACCATCATCGAGCCGGTGCTGGTCGCGCCATTGCGCAAGCGTTGGGAGGAAGTCAAAGCCAAGGCAATCGCGCTGGCCGAAGCCGCGGAGAAGCAGTCAAACGCCGCGCGCAACAAGTTGCGAAAGCAGCTTGAGGAAACGGTCAACGGCTGGGTCGAGGAACTGTCCAAAGTGCGCGTGCTCGACCCGGCGTGCGGCAGCGGCAACTTCCTCTATCTTGCACTGAAGCGAATGCTGGACCTGTGGAAAGAGGCACAGGTGTTCAGCGCGCAGCACCACCTGCCCAGCTTACTGGTCCACCAGGTCGATCCCTCGCAGCTATATGGAATCGAGAAGAACGTCTATGCCCACGAACTTGCTTCGGTAGTCGTGTGGATCGGCTACCTACAGTGGTTGAAAGAAAACGGCATGGAACAGGATAGGCGGCCGATCCTTCGCCCGCTGGACAACATTCAACATCGCGATGCGATTCTGGAATTTGACGACAAAGGAAATGCGGCGGAGCCGGCATGGCCGGAGGCAGACTTCATAATCGGCAATCCGCCGTTCCTCGGTGGAAAACGTTTGCGTAACGAACTCGGGGACGAGTACGTTGATGTGCTATTTGAGCTTTATGAGGGCCGTGTTCCGGCAGAGGCCGACCTCGTGACCTATTGGTTCGAAAAAGCGCGTGCGGAGATCGAAGGCGGGACAGCGACGCGAGTCGGGCTTGCTTGCCACCCAGGCAATTCGCGGCGGAGCGAATCGGACGGTGCTGGAACGAATACAAGGAGACCGGGGAGATATTCCTGGCGCAATCCGACCGAAACTGGGTACTGGATGGCGCTGATGTGCACGTTTCGATCGTCGGCTTCGATGATGGCAGCGAAGCTAAAGTACGTGTTGAACGATGTCGCAGTTCCGGATGCATCTACGTCAACCTCACTGACCGATAGCGAAGTGACCAATGCGCAGCAGCTGGCGGAGAATGCACGCCTGTGCTTTCAAGGGCCAGTGAAAGTCGGAAAGTTCGAACTCGCTCCAATGCGGAAGCGCAAAAGATGTTGCGCTCTCCGCAATCCAAACGGTTTGCCCAATAGC
The DNA here is from genome assembly GCA_963713465.1 of uncultured Acidobacteriaceae bacterium. Taxonomy (GTDB): domain Bacteria; phylum Acidobacteriota; class Terriglobia; order Terriglobales; family Acidobacteriaceae; genus Bog-257. The sequence continues at coordinate 1,239 of CAVQLZ010000005.1, forward strand.
TCGCGTCGTAAGACCTTGGATGAACGGGATCGGACATCACAGTGCCGACCTCGAGATGTTGGATCATTGATTTCGGCGAGAAATGTCCGAGTCGGAAGCAGCACTGTTACGAGGAGCCATTCGAATATTTCAGAAAACATGTTATGTCCAGAGCGGTCGGCTAATCGGGACAAGCAGCGACGTGAGCATTGGTGGCGTCACGGTCGAGGCGGCGGCGATTGCGAAGAGGATCACAGAAGTGACAAATCGCTACATCGTCACGCCACTGGTCATTCGAAGCACAGCGTTTTCGCTGGGCTGATACCGAATTAGTCCCGGATAGCGCCCTCATGCTTTTCCGCGAGACGACGACTATTTCTTCGGTAGTTCTGCATTCGCGGGTTCATGAGGTCTGGGGTCTTCGCATGGGGACGGTCGCGAGGCTGGAAGACGGTTTTCGCTACACGCCGACTTCGACGTTCGAAACGTTTCCGTTCCCTTGGCCGCCGGGCAAGGAGCCCACGAGACGACCCGCGCGTGAAAGCCATCGCGGAAGCCGCCAAGGACCTCGTCGAAAAGCGCGACGCCTGGCTGAATCCTCCCGGCACGACCGAGTTGGAGCGCAAGGATCGCACCCTCACCAACCTCTACAACAAGCGTCCCGCGTGGCTGGCCGATGCGCATCGCAAGCTCGACGAATCTGTCTTCGCCGCCTACGGCTGGCCGCCCACTCTCACCGACTCCGAAATCCTAGAGCGCCTCCTCGCCCTGAATCACGAACGCGCGGCGAAATCCGCTGGGCCGAGCGCGTGACCCAGCATTCCTGAAGACCTCTTTTCAAAAGTACAGGTCAGGTCAGTATTAGCGAGATTCTGATCACGGGACAGGGAAGTCCCTCAGCGGCTAGAGCAGTTTCAGGGTTGGTCTGTCCGGGTAGAGCGAGCCTTTAGGCTCGCGTTCGGCGGATCGTCGGATAGGTTTTGCATTCCGCTGCCTTCGCAGCGGAATGCAAAACCAAAATCAGAGGCGGCCTTAACGCGGCGCTGAAGAGGCTGTTACGAAACTCAGTTCGCTGTTGCATCGGTGGAACAAACCATCGGAAAACAGAGCGCCCTTGGCGCGTGCATGACAGCCCAGCACGGAGGTCGCCGCGGCGACCGGAGTGCTGGGGTCAAGTGGAAGAATTTTTCCGAGTCCCCCGGGGACGACAGAGTTTCGTAACAGCCTCCTCAGCGCCGCTCTACCAGGACATACCAAATGCGGAAACGCACCAAAGCCGCTCGTAAGCACAGTATCTCCAAAGAAAAAAAGCGGACCGTGGCTGCGGTCCGCTGGAGAGGAAAGACAGTAAATCAAGCAAGCGAGTTACGCTACACACACCTCCGACAGAAACTCACATCCTCTGAAGATAGTGGGTCACTTTGAAGGGGTTACGGTGGGACGTGCAGGTACAGCGAACCTTCAGTTCGCGTTGACAGATCCCAGGCCTGGCTCCGCCAGGGACAGCACACCGGTGCCATCCCTGCGGGAGGTTGTTGTCCTGCGCGCGGGCGCGAGGCCCGCACTACCCGAGCAGGACATCAAATGGAGTTTCTCAGCAGCCCGTTCAGCCGGCGAAACTTGCCGTTGAACTCGCGTATGGCCGGCTTCATGGGCCGCTGGAAAAATCCGAATCGGTCGTTTTGTGCCGCCGACTAAGGTCGGCTCTGGCGAGAAACAAAGAGCTTACTCGGCACGAGTAAACTCGCGCCCTGACTCATGCCCTCCGAACCCGGAGTTTTTCAGCAGCCTCTGAAGCCGGCTCGGAGGCAAAAGGGCCCCTGCTCGGCACGCGTAAACTCGTGCCCGGTTACGAAGCGTTTCCAGAAACGGACTTTTTCAGCGGCCTGTGAAGGCGTGCCCTTTCAAAACCGGAATACACCCGCGCTGAAACTGCTTTAGCCCCTGAGGACGATCAACGGCTCGTTCAACTTTTCTTTACCTTATGCACCTCCGATCACGATTCTTCAAGACGAAACTTTCGTAGGCCGGCGAATTGCAACGCAACCTGCCAAACGAATTTCGGGTTGTTGGACAGATAACGACGCCACAGCCGGTGCGGTTCCTGTAACAATCGATGCAGCCATTGCAGGCCGCAACGCTTCATCCAGGCGGGAGCGTCGCGCCGCAGGCCCGCGTGAATGTCGAATGCCGCTCCCACGCCGATCATCAGGCGTGTGTCCAGCCGGTCGACCATGCGCGCCATGAAGCGCTCTTGCTTGGGCGTGCTGAGCCCAATCCAAGTAATTTCGGCTTGGGCACGAGCGACTCTTGCGATGAGCTGGTCTTCTTCCGCCGGTGAAAGCGGCCGAAACGGTGGGGTATACACGCCTACGATTCGAATCCCGGGCGCCAGACGCTCGAGCCGCTGGCGAAGTCGTTCGGTCGTGCCTGGCCCACCGCCATACAGGAAGTGCCGATAGCCTGATGCAACCGAGTTGCGGCACAACTCGATCATGAAGTCGGGGCCATATACCCGCGACATATCGGCGTGACCCTGCAGGCGTCCGATCCACACCGTCGGCGTTCCGTCCGGGGTGCACAGAAACGCGCGGTTCAGGATTTCGCGGAAGCCCGCATCGCGCTGCGCCTCCATGATCCCATGAACGCCGGTGACGCACACGTAGGCCTTCTTGGCCCCCTCTGCAAGCAAGCGCTCGCAGCGATCGACGGCCTCCGCCATATTTATGGCACTAATGCCGACGCCCAGAACATTGACGCGCGCGGGCGGGCCGCAGTCAGACTGCGGCATAGGCGAGTTCCGCATCGAGGCGCCCGCCGTCCTGCAATTCGGTTTCAATCCAGCGGTAGGTGAGCTCAAGCCCGGTGCGCAGCGGAGTCGGCGGCTCCCAGCCCAAGACCGCGCGCAGCCGAGAGTTGTCGCTGTTGCGACCGCGCACCCCTTGCGGCCGGTCCAACTGATGACGCTTGCGCAGCCGCTTGCCTGCAATCGCGCACACCATGTCGACAAGTTCGTCCACGCTCACCATCTCTTCTGTGCCCAAGTTGAGCGGCTCGCGATGGTTGCTGGCCATCAGACGCAGCAGACCTTCGAGGCAATCATTGATGAACATAAAGGAGCGCGTTTGCCGGCCATCGCCCCAGATGTCGATGGTGCCGTCAGGCTCGGTGAGCGCCACTTTGCGGCAGATGGCGGCGGGAGCTTTTTCCTTGCCGCCGTCATATGTGCCGAGCGGCCCGTAAACATTATGGAAGCGCACGATGCGGGTTTCGAATCCGTGGTCGTGCAGATAATAGTTGCAGAGCTGCTCGGTGAACAGCTTCTCCCATCCGTAGCCAGGCTCCGGGTCGGCGGGATAAGCGTCCTCTTCTTTCAGCGGCGTGACGTCGGCGACGTTCTGCTTGGAACCCGCATAGACGCAGGCCGACGAAGAGAACAGATAACGTTTGATGCCGTTTAGTCGCGCCGCCTCCAACATGTGTGCGTTGATGAGGATGTTGTTGCGCGCGATGTCGGCGAGCTTCGCCGTAATGTATCCGATGCCGCCCATGTCGGCGGCGAGGTTATAGACCTGGCTGACGTGTCCGGTGGCTTGCAGCGCGTTGTGCCAGAAGCGCAGATCGAGGAGTTGGAATTCGTCGGCTTCCGTCGGTTCGAATTCCGGCGCTTTGATGTCGACGCCACGCACCCAATAGCCTTCGGCTTTCAGGCGTTTGACGAGATGATGGCCGATGAAACCTCCGGCCCCGGTGACGAGTACGCGAGTTGCTGAGTTCATGATTGCCTCTTTGTGGAGAGAGATAGAACTTCGAAGAAATCTGATGGAGTGTGCGCGAATGTTGCGATTGGAGCGGCGATTTTGGAGTTTCCAGCCTGCAAAATTGTTTTGTGTCGAACAATTCAGCCGTTTCGAAATTGTTCTACGCAGAACAATTTTCGCGCTGATAACTACCTTGTTTTGATTGGCTTGGAGTGCACCACATTGGTGTGGTAACTAAGGCCCTCCGTTGAAGTAACCTCCGGACGGCGTAACGCGGCTTTGTCCGGGCTCGGCAGTTCGTTTCCAGACGGTCCGTGGTCGGCGGCGCGGCTGGGAACGAGAGTGCTCCAGCCAAGCCGGTTCCGCTTGTGTGGGTATTTTCTTTGCAGGCCGATTGGCGGCGACGATGCCGGATGCTCTGAGTTGTTGACTCGCGTTTGCTTGCGCTCCATCAACCTGATTGCGCCTGGCTTGCTCCCGTTGTCGCTGATTCGCTCGTGACCGTTTGCGCTCACGAAGCGCGTTGAGGCTCAGCGGATCCGGTTCAGCGTCGTAGGTAGTGACCGGAGGCGGAGCGGCAACTGGATCGGACAACTCCGAGGCGAGAGGAAGGCGAACGCTCATCGCATTCGCTCCAGGCTGCGCGCTACCCCGTGACACATTGGCCGATCGCGAAACCGGCGGCGAAGCAACAGGCGCTAGCTCGTCTTCCCCCAGAGGATCCAAAGCCACAGCGCCTTGCGATAGCTGCAGTACGTCCGCGTTTACGCGGCGATCCACTGAGCTGTCGACCAAGGCACAGACGGAATTCAAGTTAGAGGTACAGGGATCCGATGTTCCGTCCACATTCGTGGCCGCCGATATTCGGGGATTCTTTGCGGGCACAGTTTGGCCGCGGGCAACGCCGGCGAACACTGCGATGGCCAGCATCACAAACAGCAGCGAACGGGAGAATTGCATTAGGGAGACTCTGAACAAGCTGCTGATCGCCCTCAGGGCTAAAGAGACTGTGTCGCGAGTGGTGTCGCCGCTGCCGCGGCTCGGTTCCTTTCCCACTCACACCCGGCGCTTACGCGCCGGTCTAACACCATCCCGCCGCTGCGCGGCTGTTTCTGCTGCAATTCTGACGGTTTTTCCCACCACGTAAATTGATTTCGGGTGCGACACAGTCTCTAAAGCCCGCACTAATTTTGCTGCACTTGCGGCACGGCTGAAGCCGTGCCCTTTCAAAACTGAGGCTTAATCAGAGTCTCCTCAGCTTGTGAAATTTCAAACGGATGGTAGCTCGATGGTGATGACAGTTCATTGCAGCAGAGTGCGGCAGACGCTCATCAGGGCCTGGTAGCTGGTCTCGGCGGTGAACTTCTCGAGATAGAGTTGCCGGGCGGCGTTGCCCATCTGGTCCATCTCTGCCGGATGCGACCACGCCCAGCGAACGCTCTCGACCAACTCATCAAAGTTGTCGGGATCGAAGAGCAGGCCAGTCTTGCCATCGGCCACCAATTCCGGAATGGCGCCGATGCGCGAGGCGATTGCGGGAACGCCGCAGGCTGCGGCCTCCAGCAGCGCCATACCGAAGGGCTCGTACCATCGGCTGGGGAATACCAGAAAGCGCGCCCGCTTGATGTGGGCAATGGTTTGCTCGGCGTCCAGTTGCCCAAGCAGCTTCACGCATCCCGTGGTGCGCGCGGCCACCTGAGCGATCTGCGTTTGCAACGGCCCATCGCCGGCTAACAACAAGGGTACGTATGGCAGTTGCGCCCACGCCCGGACCATCTCCAGCACGCCTTTTTCCGGCGACAGCCTGCCGACGAAGAGCGCGTAGTTGCCGTGCATGATTCGGCCGCCGGGATCGTATTCCAGAAAATTGGGTTGCACGTGCATCTTGGGTGCAGGCAGTCCGGCGTCGGCAAAGTAGTCTCGACAAAAGTTGCTGGGGACGAGATAAGCATCGACGCAGCGATTCCAACTGTCCAGCAGACGATGCGACTGCAGCATCATCGAGACGCCCGCCGTCTCGATCCGCGAGTTGCGATAGCACGCGCGCCACAGGCCAGCCCCGCAATTGCGGCAACCCTGGCGACATCGTTCTCCGCGCGCAAACAGCGTGGCCGCCGGACACAGCAGCCGGTAATTGTGCAGCGTTTGCAGGACCGGCACGCCCGTGGATTTCGCGGCATAATGCGCCGCCGGGCTGATGAGGGGAAAGAAATTGTGAATATGGACGATGTCGGGACGTTCGCGGGCAATCAGGCCGCGAATTGCGGCGTAGGTTTGCGGGTTGAAAGTGGTGCGCAAGGGCAACGATGCTTTGCGCGCGAGGCCATAGCCGGCAATTTCGGAATTGTCGCGGGTGTAGGGGATGACGCGATGGCCGCGGGCACGCAACTGGTCAACTTCGGCGCGCACCACCGCATCTTCGCCGCCGGGCTGGCGATATCGGTTGTGGACTACAAGAAAGCTAATTTTTGGCATGTCTGTGTGCACTGAGGAGCGTCGGCGCGCGGCATTCACGCCCCACGTGGCCGCGGTCGTTGTGTCGCAGAGCGCCCCGTATCGATGCCCTGGACGGTTGCAGGTGCTTTGCGGATTCGGTCCTGCGTGACGCGACGTGTTTCGGTTAACTGGAATCTGCGGTTCGGGGCCCAGAAACTCCGGGAACTCGCAGTCCCGCTCTTGCGACACGTAATAGCGCAACTCTTCCGGTGAAAACTGCGCGAGAATACGCCTCAACAGGGATTCGCTCATTGTCTGCGTCTCTCCCCTGGCCCAGCTCTGCAGAATCGACCGGAGCATCCAGCGAACGGTGTATTTGGTGGGATGGTCGTTGACGGGCAATCCGCGCCTGGCACAGTCCTCCGCGCTTTCCCGGATGATGTCGCCAATAATCGCGCTGCGTTCCTGAGCCTCCTGGTCGAGATCGCCGGAAATCTCGTAGCCCGGCCCGAGCATCTTTCCCGTCGCGAACAGCAGGCTGAGATGTGTAGGCTCCGGCTCGGCCTCCGCGGGGACCTGTTTCAATTCCAGAATCTCGTCTTCCAGCTCTTCGACCGCTGCTTGAAGCTCGCGGGCCTCGTCGAAGGTGATCTGGAGGTGGTCACCTGGCTGGATGGCGGTGAGCAGTTCCTTGAATCTGTCGAGAATACAATCGGTAGCCGCACTATTCAGCGCATGCATCATAAGAACGATTCAATTGAGCAGGGTTCCCAGGAAGCTAATTCTTGGCATGTCTGCCGGCCCGCCGGAGCGTCGAACCAACGGGTATCGAGCCCGATCATTTGGCGCAAGTGGAGTTCGCGGGTGAGGTTGCCGCTGGCGGCTTTGCGCAAGAGCCGCTTGGCGCGATGCGCGTAGGCGAGAAAGTCCAGGGTCGCGTTGGAATAGCTTGCGCCGGCGAAGCGGCGTTGCACCAGGCGTCTCTCTTCGTAGCGCCGTTGCGCGTTCATGAGGCTGACGTTGCTGCCGTGCCAGCGGAAAGCGGCGATCACGCGCGGCACGTAATGAAATTGAATGCCCGCGTGGGCCAGCCGCGCGAAATACTCGAAGTCCATGCAGACGCGGTAATCGCAGTCGAGCAGCAGACCGCGCTCGACCAGACGCCGGCGAAAAAAAGTTGAGGTCGAAGGGATGTAGCAGCCGAAGTAGAGCAGGACCGCGCGATCGAAATCGTGTTCGACCTTGGAACGAAGGATTCTTCCCTCGCCGTCGACAAAAACGCAGTCGCCATAAAACACGTCGGCCTCAGGATGTTCGCGGGCAGCCTGCGCGATTGCCTCAAGCCCGCCAGGAAGGTAGTAATCGTCGGCATTCAGCCAGCCCACCAGGTCGCCGCCTGCGCGCAGAAAGCCCTTATTGATGGCATCGGACTGGCCGCGATCAGGCTCGGAAAACCATTGCACTGCCGGATAGCGCTGCACAATCGCGCGCGTATTGTCGGTTGAGGCTCCGTCTTGGACGATGTGCTCCACTGCGACGCCCTGCTGTAGCGAAACGCTGAGGATCGCGTCTTCAAGGAACTGGGCACTGTTGTAGGAAGGCGTGATGACGGACAGCGAAGGGAGGATCATAGGTAAATGGATCGGCTTTGTATCAGGGCACGACTTAGTCAGGATTATCGGCGTGACGCAAGGTAAGCCAATCCGTATTCTGACTGAAGTCGGTCCGGCAAGGCGTTGTTCGGGTTTGCGGAGGCGTGCGGGTGCTATCGTTCTGGTGGAGTATGGTGGTCAGGTCGTGGCAGGCGATGGTGTCTGCTATGGGCACAACCACCTTGGCAGTTGCGGTTGCGTTTCTTGTGATTCCATTGCTGCTTTTGTCTATCACGTGGGTAGCAAAAGGATGGCAAGAAGTGCAGCGGACGTGGCAAGGAAATGTGGGGGTAGTATTAGCAACTCTGGCGGTGTGGCTGGTGATTTTCGCCTATCAACTGGCTATAAGGGTGCCATCCGCATGCAGGCCGAAAATGCTAAACCTAACGGTATCGAGTCTGCTATTAGAATGCCGCCGTTTTTTATGGATAAAACACCGATGCGAGCCGGCGGCCGTGTAGAACAATCTCGATTACAGGTCTATAACGTTACTGGTGTTCCACTGACCGATGGAAAGAGACAAGGATTCGGGTTAAATATTTACTATGTCAACAGCGGCAACATCCCAGTGAGAACGATGTGGAATAGAGCGATTATCGTATCCTCTCCCAAGGCGTTGACTGAAGACGAGGAACTAAAGAATCAAATCTTCGCGGATTCCGTGCCGCCGCCGAAGACGATCGGAGTAAGCGAGATACAGCCGGGGATAGCCAAGGTTCCTCCAGAGCATTTTTTTAGCGCGCCAGGGGCTGACGACGAGATCGCCAGCATGTGGGGAGCCTACCAATTGGTGTTGGCAGGGAAGCAGCGGATGTATGTGTTTGTGACGCTCAAATATACCGATAAAGAACTTCCCTCCAATAAGGTGCGCGTCACGGAATTCTGCGGGTGGTTTGTACGCACCTTCGATGTTTGGCACAACTGCGGGAGTGGCAGAATATATGTCGCCAATCGTTAGGTTGCCGCTGTTGACTGTTTAAATTCAAGGTAGTCAGCATTCAACATGCGCTTGATGGTATCGCGGAACAGACAGGGGATTCTTGTGATTGTCGAAACGGAAGCACATTTCGTCAAGGTAGGCTTGCAGATTCGCGCTGATTTCATGTGCGCTTGAGTCAAGTAGATAATCACGCCTTACAGCCCACTGAAAAAGTCGAAACCCTGATCCCTCGCGGCCTAAAGGCCGCTCGGGATGAGAAAAATAAAAGGGGCTTAGACGCTGGCCTAAAGGCCAGCTCTACCCGAACGGTCTACGGCGACGGCAGCGGCGACAAGGAAGGACAGCAGCGTGGTCATTTGCAATTCGGAGTAGGGCCAGGGGGCAAAGCCGAGGGTCATCACGAATTGTGCAGCCACGTACGAAAAGGCTGCGGTCAGAAAGATGGGATTGCGCGTGCCCGGCGAGCGCGCTCTGCCATAGAACCACTTCAGCAATGCAATATTGAACCACAGATAGCAGGCCAGACCGGCGATTCCGTACTTCAGCCACACGTGCAGCGGCGCGTTATGCACCATCACCGAATCGGGTTTCCAGTTGCGAATGTGCCAGGTAGCGTAAGAGGTGCCGAGACCGATGCCCATCACCGGCGACTGCCGCACCTGGTACCAGGCATCGATCAGGTCGTAAACGTGGTCGGCATTGTCGGCGCTGAATTCCCGGTCATCGCGACTAACGTCGAGGCTCTGCAGCCGTCCGGAGAACGAGCGTTCCGAGAATGACGGCGGCGATCAAAATGGCGGTCCCGGCGAAGACGAAACTGCGCACCCGCTTGCTCCGCTTGAGCAGTAGCAAAATCAGCGTGCCGAGCGCTAGTTCACCCCAGTAGGTCCTCCGCAAGCAGAGTAAAACCAGCAGATAGGCAGCCAGCGCAAGACTGGAGCACAAGAGCTTGGTCGCGATGCTGCGGGCATCTTCCTGGTAAGCGAACGCAAGGAGTCCAGCGAAGACAATGCAGGACAGGGTCGGTCCGTCGAAGGTTGGAATGGAGACGCCGAGCAGCGTGTCTCGCCGGCCGACGAAATACAGAGCGTAGAGGATGGCGATGCGGACACCCGCGTAAACCAGGAATACGCGAAGCGCTGCGGCGGCATCCGACGCATCCTGCAACCAGAACGACCACACGAAGTACAACGCGATGCCCAGGGCCAGGCCGCGCCAATCGAAGAAGAAGTTGCTGCCGCCGTGACGCGCGCCGTACCAGACCGCAAGCGCGATGCAGCTTAGAAAAGCCAGTCCCGGGATGGCGAGTGCGCGGGGGAATTGCACCCGCTTATGGCGCATGCAGCCCAACGCCACAACATGACAGAATGCCGTCACGAGCAGGAGCAGATCGATAAAACGGAAACTTGCGGCAGCCTTGTTGTACCAGGGCGAAAGCGTATCGGTGCTGGTGTGGGCGAACTCCGGCAGGAAGATGATGGAGAACAACGAGCTGAGGACGAGGGCGCGGCCCAGAACGTAGGCCCAGGTGCGTTGCCGCGGTCGCTCATAGGGGGCGATGCGATAGCCGGAAGCGAGACACTGCGCCGCACTCATGCCTGGCGCTCCATGGTTTTTGACGGCGGTGTGGGAAACACCGATCGCACCAGGCGCTGGAAGCTGAACTGGGTTGCCCGGAGCCGCGCCGCGCGCGACAGCGCGTCCCGCAAGCCGGGTTCGGAGATCACGTCGAGCAGTGCGTCAGAGAAAGCCTGCGCAAGTTCTTGCCGCGTGCGTCCGCCAGTCGCGATCGCGCGTCCGCAACTTTGGTTCACGATCAATCCCGGCCCGCCGAGATCGGTGCATACGACCGGCACTCCGTAAGCCAGCGCCTCCAGCACCACCATGCCTCCCGAATCGCGCAGGCTGGGAAAGATGAACACGTCGGCATTCTGGTAATACGATGGGAGCTGCGATTGCGGCTCCCAGCCGGCCCAATGCACGGCTCCGTTCAGGCCCAACTCCCGTGCCAGGGTGTGCAATCGGCGTTCGGCCGGACCGGCGCCCACAATGGTGATGCTGAGATCCGGATACCTCTGCCGGGCGAGGCTCACGGCGTGCAGCGCGATGTCGACACCTTTCCAGTCCAGCAGCCGGCCAACGTAGAGCAGCCGAAAACCCGAGTTGCGATGAGCAGGTTTGGCCGGGTGAGGGAAATCCCGGGGAACACCGATGGCCAAGGTCTGCGTAGCCTTGTGCCGAACATTGCGCGGGAGCAGCGGAAGCGTGTCGCGGGTCACCAGAATTCGGCTGGCTTGCTGAAAGGTACGTCGCATGAGGGGATCGATACGGACGCAGCGGTTGGAAAGCTCACGCAGGATTTCGCGGCATTGCTCTCCGGCCGGGAATCCGGAGCGAAGCGCCGGAGGAACAGCCTCACCACCGGAGACCGGGCCGAAGTAAAAAGGAATTCCGAGCGAGCCCATAAAGCTGGGATAGCGCACACTGACGTAGGTGACATGCTGGGCAAGGTCGAAAGGCAAGCGGGGAAAGCAGCGGCGCAGCATGCGGGCGGCGAACCACTGCCATAGCACGTAATAGAGTTGCTTACCGCCGGGAAAACGGCGAAGCCGCTGCAGCCACGCGGGCAAATCGTAGTAGATGAAGTTGATCGGGTTGGGCAGCCACTGGATGTGCAGCTCGATGGTTGGCCGATTGACGGCGCGGGTCACAACTGTGACTTCATGATCTTGGCGCGCCAGTTCGGTCGCCCAACTCCATCCCACGCCGGGTTCCGATCCGCGGCCGGGTTCGCAGGCATAGGCGGAGAGCAGGATTCGCGGCATTTAGTCCGACCCGGCGAGACTGAGTTGCGGCTCGTGCGCGTCGCCGGCGCGGTTAAGAGCGGGCAATTGCGGCAATCGAAATCGGGTACGAAGGCGAGATGCCAGCCATTCGAGGACCGCGTCCGACGCGGGTTGAACGAGCTTCTGTGAATTTTGCGCGGCGCTTATGTGGATAGCGTCGGCGGCGTAATTCGCATCGTGTGCCGGGTGCGGATGTTGCGGATCGAGCATGATCGTCAAGTCGGGAGCGAATGCGAGTCGAGATAAACGGTGCGAGCCGGCGAGCGAAATCTGATCGGCAGCATTGATAACGAACGTCGATCGAATCCGGTCTGCGCAGATGGACAGGCGTGTGTGCAGAAAACCCGATGGGGTCAGCAGCCGCGTTCTGCGGAACGCGGGTCCCAGCACATGCGCGAGTTCTTCGGCAAGCTCGCCTTCGCTGTTCGAAATCGGCTCCTGTAATGCATACCCACATTCCGGTGGGTCGCATCACGCGCCGCAAGCCCCGCAACAGTTCCTGCGGCTTGCCGGCGAAGCGAGATAGCAGCGGCTCAACTGCGCGCGATGTCTGGAGCTCGCAGTACAGCTCCGGCAGTTGCCGGCGGAAGCTGCGAAAATCATGCTCAGCAATCGCCCGCTGCAGGGCCGCGGCTTTGGCCGGCCAAAATTTCGCGATCCGCTGCCGGCACTCGGCGGGGTTTCTCGCCAGCAGATGTTGCAACCGCTTGAGCTGATGCGGGGTGATGGACTGCTTCAATACCTTCTTCAGCAGGTAGTAGGTGAACTCGTCGGGAATCGACGGCAGGTAGAAGTCGCGATACGGGCGGCGATTCGCGATTAGTTCGTCTGCGAGCAGCCAAGTGCGGTTGTCCTTGCGGTAGTCGGTGTAGCAGTCCACGTCAAGGTAGGCGAGCTGGCCGCCATCGGCGCGGGCGAGAATGAAATAAGTCGCCGTGGTCTCATGCTGGATGGCTTGGACCAGCGAGGCGCCCGCAGATGACGCCGCGCGCATCAGCACTTCGGAATGCGCGGCCGATCCTGGGCTCGCACCATGATGTCGAGGTCGGAGGCGCCGCTCTCCGGCGTGGGATCGTAGCCGCCGAGAACACAGTAAGCGACGGCTTCCGCGTTCAGGTTCGCGACCAATGCGGCGAACAATTCGGCTCGACCGCTGCGAGCGCTGCCGGCCGCGTTTGTAATCGCACCATGGGAGCGCGGCGGCTTGGCTGCGGAACTGCTGGACGGGTACTCCTGGGTTGCCATCGCCAAAGTTCTTGTCAGGAAGACCGCGCGCGCGTGGTCTTGCCTCGACCCACACTGGAGATAGGCTTGGGCCAGGTATGCGAGCTCCAGCCGGCGACACTGACGCGGAGTCAAGCCGAGAGTTTTTGCGAATGGCATAAGAACGCCAGCGTGCAAAGTTGGCTTGCCGGCGAAGAGAAAATCCTGGATGTGGAGAAAGTGATAAGCGTCTTGCAGCGGCAGGCCTCCGGGCACGGCTTCTTCCCAGTCGATGAGCGCAGGCGGAAGATGCGGGCGCTGCCGTAGGTTCCAGGGTGCGAAGTCGCCATGGATCCAGCAGGCGGGCAATGGGTCGTCATCCTGCAATGCAGCGAATGCGCGCGGCAACAGGTCGGTGTCCGACTCCGGAGTCAGGCCGGCCAATGTCTTCCACTTCATAACCTCTTCGGCCAGAGACGTTGTCCATTCCTTCGACATCAGTGAGCGCAACAGGTCGTGATATTCGGGTCTCATGCGGCGGCTACCGGGCCGGCCGGAGATGAACTGCTGCATAGCCAGCCCGCGATCGCGGTCAAGCGATAGAAGTGAAGGCGCGCGGTCATACTGTTCTCGAGCGAGGGCGCTCAGCGTCTCTGCTTCCCTGACAATTGCGCTCTTCGCCTGAGCCGCGAGCGGCACCTTCAAGATCGCCGCGCAGGTGTGCGATGCGCGATCGACAAGGTGTATCACCGCCTTCCGGGTTGCTCCGGGAGTTCCGATGTAAATAGCGAACGCGGGCTCGTCGCCGCCCTTCCAACCCAAAGCTCGCCAATCGACTGCATTGGCAGTTTCGAGGCGAATGGTCCTCACCTGCGGAAGAGCCTGCAACACGCCGGCGCGATGGGCTGTTCGGATGGCAAGCCACTGGATGCGGGAGGAGAGCCGGTAGGGAAACCAGCTCGCCAGAACAGGCGCGAACCGGCTGGCCTCGTTCGGGATCAGCCAGCGCGGCGCGCCGTGACCGGGTATCGCCAATAGCGTCAGCTGCGCACCGCGTTTCGACACGCGGGGCAAGCAGGAGAAGACTTGTTCAGCTATTGATCCCTGCAAGAAAGAGTCCTAAGCTGCGGTGGAAGAGCCGGGCTTTAGCCCGGCTGAATCGATGCATGGAAAGAAGGCTTTAGCCGCGGCGGACCGGGGCTGAAGCCCGTTCTCTAAACACCCTTTTCGGCACGGCTAAAGCCGTGCCCTTCCACCCGACAAGAGAACGTTTTGCAGCTCTCAATAGGGCGGAAGGCGACAATGAGAAAGCCTGTCATGACCTCTGGAGTCCTGGTGTGGCATCGACAGGATTTTCGCCGCCGCTTCGCGTGTGACTTCCTCGACCGGACCATCCGCATCGATCACCAGGGCGTTGCGCAAAGATTCAAACAACTTCAAATAGGCGAGGTGCTGGCGGCACGATTCCGCTGGAGAAACCTCCGGCTTCCTCTGCTGCACGGTTTCGGCTGGAGCGTCCAGGAGAACCCAAAGATCCGGCTGGGGCGCCAGCTTCACCAACCAGAAAGCGAACTTCATGGCGCTAACCGGCAAGCGATAGCGCACCGGATCCACGAGCAGGTCGGGAAGGTATCGATCGAAGATCACCAATCCGGAACGGCGCAACGCAGGACGCACGAGGAAGCAGTAGCCCAGCCAGCAGTCCAGCAGCCAGTACAACAGCTTGCAATAGGAGATCAGGCTTCCGCGCGGTGTTTGTGCATGAGGAGCGGTGACCGGTTCTCCCTCGGTTTCGCGTGCGCCGAATCGCGGGCGAAAATGAAAGTGTGCGCAACCGGAGAACGCGCCGGCAAGCTCGTTTGGCAAGCGCTCAATCACCGCCGACTTGCCCACGCCGTCAGGGCCGAAGAATGCGATCCAAAGCCCTGGACGATCGCGATGGAGTTGTTGCGCGCGGCCCCGCCCGGCTCTCATAGCCTGCCGTAAATCACGACCCCTACGGCCGTTTGCAGAATCGCGGTCATGCCTTTGTCGGCAAATTGTTTAGCGCCGCTGACGGGAATGAACAGGATGTCGCCGTCCTGGAGCCTGGGATCAGCCGCCTGGTTGGCAAGAATTTTCTTCAGCGGCAGATCGGACTCCGTCCGTCCTGACGGCGCATTGCGGATGAGCTTGGCATCGTACTTCGCGGTTTTATTCATCCCTTGCGCCAAAGCGAGCGCTTTCAACACAGTCACGGTGTCGTTGTTGTCGATGAGGTATCCGCCCGGAACGTCCCACGTCACCCACAACGTAGACCACGCCCGCGCGCGTCACCAGGATGCGATCTCCGGGCCGTGCTTCGAGATCGGCCCCACCTGGCATCTGCATTGAATTATTCATTTGAAAGGTGATGACCTGCTCGCGGTCCTTGCGGCTGAGGGTGACCGTGCGCGACGCATAAGGCGTCACGCCACCGGCGGCGGAGATGAAGTCGAGAACGGTATGCTTGCCCGACCAGGGATAAATGCCGGGCGTTTTTACCTCGCCGGCCACGGTGACGCCCTGAGTAGCGTAATCATCAACGAAGACATCGACGTGGGGATCGCGGAGGATGTTTCGCTGTCGCAAACGCTCCTCGATCGCGACCCCCACTTGCTCGGCGGTCAATCCTCGAACCGTCACCGCACCGCCGATAGGCAACGTGATCTGGCCCGCCTCATCGACCCGGAGCTTGCCGGAAAGCTCGGGCGTGTCGAAGACGCGGACGTCAAGCAAATCTCCTGTGTCGAGTCCCAAAGTGCTGTCCGATGTTTTGTCGGCTGGCTGGCTGGCGGAAGACGGGTTTACTTCAGCCGCAGCGCTCGCCGTTGCCGGCAAGGGCGTAGCAGCCTCTCGTGACTGGGCGCAGGATGGGGCGGCGCCGAAAATGGCCAACAGCAGGAGAATAAGGACTGCCATGAGCTTAGTTGTCGAGAACACGTTCCCTCTTGCCTGCCAGTCCATAGCCATACGGGTGGTAGTACGAGCGTTCATAGCCGCTATCAACGCCATTGAGCACCAGGCCGGCGACATTCAGTTTGGTTCGGTGCAGCAATTCCACAGCGTGGCGCAAGCTGTACTTGGTAGTGAGTCCATAGCGCGCCACCAGCAACACGGCGTCAGCTTGCGAGCCCACGATCACGGCATCGGTGAATAACGAGATGGGCGGAGTGTCGAGCACCACATAATCGAAGCGTTGCCGCCACTGGGCGAGCAGCGCCGTCATGGCATCGTTGGCCAGCGTTTCGGCGGGCGATGCGCAGCTCGATCCCGCGGTGAGCACGGCCAGATTGGGCAGCGAGTCCAATCTGACTGCGCATCCGTCGTCCGACCCTCTGCCGGCCAAAATGTCTGCAAGCCCGGCATCGGGCATAAGCGCAAATGCTTTATGGATCGAGGGCTGCCGCAGGTCGGCGTCCACCAGCAGAACCTTCGCGCCCTGCTGGGCGAGCACCGTTGCCAGGTTGATGGAGGTCAGAGACTTCCCTTCCGAGGGCATGGAGCTGGTTACCGCTAGAACCTGCGGCCGCTGGTTCCCAGCCACGAGCAGCGAGGTGCGCAGACTGCGATAGGACTCGGCGGCGGAGGACTGAGGTTCGCAATGGGCAACCAGCCGCGGCGCAGTGGATTCGTTCTTGCGAAATAGCTTGCGAGTGGCGAATCTCACCGCGTTGAGCTGCGGGACCTCGGCCAGCACCGGCAGTCCACTCACGGCTTCTGCATCTTCACTGTTGCGAACGCTGGTATCCGAAACCTCCATGGCCAGTGCCGATACCAGCCCAAGGACGAATCCCGCGCCGATCCCGAGTGGAAAATCAAGCAGCGGATTCGGATCGACCGGCGCGGACGGGATCTGGCCGCTCTCTACGACTTCAATATTGGCCGAAGCCAGTCCTGCCACGATGCCCGCCTGCTTGAGCTTGAGTTGCAAGGTCTGGTACAGGTCCTGCGAGGTCTCGACTTCGTGTTTGAGGATGGCGTACTGCGCCGCGCCCTCGCTGAGATCGTAGGCCTTTTGTTTTTGCTCTTCGAATTTCGCTTGCAGCATCTTCTCCGCACTAGCGGCGGACAGGTATTCGTTCTTGTAGCGTTGGGAGAGGTTCTTCAGTTCCGTCGCGATGGCGCTGTCGACCTGCGCCATCTGGTTGCCCAGTTCGGCCAGCCTGGGGTATCCATCGCCGTATTTTGTGTTGAGCTTGGCATAATCCACGCGCAACTGCGCCTGCTGGGAACGCAGGACCTGCAGCGTGGGTTCCGGGATGGTGGAGGCGATGAGCTCCGGATTTCCGGAGCCGGCAATGCGGTAACGAGCTTCCTTAAGGATGCGGTCCGATTCGGCTGCCGTAAGCTCCTCGTTCAAGTCCTTGAGCTTGTCGGTGACAATGTTATCGGTTTCATCGACACCGATAAGCCCGCGCTTTTTTTGCAGCGCGGCCAACTTCTCCTGCGCCTGGTTGGCTTTCAGCTTCAGGTCCTCCATTTGTGCCGAGAGCCAGTTCGAAACCTGGGCGGCGGAATCGTAGCGGCTGCGGAAATTGCGTTCGGCGTAACTGCTCACCGTGGCATTGACCACTGCGGCAGCCAATGCGGGATCCTTGGCGCGGAATTGCACGGTGAGAATGTCAGTTTTGGGTACGACTTCGACCTTGAGCGCTTTAGCAAAGCGGCGCAGCAGATGGTCGCGGGCTTCGGGGGTCAGCGTGGCAACATCCGTGCCTGGGGGTTGAGTCCAACGGCCGGCGAAGTCCTTGCGCTCCGCCAGCTTGGTCTGCTGTATGACGGCGAGGGCGACGGTGCTGCTTTCCAAAACCGTGAGGGCGCTGTCCAACTGAATGGTAGGATCGGACGGATTCAGCATCCGCGAAGCGACTTCGTCCAGGCCCATCGAGTTGGTGCCTGCGGGACTGATTTCGATGCGGGCGGCGGCCTCGTAACGCGAGTCTTTGATAAGCACGTAAGCAACGGTAAGCAGCAGAGACGCGCCGATGCAGCCTGCGATCACCCATCGGCGCAGGCGCAGCATTCGCCATAGCTCGGGGAGCAGCAACTCCCGGGTGGGGGTGACGGGCGCCGAATCGTAGTAGAGGCGCTGGTCGAAGCGGGCGTTTTGCCGGATAGGAACGTCAGAGGGAAGAATCACAGCGCAATCGCTTTGGACATTTGCAGAGTTTCAGGGGAAAACGAGAAGCGGCCGAGGCCAGATGTGGCTAGAGATCGCCCGGACGAAGCCCTGTGTGCTTAGCTATTCTCGCCAGCATGCGAGGCCCAATCTCCTCGTCATCGTGGAAGGCCCAGATGTAGTCAGGATATTGTGAGGTCCGATGACGCAGTTTGGTGTGCGAACCGTGCTTGGAAACGGGATCCCCATCCCGCTTTGATCAGGACCCTGTACACCCGGCGAGCCTTGGTGCTAGGCCAGAGAGTCACGCAGTGGTGACAACCTCGATGTTGGATGGGAATTTTTTAGACTTCTCGGCGCGATCGGCAATGACGCGAAGAGCCAAAGCGTAGGCATTGGCTTTCGCGGCTTGCTCGCTCTTGCCGTAGGCTAGAACACCAGGCATATCGCGGATTTCGGCAATCCAGCGGCCGTCGGTTTCGAGCTCAGTTTCGATGTTGAATGTCACGTGCTTGCGGTTCACCGTGTAAGGCGCTTTTCGGGTTGGCACCCCGGGTTTGATGCCGCTCTGAAAGCTACGCTGCATGCTTGTATCTTCGCGGAACATATCGCATCTGACAAGCGGTTTGCTACGGGTTGGTGTCGAGAACTGCCAATCACAGATCAAGGGATGGCAATCGGCTTTGTCGTTTCAAATCCCGCGTGCTGCAACCAGGCAGGTGTGCAGCATGATGGCGATGTCGAGAAAAATACTGCGGTGCCGGGCGTAA
>CAVQLZ010000006.1:0-321999 GCA_963713465.1 uncultured Acidobacteriaceae bacterium
AGCGACCGCTGAACCTGGATGAGCTGCAACCGCCCAAGATCATCCCCAAGTGTCCTAAGCACTTCGACGAGAATGCGCGTGGAGTTATCTCGCTGGAGTTGCACCGGCTGAATTTGCTTACGGCCGTCGATCGCGCGGCGCTGGCCACGTACTGCCAGGCCTGGGGCCGCTCGGGTCGAAGCCGAGGCCAACATCCAGCGCTTCGGAGCGGTGATTAAGACGCCGAAAGGCCTGCCGCTGGTGAATCCGTACCGGCGCATCGCCGAGCGGGCCATCGACCAGATGCGCAAATTCCTGGTCGAGTTCGGCATGACCTCCAGCTCGCGTTCCCGCATTAAGGGCTCCGATCACGAAGGCGGTGGATCCGCTCGCCCCACTGCAGAAGATTTTGCGCGCGCGCGAGCAGCATTGGTCTGGCGGACCGCCCGCAGCCGATCCCTTCGAGCGTCAACTAACGTGTGTCGCTGCATCCCGCCGAACAATATGTTGCTGATGTCATGGCGGGCCGCATCCCCGTCGGCAAACATGTACGGCGCGAGGTGCGGCGCCATGTCCGTGATCTCGAGACTGCATCGAGCGCCGCTTTACCAACCGCGACCAGCACCTCGAATATCCCGCCGCCCAGCACGGCATTCCGGAGATCAAACCGCTGCACGCGCAGCGCGGCGATGTGGTCTTGCTCGACAATCCTTCGCCGTCCACCGGACTCAATCGCCAGGCCCTCGGCATCGTGCATCTGAACGGGCGTCACGTCATAGTGACCGGTCCCGATGGGCTGCGCCTGTTGCGACTGGCGCATGTGCGTCGCGCGTGGCGCATCGGCCCGCTCACGGCGGGCGCTCACATCGATACGGCGATGGCCGACCTCGTTTTGCGCGGGCGCTAGCGGAGTCCGGTTTGGCTGGGGCGATGAGATTCTTCAACGGGTGTGCTCCCCTTCGTAGCGACCCAGAGCGCCTCGTCGCAGCGGCACACGGCTTGGCTCGGGCGCTGAAACCCTCTGTCCGAACTTCAGCCAGATCCATCCCACGATCACAGTTGCACTCACCGCGATACGGCTACAATGGTTCGCCTGATCGTCATTCGGAACTCCCCGCCCGTAGCTGTGGGCAGATTGATCTCCGTGCTCCCGCTTGCACCCGCAGGAGCGGAAAGGCCATCGGCCAACAGGTAGTTCTGTAGCTGCACTGCGCTAGTCCAGACTTCGCCGAGTGACCGAACATAGCTCTCTTGCAGTTGAAACAACGTTCGCTGCGAGATGATGACCTCCGGGTAGGCCGCTGCCATGGTCTTGTACTTGTCCAAGTACAGTTCATATGCGCGGTGCGCTCGCGGAATCATCTGGGAACGATAGCGCTCCGCCTCCAGTTCCTGGTTAGGTATTGCTGCAACACCGGTTGTGCAGATTGCGCCAGAGCGAGCTTGATTCGAACCACCTCCTGCTCGTCGCGCTCCAGTTCCGCTTTCGCAGCCTCAACATTCCCCTGGTTTCGGTTGAAAAGCGGTATCTGGATTGTCGCGGTGGCAAAGCTCTGCGCCCCAACCGCTTTGGTGATTCCGGGAAGCTCTTCGAAGTTCTGTTGCTCGCCGGCTCGTAGGCTCAAGTCAGGGATTGCCTCGCGCTCGTTCAGCTGCAGTACGGCCTCCGCCCGGCTGACTTCCTGCTGTGCCCGTTTCACACTTGGGCTTTGCTCGACCAGCGTCTGGAGAAGATGATCGGCGTCGATTTCCGGAGTCTTTTCCAGGTCCCCGTTCAGCCGGGCCAACGGTAAGTCCGGACTCCCGGCCAATGCCACCAATTGCCGGAAGCCTTGGATGTACTGGCGCTGTGCGGAGGCAAAGTTAAGCTTCGCCTGTTCGGCCTCAACTTCTGATTGCAGAACATCCGGCGCATCCGCCTGTCCGACATTGGCCAGTTGATGAGCGGTCGTCGCGGCATCCATCGCGACTTGCAGCAACTGCCGGCGGAGCTCAACCGTGCGCAGTTGCGCCAACGCAGTGTAGAACTGGACGCGAACCGCTCCCGTTATATTCAGTCGCTGCTCTTCAATCTCTGTTTCGTCAACTTTGTGCTGCTGCTCGTAGACCTGCTGCCGGAGACGAAGCTTCCCTCCCAGAACGATGGTTTGCTGGACGAAGCCGCCCTGTTCGCCGCCGTGAAACGAACCACCGCGAATCTGCTCGCCCTGATAGCCCACCGCAGGATTGGGCCACAGCCCGGCCTGCCGCGCGCGGACTTTGCCGAGACGCGCGCAACCGCTTCCGCCTGCCTCAATGTGGGATTGCTCTTTAGGGCCATGCTCTCTAAATCTTCAAGCTGCATGGCTGGAGTGTTCTTACCGCCTCGGCAAGCAGATCGGGAACCGGCAATTCCTGCTCGTGAGAAGTAGTCTCTCCGGATGATTGCGTCTGCATACCGGCCATCTTGTCTTGCTGCCCGCCATAAGCCATCGCTCCGCATGCCAAGAGCAGCACGAAACTTGCCAGGTAAAATTCTCTTCTCACTTCGCTGCTCCTTACATCCGGTGCTTCATGTTGGGCATTGCCTCCATCTTCATGCCCGGCCTCTGCGATTTCTCTCCGCGTTCTACCCGCCGCATAACCTCGTCATATTCGTCCGGCGGCAGAACGCGCACGAAGGTCATCATCCCTTGCATGAACCCGCTCCATCCCGCAGGAAGGCCGTAGTTTTCCGGCTTCGCGACCATATGGTCCATGGCCATCATCGGTCCTTCCATGAATGCGTCTTGCGGAAACCGCCAGGGACACTGTTTGCATTCGGCGCGATGTCGCCAATTTCCGGAGTCATATCCATGCCCGGCGTGTTTTGCATCGCCTGGGGCATGCTGCTCTGCAAAAGTGGGCCGTTGCTCGTGGGCTGATCGCTGGTCGAGCCCATGCCCATGCCTCTGCCCAAGCTCGGGCCGTAGTCGTCTCCCGTTGGCACACCGGCTTTTCCGTCAGCATGCCCATGCCGTTTCCATCGAGGCGCCGGCCGGTGTGCCTTTGCCGGTGCGAGTGAGCAGTCCCACATTGGAAGACATCTGGTTCATCATGTGGTGCGGTAAATGACAATGCAGCATCCACGAGCCGGGGTTGTTGGCGACGAACTCGAAGTCGCGCTCCGGGCAACCCCCACCAACACGGTGTTGCCGGGATAACGGGCTGACTCTGGAATGCGACCACCTTCTGTGCCGGTCACCTCGAAGGTGTGGCCGTGCAAATGGATCGGGTGATGGTCCATGCCGAGGTTGATCACGCGAATGCGGACCCGATCGCCGAGCCGCACGACCAACGGGGTGATTGCCGGACCGGCTTTTCCGTTGATGACCAGCCAGTTGAATTCCATGTTCATGGAATTCGGCACCGTGTTGTTAGGCAGGGCGGCATATTCCTGCAGGGCGATGAGAAAGTCCTTGTCCACCGCCGGCCGATAAGGCTGCTTGGGATGCATGATGAATCCGCCAAGCATGCCCATCATTTCTTGCATCGCCATGTGCGAGTGATAAAAGTAGGTGCCTTCCTGGTGAAGCGTGAACTCATAGACGAACCGGCCGCCGGGTTTGATCGGTTCCTGGCTCACGCCCGGCCCGCCATCCATGTCGAAGGGGATCTCAAATCCGTGCCAGTGCATTGAGGTTGGCTCGGGAAGGTGGTTGTCGACGACAATCCGGACTCGGTCGCCTTGGTTGACCTGGATTGTCGGACCCGGCGCGCTGCCGTTGAAGCCCCACAAGTCCAGCACCTTGCCGGGAACAATCTGCTGCTTTACCGGCTCGGCGACGAGCTGAAACACCTTCACGCCGCTGTCTATCGTGTACGACAGATTGGGTATGTCCGGTGTTACGACCGGGACCGGCGACTCAGAAGAATGTCTGCTGTCCTTATCCGAATGAGAACTCAACCCGACGTTGGAACGGTCCTGGGTAGACCCGGCACTCGCGAAAATAGGAAACGAAAGAACGCCGGCGCCAAGGGCCAGCGCGCGGTTTATGAACGAACGCCTGCTGCTCATAGAGAACTCCCAGAGGGTGTGCAATGTGTGCTGGTCTTCCCGCAGTTGAGCAAGGCTCATCAGGGGGATAGAAAAGTTGTCAGAGCGGAGCGGCCGATTCGACACTCGGCCTTCGTGCAGCTAGATTCGAAGACTCACAGACAAAGGATCGAGGCGTAAGAGCTTGGGGACGGTGCCTTCGCGCTGGGTATAGCCGAACGAGATGAATGCGATCACCGAAACCGGCGCGACAACCGCGAAGTGCGTAGCTTCAGGCTGGGCACCATCTCGCGCGTTCTCCGGTGACGAGAAAGTTCCTACTTGCACACAAGGCGCGTTCGCGCAGTGGCACGTGTTTTCAAAACTGTGGTTAGCCGCGCTCTTCGGTCTCGCCAAATGCACATGACCGCAATGCGAGTAAACCGCTCTCGCTTGGGATGGACCGGCTTCATGCGCCAGTTTTGCAGAGGGAGGTGGCGTGGGCTGGGGCACAGAATGTGCGTGGGATATCGAGCAAGACAGCTCACACACAGATGACCAGCTTGACACGCATAGCAGCAGTACTGACACGCCGACAGCCAGAACGTGCTTCATCTGCGAGGACCCCACGGTCGCCATTGTAACGCAAACCATGCGTTCTTGAATTCCCAGAAGATCGCCTTTGCATCGCTTGTACCGGAGGCGCGTCTAGAAAACCAACACGCCCATCGAACTTGTGACTGCAGACCTGCAAAGCCAGTTATTCTGACCAGGCTGCATAGATCCTTTCTGACATCGCTCCGTCGTCGTCTCGATATCTCCGTGATATCGCCGCTGTTTCCCCATGGCAAAAATCATCGTAGGCGCCGCGATGCTGGTCGCTGGCATCGCGCTCATGATCTATTGCGGCCCGATGGGCGCCGCCGCCATGATGGCGCTCTACGGTGCGATTGCCTCGACCGGCTTCTCGATGCTGGGAGGCATCGCGCAGAAGCTGCAGGGACAGCATTCGCCGGCGATCGGCATCGCGGTGAAGCAGCCCGCGAGCCCGTGGAACGTGGTCTACGGCCGCTCGCGGATCGGCGGCGTCATCGCCCTTTGGAGGGCTTTATCTCGACGGCAAGGAAGTGCTGTGCGACCACTACGGCAATTCGGCGGGCGGTCAACTCACCGATGCCAGCGGCAACACCTACTCCTTCGACACGGGCGGCGGACGCGGCCAAGGCGGGCAGTCCTGGGTGTTCTGGAATACGCGCGTCGGCATCCCCGATCAGCCTGCGGAATATCCGCTGCAGAACCAGCAGGGCCCGAACTGGAAGCCGAGCTGTACGCTCTCCAGACGCACCTACAGCTACCTCAACCTGCTTTGGGACCAAGACTGCTTCTGCGATGCTTCCGGCATTCGCGTAAGACACCGCAGGACGTGCCAGCCCGTCGCTGATGCCGAGGCAGGGCGGCATCGCCTGTAGCGTACAGACCCTGTTCGGCGGTCAGCTTGTCCGCGCGGCTGCGTGGACGAGCTAGCGCAAGTGATTGCTCGCGCAACGCCCGAATCGAGAAACTGATTTCGGAAATCAGTTATTGTGGCATCAGTGACTTACAGGTTCCAATTTTGCCAACTGTGCTCAGTTAAGTTCTTTGTTTGCTGTTTCAAGGCGGATTCGACTCGCACACGCTTCCGCCAATATTTTCAGCGACTTGCAAGTTACCTCACATTACGGCATGCGTGGTCTCTTCCGTTCTTGCGGGTTGATTGCATAAATTCTCTAAAGCCTTCCTGGCCGCGGGAGCATCCGCCGGAACCGATTTCACGCCAGCGCTGATAGTTGTTGAGAGGTTTGGGTGCCGGAGAATGGGCAAAATTCAAGAACTAATTGCGAACCCTACACCCGGCACCTTGTGTGGATTGTGAGGAAAATCCGGCCGCTTGTCGTTGCCAGCCGACGGTGCTTTTCGCGTCCGCTTGATACAGACGCGATGGCAAATCCAGCACCTGCTGGCGTGCCCATTCTGGGAAAACGCCC
Source organism: uncultured Acidobacteriaceae bacterium (assembly GCA_963713465.1). Classification (GTDB taxonomy): domain Bacteria; phylum Acidobacteriota; class Terriglobia; order Terriglobales; family Acidobacteriaceae; genus Bog-257. Next base: position 5,998 of record CAVQLZ010000006.1, read on the forward strand.
ATTTTAGTTGTAGGCGGCATCCGGAAACATTATTGACACTGCTTTCCCAAAAGAATACAAACGACTTGTCTGGCAGTTGGGAAGCGCGGTGAAAATCCGCCACTGTCCCGCAACTGTAAGCGCGGAGGTCGAACCCGCAGGCCACTGGAGCTTAGGCTCTGGGAAGGCGGTTCAGGGACCGAAGAGGCGCAAGTCAGGAGTCCCGCCAGACACTTACCTGAATTCCGATACGGCCTCGATGGGAGGGCCAATCGGTGTCTTGATGACCTGCTCGCCAGGTTTTCTGGAAGAATAGCGGCACGAGCTTTCCCGTCCGATACCTGGACTTGTGCGCGGGATGAAGTATGTCTGAGCGGTCAGCACGAAAAGTGGTTTTCGTGCTGGGGGGAGTTCGCAGCGGAAAAAGCCGGTACGCGCAGGAGCTTGCCAGCTCCGGCAAGCGCGTCGCTTTTGTTGCCACTGCCGAAGCCTGCGATGACGACATGCGGCAGCGGATAGCGCGCCATCGCGCAGACCGGCCCGCTTGCTGGACCACCTTCGAAGCCCCGCTAGCTCTGGAAGACACCCTGCTGGAGTGCGGCAATCAGTTCGACACGGTCCTGATCGACTGCCTGACGGTGTGGACGGCGAACGTCATGGAGCGTGAGGCGTCGGACAGCCAGCGCGTTTTGGCCCATGCCGAACGACTGGCCGATGTTCTGCGCAGTATTTCCGCCTCGGTCATCCTGGTTTCCAATGAAGTAGGCAGCGGCATTCATCCCAACACGGCGATAGGCCGCGACTATCGCGATCTGCTGGGATTCGTGAATCAGCGCGTCGCCGCCGCGGCCGACGAAGTCATTTTGCTGGTGGCTGGTTGTCCTTTAGTGATCAAACAGCCGGCGGAGATGTCGGCATGAAGGGCTTCGTCGTCGCCGGAACCGCCAGTGGCGTCGGTAAGACGACCATCACCGCCGCATTGCTGGCCGCGCTTCGGGCGCAAGGTCTTACGGTCCAGCCGTTCAAGTGCGGCCCCGATTACATCGATCCGGCACATCACGTGCCTTTGGCGGGACGCCCGTCTTACAACCTTGACACCTGGATGATGCCGGTCGAGACCAACCGCTCGATCTTCCGGAGGGCGTGCGCCGACGTTGATGTTGCCGTCGTCGAAGGCGTCATGGGATTGTTCGACGGCGCCAGCGGCAGCTCGGAGCAGGGAAGTACGGCGGAAATTGCCAAGCTGCTTGGTTTGCCGGTAGTGCTGGTGGTCGATGTGTCGACGGCAGCACGCAGCGTGGCGGCCGTGGTTAAAGGCTTTCGCGACTTCGACCCCCAGCTCCGTCTCTTAGGCGTCATTCTGAATGGTGCGGCTGGTCCGGGTCATTTGAAATTACTGCGTGAAGCAATTGCGCAGATCGAAGTGCCGGTCTTGGGTTCGTTTCCCAAGTTGCCGGAGGCGTCGTTGGCGGAGCGGCATCTGGGATTAGTGACGGCGGGCGAAAGGACGTGGAACGCGGAGCAAGTCAAAGCCCTCGCCGCGGCGGCCGCGAAGAACATCGATCTCGATTTGCTGCTCGCCAATTGCGAGATTCCCGAACAGAGTTTACCTGCGGCCGTTGCGACGCCGGAGTTCGCCTATCGGGTTGAGCCCGTCCGCATCGGCATTGCGAAAGATCAAGCCTTCTCGTTCTATTACCAGTCGTCGCTCGACGCCCTGCGCGCAGCCGGAGCGGAGTTGGTTTACGTCAGTCCGCTAGCGGACACTGCGCTTCCAGCGATGCTGGATGGGCTCTACCTCGGTGGAGGCTATCCCGAGGTCTTTGCCCAAGAGCTCGCACAAAATCACCTGTTCCTCGAATCGCTGCGCGAGTTCGTCGCCGCTGGGCATCCGGTTTATGCCGAATGTGGCGGGCTGATGTATCTGGCCGAAGAGCTGACCACGCTCGACGGACGGCGTCACGCCATGGCTTCGGTTCTGCCGCTGGCCATCGAGATGCTGAACCGACTCGATGGCTTTGGCTATACCGAGGTCGAGCTGCTGGACGATTGCCTGATTGGCGACCGGGGCAAGCGTCTGCGCGGGCACAGCTTCCACTATTCGCGAGTGACACGCGCTGGGGACCTGGCACGCCGCTATCGCACCCGGCAATCGCTGACCGGCGCCGAAAATCACGAAGGTTATTGCGCCGGCAACGTTCTGGCCAGCTACATCCACCTGAGCTTGGCCGCAAATCCGGAAGCGGCGGCGCACTTTGTCCAAAGCTGCCGGCAAGCCAAGGCGGTGGCGCAATGACGAAACTCTGGCGCTGCCTGCCACTGCTGCTGCTGCTCCTAAGCTCGTATGCGTTTGCCGTCCGTTACGAGCGCGACGAGACCGGCCGGACGGTCGAGGTGCCCGATCAGGTGCATCGCGTCGTGTCGTTGTCGCCCAGCTTGACCAACACGGTGTATGCGCTGGGAGCGGCTAGCGATCTGGTCGGCATCACCGATTACACCGTGTATCCGCCGGAAGCCGCCCGCCAGAAGCCGAGCGTCGGCAACGTGGTCAATCCTTCGCTGGAACGAATTGTGGCACTGCATCCCGACCTGGTGCTGGCGCTGCCCGACTTCAACGGGGCGGAAACTATCGGGGGACTGCAGCGGCTCGGCATCCCAGTTTTTCTGTTCAGCACGGGTGACATTGCCAACATTTATCGCACCATCGAGAACGTAGGCCGCTTGATGGGATGCGAGCGCCAAGCAACGGCGCTGATCGCCGAGTTGCGCGTGCGAGAAGCCAAAGTGCGAGCGCAGTCGGCAGGCAAGGAAACGCCTACGGTGCTGCTGGTTCTGTCGATCGACCCGCTGATCACCGCCGGGAAGAACGCCTTCTTTACCCAGATGATTGCCGCGGCCGGCGCACGCTCGGTGACCGACGACATCCAGCAGGATTGGCTGCAAATGAATGTCGAGGCCATTCTGCCGCGCAAGCCGGATTACATCCTGCTGATGAAAGGCGGTCCGGTGAGTTTGAAAGATATGCAACGTAGCCCGGGATGGAACTCGCTGGAGGCGGTAAAACGCGGACGAGTGATCATCGTCGACGACCGCATTCAGATTCCGGCTCCGGTGGCGTTCGATGGACTGGAAGATTTCGCTCGGCAAATACACGCCCTGCCGTCTCATTGAGATCGCATGGAAAACCACAATCACATCACGGGATGCTCGGGAAGCGCGGTGAAATTCCGCCACTGCCCCGCAACTGTAAGGGACGAAACGCCGACTGTCGATAACCACTGCGCCCAGCGGGAAGGTGACAGTCGAGTCCCAAGTCAGGAGACCGGTCCTGTGAACACCACACCAGACTTCCGAGGGGGAAGTTATGCGCAAGATTCTCGCACTCTTATTTCTGTTTTTGCTGTCGATTCCGGCGTGGGCGGTTGAGCCAGGTATAACCGGCACCGTCAGCGATTCGTTAGCGGCGGTCATTCCCGGAGCCACGGTAACGCTGGTCCAGAACGGCAAGGATATCGCCAAGGCCACCAGCGACGACGCCGGAAAATTTCACTTCAAAATCGAGCAGGCGGGGCGCTATTCGGTGCGCGCGGAAGCCAAGACGTTCGCTGCCGCCACCAGCCAGGAGATGTTCGCCGAGCCGGGACACAGTGTCGACATCAACCTGACGCTTTCGCCCTCCACCGTGGCCCAGAACATTGTGGTGACCGCGAGCGGCATTGCCACGCCCGAGTCGCAGATGGGCACGACCATCAGTGTGATCGACAGCACCACGCTCGACACGCGGCTCAATGTCGATGGGGCGCTGCGCGATGAAACCGGCAGCCAGGTGGTGCAGACCGGCCAGATGGGCGGCCTGACCGCGTTGTTTGTGCGCGGCGGCCCCAGCGACGCCAACAAAGTTTTGCTCGATGGCATTCCCCTCAACGATATCGGTGGCAACGTCGATTTCTCGTATCTGCAGGCCGACGGCTTTGAGCGGGTGGAATTCCAGCGCGGCCCCAACAGCGCGCTCTACGGCTCCGACGCGCTGGCCAGCGTGGTGAGCATCACGACCGCGCACGGCGACACCCCTTTGCCGCTGTTCACCATCGGCGCTGACGGCGGGACCTTCGGCACCTATCACGAGGACGGCAGCGTCGGCGGCTATTTCAAGCGCTTCGACTATTTCGGCGGCTTTTCCGGCTTCGGCACGCAGAACGACATTCCCGCCAGCCAGTATCACCGCAACGTCTATCTCGCCAACTTCGGATTTCAGATCGATCCCAACACTACGCTGCGGGTTACGGCGCGGCGACTGACGGCGGGCTTCAACACCGCCAACGAGATCTTGGCCTACGGCATTCCCGACGACGCCTCAACCGACGAGGGCGATACCGATTTCGGAGCGACGCTGGAGCATCGCGGCATGAGCGATCGCTGGCACACCCTGTTTCAGTACGGCGGACTGCGCATGCGCCAGCAATTCAACGATTGGGCGCCTACCGGCATTCCTTACGATCCCTACGATCTGGGCTATCCCTCCTACTACCTGGGAGCGCCGGTCACCGTGCGGGGCGCCAATGGCTACGTGGTAACGCCCGCGACCATCGCGCAGTCCCAGCCCGGGGTGCCCTATCCGGGACAGGCGATTTTCCAGTACGCCGGCGATTATCCCGAGGAGTCGTCGTACCTGACCAACACCAACACGCTGTATGCGCAGACCGACTATCGCTTCAACGAAAAGATCACGGCCCTGTTCGGCTTCCGCTACAGCAACGAGACGGGGTTCACCTATAACGGCTTCGAGGGCCTGCAATCGACCGACCGCAACAACTTCAGCTACCTGGGAGAAATCCAGGGCGGGCTGTGGAACCGTTTGTTCTACACCCTGGGCGGCGGCATCGAGGACAATACCGTGTTTGGCGTGGCGGGAACGCCGCGCGCCTCGCTCGCCTACTACCTGGTTCGTCCCGGAGGCAGCGATTTTTTCAGCGGCACCCGGCTCACGTTTAACTTCGCCAAGGGAATCAAAGAGCCCAGCATCTACTACCAGGACAATTCCCTCTATGCCCTGCTGAGCAACACGTCGCTGGTTCCCAACGGTCCGCAATTGATTCAGCAATACCACATTCATCCCTTCCTGTCGGAGGACTCGCGCACCTATGATGGCGGGCTGCAGCAGCAGTTGTTCGGGGGCAAAGCCAAGTTCTCGGCAATTTACTTCCACAACGAATTCACTAACCAGGCGGAATATATCGACGGCAGCGCTCTGGTAGGGCTGGGAGTGCCCGCCGATGTGGCGCAGGCATTGAACTATTTTGGGGTTGCGGTCAATACGCTGAACTACAGCGCGCAGGGGGCGGAGGTCAGCTTCCAATACCAGATTAATCACGCCGTCAGCGTGCGCGGCGGCTGGACCTACACCGACGCCATTGTGCAGCAATCGTTCGCCAGCAGCGCGCTGCAGCCGGCCATCAATCCGCTGTTTCCGACCGTCCCCATCGGCGCCTATTCGCCGCTGGTGGGCGCGCGTCCCTTCCGCATCGCGCCCAACACCGGCTATGCCGGAGTGAACTGGAACGGGCGCCGCTGGTTCGTCTCGGCCATCGGGACCTTCATCTCCCGCCGCGACGACAGCACCTTCCTCAGCGACACCGAATTCGGCAACACGCTGCTGCTGCCCAATCGCAATCTCGATCCGGGGTATCAGAAAGTGGATTTGTATGGCAGCTACCAACTCAAGAAGTACCTCAGCCTCTATACCTCCTTGTCTAACGTTTTGAACCAGCACTACCAGGAAGCGTATGGATATCCCGCGCTTCCGTTCACCATCCGGGCCGGCATGAAGTTCACCTTTGGAGGCGAATCGTGGAAGCTGAATTGAGAACGCCGGTGAAGCTGAGCGCGACCATCGAGAGCGCGATCGGCGCCATTCGTGGCGTTGACGAGCGCTATCAGCGCAGGGCGCAAGAGCACCTGAATTCTCTGACCAAGCCGCTGGGCAGCCTGGGACAACTGGAAGCCGTGGCCGCGCAGTATGTCGCCTGGCGCGAAGAAGAAGTTCCGCAGATTACCGGCAAGGCGGTCTACGTTTTCGCCGGCGATCACGGCATTACCGAGGAAGGGGTCAGCGCTTACCCCCGCGAAGTAACGCCGCAGATGGTCCACAACTTTCTTAGCGGCGGGGCGGCCATCAACGTTCTGGCGCGGCATACCGAACTCTGACATTGTGGTAGTCGACGTGGGAGTCGATTTCGACTTCAACAACGCCGAGGGATTGCGGCATTGCAAGGTGCGTCGCGGCACGCGGAATTTTGCGCGCGAAGCGGCCATGACCGAAGCCGAACTCAATGCCGCGCTGCAGGTAGGCATCGATTTGGCGAACGAAGCGGCCGCCCAAGGGCGGACACTGATCGCTCTCGGCGAGATGGGCATCGGCAACACCAGCGCGGCGACGGCCATTACCGCGGCGCTGACAGGCAGGCCGGTAGCGGAGCTGACGGGGAAGGGAACCGGCCTGGACGAAGCCCGCTGCACCCGCAAAGCACAGATTATCGACAAAGCGCTCAGGTTGCACTTTGGAGATTTCGTTGCATCGCGGCCTGGCCCGCTGGAAGTTCTGCGCTGCGTCGGCGGCTTCGAGATTGCCGCGATCAGCGGCGCCGTTCTGGGCGCGACCGCCCGGCGAATCGCAGTGGTCATTGATGGCTTCATTTGCACCGCGGGGGCTGCCGTGGCTTGCGCGCTGGCGCCCAATGCGCGCTTCGGCATCATCGCCGGTCATCTGTCGCAAGAGCCGGGCCATCGCATTCTGCTGGAGCACATGGGCGTGAAGCCGGTGTTGCAGCTCGACATGCGGCTAGGCGAAGGCACGGGCGCGGTTCTGACATTTCCTCTGATCGAATCGGCGGTGCGGATCTACAACGAGATGGCAACGTTCGGCTCGGCTGGGGTCAGCGAGGCGAGCGAAGCGTGAGGATTCTGCGCGAATTCGCGGCCGCGGTGCAGTTCACGACGCGCATTCCGGTGCCTGCGTATCGCTACGAGCCCGAACTCGTGTTAAGCGGTGCGAAGTTCTATCCCTTGGTGGGGGCTCTGGTCGCGGCGGGCGCGATCGCGGTCGAGCGACTGCTGCGCTCGCATCTGCCGGCAACACTCACAGCTTTGGCGGTCGTGATCTACCTGGTGCTGATCACCGGCGGCTTTCACGAAGATGGCCTGGCCGACGCAGCGGACGCCTTCGGGGGCGGATGGACGCGCGAGCGCAAGCTGGAAATCATGCACGACAGCCGTATCGGCAGCTTTGGCACGCTGGCGATTGTGTTGTCGCTGGTGGCGCGCTGGGAACTGCTGAGTGCGATGCCGGTCGCGAAGCTGCCGTGGTATCTGCTGGCTGCGCATGTTCTGTGCCGCTGGACGACGCTGCCCCTGGGCACGTTCATGAATTCGGCGCGCAGCGACGGCCTGGGCGCCAGGCTGGCGCACAAGATTCCGCTCAGCGCGACCGCGATTGGTTCGCTGCTGGCGTTTGCCATAGCCGGCTGGGCACTGCGCCTGCAGGCCATAGTTCCTATCGTCGCCGTCAGCGCAGTCACGCTGCTGAGCGGTTTGTACTATCGCTCGCAAATCGGCGGCATTACCGGCGATTGTTTCGGCGCGACCAATCAGCTGGCGGAAATCGCCGTGTATGCGTGTGGAGTGTGGCAATGAAGAGCAGAGCTGCCACCGCGTCCGGCACGTGCTCCAGGTTGGTGTTGGTGCGGCACGCGCACACGGACCTGGCCGGAACGTTCTGCGGGACCAGCGATCCGCCGCTGAGCGATCTGGGGCTGTCGCAACTAGCGGCACTCAACGAGAGGCTCAAGGTTTTTCCGTTGACGCAAGTCTTCAGCAGTCCGTTAAAACGCGCTCGCCAGACTGCGGAGGCCATTGCGCAAAACCTCGGGCTGCAAGTTCAGTATGTTGAGTTTCTCCATGAGCTCGCCTTCGGGAGCTGGGAGGGACTGGATTGGGACCAGATCGTGGCGCGCGATCCCGATTACGCGCAGCGCTGGCTGGATCTCCATCCTTCCATCCCAGCTCCCGGAGGCGAGTATTTTACAGATTTTCTGCAGCGCATTCAGCACGCTATGACGTCGATTGCCGGGCAAGTTGAGGACGGCTGTGCTGTCGTAGTGACTCACGCCGGAGTCATTCGCACGTTCCTGGGAAATATCGCCCGGCCGCGCGGCATCTCGTTAGACCTGACAACCTGCGACTACACCTCGTGCTGGGAGGTCTGGCGAAAGGCCGGGCAATGGCATTTGCCGCGCCCGGCGGCTCCGGTTGAGGACAAGGTGATTACTCAATCGTCAAGGGTTGGGTATTGAGGACAATTTCGTGAACGGGCTGCGAACAGAGCGCGAGGCGAGCGGAACGCCGGCTGAGCCGGCAGCGGCGGCGCGGCTGAAGCAGGCGGTTACGCGGCATACGGTAGCGATTGATCACAGTTACGCAGTGCAGGCTAGCGGAGGCCAAGCTCAACTGAAAAACCGAATTACCACCCGCACGCTCAACCTGGTGTTGCTGGCCTCGGTCTTGCTGGCCATGGTTTTCGCCACTGCGCTGGGAGCGGTCCGCCTGCCGATCCCCGAAGTACTGCGGACCCTGCTGCATCCCTCGCGCGCCAGCGAAGCCCATGACATCATCTTCGGACTGCGGCTGCCGCGGGTGGTTGCGGCGGCGCTGGTGGGAGCGGCATTGTCAGCGACGGGGGTGTTATTTCAGGGCTTGTTTCGCAATCCGCTCGCCGACCCATTCGTTCTGGGCACCTCGGGGGGCGCGGCACTGGGCGGCGCGATCGGTATCTTTCTCATTCCCACGCTCTCCTTCGCCGGCTTCAGTGCCACGGCGGTGCTGGCTTTCTGCGGCTCCGTGTTGACCATGGTTGTGGTGTGGTATCTGGCGCGCGCCGGTGGCCGTTTTGCCATGGAAACCCTGTTGCTCGCCGGCTTCGCCATCGGGACCATGCTGAATGCTGCCACCGTAGTCTTTGAGCTGCATGAGGAAGCTTCCAACTCCGGGCTGCGCGTGCTCGCGGCATGGCTGCATGGGCAACTTGGCGTTCCCACCTGGGGCCAGGTTGGACTGCTGGCGCCGCTGGTCGGGGTAGCTATCGTCCTGGGACTGCCGGTCGCCGGACGGCTGAACACGCTCGCCTTGGGCGAAGAATACGCGGAGCAGCTTGGCGTTCACGTTGGCCGGGTTCGCGTGGCCACGGTCATCGTCGGATCTCTTCTCACCGCGGCGGCGGTATCGCTCGGCGGCTTGATCGGATTTGTGGGGCTGCTGGTGCCGCATTTTCTCCGCATCCTGATTGGGCCCAATCACGTTCGCCTGCTGCCCGCCGCCGCTCTGGGGGGCGCGACATTTCTTATCCTGGCAGACACCTTTGCCCGCACCGCTTTCGCCCCCACCGAAATTCCGGTGGGCGTGTTCACGGCTTTTCTTGGCGGGCCTGCATTTCTCTATCTGTTGAATCACCGCTCACGGGAGTCTCGGCAATGATTTCCACCATTCTGGAATTCCGTAATGTCTCTTTTTCCCGCGGCCCGCGCTTGCTGCTGGACCGCATGTCTTTCGGCATTGAGAAGCAGGAAATGATCGCGCTGGTCGGCCCCAACGGGGTCGGCAAGACCACGCTGCTGAAGCTGGCTTCGCGGCTGTTGCCGCCGGCTTCGGGTGAAATTCTGCTGGACGGCAAACCTCTACCTGCCTGGTCGCGCCGGGAACTGCCGCGAGCCGTCGCTCTGGTTCCGCAGGAGCTTGAGATCCCATTCAACTTCCCGGTGGAGGAGATCGTTGCCCAGGGGCGAGTGCCGCATCAGCCGCTGTTCGCTACCAGCACGCTGCAGGATCGCGAGGCAGTTGAGGGCGCAATGCAGGCGGTGGACATCGTGGGGCTGCGTCACCGCTTCTATTCGGAGCTGTCGGGCGGCGAGCGCCAGCGCGTGAAAATTGCCATTGGCCTGGCCCAGCAACCCAAGCTCATGCTGCTCGACGAGCCCACCCAGCACCTCGACATCGGCCGCCAAATCGAACTGATCGACCTGCTGCGCCGGCTCAACGAAGGCGGCATCACCATCATCTCAGCCATGCACGACTTGAATCTGGTGGCGGAGAGCTTCTCGTCGGTCATCATGCTCACGCCGGAACCATCCTGGATCGCCGGATCCACGGCCGACGTTATGCGCCCCGACCTGTTGGCGCGCGCGTTTTCCGTCGCCCCCAAGGCCTTGGGGCGCTACTTCTTTGCGCCCGTCAGCGAAGAACTGGCGCAGGTTTGGTAAGGGGTTATTTTGACTTCGTGTCGTGGTTTCGGGTTGCGATGGTTGGCGAAGGCTGCGCTTTTGGGATTGGCAAGCCTGCTCACCGCGCAGAATACCAGCACCTCGTTGCGAGGAACGATATGCGATGTTTCCGGAGCCGTCATTCAGGGGGCGCAGGTTACGCTGGTCAATGGCGAAAACGGTTTCATTCAAACCCGCACCGGCGGTGCCGACGGCGCCTACCAGTTCCAGCAATTGCCTCCCGGCAATTACACGGTCAGCGTCGAAGCGGCGGGTTTTGGACGGCAGTCCGTGCCCATGGTTTTGGTGATTAATCAGCCGGCAACGCTTAACTTTTCTCTGGCCGTGGAATCGGCCGCAACCACGATCAACGTCAGCGGACAAGCTCCTGCGCTGAACACCACGGATGCGACGATAGGAAGCGCCTTCGACAGTGCGACCATTGAGGCATTACCGGTCGAAGGAGAGATTCCCGACCTGCTCAGCCTGCAACCGGGGGTGCTGTACCTTGGGCTGCACAACGATCAGACCCACGACAGCCGCAGCGGCAGCTCGGCCGGCGCGCGCTCCGACCAGAACAATTCCACCCTCGACGGCCTCGACAACAACGACCAGGCGCACGGCTACGCCTACACGGGCGTCCTGCGCTCCACGCTCGATTCCGTCGAGGAGTTTCGCGTCACCACCTCCGGCTACAACGCCGACACCGGCCGCTCGTCGGGCGCGCAGATCAACGTGCTGACCAAGAGCGGCACCAACGATTTCCACGGTAGCGTCTATGGCCGCACGCGCGACTGGATCACTCCTGCGAACGATTGGTTCAACAAGCAGGCGGAGCTGGCGCAGGGATTGCCCAATGTTCCCGGCAATCTCGATCGCAATGTTTATGGGGCTTCGCTCGGCGGTCCGGTTGTGAAGAACAAACTGTTTTTCTTTACGACGTATGAGGGCGAGAAGATTAACGAGAACCAGCAGATGACGATGATTGTGCCGACGGCGTCGCTGCGTGCGGGTGAAATCAAGTATCCCAGCACGCAGAACGGCGTGACACAGATCGTCACCCTCACGCCGGCGCAGATCGCCAGCATGGATCCCAATTGCAGCAAGAACGGTACCTGCCCGTGGGGGCCCGGAGTCGATCCGCATTCGCTCGCCGTGTTCAATCAGTATCCGCTGCCGAATGGCTACGTCGCCGGCGACGGCCTGAACACCGCTTCGTACACCTGGTCAGCGCCCGATCCGGCGACGCTGAACACCTACATCGCCAAGCTCGACTACACCATATCGAGCCGCAACTGGCTGTTCATTCGCGGCAATCTGCAGGACGACAGCTCACTGGGCGTGCCGCAGTTTCCTGGCGATCCGCCAAGCTCGACCAATCGCGGCAACAGCAAGGGCATAGCTGCGGGACTCACGTCAACGTTGTCGCCGAGCCTGGTGAACAGCCTGCGTTACGGCTATGTGCGCGAGGGCTATTCCACTAATGGCATCGGCCAGGGCGCCTACGCGAATTTCTATGGCATGAGCACCCTCAACGCCGAGACCCGCAACACCGCCGTAACCTTGCCGGTGCAGGAGCTGGTGGACGATCTGACCTGGACGCACTCGCGCCACACGCTCAGCTTCGGGGGACAGTACCGGCTGGTACACAATCAGAGCCTGAGCGATGCGCTGTCGTACGGCTCGGCGGTGACGAATTCTTATGCGCTGGTGAACGGCGGCATCGTCGGCACCGGCAGCAGCTTCGATCCTGAAGTGTTTGGCTTTCCGGGAGTCGATCCCAATTTTGCCAGCTCGTACAACTACTCGGTCACCAACCTGGCCGGCCTGCTGGATTACGTGACTACGCAGGCAAACTATCAGGTCTCGGCCAACGGGAAGACGGGAACGCTGCTGGCGCCGGGAGTGCCGCTGTATCGCGATTTCAAAGACAACGAATTCGAGACCTACGTGCAGGACTCGTGGCGCATGCGTCCGAACTTCACGTTCACTTACGGCCTGCATTACACGCTGCTGCAGACGCCATACGAGGTCAACGGCCAGCAGGTAGCGCCCACGTTCAATCTTTATCAGTGGTTCCAAACCCGCGGCCAGCAGGCGGCGCTGGGCAATAGCGTGCAGCCTTACATTTCGTTTGCGCCTGACGGCCAGGCGCGCGGCGGCCAGCCTTACTGGCCCATGCAGAAGAACAATCTGGGCCCGCGGCTGGCGTTTGCCTACTCCCCCAATGTGGGACCGGGCTTCTGGAGCAAGCTTCTGGGCAGCAACGGCAACAGCGTGCTGCGCGCCGGTTACGGCATCTATTACGACCACTACGGCGAAAGCATTGTCAGTTCGTTCAACCAATACGGCTCCTTCGGACTCACCGAGAGCATCACGAATCCGACTAACGTCCTGACGCCCGATACCTCGCCGCGCTTCACCGGCATCAACAATGTGCCCAACCTGACCGGCACGCCGCCGCAGTCGATCAGCTATCCGGCGCTGGCGCCTACCAATCCCCTGACCAACGGATTCGCCATCTCGCAGGGCATCGACGGCAGCATGAAGACGCCGTACGCGCATGTGGTCAACGTCTCCTGGCAGCGCCAGCTTCCCGGCGGGTTTGTGCTGGAGACAGCCTATCTGGGCCGCTTCAGCCGGAACACGCTGCAACAAATCGATCTGGCGCAGCCGCTCAATCTTGTCGACCCGAAGTCGGGCATGACCTACTTCCAGGCGGCCGACGAACTGTCTACCTATGGCTACAAAGGCGCAACCACGGTGCCCGCGATTCCTTATTTCGAAGACCTATTTCCCGGCGCGGCGCAGAACGGCCAGAGCGCGACCCAGACCATCTACAACAACATCTGGAAATACGTGCTCGGCAACGAAACCGCGGGGCTCTATACTCTCGACATCCTTTGCGCTTACGGATGTTCGCAACAGGGCCGCTTCTGGCCAACGCAGTTCGCCAGTCTCTATACCTGGGCATCGATCGGAGAAGCCAACTACAACGCCGGGCAGGTGACGCTGCGCCATGCCATGAGCCATGGCTTCCAGATGGAGTTCAGCTATACCTATTCCAAGTCGATGGACATGGGGTCGGACGACGAGCGCACACAATTTTCGCAGAGCACCGGCAGCAGCATCGGCAGCAGCTTCAGTGCGATCCTGAATGCGTGGAATCCAGCGCAGAGCTATGGGCCGTCGGATTACGATGTCCGGAACCTGATTACGGCGAGTTGGGTGGCCGAGCTGCCGTTCGGACGCGGCAAGTGGATCGGCTCGCACGCCAGCCCGTGGCTCAACAACCTGATTGGCGGCTGGCAACTTTCGGGTCTTGGCCGCTGGACCAGCGGCCTGCCCTTCAGCGTAATCAGCGGCGCGGGCTGGAGCACCAACTGGCTGGAGAAGGGAAACACCATCCAGGCCGGCGCGATTCAGACCGGAACCACCATCCTGCCGAATGGAGCGCCGGACGTGTTTGCCGATCCGGCAGCGGCGCTGGCAAACCTGATGAATCCTCTGCCCGGCCAGGCGGGCCAGCGCAACAACTTCCGCGGTGACGGCTACTTCGGCATCGACACACGCCTGGCCAAGAACTGGAAGCTGAGCGAGCGAGTGGGAATGCAGTTCGCCTGGGACGTCTTCAACGTGACCAATTCCGTGCGCTTCGACGTAAACCCGCTCACCTCGCTACAAAACCTGACGACGAGCGGATCGTTCGGTGTGTACGACGCTACCTTGACTACGCCAAGGGTGCAGCAACTGTCATTGCGGCTTTCCTTCTAGCCCGGGGCTGAACTAGGCAATTTGTTTACCTGCATCTGGGCCAACCGATTGATCGAATACCGCCTCGACCGCGATCTTTACGACGTATCGGACCGGGGGCAGGCCTTTCTTGGAATCCTGCAGCTCCTTGCTCGTCTGATCGAACAGCGTGCCCGAGCTTACGACTTCGGCAGTCCCCTTGATCTGATAACCCTTTAAGGTAGTCGCGTCGGCCACGGTAACGGCAACTTTGGGGTTTTCCGCAAGATTCTTTCTGGTCTTCAGAGAGAACAAGTCGGAAAATACCACGTGCTGATCGTCCAGCAGTCTAACCGTGCCTTTTGGAGTTACGTTGGGTTCTCCATCGCGGGAGGCTGTCGCCACCCACGCCAGTTTGCCCGGCAGGAAGTCTTGAACGTTCTTCGGAATGCTTACCATGATGCCTCCAGAGAAAACACAAGGAGAAGTTTACCTCACCGCAAATGGGCGAACCCATTCTTGGTCACATTGGCAATCGCTGATCGCGGTTCTGGCCGAGATGGGAGTGCCATTCCCCTGCACCGAGACCCACGAAATGGCTGAGGAAGCTCCAGCCACCTATGTCTATCAGCTTCGATAGACCCGCGTCGTATACTCATGATCCCGTCTATGTGATTTCCGTCACAGACCCACGTGTGCGGCAACACAGCGGAGACTCCCCAAACTGAGCATATGATATGACTGAAATGAAGGCGGGTGCGATCAAATTCGCGCTTCTCGAATCCTCCCGGAGTCTGCACAGCCGTGTGACCCGTGCGCTGGCGCTGCAAGTCATCAAAGCAGAACAGAATGCTGAACTGCTGGTGTTCCCCAATGAAGCCGATCTGTGTCTGCAATTGGGGGTCAGCCGCAGCATCCTGCGCGAAGCGGTGAAGGTCCTGGCCGACAAGGGCATGGTGCAAGTGCGTCCCCGCTCCGGCACGCGAGCTCGCCCACGCGCGGACTGGAACCAGCTCGATGCCGACGTCATTGGCTGGCAGGCCGAGCTTAAACCCGATCCACGCTTCTTGCGCGACCTGTGCGAAGTCCGCCTGGCCATCGAGCCCATTGCTTCCGGCTTTGCGGCTCTGCGCGCCACCCAGGATGAAATCGCAACCATCCGCAAGTGCCTGGAACGCCGCCAGCAGATCGTTGCCGCCGATGACCTGGAGGCGGCCATCGATGCGGACCTGGAATTTCACACGGCGATCGTTGCCGCCTCCCATAATCCGCTGTTTCAGCAGTTGAATGCCGCCATCCGCGGGCCGTTTCTCTTGGCGCTTTCTTACACGTTGCTGCTGCCCGCCTCGGTCGCGCTGGAGTTGGAAGAATACCGCCAGCTCACCGAGGCCATCGAGGGGCGGGATCCGCTGGCGGCACGGCGATTGGCCGACGAGATCGTCGGCTTAGCCATGCTGGCGGTCGAAAAAGTGATTCGCGACCATGAGGCGCACAAGCGGGGCGCTTCCAAGCGGCCCGGTCAGAAGAACAAGGGTCTGCACATTGCCCGATCGAGGCCTGAACCATGAAACTAGCTATCTCCGGCAAAGGCGGGGTTGGCAAATCCACGGTAGCTGGAACCCTGGCCCGGCTGTATGCGGCAGATGGGAACCGGGTATTAGCAGTGGATGCCGATCCCGATGCCAACCTTGCCTCAGCCATCGGATTACCTCTCTGGCTTCGTTCCCAAATTCCCACCATCTCCACCGAACGCAAACTGATCGAAGAGCGCACCGGCGCCAAAGTGCGCCAATTCGGCCAGATGTTCAAGCTCAATCCCGACGTTTCCGATATCGCCCAAAAATACGCGGTTCGTCATGAAGGGGTTGATCTGTTGGTGCTGGGCGCAGTGCAAACCGCGGCCGGTGGTTGCGCCTGCCCGGAGAGCGTTCTGCTGAAGAGTCTGGTTTCCCATCTGGTGCTGCGCCAGGGTGACATTGTCATCCTCGATATGGAAGCGGGCATCGAGCATCTGGGTCGCGGCACCGCGATGGGAGTCGACCTGATGCTGGTGGTGGTTGAACCTGGCCAGCGCAGCGTAGAGACCGCCGCACGCGTCCGCCGCATGTCCGCCGATCTGGGCATCGGCCGCTTCGCTTTGGTTTTGAATAAGACCACCGATCCCGAAGAAGATAGCCGCTGGATCGCCGGCGAGTTCGGTGAAGACCGCCTCCTCGGCACCATTCCCTTCGATGTTCGCATAGCCCGGGCCGACCGGCAGGGCGTGGCCCTGGCCGACCTGGGCTGTCCGGAATTACTCATCCCGTTTCGAACCCTACAGCAAAATCTGCAGTCGTACTGCACCCCCAAGGAGTGTGTCTTATGAACTTCGAGCCATGTTGCTTAGCTACCGCGATTGGCAGTCTGCCGCACAAAGATCCGCAACAGGCGGTTCAGGTTGTCCTGCAGAGCATTCCCAACGCGCCGATCTGGCCGCAATTGCCGTCCACCGGCCTTAACGAACAAATGGAAATTCAATACAGTGAGGGCGTTCCTCGCGTAGTCATCGATCGCGAGAAGGGCCGCATGTTCTTCGACACCACCGGCGACACCAGCGCCGAGTTGGCCGAGTTCTACGAGAAATATTGCGCCGAGGATTTCGAAGCCTTCCGCATCACCGCGGAATTTTCTAAAGGTATTTATGCCTTGGAAGAAGCCCTGAAGGCTGCGGGGGGAACGCGTCCGTTCGTGAAGGTGCAGACCACCGGCCCGCTCAGCTTAGGCCTGAGCATTGTCGACGAGCAAAAACGCGCTATTTACTACAATGCGGAGTTCGTCGACGTGGTGGTCAAGGCCATGGCGATGAAGTGCCGCTGGCAGATCCAGAAGTTCAAGCCGTTCGCGCAGAACATTATCTGCTTTGTCGATGAGCCCATCTTGTCGGCCTTCGGCTCCTCCACTTACGTGAGCGTGACCCGCGACGACACCGTGGCCAAACTGGGCGAGGTGATTGAGGCGGTACACACCGAGGGAGCTCTGGCCGGCGTGCACTGCTGCGGCAACACCGAGTGGCCAATCCTGATGGACGCCGGCGTTGACATCATCAACTTCGATGCCTTTGACTACGGGCACACCATTCTGCTCTATCCCGAGCAGATGAAGGCCCACCTGCAAGCCGGAAAGTATCTGGCCTTCGGGATTGTCCCCACCAACAGCGCCAAAATCCAAGCCCAGACGGTGGATTCGTTGAAAGCGAAGTTCTGCGAGCTGGTGGAACAATTGGCCAAGGGGACGGGATTGGACACGCAGCTCATCTGCCGGCAGGCGTTTATTACGCCCTCCTGCGGCACGGGATCGCTGCCGGTTCCCGACGCCGAGCTGGTGTTTAAGACGCTGCATGAGCTCAGCACAACTCTGCGGCAGGAAATCGGAGCGCCGGCGCTAGCCGGTAAGGCTTAACAAACTCGCGGTGGGTGTGCGACCAGGTCGCGGGCGGCAACAGGCTGCTGGATCTGTCGTCACACATCCACCGCCTGAAGGTGAGCAGTCATGATTTTAGCGATGACAGGAAAAGGCGGAGTTGGAAAGACCACACTATCGGCGCTCACGCTGAGCTGGCTGTCCAGCCATGGCGAGTCGCCGATTCTGGCGGTCGACGCCGATTCCAACGCGAATCTGAACGAAGCGCTGGGCATCGACTACAGCGCCACCGTCGGCGGCATCCGCGAAAGTGCGCGCAAAGAAGTGGCCGCCTTGAAGGGCATTTCCAAGCAGGAGTTCCTCGATCTGCGGGTACAGGCGGCGGTGGTGGAACAGAAGGGCTATGACCTGATTGTGATGGGCCGGCCCGAAGGCCAGGGTTGCTACTGCTTCGCCAACAATGTGCTGCGCGACGTGCTCGACAAGCTGGCGCGCAACTACAAGAACATCGTCATCGACAGTGAAGCCGGCCTGGAGCACATCTCGCGCCGTACCTTGCTGTCGGTGGATTATCTGCTGATTGTCTCTGACTGCACCGTCCGCGGCATCCGCACCGCCGGACGCATCTCGGCCTTGGCGGATGAAGTCGCCTTGCCCACAAAACAACGTGGACTCATCGTCAATCGAGTGCCCGGAGGCACTCTGCCTGCTGCCATTGCCGCTGCGGTCGAGGAAACCGGCCTGCCCTTGCTGGCCTGCATTCCTCTCGACCAGGACGTCGCCGCGCTCGATGCCGACGGCATCCCGGTTTCCACCATCCCATCGGAAGCCCCGGCGCGAATAGCCGTGAACGATTTACTAGCCAAGTTGTTCGCAGACCAACAGGAGAAAACTAATGGCGACCACAGGTCGAAAAGCCTCTGACGGGCCGGTCTCGTCAGACCAGGCAACCATTGATATGGTGACCATTGCAGGCGCAGCCGAAATAACTACGGTCTTCGACCGCTATCAGCTGCAACACCCGCAATGTAAGTTCGGAACCGACGGTGTTTGTTGCCGCCTGTGTCACATGGGGCCTTGCCGGATCACCCCCAAAGCCCACCTCGGCATTTGCGGCGCCGATGCCGACACCATTACCGCGCGTAACCTGCTGCGTGAGATTGCCGCCGGTACCGCCGCGCACTCCGACCATGGCCGCATGCTGGTGCGTACCCTGAAACTGGTGGCGCAAGGCAAGGGCGGCGATTACAAGATCGTCGATTCGGGACGTCTGCACGAAGCCGCAAAATTCTTTGAGGTTGCCACCGACGGCCGCGACGACCTGGCCATTGCCAACGAGCTGGCGGACTTTTTCTTTACGCAATTCTCTTGGTCGGAGGAGCCAAATGCCACGCTCAAGCTGGCTCCCGAAAAACGCCAGGCGTTGTGGACCAAGTTACGCCTCAACCCCCACGGTATCGACTCGGCGGTGGTGGAGTTGATGCACCGCACCCACATGGGCGTCGACCATGACTACCGCCATCTGGTCTTGGCCGGTATGCAGTGCAGCCTGGCCGACGGCTGGGTGGGCTCGGCCATCGCTACCACAGTGTCAGACATTCTGTTTGGCACTCCCAAGCCGGTGCGCAGCCGGGTGAACCTGGGCGTGCTGGCCGGCAACAAAGTCAACATCATCGTTCACGGACATGAGCCCACATTGTCAGAGATGCTGGCCGTGGCCGCCGGAGACGAAGAGTTGATCGAGTACGCCAAGTCCAAGGGCGCGGACGGAATCAATGTCGCCGGCATCTGCTGTACCGCCAACGAAGTCCTGATGCGCCATGGGCTGCCTATCGTGGGCAACTTCCTGCAACAGGAACTGGCGATCCTCACTGGCGCGATCGAAGTGATGGTGATCGATGTACAGTGCGTGATGCCCTCGCTGGCACAAGTCTCGAAGTGCTTCCACACCAAGCTGGTTTCGACCTCCGAGATCGCGCACACTGCCGAAGCCGAGCAAATCACCTTCGATTCGCGCGACGGTTATCAGCAGGCCAGTGACCTGATTCGCAAAGCCATCGACAACTTCGAAAATCGCGATCAGGAACGCGTACACATTCCTGATGAGTCGATGGAGTTGGTGGCCGGCTTCTCCAACGAGACCATCTTCCACATGCTGGGCGGTCGCTTCCGCTCGACCTTCCGCCCGCTGAACGATGCCATCATCGATGGCCGCATTCGCGGCGTAGTGGGCATCATCGGATGCAGCAATCCCAAGGTGGTTGCCGATCATGGCCACGTCAAACTGGCCCGAGAGCTGATCAAGCGTAACGTGCTGGTGCTGCAAACCGGCTGCGCCGCCATCGCCTGCGCCAAGGCGGGGCTGCTGACCCCGGAAGCCGCGCTGGGACAGGCCGGCGACAGCCTGCGTGAAGTCTGCGAAGCGGTCGGCATTCCTCCCGTCCTCCACATGGGCTCGTGCGTGGACAACAGCCGCATTCTGATGGCCTGTACCAACCTGGTGGCGGAAGGCGGGTTAGGCGAAGATCTCTCGGACCTGCCGGTGGCCGGCGCCGCGCCGGAATGGATGAGCGAGAAGGCCGTCGCCATTGGTCATTACTTTGTGGCCAGCGGGCTGTACGTCGTGCTCGGTCATCCTCTCTACGTCGAAGGCAGCAAGAACGTGCATGACCTGCTTTGCGACGAGATGACCAACATCACCGGCGGGCGCTTCGAGTGGGAGCCCGATCCGGTGCTGGCCGCCGATAAGATTCTTGCTCATATCGAGAGCAAGCGTGATGCACTACATATCAATACCCAAAAAGAACGCAAGATGTATGACATGAAATCGAGGCGCGAACTGCAATGAGCAAGATAATTTCGTCATCGGCAATCCGTGGCGCTCACCAGATCGTGCGCGAGGCGGAAGACTTTCTGGCGAGGGCCATCGCGGCCAAGGGCGCAGATTGCGCCGTCGGCTTCCCCGATACGGCTTATTCTCTGCCGGTCATCTATTCACTGCTCGGCCAGCGGGTCGACAAGCTTTCCGACGCGCAGACGATTATCGATGAGTGCCACCGGCTGCTGCCGCCGGTGCCCAGCGATAGCCTCTGGCTGCCTTACCTGGGCGACACGCTGGATGCCGGCGCCGCCACCCTGTTTGCCTTCGAAATCATCGAGGCGTGCAAATACCTAATCGGCCCAAATCCGGTCGACGGCATCTGGCTGGGTGCGGCCAACGACGTAATCATCCGCGAGCGCGGCGTTGAGTTCGTTGACGGCTCAGCCCCGGGCTTTGCGGCTATCGTCGGAGCGGCGCCGACCACCGAAGACGCCGTGCGCATCGCGCGCGAGTTGCAGGAGAAGAACCTCTACGTCTTCATCTGCTCGGAAACCAACGGCGTCTCCTTTGCCGAACAACTGGCGGAAGCCGGCGTGGAAATGGGTTGGGAGACGCGCCTGGTTCCTTATGGCAAGAGTATCTCGGCAGCCATCTATGCTCTCGGCTTCGCCAATCGCGTTGCGCTCAGCTTCGGCGGGGTCAAGCCGGGGGAGTACCAGCGCAATCTGAAGTACAACAAGAATCGCACCTTCGCGTTCGTCATGGCGCTGGGTGAAGTGACCGAACAGAAATACGCTGCCGCCGCGGGAGCGATTAGTTACGGCTTTCCTACTATTGCTGATACCGATATTCCCCAAATCCTGCCGACCGGCATTTGTACTTACGAGCATGTTGTTTCCAATGTGCCCATCGATCACATCGTGGAGAAGTGTCTGGAAGTTCGCGGCTGCAAGATCAAGGTCGCCAAGGTGCCGATCCCGGTGGCCTTCGGCGCCGCCTTCGAAGGCGAGCGCATTCGCAAGGAACAGACCTACGTCGAGTTCGGCGGCAACAAGACGCCGGGCTTTGAATACTGCACCACGCTTGAGCTGACCGAGGTGGAAGACGGAAAGATCGAGGTCATCGGGCCGGAGATCGACGATGTCGTAGTCGATCCCAACAGCAACGAGCTGCCGGCGTTGCCTATCGGCATCTGGGTGGAAGTTGCCGGCCGCAAGATGCAGCCTGACTTCGAACCCATCCTGGAGCGCCAGATCCACCACTTGATCAACGGCGCCGAAGGCATCTGGCACATGGGCCAGAGGGACATCAACTGGATCCGCATCAGCAAGGCGGCCAAGGACAAAGGCTTCAAGATTCGCCACCTGGGCGAAATCCTGCATGCCAAGTTCCTCAACGACTATCCCGCCATCGTCGACAAGGTGCAGGTGAAGATCTTCACCACCAGCAAGGACGTCGAGGAGCGGATCGATGTCGCCCGCCACTCCTACCGCGCGCGCAATGCCCGCATGGAGTCGCTTACCGACGAAAGCGTCGACACCTTCTACTCCTGCCTGCTCTGCCAGAGCTTCGCTCCCAACCACGTTTGCGTCATCACCCCCGAACGCCTGGGGCTGTGCGGCGCTTACAACTGGCTGGACGGCAAAGCGGCTTACGAGATCGATCCCACTGGGCCCAACCAGCCGCTGACCAAGGGCGAGTGCATCGATCCGGTGCGCGGCCAGTGGAGCGACATCAACGACTATGTCTACGCCAACTCCAAGCAGACGCTGGCACGCTTCAATGCCTATTCCATGCTGGAAGACCCCATGACCAGTTGCGGCTGCTTCGAAGCCATAGTCTGCCTGATGCCGGAAGCCAACGGTGTGATGATCGTCAACCGCGAGTATCTGGGCGAAACCCCTGCGGGAATGAAGTTCTCCACCATGGCGAACACCGCCGGCGGCGGACAGCAGGTGCCCGGCTTCATCGGCGTGGGCAAAGCCTATATCACCAGCCGCAAGTTCATCTCGGCTGAGGGCGGTATCCGGCGCATCGTCTGGATGCCGAAAGACCTGAAGGACTTTCTGCGGGAAGATCTCGACAAGGCCGGCAAGGCGCTCGGCCTCGAGAGCTTCACCGACATGATCGCCGACGAGAGCAACGGCACGGACACGGCTTCGGTGCTGGCCTACTTGCAGAAGGTTGGCCATCCTGCTCTGACAATGTGGGAGATTACCACTCCGTCGGAGGAAGCTGCTGCGGTCGATGCGGCACGGGCCGCCGCCGGTTCCGCACAGGCCGCTGCCGGGGGAAGCTCGACAACTACCACAGTGTCAGATACCGCGGTTGCGGTTGCCGAACCGCCGGCCGCATCACCACCGCCTCCGGCACAACCGCCGGCTCCTCCGGTCAGCGCAGCGCCAGCGAAACCCGCTGCCGCCCAGCCGGCAGCTCCGGCTCCGCCCAGCGGATCGCCGGTCCCGCCGAGCGACGGCGTGGGAGCGCTTATCGGCATGTTGGAACGCCTCCGCCAGGCTCCTCCGGCGACGGAGATTCAGCCCGGTATGAACGCGGCGCAGCAAATGGCTGCCCTGCAGGCCTCGACCGCGATGCACCTGCTGCACGCCGGCGCCAATATGCTGCTGATGCAATCAGGAATGTTTGCAGCAGCCGCGGTGCAAATGCCGATGCCGAGTCCCGCAATGCCTCCGCCGGGCGAGTGCCCTACATGCTTCCCCAACATCGACGAACCGGCCGGAGCTGTAACGGTTCCAATGTCACCCTCTGTCGATACCCAACCGAAGCCGGCAGCGGCACCCCCGCGGCCAAGTAAGCCCGCCGTCGCAGTGGAAGCGGTGGAGCGTCCCATCACCTCCGCTGCCATCATCGTGCCGAAAACGGTGACGGTCGCACCCGACAAGGCCAACGTGGCCGTGCGCACCATTACTCTCGGCGGCAGCGGCACCCGCACCTCTGCCGTCACCGTAGGCGGCGCCGAGGTACTGCCCTTCCGCCACTACGAAGGTAATGTTGGCTGCAAGCCCGTCATCGCCATGGAAGTGCTGGACGCACCGGCGAAGTCCTATCCCGACTGCCTGCGCAATCAGTACGGCGATCTGCTGAAGGACCCAGCGGCCTGGGCCCGGCACCTGGTCAACAAACTGGGCGCCGAGATCGTCAGCGTGCGCCTCAACACCACCCATCCCGACAACGGGGACATCTCGCCGCAAGCCGCTGGGGACATCGTAAAGAGCGTTCTCGGCGCGGTGGGTGTACCCATCATCGTCACCGGATGCAACCACTTCGAGAAGAACAACGCGGTGATGAAGCACATCGCTTCCACCTTCGCCGGCGAGAACCTGCTGCTGAACTGGGTCGAGACCGATAACTACAAGACCATCGCCGCTACCGTAATGGCCTACGGCCACTGCGTGGTGGCGCAGACCCCCATCAACGTCAACATGTGCAAGCAGCTCAATATCCTGCTTACCACCATGGGCGTGCCCGCCGAGCGCATCATCTGCGATCCGCTGACCGGCGCCCTGGGCTACGGTCTGGAGTACACCTACTCGGTCATGGAACGCATCCGCAGCTCCGCCTTCACCGGCGATCCCATGCTGGCCATGCCGATGATCGTGAACACCGGCTTCGAAGTGTCCAAGATCAAGGAAAGCAGGGCGTTGCGGCAGGACTTCCCGCTCTGGGGCAGTGAAGAAGAGCGCGAAGCGCTGCTGGAGATTGCAACTTCGATGACCTATCTCAACTCCGGAGCTGATCTGCTGGTGGTCTACCATCCGCTGGCGGCTCGTACCCTGAAGCGCAAGATTGACGAAATGATGTGCTGTGCCAAGTGAGGTGACCACAAAATGGCAATGACTGGTTTACAAATCTTCAAGCTGCTGCCCAAGACCAATTGCGGCGAATGTGGTGTGCCCACGTGCATGGCTTTCGCGATGAAGCTGGCCGCCAAGAACGCCGAACTGGCGGCCTGCCCTTACGCTTCCGAAGAAGCCATCAAAACCGTCGGTGCAGCCAGCAAGCCGCCCATCCGCCTGGTGAAGATTGGCCCGCCGGAGCGCGAAGTGCTCGTCGGCAACGAGACCGTCATGTTTCGTCACGACAAGACCTTCGTGCATCCCACGGCGTTCGCCATCGCTTTCGCCGATAACGACCCCATGACTGAGCTCGGCCATAAAATCGCCGAGGTGCGCGATTATTGTCTGGAACGCGTCGGGGAGCAATTGCGCATCAACCTGGTATTGGTCGACAACTACAGCGAGGAAGTGCAACCCTTCGTCAATCTGGTAAAGACGGCGGCCGGCTCGACTGGCATGGCGATCATCCTGCGCAGCACGAACCTGGAAGCGCTGGAAGCTGGATTGAAGGAACTCGAAGGCAAGCGGCCTTTGATCCATGCCGCCACTCCCGCCAACGCCGATGCGGTCGCGGCACTGGCATTGAAGTACGGCGCACCGGTGGTGGCGCGAGCGGCTACGCTCGACGAACTGGCCGCGCTCACCACCAAGCTGGCCGGGCTGGGGGTTAAGGACCTCGTCCTCGACTTGCCGGCTGACAATCCGGCGGCCACGCTGCAATACAACACCCTCATTCGCAAGGCGGCGCTGAAGAATTCGTTCGAGCCGCTGGGCTACCCCATCATCAATTTTGTGAATGAACTCGACGACGCTTCGGTTGTCGCCGACGCCTCAACCTACCTGTGCAAGTACGGCTCTATTGTCGTTCTTGACCGCGTCAAGCTGGAGTTGCTGCTACCTCTGATGATGCTGCGGCAGAACATCTATACCGATCCGCAAAAACCCATCCAGGTCGATCCCAAGGTCTATCCCATCGGCGAGCCCGGTAAGGACGCGCCGGTGCTGGTGACCACCAACTTCTCCCTTACTTACTTTCTGGTGTCCGGGGAAATCGAAAACTCCGGCGTCCCGGCTAACCTGCTCACGGTCGACACCGAAGGTATGAGCGTATTGACCGGCTGGGCTGCGGGTAAGTTCTCAGGAGAAAAAGTTGGGGCCGCGGTCAAAGCCAGCGGACTGCCCGATCAACTGGAAAGAAAGCGGATCATCCTACCCGGCTATGTTTCGCAAATCAGCGGCGAAGTGGAAGAGGCTTTACCCGGCTGGGAGGTGCTGGTCGGTCCGGGCGAATCCTCCGATTTGGCATCGTTCCTGAAGCTGCAAGCCGCGCGGTGAAACCATGCCATCGGTGCGCTTCCAGCCCGGCAATATCGTCGCCGAGGTGCCCGCCGGGACGCTGATCCACCAGGCGGCGCTGCGTGCGGGCATACTCGACCTGGAATTGCCCTGCGCCGGCGAAGGCGTATGTGGTTTGTGCAAGGTGGAGGTGGAGGGACGCGAAACCCCAGTCCTGGCCTGCCAAACCAAAGTCAACTCTGACATTGTGGTACGTCTGCCCAGCCGTCAGCAGGGGATGCGGGTGCTGGGCGACAGCCACTCTCTGGTTGACCCCAATCTGTTGCCGCCGGCCGATCACCTGACGCCCCTCTGCCGGCATTTGCGGCTCACCGTACCGCCTGCCTCCATCGAAGAGCACTACAGCGATTGGAGCCGGCTGGTTCGCGAAATAAATCGCGGCAACGGAGGTCTACCCGCCAGCTGTGATCTTTCCGTGCTCCGCCAATTGGCGGCGGCCCTACGTGAGGGTAACGGAGAGGTTACGGTTTGCCTCGATGAGTCTGCTGCCGGACTTTATGTGCGCGAGGTGAAAGCCGGCCACAGCCAGTCCCCAGCGATGGGGCTGGCGGTCGACATCGGCACAACCACCGTGGCAGCGCAGTTGGTCAATCTCGATGACGGCTCCCTGCTGGCAACCCAGACCTCCTATAACCTGCAGATCCGCCGCGGCGCCAACGTCATCACCCGCATCGATTATGCCCGCACCCCAGAGCGCCTGGAGGAACTGCGCGGCCTGGTGCTGGAAACCATCAACACGCTGATTGGGCAGATGGCGAGCGCCAATGCAATCGAGCCGCACGACATTCGCGCGGCGTATTTCGCCGGCAACACCACCATGACTCACCTGCTGCTCGGTCTGCCTCCGCGCTACATTCGCGAGTCGCCCTACGTTCCCACGGTCAACTCGGTTCCCGAGTTCCGTGCCCAGGAAGTAGGCATTAACATCGATCCGCAGGCGATCGTCGCCTGTGCGCCGGGCGTGGGCAGCTATGTCGGAGGCGACATCAGCTCCGGCTTGCTATGCACCGAGCTTCCCGGCAATAACCAGGATGTGTTTCTGTTCATGGATATCGGAACCAACGGCGAGATCGTCATTGGCAATGCCGACTGGATGGTGGCCTGTGCTTGTTCGGCTGGACCCGCCTTTGAGGGAGCGGGAATCAAGTGCGGCATGCGCGCTGCCGAAGGCGCTATCGAGCGGGTCGCCATTGCCGAGGACGGGCAAACCCTGGAGTACTCCGTAATTGGCGGGGGCAAGCCGGCAGGTATTTGTGGATCGGGCCTGATCTCGCTATTGGGCGAGCTGTCCCGTCAGGCAGTCGTGGACCGCTCCGGCCGTTTCTTTGAGGCGCCTGGTTCCGGCCGAATTGTGCAGCAGGAAGGCCGCAGCGCCTTTCTGCTGGCCGCCGCGGAACAAACCCTAACCGGCAAGGACCTTCTCATCACCGAAGCCGACCTGGAAAACCTTATCCGCACCAAAGCGGCCATTTATGCCGCCTGCTCGCTGGTGCTGGAGAATGTCGGCCTCAACTGGGACGCGGTGGCGCGCGTCTACATCGCCGGAGGGTTCGGCCGCTACATCCGCATTGCTGACGCGGTCTTCATCGGTATGCTGCCCGATCTGCCGCTGCAGCGTTTTTGCTACATCGGAAATTCATCTCTCACCGGCGCCTACATGGCGCTACTTTCGCGGGAGCATCGCCGCCGTCTGGCCGAGATTGCCGCCCGTATCACCTATGTCGATCTGAGCTCCAATCCGCGATACATGGATAGTTACGTGAAAGCCTTATTCCTTCCACACACGGACTTGGGGCAGTTTCCCACGGTCGCAGAAACATTCGAGAATCGAAGGAGGAAAGCATCGTGAACAATTTATTGAAACGGATCAAGGCGGGCGAGATTCTCATCTCCGACGGAGCCATGGGGACCTTCCTGCACGAAAAAGGATTGCAGGGCGGTGAATGCCCCGAATCCTGGTGCGTCAGCCATCCCAAAGAAGTACAAGACATTGCGCAGGCCTATGTTGACGCGGGTTCCGACGTGGTGGAAAGCAACTCGTTCGGGGCCTCATCGTTCAAGCTGAAGGCTTATGGTTTCGGAGACAAGGTCGAAGAGTTCAACGTCGCAGCCGCCAAAGCCGCCAAAAAGGCCATCGGCAATAAGGGCTTCGTAGCCGCATCGGTCGGCCCTACCGGGCACATTGTGGAAGACGAGGGCGGCGACACCACTCCGCAGAAACTGTACGACGCCTTCAAAGAGCAAGTCGTCGCTCTGGCTGAAGGTGGGGCGGATGCCATTTGCATCGAGACCATGTCTTCGGTGGTCGAGGCCGAGCAGGCCATCAAGGCCACCAAGGAGAACACGAACCTACCCGTGATCTGCACTTTCGCCTTCGAACAGGGCGCCAAGGGTTTCCGCACCATGATGGGGGTAAAGCCGGATCGCGCGGCCAAGGCTGCGGTCGCCGCCGGGGCCGATATTGTCGGCTGCAACTGCGGCAACGGCATCCAGAAGATGATCGAAATCACTCGTCAGATGCGTGCGGCGGTGCCCGATACCCCGATTCTGGTTCACTCCAACGCCGGTCCGCCGATCATGGAAGGCGACCATGTGGTGTTCAAGGAGACGCCGGAGTTCATGGCCTCTTACGTGCCCGAGTTGATCGAGGCCGGCGCCAACATCATCGGCGGCTGCTGCGGAACCACGCCCGCTCATATCACCGCCATGGCGACGGCGGCGCGCAGCGTAGTTCACTCGTAGGTCGCAAGCAACTGGGTTTGCCAGCACTGCCTTGGCCTGACCTGCCGCCTCGATACCTCGCCGATGGCAAGCAGGACGAGCCAGTTGTCGTCCTTTCGATCTCCTGACGTGACCGGCGGCTGTTAAACTCAGCCGCTGGTCTTTTTCGCGCCCACAGGCTGCGCCCGCACTTATGCCTGTTCGATCGTTCTGAGAGCATGATGTCCGTCCGGGTACGAGCGGGCCTTCCGGATTTGGCGCGTCTCAGACGCCGATTATGCGCGTTAGCTCCGGCGCTGAGGTCTTGAGACCTGCAGCGCCGGAGCAGGTCTCATCTGCGGCGCTGCGTGGAACGCAGGCCTAAAGGCCTGCTCTACCCGATCGGACCGGATACACCAAACCTGAAATTGGTCTAGTGATTACCAAGAGAAAATCATGCAGTGGGAATCATTGATCGACAGTAGTGCATTCTGCGTTCGCCGATCGGGTCGTTTCCTGGTCACCGAGTTGCGGGTTCCGCATCGCGTTCTCAGCACCTCCGCGTGCAACGGAGGACAGTCGGAAACGATACAGTATCTGGTGAATCATCAGAGCTGTGAGGGTTCGGCGCATCATGAGCGCGCCGCCTGCATGGGTCGGCTCGGTCAGGAAAAGTATCATCACTCCGTCTGTCTGGAAGTGGGGCTTCCGCCGGAATTGGTGGCCAGCATGGGAACCGCAGCCAACATGAACTATGCGACCGTCATGCAGCGCGGCGATGAAAACGCTTCCGTAACTGCCATGGTTACGGCAGGCGTGCAAGGGAATGCCGCTTGCGCCGGCGATCCGGCAACCTGGCGAGAGGTACCGGAAGGGTGTAGCGAAGTCGCGGCAGCCTGCAACGGGACGATCAACATACAGTTAATCCTGAGCTGCCCTGTGACCCAAGCTGCGTTGGCACGGTGTGCCATCACCATGACCGAAGCCAAAACCGCCGCCCTGCAGCAGCTGGCTGTCCGCAGCCGCTACTCCATGGAGTTCGCTACCGGAACCACTACCGACCAGTTCTGCATTGCGGCTCCTCTGCGCGGAGATACGCCACGCCGCTATGCCAGCCCCGGCACCAAACTGGGTGAGTACATCGGAACCGCAGTACGCGACGCCACGCTGGAGGCCCTGCGCTGGCAAAATGGCTTGGAACCAAGCTACACGCGAGGAGTTTTTCACGCGCTCGGGCGCTACGGCATAAAGGAGGATCAATTCCTCTCGGACATAGCAGCCTATCTCAACGAGAGCGAGTTGGAATTGCTGAAGAAGAATCGCAATGCGGTCATGTACGAGCCTTTGGTGTGCGCTGCGGCGTACGCTCTCGCCAGTATTCTGGATCGCTGCCGTTACGGTGCTTTTCCCGTCAGCGCTGCGCAAGAAGCATTGCGCCAGCAGGCGGCGTGCCTGGCCTCCAGTCTAGCGGGACGGCTCGACCGCTGGCTGGAATTTCATTCCCTCCTTACTGACGTGGATGCGAACCGTCCCCAGCAACTGGTGCTGGCAGCGATCGCACTGGGCTGGTCAAAGAAGTGGAGCTGAGTATCCTGCGTCCGGCGGCTCCGCTTTTGGCCGGAGCGGTGCTCTTGGATCTGCTCCTCGGCGATCCGGTCTATGCTGCCCATCCCGTACGCTTGATGGGCTGGACACTCACTCAATTTGAAAAGCTGCTGCGCGCTTTGAAACTCGACGGCTATTTCGGCGGAATCCTGCTGTTTCTTTTGTTAGCCAGCGTATGGTGCGGTGGTTTGGCCTTATTGGTTCTGGCGCTTGCCCGATGGAATCATCGGATCGCGCTTGCGGTCGAGCTCTTCCTGCTTTATTCGCTGCTGGCGCTGCGCGATCTTTTGCGCCACGGCTGGGCGGTGGAGCGCGCCGTTCGCCGGGGCGACCTGCCCGAAGCTCATCGCCGAATCTCCCGATTGGTTGGTCGGGATACCGATCGCATGGATTTCGCCGCATGCCGCCGCGCCGCCATAGAAAGCCTCAGCGAAAATCTTACGGATGGCTTCGTCAGCCCCATCTTCTGGTACGCGATTGCCGGCCTTCCCGGAATCCTACTGTTCAAGGTGGTCAGCACCATGGACTCGATGGTGGGTTACAAGACTGAACAGTATCTGCGTTTCGGCTGGTGCGGGGCCCGGATGGACGACGCAATGAACTGGCTGCCGGCCAGAGTCACTTGGATCATCCTCGCTCTTTGCGCTTTGATCTTGCCCGGATGTTCAGGCGCTAAAGCGCTCCGTATGGGTTGGCGGCAACACGCACTTCTTCCCGGGCCGAATTCCGGCTGGAGTGAAGCGGCGACGGCCGGCGGCATTCAGCGCAGGCTGGTAGGGCAGATCTGGAGACAGGGTAAGCTGGTGACGGAGCTCTGGCTGGGCGATGCCAGCGATCCGCCGGCGGGCGACAGCTCGGATGTGCGACGCGCATCGATTTTGCTGACCAGCACCGGCCTGACGGCAACCGCGTTGGCCGTAATTGCGATCGCCGCACTACACTAGCTCTGACTGAAGTGCAAAGCCGTCAGAGCAGAAGGAGGTATTCATGACCAGCATTGCTACCAAGAAGGGAGACGGCGGGCAGACCAGCCTGACCGGAGGTACCCGCGTTTCCAAGTCATCGATTCGCGTCGAAGCCTATGGCACGCTTGACGAATTGAATTCAGTCATGGGCTTTGCCCGTTCCATCTGCGAAGATGCAAATCTGCGCGACCGCACCAAGATCATCCAGCGAGAGCTGTTCAAGGTCGGTTCGGCGCTGGCGACTCCGCCGGAGAAGCGCAAAGGCGAGCCTCCGCTCAATGCCGCGATGGTCGAGGCCCTCACCGATCAGGTACACGAACTCGAGGCCCTCGAGGGAATGCTTTCCGACTGGTCGATTCCCGGTGAGCACACTGCGGCTGCAGCCTACGATGTCGCCAGGACGGTATGCCGGCGGGCGGAACGCTGCGTGGTGCGTTTGATGGACGCAGGAGAAGTTGTCGATCCTGACGTGCTGCCGTATATCAACCGCCTTTCCGATCTGCTGTGGCTCTTCGGACGCAAGCTGGAACTCGATGCCGGGGTCAGCGGCTCATTGCGAGCGGTGAATGAGAAGAGCGGTCCACGCTGGTCAAGGGCTTGGTAGCCCGGAACGAAATGGCCGATTATTTTTCTGCAACGGCGCCCTTGGCGAAGTGAGATGATGCGATGCCGGCTCGCGCCCTGATGATCGGTGGAACTGCCTCCCACGTGGGAAAGAGTTGGATGGCGACGGCAATTTGCCGCGCTCTGCATCGCAAAGGGATTCGCGTCGCACCCTTCAAAGCTCAGAACATGTCGAACAATTCCTATCCCTGCCCCGGGGGTGGGGAAATCGGACGGGCGCAAGTTGCCCAGGCGGAAGCCTGCGGACTTCGACCGTCCCCCGACATGAATCCGATTTTGCTCAAGCCATCCTCCAATGCCGCCAGCCAGGTGGTTGTGCAGGGCGCAGTGTGGCGGAATCTCAGCGCTTCGGAGTATTACCGGCAGTATGATTTTCTGCTCGGGAAGGTCGAGGAGTCCTACGCTCGCCTGTCGTCGCAATACGAATTCATCGTCATCGAAGGCGCCGGCAGCATAGCCGAGCTAAATCTGCGCCGGATGGACCTGGTCAATCTCGGCCTGGCTCGCCACTTGAACATCCCGGTCTTGCTGGTGGCGGACATCGATCGCGGAGGGGTGTTTGCCTCTGTCTACGGGAGCATAGCTCTGCTGGATCAGGAAGAAGCTGCGCTGGTCCGGGCTTTTGCCGTGAACCGTTTTCGCGGAGACCCTGCACTGTTCGCAGATGGGGTGGGAATTCTGGAAGAGAAAACTGCGAAGCCTTGTATTGGGGTTTTTCCTTTTGTCGAAGATGTGTCGCTCGACGAAGAAGACAGCGTCGCTCTCGATCACTGGCAACCGCTGCCGCAAGGCGGGTTGTCGATCGCCGTCCTGCAGTTTCCGCGGGTTTCCAACCACACCGACTTTCAGCACCTCACCAGTGCGATGTGGATTCAGCGGCCGGTGCGGCGACAGTTCGATTTGATCATCCTGCCCGGCAGCAAGAATACCGTGGCTGATCTGCGATGGGTGCGAGAACAGAAGTTCGATCAATGGCTGCGGGAGCAGTATGCCGGCGGCGCCCACATTCTTGGCGTATGCGGCGGATATCAGATGCTGGGCGAAAGCATCGATGACCCTTACCACGTCGAATCCGACGAAGATTCCGTCACCGGACTAGGCATGCTTCCCGTGCGCACGACTCTGCTGGCAGCGAAAGTCACTCAGTGCGTGGTCGCATCCACCATGAAAGGCCGCAGCTTCTCTGCCTACGAAATCCATATGGGTGAAACCATGCGACCGGATAATGCCGAGCCTTTTGCGTGGGTCGACGGACGTCCGGAAGGCATACGCGAGAGCCGCTGCGCCGGCACCTATCTTCACGGCGCGTTGGAGAATGGCGATGTTCTGGAAGATTGGATTGGCTTCCGGCCGCCGGAGCCAGTCAATCGCCAGGATGCCTACGACCGTCTGGCCGATTGGTTCGAACGCTGGGTGGATGGGCCGCGGTTTGAAAATATCTTCCTATTGTGACGTAGCTCACGGTGCCAAACCTTCTTTTCAGATACATTGCACGTGAACTCTCGCGCGCGCGAGAGCCAGCTTGTCCCTTTTCCTGAATTGGGAAATCACAGCCAATAATCTCCCAAAACGAGAAGATGATTGTTGACTTACAATTTTCCGCATTTCACTATGCCAATGGGCGTATCATATGATGAAAGGCTGGATCGAGGTCCCCGGTTCACCAGTGCCCGTCTCTTCGCGGTTTACTCCACCGCCTTCTTCATTCCAGCATTTCCTAAACCCCCAACTTACTAACCTCATGGAGAAACAGTGTTTATGACAGACCTAAAACGACTGAATAAAGCGATCGTCGAAGGCGACGCAAAGACAGCGGTTGAGGTCACAAAGGCAGCTCTCGCCGAGGGAGCCAAGCCGTTGGATCTCATCCAGAATCACATGATTCCCGCCATGGACGTGGTCGGAAAGCTCTTCGAAGAGGAAGAGTATTTCGTCCCCGAACTGCTGTTGTCAGGCAGGGCCATGCGCGGGGCATTCGACCTCATCCGGCCTCTCATGAAAGCCCAGGGCATTCAACCCACCGGTCGTGTCGCGATTGGATCGGTCCAGGGCGACCTGCATGATATCGGCAAGAACCTGGTCGGAGCGATGTTGGAAGGCGCGGGATTCGAAGTATTCGATCTCGGCGCTGACGTTAAACCCGAAGCGTTTGTGGAAACCGTAAAATCCAAGAACTGCAACTTCGTGGCGATGTCTGCCATGTTGACCGTCACCATGCCGAAGATGCAAACCACCATCGAAGCGCTCAAGGCCGCCGGCCTGCGCGATAAGGTGAAGGTAATGGTCGGTGGCGCTCCCATCAGCCAGGCTTATTGCCACCAGATCGGCGCCGACGCATACAGCGACAGCGCTTCTGGCGCGGCAGTTCTGGCCAAGGAAATCGCGGCCAACAACAAGCACTATGCGGAGAAAGGCGAGCAGGCTCTCGCTGGAATCGCAAAGGGGGCGCAATGAGCAAAGCAACGCTTTTTCGTACCATGGCTGTCTCTAGTCCGCAAGATCTGATCTTTGGGACGGCTCCCAAGCCGGTGACTTGCGGTACTGGCTTAGTTATCGGAGGTGGAACAGTATTTCCGGAAGTCAACTTCACTCTCCCCACCATGAATGTCGATAAGGCCACCTGGCCTGAAGTAGTGGCCCATTACGAAGAGATGGCCACCAACATCTTTAAGCGTGCCGTGGCCATGAAGGTCCCCGGCATCGTTCTGGAATTCGAACAGCTTCCGCAGATGACCCAAGTCCCCGAGTGGGGCGCTGAAATCACCGCTCTGCTGGAACGGCATCTGAAGGGAGTCTACGAGAAGTACGGGTTGAAGGGTGCTATTCGCTGCACCCCTGCTGACATTCGCGGCCCGGCTGGAGTTAAGGGCGTAAAGCCGGTCATGCGTCATGGCGAGCTGTGGGAGCAACTGAATCGCTCCTTCGATCTGTGCATCCAAGCCGGCGCCGACCTCATGTCCATCGAGTCCATCGGTGGTAAGGAGATTCACGACGAGGGCTTGATGTACGGCGACATTCACGCCATCGTGTTTGGAATTGCTGTTCTCTCCTGCCGCGACATGAGCTGGCTATGGAGCCAGATCTCCGAGAAGTGCGAGAAGAGTGGCCACACCGTTTCCGCCGGCGATACCGCTTGCGGATTCGCCAACACCTCCATGGTGCTGGCATATCAGAAGCTGTTGCCCGATGTGGTCGCCGCCGTCGATCGTGCCATGGCCGGCGCCCGCACCCTGAAGGCGGTCGAGAACGGCGCCAAAGGTCCCTCCAAGGACTGCGGCTACGAGAACCCGATCGTCAAGGCGGTCAGCGGCATTCCCATCTCGCAGGAAGGCAAGTCTGCCACCTGTGCGCACTTCAGCCATGTGGGCAACATCTCGGCCAGCATGTGCGACCTGTGGAGCAACGAGTCGGTGCAGAACGTCCGTCTGCTCTCCGGCAACGCTCCTGAGGCCTACACCGAGTTGTTGGCCTATGATTGCAGGCTGATGAACCTTGCCAACTCTCACAAACAGGGCCATATCCTCCAGTCCTGGATGGTTGAGTCGGACAAGAACAACAGCGCCGTCGGCACTATCCTGACGCCCGAAGCCGTCTTCGCCATTGGCAAGGCGATCGTGGCCAAGGATACCGACTACGCTCGCACGGTGGCTGCCGGCCAGGCTGCCATCGACATCATCCAGAAGGCCGTCGACACCAAACAGCTCACTCTCGGCAAGAAGGAACTCCAGTGGCTCGACAAACTGCACAAAGAGTTCGCCACTCTGCCGAAGGACGAGAATGTATTGGCCGAGGAAATCACTAGCACCATGGGTCATCTGTACGAGCCCGAGTCCTATGGCCTGCAGGTTGCAGTCGCGGCTGCGCGCTAACACTGCATCCGTTGTTTGACTTACCAAGGGACTCCGCTGTTTGCCGGTTCATCCGGCGGCAGCGAGTCCCTTCGATGTGGTCGTGGTATGAGTTTTTGGAATCTTCAGGGCAGCAAGTACGGTCATTGCGATTCAAGCTTGCTGCTCGTTTTTTTGCGGATGACTTCTGTCACTCCGCAATCTCCCGCGAATTTTTGTGGAGGAGTTGCCGGCGGTTCAAGCCTATAGGCGAGAAGTGGCGGCGGTTGAATTATGGCGGACAAGACAGACAAAGTGAAGATCGAACTAGTCCCGCTCAATGTGGTGATTGAGGTCGATCGCGGAACGGCCCTGGAAAATGTTCTCACCGCTCGCGGCATGGAGTTTCCCTGCGGCGGATTGGGCACCTGCGGCGGCTGCCGGGTGCAAGTGCTGGAAGGCGAACTCGAGGCGACGTCCGAGGACCGCGCTTATCTGGTGGAGGAAGAGTTGCGAAACGGTTGGCGGCTGGCCTGTCGTGCGCGTGCCACTTCTTCGCTGAAGCTGAAGGTCGAACAGTGGTGGACGATGCCGGTGCTGTCCGACGATACTCACTTGACCGGCGAGCGTCGCCAGGGTCTGGCCATCGCCATCGATCTGGGCACCACCACCATCGCCGCCCAGTTGCTCGACCTGAAGAGTGGAAAGCTACTCGGTCTGCGCACCGCGCTGAACCCGCAAGCCATCCACGGGGCTGATGTCATGAGCCGGGTCAGGTTTGCCTTCGATTCCACCGACCTCACGCCCATGATCTGCGATTTCCTGGGTGCGATGGTGCGCGAGCTTAGCGACGGACGCCAGGACGAAGTGGTGGAAGTAGTTCTGGTCGGCAACACCGTCATGCATCACCTGTTCTGCGGACTAGATACAGAACCGCTCTCCCACGTGCCGTTCGCTTCGCCTACTCTGGAGGAGCAACGCTTTACTGCTGCCGACTTGAATTGGCAGCTTCCCGCCAGTGCGGTTATTCGCTTTCTGCCCTGCATTGGTGGCTTCGTGGGATCGGACATCTTGGCCGGCATCATCGCCGTGGGCTTGCATACCAGCAACGAATTGCGGGCACTCATCGATCTGGGCACCAACGGCGAAATCTCGCTGGGCAATCGCGAGCGCATCTTTTGCGCCTCCACCGCCGCCGGCAGCGCCTTTGAAGCCGGCACTATCAAGATGGGCATGCGGGCCTCGATTGGCGCCATCTCGCGGGTCTTTGTCAAGCCGGATGGTCTGAAGTGCTCGGTCATTGGCGACGTGGAGGCGCGCGGGCTCTGTGGCAGCGGACTGGTTGACGCGGTTGCCGCCGGACTCAATCGCGAGCGCATCCGCACCAGCGGGCGCTTTACCGACGGATCGAAGGAGTTTCCCCTCGCCGCCACTGTAAAGCTGTGGCAGGTCGATGTGCGCGAGCTGCAACTGGCAAAGGCCGCCATCGCCTCGGGGATGAGGATCTTGCTCGACCGCTGGGGCGCCCGTATCGAGGACGTCAAAGAGGTTTATCTGTCTGGGGCCTTCGGCAATTACGTTCGCGCCGAAAGCGCGGTCAGAATCGGTTTGCTCGAAACCACCGTCGATCGCCTTACGCCTTCCGGCAACACCGCCCTGCGTGGGGCAAAGCTGCTGCTCGGCATCAATGATTTCCCGGTGCTCAACATGATCGAGCATGTGGGGCTGGCATCGGATCCAAACTTTCAGGACCAGTTCGTCGGCTGCATGGGTTTTCCCGATGCCAGCGTTCTCACCACTGGTAAAATCAGTGCGGTTCAGCCGGTGCAATCATGCGTCTGATGTTAATTGGCTGCGGTTTGCTGTTGCGTGAACTAAGCGATGCCATCACGCATTCGCCGCACCTCGTGGATGCCAAGTTCATGCCGGCGGGTCTGCACGATTCCGGCGCCAAAGGCATGCGCCCGCAACTCCAACAAGAAATCGATTCGGTTGACACCTCGCGTTATGACGCGATTGTCCTCGGCTATGCCCTGTGCGGGATGGGCGTCGCCGGT
Source organism: uncultured Acidobacteriaceae bacterium (assembly GCA_963713465.1). Lineage (GTDB taxonomy): Bacteria > Acidobacteriota > Terriglobia > Terriglobales > Acidobacteriaceae > Bog-257. The sequence continues at coordinate 43,227 of CAVQLZ010000006.1, forward strand.
CTCAAGGCGCCCGCCATCCCACTGGTTGTGCCCCGCGCCCACGATTGCATCACGCTGCTCATGGGCAGCCGCTTCAAGTATGCCGAGTATTTCGGGGCGAACCCCGGCGTTTACTTTCGCTCGGTCGGATGGGTGGAGCGCGCCGCCGAAATGCACGATCAGTTGGTCGGCGGCGGCCTCAGCGAAGACCGCGACGCACTGATTGCCAAGTATGGCGAAGAACGCGGACAGTTTCTTTATGAAGAGGCCACTCGTTACCATCGCTCCTATCAGAAGCTGACGTATATCCGGACTGGCTCGGAACTCGATGATCAATTTGCCGCCCAGGCGCAGTCCGAGGCCGCCGGCAAGGGATGGGCCTACGAGGAGTTTGCCGGCAGCCTTACCCTGTTCCGTCGGCTGCTCGCGGGCGATTGGCAATCCGATTTCGTCATCGTTCCTCCCGGCCAACTGCTAGCCAGCACCAACGACGACTACGACATTATGAAGCCAGAGCCAGAGCGGTAATCCGGCAATCGCCTAACCTCCGCCTGTGACTTAAGTCATTTCGCGCTCCGGCGGCGCGTGGTGAGATATTGAAGTAGGCATCGAAATCTTGCGAGTGAAGGCTTTTATCGCCTACTACCGAGAGCACCAGAAGCGAGTTCAACCATGGCCGTACTGCACTGCCCGGGACAGGATCTACGGTATTGGAAGCTGGACGATATTTATGAAATCGTCTGCGTGCACTGCGGCGCTTTGATTGAGTTTTTCAAGGACGACCCGCGCCGACTGTGTAAAGCGTGCGGCAAGCACATGCTTAATCCGCGTAACGATATGTCGTGTGCCCAGTGGTGCAAGCATGCAAGAGAGTGTCTCGAATCCCTGGGAGCCGACGCCCCCGAGCATTCCTGACGTAATCCCCTTAAGAAGCGTTTCCTGAGCCGGAATCCTTTCGGCGGTGCATTTCGTGACCGCGTCGATGCGGTCCTCATCGTTCCCCACGTTCACTTCTTCTAGTCCGGTTAGTACCTTCTTGTTGCTCTCGTCAGCGCACGATTTATGCAGTTGGACCGTCAAGTTCTTGTCACACGCATCGCTGACCCCCGTCACAGCGAAGTGGTGACGCATGGGCCATGATCAGGCCCAGCAAGTCAAGTCCTTATAGGACTTCCAAGTCTATCTGGTGGCGGCATGTTGCTGACGAGTGTTCCCTAAGGCGATCGCCGATCTTCAGTGAAGTCTGGACTATGAGGTTAAGGATGGCGACCAAAGGGATGGCGCAATCAATGACATCGCTGAAAGGAAATCTCGATGAATCCAAGCCACCAGAAGCCTCCCGCTCCAAAGCCTTGGCGGAATCCGCGTGTCAAGGAATTCGGCTGGCAATCGCTTCCGCCCGGTCTTCGCAAGTTACCCAGTAACCTAAATTGCTGCCCTCGCGACTGTTACTCCTGTAACTAATCGCTGGTACAGGATCTCCAACTCTGGATTAATGCCTGCGACAATAGAGGTTGCGAGAGCAACACGCTTGCTCCAGATGCAATGCTTCGCGAAGCAAACTCTTTCCGTCGGGCGCCCTAAGCCTAATACTGAATTCATGCGATCAGGCGATGGGGTGAGCAAGGAAGAGCGAAACGAGTTTGTATGTCTTCTCCTTTATCGTCCGCCTTGGCGAAACTGGATGGTACCCTTCATACCATTTATTCCGAGATAGATTGCCTGGGCCAGCGTCTGGAAATGAACGACGATCGTCTGGTTCGCAGTCTGGCGGATGCGCGTCAGCATGCGGCGGCATTGCGTGATCTGGTCCGAGCGGAGCGTCCTGATGCCCATTGGACGGACCGGAAAGCTTTGGACGAGTTGATCCACGAATTGGAGGTGGAAATCGCGGCCAAGGCGAGGCGCAACCAACAACGTCGCGACAAGTTGCTGGCGCTGGCCAACGAGCTCGACGCCGGGAAGGTTAGACATCGGGTTGAGACTCGCGCCGCGGCCTTGAATTCCCTGCGCGCGAAAGCTGTCGGGGAGTTGCGGGCGGAGGCTAGTCCCTCTGAAAAGGACGCAAAAGACCTTCCTGGGCCGACTGCGAGTGATTGGCTACTTTGGGCCTGCAATCTGCAAGAAGAGAAAGATTCTGCGATTCTGGAGGAGCTGCATAGAAATTTTCCCACCGTAGAAGCCTTCGTCGGGCAAATGGAAGAGAGCTACTGGATACCGAGCCCAAGTGTAACAGAAACCTTCGGTCCCAAGTCCCCAGCCCTCCGTTGGACCGGCAGCGAAAAGCGCAGCCCAACTGGCGCAATTTTCACTACCTGGCGACTCCGAGGAGTGGGACGACCAACCTCCGGAAAATGTTGGGACGGAATTCTACACAACCACCCACACTGCGAACTACGTATATTCGCTGGCCCTTCGTAAGGGCCGCCCAAGAAGCGGAAACTCGTCGCCCCCGCAACCGATTAAGAATGCGCAAACGCCAACGCACGCGCAGTCAACGGCGGTCGTCACGGAGTCTCTTCTGGGAGCAATAGCCGCGGCCCCACACGATAAGCTCTGCCAGAATTGCGGTGCCACGTTCCCGGACGAATTCGAGCTCTGCCCGTTCGATGGTTCACCGCTGCGCCCTCTCGCAGTAGTACCGCCGCCGCAATCGAATACCAGCACCGTTCCGCAGAAGAGTGAAGTGCATGCTAACGGACCGGCTGCGGGACAAGCTCAGGTCCAATCGCCGAAACCGGGCGCGACTGGGTCCCGGCCTACTGCTGAGTCGGCCAAGGATGGCGCTAAGAAGGCATCCGGTGACGCGGAATTCGAGAGGCTGAAGGCAATTCTGGTGGAACACAAAAGCGCAGGCGAATTTCAGTTGCTGGACAACGCCGTTGCTCCCAAGAAGTTGGTGCTCGGGTTCGTCTCCGGTGCCGCTGTATTGCTCAGCCTCTTGCTGGCCATGGTCTATTTCAGCAGCGGAGCAAGCGTGAGCAAACTCAAATCAGCCGTTGTCGCCGCTAGGACGCAAATGACCGCCCGCCGGGAGCCGGTCAAGGATTCGGATATCTTGGCCGAAGTCGAACGAAGACTCACAACGTTGACCGGTAGTTCAATCCAGGCCACGGTCGAGGACGGAGTCGTGACTCTCGTGGGCCGAACTCCTTCCCAGTGGGACGCATTGCACGCCGAAAGCATGGTTGCGCAAACGAATGGAGTGAAGGTGGTTAGAAACCAAGTACAAATCGCCGGAGCTGATGCTCCTCACGGAAAAGGATCCCGACCTAAGTCGCGAACCTGAGAGGCAGCTAACGGGCCTCCACGTTCCTCTTAGTTGTTACCTTTGATTCGTGGCGTCCGATGGACTTTCGGCGCGGTATATCAAATTGTTGTTAACAAGGGTGTTGCAACTTTCTTTGTGCATCGGTACGATCATGCAGCTACATGCGCGAGTCTCCTAGTGCTTACGCATCACGAATTCGTCGTTTCCGGCTGCCGCGGGTTTGCATAGCGGTGGTGGGCGGCGATGCCGCTACCATGATCGAGCGCGCCGAGTCCCTGGTGCGCGACAACCCATTGATAGAGCTCAGGTTAGACTATCTATCCCAACCCCAGGCCGCGCTCCCCAAGATCAAGAACTTTATTGAGCTCCACCCCGAAGCCACCTTCATTGCAACCTGCCGCCGGGCAGCGAATGGGGGCAAATTCAAAGGGACGGTCACCGCTGAGGTGGCGCTGCTGCGCAAAGCCGCCGAGATTGGCTTCCCTCTGGCCGATCTGGAATGGCAGAGCGCCGAGGCCTTGAAACCCGACGATCTGAAAGATCTTTACGACCGTATCGGGCTAATCATTTCTTATCACGACTTCCGCGCCACCAAGAAGCTCGACGATCAGTTGGCCGAAATGAGCAAGTTCCCGGCCGACTTTTACAAGCTGGTCTCGACGGCGACCAATCTCCACGACAACGTGGCGATGATGAAGTTCCTGGAGGCCCATGCCGCCAGCCACGAAATGGTGGGCCTGTGCATGGGAGAGCAGGGAATTATCAGTCGCGTTTTGGGAGTGCGCGCGGGAAGCATCTTCACCTTCGGCTCAGCAATTCGCGGCGAAGAGACAGCGCCCGGCCAGGTGCCGGCGGGCGAGCTCCGCGATGTCTATCGCATCGACATAGTCGACCAGGCGACGCAAGTCTACGGTGTGGCGGGCGATCCGGTTGCGCATTCGCTTTCGCCAGTAATGATGAATGCGGCATTCCGCCGCGAGACCGTGAATGCGGTTTACCTGGCGCTCCACGCCAAAAGCTTGAAGGACCTCTTGGCGTGCGTGCAGGAGATCCCAATCCGCGGGCTCAGCGTGACCATGCCGTACAAGCAGGAAATCCTGGAAGCGTTGCAGAACTCGGACCCGCTGACCAAACAAATTGGCGCATGTAACACAGTGGTGCGCGGCGCCGGCGGACAGCTCTACGGATTCAATACCGATGTCGCCGGAATCGTCGTTCCTCTGGAACAACGCATGCACCTGGCAGGCGCGCGAATTTTGATTGTGGGCGCGGGCGGTGCGGCGCGAGCTGGAGCGTTCGGACTTAAGGCAAAGGGCGCCGAGGTGTTCCTGACCAATCGCACCCCGGAGAAAGCGCAGGCCCTGGCGCGGCAGACCAAGGCGAAGTACTTGAAGCGCGCCGAGGTTGCCAAGCAGCAATTCGACGTGATCATCAATGCGACGCCGCTAGGCATGAACGGCAGCAAACAAACGCCCCTGAACGAAAACGAGCTGAACGCGAAATATGTCTTCGACCTGGTGTATAACCCTGCCGAGACTGCGCTGGTGAAGATGGCCCAGGCCAAGCAAATACAGGTCATCCCCGGCCTGGAGATGTTTGTGCAGCAGGGTGCACGACAATTCGAGATTTGGACCGGCAAGCCTGCTCCCATTGCTGAGATGGGTTACGTCGTCAGCAAAGCGCTGGAAAGACAAGCTGCGGAGCGAATTTTGGAGGAGCAGCCCAAAGCTGCGGTCCGAAAGCCCGCGAAGACCTCAGAGTCGAGAACTCCCGCCCGCAAAGCCGCCAGGAAAGTAGTAAAGACAAGCCGCAAAAAGTAAAGTGACACCCAAGTCCGAACGGCAAAGAGCGAGCCGCAGCTTATCGCGTGTACTGCCGGATGCGATCCGCAGCACCGGGATACTGCGCGATCAGCCGTTCGCGATCGCCGTTTTCGTAGTCGGTATGGTCGAAGCCCGGCGACATGGTTGTACCCATCAAGGCCCACTTCCCGTCCGGCGAAAGCCTGCACCCTTGCCAGACCTGCCCGCGAACTACCACTTGCGGCTGCTGCCCGTTGAGGAGATCGGCGCCTAAGGTGATGGTCTTCGAAGTTCCGTCCGGCAAGAGCTGTAGCATCACGACGGGGTCGCCGCAGTAGAAGTGGAAAACTTCTGTTCCCGGCAGGCGATGCAGGGCCGAGAAGTCGTCGGGGGTGACCAGGTAATAGATGGCGGTGCCAATGGAGCGAGCGCCGCGGAAGCCGTCGGGGAGATATTCCGCCGAGACCTGCCAGCGGGAACGATAGGTTTCGCGAAAGAAGCCGCCCTCGACGGGCAGCGGTTGGAGTTGCAGCAGCAGCTTGATTTCTTCGGCCGTCATGACCGCAAGCCTATCATCACGGCGAGCGAATTCGGTTGCCTAGGCCGTACTGACTGAGCTCAGGTAATCCATAAGACTTAGATTGTCGATGCTGGCCGCAGCTTGCACTGTGGCTTGACGCGCCTCCTCCGCATTCGTCAGGTTGGTGACGGCAACGTTCATGTCAACGCCCACCGCGCTGTTTTGCTGCTGGCTGAGCTGGACGCTCTCGTTGTTCAGGGTATACTGAGCGCCGACCAACTGGTCGATGGTGTTGCCATAAAAAGACTCTGCCGTGTCGAGTTGGTCGTAGGCGGTGCGCAGCTCGGTTGTAGCGTTGCCGATCTCGTCGGTGGTGCTGTTGGGGTCCTGCAGCGCCGTCGTGAGATCGTTCAGCGCCTGAAAGACACCTGCGCCGGAAGCGCCGAACAGCGCACTGCCAGGCTGGTTCACAGCCACGCTTTGGCCGGTTTCGATTTCGACCGAATTGACGTCGTCGTTGCCCTGATAAGAAATCGTACCGTCGCTGTTTTGAACGTACGGCGGTTGCGAATCGGCGGTGCCGGCGAAAAGATAGTGTCCATTGTAGTTGAGGTTGGCTATGCTTAAGACTTGCTGCGTGACACCACTAACCTGTTGAGCCAAACTCTCGCGGTCCTGCTGCGACAGGGTCCCATTGGCGCCCTCCACTCCCGAACTTATAGCGCTCTGCAACGCAGTCACGGCCGAATTTAGGGACGAGTCCGCGGTTTGCAACTCCGCTTGGAGGCTGGAGATGCTGCGCTGGTATTGATCGCAACTGTCCATCTGAAAGGCGATGTTCACCTCGAGCGCGGCCGCCGCCGGATTATCCGAGGCTTGATTCACGGCGCGCCCGGTTGTCATTTGTTGGAGGGCGGTTTGCTCGGCCTGATCGGAGACATTCAGCGCGTTGAGGACGATTTGACTAAGATCGGGAGAGATTCTCACGATTGCGCTCCCATGTCGATGACGGTCTGCAACATTTGATTTACGGCTGTGATGGCCTCAGCCGAAGCCTGATAAGCCCTCTGATAAAGCAGCAGGTTGGAGGCTTCCTCGTCCAGCGAAACCCCGCTGACCGACGACTGCTGTTGCTGCAACTGCTGCAGCATGGCAGTGCTGGCGTTCACCTCGGTGGTGCCGTCGCTGACGCTCGAACCCACCTGGAAGACCATATTGCTGTATGCGGCCGTGGGAGTCATGCCGTTGGAAACCGCTTGGTTGGCTACAGCGGAAAGATTGGCGATGTTGCCGTTGCTGCCGCTGGTGCCGTCGGAGCCGGCGGCCAGTAGAGTGGGGTCGGTAAACGCTAAGGTCATGCCGGCTGCGGCGCCGGTTCCGGCGATCGGCTCGAACAAGTTGCCGCCCGGGTTGCCGTTAAGATCGGTGCCCTTCTGGTGCGCGGTGTTCAACGACTGCACAAGACCGCTGGCGAGCGAGTCCAACTGCGTTTGGAGATCGGGTATGGTCTGGTCGCGGGCCTGCAGAGTGCCGCCCAAGGATCCGCCCGAGATCTCTCCGGTGATGTCGTCCCCCTGCGCCGAGTAGATGTCCTGCAGGCCGCTAGAGTTCGTCGCCGTGGTTAGCGCGAACGCCTGGCCACCGACCACCAATGCAGCCCCTTGCTTGGTGGTCAGCGTCACCGAATTTCCGGTGTTTACCTGCGAAAGATCGACCAGCCCGGAAAGCTGTTGGATCAGCTCACCACGCTGGTCCTCGAAACTCGCATAGTCCTGGCCGGTGCTGCTCAGCTGGGATAGCTGAAGGTTGAGACCGGCAATTTGCTGGGTAATCTGGTTGACTTGTTGCACCTGCTGCTGCGCGTTGAGGTCGAGTTGCTGCCGCGTCTGGGTCAATTGATTGGCCGTATTGTTGAACGCAGAAGCCATGTTGCCGGCAGCGGTCAGCACGCCTTGCCGCAGCGTGAGGTCGGAGGGATTCGCGGAGAGGCTGTTGAGGCTCTGGAAAAATGCGCTGATCTGCACTCCGATGCCGGTGGTGTCGTCGGGAAACAGGGTCTGCACCTGGTTCATCGCATTCACATAGGTCTGCGCGCTGCCTTGCTGCTGGGTTTCGTCGCTGATCTGCAAATCGAGAAGGCTGCTGCGCAGGCTTTGGATACCTTCGACCTGGACTCCCTGGCCGAAGGAGACATTGCCTTCGATGACCGGATCGGCTTCCTGCAAAATCGGGACCTCTCGGCTGTAGCCGGGAGTGTTCGCATTGGCCACGTTGTTGGTGGAGGTTTGCAGGCCGGCCTGCTGCGCTTGCAGACCGCTCAGCGCGATCCACATGGTGCCGTAGAGGCCGCTCATTTCAGCTCCAATTGGGACAAGGAATCGGTATAGAGCGCAGGCCCGCTCCGTAATTCGAGCAGTTGCTGCCGCAGGGCCAGCGAGCGCCGCCAGCGCCGCAGCATGGCGCGGCAAAACGCCCGCTGCTCGCCCAGTTTCGCCAGCAACTGGCGCCGTCGTTGTTGCGCTTCCGGCGACCCGGGAAGGCGGGAAAGCTGCAGCGATAGCGCCAGCAGCTCCTGCGCCGTGGAATTGATTTGGCGGCTCATCTCCAGTAGCGGCAGCGCGTCGCCGCCACTCAGGCAGCGTATGGTTCCATCCAAGAGCGTTTTCAGGGTCTCGAGGAGAAATACCTGTTGGTCAATGGAGGCCGATCGCAAGTCTTGCGAGCCACCGTTGTGCGCGATTTCGGGGGACATGAGGGGAAACCTTATTCACACCAGATCGTCGAGTTGATGGACCTCGTCCTTGTCGGAAGGGAGCAGTTCATCCTCGTCATCAGGCAAGCTCTCGTGCCGGGTGCGCCGCGGGTGCCGCTTGCGTTCCTGGCCGGCATTGTCGGACGGATATTCTTTGATCCGCGAGGCACCCTCCAAACGGCCAGTGCTGAACTCCATATCCGCCTACTTTCCTAAACAGAAAACGCGCTCCCAGCCAACATGCCGTCCGCTATGCGTTGTGGCGAGATAGTAAACTGACCCGCGCTGATCGCCTGTCGCAAGGATTCGACGCGTTGCTGCCTCACATCCGGAACGCCGTCCAATTGCGCGCGCAGGCTGGCAACGGCATCGCTGCTGGTTGACAATTGGGCCACATCATCGGCATTGCCGGAAACGCCCCCGGTTGGCCTTGCTGCGGCGTTTGCTGAAGTCCCCGAACTCTGGCTGCGCTCCAGTTCGGGCATGGAATTCGTAGTTAAGTCGATTCTCATCGTGGCACCTCGTCCCAAGTATTGCCTTGCAATTCAGTGATCGGCAGCTGGTGAGAAACCTTTAATGTCTTGACCCGGTTGGTTTGCAGGCCACCTGCGGCAATCCCAGGGCCATTGGCCGAACCCGGAGCAATACCTACGCCGACTTGTTCGCCCGCGGTATCCGCGGCCGACGATTTTGCCTGGAGCTGGTGAAGGATCATGTTGCCAATGCCGATTCCTCCCCGCGCCGCCAGCGCGCCGGCGATCGCTTGGGTCCCCAGGCTGCTGAGCGTGTCGTGCGCCGGGTCCTGGCTTTTCTCCAGTCCGGCGAAGCTCTGGTTCATCTTTTCCATCCATCCTTGCAGCAGGATAGCTTCGAACTCGCGCGCCGCCTTGGCCAGCTTAGGCGACGGGGGCGCGCCGGCATTATTCGCCGCTACTGCCTGATTCGCGACTGCTCCTAATTGCGCCATGCTCAGATAATCTCCAACTCCGCCTGCAATGCGCCAGCGGCCTTCAGCGCCTCGAGGATCGCGACCACATCGTGCGCGCTGGCGCCGATGGCTTGCAGGCCGTTCACCAGTTGCTCAACGCTGGCGCCCTCGCTCAGCTCAATGTGTTTGGCCTTTTCGTCCTTAATGTCCATGCTGGTCTGCGGCACCACGGTGGTTTGGCCGCTACTGAACGGCGCCGGCTGCGACACCTGGTATTCGGTTGCGATCTCGATGGAAAGGTCGCCATGCAGGATCGACACCGCGCTCAATCGCACATCCTTGCCCATGACGATGGTCCCGTTGCGCTCGTTTACCACCACCCGGGCTCGGGTATGGATCTCGACCTTCAGGTTCAACACTCGCGCCAGGAACTCGGGCAATGCGTTCGCCGGTAAGTCCCGCAACTCCACCCGCGCACTGTCGACGGCGGTCGCCAGCGGATGCCCAACCTCCTGGTTGATCGCGACTGCAATGTCCCGGGTGACGCGAAAATCGGGATCGCGGACCAGCAGCGCCACCGGCGAGAGCTTGCGCAAATCGATCGAGGCATCGCGCTCGACCAGCCCGCCGTTCGGAATGCGTCCCGCAGTCGGGTAGTTCACCTGCTTGGAGTTCGTACCGGTTTTTCCGGCAGTGTATCCGCCGAGGGTGACGGCTCCCTGGGCTTCGGCGTACACCTGTCCGTCGGCGGCATAGAGTGGGGCGAGCAAGAGGGTGCCTCCCTCCAGGCTCTTGGCGTCACCAATCGAGGAGACGGTCACGTCGATCTGTGTTCCCGGTCGCGAGAATGGCGGCAATGAGGCAGTTACAAATACCGCAGCCACATTCTTCACCGTGACCGACGCTACCGGGATCTGTACTCCCATCTTCTGCAAAATGTTCGCCAGGGTCTGCACGCTGAACATGGTCTGCTGCCGATCGCCGGTTCCTGCCAACCCCACGACCATGCCGTAGCCGATCAGCGGGTTTTCCCGGACGCCCTCGATGGTTGCCATATCGCGAATAGGGACGTAGGCCTTGGTCTCTTGCGCGCCGACCGTGGGGACGACGACGCCCAGCAGGAGCGATGATGCCAGTGCGAATTGCATGAGCTGCGTCATCAGAAATTCACTAGTCTCATCAACAGCCGCAGGAATAGGTTGGGCTGGCGAACGGCATCGGAAATCACACCTTTGCCTTTCAGCTCCAGCTCCAGATCGCTCAGCGAAGTCGAAGGCACCGAGTTGCCGGCGCTGATATCTCCCGGACGAACTACTCCGCGCAGGATGATGGTTTGGCTTTGCTGGTTAAAGCTGACCTGCCGCTCGGCTTCGACGACGAGATTGCCGTTAGGCAAGACGGCGACCACCCGCCCCGAGATATTCGCCTGCACCAGCGAGTTGCTGTTGGCCGTCCCCGTGCCTTTCAGGCTGCTGCTGGAGCCGGCGGCAAAAAGCGGATTCAACGATGCGGTATTCACCTGACCCGCAATCCCGGTGATGGCGGAGGTGGTGCTGAAAGCGCGCCCGGTAGTGACGTTGCCCTCGGCCTGCGCCAGTGTCTGCTCGACAATGCTGATGATCACGATGTCATTCAGCCGGCGCGCCTTATAATCCGTCGCCAGATCGGTAAACGCGCTGCCTTCCAGCGGCCACAGGCTGCCGGCTGAACGGGTGCTCGCCAATGGTTGTCCCTGAACCCGCTGCACGAACTCCTGCAAGGAAGATGGCGCGGTGCTGGATGACTTCTTCGGCTTGGCTGCGGCGGCCAGGCTGAGCGCAACAATAAGTATCGAGATAGCACCCGGGCGCCGCATCTATCTCTCCACCTGCACTCGAGCCGTCCCCGCGCCGATAACGGTTGCCTTCACCACCCGATGGCTGGAAGCATTGCGGACCCGGATGCTATCTCCGACCTCGCCGGAGTCGATGCTGACCGCCTTCATCGTCAGTTTCACCTGTGCAAACTCCTCGATGACGTTGACGTTCTCGCCTTTGCGCACAACTGGAGCGACCGGCTCGCGAAACCTGTGCTGCGCCGGATCCAGTCCGACGCTGGACCTGGCGGGCGGCAAGTCACGCCAGTTGGAAGGATCAAGAACCGTGGCATGCAGCAGGGCGGCGAAGGGCAGGCAACGCGATTCTGGATTGCAATCCAGCCGAAGCAGCCAGGTGCTAGGGGCGAAATCACGTTTCACCGACCGCACGCGCAGCGGCACCGGGACTTGCTGAACCGGCGTAAGCATTTCGAGCTTCTGCGCAACCACGCCGGGATCGAGCCGGAGATCGCGCGCGACAGCAGCAACAACCTGCTGTCGCATCGTGAGAGAAGGCTGCACTGCCGGAATGACGTCCGCCGCGTTCAGGGTTGCCAACGAGCCCACCGCTATCCATGCCATGCACCTACACGCGCGTCGGGCCGAATTCATAGATTCTCCTAGTGCGACATGTTGTTGAGCTGTTGCAGCATCTCATCGGCTGCGGTAACCACGCGCGAGTTCGCCTCATACGACCGCTGGGCCAGGATCATCTGGATGAACTCCTGGACCACATCGACGTTCGACTGCTCCAATACCCCTTGCTGCAGCGTTCCCAGGCCCTCCGAGCTGCCGGGCGTGCCCACAATGGGCTCGCCGGAAGCGGTGGTAGCCAGGTAGATGTTCTGGCCCACGCTGTTCAGCCCGCCGGGATTCTGAAACAGCGCCAACTGGATGCTGCCCACCTGCTGCCCTTGCGTCTGGGCCGGCGCCGTGACGGTTACCGTGCCGTCGCTGCCGATGGTTATACTCAGCGCATTGGACGGAATGGTGATCGGGGGATCGAGAGGATTGCCATCGGCGGTGACCATGTTCCCCTGATTGTCGAGATGGAACATACCGGCGCGGGTGTATCCGGTTTCCCCATCGGGCATTTTGATCTGGAAGAAGCCGGTTCCCTGGATGGCGAGATCGAGCGGATTGCCGGTGCTGTCGAAGTCGCCCTGCTGGGCAATGAGCTCCGATGCTGAAGTGCGGGTGCCCAGCCCAACCTGCAGTCCGGAGGCGACCGTCGTACTCTGGGTTGCGGCGGCGCCCGGCATCACGATGTTCTGGTACATCAGGTCTTCAAACTGCAGCCGGCGCCGCCAAAACCCCGCGGTGCTGGAGTTGGAAAGATTGTTGGCGACATTGTCCAGGTTGGATTGCTGGGCCGCCATTCCCGAAGCTGCGGTGTAAAGCGCGCGAAACATAACCGTCCCTCAAATCCGCGACAGGTCCTGTGCCGCGATGCGATTGAAGTTGGAGTGAAAAGCGGTGAGCGCCTGCTGCAGCATGTCGGCGCGGCGCTGTAGTGAAACCAGCCCCACCGCGGCCGAGATGCCGTTGACATTGCTGTTTTCCAGCGCGCCCTGCACCACCTTGCCGGCGCCGGGCTTGGTTTGGCTGCCGGCGGGCGCGGCGAAATAGCTGCCGCCCACCGGCGTGAGCTCCGCGTCGGCAGGGAAGTTGACTACCTGCAACTGGCCGGCCAGCACGCCGTCCACCGAGATGGTGCCGTCCGCGCTGACCGATAACTTTCCGGAAGCTATTGTGACCGGCCCCTGCGCGCCGACGACCGGACTGCCGTCGGCCGTAACCAGCCGTCCCTTGGTGTCTACATGGAAATTTCCGTTGCGCGTGTACAGGCGCCCGTTGCTGGTGTCAACCGCAAACCAGCCTTGGCCGTCGAGAGCAAAATCCAGGTCGCTGCCGGTATGCTCCAGGTTGCCCTGCAAGAGGCTGGTGCGGCTATCACCCAGCACACCGAAGTCATTCACCGCACGGGCGACAGCACTGGATCCGCTGGAGGAATTCGCCAGGATCGAACGGAAACTGGGAAATTGCCCCTTGTATCCGGTGGTGTTGACGTTGGCCAGATTGTTGGCCGCCAGGTCCAGGGCTTGCGACTGGGCCAGAAGGCCGGCGCAGGCTGCGTATAAGCCGCTGTTCATCGCCTTTGCTCCGAGCGATGAATATGCAAGGCGAGAGCCAAAGGCGCTTACGCCCGCGACCGAACGGCAATCACTTAGCGAACCTGTGGATTAGAAATGTTCAATCAACCGAGCTGCGGGATGATTGCTCCGCGGCCTCGCATGGCGCGCGATCGGGCACACCTATGCTGGTTTCTGCAGGAACGACAGCAGATGCTGCTTCATCTGGTCGGGCGTAAAAGGCTTGCGAATATAACCCCGGGCGCCGCAGGAGATCGCCTCCTTCACGTGCGATTCACTGCCCTCGGTGGTAATCATCACCACCGGCACCCCTTGAGCGTTTTCGACATTCCGTAATTGGCGGACAAACTCCAAACCGTCCATCACCGGCATATTGATGTCGCTCAGCACCAGGTCTACTTTCTTGTGGCGCAGGATCTCCAGCGCTTCGGAGCCGTTGCCGGCCTCCATGATCTCGGCCAGTAATACGCCGCCCTGTTGCAGCGCGCGGACCACAATCTTGCGCATCACCGAGGAATCGTCAACAATCAAGGCTCGCAGAGGTTCCATTCTCACCCCCAAGGTTCAGGTCGTTCCAGCCGGGACAGGAAGTCCCAGGGCTCCAGCCGGTATAGATTTGCCGCTGCCCACTGCGCCACATCGGAGCAGCGATCCAATAGTGCGCGCCGCTCCTCCACCGGGAGATCCGGCCAGCAATCCCAAGACGTGTCCGCGGCAAGTTCGGCCGAATTGACGATTGCTTTCTCGCCAAGAATGGCTTGCGCAATCAGGGTGGTTGCTGCCAGTGGCTCACGGAGGGCGCGCCTTTTTTGTCGCGCTCCGGTCGCGGCTTTCCAGGCAGCGGCCAAACTCTTCTTTACCGCAGCCGACAGTTTGATGCGGCGGAAATCATGTCCCGGGCGGGTAAGGGCGGCCAGCTTCGGCAATTCGAACAGCAGACCCGCCAGAAAACATTGTTTGGGATTGCAGCCTCCGAGCTTGCGCGCCAGAATTTGCGCCATAGAGCCGCGCACCACAGCGTCGCTCGCCAGTTCCCGTAAGCGGATTTCCCTGTGACCCGATTCCGCAGAATCCAGGCGCGGAGCGCAAGCAATCAGCTTTCGCAGGGCCACGCGGCCGGCCGCCACCAGCGCCAGCGGAAGCTGCCAGATCGGCTTTCCCGCCGCGCCGGCATCCCGGTTCGCAAGCTGCAGTACCCCAAACGCCAAACCAGGATCAAGTGTCACTACCGAGCTTGCCAGCTCCAGGTCGATGGCGCGCTCCTCGAGCAGAAGCTCAAGCAGAACGGCGGAACGCGGCAGCACCGGCAGCAGGTATTCCGTACCGGCTGCTGAGGGATGCGCACGCACTTCTGGCACAAATGCGGAGGGAACCACAGCGCGGGATGGGACGGCGCACAGCATTCTACCCTGCCACAAATTTCATCGGCAGGGCGGAGAGGGCGCTTTAGCCAAGCGTAGTCCCGGCTTGGGCACGAGGCTGCTCGAAATAGCTGACGGTCGGCAACCCAAAAAGCAAATCCAGCTGAATTCCGCGGGCCGGCTCCAGCCGGGTCCACAGGCGATCGGCGCAGCAAACAATCGAGCAGCGTTCGGCGCGCACTTGCCGCGCATAGTTGCCGATGGTGCGGATCATTTCTACGCTGCTCTGCGGCTGAGGAATATCGATGCTCTCGGCTTGCAATTCGCGGGCGCTTAGCTCCCATTGCCGCCGGTAGGTCTCCGCGGGAACGATGCACGGCTGGGTCCGGCAGCGTAGCATTTGCTCGACGCAAAAAAGGAAGGAGCGGTCGACCTGGTCCAGGTGTCCCACGTACAGCAGCGACTGCGCCGGGTTGTGGAATACGGGCAGAGCGCGATAGCGCAACGCGAGCGATTCCGGCCACTGCAGCTTGGTAGGAAGCCACTGCGGGTCCTGCACGCTGAATACCCCGCATCCCTGCTGCGCGGCTAAAGCGCCCGTGACTTGCTGCTCGGTTACCGCGCCCATCTTGATTAGCCACTCCCCGATTTTTCCGGTCCGCGTCAGGGCCTGACTCTGTAAAGCCTGGCGCAGTTGCTGGGGGGTGATGTCGCCCTGCGACAGCAGGACAAGTCCCAGGGGCAAGCGGCTGGTGGACGCGGCGGCGCGGGGGCCGGCCAGCGCCGCCTGCTCCAGCCGGCGATATAGGCCGGCGTGAAAGCATTCGGGAGAACAATACCAATGCTCGTGCAGCCATATGCCTTCATGACGCGCCCACCAGCGTTGCCAGAGTGTGGCCGGGCGCGGACAGCAGGGGCTGGCGCACACCGGCAAATTCTGCAAGGCAGCAATGGGCGAAGTCGCAGGCAGGACCGTACGCAGGGAAAGCGACATGGCTACTCCTAAGAAAGTCGATCACAGAGACACAGAGGTTAGAAACCAAATCGGAGGCAGAAGGGGGAAACGCGGTGGTCGAAACCTGGCTCTGAGTTTCGGCTCGCGTCCGTTTAATGTCGCCCTCTCGTCTTCCAAAAAATTGCTCGCTGCGCCTCTGTGTCTCGGTCGTGAACCAACGCTGCTTCACAGACTGCCGACCCGTTGCAAGGGTGAAGCCACTTCCGTTACCCGCAGGCCGTAGTTGCCGTCTACCACCACCACCTCGCCGCGCGCGATCAGCTTGCCGTGCAGTACCAGATCGACCGGCTCCTGCACTTCGCGGTCTAATTCCAGCACCGCACCGGTGGCCAGGTCCAGCACCTCGCGCAGCGTGGCCTGGCGCGTTCCGAAACGCAGCATGACGGGCAGCTCCACATCCATGAGCAGCTCCAAATTGCCCTCGCGCAGCAACTCGTCGATGCGAGCGCCATAGCCGGGCGCAGTCGTCGCCGGCGGCGGATCCACTGGTGGTGTCTGCCGCAGAAAACTTTCGAGCTCGGCGTCAAGGCCCATCTGCACCGCAATCGAGTTCGCGCTCTCGCTGGCCACCAGCAAGCGCGAGGGCTGTGCCCCCAGGCTGGGCGCGCTCTCCATCATGGATTCGAACTTCGGTTCGAACTTTAGCTCGCCAAATTCCGCTTTGAGCTCGGTTGCCGCCAGCCCACACCATTGCCGGACCAACTCCTCCAGCGCCTCTTTCTGCATCTCGTCGAGTTCGCTGCCCACGCTGACTTCTTCGCCGAGAAAAAGCTGAAGAATTTTGCCCGTGTCGGCAGCGCTCCAGGCCAGCCATTGCCCCCCCGGCAATCCGGCAATCGTCACTCGCATCGAAACCGGCAGTGTATCCTGCGGGGAAGGGTCCGCCTTAACCTGCCATTCGCCCGAGGTCAGGCGCGAGAGCAGAAGGGCCAGACTGCTGGTCCATCCATTAAGATAGATTTCCACTTTGGTGGTTTTCTGTGAAATCATGGCCTGTTGTCTTCCTGCGGCGAAGGGGTTGGTTGCAGCAGTTGAGCGGCACGATAATTACCGCTGCTGACCGGCCGTGCCGACCAGCACTCTCGCTCTTTGATCCGGACGACGCCCGGCTCCTCGACGCGGTAGCGCAAGGGCAGCACGGCGCCTCTCCGCAACCCTACAAGCTCCGGTATAAGAATGGGAATCGCCGGTGTGGCCAGCTCGACGGCAACTATCGATTCGAGCAACCGCTGGCCAATGCTCTCCTGATGCACTGCCGGCCCCTGGGCGCGTTCGTATACCAGCTCGGAGCGCATGGTTCGCAGCAGCGCACTGGAAAGCACGGAGGGAAAAACGATGTTCAACGTTCCCTTCGACTCGGTCATGCCGGCATCGAAGGTCAGGGCCAACGTCTTCTCCTCCGGAGGCATGATGCGAAGTATCTGCGCGCCCGGCTGGCGGCGCTCGAATTCCACCTCCGAGCCCAGCGGCCGCAATACCGCCCGCAGCTCCTGGCAGATGACGTGCCCGACTCCTTCCAGCACCGCCTCCTCGATTTCCGTTACCTCGCGTGCGGCTGCCGGCATCGTTCCCGGGCCGCCCAATAGCAGGTCCACGATCGGGAACGCCAGGCCGGGATCAAGATGCAGGATGCCGCGGCCGTCGCCCGGGGGCAGGCGGAAGGTTGCATAGTAGGTCACATCGGCGGAGCGCGCCAGGAAGTCGCGGTAGGCGAGCTGCTCCACCGCCACCAGCGCAACTTCGAATTTGTCGCCCAGATGCACGCCTACCGCACCGGTCAAGTTGCGAGCGAAGCCCTCATAGAGCTGGTTAAGGCTGTGCAGCTGCTCCTTGCCCAGCAGGCTGGAATTTCGCAGGTCCCACGGCTCGACCAGCGCGCTTGCCGGCGCGCCCTCCTGCGCTTCCGATTTGCCCTCGGCGGCGCGAAACAGGGCATCCATTTCCGCCTGGTTTAGGACCTTTTCCATATCTCGGGTGCTCCCTTCCGCAGGCTGGCCGAACTCACGACGGCGGCATTCACCGGCAGCGTAGTCGATAGCAACGAGCGCAGGCGGGCCACCGCCATGGAATGGATTTGCGACACTCGCGACTCGCCGACTCCCAGTACTGCCCCCGCTTCTTTCATGGTGAGCTCTTCCTGGTAGTACAGCGCCAGCACCTGCTGCTCGCGTTCGGGCAAGCGCGCGATCGCATCCGCCAGCATCCGCTTACGCTCGCCCCGCATGTACAGCGTCAACGGATCCTGATCGGGCGGGCCGGGCAGGGTCTCGCCCAAATCGGTCTCGCGCCCATCTTCCAATGACTCGATTTGCAGGCTGCCAACTTCGAGCCCCGGATTTCATCCAGCAGATGCTGAAAGTCCTTGAGCGACATGCCCATGGCCACGGCCAGCTCGGGCTCGCTGGCCGCGTGGCCCAGCTCGCTCTGCAGCTTCTGCATGGCCGCTTCCAGGCGGCGCGCCTTGCGGCGCAGGTCGCGTGGACTCCAGTCCATTTGGCGCAGACTGTCAAGGATCGCCCCGCGAATGCGGAACTTGGCGTAGGAGGCGAAACGTACGTTCTTGGCCGCATCGAACTTGTGCATGGCGTCGATCAATCCCACGATGCCGGCATGCAGCAGGTCATCGAAGGGGACATGCTGGGGCAGCCGCTCGTGAATACGGCGCGCAATGTACTTGACCTGCGGCAACTGCTCCAGCAAAAGCTGCTCCGAGTTGGCCGACTCCCGGTTCACTCATCTGTTCGTAGACTTGAGCGGCACTCATGCTTCCTCCTTAACGAATGGTTCCCAGCGACTGCACCTCCACCACCGGCGGAACTCCCCCGGCGACACCACCACCACCTTGGGCAGAAACGGTTCCAGCAGGCGGCGCAAATGGAAGCGCGCCTGCGTGCCTGCAGAAGACCACCGGCGTCGCCATGCGGACCTGCTCGCCCGCCAGCTTCTTCAGCCCGTCCAGCACCCGGCGGACGAAGGACGGCTCCAGCGCGCCGCTGGCGGCCGCGATTTGTCCGGAGAAGGCGCGCGTTAACTGCTCTTCGATTTCCGGATCGAGGGTGACCACCCGCAGGCTGCCGTCCTCCCAGCAACGGTTGAACAAGCGCGCGGCCCAGGGCCTGCCGGGTGGCTTCCACCAGAGCCACCTGCGTTTTGTTCGCGGCGGCGGTGTCGAGCACCTCGAAAATGGTGGTGAGATCGCGAATCGAGACCTGCTCGCGCAGGAGCTGCTGCAGCACTTTCTGCACCTCGCCGAGAGTGAGCAGCCTGGGCACAAGCTCGTCCACCAGCTTGGGCTGGCTCTCGCCGCGTCGAGCAGGCGTTTGGTTTCCTGCCGGGTAAGCAGTCGTGGGCGTGCTGCGACGATTTCGGCAATGTGGGTGGCGAGCACGGAGGTCTGGTCGACCACCACGTAGCCTTTGGAGCGCCAGTTCCTGCAGGCCGGGAGCAATCCATTTGGCGGCCATGCCGAAGGCGGGTTCGCGGGTATCGAAGCCGTCCAGAGCCGGCGGTTGGCTTCCGAACTGATAGCGAGCAGGCGGTCCTGGTACATCTCCCAGCGAGCGATCTCGACGCCGCGCAGGTAAATCACGTACTCGCGCGGCTTGAGCTTGGGGTTGTCGGTGATATGGATGGAGGGCACGAGAAAGCCGAGCTGCAGGGCGAGATGCCGGCGCAGCGCCGGATGCGCTGCAGCAACTGGCCGCCCTGGGCCTGGTCCACCAGGGGCACCAGTGCGTAGCCGACTTCCAGGCTGAGATCATCGAGCTTCAGCAGCTTTCCAATCTGCTGCTGGGGGTCCGCTTTCCTCTTTCTGCCGCCGTTGTTTCCGCGGCGGGCTTATCGTGCGGGCGCGTCGCGCCAGCCAGCCGCAATGGCCGCCAGGAGGAAGAAAGAGAATTTCGGCAGGCCGGGAATCAGGCCCAGAGCGCCATCACGCCGGCGGCGATCCAAGAGGGCTTCTCGCAAAGAACTGGCGGCCGATTCGAACCCACGGTCTCGTCGGTGGAGGTGCGCGTGACCACCATGCCGCCGGCGACCGAAACCAGCAGGGAAGGGATCATGGTAACCAGGCCGTCGCCCACGGTGAGAATGGTGTAGGTCTTCAGCGCCTCGCGAAGGGGATGTTGAGCTGGAAGACGCCGATGAGAAAGCCGGCGACGATATTGATGGCGGTGATCAGAATGGTGGCCAGGGCATCGCGCTGGCTGAAGCGCGCCGCGCCGTCCATGGCCCCGTAAAATTCGGCCTCGCGGGCAATCAGTTCGCGGCGGGCGCGGGCCTGCGCTTCGTCGATCAGGCCGGCGTTCATGTCCGCATCGATGGCCATCTGCTTGCCGGGCAGGGCGTCCAAGGTAAAGCGCGCGGCCACCTCGGCGGTGCGCACCGCGCCATGGTTGATGACCAGGTACTGAATGGCGATCAGGGCCAGGAAGATCACGAACCCGACGACGTAGTTGCCGCCCACCACGAACTGCCCGAACGCCTCGATCACGTGCCCGGCGGCGGCGGTGCCCTCGTTGCCGTGCAGCAGAATGCGGCGGCTGCTGGCAAAATTCAGCGAGATGCGGAAGAGGGTCAGAAGCAGCAGCAGGGTGGGGAAAACCGAAAACTGCACCGGCCTGAGGATGTACAGGGCGGAAGAGCACGATCACGCGAGCCGTCACGCTGGCCGCCAGGAACAGGTCCAGCGCGAAGGCCGGCAGCGGGACGAGCATCATGAAAACCAGCGCGACGGCGGCGACCGGGAGGAGCCAGTCGGCGAAGCCCTCTTGGCGGCAGCGAGCGGTTTTGTCGATGGCGGCCATCGTTTACCTTGCCTGCGGCGTGTTGCGCCCGCACCTGCGCCCGGTACAAGAAGGCCAGGATTTCGGCAACGGCGGCGTATAGCTTGGGGGGAATCGACTGTCCCACCTCGGTGGTTTTTAGAGAGCCTGTGCCAGCACCGGGTTCTCGACGATGGGAATTTCGTGCCAACGCGCGATCTGTTTGATCCGCTCGGCCAGCGGATTCACGCCCTTGGCGACCACCATCGGCGCGGCCATCTCGGGCCGGTATTCCAGGGCTACCGCAAAATGCGTAGGGTTGGTGATCACGACGGTGGCACGCTCGACGTCTAAAAACATGCGCCGGCGCCGCATCTGCCGCTGCAACCGCCGGAGCCGGCCCTTCATGACGGGATTGCCTTCCGTGTCCTTGTATTCGTCCTGTAACTCCTGCCGGCTCATGCGCAGGTCGCGCTCCAGCTTTCGCCGCTGCAGCAGATAGTCGATCCCCGACCACAGCAACAGCACCAGCGTCGATTTCCAGCAGACTTCGAACGTCCGCTCGTAGGCCATGTGGGCCTAAAGGCGGGCCGGCACTGGCCCAAGCGCATCAGCAGTTCCCAATCGCGCGCCAGAATGCTGGTGCCCACATACAGCAGGACGGAGAATGGAACCAGCGATTTCGCAATCGGGGCCAGGCCGGCCAGCGAGAACATCTGCCCCAGCTTGTTGGCCGGGCTCATGCGTTCCACGTTGGGCGTCAGGGCTTCGACGTGGAAGACAAAGCCGCCCTGAGCGACGGCGTCCTCCGATGGCCAGCACCCATACCAGGCCGAGCGGCGCAAGGATCCAGCGCAGTGCCGCCACCCCGGTCCAGGTCAGGATGGGGGTGCCGGGATTGAAGTCGCTTTGCCAGGAGAAGTCGGTCCAAGCTTGCCAGCCGGCGCGCCAATGCTGCAACTGCTCACCGGAAGTCCACAGCACCACCAGCAAACCGGCAAAGCCGATCAGGGCGCCGCCCAACTCGCGGCTACGCGCCACCCGGCCTTGCTCGAACGCCTTCTCCCGCCGTCGCGGTGTTGCCTGTTCGGTTTTGTCGCCGTCTGCCATGTTTCAACGCGCCAGTTGCAGCAGCCGCTCCGAGCCATGAATTGCACTATTGAAATAACGTTCAAAGATCCCCGGCCAGTACCGCAGCGACAAGGCGAGCATCAGCACTCCCACCATGCTCTTGACCGACAAGCCGAGAAACAGCACCGGCAATTGCGGAGAGGCTTTGCCCAGAAAGCCCAAGACGAAATCGGCCAGCAAGGTTGCCAGCAGGGCGGGGGCGGCAATCTGCACTCCCGCCAGCCAGATGCCGCCTGCCAGATGCAGCAACATCGCGGCCATCGCACCGGTGGGCAATGCCGCACCGATCAGCAGGTACGCGAAGCTGCTAGCCAGGCCGCGAACCACCCAGCGATGGACACCCAGTTGAAGAAAGATCAGCATCACAATGGTCTGCGAAAAGACCGCTAATACCGGTGTGTCCACCTGGGTAGTGGGATCGACGCACTGACGAGGCCGAAGCCCACCTGCATCCCCATGAATTGCCCGGCGAACTCGGCCGCCTCGAAGACGAACTGCACCGCCAAGCCCAGCAGAATGCCAACCAGCGCCTCCGCCAGCACCACGTGCAGTACGCCGCCGGCGGTCAGCGACATCTCCCTCGGCCCGCAAACCGGATACAGCAACGCCGTCAGCAGCACCACCAGGCCGGCCTTGATTCGAGGGGAGATCGCGCCGCTGCCCAGGAAAGGCGTGAAGACCAGCAGTCCTGCCACCCGCACGCCGACGCAGATCGCGGCCAGGACAACGTGTTCGAGATCGACCGGCATGGGCACTCGTTTACCGCAACAGCGGCCTGAAGTCCGCCAGCACCTGCAAGGTGAAAAGCGACAGTTTGCGCAGCATCCACGGCATAAGGAGAATCGCTCCGGTGGCCGCGGCCAGCAGCCGCGGCACCCTGGAGATGGCGTTGTCCTGCAGCGAGGTCAGCACCTGCACGATGTTGATCGCCAGGCTGACCAGGGCAAGCGCGATCAGCAGCGGCGCGGCCAGCAAGACCGCGGTCTCAAGCGTTGACTGCCCGAGTTTCACCACCACTTCCGGCGACATTGCGACCCCCTTCTCCTGCTCGATCACGAAAAACTCTTCATCAACGAGCCCACCAAAAGGTTCCAGCCGTCCACCATCACGAACAGCAGGATCTTGATGGGCGTCGAGATCACTACCGGCGGCAACTGCAGCATGCCCACCGAGGTCGTGATCGAGGCGACCACCAGGTCGATTACCAGGAAGGGCAGAAACAGCACGGCGCCGATCTGGAAACCGACCTTCAGCTCTGAAAGCACGTAAGCCGGCGCAACCACCCGCATGGGCAGGTCGGCGGGCGAGCGCGGCGGCGGCAGCTTGGCGATGTCGACAAACAGCGCCGCATCTTTCTCGCGCACGAACTTCAACATGAAATGGCGTAACGGCTCGGAGCCACGGTCCAGTGCCTCCCAGGGCGTGATCTGGTTCTGCTCCAGGGGCACGATGGCCTGCTGGTAAATGGCCCCGGAACCGGTTGCATCAGGAAGTAGGTCAATACCAGCGACAAGCCAATCAAAGTTTGGTTGGTGGGCGCGCTTTGCGTGCCCAGCGCCTGCCGCAAGAAATGGAAGACCACCAGCAGCCGCACCAGCGGCGTCATCGAGAGCAGCAACGCGGGCAGCAGGGTCAACAGGGTCAGCAGCAGGACAATCGTCCAGGGAACTCCGCTGGCGTTGACGCCGGGAATTACGAGCTTGGCCGCAGGAGCAGCCACGCTGGCGCTCGATTTCGGGCAGTGCAATAAGACAGCCGCCACCAGACAGGCGAACGCCCAGCGTCGCTTTGGGGGGATTCTCGTCATCGTTGGCGCTCGCACCAATCGGTCAGAAGCTCGGAGAAATTCGGCGCCTCGCCCAAGCGCGCCAGCAGGTTCACCGAACCAGCGCCTCCGCCGACCAGAAATCTCTGTTCTTCGTACTCAACCACGGCGACTACCCTTTTTTCGCCCAGCGAAACGGTTTCCGAGACGCGCAAACGCCGCGGCGCCCGCCTGACATGCACCGTTGCCAGCCCGTGCCAGACTCGTTCCCATAGACCGAGCACCAGGCCGTCCACGGCAAGTTGCTTTTCGCGATGGTTCGTTCCATTGGAATCCCTTCACACCAGCTGTGTAATACGGGCGCTTATGTGCTCGTTCACGGCCTCAAATTCGGCCCATCCAATCCTCTGTCCGTTGGCATAGAGGGGTACCTCCGCGCTGCGGCTCCACGAACTGGCGACAACGCTGCCGGGCTGGAGGCGCAGCAGCTCCCGGATGGTGAAGTGCGCCAGTGAGACTTCGACCGAAAACTCGCAAGGCAGCCACCACAGTCGCTTCCACTGATCGATGTACGGAATCTCGCTGCCGCTCTCGGCCGGTAGCTGCTTCTCGCTCATTGCGCCTGTACCCGTCGCGCCGCTCAATTCAGGGGCGACTTGTGGGTATTTGCAAACAGCATGCCGAGAGTCGCTAAGGTGAAGGGAAAGCGAATTAAAGATCGGGACCGGCAACTTGCTGCGAAAGGCCGATGTTGTCGCGGGTTGACGGGGAAGCGCTCCGGCCGGAGCAGCCGTTTCTAACAAAGACTGCGAGGCGATCGGCTACGGCATTAGAATTTACTCAGGCCAGCGAGCCCGATAAGCAGCCTTTAATGTTCAGGCGTGATTCGATGTCCCGCACCCCCAGCTACCCAGGGGTACGGGCATCGGTCCAGCGTCACGCCCTCTTCATCGGCGCGACAGCCCTCGTCTTTAAGTCGCCTTCATGTTGATCGTGTCCTGCATCACCTGGTCGAAGGTAGTCACCGTGCGAGCGTTGGCTTCATAGTCGCGCTGGGCGACAATGAGCGCCGAGAACTGGGTGGCAATATCGACGTTCGAGGTCTCCAGCGTACCGCCCTCAACCGTTCCGAGTCCTCCGCTGCCCGGCGCTCCCACGTTTGCCGCTCCCGACGCCAAGGTGGTCGAGTACTCGGTGTTCCCCACCTGTTCCAGCCCCTGCACGTTGGCGAAGTTGGCCAGTGCGATCTGCCCCAGCGCCGACGTTTGCCCATTGTTGAAGCTGCCGGTAATCACGCCGTCGGTGCCGATGGTGTAACCCGTCAGCGAGCCGCTGCCATAGCCGTTGGCCGAGCTGGCCGTGGTCCCGCTGGCCCCGGTGGCCAGTTGCGTCACCAGCGGCGCTTTCGAGCTGCTGTACAGGTTCCAGGTGAAGTTCAGATTGCTGGCGCCGTCAGCCAGCCCACTGGCTGTGATGTTGGCGACGTTGCCGGTGGGAGAGGTGAGATTGCCGTTGCTGTCAAACGTCAGTTGCGTGGTGTCGATGGTGGTCTGCGTTCCCATGTCCTTCCAGGTGACGCCGCCATCGGTGAAGGTCGAGCCATTGGTGGGCCAGGTGCTCGGCGGGGTAGCGCCGGAGGTGCCTGCCACGGTGCACTGATAGATGTGCCCGTTGGCCGTGGGCGGCGCGATCGTCTGGCCCATGGTATAGGCCGTCGATGCCGCCCAGCTGGGTGGGGGCGTCAGGTCGGTGTTGGGAATGGTGATGGTGCAGTTCCACGCGGCCGCCCCGGTCTTGGTGAAGTTGAAGTCCAGCACATGGGAGTTGCCCAGCGAATCGTAGACCGTGAGCGGAGTGGAGTAGGCCGGGTCGCCGACATTGGCCCCGGCATTCAGGTTGGTGCTGAGCTGGACCGTGGTCGTCGCCTGCGGAGCGTTGATCTGTCCCAGGTTTAATTGCAGCGGCGCCAACGGCGCACCGGCAGGGATGGCGCCGTTCACGGCGGCATATCCCATGACTGACTCCCCGTTGGAGGTCTGCAGACTGCCGTCGGTTCCCACCTGAAAGTCTCCGGCGCGGGTGTAGTAGTTCGTCCCGTTCTGCTGCACCACAAAGAACCCGTTACCCAGGATGGCCACGTCCGTGGCTACGCCCGTGGACTCGGGACTGCCGGAACTCATGTCGAGGGAATTGGCCGAGACCTGGGTGCCGGCGCCCACCTGCACCGGGTCGCCCGAACCGTTGGTGCCCAGGGTCTCATAGAAAAGGTCGGCAAACTGGGTCGTGCTGCCCTTGTACCCGATGGTGTTGAGGTTGGCCAGATTGTTGGCGATCGTTGCCATGGCCGTAGAACTGGCGTCGAGGCCAGACAGAGGTATGGAAAATAACGGCATCTATAGACCTCCTGTGTTGGTGACCGAGCTGCTTGCCTGCCCGGAACTCTCTGCACTGCTCGAGCTGCCCAGCGTGTTCTGCAGTAGTTGGTTGATTTGCGTCACCTGATCGAGACTGGTGACCCCCACCAGTTGGGTGACGAAGGTGGAAGGATCCATGGGGGACAGCGGGTCCTGGTTTTGCAGTTGCGTGACCAGCAACTGCATGAACATGCCATCCATACCGCCGCCAAAAGCATCGCTGTCGCTGGAACTGCTGGTGCTGCTCGTACCGCTGGTGCCGGTCGCGCCATTCTGAGTATTGGCCGCGCCGGCGGCATAGCTGCTTCCTAGTGGACTGGTCGACATCGCCGCTTACCTCGCTTTCCTAATTACGCGTGTACATTGATTACCGAAGAGCCGCCCCATGCGGCGGGAAGCGATTCTTCCGGCGCCAAGGGCCCGCTCATTGCGAACGAGCCGGGATCGGCTCGCATACCTGTTTCATGTTTGCTTTGGCGCTCCGCCCCGGAGCCGTGATCGCCGCTGCCGGTTTGTGAATTGAGGTCGAAGCGCTCCAACTGCAGGTGACGTTGCTCCATCGCTTCATGCAGCGACGGCATCTCCGCCAACATCGCGGAACGGAGTTCGCCGTGCCCGGTGAGCACGGTGGCGGCGACATGGTTCTCGGCGACCGTGGTGCGCACTTCCACGTTGCCAAACGCGGCGGTATTCACCCCGACACGCAGTTCAGCCTGTCCCATGCGCTCCAGTACGCGGGCACCCGGCACGACGGAGGCAGCCGGTGCGGGAAGCGCCCCGTCCTGCCGGAGGTCGGCGGCGGCGGGCGGGGCTGGACGCGCGGCGCTTCCGGCATCGTTCCGGCTCGAGTCCGGGCGCCGGCGCTCCCGGCAAGGCTGGCGCCCGCTTCGCTGGCACTGGGCTGCGGATTTACCACCGCGCTTGCGATCACCGGATGATCTGCGGCTGGCCCGAACCAGGTCGCAAGGGGAGAGCTGTAAGCTTGAGATTGGCTGCGATCGGCAGCCGAAGCCGATTGCGAGGTCGCTGCATCCTCGACCGGTCTCTTCTTTGCAGCCGCGGGTTGCACGCCTGGTTCCCACTCGGTCGACTCGCTTTGCGGGCCAGCGTCCTCTGCACTCGGCGAATCGGTCACTGCGCAGTTCACCAGCGGAGTTTTCGAATCGCTTACCTCCGGCAGATTGGGTTGGCCGGCTGCCTCCGTTCCCGCATCTGGCTTTACGCCCACCGTGTCGGAGGTCAACCTGCTGGTCGCACAACACTTTCATTTTTCACGGGACGAACAGGAGTCAGAGGACCGGGCGGAGCCGTGGGGATCGCAAGCGGAGGCGGGATGGATTGCGAACCGGTGTCCGCCGCGAGCCCTGAATTGGCAACGTCCGCAGACAGACTGCTGTTGGCAAGGGATGGTTCGCTGCTGCTGGTCGCAGCCGGCGATTGCGAGTTGAAATTCAAACCCATCCGCTGGCCGCCTTGACCCTCCTCTAGCGGTTTATCTGCTGGATCCGGTCGCTCTCTGCCACTGGCGGCGGCAGGGGAGGCGGGCTCCGGGGCCGCCGTAGCAGGCCGCGATGCAAATGCGGTTGCCGACCTCCAATTGCTGGCGACGAAATTAGAAACTGCCATGGTTATGGCCGACGCCGTGGTTTCCCGGACAGCTCCGGTGGCAACGGGCTCTGGCGCAAGTCGCCGGACCCCGGTATCGCTTGCGGACCCCGACTTGGTTTCGTTCGGCGATGAGGCCATGGGTGGTGCGCTCTGCCTCGGAGAAGCTGTCAAGCCGGGACGGTTGGCGGCCAAAGCATCCAGGAGCGGTGCGGCTTGTTCGGTCATGGTCGGCGCGATGCCTGGCATCGCGGAAGCCGATTCCATGGGCGCCATAGCATGTCCCGAGGTGATAAACGCCGTTGCTAACGTCCGCTGGTCGGCGACAAAGTCTGAAACTGCCGTGGTTACGCCCGACGCTGTTGTTTCCTTAACAGCTCCGGTGGCAACCGGCGCGGGCGCGGTGGGTGGGGTGCCGCTGTTGCCTACCATCTCCGGCACTGGTGCTGAGTTCGTTTCGTAATGCGATGAAGCCGGAGGCGGTGCGCTCTCGGCCGGCAAAGCTGCCATGCTGGAATTCACATGAGTTGCGGTTCCGGCTAAAGCATCCGGGAGCGGCTCAGCTCCGTTGGGCGTCCACAGCGCGACCTTTGGTGCTGCGGAAGCCGCGATGGCAGATCCGGATCCATCGTCCACTGCCAGTGTCCAGTTGCTGGCGACGAAATTGGAGGCCCTTGCGGTGCTCGACGCTGTGGTCCCCCGAACAACTCCGGTGGCAACCGGAGCTGGCGCAATAGGGAGGGCGCCGGTGTTGCCTGCCATCTCCGGGACTGACGCTGAGTTGATTTCGAAATGCGATGAAGCAATCTGCGGTGCACTCTCGAGCGGCGAAGCTGCGAGGCTGGAATCCACCCGAGTTGCGATTCCGGCTAATGCATCCGGGAGGGGTTCGGCTTGGCTGGGCGTTTTCTGCGCGATGCTGGGTGCTGCGGAAGGCGCGATGGCAGATCCGGATCTATCTTCGGCTACCAGTGTCCAGTTGCGGGCGACGAAGTTGGAAACTGCCCTGGTTATGCCCGACGCTGTGGTTCCCCGAACATTTCCGGCTGCAGCTGGCGCTGGTGCAACGCTTTGAGCGCGGGTATTGCTCGTGATCTCCGCTGCTGGCGCTGGGTTCGTTGGGTAATGCCAGGAACCGATCGGCGAAGCGCCCTGGGTTGACGAAGCTGCCAAACTGGAATTTGCAGGCCGGGTGGCTTCGAGTAACGCATCCAGCACGGGGTCGGCTGGCTTCGTCGTTTTCGAAGCGATGTACTGTGCAGTGGAAGCGGGTCCCACCGGGGCGATGCCAGGCCCCGGTGTGACAACCTTGATCGCCAACCTCGGGTTTTCAGCGACAAAGTTCGAAGCTTGCACTGCGCTGTCCGAAGCCGTGGCTTGCCGGACAGTTCTGCCGGCAACTGGCCCTGGCGCAATGCCCTGACTCCCGACATCGGTTCTCTCCTCCATCGCTGACGGTGCGGCTGGCGATGGCGCGGAAGACGAAGCGCCCGGGTTTGGCGACGCTGCCAAACTGGAATTCGACTCACCTGCCTGGACCGCGATGTCGGCCGACTCATCCCCTGCGGTGGCCCGCGCATTCTGTGATTCCTTCGCCGTCCCGCTCGGTCGGCTGGAGACGGCGCCCCACTCGCCGATATTGGGTTCGATTCCAGCCGGTACTGGGGGTGCCAAAGCCGGCTGACTTGAGCCTGGCTGGTTGTGCTGCGTTATTCGGCCCGCCGGTATAGGCAAAACGTCTCGAGCCACAGTCATGCGAATTTTTCCCCCAGCGGTTGCCGCGGCGTGGGTCGGGGTTGAACCCCTGCGAGCTGGGGTGTTGCGGAATCCATGTGTACCCTTGCCACTCGGATTCGGAGGCGCGGTTTCGCTGTCCACCCCGACGGGCGCCGGTTCGGAACAGTTGTCAGCAGTCGTCAGTTTTATTGCCGGATTTGCGGTTGCCCACGCCGGCGGGTACGCAGCTTGGGGGCCCAGCGTCGACAACAATTCCTGTTCCGTCGGGGCCAGCGCCAGGTCGGAATCGTTGCCGCCCGTCACCTGCTTCTTTGCCAGGTCTAGGGTTGGCCTCGCCGGCGAGGGTGCCGCTAGCGGTGTGGCCAGCATCGCTAACAAGTCATTAAACCCTCCGCCACAGTTGGCAGCTCCTCCACACCCGCTTATGGTTGCGTTTTGCGGTGGCGCTGCGGTGCCCAGAGAATGAATCAAGCCGATGGCCTCTGGACATCAGAGGAGCAGGTTCAGTGCCATAGCCGCAGTCCGGTCGAGCCGTGAAGCGCGCTGGCAAGCGTTGCAAGCTCAAGCCGATTCACCATCTTGCCGATCAGGGAAATGAAGGCGTACGGGGTCAGGTTGGGAGCTGGGCAAAGCTTGCCGCCCAAGTGGGCAAATCACGCCTGCTTCAGGTTGCGCCGCAGGAGAAACAGTTCGTCCAGTGCCGCTTGTTCGCGCCGTCGCTGTAGCAACCGGTATTCGCCTAATCGTAAGTCGCGCAACGATTCCAGCGCTTCGCGTTTCTGGTGCTGCTCCTGATACCGCCGGGCCTGAGCGGTGATTTCGACCTGCAACTGCAACAACCCAGCCTGCAACTGTTGCTGCCGCCGCTCGAGGCCGTCGCAGCAAGCCGTCGCAAGCTGTACCTCGACGGCTGGAGTGGGGGTCTGCTGTAGACGCTGCCGTATCGATGTCTGCCAATGCGCGCGGGCTTCGCGCGTCTCGTGCACTTCGCGCAGCAGCGCCGTCCGGCGCGCGTGCAGGCTCTGCAGCCGTAGTCGCTCCCGTTCTTCCAGGCTCTGGCGATAGCGCAACACGGCGGCGAGCGAGAATTCGAACGCCATTCGAGTCACGTCGCCATAGCGCTGAGGCGGCCCACGGTGTCGGCGAAGCTGGCGTGCTCGTCGGGAGTTTGCCGCAGAAACGCGCGCAACCGGGGGAGGGTGGCAATGGCGCGGTCCAGTTCGGCATCGCCGCCCTTGGTATACGCGCCGATCCGTATGAGGTCCTCCGCGCGGGCGTAGGTGGAAAGCAGGGCGCGCAATTGATGACTGCGGGTGAGATGTTCGCGCGCCGCCACCGCGGGCATGAGCCGGCTCAAGCTATCGAGAATAGAAATTGCGGGATAGTGGCCCTGGGCGCCAGGCGGCGGTCCAAAACGATGTGGCCGTCAAGAGCGCCCGAACCGCATCCACCAGGGGATCCTGCTGGTCGTCTCCTTCCATCAGCACCGTGTAGAAGGCGGTGATGCTGCCGTTGTTAAAGTGGCCGGCGCGTTCGATCAGCTGGGCCAGCATCGTGAACACCGACGGCGTGTAACCCTTCGCGGTCGGAGGCTCGCCCGCTGCCAAACCGATTT
This sequence comes from uncultured Acidobacteriaceae bacterium, assembly GCA_963713465.1. Lineage (GTDB taxonomy): Bacteria > Acidobacteriota > Terriglobia > Terriglobales > Acidobacteriaceae > Bog-257. The sequence goes on from CAVQLZ010000006.1 coordinate 73,893, forward strand.
CGCGCTGCGCCATGGCGAAGCGGGTTAGGGAATCGACCACCAGCAGAACGTTCTTGCCCTACTGGCAAAGTATTCGGCAACGGTGGTCGCCACCAGCGCGGCGCGGATTCGCAGCAGAGGCGACTGGTCGGAGGTGGAGACCACCACGACCGAGTGGCGCCTTCCCTTCTCGCCCAGGGCCTGCAGAAACTCGCCGACTTCGCGGCCGCGTTCGCCGACCAGCGCGAGCACCGTGAGATCGGCCGCGGTGCCGCGCGCCATCATGCCGATCAGCGTGCTCTTGCCTACCCCGCTGCCCCCGAAGATGCCCAGCCGTTGCCCCCGTCCGCAAGTGATGAAACCATCTATGGCGCGAACTCCGCAGCCCAGGGGCTCGCGAATCGGCCGCCGCTCCAGCGCCAGAGGCGCCGCCGCGTCCAGGGCCCGGCGTTCACTGCATTGCGGACGGCTCTGGGTATCCAGCGGGAATCCGTGCCATCGATCACCCGGCCAATCAATTCTTCACCCACCGGCAAAGAAGGCCGCGAGCCCAGGGCGATGACGGAGTCGCCGTAGCGGACCCCGCTGGGCTTTTCCAGCGGCAAGGTCAGCACTGTGGTCCCACGAAAGCCCACGACTTCTCCGGAATAGACGTGACCGGCGGCGTCCTCGATCTGGCAGCACTCGCCCAGGCTGCAGGGCGGCCCGGCCGACTCCAGAACGTTGCCGACGGTTTGCGTGACCCGTCCCTGCCAGCGCACCGCCGAGCCCGACTCCAGCGCCGCGAAGTAGGGAAGCAGTACGCTGTCGCTCATGGCTCGGTCTCCATCTTCTCCCGCAACAGATCAAGAAGCCGCTCTCGATCTCCCGTAATTGGGCGTCCAGGCTGATCTCGGCGCTGCCGGCGTCCGCCTGCAACACACATTGGCCGCTTTCCAGGCTGCTGTCGGGCACCACTTCGACGTTCTGCTCGGCGGCCAGGTTCTTGGCGCAGAACTCGGCCCAACTGCCGGCCGATTGGGGTGAGGTCCGCAGCACCAGCTTGCTGCCCGCCTGCATCTGATCGAGTGCGACCCGTACGACTCCCGCCAGCAGCAGGGGATCGATCTGCGCTTCGCGGTGAAGAATTTTGCGGGCGATAAGCAAGGCCAGCCGTACCGCTTCCCTTTCCACCCGGCGAAAGTATTCCGTCTGCCGGATGGCGAAGTCGCGCAGGGTCTGCTGCAAGGCCAGGCGCTCCTGCTCGATGGCTTTCGCGGCGGCCGCGTTGGCCTGGGCCAGGCCGTCCTGGAATCCCTGCTTGCGCGTGGCTTCCACCGCCGCCGCGATCTCCTGTTGCAGCGCCAGATCGCGAGCTTTGTAATCCGCCCCGCCACGGGCCAGCAACTCGGGCGCAAGCGACAGCGAACCCGGGACCGCCGGGTAGCGGAAACTCTCGACCCGGCGTCGGTCTGCGATTGCCACATGGTCAGACAATGTATTCGTCTCCACTTTCCGGTTTGAGCAGGATCTTGCCTTCCGCCTCCAATTGCCGGGCCACTGCGATCACTTCTTCTTTGGCTTTATTGACGTTGCGCGAACGCACCGGGCCCATCACGTCCATGTCTTCTTTGAGCATCTCGTAGGCGCGGGCGGAGATGGCCTTCATCAGGTGGTTGCGCATCTCCTCCGAAGAGCCTTTCAGCGCCAGGGTCAGCACCTTCTTGTCCAGCTTTGCCACCAGCTCGCGAATGCTGGTCTCCGGCAACAGGAGTAGGTCGTCATAGGTAAACATCAAATTGCGGATATTCAGCGCCAGCTTGGCATCGGCTGCCTCAATCGATTCCAGCACCGCTTTCATGGCTTCCGGCTCCAAACGGTTCATCAGGTCGGCCGCACTCTTGAAGCCGGGAAAGACGCGCCGGCTCTGCTCGCCCTTGGATTGCAGGCGCCGGTGCAGCACCACCGTGACCTTCTGCGCCATCTCGGGCGAGAAGTTGCGCAGCAAAGCCAGCCGCTTCACCGCTTCCACCCGTAGCGCCTCCGGCAAACGCATCAGTACCGCCGAGGCCGAATTGGCGTCCAGGTAAGCCAGCACCAAGGCGATCGTCTGCGGCTGCTCCGCCTCCAGGAAGCGCGCCAGCTCACGGGGATTGGCCTTCTGCAGCGCATCCATCTGGTTCGCCGTCAGCACCTGGGCCCGGCTGACCTGCTCCAGCAGCGTCTTGGCGCCTTCATTGCCGAAAGCCTTCACCAGCAAGGCGCGGCATAACTTTCGCCGCCCTGGGTAACGTAGTCCCGGGCCAGGCTGAGACGGTGGATCTTCCAGTACTTCCGCCGCCATTTCCGGACGGACGCCGCTGAGGTCGCGAATCTCCTGCGTCAGCCGCTGCAACTGGCTTTGCGAAAGATGCCGGTAGATGCTGGCCGCCGCTTCCTCGCCCAGCAGCACCAGCAGGATCGCCGCTTTGCGAACCCCTTGACGTTGCCAGTCGCCGCCGCCGGGCTCATTCGACCCCGCCCTCGCGCAGCCAGCTCTGCACCAGTTGCGATGCTCCGGCGGCTCGCTCCTGACCTTCTCCACCAGATGGTCTTTCAGCGCGCTCAGCTTCTTCAGCGCCGGATTGTTCTCCGACTCCGCAATCAGGGTCTCCGCGGCCTCCCGGCCGTGGAGGGCGGTAGCCTGACCGTGACCCCGCCGCGGTGATGAGCTTGTTGGCGGGACGCAAGGGCAGCTCGCGCAAGGCGGTCAGTACCTGTTTCTTCACCGGCCGCAGCAACAGCGTGTAGACGCTTCCGAACAGGCATGCCAGCGCCAGATAGCGAATCAGCCAGGTCCACTCGCGCACATTGCGTTGCACTTTTTCCAGCATGCGTGGGAGGCAGAGGCGCCTCCTGCTGCATGCCCTGAAACGAAAGGTTCTCGACCGCCAGCAGGTCGCCGCGCTTGGGATCGATGCCCAGCGCCGCCGCCGCCAGCCCCTCGATCTGCTTCATCTCCTCCGGACTGCGCTTGCGGCGGACGGCGCTGCGCTGATTGTTCGTTTGACTGATCTCGACGGCATCGTCCACCAGCAACGCCGCGGCAATGCGTTTGATCTGCCCGGCGGGTTCGATGGTATGCCGCACCAGCTTATTCACGCCGTAAGTCCCACTTCTCCGATTTCGTGCTCTGCGCGGTGGCGTCGGATTTTTCCGGCGCCGGCGCTTTGGCGTTGGGCAAGTTGCTGCTGGTGCCGGGAATGCCGCCCGGCGCCGCTCCGCCCAGCGTCTCTTCATTGCGGGTCATGCTCAGGGTCACGGTACCGTTGGGGTCGTAGGTCTCCTGCGTCTCCTCGCCCGAGCGCAAATCGTACTCCACGTGTACGCTCGCCCGCACCCCGGCCGCGCCCACCACCGGCTCCAGGGTTTCCACTACCCGTTTCGCCAATTCCTGATCGAGCTCCGAGCCGCCCGCGTCCGAGCCCCCAAAGCGATTGAGCGGCTGGTTGGTATCAGCGTCCACTACCACGACATTGTCGGGGCTGAGGCGATCGACCGCGCCCGCAACCAGCTGGCGAATGGCCATGTCCTCCTGCTGCGGCAGGCTGCCGCGGCGCAGCTTTACCATCACCGAGGCCTTGGCGCTGCGATCGCGCTCGCTGTACAGCGACTCGGAGGGCATCACCAGATGCACCCGCACCGCCGCCACCTCGCTGAGCGTGGCCAGGGTGCGCTCCAGTTCGGCTTCGAGCGCCCGCTGATAGTTGACCTTTTCGCTGAAATCGCTGCCCGCCCAGTTCGGCTTGTCGAACAACTCGAAGCCCAGCCGGCCGCTGTGCGGCATGGGTTCGGAGGCGACCTCAAGCCGGGCGCTGTCCAGTTTGTCCGCGGGCACCAGGATGCTCGCTCCATCCGGCGATTGCTCGTAGGGGATCTTCTTGGCCGCCAGAGAGGCGGCGATCTCCTGCGCGTCGGCCGGCGCCAGGCCCGAGTACAGCGTCTTATAGTCCGGTTTGCCGATCAACTGCACGAAGACGTAGAGGGTCGCCGCAACCAGCACCGCGCCGCCGCCCAGCAACAGCCGCTGCTTCACCGTCAAGCCGGACAGAAACTGTCTGCCTTGTTGGACGAACTGCGGTAATGCGAGCTCGGTATTGGCGGCCATTGTGCTTTCGTCCTAAAACTGCATCCCGGCAATCTGCTGGTATGCCTGCACCACCTTGTTGCGCACCTGCAACATCAGTTGAAACGAGAGGTCTGCCTTCTCGACCGCGATCATGGCATCATGCACATCGGTGCCGCTGTTCTCGATCAGGCTGCTTACCTTATAGCGCGCGTCCAGACCCAGGTTGTCGACGTCGGAAACCGCGTCCTTCAGACTGTCGGCAAAGCTGCCCCCTTGGCCGGGTTTCGCCGCCGGCAGCGCGCTTTCGGCAACGTCCGCCGGCATGATCCTGAGGCCGATGCTGGCTAGATCTACGCTCATGACTTCGTACTGCCCATCACTTCAAAATCGATAGCGACTGCTGGATCATCTGCTTGGCCGCCTGCACCGCGCTGGCGTTGAGTTCGTACGCGCGTTCGGCGCCCATCAGGTCCACTGTCTCCTGCACGGGATTGATATTGGGATAAGACACGTAGCCGTCGGCATCGGCGTCGGGATGGCCGGGCTCGTAACGCCGCAGGGGCGCGGTCGGGTCCTCCACCACTCCTCCGACGCGCACTCCGCCTCCGGCGGGACTCTCCCCGCCGCCCACGGAATTCGCCAGCACCAGGCGAAAGGGCGACGCCGGCTGGCTGTTGAACACCACCATGCGGCGCCGGTAGGGGCCGCCCTCGGGGGTGCGCGTGGTCTCGGCATTGGCCAGGTTGCTGGTGGCGACCTCGGCGCGCAGGCGCTCGGCCGCGAGCGCCGATCCGCTGATCTGAAACAGCCCGAACAGGCTCATTGTCCGCCCCCTCCGCTGATCGCCAGTTGCAGGCGGTTGAACTCGGAATGCAGCAGCGTCACCTCAGTCTGGAACTGGAGCTGGTCCTGCGCCATCAGCAGGCTCTCGCGATCGATGTTCACGTTGTTGCCGTCGGGCCGCTCGATCAGTCCCGGCACTTCGCGCACAACCGGGGTCAGCGGATTCTCCTCGTCGTCGCCGGCCAGGGCCCGCTGCAGTTCCTGGCCAAAATTGATATCGCGCGCATGGTAGCCGGGGGTGTCGATGTTAGCGACGTTCTGGCTGACTAAGCTCTGGCGCTCGGCGGTCAAATCGAGGGCGTGTCCCAGCAGGCTGGCCAACGGGGTGTTCAGCATACTCATGACAACCTCCGCGGAGGCAGGCCATGTTCGCGAATCTTGTTACGCACGGTACGCAGGCTGACGCCAAGCAGTTCGGCGGCATGGGTACGGTTGCCCGCGGTTGCGTCCAAGGTGATCTTCAGCAGCGTCTTTTCCAGCTCGCGCAGCGAGAGCCCGGGCCGAAGCCAGCGCATTTCTCGCAGCCCCGGCGCGGGCGGGCTGAGCGGCAGCGCGGCTTCGCCGATCTCGTTGCCGTTGCACAACGCGACCGCACGGCGAATGGTGTTGGCCAGCTCGCGCACATTGCCCGGCCAGTGATAGGCGCGCAGGGCGGCGCGAAAAGCTTCGTTCATGACCGGCGGCGGCTGCGGGGCGGAGAATTTTGCCGCAAAATATTCCGCCAGCTCGATCACATCTTCGCCGCGCTCGCGCAAGGGCGGCAGCGCCAGCGGAATCACATTCAGCCGGTAGTACAGGTCCTCCCGGAATCGGCCCTCCTCCACCAGTTCCTGCAGCCAGCGGTTGGTGCTGGCAACCACCCGCACATCCACCTTCACTGGCCGCAACTCTCCCAAGCGATAGAACTCCCGCTCCTGCAGAAAGCGCAGCAGCTTGGGTTGCAGCAGCAACGGGAGTTCGCCGATCTCATCGAGCAGCAGCGTGCCGCCCGCAGCCATAGCGAACTTGCCCGGCGTTCCCACCGCCCCGGTGAATGCCCCGCGCACGTGACCGAACATTTCGCTCTCCAGCAGAGTTTCCGGCACTGCGGCGCAATTCAGGGCGACCAAGGGCTGTTGCGCGCGCGCACTCTCAGCATGGATCAAACGAGCCAGCAACTCTTTGCCCGTCCCGCTCTCGGCTTCCAGCAGGATGTCGGCATCGCTGCGCGCCGCCTGCCGGGCACGCTCCAGCGCCTCAAGCAGCGCCGGCGAGCTGCCGATAATGGTATTGCCGCTGGCCTTCGGCGGTTCGGAGCTCCGAGGTACGATCCGCGGAGGACGTACCGCCGAGGTGTGTGCGTACTGTGGAGTGGGCAACATCTGCCCAGCTTCTGTTGCATGTCGCTGACCGATCCTGAGCTCCTGGCATTAGAGATGGCTTAGGCGATATGCCTGACACCCGCAACCGCTACCGCGGCTTCGCGGCCGAATAGTCCGAGATGTTCGGGAAGGATCGGCCCCCCCTCGGCCAGAATCGAAGCCCGCTCCAACACGTGCTGCAACTGGCGCACATTGCCCGGCCAGGAATGCTGTTCCAGCAGGCGCAGCGATTCCTCCGGCAGGCGCAGCGGTTCATTTCCGGTTCGGAACTTGCGCAGGAAATGATGCGCCAAGGCGGCAATGTCTTCCTGTCGCTGGGCCAGAGGCGGCAACTCGATAGGGAAGACCGACAAGCGGTAAAACAGGTCTTCGCGGAACTGCTTCTTCTGCGCGAGATCGGCCAAGTCGGCGTTGGTGGCGGCGATCACCCGCACATCCACCCGAAACACATCGGAGCTTCCCAGCCGCTGCACTTCGCCCTGATCCAGGAAGCGCAGCAGCTTGGATTGCAGTCCCAACGGCAATTCGCTTACTTCATCCAGAAACAGCGTTCCCCCGTGGGCACTGTGGATACGTCCCAGGCGCGATTGCACCGCCCCGGTGAAGGCGCCGCGCACGTAGCCGAACAACTCCGATTCCAGCAGGGCCTCCGGGATGGCGGCGCAGTTGATCGCCACCAGCGCTTTCGCGGCTCGCGGACTTAGTTGATGGATGGCGCCGGCTACAACTTCCTTGCCTGTACCCGTGGCTCCGGTAAGCAGTACCGGCGTGGTGCGCGGTGCCACCAGTCGCGCCATGCGATAAACCGCTGCCATCGACGATGCCTGGCCGACCATGCCGGGAAGCGGCTCAACCGCAGCCGCGGACTTGCCGGCCGGCCGCGGGACCGGCGCCTGCCAGCGGTCGATGGTTTCGAACAATTGGCAGGCGCTGGCGCTGCGCCACTCGGAAGGCAGAAGAGGATTGCCGGCCTCATCCAGCAGCAGGACGTCAATGCCGGGAAAGCGGCGATGAATGATATGGAGCAGTTCGTCGGCATCCAAATCGGGCAAGCGGCGATCGAGCAGCAGCAGTTGGCAGTCGCTGTTTTCCAGTTGCCCCAGGGCGTCGGCGCCGCCCAGGGCTTCGGCTGCAGCGACTCGCGACAGCGTAAGTTTTTGCAAAATCTGCCGGCGAAGTCCGGGATTGGAACTAGCTACAATTACGGCGGGATCGACGGAGTTGAACAGTTGCGCTGGGGGTGTCATGAGACGGTTATAATGCGCGAAGATTAGAAGGCGATTAGAGCGGGATTAGAAGATTCTTGGAACCCAGTTCGTTCTTCTATCAATGGTAGTGTCCCCAACCAAAGGCTCCGTCCGGAATCGCAGGTGGTGAGCTCGAACTCGCCATTGACTGCAAGAAAGGTCCGGCGCACCAGTTCGGTTTCGCAAGAATGCGAGCCGTATTCGCCGCAATCCGGCCCTACGGGCAGGCAGCTTGGGCTGGCGATGCGAATCTCCGCTCGACCTGCTGTGCCCCGATCCAGGGAAACGGAGAGCGTCGCCCCTTCGGGGAGGTAGCGGAAGAGATATTCAAAGAAAGTAAACAATGCTTGCCTGAGGCGGCGCTTGTCGGCACGCACCAGCAGCCCTTCGATGCCGATGTGGATGGCCAGCTCGCGGCCGGTCGACTCGAACAGAGGGAACAAATCGTCGCCCAATTCGCGGAGCAAGGCGCAGACGTCGACGGGCTCGGCAAGCTCGCCGGGATCGGCGGCATCTTTCAGGGCCCTGGTCAGCAGCAACTGCCGGCGCAATCGTTCAGCATTGTCTAATGCGCTCTGGACGCTGGCGCGCAATTGCTCCACGGTCCGGTCGCATTCGAGGGCAAGATCGAGGGTGCAGTACAGAGCGGTCAGAGGCTGGCTTAGGCTGTGAAAGACCTCGGAGAGAAATGCAGTCTCGGAAAGTTTTCGATCCGGTGCGCCGGCGGCGGCCATCTAGGCCAACGCCTCGGAACGGCAACTTAACTCGTAGCCGACGCCGCGCACGGTGTGAATGAGGTGCGGAGTGTTCTCGCTGTCAATCTTCTTGCGGAGGTAATTAATGTAGACGTCGACGATGTTGGTGCTGGTGTCAAAGGAAAGGTTCCAGACGTGCTCGACGATCATGGCACGGGTGACGCGGCGTCCGGAGTTGCGCATAAGGTACTCGAGTAGCGCGAATTCTTTCGATGTGAGTTCAACGCGTTTCCCGGCGCGCTCCACTCGCCGCGCTACCCGATCAAGCTCCAGATCGGCCACCCGCAGCACGGTTTCCACCGTCCGTGGCCCGCGCCGCAGCAAAGCTCGTACCCGCGCCGCCAGCTCGGTGAAAGAGAACGGTTTGATCAGGCAATCGTCGGCCCCGCTGTCGAGCGTTTGCACTCGATCCTCGATGCGGCTGCGCGCGGTTAGAACCAGAACCGGCAGGGACGGCTTCTTAGGCCGCACGGAATTCAAGACCGAGATGCCATCGAGTTTGGGCAGGTTCAGGTCGAGGACCACCAAATCGTAGTCGCTCTCCAGCGCCATCTGCCGCGCCAGCTCGCCGTCGGCGGCTATATCCACCGCATAGTGCTCCGCTTCCAGGCCTTTGCGAACGAAGTTGGCCAAGGGCGGATCGTCTTCCACAACCAGGATGCGCATTCGGGTAACTGTCCCAAAGTTACTTTGCTTGTTTGGCCGCGGTCACGTCAATGACCCAGGTCACCGAATGACGATCGGGGTTCCCAAATCGGGAGCCAGAGATCTACAGGCCGTTTCGCAGGCACAATCGCGGCGGTATAAATATCGCTGACTGACCAAAGCGAAAATCGGGTAGTGGTCAATTTTAGATTTCCATAGGCTCGCTTTAGCATCCCCTCCGTGTCATCATGTTCCCATGATGGCACCGACTACACCGCTGGAAAAAGCATGGCTCAACTATGCGAGAGGCATCATCGGCTGCGATGATGAGCATTTGAAACAGTGCCGGAGGTTGCGCAAGCCCTCATTTCCGAACTTTGGTCTAGACGACTCGATCCGATGGCCGGGAAATCTCGGCTCGAACTATGAGCGCACATGTGTGAAGGTTCTCTGTCTAGCGCAAATCCATAATGATCGCGTTCTGGATTTAACAGCACGTGGCTTCGAACCCGCAATGCGCGATTTTCGAGATGGATCAATCGGGGACAGCAAGTTCTTGCAATGCTGTCGCGAATATTATGAAAAACAAATTCCAAATTGGGGAACATGGCGCAAATTTACAGACATTCTGCCGTCTCAAGTCACAGTGGCGGACATCGCATACGCGAACATCGCGAAATGCTGGGCTCCGGCGTGGACTAGAGTCTTGAGGGTCGATAATCAGCCAACGATGACCGCCTGCAATGAACGCTTTCCGATCCACTGCTTGGTTGACTTATTGAAGCCAGACCTGATTGTTCAGGTTGGCAGGTGTGGTGCTCTCGATGGACAATTGTTTACTCAGAAACGGTTTGTCGTAGCAGGTGGCAACTTCCCAGGAGATCGCGCTGACCGCGCTGAAAAAGCGAAACTCGTTCGAGCGCTATACGATGATCTTTGCGCTGGGCGTAAACGGCGGTAAAATGAGGCCAAACGTGAAAACAGCCCAGCGGGAACTGGACTGCTTCCCGCTAAGGAAACTCTGAACAAGCTGTTGATCGCCTCAGGGGCTAAAGCCCGCACTGACTTCGCTGCACTTGCGGCACGGCTGAAGCCTGCCCTTTCAAAACTGAGACTTAATCAGAGTCTCCCTAACGGTCAGGCAGATATATTTATACCGATGCGGCCATAGCTCGAGTCTTGCAAACGGGCCAAATCTCTGAGTTGCGAGCAACGGCCCGCGCTTCCTGTCACGGATGGACGTCGCGTCTACGCGTTATCATTAATTCGTATGAATCTCCGCCAGATGATCGACTCCGTTCCGCACTGGTATCACGTATTCGAGTTTGCTCCCGGCATGGTGACTCCCGGCACAGGGAACTCGCCCGCCTTGCTGGCGCAGCTGCAACTACCGCAAGACATGTCCGGAATGAGGGTGTTGGACATTGGCGCGCGGGACGGTTTTTTTTCGTTCGAATGCGAGCGCCGGGGCGCTGCAGAAGTGGTTCCCGTCGATTACGTGAACATCGAGAGGACTGGATTTGCTGTAGCCAAGCAGATTCTCGGATCGCGATTGGATCTGGTACACGACAATATTTACAACCTTACGCCGGAAAAGTACGGCCCATTCGACATCGTTCTTATGCTGGGGCTTTTGTACCATTTGCCCGATCCGATGCGCGCGCTCGATATTGTCTTCAATCTGCTGAAACCGCAGGGCCGGCTGTTCCTGGAAACCGTCGTTATTGACGACGAACTTCCCCGGCAGATTGCCAGCCGTCCATTTATGCTCTTTTACCCCAGGGCCACCAAGCATGGGGACCATACGAACTACTGGGGCCTGACCGAATCCTGCGTCATGGCCCTGCTGGAAGAGAATAATTTTCGCGTCATGTCTAAGAGTCGCAACGGCGAGCGTGGAACCTTTGCCGCAATCAAGCTGCTGGAGACGCGAGACTACTACAGCCAAATCTCCCGCGGTTTGGTTGAATAGTCAGCAAATCGCGGCGGAGTTTTTTCGAGTTTTGCGCTGCGAACGAATCGCCCGAAATGGGCGACACGGTTAGCCTATTAGACTTTGGTCGCATTAGCGAAAGCGCAACAAGGGATATAATTGAAACATGGCGCGTGGTTGGGAAAGCAAATCTGTGGAAGCCCAAATCGAAGAAACCAATTCAGAACACCTATTCAATCCAGAGCCGAGAATCTCCGCTGAAGAGCTGCAAACCACCTTCAAGAAGAAGGACCTGCTGCTCTCTCGGCGGCGCATCGTGCAACAATTGGAGCTGAGCTCGAACGAGCGATATTCGGAGTTGTTGCGGCGGACTTTGGCTGGTTTAGACGCCGAGATCGGCGCGCTGAACTAAATTCCTCGCTGGCTGGCTGCCGGCTCCAGTCCCACCGGACTGGTGCGATTCCCTTGTTCAAGCCCGGCACATAGCTCACCGCAACCTGTGACTGCGATCACGGACGCGTGTTCACCGGCGACGCACAATGCTCCCAGAGGTGCAGCATGCCGGTACTGATCATTGCAGTGGTTTTCTTCGCTATATTCCTGGTGATGGGCGTTATGGCCATAACGGCTATGGTGGCCGAACACCATGGCCATCTTTTCAGTTGGACATGGAGCGACGAGCCGAAGCCCAGCAAGAAGTGAACAGGGGTTGTGGGGCGATGGTCATGCCTGCCGCTTACACCACGTGCAAGGCCCGGGTGAGGCAATCTTCGCAGAAGCCGCTGTCTTTGATGTCGATCCATTCCACCGCGTGCGACGGCGCCATGGCGCACTGATAGTCGTGGCAGTGAGTCAGGTGCAAGGTGTGTCCCAACTCGTGTACCGACTCCACCAACAAACGATTTGCCACCAGATCCACATCCTGCGGTAAGCCATAAAATTCCTGCTGCAGCCGGCGATACGAGACCACAGCCGAAATCCCTCCCATCTGGGCCTCGCCAAATACGAAGGTAAGAATCGGGATGTAAAGGTCCAGCGGCGTCACCCCCAGCAGCCTCCATGTGCTGCCGGTGACATACCGTTGCATGCCGGCCAGTATCTCGGAGGAGTGATATTGCTGACGCTCAGCATGAAGCGCAAAGCCGGGATCGAAGACGACGGGAAGGACCTCAGCCGGAGTACGGAACTTTTCGGAAAGTGCCTGTGCCAGCCACTCGAGCAGCCCGGAGTCAACGCTTCCAATCGCAAGTAAGTGAAGTTTCTTCATGGAAGCAAGCGTTAGGAAGACCTCTGATTAACCGCAGCTTTGAAAGGACACGGCTTCAGCCGTGTCGCAAGCGCAGCAAAATCAACGCGGGCTTTAGCCCCTGAGGGCGATCAGCAGCTTGTTCAGAGTCCTCCTCAGCAAGACGAAGCTAAACGCCAGGCGCCAAATGCCGACCGCTATTCGCTGCCTACCAGCTGCTCTTTTTCCTTCCTGTTCCAGCCATACTTCTTCAGCTTGTGATGTAGCGTGACGCGATCGATCCCCAATACCTCCGCAGCGCGCGTCTGATGCCCGCCGCATTGCTCCAGCACGCGCAGGATATGGGCGCGTTCCACATCTTCCAGGCTGCGGGCTTCGCCCATCCCCAATCCCGTGCCGTTCTTTGGCTTCAGGGTAAAGTCCGGTTCAAGCAACTCCGGTTCCTGGGCCACAACCATGGCGCGCTCGACCGCATTTTCCAGTTCCCGCACATTACCTGGCCAGTTGTACTGTTGGAGCGCGTTCATCGCGGCCGGGGAGACGCGCGTGATGCGCTTGCCCATTTCGTTGGAAAACTTGCGCACGAAGTGGTCCACCAGCACCGGTATGTCTTCACGCCGCTCGCGCAGCGGCGGCACCTCGATGTGGAAGACGTTCAGGCGGTAGTAAAGATCGGGACGGAACTTGCCTTCCTCAATCAACAGCTCCAGGTTCTTGTTGGTGGCGGCGACCACGCGGAAATCAACTTTTATGGTCTGATTACCTCCCACCCGCACAATCTCCCGTTCCTGCAAGACGCGCAGCAGGTCGGTCTGCGTCTTCAAACTGATGTCGCCAATCTCATCGAGAAATACCGTGCCGCCCTCGGCGATCTCGAACTTGCCCTTCTTGCGATACTGGGCGCCGGTGAACGCGCCTTTCTCGTGGCCGAAGAGTTCACTCTCCAACAAAGTTTCCGTGAGCGCGCCGCAGTGAATGACCACCAGGGGATGAAACCGGCGCCCGCTGCCGGCGTGGACGGCCCGCGCCACCAGCTCTTTTCCCGTGCCGCTCTCGCCCGTGATCAGCACCGTCGCATCGGTCGGCGCGACGGTCTCAATGGCATCAAAGATGTGTTTCATGGCCGCGCTCTGTCCGATAATGTCCGAAGGACGGGCAATCTCCGCCACCGTCTCTTTCAGCCGCACGTTCTCCTGCTGGGTCCGGCGATGCGACATGGCATTCGCCACCAGGTGTGCAATTTCGTCGGGATCCAGCGGCTTGTTGACGTAATCGTAGGCCCCATTCTTCAGCGCGGCCACGGCTGTCTCCACCGAGGCGTATCCGGTCATGATGATGACCAGCATGTCGGGATAGATCTCGTGCAGCCGGCGCTGCAGTTCGATGCCGTCGGTGCCGCGCATCTTGATGTCGAGCAGCGCGACATCGAACGTCTGCTGCGCGACCCGGGTTAGCGCCTCGTTCGCGCTCTCCGCTGCTGCCACTTCGTAGCCCTCTTCGGCAAACCACTTGGCCAGCGAATCCCGCACGCTGAGCTCGTCGTCAACGATTAACAATTTGCCTTGTGTCATTCTCTTACCTCAATTCGCCGTTTCCTTCGCGCCCGCCATCGCCGGCGCGTCCGTTGGCCTGTGGCTCTCAATTGGCAGCTCGATCTTGAATGTCGTCCCATGGCCTACAGTGGATTTCACCTCGATGTGTCCACCATGGCGCTCCACTATATTGTGGCTGATGGCCAGCCCCAGGCCTGAGCCGCCGGATTCCTTCGTCGTATAAAACGGCTCGAAGATATGGGACAGATGCTCTTCGGCGATTCCCATGCCGTCGTCGCGAATCACCAACTCCATGACATCACCGTCGGCGCGCGTGCTGATCCAAAGATTGCCTTCCTGCGGCATGGCATCGATGGCATTGATCACCATGGCGAGCACGACCTGCTCGATCTGCGCCGGATCGCAGTGCGCCGGCGGAAGATCCGCGGCCAAATCGAGATTGAGCTGGATGCCGCCCATTTCAAGCTTGTGCTGAACCAGACGAACGCAGCGATCGATGACCTGATTGAGATCGCACCAGGCCAGGTTCATGGGAGAGACGCGCGAGAAACTCAACAGGTTCTGCACCAGTCCGCCGCAGCGCTTGCTCTCACTGGCGATCAGGTCGAGAGAGCCCCGCATCTCCTCCTGCTTCGGCGATGGTTCGGTGTTCTTTTCGATCCAGCGCTTCACCAGCCGGGAATAGGTCAGGATTCCGGACAGCGGGTTATTAATTTCGTGCGCCACAACGGCGGCCATCTTGCCGATCGTCGCCATTTTCTCCACGTGCAGCATGCTCTGGTGGGCCTGCCGAAGTTCGCGCGTTTTTTCGTCGACTCGTTGTTCCAGGGTGCGCGCCCACGTGGTGATCTCGACCTGCGCCACCTGCAGCCGGTTGCTCATGGCGTTAAACGACTGCGCCAGCTCGCCGGCCTCATCATGCGAGCGAACTGTAATCTGATGTCCCAGATCGCCGCCGGCGATGCGTTCGGTGCCGGCCTTCAGCTCGCGCAGCGGATTGCGGACCACAATCCAGATGAACAGCCCGCTGAGAAAGACCACGGCGATCAAGGCAACCGTGGTGGCCGCGGTCATCTCGCGCGTCGAATGTGTGAGCTCCTGGTCGACCTTTGCCAGCGAGATGTTGGTGTCCAGCACGCCCAGGATTTGCGTGCCCGCGGGGTGCGCGTGGCAGGAGGCATTCGAGCAGGCGGGCTCGTTCTCGATGGGCGTGATCACGCCGAGCACGCGGGTTCCACCGGCGCGGTAGACGCGGAAGCGGTCGGAGCGGTTCAGTCGGGCCAAAGGCTTTGATTTTTCGTGGCAGCCGTAGCACGCCTCGGCGCTCTTATCGATGGCGCCGCCCACCTCCGCCGGCGCGGTGGAGTAGCTGATGACGCCCTGCGGATTCATGATGCGAATGCGCACCATGCCCGGCTGGTCCGCCATGTTCATCATTAATTCGTAAAGCCCGACCCGGTCGTTATTCAGCATGTAGCGCGACGCGCTACGCCGCAGCACTTCGCTCTGCCGCTCGGCGGCGACCAGCGCGGCCTCTTCCAGGTGCTTGCGCTGGTCTTGAATGCTGAAGTAGCCGAAGAGCCCGAAGATGATGATCAGCACGAAAAAGATGGAGATCATCAGTTTCGCGCTGATGCTGCGCCCCAGCCGCTGCAACCAGTGCGGGCGCAATAAAACGGGACTCGCCTTGGCAGATTCCTGCACCACCTTGGGAGCCCCGTTCGGATTGTCAGTCGCCGGCATGGACAGCCACCGCAACTTCGCCTACATCTGCTTCCGTTTCCATTTTGCGCAGTGCCGGAAGGTGTGTCTTCTCCTCAGGGAAGATAGGCAGATACTTTGCCGCGAATCCGAAGATGGCGAATCCGAGAGCGACGAACATGGCCGTGATCACCACTTCCGTCCATTTCGGCGTATATCGCCCGCCGACTGCGCTCTCTACTCCGGTAATGGCGACGTTGAGACGATTGGTAACGAAGCCGAGCAGGCAGATCACAGCCGCAAGATACAGGCCCTGCGCGTTTTCGCGAATCTTGGGCACCAGCAGCATGCCCAGCGGAATCAGCACAGAGAGGAATATCTCCAGCAAGAAGAAGCGTTGTTCGTAGCCCGGCGTGAATACCAGCTTCAGGACCCCGCGATGGTAGAAGTCTTCAAACTTCAGGATTCCGTAGAGCGCCAGCACCACGACTAGAACTCTTCCCAGGTCCTGCAGAATGGGAAGCTCAAGCTCGCGGCCGAAATACTTGGAACTCATCGACGACTCGAAAATGGTCATCGCCAGCCCAACCGAAATTGCCGACAGGAAGAAGAACACCGGCAGCAGCGGGCTGTACCAGAACGGATGCAGCTTGTTGGGCATGATGAGATACAGCGTGCCCAGCGAAGACTGATGCAAGGTCGACAGCAACACGCCCAGGATAACGAACACCACCATCACGCTGCGGACCGCCTTCAGCGCCCGATGAAGGTGGAAGTGCTCCAGCACGATGGGCGAGAACTCCAGCGCCAGCACCGTGGTGTACAACATCACGCAGTAGGCGACCTCGAACATCACCGAATGCGGATTGCGCATGATCAGCGGGTGCCAGATGTTCCATGGCAGGCCCAGGTCGTACATCAGCGCCGCGCAGACCAGCAGATAGCCGAGGAATGCCGTCAGGATGGTTGGGCGCACGATGGAGTGGAAGCGTTTGATGTTGAAGATTTCGACCGCCGCGGTCAGCGTGAAGCCGCCGGCCGCCAGCATGACGCCGCACATCACGTCGAACCCAATCCACAAGCCCCAGGGGAACTGGTCGGACAGGTTGGTCGAGGCGCCCAGCCCGCGGAAGAAGCGGATGAAGGTGCAGTAGACGCCGGCCACCATGATGACGAGGAAGACGGCCTTCCAGAACGTAAATCGCATACGGGGAACGGTCATCGGGCACCGCCTTGGTGATCTTTTTCTTCTGCTTCGGCAGCGGCCACGTCTTCGCGGCGATGGGTGATCCAGTAAATGCCGCCCAGCATGGTGCCAAAGAGGGGAACGAAGTCGGGAATGCGCGACAGCACCTGGTAGGTATAAAGAGGAAGCGCGCGTTCCGTCAGGTCGGTGCGAAATCCGAAGTTGTTGAATCCGACCGACGACAGCAGCATGACCGACGTACCGCCCACTTCTTCCTCGCCGAAAATGTGGTGCAGGTAGGTACTCGGATTATCGTGGATGCGCTTCTTGGCTTCTTCCAGCAAAGCCTCGCGATCGCCGAACAGCGTCGCGCCCGTCGGGACATATCTCGGCACACGCCGTCTGCTTGCCCTCGGCCACGCGCTTGCTGCACATGATGCACTTACGCACACCGGGAATTGCCTTCTGCCATTCGTACTTGGGCACCCCGAAGGGGCACGCAGCCATACAGTAGCGGCATCCCATGCACTTGCTTTTGTCGTAAGTAACCGGACCCAGCGCGGTCTTCTTCATTGCGCCCACAGGGCAAACCGAGGCGCAGGCAGGGTCGCCGCAGTTCATGCACAGCTTGCGCATGAACTTATCGTCTTTGGCAACGAGGACGGTGGTGTATTTGTGCGCCGATGTTACTGCCTCGGCTGCGATTTTGTCGTCGTACGGCAGGCCGTTTTCGGTGGCGCAGGCCTGCTCGCACTGCTTGCAGTCGATGCACTTCGTCGCATCGTAGAGAATTCCCTTGCTCATGAGCTTCTCCCAAGCCGCAGCCAGAAAAGCGGCCAGATCGCCCATCGGATCTCGGCCAAGCCGCACTCGGGTGCATCCTTGCGGCCTGGGGCCAGTCCGGTCTCGGCGGCGTGACGGCGCTGGGGAAGTGCCGTCGGGCGATGACGCTGTCGGGAAATCCGCTCGAGACCGTCCGCTAGAACCGGTCCCGAGTGTTTGAACCAGAACGCAAAGTTACTTCAGGGTCTTCACGTACGTGGCCAGCTTGGCAGCCTGAGCTGCGTCAACGCCCTTGGTGGCGAAAGCGTGGGTGGCTTTCTTCTGCGGGCCGCCGTTCTCGATGAAATCGACAACCTCGGCGTCCGACATCTTCTGCACGGTCGGAGACGAGAACGCTTGCGCGCCCATTTTCTGACCGGCTGCGGTGCCCTTACCGTCAGCGCCGTGACAGCCGGCGCATTTCGCCTTGTAAACGTCTTCCTGCGCCCAAGATAGGTTAGGAAGCGTAATAAAGAGAGCAAATGCAAGGGCCAGAATAGCTAAGATGACTTTCTTCATGATTTCTCCCGTTGGATTTATGAAAGCTGCATAAAACGACTCACATTCCGCAACTGCAAGCTGAGGCCGCACGCGTTATGCAGCAACCTCGTGAGTACAATTTCAGTGTGAGTCTTGCCGGTGGGAGAAGCTGTGATGCGAGTCACCTCTGGGGGTGATGGATTTCGCAACAGCGTTGGTCATCAAGAAACGATAACGAGGCACTTTTCAGCAAAGAATGACGTTCTTCTCGAACGATCGTTCAGAAATGCCACACAGTTTTTCGGGGTTAGATGATCTATCGTTGCGATTCCTCTCGGTCGCACCTACGCCGCGCCGGCAGAAGAAATCTTACAGCAGTGGTAACCGCTAATCGCCGCTGGGGTTCGGCACAAAAACTGGAGCGCGCGCGGGCGCGGTAGCTGTGCGCGAGCGGTTCAGCCAATTCAACAAGCCGCAGATCACCCAATAACCCGCCGCGACTCCGAAAGCAAACGCTGCCACGATGGTGAGCAGCAGCAGGCTAGAAGAGAAAAATGTCATACGAAATATATCCGACCGGCTGGGAAGTTGTCCGCGTGGTCCTTTCATTCGGCCGGAGCTCCGCTTCAGCCGAATCACTATCTCTGATGACACCACTGTAACCCGCGTTGACTCCGCTAAGTATTAACCACTAAGATACCTAAGTAGAGCCACGCTCTCACTCCTCCCAAGTCACCTGAGTAGTCCAACACCCGAATTGCGGTTCGGGTAAGACGGCGCAGCGCGCCAGCAACCGGGTTTGGGCCATAACGATCAATGGGCATCAGCAGCATCAGCGTGCGCGGGGCGCGCCAGCACAACCTGAAGAACATTCACGTCGAGATCCCACGCAACAGCTTGACCGTGATCACCGGCCTCAGCGGGTCGGGCAAGTCGTCGCTCGCCTTCGACACTATCTACGCTGAGGGCCAGCGGCGTTACGTCGAAACCCTGTCCGCCTACGCGCGCCAGTTCCTCGATCAAATGGAGCGGCCAGATGTGGACAGCATCGATGGGCTCAGCCCGTCCATTGCGATCGAACAGAAGACTACCAGCCGCAGTCCGCGCTCCACAGTCGGCACAATCACCGAGATTTACGATTATTTGCGCCTGTTGTACTCCTCGGTGGGCGTGCCGCATTGCCCGAATTGCGGTCTGCCGATATCGCGGCAATCGGCAGAGCAGATCGTGCAGCAGGTGATGGCGTTAAGGCCCGAGGAACGCGTCATGGTACTGGCGCCGATCGTCCGCGGCCGCAAGGGCGAATTTAAGAAAGAGCTGGACAAGTTGGCCCAGCAAGGCTTCACCCGCGCGCGCATCGATGGCGAGCTGCGCAATATTGCCGACGAAGAGATCGCGCTGGACAAGCGCAAGAACCACACCATCGAGCTCGTGGTCGATCGGCTACTGGTTCGGCCGGGCATCGAGGGCCGCCTGACGAAATCGATTGAGACGGCCATGGAAGAGGCGAATGGGCTGGTTCTGATCGTCGTAGTTGCCGGCGAAGAGCGGTTGTATTCGTCCAAGCTCGCGTGCCCGGAGTGCGGCATCAGCGTCCCGGTGCTGGAGCCGCGCTCGTTTTCGTTCAACAGCATGTACGGCGCGTGCCCGGAGTGCAACGGACTGGGCAGCAAGTATGATTTTGATCCCGCCAAGGTCATCAACGACTGGTCGAAGCCGCTGCTGGATGGCGGACTTGGGCCGGGCTCGGCGTCCCAGTACCTGATCCGCATCCTGCAAAGCGCCGCGCAGACTTACGGCTTCGACCTCTCTACGCCATTTGAGCAGCTTCCGCGCAAGATGCAGAATTTGATCCTGTACGGGCCCGATGCCAGCGAAAAGAAGCGCGGCGGGTTTCTGGGCGTCTTTGCCTATCTGCGGCAGGCGTTGGAGGAAAGCTCTTCGGAAACCTATCGCGAGTGGCTGCTGGAGCACATGTCGGCGACAACTTGTCCCGCGTGCCATGGTAAGCGGCTTCGTCCGGAGAGCCTGGCCGTCAAGGTGAACGGGATGTCGATCGCTGACTTTACCGCGCTGCCGGTCTCGCGCGCGGTGGACGCAGCGGCGCAGATCAGGCTCAACGAGCGTGAGGACAAGATTGCCGGACGCGTTCTTAAGGAAATCGTCGAGCGCCTGGGGTTCCTCAACGCGGTTGGCTTGGGCTACATCTCGCTGGAACGTTCTGCAGCGACGCTGAGCGGCGGCGAAGGGCAGCGCATCCGGCTGGCAACGCAGATCGGTTCGAAGCTGCGCGGCGTCTTGTACGTCCTCGACGAGCCCTCGATTGGCTTGCATCACCGCGACAACGATCGCCTGCTGCAGGCGCTGGAGTCGCTGCGCGATCTTGGCAACACGGTGCTGGTGGTCGAACACGATGAAGACACCATCCGCCGCGCCGATTACGTCATCGATCTCGGTCCGGGCGCCGGGCGTCACGGCGGCGAAGTGGTCGCCAGTGGCACGCCGGACGAGATTCAGGTCGCGCCCCGCTCGCTCACCGGACAATACATCTCCGGCGAGAAGCGGATCACCGATCGTCATGCGAGGCGCCAGCCCAACGGCAAGGCGATCACGATTCTTGGCGCCCGCGAGAACAACCTTAAGAATCTCGACGTCAGCTTCCCCCTCGGGGTCATGACCGTCGTCACCGGCGTCTCCGGTTCCGGGAAATCGACCCTGGTCAATGACATTCTCTACCGCGCGCTGGCGAACTCGCTGTATCGTTCGCGCGAAGAAGTCGGTGAGCATAAGGCGATCACCGGGACCGAGTTCATCGACAAGGTCATTCGTATCGACCAGTCGCCCATTGGTCGCACACCGCGCTCCAATCCGGCGACCTACACCGGCGTCTTCACCGCTATTCGCGACCTTTATGCCATGTTGCCGGAGTCGCGCGAGCGCGGCTATAAAGCCGGGCGATTCTCGTTTAATGTTGCCGGCGGCCGATGCGAGGCCTGCCAGGGCGAAGGCGAGCGGCGCATCGAAATGAACTTTCTGCCCGATGTGTACGTGCTCTGCGAAGTCTGCGGCGGCAAGCGCTACAATCACGAGACGCTCGCGGTAAAGTACAAGGGCTACTCGATCGCCGATCTGCTGGAGACGCCCGTGGCCGATGCGCTGCCGGTCCTGGAGAATATCCCGCAAATCAAGCAGAAGTTGCAGACGCTGGTCGACGTCGGGCTAGGCTACATTCATCTGGGGCAGTCGGCGGTCACGCTCTCCGGCGGCGAGGCGCAACGCATCAAGCTGGCGCGCGAATTGAGCAAACGCCAGACGGGCAAAACCTTGTACCTGCTGGACGAGCCGACGACGGGCTTGCACTTCGACGACGTGAGTAAGCTGTTGGAGGTGCTGCACCGGCTTACCGACCTCGGCAACAGTATCATCATCATCGAGCATCATCTCGACGTGATTCGCAATGCCGACTGGATCATCGATCTCGGCCCGGAGGGTGGCGAGGAGGGCGGACGAATTGTCGCCCAGGGCACACCCGAGCAGGTGGCCCGAGTGAAAAGATCCTACACCGGACAAATACTAGCCAAAGTGCTTCCGCGAGCGTCCAATAGCAGAACGAACGGGACCCAGTTTTCTTTAGCGGCTGAATCCGGGCCAGGGAAGGGCTAAACACCAAAGTCATGTCATCGCCGTTAAATCCGCTGCCGGACCCTACTGGGGAAATCCAGCCGGTGCCCGTTGTCACCGACGAGGGTGTCGCCCCACTCCAGGTAATAATCGCGTCACCCGAGAAACGCTTCCCCGCCTGGTCGGGTTGGGACGTATTCGCCATTCTGGTGTTCACAGCTTTTTGCGTCCTGCTGTTCATCACGGTCGCACTGTTCGCCTCCGGGGTGGTCGCCCACGGAGGCATTTCCGTCGCCCAGCTTACGAACAATCCCTCCGTGGTCCGCGCTTTCCTGGCAGGACAAGCGGCAGCTTATCTGGTTGTGCTGCTTTGCATGTTCTTACTGGTGCGATCGCGCTCGAGTAAATCGTTCGAAGCGGGCATTCAATGGCACTGGCCGGGAACATCCGCGGCGGGGTTCTTTCTCGGCGGCATAGTTCTAGCGCTGGCTATTGATGGGGTCTCCCGCTTCTTGCCCGTCCCCAAATCTCTGCCTATCGAGGACCTGTTCAGCAATCGGGCCAATGCGTATTTCATGGCGATCTTTGGTGTGACGCTCGCACCGTTGTTGGAAGAGCTTTTCTTTCGTGGACTGCTCTACCCGGTTTTCCGCCGCAGACTCGGGATCATGATTGCGGTTCTGCTTACGGCCGTAGGATTCGCCGCCATCCACAGTGTTCAATTGGGCTACGCCTGGGCGCCCATCCTCAGCATCTTTGTTGTGGGCGTGGTTTTCACCGTCGTCCGGCAAAAGTGGAGCTCCGTTGGAGCGTCATTCCTGATGCATTGCGGTTACAACTTCACATTGTTCTCTCTGCTTTGGATCGCCAGCGATCATTTCCGTCATTTGGACAAGGCGGCAGGCTAAGAAGATGACGCCCAGCGCCCGCCAACAACTCCTCGCCATGCTGGCCGAAAAATCCTTTCGGCTCGGCCAATTCACCCTCTCCAGCGGCGCAACCAGCGATTACTACATCGATTGCCGTCTGACTACGCTGGATGCGAATGGCGCGTTACTAACCGGGCAAGTCGTGCTCGAGGAAATCGGCAGACGTGGGTGGAATGCCGATGCCATCGGTGGTCTGACCATGGGGGCCGATCCGATTGTGGTCGCTGCTTCCGTCATCAGCGCGCAGCAGGGCAAGCCGCTGCATGGCTTTCTGGTGCGCAAGGCGGAAAAGACCCACGGGACCGGACAACGGATCGAAGGCTTTCGCGCCAAGCCGGCGCGAGTGGTCATTGTCGATGACGTTTGTACGACCGGAGCTTCCACGATTCAGGCGATCGAGGCCGCGCGCGAATACGGATTCGAGATTGTGGGTGTACTGTGCCTCGTCGAGCGCCAGGAAGCTGGCGGACGCCCCAACGTCGAGCAGGCCGCTACTCCCGCGCCGTTTGTGGCGCTATTCACTGCCAATGATGTCCGCGCCGAGCATGTGAAAGCGCGCGAGCGGGCCGTGAGATGATCAAAACCCTGGAATGGACCGACGCCGGTGTGCGCTTCATCGACCAGACGAAGCTGCCCACGGAAGAAACCTACGTCACCTGCAAAACCTACGAAGAGGTCGCGAACGCGATCCACACCATGATCGTGCGTGGTGCGCCCGCGATCGGCGTCGCCGCTGCCATGGGAGTTGCGCTTGGACTCCGTGATTCGCAGGCCAAAAATCACGCCGAACTGCACCATGATTTCGCGCGCATTTGCGACGTGCTCGCCGCCACACGCCCGACTGCCGTCAATCTCTTCTGGGGGATTCGCCGGATGCAGGATAAGTTCGCTGAGCTGAGCAGCCGGCCCATCCCCGAACTGAAACAGGAGCTAATCGCGGAAGCGCAAAAGATGCTGGTGGAAGACATAGCTGCCAACCAGGCGATGGGCCGGTATGGGGCGGTTCTGATGCCCTCCAGCGGCGGCGTGCTCACCCACTGCAATGCCGGTGCGCTGGCCACTTGCGGTTATGGCACGGCGCTCGGCGTCATCCGCGCCGCGGTTGATTCCGGAAAGAAACTGCATATCTTCGCCGACGAAACGCGGCCATTCCTGCAAGGCTCGCGTCTGACAGCGTGGGAGTTGATGAAAGACGGCATTCCCACAACTGTCATCGCGGACAACATGGCCGGGCGCATGATGCGGCAGGGCAAGATTGCCGCCGTCATTGTCGGCGCTGACCGCATTGCCGCTAACGGCGATGTCGCCAACAAAATAGGAACGTACACCGTCGCGGTGCTGGCGAAAGAGCACGGAATCCCGTTCTATGTTGCAGCACCCTTTTCGACCATCGACATGAATACATCCGACGGAAGCGGAATTCCAATTGAGCAGCGCTCGCCGAAAGAGGTGACGCACCTGGCGGGCAAGCAGATCGCTCCCGACGGAGTCGCGGTCGAGAACCCCGCCTTCGATGTTACGCCGCATCAATACGTTACGGCCATCATCACCGAGCGCGGCGTTTTGCGCGAGCCCTACGCCGAATCGCTTCGGGATATGGCGCAGATTAGCGTGCCAGCCCGCTAGTATGTTCGCTTTTTGTTCGTGTATACTTTGACGGCTGCCGCCACTGCGGCTTGGAGTTTTCAATGGCAATCCGAGACATGTTGCTACCCGAGTTCGATCAGGAGATGGCGAATACCCGCAAACTGCTCGAGCGCCTTCCGGAACGCATCCCCGATTACAAACCGCATCCGAAATCGATGCCGTTCAGCCGCCTCGCCGGCCACGTTGCCGAGCTGCCGGGCTGGACGAAAGAGACGTTCACCAAGGAAGTGCTGGTCCTCGACATGGACAATTTCGTCCCCTTCGATCCCAAGTCGCGTCAGGAAGTCCTGGACGCTTTCGACAAGAATTCGAAGGCCGGTCGCGAGGCGCTCGCCGCCGCGAAAGATGAAGACTTCGGCGTCACCTGGAGCCTGAAGAACACCAAAGGCGACACGATTATGGCAATGCCGCGCGCGGCCTGCTATCGCGGCATGGTGATGAATCACATGATCCATCACCGCGCGCAGCTCGGAGTTTATTTGCGGCTGAATGAGATCGAGATTCCCGGCATGTACGGCCCCTCCGCCGACGAGATGAAGTTCTGGACCGAAGCCCAGAGCGCCTAGCCGATCTCTGGTTCAGAAAAGCTCATCCCGCAAAATCCCCGCCCGAGCCCGAGCGCTTAGGCGGGGATCATCGTAGATCGCCAACAGCTACTTCACCGGAAAGCAGTCGAGATCGTTCGCAAACGTTACCGGGCCCGAATAACTCTTCCTGATCTCCGACAACGTCTGATCTTCCTTCCCCAAAGTCCGCAGCATACGGTGCGACAAAACCAGGCTCTTCACCTTGGCGTCGGCTGCGATTTGTCCAATCACCGAGGGAGGCATATGCAGTCGCCTCTCAACTCCGGTCGCTCCTTCCGGCACGGCATTGTGCGCGACGAAAATATCCGCGTCCTTCGCCAATCGCACCAGGCCTTCGCCCTCACCGTTGGTGTCTCCGCTAAACACGATGTCCTTGCCGCCGATTTCCACGCGCCACGCCAATGCCGGAACTGGTCCATGAATAACGCGCACGGCGGAAGCGGTGATATCGCCGCTGCTATACACGGTCACGGGTTTCGATCCTGCGATCACGTTGTGCGGTTGCATCTTGTAGCTGCCTTGCTCTCCCGGCACGTACAACTCGCTGAGATACCGATAAGCGCCACGCTTCCCGAACAGATCAGAAACAAACTCGGTCGTCGACGGCATGAAGGAATTTCCCGGCGGGCCATAGATCGGAAGCGTCCGTTTGCGGTCCTCGAACCACGACGACTTGATCAGCGGGGCGAAGTCGCCGCTGTGGTCGACGTGGAAATGGGTGAATAAGATCACGTCCAGTTGCGACATCTGCGCTCCGCTCTCTCCAAAGCGCAGCGCACTTCCGCCGCCGGCATCGACCAGCACTCGCGCTTGCCCGTTCTCCCAAACCAGATAGCTGCTGGAAGCGCGCTTGTCCTGCAATTCCGGGCCGCCGGAGCCGAGCACTTGCAGGGCAATCCCCTGCGCGCCGCAGGATTGCGCGGCAGCCGGTGACACGAGCACACAACTAAGCAAAAGCTAATCAGGGAAAGGAAGCACGCAAAACTCGAGGACCTTTTTTGGAATTTGTCGCAAGCTCATTGCGTGTTTCTCCGGGCAGAGCCCCTGCCCCATGTCCCACCCAAGCTGGGTTTGCCTGGGTGGGATGTTTGGTTACTGCACCAACACACCGGTTTCGCCGTTGCCATTCTCTGCGACCTCTTCCGGCGGGATGATCGACGCTGCAGCCAGCCGATCGCCTTCTTCCAGGTGCAGCAGACGCACGCCTTGCGCTGAGCGTCCGGACTCGCGGACCGTCTTGGTGTCGATGCGGATGATCTTGCCGAATTGGCTGATCACCATCACCTCCGAGCGCTCGTTCACCAGCATGATGGAGACGACTTTGCCGTTGCGCGCCGTGGTCTTCACGTTGATCACGCCTTTGCCGCCGCGCGACTGCAGCCGGTATTCGTCAACGTCGGTGCGCTTACCAAAGCCCAATTCGGTGACCGACAGGATGAGGTTGGACTCGGCCTCGCCGTCCTTCGCCTTCTTGCCCTCCTTGGGCGTCACGGCCATGCCGACGATGTAGTCTTTGTCCTCCAGGTCCATGCCCCAAACGCCGTACGCGGAGCGCCCCATCGCGCGAACGTTTTCCTCGTCGAAGCGGATTGCCATCCCTTCGTGCGTGGCCAGGAACACGATCTGATTGCCGTCGGTGCAACTGGCGGCGACCAGTTCATCATTTTCCTCGATGAGGATGGCCTTGATCCCGACCGACATCACATTGCTGAAATCCTTCAGCGGAGTCTTCTTCACCAGGCCGTTGCGAGTGACGAAGAAAACGTAACGGTTTTCTTCTTCCAGATCGCGAATCGTGAGCCAGGCGCGCACGGTTTCGCCGGGCTGCAACGCCACCAGGTTGGCGATGGCCTTGCCTTTGCCGGCTGCACTCAGTTCCGGCACCTCGTACACCTTCAGCCAGTACACCCGGCCGGTGTTGGTGAAGACCAGGATGTAATCATGCGTCGAGGCGACGAACAGACGCTCGACGAAATCTTCCTCGCGCGTGCTCATGCCTTTGCGCCCGGTGCCGCCCCGGCGCTGCTGGCGATAGGTCGAGATCGGTGTGCGCTTCAGGTAGCCGGAGTGGCTGACCGTCACCGCGACTTGTTCGTCGGCAATCAGGTCTTCCAGACTGATCTCGGCGGCTTCGTCCTGGATCTGCGTGCGGCGCGCATCACCGTACTTTTTCTTGATCTCTTCCAGTTCTTTGACGATCACGCCGCGCAGCTTCTTCTCGCTGGCGAGGATGGACTCGTATTCGGCGATACGGCCCCGCACTTCGGCCAGCTCTTTCAGGATTTCGTCCACAGACAGCCGCGTCAGCCGGTGCAATTGCAGCTCAAGGATGGCGTCAGCTTGGACCGCATCGAACGGCTTCGTGAGCTGCGAGGGCACGAGCCCCTTAAGCGATGCTGTCTTGCCGCCCTTGCCATCGCCTACCGCGACCGTCTTGCCGGTGAAGTACTCAACCAGGTTTGTCCGGGCTTCCGCGCGGTTCTCGCTGCCGCGAATGATGCGGATGACGTCATCCACGCGATCGAGGGCGACGTGGTAGCCCTCGAGGATGTGCTCGCGCTCGCGCGCCTTCATCAGCAGGTAGGCGGTGCGCCGCCGCACCACGTCGATGCGGTGATCGACGAAGTGCTGGATGGCCTGCACCAATCCCATCTCTTTCGGCTGGCCGTTGACTACGGCCAGGAAGATCATGCTGAAGCTCTCCTGCATCGAGGTGTGCTTGAAGAGCTGATTGAGCACGATCTGCGCCTCGCATCCGCGCTTCAGCTCGATGACAATGCGCATGCCGTCGCGATCGCTCTCGTCGCGCACGTCGCTGATCTCGTCGATGACTTTGTTATTCACCAGTTCGGCAATGCGCTTGATCAGGTTTGCCTTGTTGACCTGGTAGGGAATCTCGGTGACGATGATCGCTTCTTTGTCTTTGGTGAGCCGCTCGATCGCCGCCTTGGCGCGCATCAGGAAGCGGCCACGGCCGGTGCGATAGGCTTCCATGATGCCGCTGCGCCCGTGAATGAAGCCGCCGGTGGGAAAATCCGGCCCCTGAACGAACTTCAAGATGTCGGCCAGCGTGGTGTGGGGATTGTTCACCAGCGTGATGGCGGCATCGACCACCTCGGTCAGGTTGTGCGGCGGAATCTTGGTCGCCATCCCGACGGCGATGCCGTCAGAGCCGTTGATGATGAGGTTGGGGATGCGCGTCGGCAGCACCAGCGGTTCAACTGTGCTCTCATCGAAGTTGGCGACGAAGTCAACCGTGTCCTTGTCGATGTCGGTCAGCAACTCTTCCGCAATCTCGGTCATGCGGCATTCGGTGTAACGGTAGGCCGCAGGCGGATCGCCGTCGACTGAGCCAAAATTGCCCTGGCCGTCAACCAACGGATAGCGCAGCGAGAACGGCTGCGCCATGCGCACCATCGCGTCATACACCGCGGTGTCACCATGCGGATGATACTTGCCGAGCACCTCGCCCACGACCTTGGCGCACTTCACGGGCTTGCGATTGTGCAGCAGGCCCATGTCGTTCATGGCGTACAGAATGCGGCGGTGCACCGGCTTCAGGCCGTCGCGGATGTCGGGCAGCGCGCGCCCGATGATGACCGACATCGAGTAGTCGAGATACGAGCGCCGCATCTCGTCTTCAATGTTGATGGGCTGAATGTTGGCCGCGCCGGGCCCGATGTTGTCGAGCGGTAGTTGTTGGTTTGGATCGTCAGGCATGATTGCTGCGAGCTTCTAGCGATCAGCTTCGAGCTCGCTCCTTCCTAAAATTCAGAAATTCCGTTCGCAGTTTCTCGACCGCCGTTCGGCGGGACCGCGGGCGCATGTGCACTGAGTTGCGGGCCGAAATCAGGCATCATCGATACGCTTCTTGCGGGTCGCCAAATCTCGCGCAAGTTGTTGCAAAATAAAGGGATTGTTATGTCCAAAACCACTTTTGATTATATCACCAATAGACGTGATGAGCATCCCCTTTGCGGCAGCCCGACGTCGCCGTGTTGCGATATCGTTTTGACATGCAGAGCTGCAAATTGCGGTATACTCTACCCCCTCGACCGCGCCGCTCCGCCATTTAATTTTGGAGGAGATATGACCCGTCTGCTGTTTCTCGTGTTGATCGTCCTGATTTGTCTCGGCGCGTTGTCGCTCGCCGGGTTCACGAATGACGGCGCCTTTTGGTCGGAGTGGGGACACGACCCGCAGCATTCCGGAATGGTCGCCATTCAAGGGCAACCGCTCAACAGCAAGCTCGCTGACATCGTGTATGACCCTTTCACTCAGCAGGAACAGAATGAGAGCGGTGGGGAACTGTTAGCGCATTTTCAGTCCACACTGATCGATACTGCCAGCACGTTCTACATGATCCAGAAGAGTGGAAGATATCCTTCATGCCAGCCGGTCGGCATTTGGATCGACGGCTTTCCCTGCGGACCCAACGCATGGCAGAGAGTCCAGTGGAATGTAAACCGGTGGGACTGGACTAATGGGCAACCGGTGAATACCTGGACCTTCCCCACCGATTGGAAACCGGTTCCGAATGCGACGGACTTATTTCAGGGATACATCGGCCTGATTGGCTGGGAGCCGGTGTTTCATCCCGTGCTGGCCAACGGATTTCTATATGTGCCGGGCGCCGGAGGGACGATTTACAGGGTCGACAAGAGTACGGGACTAGCGGCCGCGCACATCAACCCCTTTAGCCCTGGCCAGACTGATCCCACGCGCACCTTCATTTCTGGTCCGCTGACTGCTGGCGGCGACGGGAGCATCTATTACAACGTCATCGAGCTGAATACCAACGGCAATCCCTGGCAGGAAAATGATGTCTCCGGCGCGTGGCTGGTAAAGGTCACGCCCACGGACTCATCTGCCATAGTGACCTATGCCGCGCTGGTGCCGAATGCGCCTTTGGGCAATGCGCAGTGTCCGGGGACATTCTTTAATCTCAACGACGGCGGCGCGTCGCTGCCCTGGCCACCGCCCGGCGTCGTCGCTCCACCCACGCAGCGATGCGGATCGCAGAGGCCCGGAGTGAACATCGCTCCGGCGGTTGCTCCCGATGGCACCGTCTATACGGCGAGTGTGGCGCACTTCGACAACATGGTGGCTTACATGATCGCCGTCAATCCTGACTTGACGCCGAAATGGGCGTCGTCGCTACAGAGAAGGTTCAGCGACGGTTGCGGTGTGCTATTGCCGATCGCTCCTCAGGGCGTCAACAACCTCGCAAATTCCTGCCGCTACGGAAGCATTGTGGGAGTCGACCCTACGACCAATACAAAAGGGTCGGGCACCATCAGCGACGAAGCGTCCTCCACTCCAACCGTCTTGCCTGATGGATCGGTGCTATTCGGGGTGACCGACAATTACAACTTCGCCCGCGGCCACCTCATGCACTTCGATTCGCAGGGAAATTATCTGAATGCCTACACCTTCGGGTGGGACTCCACCGCCGCGGTCTATGTGCACGATGGCACCTATTCAGTCGTCATCAAGGACAACCACTACGACGCGCCGGCCTACTGCAGCTTCAACAATCCCGTTTGTACGCCACGTCAACCGGGACCATATTACATCTCGCAGTTGAACGCCAATCTTCAGGTCGAGTGGTCGTTCCAAAACACCACGTTCGATCAGAATCACCCGAACGGTTACGAATGGTGCGTCAACGCACCGGCCATTGACGGGACCGGGCTCGTTTACGTCACCAGCGAGGATGGGGATGTGTACTCAGTTCCGCAGGGACACAGCGGCGTATTCACCACGCCGCAACAGAAGATCTTCCTTCAGGAGGCATTAGGCGCCGCGTATACTCCGCTCTCGATTGGTGCTGATGGGAAAGAGTACAGCCAGAATGACGGAAATCTGTTCGTGCTCGGGCAGTCAGGCAGCAAGTAGCAACTAGGGCTTCAGGGAAGCGGGTTGCGATTCCGGCGTGAGTTGCACGACTTTGTTTGCCGCTTCCGCGCCCGAGCGAATGCAGTCCGGCACGCCAATACCGTGGTAAGCGTTGCCGGCGAGAGCCAGCCCGTGGATCTCGGCGACGCGCTTCTCAATCTGCGCCACGCGCGCGATGTGGCCAGGCTCGTACTGGGCCATCGCCTCGCGCCAGCGATACACGCGGGTGAAGATCGGCGACGCTTCCAGCTTCACGATCGCGCGGAGTTCCCGGCGAACCGTTTCCAGCATCTCGTCGTCATTCAGGGCCGAGGACCGCCTCGTCGCGCGCACCGCCCAGGAAGCAGCGCAGAATGCCTTTGTCGTCCGGCGCGCGCTGCGGAAATTTGTTGTGGACGAATGTGCAAGCCAGCATGCGCGTGCCTTCACTGCGCGGCACCAGGAAGCCAAATCCCGGCGGCAGGGTGGCAAGTTGCTGCTTGTAATACCCCAGCGTCACCGTGACCGAAGAGCTGTAGGTAATATCGAGCAGGTTGCGCGCCAGATCGCGATCGACTCCATCGAGCAGGACCCCCGCAACGTTCGCGGGAGTGGCCACAATCACGGCATCGAATTGCTCGTCACCGGTGATTTCCAGGGAAACTCGCCAGCCGCCGTTCTCGGCATAGATCCGCCTGACGTGCTGGCGCAAGCGCATGGACTCGGGTCGCAGCCTGGCAATCAGAGCGTCCAACATTTGCTGCATGCCGTCGCGCAGCGAGGTAAACAGTGGACGCGGCGCCTGCGTCTTGCTTACCGCTGCCATCTTCTTATGCGCGGCCAGCATGGCGCGGCTCAGGCTGCCGTATTTTTCCTCCATCTCCACAAAGCGCGGCAGCACGGCGCGCGCGCTCAGCTTGCCGGCATCGCCGCCATACACGCCGGACAGGAGCGGATCTGCCAGGCGGTCCACGACCTCGGCCCCAAAATGACGCTCCACTAGTTGCGCCACGGTTTCGTCATCCTGCATGGGACGCGGCGGATGGAGTAGTTCCTGCGCCATGCGCAGCTTCGTGCTCCAGGAAAACAACGGCGACAGCGCTGTGGGCATCAGTTGCGTGGGCACCATGAACATCAGCCCATCCGGCATGACGATCAGCCGCCCATGTACCACAATGTAGGTCTTGCGCTGCGAGTCGTTGGAGCCGATGAGCTGGTCCGCGATACCAAGCTCTTTGCACAGGGCCACGGCCCAGGGCTTTTCGGTGAGAAATGAGTCAGGCCCAGCTTCGACCAGGCAGCCCTCGATGCGATCGGATGCCATGCAGCCGCCTAGTCGCTGGCTGGCTTCAAACAGCGTGTATTCCAGGTCGATGCCCGCAGCGCGCGCCTTTTCCAGAGTGAAAGCGGCGCTCAACCCGGAGATACCGCCGCCAATAATTGCAATTCGTTTCATGCCGGTGTGTTCAAGGCCGGAGCTGCAGTGCGCTTGAGCGCAGCCAGTCGCGTTTTGGCCAGATCGGCCACCGCGCGCACGAACAGCGGAGAATCGTTCAGCGATTCGGCGCGATAAAGATTCATATCTCGCGCGGCGGCGAACTTGCGAAACAGAATGTCGATATCGAACAGGATCTCGACGTGATCGCAGACAAAGCCGATCGGCTGCAGAAACACGCCGTTATGACCAGCCTCGCGCAGTCTGACAATCGTATCCTCCACTGTGGGACCAAGCCATTCTCCGCCCGACATGCCCTGGCTTTGAAAGGCAAAACTCCAGGGCCCGATCTCCGGTACCCGCGCCGCCACCAGAGCAGCGGTCTCCTTGGTTTGGGCTTCGTAAGGATCGCCTTCGGCAATCGTCCGCTGCGGCACGCTGTGGGCGGTGAAGATTACCGGTAAAGCCGAACCATGCTGCGCGCACGCCTTCGTCCAGCCGTTGCGCAACCGGTCCGCGAAAGCCTCGATCAGCAGGGGATGATCATGCCACTCCTCGACAAAGTCGATGGCGAAAGGCGCGCCTGCGCCAAACAAAACCTGCTTATACAGCCCAACGCTGGTGCGCGAATTATGCGGCGCCAGGCAGATCGCCACCGCCTGTTCCACGCCCTCAGCGGTCATCTCCTTCAACGTATCGGCAATAAACGGATGCCAGTTGCGCATGCCGACGTAAGCCGGAATACCGAGCTCCCGCGCAACTCCGTTTGCCTGCCCCATTGTCAGACATGTCAGGGGCGAGACCCCAATCTGCGAATAACGATGCTGTACCTCATGTACCACAGCGTCGGACATCGGCCGGCCGCGCGAAATGTTGCGCAGGAACTCGGGGATGTCCTCCACGCATTCCGGGCTGCCGTGGGCAATTAACAGGACTGCCTGCTTGCTCATGAAGTCCTCGCCTCGGTCGTGGCTGTGGCCGTAAAGTCATGCACGAATCGCGCGAGGTCCTTAACATTGTCTGCCGGGGTGTGCGGCAGAATGCCATGGCCGAGATTGAAGATGTGGCCCGCTCGCCCATCCGCCAGTCGCAGGATGTGCTCTGCCCGCTGCTTCAACTCGCGCCAGGAGGCGAACAACAGCACCGGATCCAGGTTCCCCTGCACCGCGTGATTGTGGCCTACGGTGCGCCAGCCTTCATCGAGAGGAATGCGCCAATCCAGGCCGATCACCTCCGCGCCCGTTTCCGCCATGGACGGCAGCAGCGTCGCACTGTCCGTGCCGAAATAAATGATGGGAACTTTACATTGCGTTTGCAGCCGCTGAATGAGTTGCGTGGTCGGGACCAGCACGTAACGGCGATAATCCTCCACGCTGAGGCACCCCACCCAACTGTCGAAAATCTGCAGCGCGTCGGCGCCTGAGCGCACCTGCTCACAAGCATATTCGGCGAGCACGTCCACCAGCTTGCCGGCCAACTCGTCCCAAACGCCCGGGGAGTTGTACATCATCTTCTTGACTTCCAGATAATGTCGCGAGCCGCCGCCCTCGATCATGTAGCTGGCGAGAGTGAACGGCGCACCGCAAAATCCAATGATGGGCAGCTTCGCGCCGAAGTGCCTCGCGACCAGCGCCACGGCATCGGCAACGTAGCCCAGTTCGGCGGCGCGGCCGGTTTCGAGCAGGCGCACATCTTCGGCGGTCCGCACCGGCCTTTCAATCACCGGGCCCTCGCCCGCGGCGAAATGAAACGGCAATCCCATGACCTCCAGCGGTAGCAACAGGTCGGCGAAGATAATGGCCGCATCTACCTTCAGGAACTCGGCCGCGGTAATGGTGACCTCGGCGGCCAGCTCCGGGTTCTTGCAAATTTCAACCAGCGAATGATGTTTGCGGACCTCACGATACTGATGCATATAGCGGCCCGCCTGGCGCATAAACCAGACCGGAGTTCGCTCGACCGGAAGGCGCAAACAGGCACGCACAAAGAGGGAATCGGGTGCGGACATAAACTATCATCGTAGCATTCAGCGTCACTCCGCCGTGCGATGAGAGTCACAACGGGTGGGAATGACGCCTCAGCCCTCGCTCATTGCAGATAATCGATTTTTAGCGGAGTGGCCATGCGTATCCGCATCTGCATGCCGTCGCGTTGAATGTCTCGCACAGCCTGCTCATCCGGCTCGATGAGCGCCGACTGTGCTTGATTCCGCCGCAGATCGTCGATGGTCCAGACCTGCAGCGGATAATACTGCGCAAGATTGAGTTCGAGGCGCTGGTGCAGATAAGGGTCGGGGCCGGGTTTCGGCTGCCGCGAAAAGTCGGACGGAAGCAGTAACACGCATTGTTCCGGATGCGCGGAATATTGCTGCGCTTCCAGGAAGAGCAGCGGCCCCGAGAAGACGAAGTACGGTTTACCTTCGACTCGCAACAAACTCTCGAGCTGCAAGAAGGAACGGATGCCCGTGGCTTCGACCTTCTCGGGATGCCGGGCGATGGTCAATTGCTGTCCCACCCCCCAGGCGGCGAGCAGCACGAATATCCCCATAGACAATTGCGACACCTTGCGAAAATGCCGCCACACCAGAAATGCAAAGGCAACGGCGACGCCCGGCAGCACTCCGATGAAGTAGCGGCTGTAGAAGGCATTGGTCTTCCACTCCGCCACAACGAATGCAGCCAAAGGTATGCCGAGAAACAGCCAACCGATGGCTTCGGCCGATGACATCGGCGGCGGGACCGTATCGTCTTTGACAGATGAGCTTGACCCGGCTAGCACAATCCACACGGCGATCAGCGCCAGGAGAAATAGTCCGTCGGGGAAGAGCTGCGAATAGATTGCGCGCAGCTCGAGAAAGGAAGGACGGTTCCAATAGCCTCCGGCGAACTTCTGCGAAAACGAGAGAATAAGCGGCGACAGCAGGAGCACTGGGATGATAGAGCCGACGATTCCGCCGACCAGCCTCGCCGAGGGCCGCTGTCCCGGTTTCCAGCGCAGCAGCTCCCAAACCAGGTACGGCGCCAGGCACATCACGAAGTAGTAATGAAAGCAAACTCCGGCGAAAAAGCATGCGCCGAACAGAATGGCCTGCGCTCTTGTGCTCAGTCCTTCGTAGGTCCATACCCAAAACGCCAGTGCGGCGAGCATGAAGTAGATGGCGTAGGAGCGAGCTTCATATCCGTAATACGGCAGGAAGGAGCACGTAGCAACGCCCAGGGCGATGAGTCCATGCAGGCCATCGGTGAGCCGGCGCGCGCAATCGAAGATCACGAGCAGCCCAACCGCGAGCGCGATGGCCGACGGCACGCGGGCAGCCACGTCACCCGGGCCAAACAGCGAATCGAAAACTCGCACCAGCATGTAATAAGTCGGCGGCAGGGCATCAACGCCATTAGCCAACGCTGTCCACATGGTCGACAGACTCGGCAGGCGCGCGATGTGGATGGTGAACAGCTCGTCAAACCAGAAGACGCGGTGGGCGGCGATGTCGAGGCTGCTACCAAAATAAAAGACTGCCAGCAGCGCAGCCGTGACGATTGGCCACGCGGTTTCGGCGTTGATCTTGCGTGTTGTGGATACGGCAGCTTTCCGCGAAACGACTTTGACCGAGCTGGACATATCTCCCTTAATCAAGCACAGCAGTGACAACTGCGCGCCTGCCATGCAGCGCAAGGCACCCTGATTTCCGGGCGCGAGTATGACAGGAATTCTCGCACACACCAAAACCGGGTGCGCAGCATAAGCCGAATTTCTGGTGACGAAGCCCCTGCACGGTAGAATTGTCGTCGTCTATGGTGATGAAGCTTGATGTTGCGCCACGCCGCAGCCCAACGCGGCACAAGCACGACGAAAGGCAGCGGCCGTGGCTGCTTCCGCGTTGCTGCGACGTGTTGGCGGTGTTGCTGCTGATGCTGTGCTCGTTCCCTGCAGTGTGGTTGGCGCACCGGACCGTCACCTTCATTCCGGACCTCGGCCTCATCGACGACAACTGGCACCTCGACAGCATCTTCAAGGCCCTGCGCGGCATCTGGATCGGCCGTGACGTGGCCTTTACGCATGGCCCCATCTTTCAGGCGCTCTCTTCCGTTCCAGCGCACTCCATGCCATTGTCCCTGGGAGCGCTTTACGCCACCTGGAACACGATTCCGCTTTGGTGCGCAGTCGTCTTCATGTATCTTGCGCTGCGCCTGATACTGCCGGAGCAGGCGCCGTGGAAGCGCGCCATACTTCTTCTTCTTCTCGCCACCTTCTGGGAAACCTCGCTGCGTTCCACTTTGCCCGTCCTGCTGTTCGCCTACTTCTTGCGAGCCTGGTATGCGGTGCAGGCTGGCCGGATGCGCAGCGCCTACGCCGGGGCTGCCGGGGCCGCGCTCTGTGTCATGGCTTTCCTCGTGGCTGCCGACGTTGGCATCTACACCACGGCGGCTTGGTTCATCTGCTGGCTTGCCATCGCGGTGGAGATGCGGCATCAGCGCTTAGCGGGCAAGCTGTTCGCAGGCCTGGTGGCTTTCGGCGTGACGACGCTCATCCTCGCTTTGGCCGTGAACACTTTTATGGCGCGCCCATTCAACTTTAAGTTCTGGCGCGACTCGCTGGCGCAGGTGGCCGGCTATCGCTGGGCGACGCCGGTGGCGATGACCAAAGAGGGAGCCACACATCTTCTGGTTGCGTTGGCAATCTGCGCTGCGATTTTCATTCTGCAGGCGGTGGCGAGGAAGACGCCCGCATCACGCATTACGCAACGCCCCGCGTTTCTCCTGGGCGCTTTCGTCTTCGGGTTGGCGGTGATGCAAAGCGCGCTGGTCCGCTCCGACCTCGGACACGTGATCATCGGTGAGTTTGCGCTGATCTTCTTCGCCGCCGCGATACTTTTTTCTTTCCGGGGGCGCGCCTCAATCGCCGGCATTGTCGTTGCCGTCGTTCTTTCCATTGCGTTCTCGCATCCCGTTTTTTCGCCTGCCAGCGTCGTCAATCTCTACCGGCAGTTGCGGCGTCCCATGACACAATGCCCGCCGGGATACAGCGCATTCGACCAGGCTTGCTATGCGGATCCGCTCACGCCGCGAATGTTGGCATCAGGCCGGGACTTCCTTAGCCGGAACAGCACCGACAAAGATTCGATCTTCGTCTTCCCCTACCAAACCATGTTCGGTTTGGCGGCCCGTCGCAATGTCGCAGGGGGCTTGATGCAGGCCTACACCGCGAGCGGGCCGTACCTGTCACAGCTCGAGATCTCCGGACTCGAAGGAAAGCCCATCCCGGCGGCACTCTACCTGCCTGATGCCAGTTACCGCCGCATGTCGCAAGCCGAGCTGGCACGCTGGTCACGCAACTACCTGAGCGTCACCGTCGATGGTATCCCGAACTTCACCCGTGCCCCTGAAGTGTGGTTGTGGCTGGTGCGGCATTATCGTTCCGCCGAGCAACTTGCTCCCGGCGTCGTCGCCCTGCTGCGCGATGACTCGCGCCCATCGCGGGTCGTGTTCCAGGCCCAGCCGCTCGGGCTGCCAAGTCGCACCTATCCCATCGTCCAGCGCAGCTCCAGCGTCAACCTCGGAGCTCCCAATTGGCGCTCTGGTTTCGACTTCATTCGTTTGCGGATGACGGTTCGTTATCCCATCTGGTGGAAGCTGCGCAAACCGGAGCGCTTGCAACTGGAGATCGCCCGCGCCGACGGAACCCGCGAGCTGCAGTCGTTCATCGTGCAGCCTAACATCGCGACGGATGTATGGTCCTATCCCTGGGACGCCGGCGATCTTGCGGGGTATTTCAGCGCCGATGGCAGCCGGTGGCGTCCGCCAGCGCGCTCATCGATCATCGGGTTGCGGATCTTGGCTACGCCGCTGGATTGGATTTCGCAGCAGCCGGAGTCGATCAGCATCGAGTCAGCCGAGGCGGTGCGGCTTGTTTACATTCCGCAGCCCTAGCCACGACCCGCGAATCAAGCGGTCCGGCATCAACGGCGAACCGGGTGACTAAAGTAAGCTGCCGGTCGCAGTGTCGCAATGATAATCTGGAAAGCCGGTTCATCTTTGGTTCTGGCTGGCCGCTTCTTTCTGATGCTCATCATCCCGACTTACAACGAGCGCGACAACATCGCCACCCTGGTCGGCCGCATTCGCAAGGCTGCCGGCAATGAGCCCATTTTGTTCGTGGACGACAATTCTCCCGACGGCACCGCCGACGAGATTCGCCGCATGCAGGCCACCGACGGCAACATTCATCTGCTGGCCCGGCCTGGCAAAGGCGGATACGGTTCAGCCTGCCGCGACGCCATGAAGAAAGTTCTGCGCGAGAATCTCGCCGATTACGTCATCCAATCGGACGCCGATTTGTCGCATCCGCCCGAACTGCTGCCCACCATGATCGAACTGCTGAAGACGAACCCGGTGGTCATCGGCTCGCGCTATGTCTCCGGCGGCGGCGCGCAAGGTTGGGACATTCGCCGGCGCGCTCTCAGCTTCGGGGCCAATCTTTATGCGCGCCTGTTTACCGGGCGTACCCGCGCACGACATGACCGCGGGTTTCGTCGGTTACCGGACGGACGTGCTGCGGAAGATTGATCTCGACGCAATTGGTTCCGAGGGCTATGCGTTTCTGATGGAGATGAAGTTCAACCTGCATCGGAGCGGCACTACGTTCCGCGAATTTCCCATTGTCTTCTGCGAACGTGAGGCCGGCCATTCGAAATTCAACCGGAAAATCTTGATCGAAGGAATCAAGTTTCCGCTGAAGGCGCTGAGCAAGAGGCTGAGCGGGCGAAATTAACGCCTAGCGCGGCGCTCAAGCGCCGCACTACCCGTGCTCTGCTGGATTCCGTTTATTCCTAAATTGCTCCAGTCCATTTCGCGCAGTCGGATTCAAGAATCGCTTCTTTGAGCCGGAGCGGAGCAGGCCGAAGTATTCGCGCAACATGCGCACTGCGATCCATCGTCCCGTTGACGCATACTTCGCCAGGCGCAGATTTCGCTGGACGCGGTTCCACGACCACGGCTTGCGCGAGCCCACAAAATGCACCGCGGCAATCGTGCGCTCGTCGGGCGCCGCAGAAATTCAGGTTGTAGCCGAAGCCGGTTCACGTAGCGATCAATCGAATCCGGGAACATTCCGTAGCCTTGTTCCAGCTCCAGCTCGGGATGCGAGGGCCAGTCGGGAAATTGCTCGTGCAGCAGGTCCTGGTCGCTGAACGACTTCATTCGCGCTTCCACCGCGGGTACATGCTGCATGATCGCGGCCGTCAGGCCGGGCTGCGGCTCAATCACCATCAAGGCCGAGCAAAGTTGGACCCACGATTCGTGCCCGGGCATGAGCTTGTCGGGCACGGCCGCGGACAGGTGCGGCCTGCTCGAAGAGATGGTCGAGGTTGCGCAGCACCATCATGTCCGCGTCCAGATAGACGATCTTCTCGTACTGCACTAGCTCGAACATCAGCAGCTTGCTGAAGGTGTTGTCCCAATGCCGGAGCGCAGCCTCGCTCGCGTGCGCAGCGTTGCAGTTGCTCATCGATGCGCAGCG
The DNA here is from genome assembly GCA_963713465.1 of uncultured Acidobacteriaceae bacterium. Lineage (GTDB taxonomy): Bacteria > Acidobacteriota > Terriglobia > Terriglobales > Acidobacteriaceae > Bog-257. The sequence continues at coordinate 113,342 of CAVQLZ010000006.1, forward strand.
TTGCCAGCCCCGCCTTTTGCAATCGTCGATCGCATTCCTCGGAGACATGTTTTGTGATGACCACAACCAACCCGTAGTCCGGACGCGTTCGGCACAGCGATTCCCATAGCGCGACCGCGCCGATTGCGTAGTCATCGGTCGTCACCACGGTGAGATAGGTTTTCATCGCATGTCGAACATCCACATCGCGTGATCGAGAACCTGCTGAGGAGGGTAGCGACCAGAGCCAGCGATAACCCTGCGGATCGTCCAAGGTCTGCCCCGAGAGGCATGTCGCGCCGGCGATGACCATCCCCTTCACCGGCTCGTTGGGCGCAAGGGGAACGGCTCGGACCCCATATAGGCTGGGATCGACGGAGCCGAAGTAGGCGAGGTGCAAGGTTTCGTCAGGGTGCTGTTGTTCGTAGTGACGAACGGCGATGAGGCCCTGCCCCCAGTCGAGATTGCTGTCCGTAAGTAATCGCCAGCTATTTTGCGGCTGCACGAAGATGTTGAAGTATGCGAGATAGTCGGGCGCATAGCGCAGTGTGTCGGCGGCGTTGATGCAAAGCGCCAGGATCACGGCAATCGCAGCGGCGCGATGCTTGCGCGCGTGCTCCCAAACGCCGCCGGCGATGAGCATTGCGAACGGATACAACGGCAGGATGTGGCGTTCGCCAATGTTAATCCGCGAGAGCAACGCCAAGGCGAGAAACAGCACTCCGAAGAGGCACATTATGAAGAGATCGCCGGGCTGCCTGAGGAGATCGCCGGAGTGCTTGCAGATCTTGCGAATTCCGAGTATCAGGCTGGCAAAGAAGAGCAACAGCAGAATGGGAGGCCACTTCAGCCCAATCGCCACGGGGTAGTAAAACTTCGTCCTCCCTGTGGGATACACCTTGCCCAGAAGCCAGGCGGCGCGCCCCTGGCGATTGCTGATCGTCAAATCGCGCAAACCCTCGACATATTCGCCCGCCGGAACCAGCAAATTCAGGTGTGCTGTGCTCTTTGTCGGCCGTATTTTCGGCGGGCGATTTGGGAACGACGCGACCACCTGCCCGTTGCTGACCGTCACATGCGAAATATGAAAGAGATATCCTGCCCAAAACGTAAACAACGCGATTGCGAAGGCCGCCAGAGCAGGCCGCCAGTTGATGCGGCTGCGCTGGCCGCAATCACGCTTTACTACGAGCATGAGCACCAACGCCAGCAGAAACTCCGGCGGCGTATATAGCTTCGCCAGCAGCAAGCCCCCGAGCACCAGTCCCATGACGACGGTCTGGTCAACGGCGGTGCCCCAGGTTCGCCCATCTTTTGGGCTAACCTGGGACCCGGTATGAGCCCAGGTTAGCCTCCGAAACATGGACGCGAAACTAAGGCACCCGTTCGGAGCGTGCCTCCACAGCACCAATTGATAGGCCGTAAGAAAGACGAACAGCGTGCCGATGCCGTCCGTCGTTGTGACCGAGAAGTGCGCGATGAGCGACGGCGTGAATGCGAACAGCGCCAGTGCGACATTCGCCGCACCTTCGGAGTACAACCGTCGCGTTGCGAACCAAAGGGTCGACGCCGAGCGCGATCCCGAGCAGAGTATTCATGGGCCGCGTGTGCCAGGCCAGCCACTCCGGCCCCGGCTGCATCGCCGTGACGCGATATCCGCGCGGCAACTGTTGCTGTGCGATGTCAACATGGTCCCGCGCAATGGGCAAGGTCAGCCAGTAGCGGCCAAGCGGCGGATGGTCAGTCCACATCTGGAAGCGTCCGTGCTGCCAGGCTTCGAGCCCGGCGATGATGTGTCCGGGCTCGTCATAGGTGAGCGATTGGGTGCCGATGAACCAGAGCGACTGCAGAGCGAACAGCGCCAGCAGCGCGGCGGGAATCCACAAGCGACTCCTCGCGCTGTGCGCACGCGAGGCAGACAGGATCGGTTGCGAACTGAGCGCGGTCGCCTTCAAGCTGTGCACCTACGGCACATCCATGGCCCCAGGCGTTTCCATCATGCGGTCCATGGCGAGAGCCAGCCCGACGTAGAAATACAGCGCCATGGCTACCGATTCTATGCCGAGGTCATAGTGCACCAGCGCGGTGAACTGATACGCCGCGAAGCCGGCGAGCAGCCCGGTGGCGGCCGCGGTGGCGAAGCGACTGCGCTTACGCGCTCGTCGGATCAGGCGCAACAGCAAAATCACATAACCGATCACGAACCACAACCATGCCCCCAAGGCCGGCAGGCCGCGCTCCACCGCGATCTGGATCATGTCATTGTGGAAGTGGCTCTCGTCGTGGAAGAAGCTGTAGGCGCGGATGTGCCATTCGATCCAGTGGGTGCGAATGGTCTCCATGCCGACGCCGAACCAGGGATGCTGCGGAATGAGCCGCAGGCCGTCTTCCCACATCATAGTTCGGAAGCTGGTTCCGGCGTCGTGCGTGCCCGTCCAATGCGGTCCGCGCGTGTGGCGAACCCAGAGCAGCGCCGCCAAGACAAAAATCACCAGCGCTGCGGTCGCCCAAATCCGCGAACGCCTTCCCGTCAACATCAGGATGGAGACGAATCCGCCTAGCGCCAGTCCGGCCAACGCGGCGCGCGTTTCGGTCAGAAACATAGTTGCTGCCACGGCCGCGAAGGCCAGTGCCAGCAGCAGCCGTAATCCTCGTTGTTGCGGCCTGACGCCGAGCAGCACTGCCCAGGTGAGGCAGCCGATCTGCATCAGAATCTCTGCAAAATTCACGTAGTGGCCGAGCGTGCCCTGCGCCTTCAAAGGCTTGCCGCGCGTGAATTGTAGGGCCGGCGTGCCCAGTCCGCTCTTGATGATTCCCTCGCGGAAGATCACCGTTTCTTTCTTGTGAAATGGAGAGCCGCGCATGTACTCCATGCGAATTATGCTGTTCGCCGGAGCCCCCATGACGATATGTTCCAGTTGCGCCGGAGTATGCACTTGCCGGCCATTGACAAAAGTGATGATGTCGCCGGGAATCACATGGGCCTGCACCAGGGGAGTGCCCGGAGCAATGCCTATAAGCTCCACTCCCACTCCGTAGGAGTACTGCCACGCTGTGAATGCGGCCGCGGCCACGCCGGAGAGAATCAGCAGATACACCAGCACGCGCACCTGTTTCAGCCGCTGCAAATTTTGCGCGAAGGTGATCGCAACCAGCACCAGGCAGACAATCTTCATGCGGTCCCAACTCAAGACGGGCTCGGGACTCAGCGCGGTAGAGATTCCGCTGAAGGTCACATACAGCAACAGCGGGGCCGACGAGCGGCTGCGGAAATGGGCGTCGTCGCTGAATGGCCAGCGTCAGCAGCCAGAGAAGAAACGCGATTTGCCACGAATGTTGCGAGCCTTTGATCGAGTGCGGCAGCAGGATCGCGAACAGGCAGAGGAAGAAGAATATCGTGCCGTGCAGAAACTTACTCAGCGAAAGCCACGCACCACTCGCGCGTTGATCTGGGCGACGCGCCGCCGGCGGCGACACTTGCGGCAGAGTGGCTTGCGGTGGGCTCGACATCGGCAACTTCAGCGTTACTCAGTAGCCTACACCAGTGGCACATGAGCGAGAAATCCTGCTAAATTAGTGATCGAAAGCGCGCAACCGGACGTCAGGGCCATCTTTGTCCCACCTGCGCCAACCACGCTGACGTCGGCAACTGGCGGCCCTGCGGGCCTGCTTTCCAAAGCGGTTTAAGAGTGTTCGATCGACGATCCAAGCTTCTCAGCGCTATCACCTTGTTACAGGACATTGCGGTGACCTGTGTCGCCTTCGTCCTGGCGTACGGGCTGCGCAGCTTCCTCGTCCATTACCCGTTCTTCAGCCGGCGTTTTCCGGAGATTTACCCGTTCAGTCATTATCTGCCGCTGCTGGCCGCGTTCGTGGTCATCTGGGCGGTGGTCGGCTACTTCTCCAGCTTTTACCGCGACCTGGAACTCCGCAACCTGCTTCATCTCATCCTCAACATCGCCAGCCAGCTTGCGGTGGTGCTGGTGGTCGTCTATGCCGTGCTGTATCTGCTGAAGCGTGACGACATCAGCCGCTCCTATGTGCTGCTGATCGGTATCGTCGATTTCGTGCTGTTGCTGTTCGGGCGCGCCCTGTCGTACTGGGGCGTCTCGCTGATGCGCGAGTGGCTGGGGCGCTATCACTATCTGCTGCTGGTGGGCTGCGGCCAGCGCGCGCGGGAGATGGCAGCGCTCATTGAAGAGAGCCGTGGCATGGGATTGCGGCTGGTGGGCTTTGTCGATCCCCAATCCGCCGGCGCCACGGCCACTCCCGCGACAGCCATTCCCATTCCAAAGTTGAGCGGCTATGACGTGTATCCGCTGCGGTCGGTGGGCAGCATCCTTCAGAACCATGTGGTCGATGAGGTGGTCTTCGCCGTCGATCTGCAAGACCTGGCGCGGCTGGAGCCGGTAATGCAGCATTGCGCCGACCTCGGCATCCGCACGCGGCTGCAACTGGAGTTTCTGCCGCCGGCATATTCGCGCGTGTATCTGGAAAACTTTCGCGACGTGCAACTGCTCAGCCTGTCGAGCGCGCCCGACAGCGAGTTGCGCCTGTTCTTCAAGCGCGTGTTTGACGTCGTGCTCTCCTTTGCCGCTCTGGTTCTGTTGTCGCCGCTGTTGCTGCTGATTGCGGCGATGATCCGAATCACTTCGCCTGGCCCGATACTCTTTCGCCAAACCCGCTGCGGCCTCGGCGGTCGGCGCTTCATGCTCTACAAGTTCCGCTCGATGATCAATAACGCCGAGCAGATGCGCGCCGAGCTGCATCAACTCAACGAGCTCGACGGCCCGGTATTCAAGATCTCGGACGATCCCCGCATCACGCCCGTCGGCCGCTGGCTGCGGCGCTTCTCGCTCGACGAGTTGCCGCAACTGTGGAACGTCTTTCGCGGCGACATGTCATTCGTCGGCCCGCGGCCCGCAGTGCCCGAGGAAGTAGATCAATACGAGGACTGGCAGCGCCGCCGCCTGCGCATGCGTCCCGGCCTGACCTGCACCTGGGTGCTGGAGGGCCGCAATCATCTCGACTTCAAACGTTGGATGCAGCTCGACCTGAAGTACATCGACAACTGGTCACTGTGGCTGGACGCGAAGATCTTCCTGCGCACAATTCCGATCGTTTTGTCTGGACGCGGCGCGTATTAGGCACGCGACAGCCTCAGTTACTCCATATGACTAGCTACGGACCTGCCGATCCGACGCGCAGAATCCTATGGAGTGAGGTTCTGGAGACTCTGAAGCGTCCGCCCGCGATCGGCGAATCGAATCGCCAAACTACTCGCCAGTCCCACACATCGGGGGAGTCCGATGTGTGGGGCTGCGAACTGACTACGCCGCTGATTGCACGGCGTTCTGATAGCCGGGCGCGAACACCTCCCGGGCAAATTGCGAGAACGTTACTTTGCCGGTGCGTTTTTGGTCGCCTTTGAGTTGCCCTTGTATTTTCGGGTATGCCTCCTCCATTTCAACCAGCAGTGCTGCCATTTCCGGCGACATCCCGCTCTGGGTCATTGCCGCCTTCAATTTGTCGCCCGCGACGGTAACCACGCGGACCTGTTTTCCGATGGCCTGTCCGGCGATGCGGGCCCACTCGTCGAACGAAATCTCCTGCGGGCCCACGATATCGATCACGTGATGGCCGTCGATCGGCTTGAGCAGAAACTCAGCCGCAATCTCGGCGATGTCCTGCGTGGCAATGAACGGCGCCTTCACCGATCCCGGGACTGAGATGTAGATGCTGTCTTGTCCGATGATCGTCGGCAGCGAGAAAAACACGTTCTCCATGAACGCGTTTGGGCGGAGCGACACGATGTTTTTCCCTGCGGCGCGGAACTTCTCTTCCGTCTCGTAGTGTCCAACGATCAGCCCCGTGCCACTAGGCAGGAATGCTCCTGCACTCGAAAGCTGGACCACATGCAGATCCGGATGCTTGCGGATGACGCTGGCTCCGGCGTCGGCCATGCGGCGGGCCATGCCCATGGGATCGTGCGAGGTCATCTCCGAAGGTGTCAGCCAGAACAGCGCGTCGGCGCCCCGCACCGCCTGCTCAACAATCGCGGCATCGCTGTGCTCACCAGCGATGACCTTTGCACCCCGACGGACTAGATCCTTCATTTTCTCCGGATGTCGGGCTATTAGCGTGAGATCGGATTTGCGGTCAAGAAGTATGTTGGCGAGTCTGCTGCCAATGTGGCCGGTAGGAGTGGTAACTACAATCTTCATGGGATTTTTCTCCTTACCTGTCAAGGATGTGCAGGGTTTGTCTCGCGCTTCAAACAAAGGCAGCTACTTACCTCTGACGGATCAATCCGCATCGCTATTTCCTGGCCTCTCGCCTAGACTGAAGATGCGCGTAGCCGCGCGCTCGCCTGCATGGTCTCGATCACGATTGTCACCTGGAATTCTGCGAAGTATCTCGACCGGTGCGTGGCCGCGCTCGCGGGACAAGAGGGCCGCGCCAGTGAGGTGATCATTGTCGACAATGCCTCCGCGGACGGCACACGCGAGATACTGGGCCGCGTCGATCCAAGCTGGCGGGTGATCTACAACGCGGAGAACGTTGGCTTCGCCGCCGGGCAAAATCAAGCCATTCGCGAATCGCGTGGCGAGTGGGTGCTGTGCCTGAATCCCGATGTCGTGCTCAGTCCGGATTTCATCAGTCAGCTTGTTGGTGCGGGCGACGCACATCCGGAGGCCGGATCGCTGTGCGGCAAGCTCCTGCGCTGGGATGCATCGGCTTTGAAGGGGCACGGCTTCCAGCCGTGCCGTGAAGCGCCACAAATCGTGCCTTCAGGCACGGAGGGCGAGTCTCCTCGGCGGCTAAAGCCGGGTTCTTCAATGACCCATCACGGCACGCCTAAAGGCGTGCCCTTTCAAGAACACACCCCTGAGGTAGCGCCAAGAGTCGAAGCCGATCCGCGCAAGACCAACGTCATCGATTCCACCGGAATCTACTTCACGCGCAATATGCGTCACCTCGACCGTGGCGCCGAGGAGATCGACCGCGGGCAGTACGACCGCATGCAATACGTCTTCGGCGCCAGCGGTGCGGCGGCATTCTTTCGCCGCGACTTCATCGACGACGTCTCGGTCGAAGGCGAGTTTTTCGACGAGGAATTCTTCGCCTTTCGCGAGGACGGCGACCTCGCTTGGCGAGCGCAGGTGATGGGCTGGAAGTGTCTGTATGTTCCGACGGCCGTCGCGTGGCACGTGCGACGGGTGACGCCCGAGCGCCGCAAAGATCTGCCGCTGGTCATCAACTGGCATTCGGCGAAGAACCGCTTCCTCATGCGCGGCAAGAATGCCTCGGGATGGTTGTGCCGGCGGCTGTTCTTCCCGGTGCTGTGGCGCGACATCATGACCTTCGGGTACGCCGTTGTGCGCGACCGGCGATTGTGGTCGGCGGTGACGTATTGGTGGCGCGCGCGCGACACCATCCGCCGCAAGCGGGCGATCATTCAGTCGCACCGCCGCGTCTCCGACCGCGATTTGCTATGGTGGTTCAGCAATGAGCCTCGGGCCCGAGAGGCCGTGGCCAGCGACCAGTCGTCAGTGGTCAGCGGAAGAACGCGATCTTCGCAACTATAGCGGTCCTTCGACCCTGGCGCGCAAAAGAGCGCGCTTCCGCTCAGGATGACACCCGTTGTGGCTTTTGCTAATTGCTAGCTGCTAACTGCTGCTTTCCATGAACATCGCCATCGTCGGAACTCGCGGCATTCCCAATCGCTATGGCGGCTTCGAGCGCTTTGCCGAGCAAATCAGCTCGCGCTTCGCCGACGACGGCCATCGCGTCACCGTGTATTGCCGACGCGCCTTCACCAGCCCCGACGATGTTTACGACCGCCGCGTGCGCCGCGTCATCGTCCCCAGCCTGCACCAGAAACATCTGGACACGTGGGTCAGCACATTCTTCGGCGCGGTGCACGTCGCCTTCACCGACAACGATGTCGTGCTGCTGTGTAACGTCGCCAACAGTCCTTTCGCATACATTCCGCGGCTCTTCGGCAAGCCGGTCGTGCTGAACGTCGACGGCCTCGACCGCAAGCGCGAGAAGTGGGCGGGGCTGGGCGCGCAGGTGCTGCACTTCTGCGAATGGATGTCGTCGTTCAGCTCCAACCAGCTTGTGACCGACGCGCGCGCCATCCACGACTACTACCTCGCAAAATACCGCAGCGAGTCGGTGGTGATCGGCTACGGCTCCGAGATGCCCGCCAGCGACTACAGCCTGAACGGCTTCAACCTCGAATCCGGTCGCTACGTGCTTTACGTCAGCCGGCTGGAGCCGGAGAACAATCCCGACCTGGTGCTGCGCGCCTGGCGCGAGGTGCGCAGCGACTGGCCGCTGGTGGTGGTCGGCGACAATCCCTACGATCGCGGCTACATCGAGCGGCTGCGCGCGCTGGGCGATGAGCGCGTGCGCTTTACCGGAGCGATTTATGGCGATGGCTACTGGGCGCTGCAGAAGCACGCTGGAGTGTTCGTGTTTGCTTGCGAGATCGGCGGCGTGCATCCCGCGCTGATTGAAGCCATGGCGGCGGAGAATGCCATTCTCTACCTGGACACGCCGGAGAACGTGGAGACTGCGGGCGATGCGGGAGTCGCGTACGGCAAATCTCCCGACGACCTCGCCGCGAAGCTGCAGTTGCTGCTGGACAATGCCGAGGCGCGACGGGCGCTGGCTCAACATGCGCGCCGACGCGCACACGAGTTGTACCGCTGGCAAGCGATTGCAGAGACGTATGAAAAGGTCTTCGCGAACATTCTAAAGAGATGATGTCGATTGGCGACTCGAGCGCTTCTTCGACTCCGGCGGCCAACGACGGCCGCTTCCGCTCAAATGCCCACAGATCAGACCTGTCCTGCTCGCCGTCTCCAAACGAAATAGCACACACTCAACGCGATCAGCCATGGCACGCCCGCTTCCAGCGTCACGCGCATACCCGGCACCCACCACGTCGAAACCGTAATCCCCAGCACGGCGAGCGCGCCGATCATGGTCGTCACCGGAAACAGCGGCATGTGGACCGGCAATTTGCGGCCGCCGTGGACACGCCGGTACTTGCGAAAGCCGAGGTGGGTGACGAAGATCATCAGCCACACGAACAATGCGCCGAACAAGGCGACCCCCAGCAGGTACACGTATGCGGAAGCGGGGAACGAGATCGCGATCAGCGTCGCCACGGCCAATCCGAATGTCGAGACCATGAGTGCAGCGATAGGCGTGCCTTTCGCCGAAACCCGGCCCAGGCGTGCGGGCGCGTAGCCGGCGCGCGCCAGTGAGAAGACCATGCGCGTCGCGAGATACAGGCTGCAATTCATTCCCGAGAGCGCTGCCGTCAGCACTACAAAGTTGACGATATGCGCCGCAGCGGGAACGTGCATCACGTCAAAGACGCGGACGAAGGGGCTGACGGTGATGCTCTCGCCCGGCTGAATTTGCGTCCAGGGAATGACGCCGACCAGCACCGCGATGGCGCCGACATAAAAGATGACCAGCCGCAGCAGCATCGATCGCATGGCGCGCGGCACCGAGCGCTCCGGATCTTCGGCTTCGCCCGCGGTCACGGCGACGATCTCCGTGCCGATGAAGCTGAAGATGACGAACGAGAGCGCCAGGCCAACCCCCGTCCAGCCATGCGGCAGGAAGCCACCGTTGGCGCGGAAGTTCTCCAGGCCAATCGGCCTCTGCTGATGAATGCCGAGCAGCACCGCCGCCCCCAGCAGGATGAAGATGACGATCGCGCTCACTTTGATCATCGAGAACCAGTACTCGAAGCTGCCGAAGGCGCCGACGCTGCGCGCGTTCACGAAGACCAGAACTGCTGCGTAGACGGCGACCCACGCCCACACCGGCGCGGCTGGAAACCACCAGCGCGTGTAGATCCCCGCGGCCACTGCCTCGCCGCCAATCGCGATGCATTGTGCCGCCCAGTAGGTGTAGCGGATGACGAACCCCGCCCACGGCGAAAGATAGAGATCGGCGTAGACGCCGAACGAGCCCGCCGTAGGGTGCGCGACCGCCATCTCGCAAAGGCAATACATCAACAGCAACGCGACGACCGATGCAGCAATGTAGCTCAGGATGACCGCCGGCCCGGCCGTGCGCACCGCCAGCGCGCTGCCCAAGAACAGCCCGGTCCCAATTGCACCGCCGATGGCGATCATGCTCATCTGGCGCTCGCTCAGTTTCCGTGCGAGGCCTTGCTCGGCAACTTCGTGGACGCTGCGCTCGGGAAGAACGACGGGATCGGCGGCCATCAGGCGGTCGCCTTGTGATGTGCGCGGTGGAACTCGCCAATGACTTCGACCAGCCGGTCGATGTCCTCGCGGTTATTGAAGAGATGACAGGCGACACGTATCCCACCTACGTCCGAGGTATAGCGCAGCGAGACCAGCACCTTATGCTGCTGCAGGAACGCGAGCAACGCCGCATTTTCATCCGGGCGTATCGAGGGTAAAGGTGACGATGCCGGAGCGATAACGCCGATCGGTCGGCGTTACGACTCGGACTGGTTGGCGCTGGAGAGCATCAATCAAATAATCCGTGAGCGACAGCACCTGTTCGGCGATGGCTTCGATCCCAATCTCGTTGATGAGCGCGACCGATTCCGCCAATCCGATTGCGCCGGGATAATTCGAAGTTCCGCCCGTCTCCCAGCGGCGCGCGCTGTCGATGAACCGGTAATCGTTCACCGGCGTGATCGAGGGAGTTTCGAAGTACGTGTCCCAGCCGTTTTCCGGCTCGGCGACGGACAGATATCCGGCCAGCGGCGGTTTTACTTTGGCGCGAAACTCGGGGCTGAGGTACAGAAATCCGCAGCCGAAGGGCGCCATTAGCCATTTATGTCCGCCGCAGGCCAGGGCGTCCACCGGCGTTCGTTGCACATCGAGCGGTATGGAGCCGATCTGCTGGATCGCATCGACAATCAGGAAGACGCCGCGCGCGCGGCAGAGGCGCGACACCGCATCCAGGTCGCAGCGAAAGCCGTTGCTCCACTGCACCGAGCTTATGGCGAGCGCGCGGGTTTTCCTGGTGATTGCGGCGTCGATGTCTTCGACCATGATCTGCCCATCGCGATTGCGCACCACGTCGATCTCGATGCCAAGCGCCCCGCGCTTCTGCACCCAGGGAAGCGCGACTTCGAGGAACTCGAGATCGCAGATGAGGACGCGGTCGCCACGCTCGAGGGGGATGGCATCTGCCACCAGGTTCAGGCCGTGAGTTGTGCTCTCGACCAGCGCGATGTCGTTTTCCCCGGCGTTGATGAGCTTGGCGATTTGCGGACGCGCCGCGCTGCGCATCGCGTCCAGGTCGAGGTGGTGCTGGGTTGAAGAGCCTGATGGACACGTCGCCACCATGTCCAGCAACTCGCGCAGTTTCGCGACGGCGCGCTGCGGCGCTAGACTCACGCAGGCCGAATCGAGGAAGACCTGGTGTTGCAGCGCAGGAAATTCCTGGCGGACGTTGTCGATGGTCATGGGCACCCCAACAGGTTCGCCCATTGTACAGAAGCTGTTGTGTCTCGACCGCTCTATCTATTGGCTTCCCGGCAGAATGATCTTCTCCAGATATTCGATCGGCAGCGGCCCCTGATCGAGGGCGCGGTCATGGAACTCCTCCAGGGTGAAGCCGTCGCCCTTGGCCGCCTGATACTTCTTGCGCATGGCCCACCACTGCTGTGTCCCAAGAAAATACGTGGGCAGCTGCGTCGAGCTCAGCTTGGCGCGCTTCAGTTTGCCGTCGGCTTCGGCCTGCGTCTGGAAGGCTTCCTTCATCATCAGATCGAGCGCCTGCTGGTCGGTCATGTTCATGGTTTGCAAACGAACGTCGAGAATGGTATTGACGACCGCGCGCAGCCAGATCTTTTTTCTTACCAGCAAGAACTTCTGACTGAAGTCGTCAAATCCGGCTTGGGTCATCACGTCGGCGCCATACTCGGCCCAGCCCTCGACATAGGGTCCGTTTCCGAACAGGTTGCGCAGCACGCGCCGCCAGGGCGGCTGGACGTCGTCCGCGTGCTCGCCCTGCACGTAGTGCCCGGGCAGCGCCTCGTGCAGGGTAAGCCATTTCAGCGCGTAGTTGTTGTACTCGCGCAGTTTGCTTTCGGCCTTCGCCTCCGGCATCTTCGGGTCGATCGGCGTCACCCAGTACTGCGCCTCGGCGGTCGGCTCCAGCGGCGGCGCAGGATGAAATCCCGCGACCGAGTAGATGCCGCGCATGAACTCCGGAGTCGGGATGACTTTCAGGTTATCGCGGCTGGAGAGCGTGACGATCTTGTGCTCGCGGATGAACTGCTTCGCCTCTTCAACGTCGGCCTTGGCGACCTCAATGAGCTGATCGCGCTGCGGCCGCTCGTCGCTGATCTTGTTCAGCACCGCGGTGATGATGCGGTTTTCGCGCTCTTCCTGCGGCAGGTTGGCGTAGTCGTCCTGGCCGGGATACATCTTCGCGTAGAGCGGCAGCGCGATCTGCAGCATCTCGGCGCGCAGCCGCGTCAGCTCGGCCTCGGCGTCGGCCAGCAGCTTCTGCGGCTCAATCGACGTTTCCATCACGTAATGAAACTTGGGCGCGTACCACTCCGCGCCCAGCCGCCAGGTGCGGCCGTTGGCCGGACGCTTGGCGAGGTCGTTCTGCATCCAGGCAGCGAAGCCGGTCAGCGCCTTGCGCGCCGCCGGCGCGACTTTATCGAACTGCGCCTTTAGCGGCGAGCCGGCCGGAATCTCCCCGGCAACCGTGTCCAGCAAGTCGACGTCGCCTTCGTTCTCTTCGACGGCGGTCGAAATGAAAATCGGGTCGGCATCGCTGAGCTGTGCCTTAGCCTGATTCAGGAAGCGTGGAATCTGCCCGATGCGCGAGATGATGTCGCCGAGGCGAACTTCTTTCGACGCGTATTCCTGGCTGAGCGGCAAGAAGAGCCCGTTGCCGATCGGTTTCCACGTAGACCGTCGGGTTGTGCTTGTAGTTCTGGATCTTCTCGAACTCGAGCAGGTTGAGCCCAATCTGATCGTCGATGAGGCGAAAGTCGGCGGCATCCTGCGGATTCAGGCTGGCGATCGGCGTCTCGGATTGAAAGCGCGTGCGCCAGTCGCGATAGAACTTCTCCTGTGCCGCCATTCCCTCCGGACCCACGTCGTCGAGCTGCGCGTCGAGGTCGATGGTTTTGCCGGTCTTCGGATCTTTGTGCTGGTGATAGCCGGCCTGCGACGCGCTCACTGGCGATAACGCCAGCGAATCCTTTACGAACTGGTCGCACATCTGCGCGAATTTCGCGTTGCCGTCATTGGAAGGATTTGTAGATTTCATCTGTGCCAAGCCTATGAGAGATGCGAAGCAAAGGAAGAGAACAACGCGGACGAGAGCTTTCATGGCGCCTCGAAGAGAGAAGATTCTGAGCGCGCCAGTATAACTCTCTCGCTCTTCGCTTTTCGCCCTTCGCTGTTCGCCAACGGCACGGACTTGTATCAGGGCACGGCTTCAGCCATGCCGATCGGACCGCAGTCGTGCCCTGGCACAAACCTCACATCCACTCTGGCGAAGAGCGAATGGCGAAAAGCGAACGGCGATCCATCACCCCGCCACGATGTCATACGGCCGCATCATCTCGTTGTCCTCATGCTCCAGGATGTGGCAGTGCCACACATATCGTCCCGGATAGCTGTTGAACGGCACGATGATGCGCGTCACCATCTTTGAATGCGCACCGGCCGTGTCCTTCCATCCCGCCTCAAACGGCTCCGGCGGCATACGTGCGCCGAGAAATCGCAACTCTTTCTTCGTCTGATAGGCCCACGGCGCGTATTTCTGCCGGTCAAGGATCTGGAAGCGCACGGCATGCAGGTGAATGGGGTGCGTGTCGTCGGTAGGGTTGATGAAGCTCCAAATCTCGGTGCTGTTCTGCACCGGCTTTTCGCTGACGGGATCGTGCCAGTAACTGGCGTTCAGCAGCAGTTCCACCACGTCGCCGGCTAAGCTGCGGTACTCATCCAGTGTGAGCAGGCGCGTCTTGACCGCCTCCGACTCGGCAATCTTCGGCACCGGACGCAGTTGCGAGGGCAGGGAGCTGTTGTCGCTGACCTTCGCAGCCGACACGCGAAATTGCATTACGCCGACAGCATCATTCTTCATGACGATCTGCTCGCCGCGGCTGTCGCTGAAATCGACGACCACGTCCATGCGCTCGGCGGGGGCAAGCTCCAGGTTCTTCAGCGAGAGCGGTGAAGGCAGCAGCCCCTGATCGGTTCCGATCTGGTGAAAGCTCAATCCATTCTGAAAAGTGAGATTGTAGAAGCGCGCGTTAGAGCCGTTGAGCACGCGAAAGCGATATTTGCGCGGCTCGACTTCGAGGTACGGAAAGAGTTTGCCGTTGAACAGCACCGCATCCCCGAACAGCTCGGGAATCCACGGCGCGCGCGGCTTGTCCGAAATCGGATAGTAGAGCTGCCCGTCCGGCGTGAGCAGGCGGTCGAAGATTACCAGCGGGATTTCGTGCTTGCCGCTGGGCAGGTTGAGCGCGTCCTCCACTTTGTCACGCACAATCGCCGCTCCAAACATTCCTGCATAAATATTCAGCCGATTGATGCCCATGGCGTGGTCGTGATACCAGAGCATCGTCGCGTCCTGCTTGATGGGATAGTCATACGTGAGTGACTTGCCGGGTACGTACCAGTCTTCGGGATAGCCATCGCTCCCCGGGGGAACAATACCGCCGTGCAGGTGCGTGACCATGCGCACCTGCGGATTACCGTCAGCCGCGCCGTGCAGCCGGTAGTCGATCGGCAGAAAATGCTGCTGCGGAAGCTCGTTGGCCCACTCGACCAGAATCTCTTCGCCGCTGCGCATCTCCAGCGTTGGCCCGGGCACTGCACCACCGAAGCCCCACATCCGCGTCGGCTTCAGGTCGCGATGGATCTTCAGCTCGGTGGGCTGCGCGGCCAGACGATAGTAGGGGACATTCGTCTTGGGCGAGGAAGGCAGCGGCCGCATGCCGCTCGATTTCGCAACCGGCGGAATCGGCAGCGGATCGACAAACGTTGCCAGCGTGCTGGCGTTCAGGGTGTTGGGCTGCGTTGCCATGGTATGCGTCATGGCCGAGAGCGCGCCCGAGCGGCTCAACGCCAATCCGCCCGCACCGATGGAACATTGCTTGAGGAAACTACGACGTGAGCTCACTAAGGTCCTTTCAGCGCAATATCCAGCATAAAGCAGCAATGGATGCGACCGAAGCCGCATCCACTGTGCATTGTGAAAAGTCGATTAAAAGTTGACCTGGGCCACTATAGGGGTGCGCAACCCGAGGCCGTAACCTCACCGGTCTGGTCGTTGAGCAGCAGATAGCGGAAGCAGATGCTCGGATGCACCAACTGGAACATGCTGATTATCGAGTTGTTGACGGAGTCAAAGGATCCGTTGCCCAGGCGCTGCCCATTCAGCCAGTTGTCTTCGACGAAGTGAATGATCGAGGACTGGTCCAGCAGCGTGTGATCGACCTGGTTCTGGCGCGAGTAAGGCGAGACCAGAAGCATGGGAATACGCGGACCATAGCCGCAGCGCCCTTGCGCGTTCGGACCGTTCACGCCGGCAAGCGTCGGAGGCACGGTGCCGCAGGTTCCGGCGCCGGTGAGGGCGTCGGCCGTGGTCTGCGAGGTATTGACGATGGGAGCGATCTGATGATCGGCCCAGCCGTCCGAGTCGTCATAGAAGATCACGACCGCAGTGCTCGACCAGTACGAGGTTTGCGCCAGGAAGTTGATGGTGTCCACGACGAACGTCTGCTCATCGAGGGGATCCGAATAGCCCGGGTGCGCATCCTGGTAGCCCGGTGCCTTCAAGAAGCTCACGGCGGGGAAATTGCCCGCGTTGATCGCATCCGTAAAGTCGTGCGTGTCGTACTGGTGGTTGCCGGGGTCGCCAGGCTGTCCGACCGTCAAGGGTGACGTCGGACGCGTGTGCTGCCAGTTCGCGGTCGAAGCGTAGTACTCAAACGGCGAGTGGTGGGGGATGTAATCCTTTTCCGTCTCGTTGGTGATCGACGACAGGTGCGAGCGGTTGCACCCAGTCGTCCCGTTCGGGTTGGTGATGGTCAGGTCGAAGCCGCCTTCGAACCAGCCCCAGCTAATGCCGGCGGTGTCCAGCAGGTTGCCGATGTTCTGGCCGCTCATATTGAACACTTCGCCCGAGGTGGTCGAACAGAACGTCGCCGTTGGGATCGGCATCGCCGATCAGCGTGAGGCCGCCCAGGCCGTCAGCAATCACCGCTCCAGTTCCGCGGAGATTGTTGATCACGCCATTGGTCTGGCCGGAGATCAGGTTGATCGCGCCCACCGACGAGGGACCGTAGTTGGTGCCGTAGGCGTTGTCGTTCAGCGCAAAATACTGGGCGTAGTTCCACAGTGCGGTGACCGTGTTGCCGTCGTAATAGCCCATCACCAGGCCGGTGGTGTCGACGATGCCGCCGCCGCCCGGAGGCGGTCCCGCCGTACCGGTGTTGGCCGGAAACAGGTCTGCCAGGCCCTTATCGTAGGCCATCTGCTCCGGAGTATAGTCGTGGTCCTGGTCGGCAGTTGCCGCCTGCGAGCGATCCAGGCGGAACGGGTTGGTCGCGCCCTGGCCGTTGGCCGGGTTCAGGTTCGGATTGATCGTGCTCAGCAGGCCCGCGATGCCATTCACGGTAGGCGTCAACGGTAGCGCCGTGAACGGCGGCTCACCCTGCGGGTTCGTGGCATTGGGATAGGTGCCAAAGTAGTGATCGAAGGAGATGTTCTCGCCGAAGATCACGACTAAATGCTGGATGGGAGTTGTGGTTGCATACACATTCTTCGCTTTGCTAGGGGTTTTGGTCGGCGCGGCGTTGGCGTTTACCAGCGGTGCAAAACTCATTACCGCCATTAACACGGTTGCCATTATCTGACGCATATTTCTCCTCACCTCACACATTGCCCAGACTTGGGATTCTAGGGTTTTACCTTGATACGCGCGTCAGGTGAACTACTGTTGAACTGCAGATTAAAACTGCGTGAACGGAAAGAGCAGGTTTTCGCAATTTCCGGCTTTTCTCCAGCGCAGCAGAACAACGGCAACCAAGGCGCCCAATATTACTTCTCTGTGTCTCTGTGTCTCTGTGGTGAAATGGTTTCAATGAAGCGCGTACTCGTCGCCACTTCCAACCCGGGCAAGATCCGCGACCTCATCGGCGCGGCGGTCGCCCACAATGTCGCAAGTTGAAGTGCTGCCCGGCTTCGCATCCCTGCCGCCCGTCATCGAGGACGGCGCAACCTTCGAGGCGAACGCCCGCAAGAAAGCCGAATACTACAGCAGGCACGCCGCGGGCGAGCTGGTGATCGCCGACGACTCCGGCCTGGAAGTTGACGCGCTCGGCGGCGCGCCCGGCGTCCGCTCCGCTCGCTACGCCGCCGACGAGCAAGGCAGCCCGGAAGATGCTACGGAAGCCAATTCCCATTCCAATTCCGACGATGCGGCTAACAACGCTCGTCTGCTGCGCGAACTGCACGATGTGCCCGACGAATTCCGTACCGGCCGCTTCGTCTGCGTCATCGCTGCTGCTCGCAATGGCCATGGGCTGGCCACGTTTCACGGCCAAGCGGAAGGCATGATCCTGCACGCGCCCCGAGGTTCGAACGGCTTCGGCTACGATCCGCTGTTTTACTTTCCGGAAATCGGCAAGACCTTCGCCGAACTCACGGCCGGAGAAAAGGCCCGCTACAGCCATCGCGGCGCTGCCTTTCGCGCATTTCTGCAGTGGGAAGACGAGAGCGGACCGGCAGGTGGGAAGCCATAATTGCAACATCGTCGAGCGGGGCGAAACAGGCGTAGAATATTAGCCGTTTTCGAGGTCAAGAACGAGACTCCTGACCGCACACATGTTGTGCTAGTGCGTTTCCGGATTTGGTGTGTCCTGGTAGAGCGGCGCTTCAGCGCCGCGTTAAGACTGCCCTCTGATCCTCGGTTTTGCATTCCGCTGCGAAGGCAGCGGAATGCAAAACCTATCTCCGGCGATCCGCCGAACGCGAGCCTGAAGGCTCGCTCTACCTGGATACACCAATCCTGAAACTGCTCTAAGAGAGAGGATGAATGGAAGCTTCGCCGGTTAGAAAACGGCTCTCCCGCTCATTCCCAAGCGGGCCGAATCGGTGGAGCACGCGGCAGATCTCCTGTATTACATTGGTAATTTGCGTGGTGCTCACGTCAGCTCAATTGCCCGGTCACGCCCAATCCGCGGAGCACCTTATGCAACATCCGACGTTTTATCGCACCATACAAATCGATGGGCTCTCCATCTTCTACAGAGAGGCCGGTCCAAAAGACGCTCCAACCCTTCTCCTGCTACATGGATTTCCCTCTTCGTCGCGGATGTTCGAGCCTCTCTTCGCCCGGCTTTCCGACCGCTATCACCTGGTTGCGCCGGATTATCCTGGGTTCGGACATAGCGACTGGCCCAACCCGAAGCAGTTCAATTACAGCTTCGACCACATCGCTGCGGTGATGGAAGATTTCACCCAAGCCATGGGTTTGTCGCGCTACACCCTTTACATGCAGGACTACGGCGGGCCCGTCGGTTTCCGCATGATATTGGCACACCCTGAGCGCGTGCAGGGCCTCATCGTGCAAGACGCGGTGGCCCATAACACAGGATTGGGAGCGAACTGGAAGACGCGTCGCGCCTTTTGGGCCGATCGCGCCGCGAACGAAAGCGCGCTGCGCGTGAATCTGCTGTCGTTAGAGACGACCAAAGCGCGTCACGCGGGGAACGATCCCAACCAGGAACGCCACGACCCGGACCTTTGGACCGACGAATTCTATTTTCTCAACCAGCCCGGCCAGGTGGAGATTCAAAGCGACCTCTTCTACGACTATCGAACCAATGTGGACGCATACCCGAAATGGCAAGCGTGGATGCGTGAAAAGCAGCCGCGCCTGCTGGTGATCTGGGGCAAGTATGAGTCGTCGTTCGACCCCTCGGAGCCGGAAGCCTACAAGCAGGATGTGCCCACTGCCCAAGTTCACATCGTCAACGGTGGCCATTTTGCCTTGGACACCGCCGCAGATGAAATCGCAGCATTGGTCGGCACGTTCATGGCAACGCAGAAGTAAACGGTGCCCAGAACGTCTCCTTCGACGACGGGCCTGCGTCGTGCCAAAGACATCATTCTTGGTCACTGAACGCTGATAACCGAGCTCAGGTTGATGGACATTCCCACGCGTACGTGCCCTAAAAGAAGACTGCCGGCGAAACCGAAAATCTTTCGCTCAGTTTACGGATGTGTTCTTTGGTCAAATCACGCTTGCCGTTCAAGATGTCAGAGACAATGCTCTCGGTTCCAAATACGTCGACCAAATCTTTTTGGCGCAGCTGGTTTTCTTCCATCAAGTGCCGTATGACGTCGATTGGGCCGGCCTTTGGAAGCGAGTAATGTTTCGTCTCAAAATCATCGATCAATAGGCTGAGAAGTTCGACCAGCTTTTTTTCAGCCTCTGAGAGGCGCTCTTTGGATGTCAGCGACTCGAGCCTCCCGAGGGCCGCTTCATATTGGCCTTCGTCGTGAATCACCTCGGGCTGCGTTTTCGAGAGCAGATCGGCGTAACCGTTAGCTAGTACACTCATTTTTTCCACTCATTTCGATCGTACTCAGCGTGGGTGAGCACGTGTTTAACGAAAATTTTCTGCCATCGATACTCGATTTTCACTATCAACCGGTAGGTGCCGCCTTTGATATTGAATACCGTGTACGGATCAACAAAGTCGGCATGAGGGTAAGTACTCCGAACCTCCATCAGGTTCCGCCAGGACGCGCCGCTGGCGACTTTGTACCATGCGGATAAAGGCGCCTCCAGGAGGGGGTCAACCGCGACCGCGTTCTTCCAAGCGCGCTTGCTAATAACATGCATTCACTTAGGGGCTTCGCAAACTGCGAAGCTATATAATACTTCGCAGATTGCGAATTTTACAAGCGTAACTTCATCACTACTGGCAAGTAACGTGGTCCGTACAGGGTCTCGTTACCTTATGCCAATCGTCTCAGTTACCTTAGTTTCCCAGCTCGCGCTTTTCCCCTCGCTACCGCCTCATCCAAAGTCCTAAACTGTAGGGATGCTGGATCTATGCTCCAGCGCCAGACACTCGTTTGCGCGAAGGCTGGCAGCGATCTTTGACAACTATAGAATGGCCAAAACTGCCGGATAAATCGTTATTCTGCAATACTCTGCGCTGTTCTCGCGAGTATCTCCTTTGGACGGAATATCTTGCGATGCGCGCTCGCAAAGTATTCAAGAAACGAGACTTATACGGTGACCTAAGTTACTTCTATTGAATACTTTGTAAGCAACACAGGCGCAAGGTATTCATGGATAAGAACTTAAAAAATAGGGGGGTACCCTCAACGTATTCTCGTGGGTACTTGCTGCTTCGTCCCGCAGAAGGTCTCAGGAAGACGCTTCGACGGACTGTTCCGGTGACCGGTCGCGGGAATCGGCGCTAAGCCTCCGACTCAACCTCCGGCAGCGTACCCACCGTCCCGGAAACGCTGCCTTCGTGCACCTTGGCGGTGGTCACCAGCGCCACTCCGGCGACGATCACGGCCGCTCCCGCCAGCATAAAAGCGTCGAGCCGCTCGTTGTGCAGCATCCAGCCGAGAAAAACGGCCACCAGCGGATTGACGTAGGCATAAGTTGCGACCTTGGGCGTGGGCACATGTTTCAGCAGCCAGATGTAGGCGGTGTAGCCCACCCATGATCCGAAGATGACGAGGTAGAGCACGGCGGTCAGGCCGCGGCGGGTGATCACGATGTGGCGATACTCGCCGCTACTGAAGGCGACGACGGCGTTGCCGATGGAGGCAAATAGCATCTCCCAGCCGGTGGCGGAGAACGGGTCCACCTGCATCTGCCACTTGCGCGAGAGCACCGAGCCCACTGACCAACTGAAGGACGAAATCAGCAGGATCGACGCTCCCACCAGTGGCATGATGCCGAACACGGCGCGATTTGCGAACTTGGGCCAGAACAAGACGGCGACGCCGGCGATGCCTAGAGCGACGCCGATAAGGCCGCGAGAGGAGAGACGATCGCCGCGGAAGACGAACGTCTCCAGCAGCAGAAACCAGATGGGGGTTACGGCGATGATGAGTGCGGCGAAGCCGGTTGGGACCCACTGCTCGGCCCACGCCAGTCCGAAGTTGCCGCCCACCAGCAGCAGGCAACCGATGGTCGCCAGGCGAACGGCTTCGGGCAGCGTGATGCGGATTTTGCGGCCCAGGGCAGCGCAGGCCGCCAGCATCAGCGGTCCGGCGATGCCGAAACGCATGGCGCACATCACCGCCGGCGGTAGATGCTCTTCATCGGCAATGCCGATGGCCAGGTACGTGGAGCCCCAGAAGACGTAGACCAGCGCGAACGCGAGAAGCACTTGCAGGCGATGATTGCGATCGGTCGACATGAAGAAGTTGTCAGTTGTCGGTTGTCAGTTCCCATGATCGACGACGGACAACCACGACGATAACTGGCCGCTGACTACTGGCCGTTGGCCACTGGTTTAGGCTGCTCACGACGCAGACGCTGTCCCGTCAGGAGAACGTAATGCACCGCCGAGATGGTCGTAAAGGTGAATGTGGCGTACAACAGGGCCTTCACGATCATCGCCAGCCATTGCGCCTCCACCACCTGCGCCAGCACCACGAACCACACGGTGGCAATCTGGCAAGCGGTGTTGATTTTGCCGAAGATGCTGGGACGAAAATCGCGAAAGCCGACAGCGGCGTACAGCACCACAGCGGTCAGTACAATGCCGATGTCGCGGGTGAAGACCAGCACGGTGTATTTCCAGGGGATCTTCTTGACGAAAGAGAGCACCAGGAAAAGCGAGCTGAGCAACATCTTGTCGGCAATGGGATCGAGGTAGAGGCCAAGCAGCGTTTGCTGGTGCAGAGTGCGCGCCAGCAGGCCATCGAGAGCGTCGCTGAAAGCGGCGGCGATCAACAGGCCCAGCGCCCAGCGCCAGTGCGCGTCGAAGACGGCGATGATGACGAATGGAATGAAGAGCAGGCGCAGCAGCGTGATCTGGTTGGGTGCTGTCCAGAATTGTGCCCGCGCGCGTGTGTTCTCCAGAAATGGCATTTGGTTTCGCGTGCATCCGTGCGCCACACGGGCGCAGCTAAACTCGCAGGTGCTGTTTCGATTGTGACGGTTTTGTCAATCAGTGGCAATGGGCGTTATTTCGCATGCGCTGTAACTTTCCGGGCCATTGGCGCATCGCATAAGCCTCGGCCCGGAAGTAAATAGATTGGACGCGGTGAAAGATGGAGACGCTCCCCTCCAACTTTGACGGTGTGCGCTTTCGCAATCTGGTGCCGCGACGCAACGGTTTGGTTGCGCTGCTGCGCTGGATGCTTTCGCGCCGCCGCGGCCAGTGGCATCGCGAGCTCGATGCCCAGCCCGGTCTGCCGCCGCCGCGCAGCTCCGAAGGCCTGCGCATCACCTTCGTGAATCATTCCACGTTTCTCCTGCAACTGAATGGGATCAACCTTCTCACCGACCCCATCTGGTCGGAGCGCGCCAGCCCGGTAAGTTGGGCAGGTCCGCGGCGTTTTCGCGCGCCCGGCATCCGCTTTGACGATCTGCCGCCGATCGATTTCGTGTTGCTCAGCCACGATCATTACGATCACATGGACATTCCCACGTTACGGCGTCTGCACCGCCGGCATGGACCGACCATCTACGCCGGCCTGAAGAACGCCGCCTTGCTGGCTCATCATGGCATAGGGAACGTAGTCGAATTGGATTGGTGGCAGGAAGCGACCGCGCGCCGCGATCTGTGGATCACTGCCGTCCCGGCGCAGCATTTTTCCGGACGTACTCCGTTCAACCGTGACCGGCGGCTGTGGTGCGGGTTCGTGATGCAGACGGAACAAGCTTGCATCTACTTTGCGGGAGATAGCGGCAGCGGACCGCACATCGCGCAGATCGCGCGCAAGTTTCCGCAGATCGACTTGGCCATTCTGCCCATCGGAGCTTATCGCCCCGAATGGTTCATGGGCGAGGTGCACATGTCGCCGGAGCAAGCAGTTGAAGCGCATGTCAAGTTGCGCTCGCGCGTCAGCGTCGCCAGCCATTTCGGCACGTTTCCCTTGGCTGACGATGGCCAGGACGAGCCGATTGCAGCCTTGCAGGAAGGGTTGCGGCGTACGGACCTGCAGGCAACGGAATTCTGGGTTCTCGGCTTCGGGGAGGGTTCTGACGTTGTTGCGCGCGCCGCGCCGGTCACCGAACGGGAGGAGATTGCCGGCGACTAGCCAACATGCCCCAATTGGAAACCTATGTTGCGCTGCTGCGAGGCATCAACGTCGGCGGCAAACACAAGCTGCCGATGAAAGCGCTCGCTGACATGGTTAACGGATGCGGATGTTCCGAGGTTCGCACCTACATTCAGAGCGGAAACGTGGTGTTCGCAGCTTCTCGCAAATGCGCCCAGGAGCTGCCGGCGGTCTTAGCGGAGCGGATCGAAGAGAGCTTTGGTTTCCAGGTTCCGATCATCGTGCGCGCACGCGAAGAGCTTGCCCGTGTGATGCGCGACAATCCATTCGTTAAAGCTGGATTGCCTGAGCACACGCTGCATGTCTACTTCCTCGCCGCTCTTCCCGCCGCCGATGCGGGGAAGACCCTGGACGCGAACCGCTCCGCGCCCGATGCATTTCGCGTTGTTGGTCGCGAGATATATTTGCATCTTCCGAACGGAATGGCGCGCACCAAGCTGACCAACGCCTACTTCGATTCCAGGCTGTCTACTTTCTCGACCGCACGCAATTGGGCGACGGTGAAGACACTAGTAAAGATGATGGCTTCTTGAACTCTGACGCAACGGCGGGCAATCAGCAACTTAGCCAAAGGCGGCCTTTGTTAATTGCTAATTGCTAGTTGCTGTTCTTAGTACTTCACGATTTTTGTGAACGACACCGGATCGAGGCTCGCGCCGCCGACCAGCGCGCCATCGATTTCCGTCTCCGCCATCAGCGCGGTTGCGTTGTCCGGCTTCACGCTGCCGCCGTAGAGAATGCGGAGGTTCTCCGCGAAGTCATCGCCAAAGGTCTTGCCGGCCTCGTGCCGAATGACGGAGTGCGCATCTGCCGCCATCTGCGGAGTCGCGGTCTTGCCCGTGCCGATGGCCCAAACCGGCTCGTAGGCGATGGTCAGCTTGGCTGCCTTGCGCGCGGAGATGCCATTGAACGCCCGCATGCATTGGCGGCGCAACACGTCTTCCGTCAGTCCAGCCTCGCGTTCCTCCAGCACTTCGCCGACACAGACGATCGGCGTCAGTCCGAACTCCAGCGCAATCTCCAGCCTGCGGTTCACCGTATCGTCGGTCTCGTTGAAGTATTGGCGGCGCTCCGAATGTCCGATGATCACGTGGGTGACGCCGAGCGACGTCAGCATCGGTGCAGAAATCTCGCCGGTAAAGGCGCCTTCTCTTTCCCAGTGCACGTTCTGCGCGCCGATTGCGACCTTCGATCCCGAGGCCGCGTCGATAGCGGTGTGAAGGTCAACAAAGGGAGGACAAACCACGATGTCGTCGCGATCGTAATCGGCGATCAGGGGAAGGAAATGGGCAAAGAAGACCGCAGTTTGTTCCGGCGTCTTGTACATTTTCCAGTTGGCAGCGATAAGTTTCTTTCTCACGGTCGGACCTTGGCGATGAGTGGAATGGGAGACAACGGTCTTTGATTATAGGCGCAAGTCGCTGGCTGTCATGTAGCAGAGCATCAAGCCCCGCCGGACGCTCGCGTTTCCGCCGCGGTTACGTTGCTACCTATTCCACCGGCAGCTCAAAGCGGAGCTTCTCGCCCAGCACCAGCACGCTCACGCGCACCCGCCGTTCTTTCTTGCCGTGTTCCGCACCCGCCGTGCCCGCGGACAACTTTCCGAGGGGGTAATACAGTAAGCCTCCAACATTCGCGCCAGGAGGGATGGTGTTCGCGAGCAACGCAAACTCCTCCGCCGCTTCGGGAGACGTCTGCCGTTGTAATTGCGTGAGCGCGTCCACGCCCTTCGCCTCGCGATTGCGCAGGCGACACACCTGGTCGCACTCGGCCAGTCGCACGTCGCCATTGCCGTCGGCAAGAGTTCCCGCTGCGTCCTGGTAAAGCTCGTCTCGTTCTTGCTGCGTCCTTTTGTCGTTGCCCTGTGCTGCCATGGCCTTCATCATCGCGATCCATTGTGGATTCGCCGAGTCGCTGTCGGTCGGCGGATCCATTGGCCCTCCGCTGATGCCATTCACTGCGTAGCGCGCCATGTTGTAGGGCTTGCGCATTCTGCGCGCCAGCTCTGAGGCGGAGATGGGTGTCACTTGCTGCCCGCCAATCGCATCCTCGACGGCAACATCTTCCGGCCGCACAGTGATGGAGCGCTGGCCCGCGTTGTAAACTCTCACCTTCACCGCCAGGAATTTGTGGTTCAACACGGAATGAGCCGCGATAACGACGGTGCCGTTGGCGCTGGTGGCGAACTGATAGACGATGCCATTGACGAAGAACGTGCCGTTGCCGTCCGGGGCATCGTGGTTGGCGCTCTGCGCCGCCATTGGGCAGGCGAGCAGCAATACACATAGAAACACACGCATGGAGGTCTCCCATCTGCGCACGAGATGCTGCCACGAACATCGGCAAAGCGGCGGCGCAACCTGAGTCCCCGCGTCCAACTGTTGTAATCTGAAGATAGGTTGCCATGTCCTATCAACGCACGGTTGAGCAGCTTTATGCGCTTGGACACGAGCTGGCCGGCACGCCCTCGCACAAGTTCGACCTGACTTACGTTCGCCAGATGCTGCTGGCGATCGGGAACCCCGAACGCCGCTTCGCCAGCGTCTTGATCGCCGGCACCAATGGCAAGGGTTCGACCGCCGCGACGCTGGCCTCGATCTTGCGCGCCGCGGGATATAAAACCGGACTATACAGTTCGCCCCATCTGGTAAGCATCAACGAACGCATCCGGGTGAACGGCGAGGAGATTTCGGATGCCGAGTTCGGCGCCATCCACGACCGGGCGGAGCGCACCGCTCAAGAGCTTCTGCAGGCCGGCAAGTTGCCCTGGCATCCCAGTTTCTTCGAGATGCTGACGGTCATGGCCTTCGAGTATTTCGCCAGCGTTGGGGTGGAGATCGCGGTGCTGGAGGTCGGTATGGGCGGACGGCTGGATGCGACCAACGTGGTCGAGCCGCTGGTCTCGGTCATCGCCGATATCTCGCTCGATCATCAAAAGTATCTGGGAGATACCATCGCGGAAATTGCCGGCGAGAAAGTGGGCATTATTCGTAAGCGCGGCGTGGTCGTGACATTGCCGCAGCATCCGCAGGCCAACGACGTGATCGGGCGCGCAATCCTGGACCATGACGCGCACGGGGTCAGCGCGGCAAGGTACGTTCCGCCGCTCTCGCCGGGAGCTGCGGTGTATCTGGCGAGGCATGCCGCAGCCGTACCGGGCAGAAGCCGATATCCGCTTACCGTGATGGGCGAAGAGATCGAGATTGACTCGCCGCTCGCAGGCCGCCATCAGTTGCGCAATATCGCGTTGGCGATTGCAACGGCAGAAGAGTTGGCGCAATTCGGATTCGCCGCGACGTCAAAGCAAATCGAGCAGGGCGTTCGGGAAACCCATTGGCCGGGACGTTTTCAGGTGCTGCCCGCGTCGGCCGCAACTCACGGCCGCCAGATGGTGCTCGACGTGGCGCATAACCCGGCGGGAGCGTGGGCGCTGCGATCGGCGTTGGCGGAGAATTTCCCCGAGCGCGAGATCACCATGATATTTGCGGCGCTGCGCGACAAGGCAATTCAGGAGATGACCGACGTGCTGTTTCCGATTGCAGCTCACGTGGTGGTAACGCCGGTGAACAATCCGCGAGCGGCCACGACGGATGAATTACTGCAGGCTGGCGCGCGAACTGGCGCCGACATGCATGCCGAAGAAAATGTGCTTGCCGCATTGGCGCGCGCGCGTGCGGTAAGCAATCGGGATGGGGTGATGGTTGCGACGGGCTCGATTTACCTGGTCGGCGAAGTGATGAGCGCGCTGGAAATCGCAGCGTAGGGAAGATTTTTTCACCACGGAGGCACTGAGTACACGGAGGTATTGAGAGCTGCAAAAATTAGCGTTCCTGCTTGACGGTGGAAGCGCCGGGCTTCAGTCCGGCGAATCGCGAGACGCGAATTACGGCTTTAGCCGCGGTGAACCAGGGCTAAAGCCTACTCATCTCGCTAAATTACGGCACGGCTGAAGCCGTGCCCTTCCACTGTACGTAGGACATTACTTAGGCAGCAATCAATAATTTGTCATTCCTCCGCGCCC
Source organism: uncultured Acidobacteriaceae bacterium (assembly GCA_963713465.1). Lineage (GTDB taxonomy): Bacteria > Acidobacteriota > Terriglobia > Terriglobales > Acidobacteriaceae > Bog-257. The sequence goes on from CAVQLZ010000006.1 coordinate 140,666, forward strand.
CCGTGCCTCCCTGTTGAGCGCAAGTGATTAACCTTTCGCAGATGAACACGGCTGAACCACAAACCGTAACCCAAGCGCGAAGCCGAGGCTCCCGGTTCACCCGGCTGCGCTCGTACTGTTTTTTCGTGCCTCTGGTCTATCTCTACACCGGAGTGTTCGGCGCAGTGGCGCTGCTGTGTTCATTTTTCGATCGCGACGGCCGCGTGCAACATCGCGTCGCCAGGTCGTGGGCAAGAAGTATTCTCAAAGCTGTTGGCATTCACATACGTGTTCACGGCCGCGAGTGGCTGCAGCACTGCGAACCCGCTATTTATGCGGCGAATCACCTCTCGGCGGTTGACATTCCGGTGCTCTACGCTGCGTTGCCGGGCCAATTTCGCATCATGGCCAAGAAGCAGCTATTCCGGTATCCATTTCTGGGAGGATATCTGAAGCGTTCGGGGCAGATCCCCATCGTGCTGGGCGACGCGCACGCTTCGTTGCGCAGCCTGAACCGCGCCGGTGAGGCGTTGCGCAAGGGGATGCCGCTGGTGGTGTTCCCGGAAGGCGGACGCTCGGCGAGCGGACAATTGCAGGATTTCATGGCCGGGGCCTTCTACGTTGCCATTAGGGCGCAGGCGCCAGTGATTCCCGTGGCCATTGTCGGCAGTTACGAACTGCTGCCCATCAATAGCTTTCATGTCATTCCCGGAGTGGTGGAGCTGGCTTTCGGAGAGCCGATTCCTACGGCAGGCTTGCGGCTACGCGATTGGGAGCAACTATCCGCACGCGTGCGGCAGCAGATTGCGGAGCTCTACGAATCGCACGCGGCAGCGGACGCGAACAACCAAACGAGCGAAGGCACGCGAACCCCGATGGTTTCCACTCAACCATGAAGCCGCGCATCGCCATCCCGATGCCGAATTCCAAGCGGCCGCTGTACGTCGGCATTGCGTTGCCGCAATATGAGCGCGCCGTGCGCAATGCGGGAGGGCAGCCGGTCGTCATTCCCGTCCATGCCCGGCCGGCGGAGATTGCGCAGGCGGTGAAGGCTTGCGACGGCGTATTGCTTCCCGGCAGCCCAGCCGACGTCGATCCGGAGAAGTACGGAGCGGTGCGACATGCGGCCACCGCGCCTGGCGATCCCTTTCGTGACAACACCGACGAGCTGCTCCTGCAGGACGCCTTCAACATGCGCAAGCCGGTCTTCGGCATCTGCTATGGACTGCAGTTTCTGAATGTCTGGCGCACCGGCACTCTACGTCAGGAGCTGCCGCCGGGAGTGAATCACAATGCCGGACGCAAAGTGGAGAGGGCGCATCGCGTCCAAATCGATGCCGGCTCGACGTTGGCGGCGATCCTGCGTCAGGCGGGAGCTTTGCCGGAGTCGACCGGACTCACGATTCCGGTTAATTCCAGTCATCATCAAGCGCCGGAAACCATTGGCGATGGATTGCGATTGGCCGCGTGGTGTCCGGAGGATGGCGTGAAAGAAGCGGTGGAAGGGACCGCGCCCGATCACTTCGTGCTGGGCGTGCAATGGCATCCCGAGCGAACGTGCGATAGCGAACCGGCCTCGCGGGCCATGTTCCGCGCGTTTATCGAAGCCGCGGCGGCATGGCATGAGCGACTGGCCAGCCAGCAGCAGGATTTCGAGTCGGTGCGCTTCGAATGATGATGAAAAGAAGTCCGCTAAAGATGGACGCTGCTGGTGCTTGCCTGTGCAAGCCAACCCAGCAGCGTGACTGATCGAGGATTCAATTAACGGCTTTGAGGCGTGAACTCCCACACCTCGCCCAAGCCATTAGCTCCGCCCGACGAGGTGGTGCCGTAGAGGTTTCCGGAAGCGTCAAAGACCACGGTGCTGTACGGCCGGTTACCATCGGGGCCGCTGAAGTCGTGAAGCGAGTCGTAGGTCCAGCCACTGCCGGAGTTGACCAGCTCCCAGATGTTGCCTTTGCCCGTGGCGCCATCGCAGAGGGTGGTGCCGTAGAGATTGCCCGCTGGGTCGAAGCTCGGCTCGGCCCAGGGACCGCAGTTGGCGGTACCATTGAAGCTGGACAGCAGGTTGTAGCTCCAGCCGCCGCCGTTAGGCGAAAGCTCGAAGACCGTGCCTCCACCACCGGTACCGCCGCTGGCCGTTGTGCCGTAGAGATTGCCCGCCCCGTCCATTATCAGCCCGCCGACGGGATTGCTGCCGTCGTTGCCTCCAGTGAAGCTGTAGATGACTTGCTCCGTCCAGCCACCGCCATTCGGCGAGAGTTTATAGACTGCACCGCTGCCCGACGCGCCGCCGGCTTCGGTCACTCCATAAAGGTTGCCGGCTGTGTCGAAGATCACTCCGCTGTAGGGCGTGGCTCCGTCCGGGGTGCCCGCGAAGGTGTAAATCGGCGACTGCGCGCCGGAAGGGGTAACGGTATAGACCGTGCCGTTGCCGCTACCGCCTGCCGATGTTGTGCCGTACATGTTGCCCGCGCCGTCGAAGACAAGAGCGGCACCCTTTGGCGTTGCTCCGTCACTGCCGCCGCCAAAACCAAACACGACAGTCGCGGGCCAGATGCAGCCTACGGTCTGGCAAACGTTTACCGGAACAGTGACATTGAAGATGTAGCCGTAGTAATAGCTGACCAAGTTGCTGGGACTGGTTCCGTAGAGAGTGCCATTAGGGCCGAACACCACGCGGTCCAACGGCTGGCCGTCAAAAACGTGGAGGTCCTGGAAAAGCCACGCGCTATTATGCGGACGCAGTTGGAAGACGCCGCCCCAGCCGCTACCCTCGTGACCTGCCCAGGTGGTGCCGTAAAGTTTTCCGCTGCGAATGGTCAAGCCGGCCTTGGGGAGCGCCCCATCCGGTCCGGTGAAGTTGTGAATCACCTGGAAACTCTGCGCCTGCGCGGCCGGGGTCGCGAGCGGCAGCGCAAAGACAATCGCCAGCGCCAGCGCAGCGGTGGTCGCAACCGCCCGTAGCCCGGGCGTGGAGCTCCGAAATCGTACTAGGTTCGACATGTACATCTCCCTGTGGTTGTTGAATTCCACGTTCAAAATTCACTCTTGTCCAGAGTTGGAGGAAAATATACACCGAATTTCTTCGCTTGGGTCGCGTTTTTTTGTCCTTTATTGGTCCAGCGCAAGTTCGTTCTTGCTGGTGGGCAACTCGTTCCGGCGAACGCGATCGAGTAATGCCAGACAGTAATGCGGCGGTAACACGGGAGCGTCCGCTTTGTGATGCCGGTCGTCTTCGATTACTCTGAATCCTTATGCTCGATCTTGCCTTCGTTCGCGATCATCAAGACCTCATCAGGAAAAAGCTGACCGACCGCGGGATGAATCCTGAGGCGGTGCTGGGGGATTTCTACGTCATCGATCTCGACCGCCGGTCCGCTATTACCAAAGTCGAAACCTTGAAGGCCCAGCGCAATAAAGCTACTGAAGAGATCGCCCGGCTCAAGAAGAACAAGCAGGACGCGACTGCGCTAATCGAAGAGACCAAGGAGCAGCGCGAGAAAATCGCAGAGGCTGAGAAGGTAGCCGAGGAGGCCGATGCCCGGCTGCGAAACATCCTGACGGGCCTTCCCAATCTTCCCGACGACAGCGTTCCTGTCGGCAAGAGTGCCGACGACAACGTCGAGGTGCGACGTTGGGGTACACCGCCGGAATTCGATTTCACGCCCAAGCCGCATTGGGAGCTAGGCGAAGAGTTAGGCGTGCTCGACCTGGAACGCGCAGCCAAGCTGACCGGCGCGCGGTTCGCCGTCTACTGGGACCTGGGCGCGCGGCTGGAGCGCGCGCTGATGAACTTCATGCTCGACCTGCACACGCGCGAGCACGGCTATACGGAAGTTCTGCCGCCGTTTCTGGTGAACGCCGACTCGCTGTACGGCACCGGCAATTTGCCCAAGTTCGAGGCCGATTTGTTCAAGGTGCCGCATGGCGAGAAGAACCTTTATCTCATCCCCACCGCAGAGGTTCCGGTCACGAATCTCTATCGCGATGAGACGCTCGACGGCTCGCGCCTGCCCATCTCGCTGACCGCCTACACGCCGTGCTTTCGCAGTGAGGCGGGATCCTACGGCAAGGACGTGCGCGGCATCATTCGTCAGCACCAGTTCCAGAAAGTGGAGCTGGTGAAGTTCGCGAAGCCGGAACAGTCGCGGGACGAGCACGAGAAGCTCACGCACGATGCGGAGGAAGTCCTGCAGAAGCTGGGATTGCATTATCGTGTGATGGTGCTTGCGACTGGCGATATGGGATGGTCGTCCGCAAAGACCTACGATCTGGAGGTCTGGCTGCCGGGCCAGCAGTTGTTCCGCGAGATTTCTTCTTGTTCGAACTTCCTGGATTATCAGGCGCGCCGCGCGAACATTCGCTATCGTCCCGAAGGCGGCAAGAAGACGGAACTCGTGCACACGCTCAACGGCAGCGGCCTGGCGATCGGGCGGACATGGGTCGCGATTGTGGAGAATTATCAGCAGGCGGACGGCAGCGTTGTGGTGCCCGAAGTGCTGCGGCCTTATGTGGGCGCGGAAAGGATCACGGCGAAGAAATTTTAATGCGTAGCGAAGTTTCGTAAAACGGTTGTCGGTTGTCAGTTGAGCGCTGCGCCGATACTTGCCGGTCGCTAATTGCTAATAGCGCTAATTGCCAATTGCTGACTGCTATTCCGTTCTCAGCGCTTGCATCGGCTCAATTGAGGCCGCCCGGCGTGCCGGCAAGTAAGTCGCCAGCAACACCACTGCGAGCAGAATGCCGAAGGCGCTCAGCCAGGGCAACACTTCCAGCATTCCTACCTTGAACAACAGGCTGGCGAAGATTCGTCCCAAAGCAACGGCCGCCAGCGCGCCGCAAACCATACCAATCACTGCAAGACGCACACCTTGCAACAGCACCAACTGCAGGACCTCCGAGCGCTGCGCGCCCAACGCCATGCGCACGCCAAGCTCGCGCGTGCGCAGCCGGACCGAGTAGCTGATCACGCCGTACAGCCCGAGCGCGGCCAGTAGCAACGCGAGTGCGGCGAAGGTACTCAGCAACAGCACCACGAACTGCCGCCCGATGAGCGACTCATTCACCAGTTCCTGCATGGTCTTGACGTCATAGATGGGAAGGCTGGGATCGACGGAGCGTACGGCAGCGGCGATATCGCTCCTCAAGTCGGACGGCGAACGCGTACTGCGCACCACCAGCGAAGCTTCCGGTATCGGCACCTGAGCGATCGGAAGATAAACATAGCCTTCACTGGTGTCGGACTCCAGCGATGACGCGCGGGCATGGGCGACCACGCCGACGACGGTGAACCACGGGCCCTTGACGCGATCGTCGTTAGAGATGCGCTCGCCGATGGGATTCTTGCCCGGCCAATACTGATGGGCAAGTGTGGTGTCGATGATGACGGCGCGGTCGTTGCCGATGCGGTCTTGCGCGATAAAGTCGCGGCCCATCAACAGAGGAATGCCCAAGGTCGCGAAATAGTCTGGCGAAACGACGCGCATGTTGCCGTGCGGTCCGGCATCATTAGGTCCAGCGGCGCGGCCGCCCTGGATGAAGAAGCTCGCCGTACCGCCGTTGTTGTCGAACGGCAGCGAATCGGCGAATGCGGCTTTCTTCACTCCCGCAACCGCGTTCAGCCGATCCTGCAATGCGGAATAGAACGCTGCCTGCTTCGCATCGTTGCTATAAACCGTTGCCGGCAGCGAGAGCCGCGCGGAAAGCAAATCTTCTGGTTGAAAGCCGAGTTCGACTCTTTCGACTAATCGCAGGCTGCTCAAGAGCAGGCCAGCCCCGGCCAGCAGAAGCAGAGAAAGCGCGATCTGGGCAACTACCATAGTCGACCGGGCGCGCTGGCTGGTTGTCCCCGACGTGCCGGAACGCCCGCTTTCCTGCAAATCGTTGAACCATCCAGGCTGCGAGCGATGCCACGTTGGGATAACTCCACAGAGCAGAGAACAGAGCGCCGCGATTGCCGTGACGAAAGCCAGCACCGGTCCGGTGAAGGTCGGGCGAATGTGCGAGCCAAGAATCGACGGCAATCCCCGGACGAGCAGAGGAGTCGCCAAGCTCGCTATGACGAATCCCACGCCGACACCGGCGGCGCTGAGGAGCACGCTTTCCACCAACGCCTGCCGCACAAGCTTTGCGCGCGAGGCGCCCAGAGCGATCCTGACCGCGAGTTCACGCTTGCGGGCGGAGGCTCGCGCCATCTGCAAGCCGGCAATGTTGGCGCAGGCAATGAGCAGCACCATCCCCACCGCAATTAGCAAAAGCGTAAGTGGCCGGCGCAGGGTCCCACCTGTCATCTCGGTGAGTGGCAGAGCGAACATTCCCCAACCGCTGACGCGACTGTAACTCCCACTGCCTTCCGAGGCGATGTTCTCCTGCGTTTTGCGCTCTAGGTAGCGGTTGGCCTGGCTGAGCGAGACGCCGGGACGCAAGCGTGCAATTCCGAAATAAGCCTCGTCGTGACGGTACTTGGAGTCGTGATATTGGCCCGGCGGCAGCGCCATGGGCGCCCACACCTCGACTTGGTTAGGCCAATTGAAATCCGGCCCCATCACGCCAACGACGCGATAGGGTTGCTGACTCAGAATTATGGCTTGCCCGACGATGCTGCTATCGGAACCGAAATACTTTTGCCAGGCGCGATAAGAAAGGACGGCCTCGTGATCGGCACCGGGCTGGTCCTCCTCCGGAGTGAACACGCGACCTAAGAAAGGACGGGCTTCAAACACGGTGAAGTATTGCGACGAGACTTGAGCGGCATGAAGAAGTTCGGGGGTAGAGTTGTTGCGCTGCAGGTTGAACTGCGCGGCCCGCATCAGCGCGGCTGCCGAGAATATGTCCTTACCGTCAGCCGCATCGCCGAAGTCCGGCGCAGAGATCCCGATGTTGCTGAGGTCGGGCATGGCGCGGTAGCGCACTCGCACCGCGACCAGCCCATCGGGATGCGGAATCCCGCTGGGATTCAGCAGAACCGCATTGGTCACCGAGAAGACGGCAATGTTGGCGCCGATGCCAATGGCAAGCGTAAGAATCGAAACCAGCGCGAATCCGGGAGACTTCCGCAGCTGTCGCCAGGCGTATCGCAGCTCGTGTACTAAAGTCGCCATGGTTACTCCGTTCGCAGCGCCTGCATGGGCTCGACGCATGCCGCACGCCGCGCCGGCAGCAGCGCGGAAAGAATCACTACAGCAATCACCAGCAGCACACCCGAGGCGATCACCATTGGGTCTGCCGGGCTCACGCCGTACAACTGACTATGCAGGGTACGCGATAGCAGCATCGCAATCGGCAGCGTGACGACAATGCTGATTCCTGCCAGCCACACCACATCGGCAAGAATCAGGCGCATCACCGCGTTCCGCCGAGCGCCCAATGCCATCCGAATGCCGATCTCGCGCGTGCGCTGCGCAGTCGCGTAGGCCAGCACACCATATAGGCCAATGCCCGCCATCAAGGTCGCCAAAGCACCGAAGCTGACCGCCAGCATTGCGATAAGGCGGTCGTTGGACATGCTCACTGCAATCTGCTCGTCCATGGTCCGCAGGCTGTCTACCACCAGGTTTGGATCGATCTGGCGCATTGCGGCCCGAATCGTGTCCTTCGCCGCATCGGGCGATTGCCAGGTCCGAACGTAAAACTGCAGAAAACCGGGATCTGGGAGCTGATACGCGGCGCGATATACCGTCTCTATTGCCCCGGTGCGCATGTCCACGTGTCGGGAATCGCCCACGACGCCGATGATCTCTAGATCGCTTTTACCGGCATTGTTTCCATGTTGCAGCAGCTTACCGATGGCGTTTTGAGGCGTGCCGAAGTGAAGCCGCGCAAACAGGGCGCTTACGATCACCACCTTGGGCTTGTCAGGGCCGTCCTGATCGGTGAAATCGCGGCCAGCCAGCAGTGGAATACCGGTGGTCGAAAAGTATCGCGGGGTGATCCACGGACCCTCGACCATAATCGGTTCGGTCGTGGAGCTTCCCGCGATGGTGACCCCCGTCATGCTCTCCACGCCCATCAGCTCGGGATCGGTGGTGGCGCCAACGGAGCGCGTCCCTGGCAATGCCGCAAGCGTCTGAAAGATTCGTCGATCCAATCCAGGAACCTGTCCGGTCTTGTAGCCCGCGAGCTGAGGATCGATGCCAAAGCTGAGCAGGTGGTCGGCGGCAAAACCCAGGTTTACGTTGCGGAGGTTGCGCAGCGTCTGCACGAAGAGCGCGGCGCCGATCAGGAGCAGCAGGCTCAACCCTATTTGAACCGCGACCGAAAGGCGGCGAAAGCGGAGCGGGCCTCCAGAGGCGGTCGCGATTTGCTGCTTGAGCGAGCCGACCAGGTCAGGATGCAGGAAACGTAGCACAGGCGCCATGCTGAACAGCAGCGCCGTAAGCAGGCCGACGCCAAAGTTGAATAGCAGGATGCGGTGGTCAGGCTGGGTAGAGAAGAAGAGGTCGCCGGTGGGATCTGCCAGCAAACGGCGGGCAAGGAGTGAGGTCAATCCGGGCGCGAGCATCAGGCCAAAGACGCTGCCGATTGCGCCCAGCAGCAGGCCCTCGGTCAGCAGTTGACGCGTGATTTGCCAGCGCGTCGCGCCCAACGCATAGCGGACCGACATCTCGCGCACGCGCCCAGCGGCGCGTACCAGCAGCAGGCTCGAGACATTGACGCAGGCCATGAGCAGGACCAGCCCGACCATGCCCATCACGATCAGCAGCGGTACGCGAATCTGATCGCGCAAGGGCGAGAAGCCGCGCTCATTGTCCACCAGCAACAACTGGGAATTTGCCAGGAAACTGCGACGCACCATTTGTTCCGCATTACCAACCTGCTTAAGCTGTTCGGCCCGGATGGCGCGCCAGAGCGGGTCGACAATGATTTGGGCGTGGGCGCGGGTTTCGCCGGGTTTCAGCCGCGCCTCGATCGTCAGCCACGCCGAGCGAATGTCATTCAAATCGTAGCTGTTCGGATTGACCAGCGACTTCGTTGCCAAGGGGAAGAAGAGCTTGGGCGCGTAGCCGGTAATCACGCTACGAAAGCCGGGCGGCGCTACGCCCACGATGGTGAACGGATGGCCATTCACGGTCAGGGCCTTGCCGACGACACCCGGGTCGGAGTCAAAACGCTCCTTCCAATAGGAAAAGCCGAGTACTGTAATCGCATTGCCGTTAGGAACATCGTCAGCCGGCAAAAGAAGACGTCCAATAGCCGGGTGGACTCCTAGAACGTCGAAGTAGTTGCCGCTCACCAGCTCGCCGTCCGCCAGTTCGGGCTGGTTCTTCCACTGCACGCCGACTTGAGCTTCGGAGTTCGCCAGCATGCCGGAGAAAACGGAGTTCCCGTCGCGCAGCTCGCGGTAGGAGGGGTAAGAAAAGTAATCGTACTGATCTCCGCCGTAATAGTTGATGTTGCCCACTCTTGCGCCGGTGTAGCGCAGCCGCACCAGTTGCTCGGGATGGCTGACTGGCAGCGAGCGAATCAGTGCCTGATCCAACAGGGTGAAGATGGCCGTGTTGGCGCCTATCCCTAACGCCAGCGTGAGCACCGCGACAGCCGTGAACACGGGAGCCTTGCGGAGCTGGCGTACTGCGTAACGGAGTTCCTGCATGGTACTAGCCACCGAATTGCAAATGAGGACTCTGACAAGCTGCAACCTTGACGCCAAGCTTTCCGCTGAGATATCAGCTACTTGCGGCTAGCGTGTAGCAGCTTGCCGTCCAACGGCGCAACCCGGCGTTCGCTTCTGGACAGAGATACGGCAACTCCGCATTCATGGTTCTGCCATTTTCTGCCAAGTCATAGTCGGATAAAGACATCGTGGCAACGTAAGTACGTTTGCGCCCTTCTAAGTGTGCTTGGGCCAGCAATGCGGCCCGCCTGGTTCGATGCAGACATCTTCCATCCATTCTGAAGTTGCTTCGGAAATGCGGCCCCCAATCACCGATAGGACGGTAATCGAGAAGCAAGTCCAGCAACTAGGCGACTGGTTCCACAACATTGACTTGTTCGGCGTGCCGACCGCGCCTAACCATTTTCTGGGCGATTTTCCCAGTGTGAAGTGGCAGCACATAGCAGGAGCCTTGCCGCAGGACCTCTCCGGGGCCGAGGTGCTCGATATCGGCTGCAATGGGGGGTTCTACTCGATCGAGATGAAACGGCGCGGCGCCAAGCGGGTACTCGGAATCGACGTCGATGAGCGGTACCTAAATCAGGCGCATTTTGCCACCCGAACCCTCGGGTTCGAAGTGGAGTTCGAGAAGCGCTCGGTTTACCAGGTCGACGGGATTGCCGGCCAGTTCGACTATGTTCTTTTCATGGGCGTCTTCTATCACCTGCGCTATCCCGTTTACGCGCTCGACCAGGTCGTCAAGAAGATTCGTCCCAATGGCCGGCTGGTGTTTCAGTCCATGCTCCGCGGCTCCGACGAGGTGAAGCAGTGGGCGGACAACTATCGCTTCTGGGAGACCGAACAATTCCGGCACCCTGCGTATCCGGCAATGTACTTCGTCGAGAACAGCTACGCCAATGACCAGACGAACTGGTGGATTCCCAATCGGGCGGCGGCGGAGGCTGTGCTCCGGAGCTCCGGACTGGAGATTCTGGACCATCCTGAAGCGGAGACCTGGATTTGTACGCCGCGCAACGCCCTGCGCGATGGCGAATACGTTCTCGATCTCGAATTAAGTGGCAGGCTGTAACCAAACATGAGGCAAGAGAGTTCATGGTTGAAGCGGTAATGCTGTGGAACGAGCCGAATAATCTTTCGCACTGGGATTTCAAGATCGACCCGGAGTGGAAGATATTCACGGAGATGACCCGAGCGGCCGTGCGCGCCATTCGGGCCATCAATCCCGAGCTCAAGATTGCTCTGGGCGGCATATCTCCTATCGATCCGGATTTCATACAGTTGCTGTCGGCGCACGGCCTGATCGACGAAATCGACGTGGTAGCCGTCCATGGATTTCCCCTGGACTGGAACCATTGGAAGATTGACGACTGGCCGAAGAAGATCGCGGAAGTCCGTGCAGTGACGCAAAAACCAGTGTGGGTGTCGGAGGCGGGTGCGTCATCGTTTGGCGCCGAGGAGGTGCAAGTCTTCGGGCTGAAACGCACGGCCGAGCTTCTGCTGGGGGAAGTGGAACGCGTTCATTGGTACAGCCTGCACGACCTGCCCTCGACGTGGACGGCAACCACGCGCCACAAGGAAGCCGAGGGCAGCGCCTACTACCGCCATTACTACATGGGACTGCTGCGCGAAGATTGCTCGCCGAAACCCGCGGCCGCGGATTTCCCGCGCGGCATGGGTATCTGTCAGTGGTTTCATTTCGAGGACCATCGCCTGCATTCCTCGGTGGAGTGGCTGCGGAAGCTGGGCGTGCGTCATTTGCGCACCGGCATCAGTTGGGCCGATTGGTTCCGTGCCGGATCGGAGCAATGGTTTGACGAGCAGATGAATGCCTTGCGCGAGTTTGCCGTCACCATGACGCTCTGCTTCACTCCCGAGCACCTGGGGGTGGAGCGGCATTACGCCAGTCCGCCGCGAAATCCGCAGGACTTCGCCGATTTTGTGGCCTGGGCCGTCGAGCGCTATGCGCCTCCGCACAGCCGCTTTCTGAACCCGGGGCGCACCGACGCCGCGCCCAATTTTTCGCAGCCGCTGATGGACCTCACTGTGGGGGCGCGATAAATGAGGAAGCGAATCCTGATCACCGGCGGAGCGGGTTTCGTCGGATCGCATCTCGCGGACGCTCTGCTGCGGCAGGGGCATCGCGTCCGCATCTTCGACAATCTAACGCCGCAGGTGCATCACGACGGCTGGCCGGATTATCTGGCCCAAGACCTGGAACTGATGCGCGGCGACATGCGCGATCCCGACGCGGTAAAACGCGCGGTGAGCGGCATGGATGTCATCTTTCATTTGGCTGCTGCGGTTGGCGTGGGCCAGTCCATGTACGAGATTGCGCACTACATGGGCTCCAACACCCAGGGCACCGCCAACCTGCTGCAGGCGTTGCTCGACACCGGGTTGAAGACCGAGAAGCTGGTGGTAGCTTCGTCGATGTCCATCTACGGCGAAGGCAAGTATGTGTGCAGCGAGTGCGGCGAAGTCGCGCCGCCTGCCGCGCGGCACCGAGCAGTTGAAAGCCAAGCAATGGGAGATGCTCTGTCCCGTTTGCGCGCGAGTGCTCAAGCCGATTGCCACCGACGAGTCCAAGCCGCTGCAGTGCACCTCGATTTACGCGTTAAGCAAGAAAGACCAGGAGGAGATGGCGCTGCTGTTTGGCCGCACCTATGGCCTGCCCGTGGTGGCGTTGCGCTACTTCAATATCTACGGCACACGGCAGGCGTTATCGAATCCTTACACCGGGGTGGCCGCGATTTTTGCCTCGCGCTTGTTGAACCGGCGGTCGCCCATGGTCTTCGAGGACGGGCGGCAGATGCGCGATTTCGTCAGCGTGCATGACGTGGTGCAGGCGAATCTGCTGGCCATGCACCGCAGCGAAGGCGACGGGATGGCATTGAACATCGGCTCGGGACATCCCATCAGCATCGGCGATGTGGCGCAGCAATTAACGCGATGCCTGGATGCCGCGGTTCCAGCTGAAATTACCGGCAAGTACCGGGCGGGTGACATTCGCCATTGTTTTGCGGATATCTCTGCGGCGCGGCGCGTGCTCGGCTACAAGCCGCGCTATCGCTTTGCCGGCGGGATTGCGGAACTGGTGGATTGGCTGCGCTCGCAAACGGCGGTCGATCGCGCGGCGCAGATGGTGCACGAACTGACGGCGTACGGCCTGACGGCATAGGTGCGGAGTCATGCGGGTCTTAATCACAGCGGACACGGTGGGCGGCATCTGGACGTACGCCCGCGAGTTGGTCACTGGGCTGGCGCGGCGCGGCGTTGAAGTCACGCTGGTCAGCTTCGGCCATATTCCCGAGCCGCAGCAGTTAGCCTGGACCGAAGGCCTGCGCAATTTTGACTTCCGTCCCACCGCCTTTCGTCTGGAGTGGATGCAGGATTCGGCCGAGGACATTGAGGCCTCGTCCGAATATCTGCTCAACGTGATTCGCGAGACCTCGCCCGACGTCCTGCACCTGAACCAGTTCTGCTATGGCGCTCTCGCTGTCGATATCCCGAAAATCGTGGTGGCGCACAGCGACGTCGTGAGCTGGTGGGTCGCCGTGCATGGCGAGCAGCCTCCCCGCTCCGCCTGGATCGAGTGGTATCGCGATGTGGTGCAGAGCGGCCTGGACCGCGCAACGACGGTGATCGCTCCCTCGCGCTGGATGCTGTCGCAGATCGAAACCTACTACGGCCCGAGGCAGCAACGCAGCGTCATTTACAACGGTCGCAGTCCGCAATACTTCAATCCCCATGCCGAGAAAGATGACATGGTGCTGACCGTCGGACGGTTGTGGGATTCGGCCAAGCAAGTTTCGCTGGTGACGCAATATGACTGCGGATGGCCGGTCGTCATTGCCGGCGAGACCGAGCATCCCGACGAAGCCTATCGCGGCGACAGCTCGCGAATTGTTTGCGAAGGTACTCTGGAGCTGAAGGGCAAGCAAAATCCGGAGCAGTTGCGCTCGCTGTTCTCGCGCGCGGCGATTTATGCCGCCACCTCGCGCTACGAGCCATTCGGGCTGGCGCTGGTCGAAGCCGCGCTCTCGCGTTGCGCCAATTGTCGCTAACGATATCCCCAGCTTCCGCGAGCTCTGGGGCGAGACCGCCTGTTACTTCCAGACGAACGATCCCGAGAGCCTGCGCGACACGATTGCAAAGTTGCGCAATGACCGACTCCTGCGGCGTCAGCACGCAGAGCTGGTTTACCAGCGTGCCCGGCGGCGCTACACCGCCGAGCGGATGGTCGATGAGTACCTGCAGACTTACGCGAGCCTGACCGCCGACCGGACGGTAGCGGCATGAGCCGCAATCTCCGCTTCCGCATGTTTGCGCACTCCTGGGTTTCGGACTGGAACCACGGCAACGCGCATTTCCTGCGCGGACTGGCGCGCGAACTGGTCGGCATGGGAAACGAGGTCCGCTGTTACGAGGAGATCGGTTCGTGGTCGCTGACCAACTTGCTGCAGGAGGGTGAAATTGCCGCGGCTGCCATCGAGCAGTTTCGCCGCGAGTTCCCCGAACTGGACGTGCGCTTCTATCAGCAAGACGATGATTTGCGCAGCACATTGGAGCACGAGCTCCGCGACGCAGATATCGTGATCATGCACGAATGGACGGACCCGCATGTCGCTGAGGAGATCCTGTCGCTGAAACATCGCCTCGGATTTCGCGCCCTGTTTCACGACACCCATCATCGCGCCTACACCAACCCGGCTGAAATCCTGCGCTTCCCGTTGCAGCAGTTCGACGGCGTGTTGGCCTTCGGCGAACCCATCCGCCAGAATTTACTCTGACGGCTTCGGTGTGCCGCGCGCGTGGACGTTCCACGAAGCCGCGGATGTCTCACATTTCGAGCCGCTGGCAGCCGATTGCGAATTCGATCTGCTATGGATCGGCAATTGGGGCGACGAAGAACGCACGCAAGAATTGCAGGAGTTTTTTCTGGCCCCGGTTTCGCAGTTGCCTGGCTGTAAAGCCGTCGCCTACGGCGTCCGATATCCGCAAGACGGGCGTCGCTGGCTGGCAGAAGCCGGTATTGAATACCGCGGGTATCTGCCGAGCTTGATGGCGCCACAGGCTTATGCGCGCAGCGCGCTGTCGCTTGCATGTGCCGCGCCGTCAATACACCAACGGCTTAAGCGGCATTCCCACCATTCGCGTGTTTGAAGCCCTGGCATGCGGCGCGACCCTGGTTTGCGCGCCTTGGGACGATGTCGAGGGACTGTTTCGCCCCGGAGAAGACTACGTCGTGGCCGGCTCGGGCGCTCAACTGAAAGCCACGGTTGATGAACTACTGCACGACAACGCGGCGCGGCGTCAGATCGCCGCGAGCGGCAGACAGACCATCCTGCAGCGCCACACCTGCGGCCATCGCGCTCGGCAGTTGCTCAACATCTGCGAGGAATTAAACCGATGAAACTTTTTGTATTCGGGTCCAGCTTGACCTCTTCGTATTGGAATGGCGCAGCGACCTACTATCGCGGGATGTACAAGAACCTTGCCGAACTGGGGTTTCAGATTACCTTCGCCGAGCCGGACGCCTATGGCCGCCAGCAGCATCGCGATCATGAAGACTTCAGCTACGCCGAGGTGATTGTCTACCAATCGCCGCGCGATATTGCGAAGCTGCTCGATCAGGCGTGCGAAGCCGACCTGGTGATCAAGCACAGCGGAATTGGGGCTGACGACGCGTTGCTGGAGCGCGGAGTGCTGGAGTGCCAGTCCCCCAACACGCAGGTTGCGTTCTGGGATGTGGACGCGCCGGCCACGCTGGCGAGTGTCGAAAGCAGCGTGCTGCATCCGTTTCGCGCGCTCATTCCGGAATACGACTACATCTTTACCTACGGCGGCGGTCCGCCGGTAATCGAGCACTATGAGCGATTGGGAGCGCGCGCCTGCCATCCGATTTACAACGCGCTCGATCCTGAGACGCATTACCCCGTTGCGCCGATCCGACAAAAGCCTGCGACTTGGTCTTCGTGGGCAATCGCTTGCCGGACCGTGAGCGCCGGGTGGAAGAATTCTTTCTGGCGGCGGCGGAGCAGGCGCCCGAATTTCAGTTCGCGCTTGGCGGCGAAGGTTGGGGCGATAAGCCGCTGCCCAAGAATGTTCGCTGGATTGGGCACGTCGGCACCGGCGACCACAACATCGTGAACTGTTCGGCGCGCCTGGTGCTGAACCTGAATCGCGAGTCGATGGTGCAGGTGGGCTACTCGCCGCCGACGCGTGTCTTCGAAGCGGCCGGCGCCGGCGCCTGTGTCATCACCGACTACTGGGAAGGCATCGACTCGTTTTTCGAGCCAGGCTGCGAAATTCTGGTGGCGCATACCGCCGGCGAGATCGTGGATCTCCTGCGTACCGTGGACAGAAAGTTAGCGCGCGAGATGGGCGACGCCATGCGCCGGCGCGCGCTGCTGGAGCATACGTACGCGCTGCGCGCGTTGCAGGTGCGCGAGATTCTGCAGCAATCGGGCGCCAGACGTCCTCGCCTGGCGCCACCGCGAGCTGCAGCACTCGGCGTGAAGGGCAGCAATTAGCAGCTGGCAACTAGCAGCTAGTAGGGAACCTTGGCTAGTTGCTGGTTGCTAATTGCTAGTTGCTAGTTATGAAACTCGTCGTCTTTGGATTATCGGTCACTTCCACCTGGGGCAACGGCCACGGCACCACCTACCGCGCGCTGCTCGAGGCGCTGCACGCGCGCGGGCATGACATCGTCTTCTTCGAAAAAAATGTGGAGTGGTACGCGTCCAATCGCGATCTGCCAAAGCCTGGCTTTTGCGAGGTACGTCTCTATGACCGTTGGAGCGAAGTTCTACCTTTAGCGCGCAAGCAACTGAGGGATTCCGATGTAGCCATTGTCGGCTCGTATTTCCCCGACGGCATCGCCGCCATCGACGAGATGTTCGAGGCCGACCCTCCGGTAAAGGCTTTCTACGATATCGATACTCCCATCACGATATCCGGCCTCAGCGAAAAGGGAACTACCGACTACGTTGCGAAGCGGCAAATTCCCTCCCTCGACATCTACTTCAGTTTCACCGGTGGCCCCATGCTGCGGGAACTCGAGCAGCAGTTTGGCGCGCCGTGCGCGGTGCCGCTATATTGTTCGTTCGACCCTCATCACTATCGCCGCTTCCAGCCCAACAAGAAGTTTGCCTGCGACTTGAGTTACATGGGCACCTACGCTTCCGATCGTCAGCCCAAACTGGAGCAACTCTTGTTCGAGCCGGCACGGCAGTTGGGCCGCGACAAATTTATGGTTGCCGGAGCGCAATATCCCGAGTCGGTCGCCTGGCCGAAGAACGTTCGTCACATCGCGCATCTCAGTCCGCAATGGCATCCGCAGTTCTATTCCTCGTCGAAATTCACCCTCAACGTGACCCGGCGCGACATGACCATGGCCGGCTATTCGCCATCGGTGCGCCTGTTCGAGGCTGCGGCCTGCGCAACCCCCATCCTCTCCGACAACTGGCCGGGGCTCGACAACTTTTTCGTTCCCGGCCGCGAAATCCTGTTGCCCGCAGGACCAGAAGATGTGGTGCGCTACCTGACCGAACTCACTGCGGATGAGGTACGACGCGTCGGGGAAGCAGCACAAGCGCGAGTCCTGGCGGAGCACACCAGCGCGCAACGCGCAGCGCAGTTCGAACGCGCAGTCGAGAATGTATTGCCGGTTCCGCAGCTCAGCGCGGGCGATCGTCAGCTTCCTGCTTCGCAGGCGCCGGCTGAGGCCAGTTGCGACTAGCGTACTAAGGCCTTTATTCCAGCACCGCCCAGGCAGAATTTGAAGCACGCTCGCGCATCTTAATTATTTGAGTAAGCTCTCCAGTAACGTCGAGCACGTCACCCCAATCGTTCTTCAACCGAGGATTCCCAGATGAGAGTTGCTCTTATATCCCCGCCTTTCTTGCCTGTTCCTCCTCCCAAGTACGGTGGAACGGAATTGTTTATTGCCCAACTTGCCGAGGGGCTGAAGGCTTCCGGTATCGATGTGGTGGTTTATACCAACGGCGAATCGACCGTGGACGTTGAAACCCGTTGGCTTTATAAGAACAAGCAGTGGCCGCTGCGCGGCGAGGTGTTTGACAACATCGAGGACTTCAACCACGCCTCCTGGTCGATCCACGATGCCGCTGCCGATTGCGACATCATGCATCTCAACAATGTGCCGGCGCTCATGTTTACCCGATTTGTGAAAGACTGCAGTTTTGTCTATACCGTTCACCATGTGCACGAAGACCACCTCAGCCGTCTTTATCACCATTTTCCCGCAGTCGAGTTCGTCACCATCAGCGACTTTCAGCGCGAGCGCGAGACCATGCCGCGCATGCGCACTATTCATCACGGCATCGATCTCAGTTGGTACCCACTGCAAACCCGCAAGCAGGAGTATCTCTCGTTTCTGGGCCGCATCGCGCCCATCAAGGGCACTCACCTGGCGATTGAAGTCGCAAAAAAATCCGGCATTCCCTTGAAGATTGCCGGCGAGATCCAGCCCATCTTCCGTGACTACTTCGAAACCAAGATCAAGCCACACCTCGACGGCAAATTCATCGAGTACGTTGGCGAGGCCGATCTGGCGGCCAAGAACGAACTGTTGGGCAATTCGCTGGCGATGCTGTTTCCCATCCAGTGGAACGAACCGTTCGGTCTGGTTATGATCGAGGCGATGGCTTGCGGCACGCCGGTCCTGGCGCTGCCCGGCGGCGCCGTGGAAGAAGTGATCAGCGACGGCATCTCCGGGTTCGTGTGCCAATCGCTCGACGAAATGGCGGCGCGTGCCAGGAGCATACCCGGCGCTTTCAAAGCGGCCAACGTCCGCCAATATTGCCAGCAGTATTTTTCGGTGGACAGAATGGCGGCCGATTATCTCGCGCTGTATCAGGAACTCGCGCGCGAGGAGAGGCCGATTTCCAAGCTGACGGCCCAGGTACCCATGGTGGCTTGAGGAGGCGCCCCGCCGGCAGGCATGAGCACGTATTTGACAATTCCCTACGAAGAGCTGATCGAGATCCCGTCTCCGCATTTGGAGCCGCGCCTCGCATTCCACTCCCTGGAACCGCGGAAAGTCGACAACCTCACCCTGATCGACGGCAAGACCTTCAGCGCCACGAACGTTGGCGGCGACATCTATCCGCCGGGGTCGCCCGATGTCGGCTTCTTCCACGACGACACTCGCTTCTTGAGCCATCTCGAACTGCGCATCGGCGGCCATCGCACCGTGGTGCTTTCGTCGACTACGGAAAAAACCTTTTCTTCGCAGATCGAGCTGACCACCGGCAACATCACTTTGCGCGACTCCTTCGATCTTCCCGAAAACACCATCCACATCCGCCGCGAGCAATTGCTGGCCTCCGAGATTTTTTTCGACCGCATGAGCTTCGAGAATTTCAATCTCACGCCGGTAGACTTCACGGTCGAAATTGTGGTCGACGCCGATTTCGTCGACGTCTTCCAGGTCCGCGGCGTCGCCCGCCAGCAGCACGGCCAGTACTTCCAGCCCATGGTTCGCGACCAGGGCATCGCGTTCTACTATCGCGGACTCGACGGCGTCATGCGCGAAACCCTGGTTAAGGTGTCGCCCCAACCCACCGAGTTCCAGGAGCGCGGCGCGCGCTGGGAGCTTCGCCTGGAACCCCTCAAGCGCGTCGAACTCGAGCTATCGGTCACGCCCTTTGTCGAAGGCCAGAAGTCGCGGGCGCAGGTCTATGAAATGGATCACCAACTGCGCTCGCGCCGCGCCAACTTCGCGCGCTGGGAAGCCGCTTCTACGAATTTCCAGACCGACAACGATGTATTCGACGACCTGCTGAAGACCGCCATCGGCGACTTCCACGCCTTGCAGATTCCCGATGGCGACCAGCACATCATCGCCGCCGGCATTCCCTGGTTCGCCACCATCTTCGGGCGCGACTCCATCATCGCGGCCTACCAATCGTTGTCGCTCAACCCGCAACTCGCGACCGATACCCTGCGCGTCCTGGCGCGCTACCAGGGAAAGGAATACAACGACTGGCTCGACGAAGAGCCGGGCAAGATCCTGCACGAGTATCGCCAGGGTGAGATGACGCGCGACGGCGAGATGCCCTTCGGCCCGTACTACGGCTCGGTGGATGCGACGCCGCTCTTTCTGGTGCTGCTCAGCGAGACCTTCAACTGGACCGCCGACGAGCAGCTCGTCGAAGAGCTGTTGCCGAATGCGTATGCGGCGTTGGAGTGGATCGACAAATACGGCGATCTCGACGATGACGGCTTCGTCGAATATCTGCGGCGTTCGCCCAAAGGGCTCGCCAATCAAGGTTGGAAGGACTCGTGGGACGCCAACATGCATCGCGACGGTACTGTGGCCAAGCCGCCCATCGCTCTTTGCGAGGTGCAAGGCTATGTGTATGACGCGAAGTTGCGTATGTGTGGGCTGCTGCGAACCTTCGGTGACGTGAAAACTGCCGATCGGCTGAAACGCGAGGCCGCTGAATTAGCGCGGCGCTTCGATCGCGCCTTCTGGGTGCCGACCCGCGGCTTCTATGCCATGGCTCTGGACGCGGAGAAGAAGCCGTTGGAGGTCATCGCGTCCAACCCCGGGCAATTGCTGTTTACGCGCATTATCAATCGCGAACGCGCGCGTGTGGTTGCCAACCGCATGATGAAGGACGACATGTTCAGCGGCTGGGGCTGGCGCACCATGTCGCAGGAGGAGCGGGTCTTCAATCCTCTCAGCTATCACCGCGGCTCGGTGTGGCCGCACGACAATTCCCTCATCGCGCACGGCATGGCCCTCAACGATATGCGCGACGGCGCTCTGCGCATCCTGACTTCGCTTTACCAGGCGGCAACCAACTTTCGCGACTATCGTCTGCCGGAGCTGTTTTGCGGCGTGCAGCGGCGCGAGTATGACGAGCCGGTGCATTATCCCGTTTCATGTTCGCCGCAGGCGTGGGCATCGGGCGCCATGTTCCTTATCCTGTCATCGGTGCTGGGTATTCATCCCAGCGCGCCGCGCAAGGAGCTGAATATCGTGAACCCGCAGCTGCCCGACTGGCTGGACCAAGTATTCCTGCGCAACCTGCGAATCGGCCGCAGCCGCGTGGGCCTCGACTTCAGCCGCCGCGGTGATCGCACCTTCTGCAACGTCGTCGATGTCGAGGGCGATAAGCTGCTGGTGAACGTGGCGTTCAAGAAGTAGCGGTCAGCACTTAGCATTTAGCACTCGGCATTTAGCATTTGAGGAGACTCTGATTAAGGCCCCGGTTTAAAGGGGGCGGTCTTCAGACAGCCGTAAGTTCGGGTTTCGATCCCGGCTTTAGCCGCTGCGGAACTTAAATCAGACACTCTTTAGCACCTGGCAGCTTATCGCTTTCAAGGGCTAAAAAGACTGTGTGACGACACGAAATCGATTTTCGGGGTGGGATCAACGCCGGGGATTGCGACGAAACAGCCGCGCAGCGGCGGGATGATGTTAGGCGTGGGCGTAAGCCCACGTTGTGAGTTGGAAAAAATGCGAGCCGCGGCAGCGGCGACACCACTCGCGTCACAGTCTCTTTACGCCAGCGTCCAAGCGCCTCATTTTTGTCATCCCGAGCGGAGCCGAGGAACCTGCGGTTTCCGCGAATCCCCACGATGCGATATGCCCCGCCCTATCCACTAACCACCATCCACTACTACAATGGACGGACGGCGCGATTGCGCCCAACACTTCCGGAGGATACATGGCGCAAGTGAAGATCACGGTCCGCAACAACGGACCGCTGCGGGTCGAGGCTCCTGAGGGCACAATCGAACTGGTCGATGCCGACGGCAAGCCCTACGACCTGACGGGCAAGACCGCTTTTTCCCTCTGCCGCTGCGGCGGCTCGGTGAACAAGCCCTTCTGCGATGGCACGCATAGCCGCATTGGCTTCCAGGGAGCCGAACGCGCCGTTGCCGAGGCGCAGAAACAGGAGCCGCAGTAAGGCTCGGCGGCTCGCGCCCAAGTCGCAGCCGGGCAAAGACGCCGTTGCCGGGAATTCACAATCCGCGCAACCTCGCCCGCACTCCGTGTTTCTACTGATCAGGAGTGAGGCGCTCGTTCCATGAAACATTCACGATCGCTTTCGGTTCTGCTATTCGCCATAGCACTGCTGATCGGCAGCGCGCCTGCTGCCGCCCTCGATGCCAACAGCAAGAGCGTGAACGTCACCGTTCGCGGCAGTCCGCAGTGGGTTGATACCGGCATGGACGTGCAGCCCGGGGACAAGCTGCACATCACCGCGACAGGCACCGTGACCATGGGCAACAACACCGGCGTAACTGCCGACGGCGCCCCGCGCGGCTGGACCGATACCCTGCGCGCGCTGCCGGTGGCCAGCGCGGGACGCGGCGCGCTGGTGGGCCGCATTGGTAACAGTGACGCCGCAACGCCCTTCTTCATCGGCGCTGACGGGGCCGTGCAGGCGCCGGTCGCCGGCCGGCTTTATCTTGCCATCAATGCCGATTCCACCCAGACGCCCGACGGCGAATACAAGGTCCATATTGACCGGACCGCAAGCAGCACAGCGACTGCCAGCGGCGCGGCCGCGAGCCAAAACAATTACGATTGGCAGCCGCTCTTCGCCGAACTCAATGCCAGGCTGCCGTATCGTGTCACCGACAAACCGGATGGCGGTAACGAGGGCGACCTCGTGAACTTTGTTCTGATCGGCACCGAGGACCAGGTGACCAACGCGTTCAAGGCCGCGGGCTGGATTGTTGCCGACAAGACCGACAAAGACGCTGTCGTCAGCGCGTTGCTGGCGACCTTGCAGAAGAATGTCTACGTTGCCGTGCCGATGAGCATTCTTTACCTGTTTGGCCGTCCGCAGGATTTCGGCTACGAACGCGCCGAAGCGGTGATGGTTGCGAACCAGCGCAATCACTTCCGCATCTGGCAAGCGCCGTTCAAGGCTCCGCAGAACCAGCTCATCTGGGCGGGCGCGGGTACGCACGACATCGGCATTGAGCGCGACGATCGGTCGAAGAATGCCATCACCCACAAGATCGATCAGGATGTGGACAATGAGCGCGATTTCATCGGCGCCACCCTGCAACAGGCGGGGCAAGTGGAAGCGATGTCGTACATGTCGCGCTCCAATCCCATCAAAACGGCGAAGACCGCAACCGGCGGCAACATTCAGTCCGACGGACGCGTACTGGTGATTGTGCTCAAGGGCGCGCAGACCGCCAACGCGAAGTAGACTCGGATTAAGCGTCGGTTTTGAAAGGGCACGGCTTCAATTGCAGAAGTCAAAGCGGGCTTTAGAGACTGTGTCGCAACCCAAAATCAATTTACGTGGTGGGAAAAACCGTCAGAATTGCAGCAGAAACAGCCGCGCAGCGGCGGGATGGTGTTAGCCCGGCGCGTAAGCGCCGGGTGTGAGTGGGAAAGGAACCGAGCCGCGGCAGCGGCGACACCACTCGCGACACAGTCTCTTTAGCCCCTGAGGGGAGGACGCAATGTGCACAGTCCAGGATCCCGGAAAGAACGTCACCTACTTCGAAGGCGTCAGTCCGATCCTGCCGGTTGCCGATCTGAAAGACAGCATCAAGTACTACGTCCGCGTGCTCGGGTTCAAGCTCAACTGGGAGACTCCGGTCTTTGCCGAGGTCAGCCGCGGCAAATGCCACATCATGCTGGCCGAGGGCGATCAAGGCCATCCCGGAACCTGGGTTTGGGTTGGCGTAGGTGATGCCGAGCTGCTCTTTGAAGAGTATTGCGCCAAGCGCGCAAGGATTCGCCATCCTCCCACGAATTATCCCTGGGCCTACGAGATGCAGGTTTCAGATCTGGATGGCAACGTACTTCGCATGGGGTCGGAGCCCAAGGCGAATGAGCCGTTCGGTCCCTGGCTCGACATGCACGGCGTGTCCTGGACCCAATCTCCGGACGGTAGCTGGAAGCGCGCCGACGCAGAAACGCAGAAAGCCTAGCTGAGGTATCAAACCGCTTCAGCTATCCGCACCCGCGCTCTCTCTGCGCATGGCAGCAATACGCTGAACACCGCGCCATGCGCGCCATTATCCGAATGCGAGCGCACCTGGATACTTCCTCCGTGCCGTTCGACGATCTGCTTGGCGACGTACAGTCCCAACCCATTACCGACTTCTTTCTTGGTGGTGAAGAACGGTTCGAAGAGTCGCTTCAGATGCTCCGGGGCGATTCCCGGCCCATCGTCCTCCACCCGGAACTGCATCATCTCCCCGGCTGCGCCCGCGATGCAGGATACGTGCACCTTCAATGTTCCATTCGCGCCCATGGCGTCAATCGCGTTGGACACCAGGTTCGAGACCACTTGCCGCAACTCACCTGCCCAGCCATGTAAAGGAGGACAAGTTGAGAAGTCGCGGTGGACAACAATCTTCTTGCTGCCGATCTTGTTGCTGTAGAGCTTGAGCACCGACTCCACAAGCGCGGGCATGTCGACCGTGTCAGCCGTGGTGGATTCGCGGTAGAAGCCCAGGGTCTGCCGCGTAACGTGCGACACCCGGGCCAACTCATCCTCCGCCATCTTCAAATCCTGGAGGGCATCGGCGGGAACGCCCGCCCGGGCCTTGGCCAGGTAAATAAGATTGCTGACCGCTTCCAGAGGATTATTGATCTCGTGCGCCACGGTCGCAGCCAGCCGCGCCGCAGCCGCGATCTTCTCGGTCTTGCGAACCAGGTCTTGCGACATACGGTCCGCGGTAGCGTCGCGGAATACCAGTACCACTCCGGTGAGCTGTCCCCGATCGTCGCGAATGGGCGCTGCACTGTCCTCGATGGGTATCAGCGTTCCGTCCTTTCGCTCCAACACCGTGTGATTGGCCAAGCCAATGATGCGCCCCAGCTGCATGACCTTGCGGACGGGATTGTCGACCGGCTGCCGGGTTAGCTCGTTATAAATGGGAAACACCTCCGCAATCGGCAGGCCTGTGACTTGCGCGAACTCCCGCCCGGTAAGCCGCTCGGCTACAGGGTTGACGAAAATCACCTTTCCCTTTTCGTCAGTCGCGATAACCCCATCGCCGATGCTGGTAAGCGTGACCCGGAACCATTCTTCCCGCTGCTTGATCTCGGCAGCGTGTTTTTCGCGCAGCCCGATCTCACGCAGAACGAAGTAGGCCAGCAGAATCAGCCCGCAAGCGGCAAGAACGCTGGCCAGATAGATACAGGCAGCCGTGACCTCGATACTTCGAGAGTACGCCGCGGTCCGTATGGCGTAGAGGGATTCTTCCTCCTGCTGCATCTGGGCGATCAGGGCGCGAAACCGGCCCATCGTTTGCAATCCGCTGTTCGTCAGCACCAGCGCGTGGGCGGCGTCGGCGTCGCCGGAGCGATACAACGAGATGGTGCCAGCGAGTTCCTTGAGCTTTTGCTGGGCAAGGCTGCGCAATTGCGGAATCCGAGCTTGCTGCCGCGGATTGTCGGCGGTGAGCTCCGCTATCTTTTGGATTTCGCCGTCCACCTGCCTGGTGGCGACGTCGTAAGGCGCCAGGTATTGCGGATTGCCGGTATACAAGAAGCCGCGTTGTCCGGTCTCAGCGTCGGTGAGCAGGAGCTCGACCTCGGTCAGTTGAAACAAGACCTGTTTGGTATGCGATACCCAGGCCTGGTTCTCCACCTGCACCTGCAGCTGGCGCCGGATGACAACACTGTTGACCATCAGGACCGCAAGCAGCACGCCGAAACCAGTGATTACACTGAAGCGCTTGTAGAAAGCTCGCATCGTCCCCCAGACCCCACCACAATGCCTAGAGGAGGATTTTAGCCGAAAACTCGGAATTTGCACTCGTCTTAGATGCCGAAATTGAATCAGCCATAGCTATTGTCGTTTCGCCTAGCGCCGTGGCCTTCCTACTATTGCGGGCGATGAGTTGCTATCCTTCGTCTTGACTCGTGCCGGTTTAGCGCTCGGGTAGAGCTGGCCTTTAGAGACTGTGTTGCGATCGGAAATCAGATTTCGCGCTGGAACGAAGAAGTGAGCGCGCGGCATGTGTCATCGACATGGCCGCAGGATCGCCCAACGCGAAAACGCCATCCCTTTCGGGATGGCGTCTCGATTTATCGCACCATTGTTTGTTTGCTACCGCACGCTGCCCGTCAGTTCCGGCGTGGGCTGCTCTTTGTGCGCCGGTGCCTTCACGATGCGCATGCCGTAGAACGACTTCCAGACGAAGAAGAACGATATCAGGAAGAACGCCACCGCCAGCACGTGACTGAAGCCGGCGCCGTTGGTCGCGGTCAACTGCACCGCCAGCTCCACCGCCAGCAACCCGAACAGCGTGGTGAATTTGATGATCGGGTTCAACGCGACCGACGAGGTGTCCTTGAACGGATCGCCCACCGTGTCGCCGACCACCGTCGCATCGTGCAATGCGGTGCCCTTCTGGTGCATCTCGACTTCGACAATCTTCTTGGCGTTGTCCCACGCGCCTCCGGCGTTGGCCATGAATAACGCCTGGTAGAGACCGAACGTTGCAATCGAGATCAGGTAGCCGATAAAGAAGAACGGCTCCACGAAGGCGAAGGCCAGGGTCACGAAGAAGACCGCGAGGAAGATGTTAAACATGCCCTTCTGCGCGTACTTAGTGCAGATCTCCACGACCTTCTTGCTGTCCTCCACCGAGGCCTTCTCCACGCCTTCGAGTCGAATGTTGGCCTTGATGAACTCCACCGCGCGATAAGCGCCGGTGGTCACCGCCTGCATGGAAGCGCCGGTGAACCAGTAGATGATGGCGCCGCCGCTGATCAGGCCCAGCACAAACGGCGCGTGCAAGAGTGACAGCTTGCTCACATCTTCCGTCAGCCCATGCGTGAGCGCCATGATGATGGAGAAGATCATGGTGGTTGCGCCCACCACGGCGGTACCGATCAGCACCGGCTTGGCCGTCGCCTTGAAGGTGTTGCCCGCGCCGTCGTTGGACTCCAGCAGGTACTTGGCGCGCTCGAAGTTCACGTCGATGTTGTAGTCGCGCTTCAGCTCGCCCTCAATCCCCGGAATCCCCTCGATCAGTGACAGCTCATACACCGACTGCGCGTTGTCCGTCACCGGGCCGTAGGAATCGACCGCGATGGTCACCGGCCCCATGCCCAGGAAGCCGAACGCCACCAGACCAAAGGCGAATACCGCCGGTGCAAGCATCAGGCCGCCGAGGCCCATCGTGCTCATCCCGTAGCCGATCGCCATGAGCGCGACCATGGTGAAGCCCAGGTAGTAGCAGGAGAAATTACCGGCCACCAAACCTGAAAGGATATCCAGAGAAGCGCCACCCTCCTCGGCCGAGGTCACCACTTCCTTCACGTGGGCCGACTCCACCGAGGTGAAGACCTTCACCAGCTCAGGAATAATCGCGCCTGCCAGCGTGCCGCAGGAGATGATGGTTGCCAGCTTCCACCATTGCGTCGTGTCGCCGCCCAGGTTGGGCACGATGAGGTAGGACACGATGTACGTCAGCACGATGGAGACGATCGAAGTCAGCCACACCAGCGAGGTCAGCGGCGATTCGTAGTTCATCTCGTCGGCGTTGCCGTAGCGCGCCTTCGCGATGGCTTCATTCAGGAAGTACGCCACGGTGCTGGAGACCAGCATCATGATGCGCATGATGAAGATCCACACCAGCAACTGCACCTGCACAGTGTGGCTGCTCACGCCCAGCAGGATGAAGGTAATCAGCGCGACGCCGGTCACGCCGTAGGTTTCGAAGCCGTCCGCCGAGGGGCCAACCGAGTCGCCCGCGTTGTCGCCCGTGCAGTCGGCAATCACGCCCGGGTTGCGTGCATCGTCTTCCTTGATCTTGAAGACGATCTTCATCAGGTCGGAGCCGATATCGGCGATCTTGGTGAAGATGCCGCCGGCGATACGCAGCGCGGCCGCGCCCAGCGACTCGCCGATGGCGAAGCCGATGAAGCATGGGCCGGAGTAGTTGCCGGGAATGAACAGCAGAATGCAGAGCATGATGAGCAGCTCGACCGAGATCAGCATCATGCCGATCGACATGCCCGCGCGCAGCGGAATCGAGTAGCACAGGTATGGCTTGCCCCTCAGCCCGGCGAATGCGGTGCGCGAGTTGGCGAAGGTGTTCACGCGGATGCCGAACCACGCCACGCCGTAGCTGCCCAGAATGCCGAGAATGCTAAACGCCAGAATGATAGGCAGCGTGACGCCGACCGGGTTGATCGGACGCAGCCAGCCGAAGTAAGCCAGAATCACCACCGCGATGAATGCCCACAGGATCATCAGGAACTTGCCCTGCGTGACCACGTAGGTCTTGCAGGTCTCGTAGATCAGCTCGGAGATCTCGCGCATGGCGCGATGGACCGGCAGGTTCTTGAGCTGCATGTAAATGGCGAGGCCGAAGAGCAGTCCGAAGCAGCAGAACAGGATTCCAATCAACAGGATGTTGTGTCCGTTCATGCCCAGGAAGCTGACCGTGGAGAGGTCGGGAACCTGCAGGCTGGCCTCGCCGCCGGCGGCCTCGGCCGGTTGAGCGAGAGCTGCGGAAGCGTGCAGCAGGAAAATGGCCAGCGCGGCACTCAAGATCTTGCCGGGCCCGTGAAGTTTTACCGACGATAGCCGCCGCAGAGGGGCGAGCCAGGTGTGCATAGAATTAATCCTCCTATGGGCAAATGAGCGCCCACATCAATGACATTAGAGTTGTTGCACTCTGCCACGAAATAGCTCGCGCGCAGCGTTTCCTAGAGATCGTTGACCAAACCAGCAGGCTGGGACCCGCCCGCTGAATCCCGGAAACGCGCTTCCACTTCTTCAAACCGGGGCCCCCGACAAGTCCCTCCTTATGGACTTGTTGGGGTGGCCGAGACGGAAGTGTTGAGGTTTGGCCGCGTCGGGAACACTTTGCACCAGTTTGTGTGCAAATCGGAGCACACCGCTGGCACGCACAAAAGGCGATTTTTTATAACATTTTGACACGCGCGGGGTCAATGCAACCAAAGTAGCGTACGAGCACTTTTTAATGGAGTCACCATCTTATGAAAGTCACCATCGGCATTGCGTCTTTTGCGATGGCCGGAGAGTTAGCCCACGCCCAGATCGATGAAATCTTGGTGAATAGCCGGGGAGGCATCTTGTCCGGCATTGCAGCCGTCCGAGTTGCACCATATACTACTGTTAACGGTGCATCAGGCAACGTGCGCATGAAGTTTGGAGGGTCGTCTTCAGCAGTCGTGAGACGCTAAAGCGCAAGCGACGAGATCCCCGGGCCGGGCGGTACGCTCTGCTTGCCTCAGCCCCGCGCGCCCTGCTGCGAAACGTTTTCTCGGTTCTGTTTCCGTCCGATTGCAAGCTCTGTCGTACTCCCCTCGACAACATCTCAAGGATCCCGGTTTGCCAGGACTGCCTGGCCGACATCAAGCCGCTACGCGCCCCGCAGTGCCTGTGTTGCGGCGATCGTCTCACGAGTGCCCAATTGCTCATGGGCGATGGGCTATGCGTCAACTGTCGCGACGCCCGGCCCGAGTTTGAGCGCGCCGTTTCCTACGGTGAATACAAAGACAGCCTGCGCGGGCTCATCCACCTGTTGAAATATGAGGGCGTGACTCCGGTGCAGGCGCCGCTCGGCCGGATGCTGGCCGAAGCTATCTCCGAGCTTTTGCCGCTGAAGAACGCGGTGGCCCAGGTTCGCCCATCGGTTGGGCTAACCGGGGCCCAAGTCCAAAAGGCGGACGCGAACCCTTCGGCAAGCTCAGGGCAGGCTCTAGGGCACCAGCCTGGTCGTGCCAAGCTGCTGCTGGTTGCGGTTCCGCTGCATCGAAGCAGACGGCGTTCCCGCGGGTTCAACCAGGCCGAGTTGATTGCCCGGGCCGCCCTGAAGCGGCTTCCGCACGAACTGGAACTGGCGTCTGCCGTTTTAATTCGCCAGCGCGATACCGTGTCGCAGGTGGGACTCAGCCGCGAGGAGCGCATCGAAAATATGCGGGGCGCATTTCGCGTTGGCGATGCCGCTCGCGTGAAGGGGCGCCAGGTAATCGTGGTCGACGATGTGATGACCACAGGTACCACATTGTCGGAGTGCGCCCGCGTGTTGAAGCGGGCAGGAGCGGAAAAAGTTTGGGCAGCCACCGTGGCCCGCGCCTTTCATGGCGCGGACCTGCTGGAGGTTGCCGAGGATGGGGCAGAGGAGGAAGCCGAAGCGGCGGCGTCCGTTTCGCTATAGATTATGTCTATGTCGGCCCACAGCGCAGCGTCGCGGTACGGAAAGTCACTTGCCGGTTGCATGCATCATGCCCGCATGGCGGGCGACGAAGCGCCGCATTGGGTGGCGATGCACGCCCCGGTGCTGGTGCTGAACGCCTCCTACGAGCCGATCAACGTGTGCGCCGCGCGCCGCGCCATCATCCTGGTGCTGAAAGGCGTTGCCATGATGGAGGAAGCCAACGGAAACGTGCTGCACGCCGCGCGCGTGGCCATGCGCGTTCCGTCGGTGATTCGCCTGCTGGAGTACCGGCGCATTCCTCACCAGACGCGCGCGCTGTCGCGCAAGAACATCCTGCTGCGCGATCGCAACACCTGCCAGTACTGCGGCAAAGGGCTTGCCGCGGGCGAGTTGACGCTCGACCACGTGATCCCGCGCTCTCGCGGCGGCGCCTCCACCTGGGAAAACCTTGTGGCCTGCTGCCATTCCTGCAATCGCAGGAAGGGAAATTTGTTGCCGCACGAATCCAATATGAAGCTGCTGCGCGAGCCGCGCGCCTTCAACCTGCACACCAGCCGGCACATCATGCGTATGATGGGCCGCTCCGACGCCAAGTGGCAGAAGTACCTGTTCTACTGACCAGGCGCAACGCAACGATAGCAGGGAACTGTTTCGCGGCGGAATTTGGCGCGAGCACCACATCGTAGGACGCCGCCATTCTAAATTACGCTTCGCATGGTGAATAACTTACACGCCACCCCCATGCCATTCGCCGCCGCCATCCGGCTAATTCGCCCGTTACCTGCATCTCACTTATAGGCGCCTGCTAGAGCAGAAATTCCCCGCGCACAAGGGTTTGGAGAGGGCATGTCAGAAAGTACTCTGGATCAGATCGTGAGTGATTTACGGAGTTCCGGCTCCAAATATTTTCCCCAACACTCGGAAGTCAAGGTAGCTCGCGTCGTCGGCCATACCCCCAAGCCCGACCACTATATCTACGAGGTCGTTCTCGATTTCCCCGATGGCAGCGAGCGCGTGAACGCGAAAATCTATCGCGCCAGGAATGGCTCGCGCTCTCCGCAGGAGTCGGCGTTGCGGGAGGCGCAGAACCTGCATTTCGCGCACGACACCGCGCAGAGGCGCGGGCTCGACGGCGTGCCGCGGCCCATCGGCGACTTCGCGGACCAGGGCGCCGTCGTAAGCACAAAGGTGAACGGCTTGCCGCTGCAGAGCATCATCATGAAAGCCGCTCTGCTGCCGGGCGACGGCAACCACGTCCTGCTGGAGACAGCGGCCAAGGGCGCAGGGGAATGGTTGCAGCGATTTCATCGCGCTTCGGCGGCCATGCCCACGCCGTTCGACGGAACGGCCTTGCTGGGCGAAATAGAAGCGCTCTGCGCCAAGGCGCAGAAGGACGGTCTTCCTCCGGAATCGACCGAAGTGATTCTGGGCAAGGCGCGAGCGGCGCTCGCGCGGCAAAAGCGGCCGCTGCGCTCGTCAGCGGTTCTGCACGATTTCATTCCCCTGAACGTTCTGGTGGCCGAGGACGGCATCGGCTTCTGCGAGTTCGCCGGCCTGTGCGAGCAGGGCCATTCCTTACTGGACGCCGCCATGTTTCTGGCTGCGGTCGAGGCGCTGGAAAAATATCCTTTCTGCAACCGGCACATCACCTCCCAGGTGCAGAATGCGTTTGTCGAAGCCTATGGCGTCACCGCGCAGGAGGAACCGCTCCTCGATACCCTGAAGATGAAGGTACTGCTGCAAATGTTCGCGCAGGGGCGAGCGATCAAAGAGAGCGCCGAGCGCAAGAAGGTGATGTGGGCCAACGTAATGAAGCGCTTCATTCAGCAAGCGGCAGAGCGCTCGGCCGCAAGGGTGGCGTGACGAGCGCTTTTCGCTATTCGCCTTTCGCTCTTCGCCAGAATGGAGGCGAACGCAATCACGGGCAACAGGCGTCGCGGCCCAATCCGCGAGAGCTCGGGGTAGGAGGTGACAAGCGCCTCTGGCGAAAAGCGAACAGCGAAAGGCGAATAGCTGCTTTTACTGCTTCGGCGGCGTGCTTCCCGCATTCGGCTGCTGCGGCTCTTGTCCCTTGGAAACTTCCTGCCCGTCGTAGGTGATCCGCGATTTCGCTCCGTACCGCTTGTAGTTGGTGTACTTCACGATGTAGCGCATGCGCACGTCTTCGTTCGAGAAGTGCAGCACATCATCGGCCCGGGTGTAGGTCGGAAACCAGTACTTGCCGTCGATCTGTTCGCGCCAGGTAGTGAACTTCGGCGATAGATTTTCCTTCTCCGGATGCTTTAGGTTGTGCACCTGGGGTACGGTCTCGCCATACGTCTTGACGATCTGGAAGTCATGATCGTCCACCCAGATCCGGCCCTGGAAATAACGCTCGCCCGGCGCAATCTGCTTGGGAGCGATATCGAAGACATACGTCCCCAGCTCGTCTTCCTTCTGCTTGCCGACATATAGGATCTGGTACTTGTCGATGTCGTCGCTGGTCAAAACAAAGGGCAGCCGGTTGCGGATGTCATCGTAGTCGGACTGCGTCATCACCACCCGCTGCAGGCTCGACTGCGGCGCAAAGGTCACCTGCTCGATGCGCCGTCCACGATCGTCGAACAAGATGTCGGAGACCTGGCGATACTGGCCGTCGACCGTATTGCCCTCCATCGTCTGGATGGTCACGTCCTGGGTATAGGTATACTGTTCGCGCGCGAGCTTGAACTGCTTCTCCTTCGACGCGAACTTCTGAATGATCTCGTTGACCGTGATCCCCTGCGGTTGCGACGGATCGAGCGCGCCTTCGCCGCGATCGTCAGCCACGACCGGGAGGACAAGGCAAACCGCAATCAGGAAAATAACGGAAGCAACTACACGGTAAGCGCAGGTACGGTACTTCATAATGTTTCGCTCTCGAACAATTGTATTGGATGCAGCGTCACGCGGCACAACAGTGTTTCCCCGACTGAAGGCCAGGGAGCCGAGGACCACCGCCATTCGGGGAACTCCGGTTTTGAAACCGGCGGCCGCGTGACCCATCACATGATTTTGTGACGTTTATTAGACGCTCCAGCATCCTCACCGTTTAACATGGTTGAAACGTGGCGATATCCAATTCCCAGCAACGCATTGGCGTTATCAATGCGCTTCGCGCCTTTGCTGCGCTGGCCGTCGCCTGGGGCCACTTTGTCGCCGGCCAAGGCAAGTACCTCGGACTGTCCGGCAAATACGGCTATCTTGGCGTCGATATCTTCTTCGTCATCTCCGGATTCGTCATTCCCTGGAGCCTGTATCGCTCGGGTTACGGGCTGCGCGACTTCCCCCGGTTCATGCTCAAGCGCAACATCCGGCTGTACCCGCCCTATCTCGCCTCCATCGCGATCACCATCCTGGCGACGAACCTCGTGCTGGTGCCGCTGTTTCACATCCCGCACATGACCGTCACCGGACGCGACCTGCTGCTCCATTTCGCGTACCTCAACGACCTGGCGCATGTGCCCTGGGTGAATGTCGTCTACTGGACACTGGCCATCGAATTCCAGTGGTATCTGCTGGCCGGCCTCGCGCTTCCGCTGCTGGCGAGCCGCCGCAAACTGGCGCGCTTCGCCGTGACCGTGGCGATGATGTTGGCTTACTACACGGTTTTCTGGGACCGGCTGGTCTTCCACTATCTCCCGGTGTTCCTGATCGGCGTCTTCGTTTTCCAATATCGCGCGCGCATCATCGAGCGGCGAGAGATGCTGGGCCTGATCGCGGTAATGGCTTTCGCCACGCTTAGGATCTCGGGATGGCTGGTACCGCTGGTGGCCGTGCCGACGGGCTTACTGATCGCGTTCTCCAGCTTCCACAACCGCTCCGCCGACCGCGTGGGCGACCTGAGCTACTCGCTCTACCTGTTGCACCTGCCCATCGGTGTCAGCGTCATCGGCTGCCTCTCGCACTGGCTGCCTTACTCCAGTTGGTACATCGGCGTCTTGGATGTTGTGAGGCGTTGCCGCGTCCATGGGCGGGGCCTGGCTCATGTACCAGCTCATCGAGAAGCCCTCGCAGGAGCTGTCATCGGCAATCCGCTTCGCCCGCCGCGCGCCTAAGCCGGAGCCGGAATCGCAGCCTGCCCCGGCGGCTATCGCAGCAACCGCAGACTGAAAACAGCCATCAACTGGACGCCTTCGGAACATATTGAGCTTCACCGTTGCCAAACGACCAATTCTCCTTCGGCACATCAATCAGATTGACGATGACGTCCTCCCGGCGAAGTTTCAGCTCATCGTGCAGGCGATCGGCCAATGTCTTATAAAACCGCTGTTTCAACTCCACACTGCGCCCGCTGTTCAACGTGATCTGAAACATAATGCAGTCATCGCTGCGATGCACGCCGAGATAATCGCGATCGAACACCAACGAATTCTTCGCGTGCTCGGTAATTACCTGAAAGCGGTCGTTCTGTGGCACATTGAGAACGTCCAACAGCGTCTGATAGACGATCTCTCCGACCTTGGCCCGGTACTCCTGCGGTTTTCCTTCCAGCATTTCGATTCGAACCAACGGCATTCGTCGTTCCTCCTTCTAACCCTTAGGTAGGCTCGGATTTAGGTTCCTCGGTGGAAGAGCTGGCCTTTAGGCCAGCGCCTAAGTTCGTGCGCGACCAGGGCTTTTTAGCCCCTGCACTCGCCGAGCTAACTTAAGCATGATCACTTGTTCAGAGCTCCCTTAGAGGTTTTGCTCTCAGAGTTGATGCGCAGGCCCAAGTAACGATGCCATGACCCATTATCTTGTTTCTTTCTTATAATCCGGGTCCGTAGCTGGCACGGAACTTGCTCTTCTCATCAATGCTTAACGGCAACTCATGCCATACCAGAAGCATGCCGATTAAGACTCTGGAACGAAGTGTTCCACTTGAGGAGTCAATATGTCAGTTTCGGGCATTTCCACCAGTCTCTTTAACACCCAAAGCGTCCAAAGCATGTTTCAGCAGTTCCAGCAAACCTTCCAGCAACTGGGCAAGGACTTGCAGTCTGGAAATCTCTCTGCGGCGCAGTCGGACTTTGCTACGTTACAGCAGCTCCAGCCGCAGACTAAGTCGGCTTCGTCCTCACAGAGCAACAACCCCATCGCCCAGGCGTTCAGTCAGCTTTCGACGGATCTTCAATCTGGCAACCTGTCGGCTGCCCAGAATGACTACACGACGATCCAGCAGGCAATGCAGAGCCAGTCAACCAAGAGCGAGGCAACGCACGGGCACCATCATCACGGGGGTGGCGGCAGCGGAACCAGTGAGATCTCCCAGTTACTTGACCAACTGGGCACGGCCTTGCAATCTGGCGATCTCTCCACCGCTCAAAGTGCATTCGCCACATTGCAGCAAACTTTCCAGCAATCGGCCCAAAGCAACGGACAGACGTCAGCCCAATCCGGCGCGACTAATTTCTCGGCGACGGCCTGATGATCTGGGGTTGACACGCGCGCCCCCGGTTCACGCGTGCGGTGCGGGCAAGAAGCGCGTCTCGGTGAGAACTGGACGGCCGGGCGGCGAGTCCCACTCATTCGCGCCTTTCGAATGTGTGGGAGAGCCGAGTCGATCACAACAAAAAGCATGCCGACCCTATACGAGTCCCACTCATTCCACAACCGGGAATGAGTGGGGCACCTGGCGTCGTTTGCGCTATGGCCTGGCTACAACCCCCATCCTTCGTTTGAGGCCCCTCTATCTGCAACAACCTCTTCTTCCCTGTGGAAATCCCATATCCCCGCGGTATAAAGTGTGACCGGCGAAACCGGAGCCTTGGCTTCAGGAGAGCGAGCATTATGAAATCCTCGGTTCGAATTTACCGCGTCGATCTCGGTGGCATTTGCCATGACCTTTCTTTGCATGCTTGTGGCGATCACCAGCCAACCAGCGCACGCTCAAACCTTCACCGTTCTGCACAACTTCACCGGCGGGCCGGATGGCGAATATCCTTATGCCCCGGTGACGCTGGATAGCACAGGCAGCGTTTATGGTCAGACCGTGTCGAGCTATCAAGGCACCCAGTCAGGCACGGTTTTCAAGGTGACGCCCAGGAGTTTTGGCTGGACCTTCGCTCCGCTTTCCCACGGCGGTGGATGGGGTGGGGTGATTATCGGGCCTAACGGCAGCCTCTACGGCACCGGCCATGTCGCCTACGACACGATAGGCGTTTTCAATGTGCAGCCTCCTCCGCACTTTTTGCCTAACCCTCTTTCCCCCTGGATACAAACCTCGCTTTATTCATTGGAGGTCGGAGGGTACTACACTGCCGGCGTGGTTTTCGATCGGGCAGGAAACATCTACGGCACGACTTCCGGCGACGAGGCAGGCACGGTGTACGAGTTATCACCTTCGGATGGCGGCTGGACCGAAACCGTGCTCCACAACTTCGGCAACGGACTCGACGGATTCTTGCCTCTCGATAGCCTGGTCCTCGATGCCGCCGGCAATATCTACGGCACAACCGAAATGGGCGGCGATTACGGCTACGGAACGGTATTCGAGCTGACCTACTCGCCGGGGTCGGGCTGGAAGGAGAGTTTCGTTGTATAGCTTCACCGGCGGAGAGGACGGAGGCTATCCTTTCGGCGGGCTGATCTTTGATTCGTCGGGCAACCTCTACGGCGCCAGCGCTGGCGCCTTCTTTCCCGGCGGCGTCGCCGGGACTGATTTTCAAGTTGACGCCCTCCGGTGGCACCTGGACATTCTCCACGATTTACAGCTTTCGCAATGAACAGGGTGGCCAGTGTGGGCCGCGCGGCACTCCCGCCATGGACGGTGCAGGCAATCTCTACGACACGACGGCTTGCCTCGGGCCCTATTCAATAGGTTCGGTCTTCAAGTTGACCCCTGCAAATGGAACTTGGAGTTATACCTCGTTGCATGATTTTACCGGCGGCAGCGACGGGGGATACCCGCAAGCAGGCGTGACCCTGGACGCGAACGGCAACATCTACGGCACCGCGGCAGAAGGCGGTAGCCCGGGCGGGGATTGCGGTTCGTCCGGCTGCGGCGTCGTCTGGGAGATCACGCCATAGCTGACGCAATTCAACCCTTGACGTAACTTACGATAATCGCCATAACGCTCAAAATCCGTCATGGGGTTCCGCAATATCGCTTTCGCGACTTCCGAATTTTCCATTCCGGGAATTGTGGGTTACGTTCGTTCGCAAACCTGAGCTGGAGATCTACGCAACATCCGGCTGCGATGGTTAGACTGTAGGTTGGGCCGAGTGTCCGCGCGCTGTTCGTGGTTGCTGCGACGGCGGCGATGTTCTTTGAAAATTCGCAACGCTGAGGGCCTGGTCTCAGGCCATGCGGCGTTGGTGTTGCCATGCCTGGACGCTCTCTGAGATCGTCTCGACATTAACCCGTCGCTGCTGTGCATTCCCCCGCAAAGTCATCAAAAGACGCTGTTTGCAGCGGCGTTATAAAGTTCCTCTTTTGAGGATCTTGCAAGTGGTCTGGCAAGGTGTTGAAAATAAAGTACTTTATCGTCCGCTTAACCCCAATGTTTTGAATACTTTAGTTTAACCCTTTTGTTTTCAATGTCAAAAATTTAAAAAAGGGGGTGGGCGTGCATGACAAAGACATCGATGGTGGTGCGATGTACTGCTACACTATCCAGTTTTTGACGCGTCACCAGATCATCTTTGGGTACGCCGTTCTGGTCTGTCCTTTGGACAACGGCGGGAGCGTGGAGGCTCTAACTTGCGTCGTCTTTTACTCTTCCTCATCTGCTGTTCGCTCTGCGGGTTCGCTCAGAACAAACGCCCCTTCACCTTCGAAGACATGATGCAGCTCAAGCGCATCGGCGAGCCGAGTGTCTCGCCCGATAGCAAATGGGTCGCGTTTAGTGCGGTTGATGTCAACCTCGAGGCCAACACCAAAACGCCGCACCTTTGGATCGTCCCCATCAGCGGCGGTGAGGCGCGACGACTGACGCCGGAGAATGGCAAGGGCGAAGATCGCATCCGCTTTTCGCCCGATGGGAAACACATTCTGTTCGAGTCCTCGCGCGATGGTGGATCGCAGATCTGGGTCCAGGATTTCGATTCCTCAACCGGCACAGTGACGAGCGAGCCGCGCAAGGTTACGAGCATCTCCACCGAAGCCTCCGGCGCGATCTGGTCGCCCGATGGTCAAAGCATCCTTTTCGTGTCGTCGGTCTATCCCGATTGTAACGATGACGCCTGTAACAAACAGCGCGATGACGAGAAGGCCAAGTCGAAGGTGAAGGCGCACATCTTCACGCAACTGATGTATCGCCATTGGTCAAGCTACTTCGATGGCAAGTACAGCCATCTGTTTCTGGTTTCGGCCGAAGGCGGCGTAGCGCGCGACCTGACGCCCGGCGCGCACGATGTTCCCCCGTTCTCACTCGGCGGGCAGGACCAGTATTCGTTCTCGCCCGATGGCAAGGAGGTCGCCTACACCAGCAACATCGACGAAGTGCAGGCCACGAGCACGAACAGCGACATCTTCGTCGTGCCCGTTTCCGGCGGCGAGCCGAAGAAGATCACCACGAATCCCGGCAGCGACTCGACGCCGCTGTATTCACCCGATGGCAAGTACATCGCCTGGCGGTCGCAACTTCGCGGCGGCTACGAAAGCGACCGTTTCCGCCTGATGCTCTACGAGCGCGCGACCGGCAAGATCACCGACATGACGCCGAGCTTCGACCGCTGGGTCGATTCGATGGCGTGGTCGCCGGACTCAAAGACCATCTACTTCACCGCCGAGAACGAAGGCGAAGCACCGATCTATGCGCTCAACGTCGCGCAGCCGAACGCTTGGCCGATGGAACTAGTCGCGGGATTCAACGACAGTCCAACGCCAACGTCAGACGGCAAGCTGCTGGTCTTCGATCGCATGTCAATCGCAGCGCCGAATGAGATCTACAGTGCACCGTTGCTATTCCCACAATGTAGGATGGAGCCGCCGCCAAACTCCTACTCTGTGGCAGATTGCCTGCTGTCCCATGCGCAGGCGGTGAGCAAGCTGAATGACGCGGTGCTCTCGCAAGTCCAGATGCAGCCGCTCGAATCGTTCTGGTTCAATGGCGCGGCCGGGGAGAAGGTCCAGGGCTTCGTGGTCAAGCCGCCGAACTTCGACGCCAGCAAGAAGTATCCGGTGAAATTCCTCATTCACGGCGGCCCGGAAGGCGCCTGGGGCGACGATTGGTCGTATCGCTGGAATCCCGAGCTGTTCGCCGCCAACGGCTATGTCGCCGTGATGATCAACTTCCACGGCTCAACCGGTTATGGGCAGAAGTTCATCGACGCTATCAACGGCGATTGGGGCGGAGCGCCGTTCCAGGACCTGATGTTCGGGCTTGACTACGCCGAGAAGAACGATGCCTACATCGACAAAGACCGCGAATGCGCGCTTGGCGCCAGTTACGGCGGTTATGCCATCAACTGGATCGAAGGCCACACCAACCGCTTCAAGTGTCTGGTCTCGCACGATGGCATGTTCAACACCGAGTCAGCCTACGGCACCACGGAAGAGCTGTGGTTCAACGAGTGGGAGTTCAAAGGCACGCCGTGGACGAACCGCGAGATGTACCGCAAGTGGTCGCCGCACCTGTTCGCGAGCAACTTCAAGACGCCCATCCTCGTCGTGCACGGCCAGCTCGATTATCGCCTCGATGTTTCCGAGGGCTTCCAGATGTTTACCACGGCGCAGCGGCTGAAGATTCCTTCGAAAATGCTGTACTTCCCCGACGAAGGCCATTGGGTGCTCAAGCCGCAAAATAGCCGGCTATGGTACAAGACCGTGAACGACTGGGTTGATCAGTGGACGGGGCCGGCAAAGTAGAGCCGAGCTCCTATTCGCGAGGCGTCATAGGAGTGAGCGGGCTTCGACTTCGCGCAGCTTTTCGCCTTGGGCGGGGCACGGCGGCTTATAGGTTCCCCGAGCAGGTAAAAGCTAAGGAGCTGGATGCGCGGACCGACCTGGTTTTGTTTGGGGCGGGTGCTTTACGGGATGGCGTCAGGAAAGATGCCATTTAGTGGCTACGCACATGGATCAGGGACTCTGCCGGGTCCGTTGCGACCCGGACCGATTGAATACAAACATCCTCAAGACTTCCTGGCAAGGTTGGCCGAAAAATATTGGTTGAGTCCAGCGGCAACCTCTTTCAGTCCGCGGTCAAGATTGACATCCAACGCGGTAACTACTGCGGAAATCTCCTTACCTTGTACCGGTTCGGACTGGGAATAGAAATGTGTCCAGACGACTTTGCCCGACTTTCGGTCATAGAGTTCAAACTCCATGGACACGAGTCCGGCGATACCCCCGTTGTCAACTTCCTCGAAGTCGTAGAGACTGCCTCGGACCACAAATTGCCCTTCCGAGGTGCTCCCC
The DNA here is from genome assembly GCA_963713465.1 of uncultured Acidobacteriaceae bacterium. GTDB lineage: Bacteria > Acidobacteriota > Terriglobia > Terriglobales > Acidobacteriaceae > Bog-257. The sequence continues at coordinate 180,781 of CAVQLZ010000006.1, forward strand.
AGACTGGCTACCGACTGATAGTCACCTGAGGCACCAAGCACGCGAATCAATTTCCCCTTAATCATTTCGACGGGCGGCTCCGCCCACCGACTATATTGGTACGTGCCAATCTCATTGGTGCCGATGCGATAGGCGATCGGCGTGTCCTGAAAGATCTGCGGTCCGCTAAGGCTTGCAACCAGCAGAGAAACCGGGTAGGTGCTAGTCGAATGGCTGGGGGCCAGCGGAAGCTGGACCGTGTAATACCTAATCGGCCGGTTAGCCACACACCCGCTCAGACCCAAAGCGAGTAGAGAGATTAGAATAGGACGGGTCACTCGGTGCATAGAAAACCTCTTCCCTGTGCCTCCAAGACTGACTCAGAGGTCGTGAACTTGGTCGACTCCGTGGGCCAAGGTTTTCTCGCCGCTCTCCCTTGGCATTACGTCGCTCGAGACGGCTCGATCACTTGCCGGCGCTGGGGCTTTAGTTTTGTTTCTCGCCGGGTTTGCGATCCTTGGCAGTGTCTCCACGAATTAGCACTGACGGTCTGGTCTTCAACTCTTCCGTCAGCTGTTTCGCGTTTTCGGTTGTGACGCGGAGATTCACCAGTATTTCGTCGATGTTGTCGGTGTTGCGGTCCATCGTATCCTTAAGCTGCTCCATGAGCGACGAAGCCGTGAGCAGCGTCTGCTTCAACTCGACGACTGAGGCACGGATGTCTTGGCGATTCTCCACTACAACAGAATCAATGTGCGACAAGGCGTCGTTCGCTTGCTTCATGGTTATCTTGAAGTTGTCCAGCAATGGCCCGATTTTGGCGCTGGCTGCTTGCACATTGCTTAAGCTCGCGGAAACCTTGGGGCGGTCCTCAGCCAGCATCGCGTTCAGGTTTCCCAGCCCCTCGCTGATATTCGCGCGGTTCCGGTCGTTGAGGATATCGTCCACACGGGCCATCGTACCTTTTAGTTCTGTAAGGCGCTGGTTCAGGTTTTCCATAACCTGCTGGGCGACTGGGGCGAGGTTGCCAATCATATCGCCTAGATCCGCAATTGAGACAGTCGGAGCGGACTTTAGTTCGCTGCCCGGCGGAGCCAATGGAGCACCCCTCGTTCCGCTTCCCAATTCCAAATAGTTTTCGTCGAGAGGCCCGAGACTGGTAATCTTAGCCACGCTGTCGGTTTTCACGGGAGTACCATGGCCCACAGTAAAAGCGACCTCGATGCGGGTCGAGTCCTGAGGGTCGACGCTCACCGTCGCGACCCTGCCCGCTTTCATGCCGGCGTAGCGGACGGTGGCGCCAGGCAAGAGACCGGCAGCGGACTTGAAGAATGCATGGTAGGGAACCCCGCTCACACTGAAGGTGCCGGCTACGGCCAGGACAGTCCCAATCAGGAGAGCCGCTGCAATCAGTACAAAGACTCCTACCCAAGCCTGCTCGCGCTTACTATTCATGACATCCTCATTTCAAAGGCCCCACTCTCTCAACTTTTCGCGGCCTTCCGGTCGCCGGTGAGCATCTGCAGATAGTCGAGTTCCTCGACAACTTCAGGCTCCGGTACCCGGTCCAGGAACTGGCGCACACGCGGATGAGTGCTCGCCCGGAGTTCCTCCTTGGTTCCAAACGCCACGATATGGCCTCGGTCAATCAAAATCATACGGTCGGCGATCAAAAAGGCGCTGGCCAATTCGTGGGTCACTACAACCATGGTTATGGCATAGGCTTTCTTGAGGTTCAGGATCAGTTCGTCGAGTCCCGCTGCGATGATGGGGTCAAGGCCCGCCGAGGGCTCATCGAAAAACAGAATCTCCGGGTCCATGGCCAGGGCACGCGCCACGGCGGCACGCTTTTTCATCCCTCCACTGAGTTCGGACGGCATGTAGTCTTCAAAATTGCTCAGCCCAACTTGTCCGAGCTTGATCCGCACCATGACCTCGATCGTGGAGTCTTCGAGTTCGGTATGCTCGTGCAAGGGCAAGGCGACGTTTTCGCCTACGGTCATGGAGCCAAACAGGGCTGAACCTTGGAAGGACATGCCAATCTTCTTGCGAATGGCGTCCATTTCCTGTTCGGAAATCCGCGCGGTATTAACGCCTGTAATCCACACCTCGCCGTCGGTCGGCTTCTCCAAACCGACCAGGGTCCGCAATAGGGTGCTCTTTCCTGACCCGGACCCGCCCAGGATCACCATGGTTTCGCCGCGCTGCACGTCAAAGCTAATGCCGTGAAGGATCTCGCGCTCGCCGTAACTAACGCGGAGGTTGACCACCGAAATCGCTGGCTTGCCGGTGTCGGAGTCACTCATCTCCGGGACCTCCGAGAGCGGAAGATCTGCAGACCAGATCCGGGACTCCAAGCGATTCGAATTGTAGGGTCAGCCGATACTGTGACATGATTCGCGAACTCATGTGTTAGGTCGGGTTAATAACATAGAACAAACCGGTAAACACCAGATCGACCACAATCACCAGTGCAATCGAGGTGACAACGGCCGCCGTCGTCGACCGTCCAACCTCCTCGGCGCCCGCCCCGGTCGAAAAGCCTTCTTTGCATCCGACAGCCGTGATGACCAGAGCGAACAACACGCTTTTGATGAGGCCGGTGTACATGTCGCGCAACACGATTGCGTCTCGAGTCGCCTCAAAATACGAGCTGAAGGTAAAATTGGCGCCGGCGACACCGAAGACACTTCCGCCCACTACCCCCATGAAATCAGCCCAGATGGTGAGGCAAGGCATCATCACCAGCATGGCCAGGAACTTGGGCGCGACCAGGAAGGCAACGGGATCGAAGGCCATTGTTCTCAGGGCATCCACTTCCTCGGTCACCTTCTTGGTGCCGATCTCCGCGGCGAAAGCGGACCCCGAACGGCCAATGACGACGATGGCGGTAAGCAGGGGACCAAGTTCTCGAAGGATCGAGATGGCCACAGCTTGGGCCACAAAATGCATCGCTCCTAACTGCCGCAGCTGATAGGCGCTCTGCAGGGCCATGATCAAGCCCACAAAAAAAGTGATCAGGGAAACGATAGGTATGGCTTCGACGCCCACCGCCATGGCTTGATGAATCGCCCGCTGGGGGCGCAGGCGCTGACCCCGGAAAGGACCCACGAAGGTGATATAGGCTGACTGGCCCGCGAGGTTCGCCAAGTCACCTATGTAGGCAAGGCCGCTCAGCGTCCAAAAACCGACCCGTTCCGGTACAGCCGCGATTCTTCCCGACGCTTTCAACGTTAACGGACCCCATTTCAGGAAATGGCTTCACCGCTCTTCGAAGGCAGGGCTTTAGGCTTCGAGCGCCTGCTCCTCGGTTTCGAGTATCTCAAAGACTCCGTTTAGACGCGTGAGCTGCAAAACTTGAAGGACGGATTTTGTCAACCCAAACAGTACTAGCTTCTTGTTGGATCTACGCGCCTCCTTGAGGACCTCCAACAGCGAGGCAATCCCGGAGCTGTCGATGTACTTCACCGCCATCAGGTTCACGGCCACGCGGTCGGTTCCCCGCAAACAGTCCAGCAGGGTCTTGCGCAAGGCCGGTGAACTGCCAAGGTCAATCTGGCCGTCTACATCCACGATCGTGGTCGCTTTTTCAATTCGCGTCGAAGATTTCAAATATCTTTCCATGTCCATCCTTCACTAGGCACAAAAGCCTTCATCTGCTTCTTCAACCTTTACGAATGCTAAGTTATTAGGCGCTTGATGAGCGTTAGTTGGTTCCCCCTGGGGACTTGCTCATAAATCACCTCATCCATAATTGTCCTGATGAGATGTGTCCCCCGCCCACTTAGCGAGACGTCATCCAAGGGCTGGCCGCAGATTCTGGCCGGGTCCGGCGCTTCGCCCTGATCGAGGAGGATGAATTCTATTTGATCGTTACCTGCCTGGCAATTCAATTCGATCCGCTGATCATAACGATTCTTGTAGGCGTGCCGGATGATGTTCGCCAAGGCCTCGTCGACGGCCAAAATGACTGCTCGAGACGATTCCTCCGGCAGCCCGAAAACCAAACCTAGCTCGCCCACCGCAGCGCGGACAACGGCCAAGAAGCGGGGATGGCTTGGCATAACCAGTCTCAATTGAAAGCTCATTTGCCTCCGCTAAGACTGTTCTTTCAACGCGAACATCAGGTGACATTCCTTCCGTCGAGACCGGCCCCCAGCTCCAGGGAATCTGCGGCTCAAAACAACTTGCCCCACCCGGAACAGGCGTGGTCAAGCCTCAGCCCTCATGGACCCATGTTGGCAGACATGCTCGGCCTCTCGTTTCTTCAAGCGTTGCGTTCTTCCACATCGGCAAACCGTCAGAAATAAATCGTACTGAACGATTCGATCACACTTGGCTGAAAGGCGGCGCCCGAAACAACGGTTCGACCCCTTGGACCTGCATTTGCGATATATACGGCTGAGCGGGCGGATGGAGCTGTGACGGGCGTCACCATTGTAGTACAAGTTGAGTGAGAAACAAATGCGCGGCCCGCCGGTGTTCGCATCGGCAGTGCAGCCCGCATTTTGTGCACCTGTCGCAAGTTAATAACCTGGCTTTAAGGCTACAATTGACCATTGTCCGGGGCGCCGCCCGGCGATCGGAGTAATACCGTTGAGATGGGCCTTCTAGCGAATTTCAAAATCCGGACCAAGCTCTTCCTTGCCCTGCTCCCGCTGGCGGTCATGGTAATTGTGGCGACGTTGTACTCGTCGTTCGAGATGAAACGCATCGACACCTGGTACAGCAACCTCATTGACGGAGATGTCAAAGCCCGGCATGACCTGACCGCCGCCCGCGCGTTTGACAACCTGTTCGGTCTGTACCTCTATAGGGAGATTGCCGAGACTGATGTAGACAGAATGCTGGCGATCGATGCGGAACTGGACAAGACTGCCGCGGAATTTCACTCGGCAGCCGAGGACGCGAAGCGCGAGAGTCCGAGTCTGGCTCCGGAGATCGAAGCGGCCACAGCCCAGTTTGACCAGGTAGTTTCTGAGTCGCGCCCGGTCCGAGCGGCAGCCTTGATCAATGACAATGACAAGGCCATGAAGCTGATGCGCGAGAGCGCTGACCCCGCGATAGCTCAAGCTCGACAATCGTTCATTGGGTTGGCCCAGGAATTAAGGAGAAGCGTCGACCAGCAATCCGACGAACTCACTGCTAGAACGAATCGCACGATTCTGATCACCTGGATCGTGATCGTAATCGGCCTGACCACATCATTCGCCATTGCGCTCTCGATCGTGCAGTTTGAAGTCGTAAAGGTTGTGTTGTCATTCCGCAGCCGGATTCTGGACGTGGCCGAGGGACGACTGGATCTTCCCATTGCGAACCTGAACCGTCCCAACGAGATTGGCGAGATGAGCCGTGCTCTGCAGACCCTCCAGTTGGCTGCGCGTGAGCTGGAGATATCGGGCTGGGTCAAAGCTGAAGTCGCGGCCACGATTGAGAGATTGCAGTCGGCGGACGACTTTCCGGCGTTCGCGACAATTCTGCTGTCGCGGGTCTCGGAAACTCTGGACCTGCTGTACGGTGCGTTCTACCTGGCCGACGACAGCCACACGCGCTTCACTCGCGTCGGCGCCTTCGCCACGGACGTTCTCGACGGAACCGCGAGAGTTTGCGCTTGGCGAAGCCTTGGTGGGGCAAGCTGCCGCTGAGCGGCGCAGTCTTCACATTTTTCCTGGAGCCGACAAGCCCGTTGAAGTCAGCGTCGGCGGTGTGAAGGTAACGCCGGCCTGTGTGCTGTTCGCTCCTGTAATCAACCAGGACGTGGTGCTGGCCGTCGTCGAACTTGCGCCCGCCGCACTGGTCTCCGAACGGCAGAAGGCACTGCTCGACGCGCTCTTGCCGACAGTTGCGCTCAACACCAAGATTCTCCTGAGCAAAGTCGAGACGGGGAGGCTGCTGAAGCAGACTCAGGTACAGGCCGCAGACCTGGAGGTAGCCAAAGAAGCGGCCGAAGCTGCCACCAAGGCCAAATCTGATTTCCTGGCCAACATGAGTCATGAAATCCGTACGCCGATGAACGCCATCATCGGCATGACGCACCTGGCCTTGAAGACCGATCTGTCGCCGAAACAAGCGGACTATCTGACCAAGGTGAAATCCGCCGCACAAGCGTTGCTCGGGATCATCAATGACATTCTCGACTTCTCAAAGATCGAAGCCGGCAAGCTGGATATAGAAAAGACGGACTTCCGGCTTGAGGCCGTGCTCGACAATCTATCGACGATCGTCAGTCAAAAGGCTCAAGACAAGAACCTCGAGTTTCTGATCGCAGCCCAGCACGACATTCCGCCCAATCTGGTCGGTGATCCGCTGCGCCTCGGGCAAATCCTGATCAACCTGGTTAACAACGCGATCAAGTTCACGGAACACGGTGAAGTGGTGGTAACGGTTGCGCTGGAGGAGCAACTCGCTGACCGAATCAAAGTGAAGTTCTCCGTGCGCGACAGCGGTATCGGCATGACGCCGGAGCAGAGCGCCCGGCTGTTCCAGGCCTTCTCACAGGCGGACACTTCGACAACGCGAAAGTACGGGGGCACCGGTCTGGGGCTCTCCATCTCCAAGCGGCTGGTTGAAATGATGGAGGGCACCATCTGGGCCGAGAGTCAGCCTGGAGTAGGTAGCACCTTCCATTTCAACGCCTGGTTCGGCATTGGATCGGAAGATACACATAAACGATTCATCCCGGATCTTGCAGGCCTGCGGGCGCTGGTGGTCGATGACAATGCGCAGGCGCGCGAAATTCTTACCGAGGCACTTCGGGTATTTGCGCTGCGTGCCGACTCGGTCGCGTCCGGGGAGGACGCCGTGCGCGAAATTGCCGCCGCCGACTCCCAGGATCCCTACCGGTTGGTATTGATGGATTGGCACATGCCAGGAATGGACGGCCTACAGGCCAGCGGCATTATCAAGCGCAGTGATCGTCTGCAGCACATTCCCAAAATCGTGATGGTGACCGCATTCGGGCGGGAAGATATCAGATCGAAGGCAGAGGAAATTGGAATCGATGGCTATTTGCTGAAGCCAGTCAATTCGTCGCTGCTCTATGACACCCTGGTGGATCTGTTCGGTGTTGCGGGACTCGAGGACCACCGTTCTCGTGTGAAAAAAGACGATGCCCATGTGCATGACGCCACGGGAATCCGGGTCCTGCTGGTCGAAGACAACGAGATGAACCAGCAGGTTGCGACAGAACTACTGCAGAGCGCCGGAGCGATCGTCACCGTTGCCAACCATGGTGGGGAAGCGGTGAAAATCCTCACTGAAGGCGATCAAGCTCCTCCGTTCGATGTGGTGTTCATGGATTTGCAGATGCCCGAGATGGATGGGCTCACGGCCACCAAGTTGTTACGGGGTGATCCGCGTTTGCAGAAGCTTCCAATTATTGCAATGACGGCGCACGCTCTGGTGGAAGAACGCCAGCGCTGCCTGGACGCAGGCATGAACGATCATGTGTCGAAGCCGATTGATCCCGATAACCTGTTTGCAACCTTGATGCGATGGGCGAAGCCCAGGCCCAAGGGAGTAGTCGAGTCCCCGGTGCCACCCATAGCCGGAAAAGCGGCCGATGAGGTGCTTCTGCCTGAAATCGCTGGGGTCAATCTGGCCGATGGCCTGAAGCGCGTTGCCGGCAACCGACGGCTCTACCGCGATCTGCTGCGGCAGTTTGCGGAGAAACAAGGCGATGCGGCCGCGCAAATCTCAACCGCGCTCGAAAGTGGAGATAAGAGCCTGGCGGAACGCATCGCGCACACCGTAAAGGGCGTTGCCGGAAATATTGGGATCACCGAGGTACAGTCGGCCGCCCAGAAGCTGGAGAAGGCAATCCGCGAAGGACAGGATTCTGTCCCGGCTCTGCTCGGCGAGTTCGCGAGCCGGATGAAGACTCACGTTAACGCTATCGAACATGCGCTACGCGATACGGCAACCGCTCAACCGGAGGAAGCGAGCCCGGCGCCTTTCAGTGAAGCGACAGCAGTCGCCGCAATCGGCCGGCTCAGGACCTTGCTTCAGGCCAGCGACGGCGATGCCGAGGAGGCCTTTCGCAGTCTGCAGGCCGCAGTGGCAGGGGCTGTCGAGAAACCGCAACTAGATGCGCTCAACTCATCCATCAACGACTTCGATTTTGAGGCAGCGCTGGTGAAACTGGATGAGATTGCCGAACATTGTGCACGAAATGTGGAACAGACGAAATGAATCAGAGTGACTCGAAAAAGACTGTACTCCTCGTAGATGACGCTCCTGCCAACATTCAGGTCGCGAATTCGATCCTGAAGGACCTCTATAAAATTCGCATCGCCACCAATGGCGCAAAAGCGTTGGAGCTGGCGAAAGCTACGCCTCCGCCCGACCTCATCCTGCTGGATGTGATGATGCCTGAGATGGACGGCTACGAAGTGTGTGAGCGGTTGAAAGCCGATCCGGATATGCGGGAAATTCCCGTCATCTTCCTTACCGGTCAGACTGAAGTTGAGGATGAGACCCGGGGGTTCGATGTCGGCGCGGTGGACTACATTCATAAGCCGTTTTCCCCCGCCGTCGTAAAGGCGCGGGTACAGACCCATCTCGTGCTCCGCGGGATTCGCGAACAGCTCGCGCAACAGTTGCTCGCGATCCAGAAGGAAATGGAAACCGCGCGGCAAATCCAATTGTCGATTCTTCCATCCCAGATCCCGAAAATCGAAGGTCTGGACATTGCTGCGCGCTACATTCCCATGTCCTCGGTGGCCGGCGATTTTTACGATTTCATAGTCGTCGATGAGCAACACATTGGGATTCTGGTAGCCGATGTGTCCGGACACGGAATGCCCGCCGCGCTCATTGCCTCCATGCTGAAGATTGCACTCTCAGCCCAGGTGGCGCACGCTGCCGATCCAGCACAAGTGCTGTTAGGCCTGAACCAGGCGCTGTGCGGAAAGTTTCAGCATCATTACGTCACGGCGGCATACTTGTTTGTGGACATGCAGAAGCGAATGCTGAGCTATGCAGGCGCGGGCCACCCTCCCCTGCTCTTGTGGGGCGGTTCATCCGGCGGCGTGCGCGCGGTCGAGGAAAATGGCTTATTTCTCGGAGCCTTCGAGTTTGCTACCTATTCTTCCGTGGAGTTGCCGCTCCAGTCCGGCCAGTGGGGTTTGCTTTACACCGATGGGATCTCGGAAACCACGAACCCATCGGGGATCGAGTTTGGCACAGAGCACTTCAGGGAGTTTCTGGCGAATGAGCAAAGCACCTCGGCGGACCACTTCGCCGATCGACTGCTTGAGGAGTTGTCCCTCTGGTCCGCTCGCGGCCCGAACGAAGAGTTAGACGACGATGTTACGCTGGTGGCACTCCACGTAAAAGCCGACTGAGATGCCACCTGATCCGCGTGCTGGGATACGAGCCGGGACAAAGTACCCCAAAAGTATCCCCAGCAGGCCAAAGAAGATTTGCATAGACAGGAACGCGACCGCCAATGGCCGCTGCAAGCGATTGGTTTTAAGCGATTTGAGGTTTTGGAATCGTGGTGGCCCCTGCCGGACTTGAACCAGCAACCAACGGATTATGAGTCCGCTGCTCTAACCATTGAGCTAAGGGGCCAGCCTGCCTGATTGTAATCCATCACGCTGGTGCCCCAGAGCCCGCCCTGAGCTTGTCGAAGGGTTCGGGCGCGTCTTTTGCGACCTAACCTGGGTTCACGCGCTACAATACCGCGGATGGCGGACTCGCTCTATCTCAGCATCTGGTTTCCCAGCTTCCGCGAAGGCGAGATGATGTCGCGCACCGCTGCGGTGCTGCGGCAATTCCCATTCTCCGCCCTCCGCGAGGGCATCACCTACCTGTCGGTCCACCCGGTAGCGTGGACTGAGCCCACGGTTCTGGAGCGCCGCTTCAATCCCGGCATCTCGCCGGAGGAAGCGGTAGACATCGCCGGCGAGTTCGCGCACGACGACTTCGCCTTCGTCTTCGAAGCCTTTTGGGACCTGTGGGTGCCCAACAACGACGAACTGGGCGACAGTTGGGTGCAGCGCCCGTCCGCCGTGCGCTTCCTCGTCCACGGTGTGCAATTCGACGACGGCATCTACGCCGAGGACGGCCACATCCAGGCGGATTTCGGGCTCGACTCGTCGTTCCTCTACGAAGGGCCGCAGAGGTCGTCCGCAATCGAAACCCACGTCCGCGTCAACATTGCCAAGCTGGTGGCGTTTTCGAGTGCGGTAGAGAAGAATTGCGCCGTCAGCGGACGCGTGCTGTGGTCGGAATCGGAAGAGAACCTGGCGCAGAAGCTGATTGCCAAGCTCCAGCAGACGCAATGAGGAGCGGTCGTCACTTGCCGGTTGCTTTTGCTCGAACTCGGGCTGATTCGAAAAGGACAATAGGAGGCCAAATGCGCGAATGGTTAACCGAAAGGACAGTACCACGTTGGGCTGGGCTCGGGTTGTCGTTTGTGGTGATCTTGTTTGCAATCGAGAACGCGGCGGAGCACGGTTGGCATGTCTGGCCAACGGTCCGCTTCGCTGGGTAAACATCACTTTTATCGTTGCGGTGTTGGCAGCGATGTACGTGCGGTACCGACAGACACGCAAGGTGTAGTCCTCGGAATTTGGGCCGTGTGGCAACATGCGCATTTTTCCCTGCGCGAGTTGCTGAACTACGAAGTTCATGTTCGGGTTATCATTTGGCCGAGCGCCAATGCTAACCGCCAATCCTCGGAGTTTGTGAATGTTGCTGCGCAGAGACGACGATCCACCCATTCCTACCCCGCCTGGCGAAGAGCCACCGCCGCCGGTACAGGAGCCTCCCGACAAACCGGTGCTGGAGCCGGACGCTCCTGTGCGCGAGCCCGGTCCGCGCGAGCCGCGACGGATGTGATCTGAAAGAGCTACCTGGCAACAGCGCGTTTTGCAAAAGCGAGGTTGCTGGACTGGGTACCTTGCCTATTCATCACGAATCGGCCCTCGACCGGCTCGACTTATAATCGATCTCAGAGCATGACCTCCTCGACCTTCTCCGAGGCGGCAGCTTCAACTGCTGCCAAGACCCTCAGCAACTCCCATCGGCAACCGCAGCGCTGGATTTGGATCTTGCTGCTCTGGGTGATCGTCTATGTTCCCGGCCTGTGGACGCCCCCGCTGCTGGACGACGCCGACTCGGTGCACGCTGAAGCGGCACGCGAGATGCTCGCCCGCCATGAATGGACCACGCTCTATATCGACGGCATTCGCTATCTCGAAAAGGCGCCGCTGCTGTATTGGGGCATGGAAGCGAGCTACAAAGTATTCGGCGTACACGACTGGGCGGCGCGGCTGCCGCTGATTTTGGGCTTGCTGGCGCTATTGCTGGCGACCTACGGGTTGGGCCGGCGCGCGTTGGGAGAACAGGCGGGATTCTGGGCTGCCGTCGTCCTCACACTGTCGGTCGGGCCGTACCTGTTCACCCGCATCCTGATTCCCGACATGCTCATCGGGCTTTGGCTCACCTTGGGGCTGGACTTTCTTCTTGCGCACGCTGGATGAAAGCCCGCCGTCGAAGTTGTCGTGCTGGGGATTTGCGGCGGCAGCAGCGTTGAACGTACTCACCAAAGGCCTGATCGGGATTGTCTTCCCGGCGGCCATTGTCGGGATCTATCTGCTGCTCACCGGAAATCTCAAACACCTGCTACGGATGCGGCTCGTGTCCAGCGCACTCGTGTTTCTGGCCATTGCTGCGCCGTGGCACATCGCGGCGGCCATCGATAATCCAGCGGCAGGGCAGGCGCGCGGCTTCTTGTGGTTCTACTTCGTCAATGAGCATTTCCTGCGCTATCTCGGCAGGCGCATACCCCACGACTATGACACCGTGCCGCTACTGGTTTTCTGGGGATTGATGTTCCTATGGCTCTTCCCCTGGTCGGCATTTCTGCTTCAGTCACTGAAGAGCGTTCCGCACCGTTGGCGCGAATTGCGAAATGCGCTGGACCGGCGCCAGCGAGCGCTGCTGTTGTGTGCGATCTGGGCCGCCGTAATCCTGCTGTTCTTCAGCTTCTCCACGCGCCAGGAATATTATGCTGTGCCCGCGCTGCCCGCGGTGGCGCTTCTCATTGGCGGCTGGTTGCAACAGGAGAATGACTCTCCCGCCGATTCTCCGCTGCGCAAGAGCGGGCGGATCGGCGCGATCGCACTGGCCATTGTCGGCACGCTGGTGTTTGCCGCGGCGATGTTTCTGTTGGCGCAGAGCAAGAGCACACCCGCCGATTCCGATCTCGCCGATCTGCTGAAGAAGAACCCGAGCGAATATGCCCTGGCCTTCGGCCACATCTTCGACCTGACGCCGCGTGCCCTGGGGATGTTCCGCGTTCCGCTGGCGACATTTGGAATTGCGCTGTTCGCCGGCTCTGTGCTGAATTTGGTTTTGCGACGGCGCAATTTGGCGGGCAGGGGAAACGTAGTCCTCGCGATCATGATGGTTGTGGTGCTTTTTGCCGTGCACCAGGGCCTGGTGATGTTCGCGCCCATTCTGTCTTCGAAAAAGCTGGCCGACGCCGTGGAGCAGGAGTTCCGGCCCGGCGACATTCTGGTTTCGTATGGGACCTACGAGGACGCTTCCACCCTGAACTTCTACGTGCGTCAGCCGATCCATGTGGTCAACACCCGCACCGAAGGCGATATGTATTACGGTTCGCTGTTTCCCGATGCCCCGAAAATCTTCGACGACGACGCCTCGTTCGGCGCGCTGTGGAGCGGGCCGCATCGCGTATTCCTGTGGGTGGAAGAAGACCGGGTGCCGGCGTTTGTCCGACAGAGTGGGAGCTATCAGCTCGCGCGCAGCGGCGGGAAATTGATCCTGATGAATCGGGTGTGGGTGACGCCGCGGTAGCTCATTGCAGCGGACAGGGAACAAAAACGCCGTGCCGGATTCTCGCCCGGCAACCGGGGGTGAAGGTTGCCGTCACGACCGGCACGGCAGAGTGACATAAGAATCGTAATCAGAGTTGGCGGAACGGTCAGCGAGACAGGTCACGGCTGAACGTGTTCTATTGCACCGGCCGAAGTGAGGTGAGTTGCCCTGCTCTCCGCAGGCCCTTGAGGCACCAACGGCCGCTACTGCGGCGGATTGGAGAGCCGGCCCAGGAACAGGATCGAGTCCGACGGTTCGTGGATGATGATGTACAGAAACGGGTGATCGGCGCGGAAGACCACAGGTTGGATGGGGAGCATCGCCGTCGGTCTCATGACCACCCCAGTCGCCGCCGCAGCTTCCGTGCCTTTTTCGTTCACATCGACTACGGCTTCATGCACAACTGCTGAAATCAGCCACTTCTCCTTGCGTGTCATCCCGGAGAAGTCGGCGCTCTGGTCGAATGCATCCGGCATGCCCATGTCTGACAATGTGGGAGCTAACGACAGCCGCGCCTCCACCTTGAATTTCGGCAGCGACAGCGCGACGTTGGTGTTCTTCATTTGCGCCTGAAGTTGCTGCAGCTTCGCCCAGGTAAAACCGGCCCATGGGTCTTTGGCTTCGGCGCGAGGCAGCAACACCAGCATGGACAGCTCGTTTCCCCGATACGGCGACTCCAGGACCTGCACATCGCCTACCAGCGCGTAACGAAAGAAGCCAGTCCGGTGCATAAAAGGCACTTGCTTTCTGGTTCCGTCACTGGCGGTAAAGGGGTCGGGTTTTGTAAGGCTTTCGTCGAACGGGGTTGTCCAAGTGCCCTTGAAATAAACCGCATTGGTCAGCACCAGGCGGGTGTGCGCATCAATGTCGCCCGGATGGAGTAGTTGCGCGATTTTGCCGGAGGTCTTATCGGCAACCCAATGATTGATGGTCGCAAGACTCTGGTTCGTCTGCGCGAAATCGAGCATTCGAAAATCGCCGGAATAATACGCGTGCATTACGGAAACGAAGTCAGGTCGGAATTGTGCGCCTTGCTGCGCCCAAAGCGCATTCGCCACCTGGAGTTGATAGGCCTTATTCGCGGGCTGCGCCAGGGAAGCAAGCAGAGACTGGAAGCCGCTCGCCACTTGCTGCTGCGTACCCGTGAAGTGCAGCACGTCTGCCATCTGCTTTTGCGTCTCGCCTTTGCTCCCTGCGTAGGCCATGGCCAAGGCTGTCGAGATGCTGACCGGCGAAAAGAAAACGTTGCTGTTTTTCTCGGAAGCAACGTCCTTGAACAGTTCGAAAGCGAACCGATTATTGCCGGAGGATACGGATTGGGCAGTCTCGGCGGTCATTGCCTGCTGGCAAAAAGCAGAGCGGGCGCTGCCAATTAGCATCATCCCTGCTATCGCGAGGATGAGCCCTGGCAACACCCGCTGGAAATAACGGCCGGTGGACATGGACGGCTCCATAGCGTGATCTCTCAACGAACCCAAGGGTTCAGTGACGATCACCACTATGATAGCTCGCTAACGGCGGTGTCCCGCTTTCTTGGCACTCTTCTTCGCGCCACTCTTCTTCGCCGCTTTCTTGGCCGGCGCCTTCTTCGCGGCCTTCTTCGCGGCCTTCTTCGCCGGCGCTTTCTTGGCCGCTTTCTTCGCCGGAGCCTTCTTGGCGGCCTTCTTCGCCGGCGCCTTCTTCGCAGCTTTCTTGGCTGGAGCCTTCTTGGCCGCTTTCTTCGCAGCTTTCTTGGCGGGAGCTTTCTTGGCAGGCTTCTTCGCCCCACCACCGCCGCCGCTTCCGCCGGACTCTTCATGGGCTTCGCCGCCTTCGGGCTCACCCAGCACGTCCACTTCTTCTTCGATCACTGAGACCGATTCCGGTTCTTCTTCCTCTTCTTCTTCCTCTTCGTACTCTTCGTCGTCGAGGGATTCGCCGTAGGAACCGTCTCCGTAATCGTCCATTTCGTCTTCTCTACGTCCATAGAGCGTTTCATCGAATGCCATATGCTTGTCCTCTCTGATATTGCCGGACTCCGCATAACTGAACGGAGGCAGCTCGAACAGCAAAATTTCGTTTTATACCTAAACCCCAATACTGCGCAACAGACGCGCGATTGTAGCACAGCGTCGCGCGACTGCGTTGTGACCGCATCGGTGCAACCGGCTTGTTGTAACAGAACATCTGCGGGAAGGGAAGAGGGGAAAGCAGCAGTTAGCAATTAGCGTTTGGCACTTAGCCAAAGCTGGAACGGCAGTTGTTGGCACTGGGCCTTTGGCCCTTGGCGGCCTTGACCTTTTGCAGTTCGCCTTTGGCAATCCAGGAGACTGCTAGGGTTTGCTCGGCACGACCTTCAATCGCAAGCTTTGGCCAAGGGCTAAATGCTAAGTGCTAAGTGCCAAATGCCGGGCTTGCTGACTACTTCTTGATCAGCAACACCTCGCCGGCGCGCAGGTTGGCCGACAGCTTCGGGTTGTCGCGCTTCAAGGCCGCGACCGAGGTGTGGTTGGTTTCGGCGATGCTGCTGAGCGTCTCGCCCTTCATAACCTTATGATACTTAGGAGCTTGCGAGCTTTTCGATCCGGCCTTGCCATGCTCCTCGCGGCTTGATGCCGAGGCCGTTTTCGGCTCCGACTCCCCGCTATCGGACTCCGCCGGCTTGTAGATCACCAGGGTTCGCCCTGCGGTCAGAGCGTCGCCGCGCAGGTGGTTCCACTTGCGCAGCTTGTCCACCGGAACCTCGAAGTCGTCAGCCACGGACGCGACCGTATCGCCCTTGCGGACTTTGTAATGTGTGGCCTTATGCGAGAACGCGACCGTTGTCGTATGTCCCGGAGAGATCGGGATGATGAGCTTCGTGCCCGCCTTGACGTCGTCATCGCCAGATTATTGGCTTGGGCGATGGACGAGGGCGAGGTGTGATATTTGCGCGCAATCGAGGGCAGGGTGTCGCCATATTCCACGCGGTGATAGCGCCAGTAGGTGCGCATATCCAGCGGAATAGCGGTCATGGCCGCTTCATATTTGTCGCGCGAGCCCGCCGGCAGATTCAGGATGAACGACTGGTCCTTGGGCGTGGTCATGCGCAGGAGGCTGGGATTGAGCTCTTGCAGGTAATCGACTGAGGTGTCCACGCACTCCGCGACCAGCCGCAGATCGACCGGGTAGTTGATGGTGACAGAGTCGGTTGTCGGCGCGGGCTCGGGAGTGACGCGCTGCAGGCCGTACTGCTCCGGGTTCTTGGCGATGATGGTCACGGCCAGGATGATGGGAACGTAGTTGCGCGTCTCCTGGGGCAGCACGCCGCGGCGGTAGAGCTCCCAAAAATCGGCATAGCCGGTGCGCTCGACCGCGTGCTGCACGGTGCTGGCACCGGAATTGTAGGCCGCCATCGCCAGATACCAGTCGCCAAATTGGTTGTACAGGTCTTTCAGGTGACGAGCCGCGGCCCGCGTCGCCTTCTCGGGATCCTGCCGGTCATCGACCCACCAGCTTCGCTCCAGGCCGTAGAGTTCGCCCGATTGCGCCATGAATTGCCACATGCCGCGCGCGCCCGCCCGCGAGAGCGCCAAAGGCTGGAAGCCGGATTCTGCTTGGGCCAGGTAAATCAGGTCCTGCGGAACGCCTTCTTGCTTCAGGATGCGCGCGATCATATCGTGGTAGCGGCCGGAGCGCGCCCAGGCATGCTCCAGCGTGGCGCGCCCGCGCGGGCTGGAGAAGTAGTTGATGAACGATGCCACCTGGTCGTTCAGCACCAGCGGCAGGTCGGACTTGGTGGTCTTGATCTCGGCTTCAGCCTGCGCCTTGATGTTGGGATCGACGGGGAAGGTCACGTCGTTGGCTTCGTCGATAGGCGCCGGCTCGGAGCGCGGCTCGGTGAAGCCGTCGCCCTGCTTCAGCGCCGCCATCTCCAGTTCGTGCACGGCGTCGATGAGCTTGTCGAATTCTTGCTCCAGCCGCTCGTCGTTACGCACGTCCAGCTTGCTGGAGAGCAGGGTGTTGAAGGCCTGGTCAAAGTTGGCCTTGGCCGCTTCCAGGTGTCCCGCCTGATAATTGGTCTCGCCCGCGGCATACAGCTTTTCGACCTGGGCGATGAGCGTCTCGGCGGGATCGGTTTGCGGCTGCGGCTTGGGCGTTTCCTGGATTTTGGGCTGCTGCTTGATCTGCTGGGCTATCGGAGAGGAGATTTCAGGCGCGTTGGCCTGAGCGGGAAGAGCGGCTGACTTTTTGGGGGCGTCGGTTTCGCATCCTGCGAGGAGGCTGAGAAAGACTGCAGCCGGGATGATAAGGCGAAGCGTTGTCATCGGCAACAATTGCGAAACGGCCTTCTCCTGTCTTCCCCGCCCTGCACTGATGGTACTACGCGCCGAAATTCAGGGTCAATAAAGCGGGACGTAATCCAGAGTAACTGCTGGCGCATGAAGAGCTTGACGGCAGCGGAATGGGCCGGGGTTGCTGACCGTGCCCCCTTTGGTGTTGTCGGTTATCGGATGACATGAATGCGTACGCCCAGCTTGAGCTTGCTCCAAAGCTTTTCCGCGGTGAAGATGGGCGCTCGCAAGGAAAGCCCGAGAGCGATGCAGGCGCGGTCCCCCAGGGATAGCCCGAGCTGGCGAGTGACGGCCACCATGCTGCCCGCGACCTTGGCTTGATCGGAGTCGAACGGAACGGCCTCGCGGATTGGACTGATCGCGTCTGCCCAGGCCTCTTCCGCCGGCCATCCTCGGCTGACTAATTTGGCCTGCACCTCGGCGAGATTTACGGTGCTCGAAACCGCATCGCGCAGCAATTCGGGCGTTAATTTTTCCGATCCCGGCTCGGCATTGATGATGGCAAGAATGGCCGAGGCATCCAGGACAATGTCACTCATGGCGAGCGGCCTCGCGGCGCTCGGCGAGCAGTTCGTCAACTAGCGACGTACCCGGTTTCAGATACTTCCGCGCCCGCTTCTGCGCGCGCTGGATCCGGTGCTGCTGGGTGGTGATGCTCAACTCATCGGCGTGTAACCGCAAAACGACTTCATCTCCTATCTCTATGCCCAGAGCTTTGCGAAAGGCCGCAGGGATGACAATTCGGCCGTTCTCGTTCACACGCAGCCGGACTTCCTGTTCCATGGCCAATTCTCACTTTCAGTCATATTCTATCAGATATGTCATGAAGTAGAATTTGTGGCCGAACTCTAGGATGCGCAACCTACTGGCTGGCCTGCGAGATCGCCGATCGAAACGATCTTCGTGTCGGTGCGGAATTTCTTGTAGTCGCGGTCGCTGACGTCCACTTCGTAGTTGAAGTTCTTCAGCAGGGCGACTCGTGCGTCCAGCTTCACCGCGATGTGCCGTTGCAGCCAAACCTCATTGTTCACGCGAGTGTTTTCGATGACGAAGTGTGACCCCTTGTGCAGCCGGGCGAGGAACAGTCCGATCGAAAAGGTGTCGATGAACTCGGCGTCCAGCTTCGCCACCTGGCTGTCTTGCTTGTCGATCCAGACGCGGAAGCGAGTCTTGGTGAGGACCTTCGCGTCTTTACCCTTGGGCTGATATCCCGGCTTGGGATCGCCGTCGATGACGTAGTTGTCGCGGCCGTTCAGCTTCTCGATGCCGACAAACCTGAAGTTATAGGCGTCGGCGACCTCGCCCACAAACGCCAGCTCTTCCTGCCGGTCCTTTTCCTCTTTTTTCAGCCGCTTCTCGCGGTCGGAGTCGGATTCGTTCTTGCGCTTGTCGATCAGCTTCTGGATCTTCTCGTCTTCCTTCTGTGCGTCTTTGGCGGAAAGCGGCTTGTCATTCTTGGCGATCAGCTTCTGCACCGGCTCGCCGTAAATCTCCATGACGTCGTAGGTCTTCGATTCGTTGGACTTCACTTCGCCCTTGCCGCCGATGCTGCGGTCTTCTTCGCGCTCGATGTAGGTGTAGTCGCGTTGCCTCTTGTCGTTCTCCAGATCATTGTTGGCGCAGACCCGGATCAGTTGTTGGATTTGCTCCTGCGAAAGCGTCTGCTTTGAGGCAGGGTCGACAGCCTTCGGCTTTGCCGGAGCATTCTCTTGGGCGAGGGCCGGCACGGCGGCGAGGAGAACCACGAGAACGACGGAGATTTTAATGAGTCGCATCCGCGCACCTGCGAGGCTAGAACCCTTCGCCCTGCGCGAAGTTCTGTGCTTCTGGTACGCCGACGCAGGCAGAATTGTTTCGCCCATTGGCCTAATTGTGACATTTTTTCCGCATGTTTTGACGAGCCCAAATACCGATTCCAAGGCCGTCTTCCGGGAACATCGCGCACCTGCTTGTCGTACATGCCGCCAGGAGTTCGGTATGCAAACCCTGCGGCAGGACATTGCCTACGCGCTGCGCCAGATGCGGCAGTCGCCCGTCTTTACTCTGACGGCCATGCTGACGCTGGCGCTGGGCATCGGCGCCACGACCGCCATCTTCTCGCTCATTCACACCGTCATGCTCAAGTCGCTGCCGGTGGTCGATCCGGCGACGCTGTACCGCATCGGCGATGGCAACGATTGCTGCGTGGAGGGCAGTCCCCAGGACAACTGGGGGATGTTCACCTACCGCTTCTACCAGCGCATGAAGGAGTCCACGCCGGAGTTTGCCGAGCTGGCGGCGTTTCAGGCCGGGGTGTGGGAGCACGGCGTGCGCCGCAGCGACACCGACCGCGAGGCCAAGTCCCTGCGCGGCGATTACGTCAGCGGCAACTACTTCTCTACGCTGGGCGTCGGCGCTTTCGTCGGTCGGCCGATTCTTCCCTCGGATGACCAGCCTTCGTCGCCGCCGGCGGCCATGCTCAGCTATCGCGCCTGGCAGCAACAGTACGGCTCCGATCCGCGAATCGTAGGCTCGTCTTTCATCCTCGACGGTCACCCGTTCACGATCATCGGTGTCGCGCCCCCGGGATTCTTCGGCGAAACGCTACGCAGCGATCCTCCCGACATCTGGATACCGCTCAATCAGGAGCCCCTGATTCGCGGCAAGGAGTCGCTGCTCAATGGATTCCCAGCGTGGCTGCGCGTGATCGGCCGGCTGCGCCCGGGTGCCTCACCGAATGCGTTGCCCGCTCGCCTGACCGATGAGCTGCGGCTGTGGCTGGTGAATGACAGCGGCATCCCGGCAGAGTGGATCTCGGGAGTGAAAGCTGTCCTGCCCAAACAGGTCATCCACGTGGTGCCGGCAGGCAGCGGGGTCGGCGTGATGAAGGAAGACTACGGCGCCAGCCTGCGCATCCTGCTCACGGTTTGCGGCCTGGTGCTGCTGATCGCCTGCGCCAACATCGCCAACCTGCTGCTCGCGCGCGGGGCTTCGCGAAGAGCGCAGACTTCGGTGCGGCTGGCGTTGGGCGCTTCGCGCGCGCGGCTCATCCGGCAATGCCTGACGGAGAGCATCGTGCTTTCGGTTTTCGGCGGAATCGCCGGTTTGGCGGTGGCGTATGCCGGAATCAAATTCATCCTGGCCGTGGCGTTCCACAGCGCGCATTTCGTTCCCATCGATGCCACGCCGTCGTTGATAGTTCTGGGATTTGCCTTCGTGCTGTCGCTGGTGACGGGCGCCATCTTCGGCACCGCTCCGGCGTGGCTGACCTCGCATGCCGATCCCGCTGAGGCGCTGCGCGGCGCCAACCGCAGCACCCGCGACAGCTCGTCGTTTTCGCAGAAGGTGCTGGTGATTGTTCAGGCGACGATCTCGGTAGTGCTGATCGCGGGCGCGGGCCTGCTGACCCGCAGCCTCGGCAATTTGCAGCATCAGGACTTCGGCTATCAAACCAACAACCGCGTCGCCATCGCGCTCACGGCGCCGTACTCGTCGTACTCGCAGCCCAAGCTCGACGCCATGTATCGCGAGCTGCAGGACCGCCTCTCGCACATCCCGGGAGTGGAGCGCGCTGCCCTGGCGCTGTACACGCCGCTGGAGGACAACTGGGGCGAGATCGTTATCCGCCAGGGGCACGGCATGCCCAGCATGTCGGAAGACTCCGGGTCGTCGTGGGACCACGTGACCCCGGGTTATCTGGAAGCGCTGGGGCAGCAGATCGTGCGCGGGCGCAGCATTACCGAGCAGGATACGAATTCGACCGAGAAGGTCGCCGTTGTGGATGAGACGTTTGTGAAGCGCTTCTACAAGCCCGGCGAAGACCCGATTGGCACCGAGTTCGGGCTCGACCTGCCGAAGAACAGCAGCACCTACAAGATTGTCGGCATTGTGCGCAAGGCAAAGTACAACGATGCTGCCAACACGCACGCTCCAACGCCGATGTTCTTTGCGCCTCTGGCGCAGCGCGTCGCCTACGACGATAAGCTGATGCAGATGGTGGAGGACAGCACGCATTTCATCGAAGGCGCGATCCTGCAAACGCACGGTCCAATCGTGGGGCTGGAGCCGCAGGTGCGCCAGGTGCTCAGCAATGTCGATCCCAATCTGACGCTTCTCAGTATCATGCCTCTGCAGGAGCAGGTCGACGCCGAGTTCGATCAGCAGCGCGCGGTGGCGAATATGACCGGGCTGTTCGGGATTCTGGCGCTGATTCTGGCCGCGGTCGGGATTTACGGCGTGACCGCCTACAGCGTGGAGCGGCGCACCAGCGAGATCGGCGTGCGCATGGCGCTGGGCGCAGACCGCATGAATGTCACCCGGCTGGTGCTGCGCGGCGCGTTCGTGCAGGTGGTGATTGGGCTGCTGATCGGGATTCCGATCGCGATCGGCTGCTCGCGGCTAATCACGGCGCAGTTGTATCAGGTGAAGGGATGGGACCCGCTGGTGCTGGCGGGCTCGATGTTGGCGTTGGCCGTGTGCGCCCTGGTGGCGAGCCTCATTCCCGCACAGCGGGCCGCGGCCATCGATCCGGTGAAGGCGCTGCGGGCGGAATAGGGGACGACGGTGACCGGGTAGAGCGGCGCTTCATCGCCGCGTCCGCGCATTAGAAGCATCCGAGCCGCGCAGCGTCATCATTTGGGTTAGCCGCGGGCGTAAGCCTGCGCTGCGCGTAAATTTCTTTGAATGCTGAGCCGCGGAGCGGCGACACCCTCGGAGATTATGCCGCTGCTGACGCGGCTCTGAGATCATGGGCTCATTTTGACCGCGGGCTCACGCCCACGGCTAACACAAATGACGCCCTTCGGGCTTCTCTCCACGTTTCACGCGCGCGCCAGCGCCTGCTCCAAATCCGCCAGCAGGTCGTCGGCGTCCTCAATCCCCACCGACAGTCGCACCGTCGCGGGAGACACGCCCAGCAACTTCCATTGCTTCGCGCTGAGCCCGATGTGCGACGTGAGCACGGGATAGGAAACCGTCGATTCCACGCCACCCAGGCTGGCCGCCAGATACCACAGTTTCAGGCTATCGATGAAGCGCTCGGCGGCACGGCCCCCGCCGCGCAGGTCGAACGAGACCATCATGCCGAAGTCTTTCATCTGGCGGCGGGCGATCTCGTGCGACTCGCTTTCCGGCAGGCCGGGATAGTAAACACGCTCGACTTTGGGATGCTCCGCCAGTGCCTCGGCGATTCGCAGGGCGTTGCGGCAGGCGCGTTCCACGCGTACATCCAGCGTCTTAAGCCCGCGCAAGAGCAGGTACGCGCAGCCGGGGTCGAGTACGCTGCCGGTGTAGATCATCATCGGACGCGCGAGATCCATCCAATGCTTTGAGCCGGCCAGCACGCCGGCGGTGAGATCGCTATGGCCGCCGAGATACTTCGTGGCCGAGTGCAGCACCATGTCGGCGCCAAACTCCAGCGGCTTTTGCAGCACCGGCGTGGCGAAGGTATTGTCGACAACAACGCACGCCTTCCGCTTGCGCCCGAGTTCGCAGAGCGCTCGCAGGTCCACGCAGCGCAGCGTCGGGTTGGTCGGCGACTCGAGGAAGAGCATTCGCGTCTTGCGGGTGAAGTAGCGCGCGGCGTTGTGGATGTCGTGATAGGGAATGAAGCGCGTCTTAATGCCGCAGCGCGGCAGCACCTGTTCGAAGAGCTTCACCGTGCCGCCATAGACGTCGAGCATGGAGACGATTTCGTCGCCCGCCTGGCACGCGGCCAGCACGGCGATGAACTCCGCGCCCATGCCGCTGGAGGTTGCGACCGCAGCTTCCGCGCCTTCGAGCGCGGCAATCTTCTCCTCGACAGCGGCCACGGTTGGATTGCCGTAGCGCGAGTACAAATACATGCCGCTGTTGCCTGCGGCGAAGCGGCGCAGCCCTTCGACTCCGGGGACCGTGAACACCGACGCCTGAACAATGGGCGTGGTCAGGGGCGCGGCTTGTCCGTGGCGATCTTCGCCGGAGTGAATACAGCGCGTGGCATCGGCGTGCTGCCGCTTGTCGTGGGTTCGGCTCATGTGATTTCACCTGACAGGAAACGCAAGCTGAGATCAAACAACGGATCAGTTTTATGCGCCGGCTTCGGCTTCAGCTATTCCTGGTTACAGCTCGATCGAAATTCCAGCGGTTTTTTTCGTCGCTGTGTGCATGGCCCACGCCATGCGCGGCGTATTGTGCGCCAGGCCGATTCGTCCACGCCCATCGACGATAATGATTCCGCCATGGCCGTTGAGACGCGTCTTAAGATAGTACAGCGCCTGCTGTGCGGCCTCTTGCGGTGCCATGCCGTTCTCGACGCGGTCAGCCGTCCACTTGGCCAGCACCAGCTTCATCATGGGCTCGCCCCAGCCTGTAGTCGAGACGGCCGCGCTGCGATTATCGGCATAACAGCCGCAGCCGATCAGCGAGGAGTCGCCCACGCGTCCCGGCGCCTTGTTCAGCGTGCCGCCCGTCGAAGTTGCAGCCGCGATGTTGCCTTGCGCATCCAGCGCAACGGCGCCGACGGTATCGTGCGAGCGCGTAGGCCCGAACTCGTCCGGCATCTTCAGGTAAGCCTGCTTCTTGGCTTCGCGCAAGCGCTCCACCTCGCGTTTGGTCACCAGGTCTTCGTTGGCGCACAACTCTATGCCATGCTCCTGCGCGAAGCGCTCCGCACCCGTGCCGACGAAATAGACGTGTGGACTCTCGGTAAGAATTTTCTTGGCGGCGCGGACAGGGTTGCGGATGTGCTCGACGCATCCCACGCCGCCGGCACGCAGGGTCGCGCCGTCCATGATGAGCGCGTCGAGTTGAACGCGGCCATCCATGTTGAGGAAGGAGCCGCGGCCGGCATCGAAGGCCTCATCGTCTTCCATGGCCACCACCGCCGCTTCCGCCGCATCGAGCGAGCTGCCGCCGCGCTCCAGTACCTGCCAGCCCTGCGCCGCCGCCGCCTCCACGCCGCGCCGATGTGCGTCTACCACGTCTTTAGGGATGGCCCACGCTCCGCCATGCACAAGAATTACAGGATCAGCCAAGGGCAACCTTTCATGTGGCGTGAGAGCGCAGAGGCAAACGGGAAAGAATATCAGAACGCTGTTCGCTTCTCGCTATTCGCTTGTCGCCAGAAGTTCAAGGGGTGCTCTGGCGAACAGCGAAAACTTCATTTGCTATCAAACACCTTCTCCATCTTCTCGTGGAGCACGGTGATCGTGCACAGCTCCGGCAACATTTGCCAGTAGCGGTGCACTTCGGGATCAGATTGCGCCTCGGCGCGCATCTCCGCCGAAGCCCAGCAGCGCACGTGCACAAAGCGGTCGGGACGCGCCGCGTCCCGATACAGCGAGTCGCGGCTGTAGCCCTTCTCATGCATCAGCGTGTACAGCTCACGCAGCGTTTCTAGCAGTTCGTTTTCCTTGCCGGGAAGCGATTCCAGGGCGGCTACCGAAACGATCTCTTGGGTTATAGGATGCGTCATCTTGTTCTGGCCTCGGTCAGGTCGAAACTGCGAATTATCTGGTTCATGCTATCGTTCGCCCTCCTCCGCCCGTCTGGTCTCGGCCAGATCGGAGTGCGCGCCGAAGAGGAAGCGCGGGTAGCGCACGGCGTTGAATTCCGCTCCAATCAGGATGACCATCGAAACCAGGTAGAGCCATATCAACAATGCAATGGCCGTTGCCACCGATCCGTAAATGGCATTGTAGTTGGCAAAGCGGCGCAGATAGACGCCGAAGACCACGGTGGACACGAACCAGAGCACGGTGGCCAGCACCGAGCCGGGCAGCACGCGATGCCAGGGCTGCGTGCGCGGCACGCCATAATGAAACACCAGGCCGATCACCGCGATGCTGGTCAAGGTGGCGATGATCCAGCGTACCGCCGCCCACAGTCCGAGAATGTAAGGCCCCAGTTCGTGGCCGGCGCGGTATACGGTCCAGCTTTCGATCTGGTTGCCGAAAACCAGGATGAACGAAGCGAAGACCATGGGAATGCCGGCCAGGACCACCAGCAAGAAAGCGATCAGGCGCTCCCTCACCAGGCCGCCGACCTTGGGCATCTGGTAGGCGTTGCGGAAGCCTTGCATCCACGAGATCATCACGCCCGAGCCGGTCCACAACGTGACGGCGCCGACGGTCACCAGCAGCCTCACGTGTACCGGTTTGTTGCCGGTGAAGTACTGCAGGACAGCTTCGCTGGTGCCTTCGGGAAGGATCCTGCCGAGCGCGTGACTGACCTCGCGCAACAGCGCCGCCGAGGTGTGCGAGATGGTGAGCAGGGTGGCCAAAACCAGGATGGCGGGAAATAGTGTGAGAATGGCGGAGAACGCCGCCGCTTTGGCGACAGCGAACGCGTCGTGCTGGAAGGCGCGCCACAGCGCCATCCTGAAATGTGTAAAGAACCGTCCCATTTGAGAGTAACAGGAAGTTTACAGCAGCACGGTGAAGAGTGGTGACTCGCTGAAGCGTGAAGCCCGCGAGTACAGAGCATTCGCGGCTTGACCTCTAGGGTGCCCAAGTCTAAGTGAAAAGGCCCGCGCAATAGCGGGCCTTTCAGACTAGACAGAGGGCAGAATAGCTACTGGTGGGCCGTCGGCGCCGTCTCCGGTTGCGGAGGAACGACGGGGATCGTGGTCGGCTCATCGTCCGGGACGGTTGGCAGCGGGCGCTCCAGCGCATACCTTAGCACTTCGTCCATGGTGTTCACGAAGTGGAGCTGCATCACATTCCTCAGGTTTTCCGGAACGTCAGGCATGTCCTTCTGGTTGTCAGCCGGAAGTATGACCTCCAGGATGCCGGCGCGTTGCGCGGCCAGCAGCTTCTCTTTGAGGCCGCCGATAGGCAGCACCTTGCCGCGCAGCGTGATCTCGCCGGTCATGGCGATGTCGCGGCGCACGGGAATCTGGCTGAGCGCGCTGGCAATTGAAGTCGCGATAGTGATGCCCGCGGACGGGCCGTCCTTAGGAATCGCTCCCTCGGGCACGTGAACATGGATGTCGACGTTGCGGTAGAAGTCGCGCTGTAGGCCGAGCTTCTTCCAGCGCGAGCGCACGAAGGTCATGGCCGCGTGCGCCGACTCCTGCATCACGTCGCCTAGCTTGCCGGTGAGGATCGGCTTTCCGCCCTTGCCCTCGACCACCGAAACTTCCGTGGTGAGGATGGAGCCGCCCACTTCTGTCCAGGCCAGTCCGGTGACGATCCCAATCTCGCTGCGCTCATGCACTTCGCTGTCGCGGAACTTCATCACGCCGAGGTATTCGCCAACATTCTCTGCCGTGAGCGCAAGCGAAAACTTGTTGCCTTCCTTCACCACCTTGCGGGCGACTTTGCGGCAGATGTTGCCGATCTCGCGCTCCAGGTTGCGGACGCCGGCCTCGCGGGTGTAATTGCGGATGATCGTGGTCAGCGCGTCGTCGGTGAAGACGATGTTCTCTTCCGTCAGGCCGGTCTGCTGGCGCTGCTTGCGGACAAGATATTGTTTGGCGATCTCGACCTTTTCCGGCTCGGTGTAGCCGTGCAGTCGGAGGACTTCCATGCGGTCCTGCAAAGCAGCGGGGATAGTGTGCAGCACGTTCGCGGTCGCGATGAAGAAGACCTGCGAAAGGTCATACTCCACGTCGAGGTAGTGATCGACGAACATGAAGTTCTGTTCGGGGTCGAGCACTTCGAGCAGCGCGGCCGAAGGATCGCCGCGAAAGTCCATCGACATCTTGTCCACTTCGTCGAGCATGAAGACCGGGTTTTTGGTGCCCGCCTTCTTCATCATCTGGATGATCTGGCCGGGCAACGCGCCGATGTAGGTGCGGCGATGGCCGCGGACTTCGGCTTCATCGCGCACGCCGCCCAGCGACATGCGAACAAACTTGCGGCCCGTGGCCTTGGCGATGCTCATGCCGAGCGAGGTCTTGCCGACGCCCGGAGGTCCGACGAAGCACAGGATCGAGCCCTTTGGATTCTTGACCAGTTGGCGGACGGCGAGGAACTCAAGAATGCGCTCCTTGATCTTCTCCAGCCCGTAATGATCTTCGTTGAGCGTCTTCTCGGCGATGTCGATGTTGCGAATCTCTTTCGAGCGCTTCTTCCAGGGGACGGCGAGCAGCCAGTCGAGGTAGTTGCGCGACACCGTGGACTCGGCGGACATGGGCGGCATGGCCTCGAGCTTCTTCAGTTCCTGCAGCGCCTTCTCGTGTACCTCACGCGGCATACCGGCGGCATCGACCTTCTTCTTCAGATCGTCAAACTCGCTCTTTTCGCCGCGGCCCAGCTCTTTCTGGATGGCCTTGATCTTCTCGTTGAGGTAGTACTCTTTTTGCGCGCGCTCCATCTGGCGCTTCACCCGCGACTGGATGGTGCGGTCCATATTCAGCTTCTCGATCTCGACATCGAGCACGTCGCCAATGCGATTCAGGCGCTCGGCGGGATCGAAGATTTCCAGCAGCTCTTGCTTCTCCTCAATCGAGAGCTGGAGATTGGCGGCGATGGTGTCGGTGAGCTTCGCCGGGTCGTCGTTGCGGACGGCGGCAATCATGGTCTCGTAGTTCAGCGATTGGCAGAGCTTAACGTACTGCTCGAAGAGGCCGGTGACGCGTTGCATGGCGGCATCAATCTGCGGCGTCGGATCGGCAAAATATTTGGCGGTGCGCACCGTGGCTTCGAAATACCCGTCCGTGTCCACCACCTGGAGAATCTTGCCCCGCTCCAGACCTTCCACTAGCACCTTGATATTGCCGTCGGGGAGCTTAAGGCTCTGCACGATATTGACGATGGTGCCGACCTGGTAAATCTCATTGGGCTTGGGCTCGTCGATGGAGGCGTCGTGTTGGGTGGCGAGGAAAATCTTCTTGTCGCCGGCCAGCGCCTCTTCCAACGCATGCACGCTGGACTCCCGGCCCACCACGAAGGGCGTCATCATATACGGGAAGATGACGACGTCGCGGATCGGCATCATGGGGAGTTTCTTGGTTTCAAATTTTTCGCGCTGCGTCACGTAATAACCGCCTTATCATTCAGAGCTTGTGAGCTGCTCTGGGGAAAAAAGATGAATTGGCTGCGCACAATAGCCACATCGGCGCGGGCTTCAAAAGCTGCACCGACTCCAGAATATCATGTGCGGGAAGCAGCGTAGGCAAGTGGAGCTGGCCGTTTTAGAACACGGGTCATCCGCCAGCGGATTACTCTTGTTCCTCACCATTGGATGTCGATTGCGCGTACTGGATTCGCGCCTATGTTGAGAAGGCGCGACCGAAGCCGGAGCTGTTGCTGCTGAATTGGATGGAGCGAATTAGCCTGCCTTCTCCATCAGCGGCAGGTTCACATTGCGCTTCTCAACCATCTCGCGCGTCACCTCGAAGTCCTTCACGCGCTTCTGGCCGGGCAGGTTGTACATCAGGTCGAGCATCAGCTCTTCCAGGATCATGCGCAGCCCGCGGGCGCCGACCTTGCGCGACATGGCCTCGCGCGAGATGGTGCGCAGGGCATCGTCGGAGAAGCGCAGCTTCACGTTTTCGAACTCGAATAGCCGCTGATACTGCTTCACGATCGCGTTCTTGGGCTTGGTCAGAATTTCCACCAGCGCGTCTTCGTCGAGGTCGCTGAGCACGCCGACCACGGGCAGCCGGCCTACAAACTCGGGGATGAGGCCGAACTTCATGAGGTCCTGCGGTTCCACCTGGCCCAGCAACTCGGTATCGCGTTTATTGCTTTCGGTGAACGCCGTTTCCTTAGCCTCTGTGGTGCGGAAGCCCATCGAGCGCTTGCCCATGCGGCGGGCAATGATGCGCTCCAGGCCGACGAACGCGCCGCCGCAGATGAACAGGATGTTGGTGGTGTCCACCGGCGTGAATTCCTGGTGGGGATGCTTGCGCCCGCCCTGCGGCGGAACGTTGGCGACCGTGCCTTCCAGGATCTTGAGCAGCGCCTGTTGCACGCCTTCGCCGGAGACATCGCGGGTGATCGAGGGGTTCTCGTCCTTGCGGCCGATCTTGTCGACTTCGTCGATATAGATGATGCCGGTCTGCGCGCGCTGCACGTCGCCGTCGGCGGCCTGCAACAGCTTCAGGATGATGTTCTCGACGTCCTCGCCGACGTAGCCCGCTTCGGTCAGCGTGGTCGCGTCGACAATGGCGAAGGGTACGTCGAGCATCTTGGCCAGCGTCTGCGCCAGCAGCGTCTTGCCCGTGCCGGTGGGGCCGATCAGCATGATGTTCGACTTCGCCAGCTCGACTTCCGTCCCGCGCTGCCGGTTCATGTAAACCCGCTTGTAGTGGTTGTAAACCGCTACCGCCAGCTTCTTCTTGGTCGTCTGCTGGCCGATGACGTACTCGTCCAGAAAAGCTTTGACCTCGGCCGGCTTGGGAAGCTGGTTGGGGGTTGAGTTGGGCTGCGCCTCGGAGCGATCGTCTTCCAGAATGGAGTTGCAGACGGCAACGCACTCATCGCAAATGTACGCGCGGGGATAATCCGTAGGGGAGGAAATCAGTTTGGCGACGGCGTCCTGCGACTTATGGCAAAACGAGCAACGAAGCACTTCTTCAGAACCGGTCCTGGTTCTCAAAATCAACTCCTTCTCCCGCACCTCAGAAAGCCAACTTCCGAACCGCATTCCCGTCCGTCAACTCGGGCCAAGGCATGTCGCTCATAGCACAAGCCACCTTTGATCATCGGCAGCCTGCGGTTGAACTTCTGCACTGGTGCGCTGCGAGACTATTGAACCACAGTTTCGCCCCCGGCAACGCACCGTTAGTGCAATCCTTGGTACAACTTTGGAATCAGGCTACGAAAAATTTGCCGACCTTAATCATGTGAAAGGTATTGCACAGTAATCGGCCGCGAAAAACTAAAGTTTCCCGCCGTCACTTGCGCTTGAAGATTTCCCCATCATTTGTGCTTAAAGATGATGTCGTCGATGATGCCGTATTCCTTGGCCTGAAAAGCGTTCATGATGAAGTCGCGCTCCACGTCGCGCTCCACTTTCTCCAGCGGCTGGCCGCTGTGCTTGGAGAGCAACTGGTTGGTGATCTCCCTCATGCGCAGAATCTCGCGCGCGTGAATGTCGATGTCGGTGGCCTGGCCGGAGAGTCCGGACATGAGCGGCTGGTGAATCAGAATACGCGAGGTCGGCAGAGCAAAGCGCTTCTTCGGCGCGCCGCCGGCGAGCAGCGTCGCCGCCATGCTGGCCGCCTGCCCGATGCAGATGGTGGTCACGTCCGGACGAATGAACTGCATGGTGTCGTAAATCGCCATGCCGGCGGTGATCGAGCCACCCGGCGAGTTGAGGTACAGCGAGATGTCCTTCTCCGGATCTTCAGCTTCCAGGAACAGCATCTGCGCAATAATCAGGTTGGCGACGTTGTCGTCAATAGGAGTGCCGAGAAAGATGATGTTGTCCCGCAACAGCCGGGAATAGATGTCGTAGGCCCGCTCGCCCCGGCTGGTTTGTTCGACGACCATGGGCACAAGCATTGGTTACTCTCCTTCAGTTCGTGTGTGAATCTCGGGTTTAGTGGAATGTCAGTGCCATGCCAGATAGAGCGCACGCGCGACTAGAAAGATGATGAACGCCAACAGCGAGACTCCGATCGCTCCGATCCAAATCACGTCCACCGCTGTCACAATCTTGTTCAGCTTTGGCCACTCTTCTCGTTCCAACATGGTTCACCTTCTCTGGCAACAGCCATCGGCAATGATCCGCTTTGTATCAGGGCACGGCTTTAGCCATGCCGCAACGATGTTTCCCTTTTTGTCGTCATCCTGAGCGGAGTCGAAGGATCTGCGGTTCGCGCGCCGTGGAAGGCTGCCCGGGGCGAACCGCAGATCCCTCGGCTCCGCTTCGCTGCGCTTGGGATCACGATCCAAACAATTGCACAGCGACAACAATTGCCCTACACCGCCCGCCGATACAACGCGTCCAGCGTCTTCTCGTTGCGCAGGCGATGACGCATGCGCTCCAGGCCACCATTTTCCGCCAGGCGCTTGCGCACCTCATCCACCGTCAGCTTGGATTGCTCGGCGAAGGCCCCCAACTCGCGCTCGAACTCCTCGTCGGTGACCTCGATCTTCTCTTGCTCCGCGATCTTCTCCAGGATCAACGACGCCCTCACTTCGCGCAGCGCCGCCTCGTGCTGACCGGCACGCAGGCGCTGAAAGTCCATGCGCTTCATGTCCTCAGTGCGCATGCCTTGCGCCGCCAGCGCACGCAGACCGCGCTCCAGCCGGGTGTCGATCTGCTCGTTGACCATCGCCTCGGGAACCGGAAAGTCATTGCGCGTGACGAGTTCTTCCACCAGTTTGTCCTTGCCCTGGTGCTGCGCCTCGTGCTCCTTCTCGGCCTTCATGTTTTCGCGCAGGTGATTGCGCAGGTCATCAACCGTAGCCAGGTCCGTGCTCAGCTCTTTGGCGAAGTCGTCGTTCAATTCAGGAATGCTGCGCGTCTTGATGCCCTTCACGTTGACTTCGTAGGTCAGAGTTTTGCCCGCGAGCCGTTTGTCGCTGAAATCGTCGGCGTACTTGACATCGAACGTGCGCTGCTCGCCGGACTTGGCGCCGCGCAGGTTCTCGGTAAACTCCGGGATCGTGTTCTCGCCGCCGATCTCCACCATGATGTCGTCCACTTCCACCGGCTTCGACCCCGTCGCACCACCCTCAGGCGCGCCGGCGGGCTTGTCGTCGGCGTCGCTCGCTTGCGGCGTGCCTTTGAAGCCGACCACGGCGAAGTCACCGTCGGCGAGCGGCCGATCCTCCTCGACCGCCGTATACGTCGCCTGCCGCTCGCGCAGGTTCTTCAGCGCGGTCTCAACCTCTTCGTCGGTGACGTTGGTGTCGAGGGTCGACGACGCGGATATCCTCATAAGGCGCAACCTGGAATTCCGGCAGCACTTCGAAGGACGCCTTGAAGCGCATCGCTTCGCCGGGTTCCACATGCAAGTCCGTCACCCGCGGCTGCGACACCGGGACCAGGTTTTGCTTCGTGGTCTCTTCGCGCAAGTACCGCGGAACCAGCGCCTCGGTGACATCTTCCTGGATTTCCTTGGCGAAGCGCTGGCGCACCAGCGAGGCCGGAACTTTGCCTTTGCGAAAGCCGGGAACCCGTGCCAGTTGTTGGTAGCGGGCCACGATGTCGTCCGTTTCCTTGTGCACCACGTCGGCAGGAACTTCAATCGTCAACTCACGTTGGCAAGGATTGGATTCTTGGGTAGAGCTGAGGTCGGGAGTAGTCGTTTCAATCGTCAATGAGTTGCCTTTGCAGCAGCCGGTGCGCTCCCTGCGCGTAAGTCCGTCGTTTCACGCGAACGGCTACGCCTGGCGCAAGTTTCGCGGCCCGGCCAAATTCAAGTTTATGAGAGCGGTGCAGCGCGGTCAAACGGTGCAGGCATCAGCGCGTTGCTCGGAGGACTCCAGCATGTCCAGCGAGCGCAATTGCGTGAGCTCGGTCCAGGTCTTGCGCCAGCGTTCGGCAACGCACTTATCGATGCGGGTCCCCGGCGGTGGCAATCCGAAACCGCTGTAGAAGGTCAGGATGCTTTCGCGCAGCTCCGGGGTGGTGGTCGCGAAATTCTCAGCCGCCAAGTCGTCCAGCAGGTCGCGGTAAGTGGCGTCCGCCAAAGGATACTCGCCGCGCCGGGTTGGTTTGCCCGTGTCCAAGTCAATCTGCGGGGCTTCGAGAGTGCCGTCTTTCACCTCCTCTAATGCCCGGTGATAGGCGCTGACGGTCCGGTCTACGCTCTTGAAGTACAGGTCCTCGGTGTGGGCCGTCGGCTCTTTGAAGTCGATGTCGCGAAGCGGCCCGACCTTCGGGATCACCTTGAACAGCACCGCGAGAATGTGTGCGCCGGGTCCGGGCTGCTGGTAACCGCTGCCCCAGGACTTCTGATAATCGGCCTTCGACAGGTGATACAAAAAGTGCTGGCGATTGAAGTCCGGGATCTCGCGCTGCAACTGGTCGCCTTTCGCCAGCAGCGCCACCTTGGTCATCTCCGGAATGATCTGGCTCACGCTGCGCCGGTAGGTGTTAATGGCGGTTTGCTCCTTGGGCATAACAGTCTTGAGCTGCAGTCCATAGGTGTCGTAGAACGCGCGCTCCAGCAGCGGAGTCGCGACGGCAAAGCCGATGAAGTTGTGGTAGTCCTCAGGAGCATACCGGCCTTTCGCCACTTGCAGCACGTCGAAGCCGAACTCGGTGCGAATGTGCGCCTTGTGGTCTACATCGTAAGGAACGGACGGACCGTAGCGCCGGGCGAGTTCCGGATATTCGATGCCCACCGACAGGTTGACGTAGGGGTGCCCTTGCGTGTCGGAAACGTAGTGCGCCAGCGCCCCCAGTGCGAACGCGTACTCGTCCAGATCTTGCGCGTCGCGGAGGAGCGCCAGGACGAAATCGCCGCTGCGCACGTAGTGGGTCAGGTTGCTGAAATACTGGTTGCCGAAAGGATAGTAGCCGATGTCCTGAATGACGCTGCCACCGTAAGCGTAGGCGTGCGCCTTAAGCAGGTCCTCGGGAGTGGCATTGGGGAAGCGCGCCCGCAGCAGCGGCACGATCTGCTGCTTCCAGAGGAGATCGACGATCTCCTCGTGGGTCAGTACCGAATACGCCGAACACACCGGCGCACCGGCCAGCAGCACAATCAGCAGCAGGCCGACCATGCGGGCGGAAGTACGGGTACTGGAAGTGGGCGGTTGAATCGACCCTGGAAACGATGGCATTGACCTTGGACGAAGCGCGTCAGACGCGTCCCAGCAACAACAGCACCACCAGGATGAGTACAACCAGTCCCAGGCCGCCGGACGGGTAATAGCCCCAGCCGCGGCTGTAAGGCCAGGCGGGATAACTGCCTACGGACAGCAGCAGCAGGATAATCAGCAGGATAATCAGCATCGTGAGTGGGCTCCCTTCAGGTTCGATCAGCTCCCGTGCAAGTTGATCGTGCTAGTTGGAAGCTGAAGTAACTCTCAAGGATGCCCGAGTGGGAACGAGCAACGGCGTTCAGGGCCACTTCTGCGCACCATGAACGATATTGACAATCAACAGCCGCTCCGGAAATGGCCTATAGATGATGATGTACGGCAGTGGAGCAAGCACTAACTCGCGCGTACCTTCGACGCGAACAGGCAGGCCAACATGGGGCATTGCCGTGAGATCCTTAGCGGCTCGGTGGAGCCTGCGAACGATCTGATTGGCCGTCGCGAGGCTGCGGTCCCGCTCAAGATATTCAGAGATTGCTTTCAAGTCGGCGACCGCGGCGTCAGACCAGACGATCCGCACTCAGGAACGTTCCTGCTGTTCGATCCAGGCCAGAACCTCATCATCGCAAACAACGTGACCTTGCTCCGCTTCCGCCAGACTGCGCCTGACCTTATGCTCGAGCCACTCGTTGTAAGCAATCAAATTGTTGACTGCTTCTTCCAATACTTCCTGAGTGCTGCGTTGGGTGCGCTGGGCGATTTGACTCAGCTTGGCTTCGGTTTCGGTTGTCAGGTGCAGTTCCATAATCAAAGTCTAACGCGGGGCGATTGCCAGCGGAAGATGCTTAGGGATACTCCGATTAAGTTCCTCGGCGGAAAAGCTGGCCTTTAGGCCAGCGTCCGGGTTCGTGCATGACCCGGGCTTTTAGCCCCGGCGCTCGCCGAGCTAACTTGACCTGATTACCTATTCAGAGCTTCCGTGGGTTTTACCGCTACTCCAAATGCGTCAGCTCGCGAAAGATTTCGAACCGTTCGTCAATCTCCTCGCGACTCAGCGACTGCAGCCGCTCAGTGCCAAATCGTTCCACGGCAAACGATCCCATCACGCTGCCATAGAACATCGCGTGCTTCATCACCCGCCGGTTGATCTCGCCCTGTGACGCCACGTATCCCATGAATCCTCCGGCGAAACTGTCGCCCGCACCGGTCGGATCGCGCACCTCATCCAGCGGCATGGCGGGCGCGCGGAAGGGATGATGGCCGCCGCCAAATTCGCCATCGCGGAAGAAAATCGTCGCGCCATACTCGCCATGCTTGATCACCAGCGCGCGCGGGCCCATCTCCATCACCTTGCGCGCAGCGCGCGGCAAGCTGTTGTCGCCGGCCAGCATCTTGGCCTCGCCATCGTTGATCAGCAGCACGTCCACGCGCTTCAGCATCTGGTCGAGATTCGCGCGGTGCCCACCAATCCAGTAATTCATGGTGTCGCCGCCGACCAGCTTTACCTTCTGCATGGCATCGCGGACGCGGGTTTGCAGCACGGGATCGATGTTGGCCAGAAACAGAAAATCGGAATTGTGATACTCGTTCGGGATCGACGGCTGAAACGTTTCGAACACATTCAGCTCGGTGTTCAGCGTCTTGGCTTCGTTGACATTCTCGCCGTATTCGCCGGTCCAGTGGAAGGTCTTGCCCTTCGCGTGCTGGATGCCGCGCGTGTCTACGCCGCGCTTGTTCATCACGGCTTCGTTGTCGGGCGTGAAGTCCTCGCCGACTACTGCGACCACACGCACGTCGGTGAAATAGCTGGCGCTCAGCGAAAAATATGTGGCCGCGCCGCCCAGGATCTTCTGGCGCTCGCCATACGGGGTTTTCAGGGTATCGAATGCGACGGAACCGACGACCAGGATGGACAATCTATGCTCCCGCTTTCTGTTCGGAATCGAAATACTTGCCGACCAGCAGCCGCAGCCGCTCCAGCGTGGCCGCCGGAACTGCATTCTTCTGCGTGATGATGGCGTTCTTCAGCGCTGAGCCGCACTTGCAATTGCGCGCCGCGGGCATCGCGGCGACCGCCTCGCGCACCACGTTGCAAGCGTGCTCGGCGTTCTTCAGCAGCACCGCGACAATCTGGTCCACGCTGACGTGGCCATGCTCCTCGTGCCAGCAGTCGTAGTCGGTGACCATGGCGACGGTCGCGTAACAGAGCTCGGCCTCGCGCGCCAGCCGCGCTTCGGTGAGGTTGGTCATGCCGATCACGTCGAGGCCCCAACTGCGGTAAAGGTTGGATTCAGCCTTGGTCGAGAACTGCGGGCCTTCCATGTTGAGGTACGTGCCGCCGGACTTCACGTTGACGCCGGCGCGCTGACAAGCCTGCACGGCGATCTTCGCCACGTCCTCGCAGATGGGGTGCCCGAGGCCCACGTGCACGACCAGGCCATCACCGAAGAAGGTATCGACCCGATGGCGGGTGCGGTCGATGAACTGATCGGGAATCAGGAAGTCGAGCGGCTTGTGTTCTTCCTTCAAGGAACCGACTGCCGAGAGCGAGATAATGCGCTCGACGCCGAGCTGCTTCATCCCGTGGATGTTCGCGCGGTAATTGATCTCGGTGGGCATGAAGCGATGCCCGCGACCGTGCCGCGACAAGAACGCGACCTTGCGTCCCGCGAGCGTGCCCAGCACGTAGGCATCCGACGGCGCACCGAAGGGCGTCTCCAGCGACACCTCGTGGACATCGCTGAATCCCGGCATGGAATACAGCCCGCTGCCGCCAATAATGCCAATCTCAGCCTGTTGCAAAGACAACTCCATAACGTGTGAATGCGAAGGAAGGATTATACAGGGCCGGTTTCGTGAGCCCGGAACGGGCCATATTTGTGTTAGCCGTGGGCGTAAGCCCGCGGGACGCTGGTCCACAAAAGATTCCGAGCCGCGTCAGCGGCGGCACTCACCGCAGCAGCGCCGCCATGTGTTGCGAGCCGGTGACGATTCCCAGCGACCAGTTCACCACGTTGATGAAGAAGTTGGGGAACAGCCCGATGCCGACAGTCGCTACAGCAGTAATGGTCAGCGCCAGCCGCATGGCGGGCCTGATACGCACCGGCTCGGCTTCGATAGGCTGCCGCATCAGCATGGCATTGGCGATCCGCATGTAGTAGTACAGGCCGATCACGGCATACAGCACGGCGAGCGACGCCAGCGCGTAATGTCCCGTCTGGATGAGGCTGAGGAAGATGAAGTACTTGCCCCAGAAGCCGGCCAGCGGCGGAATGCCCGCGAGCGACAGCAGGAATACCAGCATCAGGATGGCTTCGGTCGGCGCTTTGAAGTAGAGCCCGGCGATGTCGTCGATCTCGTCGCCGATGATATTGCGGCGGCGCAGCGAAGTGATCACCGCAAACGCGCCCAGGTTCATGAAGGTGTACACCAGCAGGTAAATCAGGATGGCCATGATGCCGGTGGAGTTCGTCTGCCCGTCGCTGGCGATAAGCCCGAGCAGCATGTAGCCGACGTGCGCGATCGACGAATACGCCAGCAGCCGCTTCGTATTCGTTTCCGTGATGGCCGCGAGATTGCCGACTGTCATCGTCACGATCGCAACGAAGATCAGCATGGGAACATACATCGAGCGCAACGGATAAAGCCCGAAGAGGAAGATGCGAAGCAGCATCGCCCAGCCCGCGGCTTTGACCGCGACTGACATGAAGCCCGTGACGCTGGTGGGCGCGCCTTCATACGCGTCCGGCGCCCACTGATGGAACGGCACGGCAGCGATCTTGAAGAGCAAGCCGGTCGTGGTTGCGAGCAGCGCGAAGATCACGACGGGGTCGTTGGGGCGCGTCACCATGATCTGCTGCAATCCGGCGGCGATCTTGCCCAGGTTGGTGGCGCCGGTCAGTCCGTAGAACAGCGACAGCCCATAGGCGAAGATTCCGGAAGAGAACGCGCCCAGCAGCAGATACTTCAGCGCCGCTTCGTTGGAGCGCTTGTCGCGGCGCAGGAAACCGACCAGCACATAGGTCGAGATGGCCATCAGCTCCAGGCCGATGAAGATCAGCACAATGTCGTAGCCGGCGGCCATGCACATCATGCCGACCACGGAGAACAGCATCAGCGCGTAGAACTCGCCGTGGTTCTCATGCTCAACTTCCAGGTAGTGCATCGACATCAGCACCGCGATCGCCGCGCCCGCCAGGAACAGGTAAAAGAAATAGATGGCGAAGGGATCGACCAGCAACGTCCCCATGAACCCGGTATCGATGAACCCGAGCCCACGCTGTTGTGCGATGTGATAGGCCCAATGCAGCTTGCCCGTGGCCACCGCCGAAAACGCCAGGCCGGCCAGCGCGACATAAGCATTCACCTGCTTCCATTGCTTCGGCAGCAGCAGGTCAAGCATCAGGATGCCGAGCGCGAACAGCGTCAGCAGCAGCATGGGCAGCGCCAGCAGGTAGTCGGTCGCCGAGAAATATTGGGCGGTGAAGGTCACAATATAGCTCCGCTTTTCGCCATTCGCCGTTCGCCATTCGCCGGAGTTATTGGCGGCGTATTTCGCGTTCCTCGAAGAGCCTGTAGTAGTGCAGTCAGCATTTGGCGGATGCTGATGACGGCTTTCACCAGCGGAGAATAGGCCGATTCAGCTAGGAAGCCGAGATCCTTAGCCAACCTGAGATGATTTTGTAGCTCGCTGGCTGAGCCCATAGCGATCTGAACGTAACGCGCAAGTTCGACTTCGTTCCAACGGCCGCAGCCCTCTGCCAAATTGGCGCCGATGGACCCGGCAGCGCGGCGAATCTGGGAAGTGAGTCCGAACATTTCCGATCGCGGAAAAGTGGCGGTCGCTGCATACAAGCGCACAGTCAGCGCATGTGCTTTCTGCCACACCTCGAGTTCCTCGTAATTCTTCATTGTCCGCGTCGTCCGTCCGCGCGTCGCAGGGCAATGTCGCGCGTGGCTTGATTTTCGTCACTCACGCTTGGTTTTTCGCCGGACTTTTTGCTCAAACGATTGCCATCAACTTCCGGCGAATGGCCAATGGCGAATGGCGAATGGCGTTCTTCGGCGGTCTCCGGCTGCGCTATCGTTGTCGGCTGCGTCGCCAGCGCCGGCTTCTGCAATCCTGGATAATCCGGCCGCACCGTCGCCACCAGGTTGTTTACCGGCGTCGAGAGAATCTGGAAGAACGGCTTGGGATACAGCCCAATCCAGAAGGCGATCGCCACCAGCGGAATGAAGGTCGCCAGCTCGCGTCCCGAAAGATCCAGCAGCTTCTCGTTCTTGGGATTGTTCACCGGCCCGAAGAACACGCGCTGATAGAGCCACAACAGATAGGCGGCGGCGAGGATCACGCCCGGAACCGCCCACGCGGCCCAAGCCTTGTTCTCCATGAACGTGCCTTGCAGAATCGTGAACTCGCCGACGAAGCCGTTCAGCAGCGGCAGTCCCATCGACGACATGAACATGATCAGCGTGATGGTGGCGTACACCGGCATCACGTTGGAGATGCCGCCGTATTCGGCGATATCGCGCGTGTGCCTCCGCTCGTACAGAATGCCCACGATCAAGAACAGCGCGCCGGTGGAGATGCCGTGGTTGATCTGCTGCAACACTGAGCCGCTCAGGCCCAGCGGGCTCAGCGCGAAGATGCCCAGCGTGCAGAAGCCGAGGTGGCTGACCGACGAGTAGGCCACCAGCTTCTTCATGTCCTTCTGCATCAGCGATACCAGCGCGCCATAGATGATGCCGATCAGCGACAGCACAATCATGAACTGGCGCACCCAGGGCGTCATGGCGACGGCGGGGAAGAACGGCAGCGAGAAGCGGATCAGCCCGTACGTCCCCATCTTCAGCAGAACGCCCGCCAGGATGACCGAGCCCGCCGTGGGCGCCTCGACGTGCGCGTCCGGCAGCCAGGTGTGGAACGGGAACATCGGCACCTTGATTGCGAAGCCGAGGGCGAAGGCGAAGAACAGCCAGATGGCCGCGTGGCCGCCGATCCTGGGCGCGGTCGCGTAAAGATCGGGCAGGTAGAAGGTGTACACGCCGGTGAGGGTGTGGTGATGGAAATACAGGAACAGTATCGCCAGCAGCATCAGCACCGAGCCGAACAGGGTGTACAGGAAAAACTTGATTGCCGCGTAAAGTTTGCGCGGCCCGCCCCAGATGCCGATCAGCAGATACATCGGCACCAGCATCGCTTCCCAGAAGACGAAGAACAGGAACATGTCATTGGCCATGAAGACGCCCAACATGCCCGTCTGCAGCACCAGGAACCAGATGTAGTATTCCTTCACGCGCTCCTGGATGGCGTTCCACGACGACAGGATCGAGATCGCGCCCAGCAGCGTGGTCAGCATGATCAGCAGGAAGGAAATGCCGTCGATGCCGAGGACGTAGCCTGCGCCGATGGTCGGGATCCAGTTCTGGGGCGCGCCTTCGACGAACTGGAATCCGGCGCGCTCCTTCAGTGCCCAGAACCAGGGAATCAGCGGCAGCGAGACCGCGAAGCCCAGCATGCCGAAGATGTTCGCGATCCAGCGAATCGCTTCCTTGCTTTCCTTGGGCACCAGCAGCAGGAGGATGGCCCCTACCAGCGGCGTAAATAAGACGATGCTTAAGATGTGGTTGTACATGTATTAGCTCTCAGCCGGTAGAGCGAACCTTAAGTTCGCGTCCCCAGCGTCTCAAGAAACTCCATAAGACGAGGCTTTAGGCCCGCGTCCGCTTTGTCCGTAGGATCGGTAGAGCGAACCTTCAGGTTCGCGTCCCCCTTGCCCTCATTCGTTCCCGGGGACTTCAGCCCCTGCCCTGCCGACGAATATGGATACTCTTCCGCGCTCGCTACCAGACCTTTTTGCACGGGATTCTGCCGGATGTATCGCACGCATTCCGCAAACTCGTTGTTATCGCGCACGCAGCGGTGGTGACATCTCTCTTCCCACACGGTGCGAACCATGATTCCGTTCTGACGCAACGAATGCGAAAACCCGACCTTGATCACTTGAACCACTAGCCCCAATCGCTGCTGAGCATTGATCGACAGCAACAAATGCACGTGATTCGGCATAACGACGTACTCGTGCAATTCGAATTCCCCGGCGTCACGACATTTGAGGAACGTGGCGACCATGAGTTCAGCGACACCGTCACGTTGGAACAGGTTCCGCTTCAGGTGAGCGCCGATCGTGATGAAGTAGGTCGCCATGGTTCAATCCGCCGCGGCGGCCATGCTCTTCGTTTCCGCGACCCGCGGTTGACGATGCGCCACCACCGACCAGCCAAACCCTAGAACCGCAATTGCGGCCACAATCGCCCCGCCGGAGATGAACCAGTGCGCCCGCATCCACTGCCACACCGGCTCGGGCACCAGGTAGTAGGCGCTCAATCCCACCAGGCCGCCCACCATCACCAGCGCGTACCACTGCACCAGCCCCCACTGCACCAGGCGCACGGGATACGACAACATGCGCGTGACGATCGCGACGCCGTTCACGCACAGCCCGTCGATGATCCACTTGTCCCACAGCGTCGATAACGTGCCCGTCTCGCGCGTGGTCCAGCCCGCGCCGTTCACCGCTCCGTCGACCACGTTGGCGTCGAACTTCCACAGCGCATCGCCCAGACCCATGGCGCCCAGGCGCACGTTGCCCACCTTCGCCCGGCCGGTGACGATCCAGTCGTAGATCTCGTCCACATACCACTTGCGGAAGAGCGTCTTGTAGAAACGCGGCGCGACCTCGTGGATCGGCTCCTTGTAGCCCTTATCCGCGTTCTTGTAGGCGCGCTGTGCCAGCCACCATCCCAGCACCGCCGCACCGACGGAGGCGCCCATGAGCCAATACTCCAGCGGATCTGTATGCTCCACCTGCTGCTCGCCCGCGGCAACCTGCGCACCCTTGCCGCCTTCCTCCAGCACAACCGCTTCTTTGGCGAACACCGGTTCGAGGAACTTTTCGAATCGATTCGATCCACCCAGGCTGTGCGGCATTCCCAGCCAGCCCGCGCCAATCGAGCAGATGGCGAGAATCACCAGCGGCACCGTCATCGTCTTCGGCGATTCGTGAATGTGGTGCTCGACCTCATGGCTCATGCGCGGCTTGCCGAAGAACGTCAGGTAGATCAGCCGGAACATGTAGAACGAGGTCATCAGCGCGGTGAAGAACGCGATGTACCACAGATAGCGATAGGCGCCGCCTTCGCGCGACCACGTCTCCCACAGGATGGCGTCTTTCGAGAAGAAGCCCGCGAAGCCCGGAATGCCGGAGATAGCCAGCGTCGCGATAAACATCGTTACGAAGGTGGTCTTGATCTTGCCGTGCAGCGCGCCCATGTGCTGCATCTCCTGCTGGCCGCCCATGGCGTGAATGACCGAGCCGGCTCCGAGAAAGAGCAGCGCCTTGAAGAACGCGTGGGTGAAGACGTGGAAGACGCCGGCAGCAAACGCGCCCACTCCGAGCGCCAGGAACATGTAGCCGAGCTGCGAGACCGTCGAATACGCCAGCACGCGCTTGATGTCGTTCTGCACCAGGGCGATGGTTGCAGCGAAAATTGCGGTCAGCGCGCCGATGATGGCGACCGTCTTCATCGCATTGGGCGCCAGCACGAACAGCGCATTCGAGCGCGCCACCATGTACACGCCGGCGGTGACCATCGTCGCCGCGTGGATCAGTGCGGAGACCGGCGTCGGGCCTTCCATCGCGTCCGGCAGCCAGACATACAGCGGAAACTGCGCCGACTTGCCACAAGCGCCGACGAACAGCAACAGGCAAGCGAGCGGTGATCACGGGATCGCCGATGTGAAATCGTCCGCTATGCGCCAGATGATTGACCGCGGTGTACTGCACCGAGCCGAAGTACCAGGCGATGGTCAGCATGCCCAGCAGGAATCCGGCGTCACCCACGCGGTTCGTAATGAATGCCTTGTTCGCGGCGGTCGAGGCCGAGTGCCGCAGGAAGTAGAAGCCGATCAGCAGATACGAGCACAGGCCCACGCCCTCCCAGCCAACGAACATCAGCGCATAGTTGTTGGCCAGCACCAGCGTCAGCATCGAGAACATGAACAGGTTGAGGTAGCCGAAGAAACGGTAATAGCCGCCCTCGTGGGCCATGTAGCCCATCGAGTAAATGTGGATGAGCATGCCCACGCCGGTCACAAACAGCAGCCAGATCGACGACAGCGGGTCGAGCAGGAAGCCGGCATCGGCGTGGAACGCGGCTGAGCCACCGTGTATCGGGTAGCTAAGCGAATCGGCTCCGGTTCCTAACCAGGT
The DNA here is from genome assembly GCA_963713465.1 of uncultured Acidobacteriaceae bacterium. GTDB lineage: Bacteria > Acidobacteriota > Terriglobia > Terriglobales > Acidobacteriaceae > Bog-257. Next base: position 223,822 of record CAVQLZ010000006.1, read on the forward strand.
AAAGCAAATCTTCTCGAAGGGCTTGCCGGGATGCGCGGCCGAGTATCCGGTGTATTGCCATACCGCAAGGCCGGCCCACAGGAACGCCAGCACTACAGCACCGACGCAGACGCCATTCACCGCGGATTTGGACAGCTTACGCCCAAAGAAAAACATGCAAGCCGCGCCGAAGGCGGGGAAGAGCGGAATAATCCAGATGTGATCTAAGAAGTACATGTATGAACCCAGCAACTAGCGACTAGCAATTAGCAACTAGTTAAGAACCCCACGAAACTTGCAGTACCCGCATCCCAGCTAGTTGCTAGTCGCTAGTCGCTAGTTGCTGCCTTTCACCATTTCAACAAATCCACCTCGTCCACATTCACCGTCTCCTTATTGCGGAAGAAGGCGATGATGATGCCCAACCCGACCGCGGCCTCGGCGGCGGCGTCGGTGATCACGAAAATCGAGAACACCTGGCCCTGCAATCCGTAAAGCCGCGAGAACGCTACCAGGTTCAGGTTCACCGCGTTCAGGATCAGCTCAATCGACATCAGGATGATGATCACGTTGCGCCGCGTCAGCACGCCAATGGTGCCGATGATGAACAGCGCCGCCGCAACAACCAAGTAATGCAATGTGGTGATCTCAGCCATGTCAAATCCTCTTCTTTGCCATCACCACCGCGCCCACGATGGCCACCAGCAGCAGCAGTGACGCAATTTCAAACGGGAACATGTACTGCCCGTACAGAGCTATGCCGATCTGCTGCGTGTTCTGCGCCTCGGGCAGGGCGGCGAACGTGCGCGGGAAGATACTGTGTCCACGCTCGTAGACAAAGGCCAGCAGCGCTCCCAGCGCCAGCGCGGCCCCGATGCCCACCAGCCACTGCTTGTTGAACTGATACTCGCGGATGTTCTGCTCCAGGTTGATCAGCATGATCACGAACAGGAACAGCACCACGATGCCGCCGGCGTACAGCAGGATCTGCACGGCGGCGACGAATGGCGCGTAGAGCATCAGGTAAAAGCCCGCCAGCGACAGCAGCGTCACGATCAGCGCCAGCGCGGCGTGCACCGGATTGCGCCGGGTGATCACCGCAATGGCCGACAGAATGGCCATGATCGCCAGGAAGTAGAAGAAAAACGTTGTCGCAATAGGAGTCATAAAAGCAGCAATTAGCAATTAGCCGTTAGCAATATTCCCGAACGTCTCACCTTTGGCTTTGAAAGGGCACGGCTTCAGCCGTGCCGCCGAGATCCTCCATTGCACCGGCTTTAGCCGCTGCGGTACCTCGTCTTTCGTCGCCTCGCACATTCCCTCAGGGGCTAAAAGCCTCGTTCTTATGCCAAGGTACGGCACGCCTAAAGGCGTGCCCTTTCAAAGCTACTTCACGTACTTCACCGGCTCCTGCCCGCGCTCCAGCGCGGCCTGGTCCAGCACCATGCCCTCGCGGGTGTAGAGCGCCATTTCGTAGTCCTGCGTCAGCTCCAGCGCATCGGTCGAGCAGGCCTCGGCGCACAGGCCGCAGAACATGCAGCGGCTCAGGTCGTAGGTGTACGACACTGGCTCCTTGCGCTTGGTCACCGGGTTACGCTCGCCCTTCACCACAATCAACTGCTCGGGACACGCCAGCGCGCACAGGTTGCACACGATGCACATGGACGCGCCGCTCTCCGGATCGACCTTCAGCCGCGGCTGTCCGCGATAACGCTCGAAAATCACCGGCCGCTCCAGCGGATACTGCTCGGTCACGGCCTCACTCGGCTTCTGATAGTTGAACGTAATCTTCAGGCCCTTGATCAGGTCAACCAGCAAAAGCTTGCGAATCAACGGAGACAGACTCATTGCAGCACCCCCAGAATTGCCGACGAGATTTGCGGCAACAGCCCCCAGACCGCCGTAGCGATCAGGACGCCGAGCCCGGTCGGCAGCAGTATCTTCCAGCCCACTTTCATGAGCTGGTCAAAGCGATAGCGCGGAAACGTTCCGCGATACCAGATGTACAGATACATGAAGAACGCAACTTTAACGACGAACCAGTAGATGTCCTGCACACGCTCGTTCACGCCTGGCAGCAACAGCACCAGCGCTATCAGCCCGAGCAGCCCGCCAAAAATTCCCAGTCCCACGGTCTGGATCTTCATCTGCGGAATCTTCGGCATCCGGATCGCGCCGAGCAGGCAAAGCTGAGCGAGCACCAGGAACGTCAGCGCTGGAAAATACGAGAACGCCAGGTTCCAGGCGGTCCCATGCAGCCAGGTCGGGAATGGCCGCATCCAGCCGCCCAGCCACAGCGTCACGGCGATCGACGAAACCGCCAACATCGCCGCATATTCCGCCAGGAAGAACAGCGACCAGCGAAAGCCGCTGTACTCGGTGTGAAAGCCCGCGACCAATTCCGACTCAGCTTCCGGCAAATCGAAGGGCGCGCGGTTGGTTTCCGCGACCATGGCAATGGCGAAGATCGCGAACGCCAGAAATCCCAGCGGGAAGAACTTGAAGATGAACCACGTATGCTGCGCAGCCTGCGCCTCGACGATCCCGATCATGCTCAGCGTGCCCGTGCCCGTCTGCAAGCTCGTCATGAGCACGGCGGAAACAATCGCCAGGCCCATGGCGATCTCGTACGAAACCATCTGGGCACTAGACCGTAAAGACCCCATCAGCGGGTAGTGCGAGTTCGACGACCATCCCGCCATGATGATTCCCAGCACGCCCAGCGACGAAACGCCGAGCATGAACAGGATTCCGATGTTCATGTCGGTCACGGCGTGTGTGCGGCCGAACGGCACCACCAGGAACGTGGTGAATGCGGTCATGGTGACCACAACCGGCGCACTCCAGAACACCAGCTTGTCGGCGTTCTCCGGGATGATGTCTTCCTTGATGAGCAGCTTCAGCGCGTCGGCGAAGGGCTGCAGCAAACCGTGCGGGCCCACGCGCATGGGGCCGAGGCGAATCTGCATGTGCGCCAGAATCTTGCGCTCCAGCCAGTTCATCGCGATGACGGTCAGCGAAATCCCGATGGTGATGATCAGGATGTAGATGGTCGCCCACAACATGCTGCCGGCCTCGCCGGGGGTTGCGTTCGAGTGCAGATATTTTGTGATTGCGTCCAACATTAGCTTTGAAAGGGCCGGCTTCAGCCGTGCCACTCGAATCCTTACCTGCTTTGAAAGGGCACGGCTTCAGCCGTGCCGCTGGGGATCTCCTCCAGAGGCTTTAGCCACTGAGGGACCTCGTCTTTAACGCTCAAGGGGAAAGCTGAGCAATACGGGTAATCCGTCGTTCGCTCAACCAACTTTCTTCCCACCGGGTTCCGCAAAATGTAATCAACGTGAATCTCGAAATCTTCCCGATCGCGAATGCGATGATCAGAAAACCCGCGCTGCCAGATTTCCATCGAGCTGCCTAGTTCTTTCTTCGCTCGAAACGAAAAACCGCCCTTGATGAACTGAACCGCGCGTTCGAGAGTAACTTCGGGCGTAATCAGCACGTGAAAGTGATCCGGCATGAGCACGTATTCGTGCAGCAGATAACCTTTTCCGCGATACGAGTGCAGGGTTTCGAGGAAGAGTTCGGCCCAGCGCGGGTTTTTGAACAGCGCGCGCCGTTGCCACGTCGAAGCGGTGACGAAGTACGTCTGACCGTTGGTGGTGGCGTGTTCGCGCGTAGGCTTCACGACTCGATTCCCTCAGGGGCTAAAGCCCTCTTCTTATCACTTGCTACGGCACGCCTGAAGGCGTGCCCCTTCAAATCTCTACCGATCCACTTCGCCCAGCACGATGTCCAAGGTCCCAATCACCGCGACCACATCGGCCACCAACAACCCGCGCACCATCTTGTCGAGGGCTTGCAAGTTCACGAACGACGGCGGCCGCACCCGCACGCGATACGGCTGCAACGACCCGTCGCTCACAATGAAATATCCCAGCTCGCCCTTGGGCGCCTCGATCGACGTGTAGACCTCGCCCACCGGCGGCTTCAGCACCTTGGGAATCTTCGCCATGATCGGCCCTTGCGGCAGCCCATCCACCGCCTGGCGGATGATGCGCACCGACTGGCGCATCTCCTCGATCCGCACGAGGTACCGGTCATAGGTGTCGCCGTTCAGCCCGGTCGGAATCTCGAAATCGAACTTGCTGTAGCACTCGTACGGCTGCGCCTTGCGCAGGTCCCACTTCACGCCGGCGGCGCGCAGCACCGGCCCGGTCACGCCCAGCGCGATGCAATCTTCCGGCTTCAAAATGCCGACGCCCTTGGTGCGCCGCACCCAGATGCGATTCGTGGTCAGCAGCTCTTCGTACTCGTCCAGCTTGGGCAGAAACGCGTCGCAGAACTTCACGCAGTCCTGCTCGAAGCCGTCATACGTCTCGTAAATGCAGCCGCCGATGCGGAACGCGTGCGTCGTCAGCCGCGCGCCGCAGTACTTCTCGAAAATCTTCAGGATCTCTTCGCGATCGCGGAAGCAGTAGAACAGCGGCGTCAGCGCGCCGATATCGAGCGCATGCGTGCCCAGCCACACCTGGTGGCTGGCGATGCGGCACAGCTCGGTGAGGATCACGCGGATATACTGCGCGCGCGGCGGCGCTTCCGTATTCAGCAGCTTCTCGACCGCCTCGCAGTAGCCCAGCCCGTTCGAGACCGCAGCGACGTAATCCATGCGATCGACGTACGGGTTGAACATCGCATAGGTGCGGTTCTCGGCAATCTTCTCGACACCGCGATGCAGGTAGCCGATGACGCACTCGGTGCCCAACACCTTCTCGCCATCGAGCTTGAGGATGACGCGCAGCACGCCGTGCGTCGAAGGATGCTGCGGGCCCATGTTGAGCACCAGCTCGTTGGCGTCAAGAAAGGTGTCGTCCTTGGTATCGAGGTCGAGATAGTCCTTCACGCCAGGGCCGCTCTGCCCGGGCTTTGCGTGGCGATAATCGTTTTCGAAATCGCTCATTGTCGGTTCGCTCTTCGCTGTTCGTTCTTCGCTTTTCGCCAGACCTGGTAGAGCCAGCCTTTAGGCTGGCGTCCCGTACGTCTTTTGTTTCCGAGCCGGCTTCAGCCGGCGGCATGTGTCGGGGTTGAAGCCCCTCGAAAATTTCTTACTCCGTGACGCGAGCCTAAAGGCTCGCTTACCGATCATTTCCTCTCGACGCGAACCTGAGGTTCGCTCTGCCGTTACTGTCCACTTTCAATCCCCAAATTCTCTTTCACCCACTCCTGGTCCTGGCACAGGATGGGATATTCCTTGCGCAGCGGATGGCCCTTCCAGCCCTCGGGCAGCAGAATGCGCTTCAGGTCCGGATGCTGATCGAAGACGATGCCGAACATGTCGAAGACTTCGCGCTCCAGCCAGTTGGCCGTCTCCCAGATGCCGACAACGCTGCGCAACGTTTCGCCGTCCTTGACCTGCGTCTTCACCCGGATGCGCTGGTTGTGGTGGAACGAGTACAGGATGTACACGATGTCGAACTGCGCCTCGCGCTTGGGATAGTGCACCGCGGTCACATCGACGAGGTAGTTGAAGAGCTCGTCGTCCCTCATGCGCAGCAGGATTTCGTAGACGATCGAGCTGTCCACGACGACGATACTTCTGGCCGACGTAAGTGCTGGCCTCTTTGATCCCTGAGCCGTACTGCGCTTTCAACTTGCTAACCAGCTCGGAATCCCAGGGCTCCGGCTTGGGGCCTTCGGGCTTCGTCGGAGGCTTGGCGACAGGCTTTGCGGCGGCGGCCGGAGCAGCAGGTTTAGCGGCGGCGGCCGTATCGGTCTTCGCCGCAGTTTCGGGTGAGGCCTTCGCGGTATCGTCTGGCTTGGCGGCGGCCGGCTTCGCTACCGGGGCAGCCGGCTTCGCTTCAGAAGCCGTCGGCGTTGTCGCGGCTGTTTCGGCAGGCGCTTTTGCAGGCGCCGATGCGTCGGCTGCCGGCGCTTTCGGCGCGCTCGATTCAGGCAAGACTGGGTTGGGGTCTTTGGTTTCCTCGGGCACTGCCATGCCTCTCCTAGTGCCGTCAGCCTGCTGGCTTCGACTTTCCAGTTCTAACAGTCAGAGGCATCTTGCCGCCCGTACGAGAGTCACGAGCCCGTGTGACGGCGGTCACATTATGTCGCACAAGTGTGCGCTTGCAAACGAAGAGTCGCAACCATGACCGGCGAAGGACGCCCGGAATTCGAACTTCTGAAGGTCGCACCCGGACCGGCGCGGGACTCAAGATCAGGCCACAAAAAGTATGAGAGCCAGGATAGGCCGACTCGCCCTTTCCTGACTCTCTAAATACATTATAGCACATTCAGGGCTATTTTGTTCTGTTTCAGGCCGTACTGTATTTGCCTTTACATCATAAGCTTGCGCCGATTTCAGCACCTTTGTGGGGCTTGACAAGCAATTCCCAAATCGAGAATTTGCACAATTTATGGTGCAATTTGTCGGCCCGATGCTGATCCGGCCGGCGGCGCGAAATTCCGGCGAGGAAACTACGCGCTCTTCTTCGCCGCTGGTCCGGGCTGTGCTTGGACTCCGCCCTTGCTCTTGATCTCGCGGACGGTCTCGCGCTTCTTTTGCCGCGCCTTGCGAAGGCGATGCTCGCGCGACTTGTCACCATTGCGAAAGGACATGATTGCACCTCGCACAAGATAGTACAGGATTTTGCGAGACCGGAGCCTCCTGCGCTGAAGCCATTCTCGTTCTTGCCGATGTAACGAAAGACGCACTTTACAGTCCGGAGGAACTCCCGTGGCCAGGCAAGACAAGCATCAGGGACTCAACCGAAGAGATTTCATCAAGGCGGTGGGGATTGGCATCGGCGCGGTGCAAACTGCGGCGTTGGGAATCGGCACCCTCGAGCTTACCGGCTGCGGGGGCAGCCCCACCCCAACGCCGCCGGCGCCGGTGCCGCAGATCGTGCGCTGGCCGATCGCCTCCCGGGTTTACACCACGGCACAGCAGCAAGTGCTACCGGTCGCAGTCCCGCCGACCGCGGTCCAAATCAGCCCGGCCGATGTGGTTGACTATGCCACGTATGGCTACAGCGCCTGGCACATTGGCGGCCCGCTGAAGCACTTCGTTCGCCCCGATCTCGCGCCGGCCTACACGGGAGCGCCCAACGTAGCGAGGCTGCTGTTCTACTACTCCATGTCCGACATCCACATTGCCGACAAGGAATCGCCGGCGCAAGCCAACTATATTGGCATAGCCGCCGGCTATGGTTCCGGCGAGTCATCGGCCTATTCGCCCATCATTCTGTCCACGCCGCACGTACTCGACGCCGCCGTCCAGACCATCAACGCCCTGCACAAAGTGACGCCATTCGATTTCGGGATATCGCTGGGAGACGACTGCAACAACTCGCAGTACAACGAACTGCGCTTGTTCATCGACACCCTCGACGGCAAAATCATCACCCCCAGCTCGGGTGCGCATGTGGGCGCCGCCACCATCGACTACCAGAAGCCTTTTTACGCCGCCGGCCTCGATCCCGCGATTCCCTGGTACCAGGTCATCGGCAATCACGATCAGTTCTGGATGGGCTCGGCGTTTGAAAACACCAAGACCCGGAACGCCCACATCGGCAGCGCCATCCTGAACATAGAAGACAATCCCGGACAGCCAGTGATCGATAGTACGGGCGCGTATATGGGTGTGGTCGATGGGTCGACGCCATACGGAAACATCATTGACGCCGGACCGATAGCCGACTTTCCGCACTGCTCCCACTGTCGTTGCGGATGCCAACCGCCATACCATGGCCAATCTCACCTCTACCACCCACGATTGGATGGCGGAGTTCTTTAACACCACCAGCAAGCCCGTCGGGCACGGGTTTACCCAGGCCAATCTCGACCAGGACCTCGCCTGTTACAGCTTTGTGCCGAAGTCCGACATCCCGATCAAGTTCATTGTGCTGGACGATACGGCGAAGGGACCGAACCAGGCGGAAAACGACGGATATGCCCGCGGCGCGCTTGACGATCAGCGCTACCAGTGGCTGGTCGACGAGCTGCACGCCGGACAGGTCAACAATCAGCTGATGGTGATCTGCGCGCACGTACCCATCCTGCCGCAAACCAGCTTGACCGATACCACACCGTTGCCCGTCTGGCCGGGTCCGGACTACACCGACGACTACGTGCTCAACACCCTGCATCAATATCCCAATCTCATTTTGTGGATGGCAGGACACCGGCACGTGAACGTCGTGACCCCGCAGCCCGACCGCAGCGGCGATCCTACGCTCGCCTTCTGGGAGGTTGAAACCTGTTCGTTGCGCGACTTCCCGCAGCAGTTCCGCACCTTCGACATTCGCCGCAACAGCGACAACACGGTTTCCATCATCATCACCAACGTCGATCCTGCCGTCGAGGGCAACTCGCCGGCCTACAAGTCGCGCGGCTATGCCGTCGGCGCGGCGCGCATCTATGGCAGCTACCCGCTCAACGATCCCAGCTCGCAGTCCTATAACGCCGAGCTGGTCGTGCAACTGACCCCGGTGATGCAGTCGGTGATCGCGCAGGCAGGATCGCCGATGAAATAGCGGGCGGGGAGCGTTATTGAGAGCTGCAAAATTAATGTCCTGCTTGACGTGGAAGCGCCGGGCCTCAGCCCGGCGAATCGCGAGGCGCGAATTCCGGCTTCAGCCGCGGTGAACCAGGGCTAAAGCCTACTCATCTCGCCAAACTACGGCACGGCTAAAGCCGTGCCCTTCCACCGTACATAAGACATTACTTAGGCAGCAATCAATAGCCGTTGCGAATGTAGTGCGGCATTTCTGAAGCCTGCCGCGCCTCAGGGCCTTGTAAATGCCTTGTTCGCGCAAACGCTCGCTCCACCTGCTCTCTGAACATTTCCGGATGAGACCCACTGAACCACTGACCACTCGCCACTGCCTTTACGAGTTGCCGATGAGGATGCCGGTCGCAAACACCAACGCGCCTCCAAACGCCACCTGCACTGCGGCGGACAACGGCGGCGTGTCCATGAAGCGATGGCGGACCCAGGTGATGGTCGCCAGTTCCACCAGAACCACGGCAATGGCAACCACCAGCGCGAGATTGAAGCTGTGAAACAGGAAAGGCATCGTATGGCCGATGCCGCCCAGCGCGGTCATTGCGCCGCAGACCAGCCCGCGCAACCAGGGCGTGCCGCGCCCAGTGAGGCTGCCGTCATCGGAGAGCGCTTCGGCGAATCCCATGCTGATGCCCGCGCCCAGTGACGCGGCAAGACCGACGGCGAATGCGTCCCAGGTGTTGCGCGTGGCGAAAGCGGCGGCGAATACTGGCGCCAGCGTCGATACCGAACCGTCCATTAATCCCGCGAGGCCGGGCTGCACAATCTGCAGCACGAATAGCCGGCGCTTGGCTTTGTCTTCTTCCTCGCGGACCTCCGGCTTGAGTTCCGTCTTCTCCAGTTCGGCGGCGCGCTCGACGTGGGCAGTTTCGGCGACGGCGAGATCGTCGAGCAACTGGCGAATGCTGGCGTCCCCGGTCCGCGCGGCTGCACGCTCGTAAAAGCGGCGCGTCTCCACCTCCATGGCGCTGACCTGCTCGCGGATTTGCTCCAGCCGCAACGGCGTGTTCAGCCAGATGGGCTTGCGCTGTACGAAGCCGCGCACATCATGGCGCCGCACCAGGGGAATGTGCTCGCCGAACTTTTTCCGGTAGATCTCGATGAGGGCCCGGCGATGCTCGATCTCTTCCTGCCGCATCTCCTCGAAGACCTTCGCCGTGGCGGGAAAATTTTCGCGCATGTTTTCGGCATAATCGGAATAGATGCGTTCATCCTCTTCCTCCAGCGAAATCGCCAGAGCAAGGATTTCTTTCTGCGACAAACTGTCGAAGTCGCGCAAGGGAACCTCCAAGAAGCAACTAGCAACTCAGTGCTTACCGCTAGTGAGCGGTACCCTCGCCCAGCACGGGGATCAATCGCCTGCCGGATCCAAAGAACTAATTGCTAGTCGCTAGTTGCTAGCTGCTGCTTTACCACGGCCCGATGATCCCGCCCATGTTGCGTCCGGCGGGCAGTTTGCTTTCAGCGCCGAAGCCTTCGACGCCCCAATACTTCGCCATCACGTCTAGATACTTGTAACCCGAACCGGTATTGAACAGCACCACTTTGTCGCCGGTGTTCAGAAATCCCGTCGCGAGCAATTGCTTGTAAGCGGCGAGCGCGGCTGCGCCCTCAGGACACGCGAAGATGCCTTCCTGCGAGGCCATCTCCTTCACGCATTCCATGATGGCATCGTCGCTGACCGCAACTGCTGTCCCGTTACTCTTACGGATGATGTCGAGGACGATGAAGTCGCCATACGCTTTGGGCACGCGCAGGCCAGCGGCGAGGGTGTGCGCGTCCGGCCACGCTTGCGATGCCGGCTGCCCTTCCTGTAGCGCTTTCGGAATCGGCGCGCAGCCCTCGGCCTGTACGCAAATCATCTTTGGCCGTTTGCCGCCGTCGATCCAGCCGAGCTCTTCCATCTCTTCAAACGCCTTCCACATCCCGATCAGGCCCACGCCGCCGCCGGTGGGATACAGAATCGCATCCGGCAAAGTCCATCCCATCTGCTCGGCAACTTCGTAGCCCATGGTCTTCTTGCCTTCGACGCGGAACGGCTCTTTGAGTGTGGAGACGTCGAACCAGCCTTCTTTCTCTTTGCGCTCGGCGACCATGCGCCCGCAGTCGCTGATCAGGCCATCAACCAATGTCAGGTGCGCGCCTGCGGCCTCGACCTCAAGTCGATTGGCGATGGGCACATCCTTGGGCATGAAGACGTACGCTTCCAGCCCCGCGGCGGCCGCGTAAGACGCCATGGCGCCGCCGGCATTTCCTGCCGAAGGCGCCGCGAGCTTCTTAACGCCGTAATGCCGCAGCATCGTGATCGCCGCAGCCATGCCGCGTGCTTTGAACGAGCCGGTGGGATTCAGGCCTTCGTCTTTGATGAGCAGGTTGGGATATTTGTGGCTGGGCAGCATCGGCGTAAAGCCTTCACCAAGCGTGACCGGGTCGGCATCGGGAAGGACCGCGGCGTAGCGCCACATGTTTTTCGGCGCGCCGATGAGCGAGTCGCGGGAGGAGTGCCAGCGGATTTCGCCGAGATCATAGCGGACGTACAACGGCCCGCCGTCTTTGGGGCAGATGGTCGGTGCCGGTGTGGGAGGAAATTGCTCGCCGCAGCGGCTGCATTCGAAATGTGTGATGTTTGCCATAGAAAATCGCAGTGTAGCACCGCGCGGCACGTTCGAGCGGCTGCTATAATCCGCGCAGTTTCCCGCCATGTCCGAGCCGTCTACCCCGCTGATGCGGCAATATACCGCGATCAAGAAAGAACATCCCCACGCGCTGCTGTTCTTCCGGCTAGGCGATTTCTACGAGCTGTTTTTTGAAGACGCGGTGGTGGCCGCGCGCGAGTTGCAGATCACGCTGACCTCGCGCAACAAGGAAAAGGGCATTGCCATTCCGATGTGCGGCGTGCCCTATCACTCGGCCGAGAACTACATTGCCAAGCTGATTCGCCGCGGATTCAAAGTCGCCATCTGCGAGCAGATGGAAGACCCGCGCCTGGCCAAGAAGCTGGTGAAGCGCGAAGTCACTCGCGTGCTCACCCCGGGGACCGCCGCCGATGCGCAGCTTGGCTCGGAGGAAAACAACTTCCTCGCTTGCGTCGCGCGAGCAGGTAATGCCGCCGGTTTTGCCGCGCTCGATCTCTCGACCGGCGAGTTTCGCGCGACCGAGTTCACCGGCGACGATTCCGAACGCCGAATCCGCGAAGAGTTGCTGGTGCTGCGCCCGCGCGAAGTGCTGTTTGCGTCGTCGCTGCCGCTGTTCGATCAATCGCCGGCTCCAAAACACGCGAGTGCCCCATCCTTTCGGCATCTTTCGCCGAAAGGGTGGGACGAAGGATCATCACAACAATCCGCGGCCACGCCTCGCATCGCGTCGTTGGAGAACGCCAGTTGGGCGGAAACGCCGCTCGAAGACTGGATCTTCGCGCCCGACTATGCCATTCCGCAGGTGGAAAATCATTTCGGCGTGCTCTCGCTCGAAGGCTTCGGTCTGGCGAACCGCGCCGCCGCAGCCGTCGCCGCAGGCGCCATCCTGCATTACGTTCGCACCACGCAGCGCGGGTCTTTAGACCATGTAGACCGTATCGGATTTTACGAGCGGCAGAACTGCCTGGTGCTGGATGCGGTCACCGTCCGCAACCTCGAATTGATCGAGCCGCTCTTCGCCGGTTCGGGCGAGAACGCCACGCTCTTCCGCTGTCTCGATTGCACCGTCACGCCCATGGGCAAGCGCCTGCTGCGCTCGTGGATGCTGCGACCCTCGATCGACCCCGCCGAAATCAACAGAAGATTGGACGCGGTGGAGTCGATGGTCAAGGACCTCGTAGCCCGCGAGGAGCTGCGGCGTTCGCTTGACGGCATTCTCGACCTGGAGCGATTACTCAGCCGCGTCACGCTGGAGACGGCAAACCCTCGCGACCTGCTGGCGTTGGCGGTGTCGCTCGGCTAAGCTACCGGCCGTACGCGTGTCTTTGGCTCATCTCTTTTCGGCCGTGAGCCCTGAGCCGAGAGCCGAGAGCTTGCCTCCTCCCCAACGGCTGCAATATCTGCACGAGCAATGCGACGAGCTCGCCGATCTGCGCGAGCGCATCGTCTCATCGTTGGAAGACGAGCCGCCGCTGACGCTCGCCGATGGCGGCGTGATTCGCGCCGGCGTCGATGCGGCACTGGACGAGCTGCGCGACCTCAGCCGCAACAGCAAGCAGTACATCGCGCAGATCGAGCAGCGCGAGCGCCAGCGCACCGGCATCGGCTCGCTCAAGGTGAAATTCAATAACGTTTTCGGTTATTACCTTGAGATCTCCAAAGCCAATCTGCACCACGCGCCCGCCGACTACGAACGCAAGCAGACGTTGGTCAATGCCGAGCGCTTCACCACGCCCGAGCTGAAGGAGTATGAAGCGAAAGTTCTCGACGCGCAGCAGAAGATGGTCGAGATCGAGCGGCGCCTGTTTGCCGAATTGCGCTCGGCCATTGCCGCCGAGGCGCGGCGCATCCGGCAGACCGCGCTGGCGCTGGCCGAGATCGACCTGCTGGCGGCGTTCGCATCGCTGGCCGCCAACCGTAATTACTGCCGTCCGAAGCTGGAAGAAAATAGCGACATTGAAATCATCGAAGGCCGTCATCCCGTCATCGAGCAGCTCGAAATTTCGGGCGTTGCCGATCGCTTCGTGCCCAACGATCTCTACCTCAACGGCACCACGCATTCCATCCTGCTGATCACCGGCCCGAACATGGGCGGCAAGTCCACCTACCTGCGCCAGGCCGCGCTGATTGTGCTGATGGCGCAGATGGGATCGTTTGTGCCCGCGCTTTCGACGCGGCTGGGACTGGTGGATCGCATCTTCACCCGCATCGGCGCGGCCGACAATCTGGCGCGCGGCCGCTCGACCTTCATGGTGGAGATGACGGAGACGGCGGCGATTCTCAACACGGCGACAGCGCGGTCGCTCATCCTGCTCGACGAAGTTGGCCGCGGCACTTCGACCTACGACGGGCTGGCGATTGCGTGGGCCGCCATCGAGTACATCCACGCCAACACGCGCGCCAAGACGCTCTTCGCCACGCACTATCACGAGCTGACGGAGCTGGCCGACCGGCTGAGCGGGGTCAAGAACTTTCACGTGTCGGTGAAAGAAAGCGGCGGCGGGATTGTATTTCTGCGCAAGGTGGAAGAGGGCGCGGCAGACAAGAGCTACGGCATCGAAGTGGCGAAGCTGGCGGGGCTGCCGAATGACGTTATCAATCGCGCGCGTGAAGTTCTGGACGAGCACGAGAGCGCCGAGCTCAGCGCGGTGAAGCACCTGGCGCGCGACGAAACCGCCGAGCCCGCGCCCGATGCAGCTCACCATCTTCACCCCGCTCTCGCAGAAGATCGTGGACCGCATCAAGGAAACCGACCTCAATCGCCTCAGCCCGCTGGAGGCGCTGAACCTGCTGCACGAGCTGAAGAAGCAGATGGAGTGATTCGATGCCGGATGCAAAGATCACTCTGGCGGAGTATGTTGAGCTGATCCCGTGATTAATTGGGGCGACGAAGTGGCGACATTCAACAATTTCGAGGAATTCTGGGCGGCGTTAGATCGGTTGTACTTCGCCATCATGCGAACTCAGGCTTTGCAACAGAGATTGGCCGAGCGACTGGCGCGCACTGAAAAGACGAGCGGCGCGAAGCCCGGCGGAATCCCGGACAGCAGAACCTCCTACGCGGTCAGAAGAACGAGGCTCAGGACCTACCGGCGGTTGAAGCAGCGATTGCGGCATTAGGCGTGCGGGTTGCGAAGCTTGTCGCTCTGAATGCCGCCAATGAGCGTCGTTTGGGCCTTGACCACTAATATTTCCTCCTCGCGGTACACTCTTCTGTTCCTATGCCCTCCAAGCGCAATCTTGAACTTCGCCGGCAGGTCGGCCAACTGCTCGTCATGGGTTTTGACGGGATCGTCATCTCGCAACGGCTGCGGGTGATGCTGGACACCTTTCAGCCCGGCGGCATCATCCTCTTTCAGCGCAATCTTGAAGATGCCGGGCAAGCGCACGCATTGCTGAGCGAGGCGCAGAAGGCCGGCGCCACACCCATGTTTCTGTGCGTGGACATGGAGGGCGGCACGGTTGATCGCCTGCGCGATGTGATTGCGCCCATCCCCTCGGTTGCCGAGGTTGCGGCTTGCGGCTCAAAGAAGCTCTTTCGCAAACACGGCGCACTGATCGGCGAAGAGCTGCGCGCGCTGGGATTCAATACCGACTTCGCGCCCGTGCTTGACCTGAGGCTTGAACCATCAAAGGCCGTTCTCGGCTCGCGCGCCGTGTCGCCGAAGCCGAAGCAGGTAATCGCCTATGCGCACGAATTCCTGCGCGGCCTCGGCGAATGCGACATCCTCGCATGCGGCAAGCATTTCCCCGGACTGGGCGAGGCCAGCCTCGATACGCACACCGAGCTGCCAACCATCGACAAGCCGTGGAAGCGGTTGTGGAAGGAAGACCTCGCGCCCTATCGCGAACTGCGGCGCGAGTTGCCGTTCGTCATGGTGGCGCACGCGGCCTATCCGCAGGTGACGGAAGACTCCAGGCCGGCGTCGCTCTCCAAGAAGTGGATGACCGGTGTTCTGCGCAAGAAGATCGGCTATCGCGGGCTGATCATCACCGACGATCTCGATATGGGCGGCGTGCTGGCGGCCGCATCGTCCATCGAAGAAGCCGCGGTTGAAACGCTGATTGCCGGCGCGGACATCTTTCTCATCTGCCAGAAAGAAGAGAGCGTGCGGCGGGCGTTCGAAGCGCTTGTGAAGCGGGCCGAGAGCGACAAGAGATTCGCCCGGCTGGTTGCAGAAAAGCACAACCGAGTTCTTGCCGCCAAGAAGAAGTCCAAGGCGTTGAAGCGTATGCCGCCGCCCCCGGCGCAGAAGACGCTCGAACGGCTGACGCGCAGGATTTGGGAATTTAGCGAAGAACTAAGAGTGCATTCGCTGAGCGGTGGGAATGCGGAATGAACCTAGCTATTCGTAGGCCAGTGCGTCAATGGGATCCTTGCGTGCGGCCTTGATGGCCGGGTAGAGCGCTCCCAACAACGAGCCGACCAGTGCGATGATCGCGGCCCGCAACAGCCAGCCGGATGTAATCATCACCGGCAGTGTCTGGAACCTGCTCTTTAATCCCACCCGTGCGACGTAGCTGATGACGATGCCCAGGATGACTCCGCTGACGGCGATCACCAGCGTCTCGCGCAACACTGCATTGACGATGTAGAGCTTGCCCGCGCCCAGCGATTTCAGGATGCCGATCTCGCGCGTGCGCTCCATCACGGCCGCGTACATCGCCTGGAAGATCACGATGAAGCCGATGACCATGGCGATGCCAATCACGACATCGATTACCGTGTTGAGTCCGGGAATGCTGGCCGACGTCATCAGGCTGAGGTACTCCTTCAGCGAGTGCACGCCGTATTCCTGCATGCCGGGAATGCCCTTGATCTCCTTGACCACTGCGTCGGCATTGTTAGGATCGTCGAGTTTGACGTAGAAGATGGACGCCTTGCCGATGGCGCCGATCAAGTCTTGCAGAGTCGCCATGGGAACGAACTCGCGGGCACCTTTGCCGTGCTCGACAATGCCGCAGATGCGGAACGCATGATTGAGCGTTTCAAGAGTGTCGCCGACCTTGAGATGCTTGGCGGCGGCCTTCAGGTCGTCGATGATCATGTCGTTCGGACCCTGAAACGGCCCGCCCGAGAGAAAGCGGAAGCCGCCGCTCACTGCGTCAAACGATTGCAGATCGATGCCGTAGAGGACTTCGACCGTTCCTGCAGTCGTAACCTGCATGACCACGGGAGCGACGGCGGTAACATGCGCCAGTTGCCCAATCTTGCCTGCGATTTTCACCGAGACCGGCGCGCCGGTCACGCCCATAATCAAGGACGAGCCTGGGGGTTGCACCATGATGTCGGCGCCAATTCCCGCCTGCCGGCTGCTGCTGTCGTTCAGAATGCCCAGCATAATGCCGACGATCAGCAGGATCAGCGTGACCTCTACGGCCACCGCAACTACGCTGATCATGGTGCGAAAAGGGCGCTGCACGAGGTTGGCGAGGATCATCCGATTCATCATGCGCAGCTCGATTGTATAGGATGCGCACGCGCGGCCTTCTGCTGCGAGCGTCGAGAATCACCACGGAAGCACGGAATACACGGAGTTCTTCGATGAGGTGCCCTATGCAACCCGCGAAGGCTTGCTTCCCAAAATTCCGCGTATTCCGTGCTTCCGTGGTGAAAACGTTCTCGAATCAGGCCGTGGGACGATCACTTCGAGGATGCTTGCGACTTAGTACTCTCACTCCCTCGCGCCAGCGCTCGTCGAGTTGCACCAATGTCCACTCGATTCGCGGAGACAGGTAGCGCAGCAGAACGTCAGTCCTGGGATGCAGATGCAAGACAGGAGCCACCAGGTAGAGAAGCGGCGGAGCGCTGAAAAGCTCGCGTCCGGCGAAATAGCCGTTGCGGATGAATTCGCCATGCTGCTGATGCCAGCGCACCCGCGCCCAATAATCCAGTCCCTGCAGCGGCAGATGAATGTCTTCGTTGGCCTTCAATTCCACGACGGCGAGACGCCCGTCGCGGGTGCAGGTGAGCACATCCAGCATGGCGCGATCGCTCGAAGCGAACGCCGGAACCTGCGAATAGACGAAGCTGGGGTCGAGGCGCTCGTCGATGGCGCACACGTCCCGCGTTACCAGGCTCTCCAGCCAGCGCTCGGGCGCCAGCCGGAAGAACAGGTCGGTGTGCGAACCGCCGGCCCGGCGCTGCTCGCTCAGGCGCTGCAGCAGTTCCAGGAAAGCCGGCTCGCTACCCTCGTCCAGTACATACTCCGCGGGACCGACTCCGAAAAAGATGGACTCACTGTTGCGGAACGATCCGGAAACTGGAGTCAGTCGGGCGCGCGCGAACTCCAACCCGTATAAGCGAAACACAATCTCGGAAGCGGACTCCACTGTGATTTCCGCCTCGGGTACCAGAGCACGAATGCGTTCAATGGAGGCGGCAAAGCGCTCGCGCGCCGCGGGAACATCGACGGCGTGGGTCAACCGGCTGACGACATTGCCGGAGTCGGCGAGATCGATCGCCTCGGCGCTCTCCAGACGCTCGTCGAATTCATAGAGCTGCCACTTGGCCGCGTTCGGATCCAGATGGGCCGCGCGTTGTCCAACGATTTGCGCACGGCCCGGCGGCAGAAACAGCTTCAGTCCTTCGACTACCGCGCGGCCGGCCAGTTGTTGCCGCTGATACTCCAGCCACAGAATCCCAAACGTGAGCACGGCATCGACACACGCCTGCGTTTCCTCGGAGCTGACGCCGAGCACCGCGAACGCAGTTTGGCCACTGCGCAACAGCCCGCGCGTGTAAACCGGGCTGAGAGAATGTTCCAGGTCCGGGTTGCCGCTGAAGTGCTCAAGCTTGAATCCGGGATATTGCCTTTGCAGCGTGCGTTGCAGAATCGCCTGATAGCGCGCGCGCGAGGCCCGCTTGCCGGCGCCGGTGCGACGGTCACGAGAGGCAGTAATCTCCAGCAGCGTGGGCTGCGACTGACCGAACCGCAAGACTTGCAACTTCAGGGCAGCAGAGCCTAACTCCGCATCGAGCACGCGGCGCACCATGTTCCGTTCTTCCGACCAGATGTGCAGAACGCATTTGCCCTCGCCGGAGACGGAATATTTTGCCGCGCTGAAGTCGAGCAGGACCACGCCGTCCTCAATGACCGCGGCTCCTGGCGAATCGGCCAAATACTGCTGCAGCATTTTGTCGAGGGATTCGCTAGAGATCGTACCGGCGTGCATGGCGGGGCCCGTAGATAGCTTAGATTGGCGCGCGCGGCGACTGCAGCGTCAGCGGGCACAAGGGCGTGTGATAATGAGTAATTCTCCTGAGGCTCCTGTTTAATTCGTCATTGTGCAGTCCAGAGGACGGCCGCGCCTTTGCCGGCGCTCCAGGCATCGAATGAGTGTGAATATGGACAAGAAGTTTTTCTTCGATCGCTACGGTCTGGCGCAAGCCGACGTGGAACGCTATCTGGCGGCGGCGCTGTCGGCCGGCGGTGACTTTGCCGACCTTTACTTCGAATATCAGACCTCGACCTCGGTTTCGCTCGACGAGAGCATGGTGAAGTCGGCAACCCAGGGTATTTCGGCCGGATGCGGTGTGCGCGTCTTGTCCGGCGAGCGGACCGGCTACGCCTACACCGACGATCTCTCGCAGGAGCGCATCCTGCACGCGGCGCGAACGGCCGCGCTGATTGCCAGTGGTCCGGCCAAGGAGCCGGTCGTCGGCCTCACCGACAAGCCCGCGCACAATCTCTATCCCGTGCCTTTGCCGTCCGTCGAAGCCGACGTGGTCGCCAAGGTTGAGCTGGTGCAGCGTGCCGATAAAGCCGCTCGCGATTATGACCCGCGCATTCACGAAGTGCGCGTGGGTTATGCCGACGAGTTGCGCCATATTCTGGTGATCGGCTCCGATGGCAGCTTCGCCGAAGACGCGCAGCCTTTGGCGCGCATGAGCGTCTTCTGCATCGCGAAATCGGAAGCTTCGGGCTCGGCGCGCGGCACCGCTGGCGGAGGCGGTCGCGTTGCTCTGGACTACTTCCAGGGCGAGGCCTCGCCCGAGCATTTTGCCAAAGAAGCGGCGCGGCAGGCCATCATTCAGCTCGATGCGCGCGACGCTCCGGCGGGCGAGATGCCGGTCGTGCTGGGGCCGGGCTGGCCGGGAATTCTGCTGCACGAAGCCATCGGCCACGGCCTGGAGGCGGACTTCAATCGCAAGAAGACGTTCGGCATTTTCCGGCATGTTGGGCATGCGAGTCGCCAGCGACAAATGCACGGTCGTGGATAACGGCACCATGCCGGGACGCCGCGGATCGCTCAATGTCGATGACGAGGGCAATCCCACCGAGAACACGGTACTGATCGAGAACGGAATTCTGAAGGGCTATCTTTCAGACAAGCTGTCTTCGCGGCTGATGGGCATTCGCAACACCGGGAATGGCCGGCGCGAAAGCTATCAGCACATTCCCATGCCGCGCATGACGAACACATACATGCTGGCGGGCCAGGATTCGCCGGAAGACATCATTCGCTCCGTCAAGTATGGCGTGTACGCGGTGAACTTCGGCGGCGGGCAGGTTGACATCACCAACGGCAAGTTCGTTTTCTCCGCGTCGGAGGCCTATTTGATCGAGGACGGGAAGGTGACGTCGCCGCTGAAGAACGCGACGCTGATCGGCAACGGGCCGGACGTGCTGACCAAAGTCTCCATGGTGGGCAGCGATTTGCAACTGGATGAAGGCGTCGGGACGTGCGGCAAGGATGGACAGTCAGTGCCCGTAGGGGTTGGGATTCCCACGCTAAAAGTAGATCGGCTTACCGTGGGCGGAACGGGCGGATGATGATTGGGGTCTCTCGTCCCCCAAGAATGCGAGCGGATGAAATTCCAGATCAAATTGCAATGGGTCACGGATTATGCGCGAGCGTCGTTCAATTCAGAACCAAGTGCGCGGTGGGTTGCGGCTGGCGGGTCTTGTGCTTTTGGCCTGTGTCGCAGGTTTATTGATGGTGTGGGGCGGGCTGGTTGTCTCGCATAAGGCTGCCGGTTCAACTGCTTTGGGCTGGCTGGCCATCGCCGTGGCGTTTTTGATTTTAGTTTTGAACCTGCCTGGTTGCGTAAGAGCGTTACCCGGTTTTCTCATCTTGGCTGCGCTCAACGCCTTGACAATGGCAGCGAGCGGCCACGTCCTCGACAATCCCTCCGCAACTGTATCGCGAGGCATGGCGCTGGGAAGCGCCGCTGCATTTTTGCTAGCTGCCGTGGTTTCTGCTCGATTTGATAGCTACCGCTTGTCGTTACAGGACCGCGTCGTAGTTGTGCTATACGTCGGGCTCTTGGTGTTAGGAGTTGCGACCGGTTGGGGTTTCGTCTGCTTCATTCTAGGGGCGGCTGTTCTTGCGTCGCCGTGGTTAGCCAGCCAATTAAGCACCCATCGAAAAATCTGAGCGTAATCGGCAGGCATTTTTACATATAGGAATTGACTTACACACATGAATGTTTCCATCGAAGAGCACTCCGCTCCCACTCAACCAACCTCAACTGACCTGAAGGAAATTGCCGCCGACGTCATCCGTCGTGCCATGCAGGGGGGCGCTACCGCCGCCGAGGCCGTTGCCATGGACGGTAGCGAATTCTCCACCGTCGTCCGCCTGGGCGAGGTCGAAACGCTGAAGGAATCCGGCTCCAAAGGAATCGGCGTGCGCGTCTTCTTTGGACAGCGCGCCGCCAGCACCTACTCGAGCGATCTCAGTGCCGAGGGTATTCGCCAATTGGTGGATTCGGCGCTGGCGCTGGCCAGGATCACCAGCGAAGATCCCTTCGCCGGCATACCCGAGCCGGCGCAGTTGGGCAAGCTGGAAGGCGATCTTCAGATGTATCACGAGGACGTGTATTCGCTCTCGACTGCCGACCGTATCGACTATGCCCGCCGCGCCGAAAAGGCCGCGCTCGATGCCGACCCGCGCATCACCAACTCCGAAGGCAGGCACCTTCGACGCCGCTGTCGGCTACAAGGTGCTGGCCAACTCGCATGGCTTCGTCGGCGATTATCGGCGGTCCTACTGCTCGGTGTCGGCGGTGCCCATCGCGCAGATCGATGGCTCGGCCATGCAGCGCGACTACTGGTACTCGGTGGCGAATACGTTGCGCAAACTGGAGTCGCCGGAAGAGGTCGGGCAGATTGCGGCGAAGCGTACGCTGCGGCGCCTAGGCGCGCGCAAGGTGAAGACGGCCAGAGTTCCCGTCGTGTTTGAACACACGATTGCGGGCGCGCTCGTCGGACATATCTTTGAAGCGGTGAACGGCGATTCAGTGTACCGTCACGCTTCGTTCCTGAGCGGAAAGCTGAACGAGAAGATCGCGGGCGACAACATCAACGTGATCGACGACGGCACCATGCCCGGTGGTTTCGGCACCAGTCCCTTCGATTCCGAGGGCGTGCCCAGCCGCAAGACGGTGGTTATCGAGAATGGCGTTTTGAAGTCGTACCTGCTGAACACCTACACCGCCAAGAAGCTCGGCCTCCAGACGACGGGCAACGCGTCGCGCGGACTGGCGGGAACGCCGGGGATCGGGCCGGGAAACTTCTTTCTTCAGCCGGGAACAAAGACAGCGCAGGAAATCATTGCCGAGATCAAAGAGGGTCTGTTCGTAACCGAGTTCCTGGGCTTCGGCGTGAACCTGGTGACCGGCGACTTCTCGCGTGGCGCCAGCGGACTGTGGATCCAGAACGGCGAGCTCACTTTTCCGGTCGAGGAGATCACCGTCGCCGGCAATCTCAAGGACATGTTCCTGAATATTTCCGAGATCGGCAGCGACTTGCAATTCCGCAGCGCGATTGCTTCGCCCACGCTGCGAATCGACGGCATGACGGTCGCGGGCGAATAAGCTCGCAACTCATCGCATCGCCGTTTTACGCGGACTGACAGGCGACATCTCCGCAACGTTGGATGTGTCGGCCGAGTCCATCGCATCGTTGTAGCTCCGCCAGCGGTTCCATATAACGCGAATCGCAGCGGCGATCGGAATCGCCAGGTAAACGCCCAGGATCCCGCCCAACTCCCCACCCATGAGGACAGCGGCGATGGCGGCCAGGGGATGCATCTTGAGTCCTCGGCCGTAAATGTGCGGGCTGATGGCATAGTCGGCGCAAAGCCGCCAGACGCCCAGGAAAAGCAGCACGGCCCACAGCGGCGAGAATCCCGTCAGAAAGCCGACCCCAAGAATGATGGCGGCAGCCACCAGCGGCCCGACCACGGGGATGAACTCCAGAATGCCGCCTCCTACACCCAGCGCCAGCGCATAGGGAAAACGGACTAGCAACAGGAATGAGCTATAGGCCACAATGGCGCAGCCTCCCAAGAGAATTTGGGAGAAGATGAAGCGGGCCAGCATGCGATCCAGATCGTCGATGACCTCACGCAGAAGACGGCGCTGATCGCGCCGGTCGAGGGCGTCGATCAACTTTTGCGCAAAGCGCCGGCCATCCGTCAGAAAGAATACGGCGAGAATCGGGACCAGCACGAACCAGAGCGCGTTGGCCAGAAAATGGGCGACCTCGGCGCCCAATTGTCCGATCCAGTTCAGAATTTCCTGCCGGTGATGGCTGATCAACTGTTCAATGCGCAACTGGGTTTCATGGCTCCAGCCGTGCTTGCTGCCGAATTGCCAGACAATCTTGCCGCTGGTTACGTTCTCCAGCAGGTTAGGCAGGGACTGCAACAGGGAGCGCGTGTCTTTTGACGAGCTGCGGGCCGAAGAAGAACGTCAGCAGTCCCAGTCCACAGCCGAGAGACAATATAGGTTTCGGCGATGGCCAGCCCGCGCGAATGGCGCGCCAGCGGTGAGTTCTGGATTCGCGTGACCAGCGGATCCAGCAGATATCCGAAGAAGATCGCGAACAGGAAGAGGACCAGCGTATCTCGAATGCCGTAGAGAAAGGCCGCGACGGCAATGAAGATACAAACTGTGGTCAGGATCCGCGCGGTACGGGAGTCGAAAAGCTGCACTCCTGTTTAAGATGTGGCGCCGCTTCCGGCAGTTGGCGCGGCGGGCACTCTGGAATCCTGCAAACTCTCACGGGCACAATTCTCATCCAACTGCATAAGTTGCAAGAAAGACCTCGCCGCACGGGCGGCGCCGTCAGAGGCAGAGACAATGGCAACCAATCCACGCATTCCGTCGGACCAGCGCAGTACTGAACCGAAGAAGACACCTGAACTTGTGCCGCCACTGGCGAAGAAAAAATGGCCGGGCGCCGGTCCCGGTCTGGCGTTCGCGCTGATCGTGGCAGCAGCTCTGATCGCGGCAATTGTCTATTACATGCCGCGCGCGCCGCACATGTCGCCTCCGCCGACCAACTCGCAGTCACCAATCCAGCCCAGCCCCAATCAACTCCAGTTCAGCAACCTGCACATCACGGATGGACCCGCTCCCGGCGAGATGACTCTCGATGGAACGGTGATGAACGCGGGCAATCGTGCCATCCTGAATGCGACGGTTCAGCTCAGCTTCATGGGCGCTGACGGCAGGGTCGTGGGCAACGTCACCGAACCGCTACACGGGATGGTGGAGCAAGGCGGGGTTCTGCAATCGGAGAGCTGGGGCACACATCCGTTCGAGCCCAACCAGACGCGACTGTTTCAGGTCACGGTCGATCATGCGCCTGCGGGCTGGAATCACGCCATGCCGAACATGACGGTGCTCACGGTCGGCGCGGAAGGGAATCAGTGACCCCCGGCCTGAGCGGGCTGTCATATTGTGGCTAGTATCTGCTGCTTTCTCTCGTCAGGCAGAAATGATGCGCGGAAGGAATTCTTCGCCAGCTCGCGCAGCTCGTCCTGGCTGAATCCGAAGACGTCGCGCGCGATTTGATATTCGTTCGTGACCGTCGTGTGGAACATGTCAGGATCGTCGGTGTTCAAGACGATGGGCACGCCCGCGTCGAAGAGCTTGCGCACCGGATGATCCGCCAGAGCTGTGCAGCAGCCGGTAATCACGTTGCTGGTGATGCAGACCTCCACCGGAATCTGCTTCTCGGCCAGGTAGCGCACCAGTTCGGGATCGTCGATGGCATGCAATCCGTGGCCGATGCGATCGGGCTTCAGCTCACGTAGCGCGCTCCAGATCGATTCCGGCCCGACGGTCTCGCCGGCGTGGACCGTCAGCTTCAATCCGTGACTTGAGGCGTGCGCGTAGACGTCGCGGAACAGTTCGGGCGCGGCGCGGCGTTCGTCGCCTCCGAGGCCGATGCCGACGACGTTGTGCTGCTTCAGGCGCACTGCCTCGTCGACGACGTGCTGCGCTTTCTCGACTCCGAAATGGCGCACGGCGTCGAGAATCCAGTACAGCGAAACTCCGAAGTCCTGTTCGCCGCGCTTGCGCCCGCGCTCCGCGCCTTCGAATAGCGGCGCGAATTCGTGCGCACGCCACTGCACGATGCCGGCCGAGATGTACACCTCCGCATGAATGACACCCTGGGCGTGCAGCTTCTGCATCAGGCGATAGGTGACGAGTTCGTAGTCGTCAGGCGTGCGCAGCCGCTCGGTGACCGCTTTGAAAGCCAACAGAAATCCGCTGAAGTCCTGATAGGCGTAAAGTGCGCGGGCCTCGTCTTCGGTGAATACGCGAGCACTTTCTTCTAGTCCTTTGTATCGGGGATTGGTGGTCGGCAGCGGCGTGGGATGCCGGCGGCTCAACTCCGACAATGTGGGAGAATCGACCGATCCTTCGAGGTGGAGATGCAGCTCGGCCTTGGGCAACGACAGGATGAAGTCGTCGATCACGGTTTGGTGACCGTTTCCAGCACCGCTTTGCGATTGCGCGGGCAAAATTCGCTGCGATGGCGGCTGTACGTCCAGTACACACCCATGCCGATGATCAGCCACAAAAAGAAGCGCAGCCAGGTCAGGATGGGCAGGCCGGCCATCAGCAGCACGCAGAAGATCACGCTGAGAATCGGCGCGGCCAGGCCGCCGGGCGCGCGGAATCCACGACGCCGATTGGGCTGCTTATAGCGCAGGATAATCACGCCAATCGAAACCAGCACGAACGCGAACAGCGTGCCGATGTTCGACAAGTCAGAAAGCGTGCCGATGTCGAGGATGCCGCCGGGAATGCCGACCAGGAATCCCGCAATCCAAGTGGCCACGGCCGGCGTGCGAAAGCGCGGATGCACGCGGCTGAACATCGTGGGCAGCAAGCCGTCGCGCGACATCGAGAACCACACGCGTGCCTGCCCGAGCTGAAAGACCAGCAGCGACGAGATCATGCCCATCATCGCGCCGAAGAGCACGGCCAGCTCCGTCCAGTGCAGCAGCGCGGATTTCGTCGTGCCCGCGAGGAAGCTCAGGCTATTCACTACCGGCGCGGCATCGTCGATCAGCTTGCTCCAGTTCACCAGCCCGGTGAGCACGACGGCGACCGCGATATACAGCACGGTGCAGACAATGAGCGTAGCGATGATGCCGATAGGAATATCGCGCTGCGGGTTCTTGGCCTCTTCGGCCGCAGTGGAGACCGAATCGAAGCCGATATACGTGAAGAAGATGATGGAGCCGCCGGTCAGCACTCCCGACCATCCTTCAGGGATAAACGGATGGTAGTTGGCCGGATGGATGAAGCGCATGCCCACGAAGACGAACGCCAGGATGGCCGCGATCTTCAGCAGCACCATGACGTTGTTGGTCTCGGCCGATTCGCGAATGCCCCGCACCAGCACCACCGTGAGAATCATCACGATGAGGAACGCGGGGATGTTGAATCCGAAATGCCAGCCCGGCGTGTACAGCACGTTGCCTTGCAGATCGGTTAGTCCGCCGGGAAGGTAGGCGGGCGTGATCCAGCGCAGCGCGGGATGCCATCCGAACCACTGGAAGGTCGCGGCCATGTGGGCAGCGAAGCCGACGCTCACCGCCATGTTGCTGACCGCGTATTCCAGGATGAGGTCCCAGCCGATGATCCAGGCGATGAGCTCGCCCATGGTGGCGTAGGTGTAGGTGTAGGCGCTGCCCGCGATGGGGATCATCGAAGCCAGCTCGGCGTAGCACAGCCCGGTGAATCCGCAGACGATGGCGACCAGCACCAGCGAGAGCGCCAATGCCGGACCTGCGCCGGGACGCCCGAGCGTGGCCGAGTGATGCACGATGTAGTCGGCCAGCGGCGCGTTGAGGATGGAAGAGGTATCGAACTTTTGCCCGGCAATGGCGGTGCCGATGACGGTGAAAATGCCGGAGCCGATGACCGCGCCAATACCCAACGCGGTCAGCGACCACGGGCCCAGCGTCTTCTTCAACCGATGTTCCGGCTCCTCAGACTCGGAGATCAGCTTGTCGATGGACTTGCACGCGAAGAGTTGGTTCGCCAGCGGAATCTCCCGGGAGTGTTGGAATCGGCTCAGTGAATTCAAACAGAAAGCGGCGGGCGAGGGCAAGTCGGCATTGGATTCGTCATCAAACCCGTTGGTTATGTCTGAGCCTGGGCGGACGAAATTCGCTGCGCCGGACAGCGATGGTTCGGAAACCAGCGCGACCGATTACTAATCTATTGCGTTAGGGAGGCTGATCGCCCTCAGGGGCTGAAGCCCGCGATAATTTTGCTGCGCTTGCGGCAAGGCTGAAGCCGTGCCCTTTCAAAGCTGAGGCTAGTCAGAGTCTCCTTAGAAGTTGGAGGACCAACCGTGCCGATGCTGGGGACAGAAAAGCACAACCCGGATTGGATGGGGCCTGTGCCCGGAGCCGATCTCTCGCTGGCGTACGCTTTGTTGCGTATCACACTCGGAATCAATATTGCCCTGCATGGCATTACCCGGATTCTAGCGGGTCAAGCAATATTCGTAGCTACGCTGACCAAGCAGTTCGCCGGCACGCCGCTGCCGCATGTTGCTGTCCAGGCCTTCGGCTACGCGCTGCCGTGGTTTGAGGCGTTGCTCGGTTTGCTGATCCTGTTCGGTGCGCTGACGCGCATCGCGCTGGTTGGGGGAGCACTGCTGATCATAGTTCTTACGTTTGGCAGTAGTCTGCATCAGGACTGGGACATAGCTGGCGTGCAACTCATCTATGCCGCCGTGTATTTCGTTCTCATCGCCTTCGGCCGGCACAACTGGTTTGCAGTTGATGGCCTTTTCTCTAAGAGGGCTGGAGAAATTCATTCCCAGTAGCGTCGTGAAGCGGCGTTATTGATTGCTACCTAAGTAATGTCCTATATACGGTGGAAGGGCACGGCTTTAGCCTTGCCGTAATTTTGGCGAGATGAGTAGGCTTTAGCCTTGGTTCACCGCGGCTAAAGCCGTAATTCGCGCCTCGCGATTCGCCGGGCTGAAGCCCGGCGCTTCCACCGTCAAGTAGGACATCAGTTTTGCAGCTCCCAACAGCGCGCAGATTGGAGTAGCTCGATAAGACGTACAATTCCAACTTCACCGCTCTGCGGACCGCTTCGCGCTCGCTAGAAAATCTTGGCGATAAGCGAGAAGCGGCATCGGCCAGTGTTCGGGAATGGACGCATTCCGCTAAGCCGGACAATGGCGCGGCTGCGAATTGTAGAACCAACCACACGATATATTTTCAATTGCAGAGACTTACGTAGCATCGCGTAGTGGCCCCATACTTGCGTTGGATTTCACGACTCCGTCAGAAGCGGACTGGAGGTCGACTTGATCAGCCTGCTGCAAGACCTGCGATTTGCCGTTCGCCAAATACGCCGCTCGCCCGGCTTCGCCGTCACCGCCGTTCTTATCCTGGCGCTGGGCATTGCCGCCAATGTCATCGTCTTTGGCGTACTGCAGGCGATGATCCTGCAGCCCCTGGATGTGCCGAATCCGGATCGGGTGATGACGTTCGCGCCCCACATTGCTGACTATCCGATTTTTGCCTATCCCGAAGTGCGCGATGTCCGCGATGGCAATACGGTCTTTTCGGCGGTGGCTGCGGATTCGCTGCAGGTGTTTGGGCTGGAAACCAATGGAGCCACGCGGCCAGTCTGGGGCTACGAGGTAAGCGGGCAATACTTCGAGGTCATGGCCATCAAGCCGTTTCTCGGACGTCTGCTCGGGCGTGCCGACGACGACCATCCCGGCGCCTCAGAGGCCGCGGTGATTACCTGGCCGACATGGAAGAATTCGTTTGGCGCAGACCCCGCTATCGTCGGGAAGACGGTCCGCATTAACAAGCATCAGTACACCGTTGTCGGCGTAACCCCGGAAGGCTTCTATGGCACGGAAAAATTCCTGCAGCCCGAAATCTTCGTTCCGATGGCGAATGAAGCATCGCTGGAAGGGGTCAATTGGCTGGAGTCGCGGCGTGAGAAGTCTCACGTCTTCCCCATCGCCCGCATGAAGGACGGGATCACCGTGGCGCAGGCGCAGGCCGAATTGGACACGATTGCTGCCCGCGTTCGGCGGCAGGACCCTGCCGAAGAAGATGGGCTGGAGTACAAACTGGCGCGCCCCGGTCTGGTTGGCGATTTCCTGGGCGGCGCAGCGCGCCGTTTTCTCGCTGGGGTGCTGATTCTCGCAGGTATTTTGCTGCTGGCGGCGTGCGCCAATTTGGGCAGCCTGTTCGCCGCGCGTACGGCGGACCGCACGCGCGAGATTGCCATCCGTCTAGCGATCGGGTCGAGCCGCTGGCGTGTGCTGCGCCAGGTGTTGGTCGAGGCCCTGGTGATTTCGATTCTCGCGGGTGCCTGCGCCTGCGGGTTGGCGTGGATGGCCCTCGCGCGCCTGGGGCGCTGGCGTCCACCCACCGAATACCCAATGCATTTCCTGGTACTGCCGCGGCCATCGCTGGTCCTGATGGCGTTGCTGATTTCAGTGCTCGCCGGCATGGTGTTCGGAGTGATACCACTGCGGCAGATATTCAAGGCCGATCCCAATGACGCGATTAAGGGCGGGGGAAGCCAAGCCGGAGCCGGGCGCCGCTGGGCGTTGCGCGATGTGCTGTTGGCGGCCCAGATCGCGCTCTGCTGCGTCACGGTCACCGCTGCTTTTGTATCGCTGCGTGGCTTGGCCAGGACTTTGACGTTGGACCTGGGGTTCAATCCGAAAAATGCTGTGCTGACGAAGCTGGATCTCAACAATGCCGGCTATTCCGGTGAGTCTGCCGACCATCTCCAACGGCAACTGCTGGAACGAGTGTCCCATCTGCCGGGAGTGGAAGCGGCAGGCTACGGAAACACCACGCCTCTCACCGGCGATAATGCCGTTCCTCCTGTTTTTTCTCAGCAGACTACCGATTTCAGACCGTCAAACGCAGCCTTTGACACCTTCGAATACGACGTCTCACCGGGATATTTGGCGGCTGCGGCAACGCCGCTGCTGGCGGGACGCGATGTAAGCTTCTCCGACACCGCGAAGACGCCCCCGGTTGCGGTAGTGAATCAGGAATTCGCACGGCGTCTCTTCCACGCCGAACACGCCGTCGGCCGCTACTTCAAGGACAGCTCCGGCCACTCCATCCAGATCGTGGGCATTGTGGCGGACGGCAAACAGTTCTTGCCCAGCGAAGATCCCAAAGCCGCCGCGTTCTTTCCGGTCTCGCAGAGGCCGACCACAAAAACCTCGCTCATCGTGCGCACCAGGGCAGATCCCACGGGTGCGGCCACGAACGACATGGCGGCCACAATCCGTAAAACGGTCCGCGATCTCGACCCTGCCATTCCGATCGAGGCCGCGAGCGGCTGGAGAAGCCAGCTCGCTATGAGTTTCTTTCCTGCCCAGGTGGCCACCATCGCCCTTGGCCTGTTCGGCGCATTTGGACTGCTGCTGTCGATCACGGGGACCTTCGGACTAGCGTCCTACACAGTCAGCAAACGAGTGCGCGAGCTGAGCATTCGGGTCGCTCTCGGCGCGCACGCCAAGCAGGTCCTCGCGGCCGCGCTCGGTCGTATGCTGATCCTGCTGGCCGGCGGGTCGGTGGTTGGGCTGCTACTCGGTATCGCGACCAGCCGCGTGCTTTCGGCAATCGTTTTCCAAGCGTCAGCGCGAGACCCCTTCGTCCTGACGGCGGTTGCCTTCACCATACTACTCACCGGCTTACTGTCTGTAGCCGGGCCGGTGCGCCGCGCCTTGCAGATCGATCCGGCACAGCTGCTGCGCGAACAATAGATAATGACGGAAAACGGCACGCGCGAAACAGCCCTGGTATCAGGCGAACGAGGGGGATCATCGTAAGGTCACTGGCTTTCGCCCTAAGTTGGCTGTCAACGCTCTTGCTTGCGTCCAATCGGGGCGGCTTTCGCAGTGTCCTGCTTGTTCCACCCGTGGAAGCGCGAGAAGTCGCCCGCCTCCCAGGCCGCGCGGAGTCCTGGGGCGTTCAGATCCCAATCGGGGCGGATCTCGCTGGTCACGGCGCGCAGGTCGTGCCACAGATCGGCGACTGACGGACGGCCCCAAAACCAGTAGCCGTTATAGATACGGTGGATCACGAGGCCGGGCTTCAGCACCAGCGTGTGCGGGACCATGGGGTTGTGCTCCGGGTCGGTGTACTCCTGGATCTCGAGGTCCTTCTGAACCACTCGGTCAGGATCGGAGAGAAAAGTCCACTGCGCGCCCACCGACGCGCGAAACTCCTGGAGCGTATGGTGCTCGTCGGTGGAGATGGTGGCGATCTGAGTGTATGCCACGGCGATCTTGGGGTAGAACCCGGCGAGCTCCCGATGCTGCTGGTGCTCCTTCGGGCAGTAGTGGCCGCGCGCGAGGGTGAGAATCAGTGGGTCATCGCCCTGCAGCTCGCTCAGCCTTCGCCGGGTGCTGGTGTGATCAGGCAGCTCGTAGTCAGGAAAGACGCTTCCTGGCACGATGTCAGAACGCATGTTTGGACTCCTTCGATGGGGACTGCATGGGTGATCTGCGGTAGGCCGAGCGCTCGCTTCAGTCACACAAAGTGGTATATACCCTATCGTGGGACATCAGTTACGGACTGCGACCTCGCAGAAAGCGCTGGCGAGAATTCGGAGACCTAACCCCTCGAAACTTGCCCGGGCCGAGATGGATCCTAGTTCGCCGGCGACGTGACTATCCGCACGGCCTAATGTTTCGCCTCGGCCACGGTTTGTACTTGCTCGCGGAGCAGTCCTTCCAGCCGGGACAGGCGCTCCTGCACGGATGCAGTTTGGACTTGCAGTTGCCGCTTCAGAGTTTCGATCTCCTGCTGCTGGTCTTTAATCTGTTCCTGCTGCTCGGCAATCTGCTCCTGTTGCGCTGCGACGATACCGGATTGCGCTTCCTCGCGGCGGTACTGCTTTTGCACTTCGTTGAGCAGCATGGGCGCCAGATACTGGTAGCGGACCGTGTAGGGCTGGCCGTCCTTGTCGTAGGCCACAAGCTCGGGATAAACCTGCGCGACCTCCTCGGCGATCAGTCCAAACTGCAGTGTGCGCTCGCCCCGGGAATATTCGGACTTATACAGGAAGGTGACAGGACGCAGCTTCATCAGTGGGCCGCTGCTATCGCCCATGTCCTGAATCTGCTCTTTGAAGCGGCGGGAGGAAACTACCGTGCCCAGCAGACCGGTGTCATCTACGAAGACGGGGACGCCATTGTTGTCGACGCTCGAGGTGTAGACGCCGGCCATATAGGCAGCGGTCTCAGTACCGGCGCCGATGCGGATGGTATTGGATTCCGTGCCGGAGGCAGGACCCTGGCTGGTGATATAGGTATTGCCGCTTCCGGTCATGTTGTTGTAGCCCGCCTTCCAACCCACAAACAGGTTGTTCGCGCCGGCGCCAGTCTGGAAGCCCGCTTGATAGCCGACGAAGGTATTGTTGTCAGCCGTACTTTGGCTGCCGGCGGCATAGCCTACGAAAGTATCGTTGGAGTTGGATAGGTTCTGGTTGCCGGTCGAGTATCCCAGGAAAGTATTGTTGTTGCCGCCGGTATTGCTGGCGCCGGCGATATCGCCGACGAAGGTATTGCTGGCGCCCCCTGTCGTGGACTGTCCGGCATTGCTTCCCACGAAGGTATTAGCCGAGCCGGAAGGATTAGACTGACCGGCGGACTCTCCGACGAAAAGATTGGAAGGAGTCGCGCTCAAGACGGGCGTGCCGGACAAGGTGTAGTTCGATGCGGAGTCGACAACACCGCCCGAGAGTGTGCCTCCCACGGTGCCGCCGCCATCGATGTTGAAGCTGGCTCCGGTCTGTTGCGAGGCGCTGTTCTGAATGTAGCTGGGCGATCCCGGCGGTATCTGCCCCGAGCTCAGGGTGCCGCTGATCATGGGAAAGCTGTAGTCGCCGGTCAGGGGCACGACCGCTCCGGTACGGCCGTTCCAGGAGGTAACGCCGACAGAGGTTGCGGTACCGAGCTGGCCGTTGGAGTTGACGACCACCGGCATGGCTCCGCTGGGTGAGGCGCCATAGATGCCACCGATGTAGGCGGCGGCCATGCTCGAACCTCCTATGCGGATGGTGGAACTCTCGCTGCTCGGACCGGAAACGCCGAGGTAGATATTGCTGCCGCCCGTGGAATTACCCACGCTCGAGCCGATGAAAATGTTGCCGCTGCCGGTATTGCTGGCGCCCGCGTTGGCGCCCAGGAAGGTGTTGCCGCTGCCGGCAGTGTCGGCTCCTCCCGCGCCGATACCGACGAACACGTTGGTATTCCCGGAGGTTATCGCCTGTCCGGCATTGATCCCCAGAAATGTGTTCTGCGAACCCGACGAGGTTGCCCCGGTGTTGAATCCGAGCGCAAGGTTCAAGCTACTGGAATCTGCGCCCAGGAGCGCCGAACCTCCGAGCTGATAGTTGGTAACGGTGTTGACGGCGTTGCCGGAAAGCGTGCCGCCGGTGGTTCCGCTGCCATCGATATTAAAGCTGGTTCCGGTCTGCAGCGTGGTTCCGTTCTGCACATAAAAGGGCGAGCCAGCCGAAGGCAGCACACCCGTCAAGCCTGAACCATTGCCGGTGAACGAGCCGGTGAAGGCGTTGCTGCTGTTGGACAGGGTTACAGCGTTGCTGTACGTACCGCTGAACTGCGCGTTGGCGAGTTGGCCGACCAGTTGCGAAAACTGAATTCCGGTCAGCCCGGCGCCATTGCCGGTGAAGGTATTGTGGACGTTGGAGAAACTCAACGCGGCGCTATAAAGCCCGTTGAGTTGCGTGCTGCCGACAATACCCGACAACTGCCCGAACTGTATCCCGGTTAGACCGGAGCCACCGCCCGTGAACGTCCCGCTAAAACTTCCGGCGAACAAGTTGGAGGTATTCGAGAGCGTGACCGCGTTGTTGTAGCCCCCGCTAAATTGTGCACTGGCCAGCGTCCCGCTCAGCAAGCTGAAGCTGTAGTCGCCCGAGGCCGGAACGACCGCGCCCGAGCGACCATTGAATGAGGTTACCAGTCCACTGCCGCCGCCGGTGCCCAGCTTCCCCGTGGAATCCACGAACACCGCCGAACCACTGTTCGTAGTCGAGCCGAAGATGCCCGCCATGTAGGCGCTCGTCTGCGCGGCGCCGATGCGGATGGCGCCGCTGTCGCTGCCTGCGCCCGGACTGGCCAGATAGATGTTGTTGCTACTCGCTGTAGCCGCAGCCGAACCAGCGTTGTAGCCCACAAATAGGTTGTTGCTCCCGGTGAGATTGTATTGTCCCGAGTAACCGCCGACGAAGGTGTTTTGGTTTCCGCTGGTAGTAGCGGTCCCGGAATATTCCCCAAGAAAGGTGTTGTCGTTACCCGTGCTCGCCCGGCCCGCGTTGATGCCAAGAAAACTGCCGCCGGATCCGCTGGTGTTGAGATAGCCAGTAGCCCTGCCAACGAAGGTGTTGAGCGATCCGGTGGTATTGTTGTAGCCCGACAGCGAGCCGATGAACATGTTGTAGCCGCCGGTGGTGTTGGAGTAGCCGGCATTGGCGCCGAGCATGAGGTTCTGGGCTCCGGTCGTGTTCTTATAGCCCGCGTTGGCTCCTATGAATGCGTTGTAGTCGGCCGTGGTATTACTGTGCCCCGCCAAATTGCCGAGAAAGAGATTGGGACCGCCGGTGTTGCTGGACCCCGCCCCGATGCCCAGGAATAGGCTCTGAGTACCGTTGGTGCCCAATATCGCCGCGCCGCCCAGGTTGTATTGACTGGTGGCGTTGAAGAGGGCGGCTGAACCGGTGCCATCGATATTAAAGTTGGCTTGCGTCTGCAACATCGTTCCGTTGTCGATGTAGGGGCTACTAGTCAGAGGCTGGCTGCCGGATGATGTCACCACCGTAGTTTGCGCTTGCAACTGCTCTTTGACGGCGGTCTGCAGGCTGTCAGCGGTCACGAACTCGCTGGCGCTGTGGCCGGCCAGCTTGTCCGCCTCACTGGCCTTGAAGGCATAGGGAACGCTGACCATCAGCACGCGCGGTTGTTCCGGCTGCCCTTGCACCTGCACGCCGAGCCAGTGCTGCTCCTGTTGCGAGAAGAGATCGGGTGGCAAACCAGCTGCCGTGGCACTGCCCAGCAGAACGCTGTAATTGCCGCCGGAGTCAGTGGCGACGTTCTGGGTTTCCATCCATAGCGGCGCACCTCCATCCTGCTGCGTGTAGACGGCGAAGGTAACTCCCGCAGTCCTGGAGGCGAGCGGCGCGCCTTGCGCGTCCTTTAGCGCTCCGCCATAGCGGATGAGGTTGGGAACGGTGGTGGTGGGCGCCTGTTGCGCTATGGCAGTTGAAATCAGAACTAGAACGAAGCTCGCGACGGTGCAGAAAGCCCTTGAATAGCGCATGGCCAACCTACATCCTTTCGTAGATTCGGAAGCCTTTGCTACTGCCTGGCCAACGATGAATTGTTTTCGAATCTTGTGGCGGATTATTGGCCCGCGCTTAAGGGTTGTCAATCGCTAAATCAGGTTAGGAATCGGTCAATACACCAAGTGGTGTCGGAGTGGACTGCGGGCGCAGGTCGATGGCCGCAGGTGTTACAGAGAGTGGTTAGGCGCCAGGCTGAAGCGGGTTCTCTATTCTGAGCGAAGCGCCGCGGACTGTTTCTCGGCTCGTGGCGCGATCCACCCTCCGCTTGTGCGAATTTTCTGTGCGAATTTTCTTGACAAGTATGTAGCATTCGGGCTTATAGTTCGCCAGCAATATCTGGCTGTCCGAACGTCCCCGGTGCCGCGAATCTGAAAATCCACCAAGGGACGCCTTTTATTCTGAACACCGGGCCCGTATCGCGGCT
This sequence comes from uncultured Acidobacteriaceae bacterium, assembly GCA_963713465.1. Lineage (GTDB taxonomy): Bacteria > Acidobacteriota > Terriglobia > Terriglobales > Acidobacteriaceae > Bog-257. Next base: position 259,059 of record CAVQLZ010000006.1, read on the forward strand.
TATGAGCATTACCGATCGCAACGGTAACCTCACTACTTTCGCTTACGACTCAAGTGGCGACCAGACCGGTGTGACCGATGTCTGCGGGCGCACCATAACCTTCAGCTACAAGCGTAACCATATTGGACGATTTCGTCTTTGCTGCATTTTCTGCTGAAGGAGACCTGCCCGTTCCTGCCGTGCCGTCCCTACGATGAGAATCAAACTAGACGAGAACCTTCCTCCGAGGCTGGATTCCGTTTTGCGCGATATCGGCCACGATGTTCATACCACGCGAGGAAGGTCTGGCGGGACATCCCGATCCTGACGTTTGGAAGGCCGCGCAAAGCGGCTCGCGATTTCTCATCACGCAAGACATGGACGTCGCCGACCTGACCATCAACCGGTATCGCGCGGCAGCGGGCTGTCAGCTGGAGCGGTGAGCGATCTCCACCGAGGACCTTAAGGTTAGGTTTCTGTGCCCACTACTTGCCGCAAGTCTGGCTGACCACCTGCAAACCCGACACCTGAAAGTCCCCGTGCTGCCTGGCGCCCATCTCCTTCTTCTCGTAGGGTTGACTTACTTGCTCCTGCGTGGCGGAGCGGTGCGGGAAGCTGCCGGTCAAAGTGACCGTCTGGCCGACGTGATCGGCAAGGGGAATGTTGCCGCCGTTGTAGATTTCCCAATGCTTGTCATTGTTGGCGATCACGAAGAATCCACCGGTCTCGACGCCCTTTTGCAGGCATCCGGTGATCGTGGCCGGAGCGTTCTCACCGGTTTGTGCTGCGGCACAAGTAGCGGCCGCCAGGCTGAATAGGATGAGAACGAGGGAAAGATAGAGTTTCGCGGATTGTCTAGACATAATTGTTGCTCCTCTATCCGCAACTATGACGTCCGGCTTGGACAGCAGTCTGTGATTCGAGACACTGCCCGTCGTGACCCGCGACGGCTCTTCCGGCATCCTCTGCAGCGGAAGAGCCCTGGGGCGTCACATCAATGGCTACGAGACGAAGCTGTTTTGGTTGGATTGTGTTGCGCGGGGGACATTCTTTCCAGCTCTTCCAGGCTAGCTTCAATTTGGGCCATCTCGCCTGCGTATTTATTGTCTCCCTGGACTAACTTCTGTAGTAGGTTGTACGCCTCTTCGTAGTGGCTGCGCGAGGCTTCAATCTGGCCTTGTATTCGCTCCACTCTTCCAAGGTTGCTCAGCGTCATGGCCAAGTCCGGCAGGTACACGGCGGAGTTTTGCTCAGCCAGTTGCCGCTCAATCTTCAATGCTTCCTGGTAGTGTTGCCGCGCGTCGTCCATGCGGTGCTGGTATGCGTCGAAGAGCGCGACGTTGGTCAACGTCATCGCCAACTGCGGCAGATAGGTGTCAGGACTTTGCTGGGCCAATTGCCGGCTGATTTTCAATGCCTCTTCATAGTGGGCGCGCGCGGCGTCCATGTGGTTCTGGGTTGCATCTACCAGTCCATACTCGCTAAGTACCATGGCCATGTTGGGCAGGTACTTGGACGGATTCTGCGCCGCCAGTTGCCGGTTGATCTGTAACGACTCTTCATAGTCTTTGCGGGCTTCGTCCAGATGGTTTTGTAGTCGCTCGATGGCTCCAACATTGTTCAGAGTCGCTGCCAAATAGGGCAAATAGGCATCCGGGTTCCGCTGCGCCAGCTGCCGATAGATCTTGAGCGCGGCCTCGCCGTGCTCGCGGGCTTCGTCGAGGCGGTTTTGCATGCGATCCAGATTGCCGAGATTGTTCAACGTCCGGGCCTTGTCCCACAGCGATGCGTTCGGTCCTTGCTGCGACTGGCGCAGTTCGAGGGCGCGCTCGAAATGACGGCGGGCGTCGTCGATCCGTGCCGGCTCGGAAGCGAAGCTTTCCAATTCCTGTTGCGTCATCTCCGAACTGGGATTCATCAGCGCCATTCCGAGAGCATTATGCGCAAAAGGACTTTCCGCCAATTCCAGAGTATGCGAGTACAAATCGTAATCGCTGTCCCAATAGCCGATTTGGCGAACCGTGGCGCTGCCCAACGCCGCCAAAACGCAGACTGCTGCAATGGCGCACCACGCCGGCCTGACATGTTTCGCCTCTGCCAAGTCTGCGAGACCCCACGCGATCATGACGAAGATTCCTATCAGTGAAAGGTAGGCATAGCGGTCGGCCATGGCATACTCTCCCACCTGCACCAGCCCGAGCACTGGAACCAACGTACCTAGAAACCAAAGCCATCCGACTGGCAAATAGCGCTTTCTGCGAAAGATAATTACGAACGCAGTGATGGTTATCAAGGTTGCGGCAGATAGAATCCACTGCCAAGCGGGCAGAGCGCCTAGGGAATGCGGATAGAATGCAAGCTTCGAAGGCCAGATCGTCTTCCAGAGGTAAAGCCCGTAAGAAACAATGGCATTCTGGATGCGATTGGCGAATGAGAACTCTTCGAAGCTTTGCACAACGGCTCGTTGTGCCTTCAGCGTGATCCATGAACTTGCCGCTGAGAGAAAGAGTAACGGGATTTTCTCCAGCAGCAGCTTCAACGAGGTTGCCGGTTGCGCGCCTGCCGTGCCGCTGCGAGTTCCGTCAAACGAGATCCTTTCCAGCGGCCAATAGTCCATAAGCAATAGGACGAAAGGCAGCGTGACGATCATTGGTTTGGCCATCAATCCGGCAGCAAACAGCGCGGCAACCAGCAAGTAGCGGCGCCAACCCGGCTTTCGCGCGTACCAGGCATAAGCGCCTAGCGTCAGCAAGAAGAACAGTGTGCTCAAGACGTTCTTGCGTTCTGCTATCCACGCCACCGATTCAACATTGATAGGGTGCAAGGCGAATAGCGCCGCCACCAGCAAGCTTGGCCACACACGTTTTGTGATCCACCTCAAGCCAAGGAAGAGAAGCACGGCATTGAGCGCATGAATGAATACGCTATCCAAGTGATGGCCGGTCGCATTCAGCGCGAATAGCTTGTAGTCGAGAGCGTGCGAGAGCCAGGTCAGAGGATGCCAATTTGCCGCATCGGTTGAGGTAAACGCCCACTTGATGGTGTCCCATCCGAGGCTACGAATATGGGGATTGGCGGTGACGTACTCACGATCATCGAGGACAACGAACGAGTGGCCGATGACGGGGCTGTAGAAGGCGATGGTCGCGGCTGCGAGCAGGAGGCAAAGAGCGATGTTAAGCTTTTTGCCTGCGACGACGGGTGCGGCTCCGGATGGTCTTTTCGAGATCGGCCTCTTAATACTGCGAACACGTGTTTTGGGGAAAGGACTGCTACGAGCCATGCGTTGCCATAGTAACTGAATTCCTCCTCTTGATTCTTAAGCTGGTTGGCGAAACTCAATGTCCGAGCCTCCGCCCTCGGGCTCAGAAATGGCTGCCTAGATCGCCGTGCGGCGCGCAAAACAGCCGTGGCGATCGATCATCTTTCTCAGCGGCGCCATCGCCGTCAGGGCGGACTCCTTTTCCACCTCTGGCGGGGCGATAGATCTGCGTGAGTGTTAGCAAACTCTTTCATTCAGACGCTAATCCCCGAATGCATCGTCTAAGGGCAGAGACTTTGTTTCTTAGGGCTTTTTTCCCTTGACGCTCGACCAGAGTAGTCATAGACTTGGGCCTAATTTCCTTAGGTCATTCACTGCGCTGAGAGTGAGTGTTCACACTCATCAGGAGCGCCCTTACAAGGTTCTTACCTAAGTGAGGATAGCGGGGCTATGTGCAGCGTTAATCATCTGACGGAGTCTTTAGCGAGTTCCGTCGCTCCAGACCCACTGATCCGCTATCAAGCTACCGGGGCTAATTGGTTTGCTGTCCAGACCATTCCTCGGCACGAGAAAGCCGTAGCCAAACACTGTGAGTTACGGGAGATCGAAGCGTTCCTCCCGCTGTACGGAGAAACAAATCGCTGGAAAAATGGTTGCACGGTCGACATCCAGCGGCCGCTATTCCCAGGATACCTGTTTATCCACATAGCACGCGAGCAGCGTGTGCGCGTCCTCTGCACCCCGGGAATTGTGTCGCTGGTCGGCGCGGGGCGGACACCAACCCCGCTGGCGGATTTTGAGATCGAATCATTACGTTCGGGTTTATATCTCCGCAACTTTGAGCCACATCCTTACTTGGTGGCTGGCACGAAGGTCCGTATCAAGGCGGGCGCGCTGACTGGCATGTCAGGCGTCCTGGTCCGCAAGAAGAACAAATACCGGGTCGTGCTTGCGTTGGACTTGATTATGAGGAGCGTCGCTGTCGAAGTCGACATCGATGAACTCGAGCCCATCGCCTCTGGCCACTAGTACACAAACTCAACAACATCAAAGGGATACAGCGCCTTGCATAAAACCACGGGCAAAAGTGTGGTTGAAGTGCGAATTATTGAAGCTTCGGTGCAACTGTTTGCACAACGGGGATTCAGGGGCACCAGCACGCGGCAGATCGCACATCTGGCCGATGTCAGCGAAGCTACGCTGTTCCGCCATTTTCCCCGCAAGGCCCGCCTGTTCTGGGCGGCTGCGGAATCGCGGCTCAAACAGTTGAAACTGGGCAGGCATTTGCAGAGCAGCCTGGCCAATGACGCGACTCCGGCGGAGGTCATTCCGCTGATTGTGACGTTCCTTCTGGAAACAGAAGAGCAGGAGCCGCAGTTGCTGCGTCTGCTGTGCGTGGCGGCCAATGAGCTGCGCGGATCCGAGCGGATGTTTAAGGAGCACCTGGGGCCGATTTTCGATTCACTCAATGACTATTTCGGCCGCTGCGCAGCGAAGGGGGTCGTTTGCAATGTCGATCCTTCCATGGTCACACTGGGAATGGCAGCCGCAATTGGCACACATCGCTTGCTGCATCAGTTGTTTGCCGATAAGGGTTCAGGCTGGAATACTGAAGAAATAGCAGGAGCGCACTGCCAGTTATGGCTAAATGCGTTGCGCCCGCCCGGCAACGGGCACGGACAAGCTTACTCCGACTCAGGCGCCCTCGATTCTTAGAGCTTCTCGCTTCGCATTGGGCTGCGATCTCGGCTTTGCCTGGCGATGCAGACTGCGAGTGGACGTTTCGTGTCCATGGAAACGCAGCGCCGAGGAAAGACAACGACGAAAGTCTTCGCTGCCACAGTATCCACACCGCATGCCGACGCCTCCTGACAAACTTGATATGTGATGAAGGACATGACTCCGACGATTGTGATTCGGAATACCGACTGCGACGCTGTTCTCTGTTCAGGACAGACTGCCTGGCTCTCACGAAATACGCGCTCGAACGCATGCTTTACCGGATCAGCAAGTCACGGTGCTCTTACGTCGTGAAACTGCTTGGCAGCAGGTGCGTAAGCCGTCCAGATTTGCACTATCAGGTTCGCACATTTTCGGCTTCGCTGATCTTTTAGGTAGAAATCTTCTGTGAACTCAGGTGAATTTTTCGGGCTGCAATTCAGGCCAGTGGTGTTATTCTTCTGGCTCAAACAATTTCAACAATTTGTAAACCTGCAGTACAGATAGAAGGTAAGCAGATGCGCTGTCTTGTCACTGGTGGTGCGGGTTTTATTGGTTCCCATCTCTCCGAACGCCTGCTCGCGTCCGGGCACGAAGTACTTGCCATTGATGACCTTTCGACGGGCAGCATGGAGAATGTCCTATCGTTTCGGTCGCACGTCAATTATGAATTTCACGGCGACTCAATTTTCAACCGCCGGCTTATGGCGGAGTTAGTTGACCTGGTCGACATCATATTCCACCTCGCAGCAGCGGTGGGAGTGAGGCGCATTGTTGAGCATCCGGTAGAGACCATCGAAACCAACGTAGGCGGCACCGAGGTCGTGCTTGAGCTTGCCGCCAAGAAGCGGCGCCGGCTCATCATCGCCTCGACCTCCGAAGTTTACGGAAAGTCGGACAAGCTTCCGTTCTCTGAAAACGACGATCTCGTACTGGGCAGCACCTATAACAATCGCTGGGCTTATGCTTGCTCGAAGGCGATCGACGAGTTTCTGGCGCTGGCTTATTATCGCGAGCGCAAGCTGCCGGTGACCATTGTGCGGCTTTTCAATACCGTAGGCCCTCGGCAGACGGGACAGTATGGAATGGTGGTGCCTACCTTCGTACGGCAGGCACTGCTGGGAGAGCCAGTCACTGTATTTGGCGATGGCCAACAGTCGCGGTGCTTCGGCCATGTGTTCGACGTGATTGATGGTCTTATGGCGATTGCCGCCGACGATAAAACCGCGGGCGAAATTTTCAACTTGGGGAATACGGAAGAGATCAGTATCTCCGAGCTAGCGCGCCGCATCATCGCGCTTACCGGTTCCTCCAGCTCCATCCAGTGCATTCCCTATAGCGAGGCTTACGGCCCGGGCTTCGAAGACATGGTGCGCCGCATTCCGGATATCTCGAGGGCGAGAGAGCGGCTTAACTATCAACCCAAGTATTCGCTGGACGATATCCTGCGTGACGTCATCGGTTTCATTCAAGAGCAGGTGCGAAAAAAGAAAGCAGTATTTGTGGCCTCGAGCGGTCGATAAGGCTGCGAAACCCCGGTCCTCGACGGTGAAGTTTCTACCATACCCGGCGCTGTGCTGTTGAGCCGCCGCTTCGGTTATGCTGGTTGGTGAGGCAGCGCCGGCAACGAAGGCGCTGCCGCTGAACCATAACCACACCGCACAAAATCTGCCAATCATGAAATCTCAGTTTCGACCAACAGGGCCGGCCGACGCAGGCGCAATCTCACAATTAATGCAGCAAGCCTTTGGAATGCCGCCCGGTCACCCAGGTTTGGGCATGGAACAGATGTGCTGGAAATATTGGCGCGAGTTTCCCGGTTGGGAAGGCAGCCGAGGTTTCGTCATGGAGCGGGAGGGAGTGGTCGTAGCGCACGGCTCCGTTATCCCGCTGACTTGTTGCAGCGCGGGTCAGCGCCTGCGCATTGTTAATCTCATCGATTGGGCTGCGCTCCGGGATTGCACCGGCGCCGGCATTACCCTGTTGAAGCGCGTGGGGCAGATGGTGGATGGTATTTTCGTGGCTGGCGGCAGTTTGGCCGCCCAAGGCATTCTCCCCGCACTTGGCTTCAAGCCGGTTGGCACTGCGCTGCGATTTTTTCTTCCTTTGCGTCTGCTGGCGCGACTGCCCGGCGCATTCCGCGGTCGAACCGCCGCAGGCCGTTTCGGGCGAAACGTTCTACTTGCTGCCGCCAGCGGTTCTTCTGGCACTGTGCCGCCAGCCTGGCATGTCCGTCATGTGCTACCGGCTGAGCTGCAGAGCTTACAGCTCCCGACCCCGCGACTCCGGCAACAAGAAGGCGCAATCTTTGAGCGAACCACTGCGGAGATTGCCCACCTGCTGAATTGTCCAGCGGCACCTGGAGAATTTTATCTGGTCGAGCGCGACGGGGTAATCGCCGGTTATTTTGTACTTACCCTCGCGGCCAGGCAGTGCAGAATCGCGGATGCGTGGATCGACTCCGACGGAGTTGACGATTGGCGGATTCTGTTTACGCTCGCTGCTCGGCAGGCGAAAGCTCATCCGCAAGTAGCGGAAGTCGCCGCCGTCGCGAATACCGACGTGGAAACGCGGGCCCTCCGGCAAGCGGGTTTTCCGCGCTGTGGACGAGTGCCGCTGCGACTATGGATCCGCAAAGGCAAGGGACCGGAAACCATTCGCTATCAGATGGCCGACGGCGATGCGGCCTTCCTCCACGACGGAATCTGAGGTTTCTTGCCGAGCGGAAACTCAGAGTTGACCGCCGGTCAAGGGCAGGACCTGACCCGTAACAAACGATGCCTCAGGCGAGAGGAAGAATTCCACCGCCGCCGCAACGTCCGCCGGCGAGCAAAGTCTTCCCATAGGTACCGCAGCGGTTTCCAGCAGTACCTTCCGATTAGTGGTCGTCCGGTTCATCCCGACGGGCACAAACGATGGCGCAACGAGATTTACGGTGACATTCCTTCGCGCCAATTCCGGCGCGAGCAGGCGGACGGTGTGCTCAAGTGCTGCCTTGCCAAGAGAATATGCCGATAAGCTCAGCAATGGATTCACTGTGCCGTAGGTGCTTCCCAACACCACAAGGCGGGCTGATGCGCCTGCTCTCGCCTTCAGAAAGCGCGCAACACGAATCATGCCCACAGTCCCGAACTCGACCTGTCCGGCTACGACATCGGAGTCCAAATCCAGCAGACTGCCCTGCGGTGCTCCAGGCCACGCCGCGTGAATGAGCGCGTACACCTGCCGATTGCGCAGTTGCCGGTCCAGAGTCTCTTCCCAGTCGGCTGAAGTCAGATCAGCTGTGACCCATTCCAATCCGGAGCCGGCAACGTTGCCTTCGGGCGCCGACCTGGCAAGCGCAATCACGTGGTATTGTCCCGCGAGACTTGAAGCCAATGCGCCACCGATACCGCCACCCCCGCCAGTGACAATCACTAACGGCTTTTCGTTTGAGGTTGCGATCGCCGTCTCTTTCGCGTCCTGCCTTTGGGGGCGCTTCTCATGCAGGGAGAAGCCGACATGAATCTCTGCGGTCGTGGCCGAATGAGCGAGCTCCATGACCCGCACTCGCAGCGTTCCACTCACAGCCTGAGGCACCCACGCGGTGATCTCGCCCTGAACTCGAACCCGCGACGGATAGCGCAGTGGAGCCGGGAAGCGACACTGGAATGATCCCAGAACAACGGAGCGCCCGGGCAGGTACATTCCCGCCATCGTCGAAGCCAGCGCTACCTGCAACGCGCCATGCACTATCCGGCCCGCATAGTTCGTCTGGCGCGCATACGACTCATCCAGATGTAGCGGATTGCGATCGCCGGAGAGCGCGGCGAATGTGGCCACGTCCTCGGACGTGATGTCCCGCTCGAACTCAGCTCGCAATCCAACGTGCAGATCGGCGGCTGTCAGCAGGCGAGCGTCAGGCATTGGCCGTCCGACTCTCTAGATGGTCGGCGAGGAGTTGGAACGAGATCAGCTCCTCGAAATCTTCGGGAGCGAACTCTACTTCGAATTCCTCAGAGACCGCGCTGAGCAGCGTGATGTGTGCGACCGAGTCCCACGCCGCCAGCGATGCGGTGCTGGCTCGCGGGATCTCGTCCGCCTGGATGTCGGGAAAGACGTTGGCAAAACAATTCGCAAGTCGTTGATTGGTATTGTTCATGCTGGTATTTCGGATGCTTGATGAGGCAATCTGTCGGCTTGCCAGAGGAATTGCGACCGGGAAAGCCGCCATCTCCCTGATCCGTTCTTGCTGACCCCAATCTGCTGGAAAAATTCTTGTAGAGGCTGGTTTCGCTCCGTGGCCCGGAAGGCGAATTCGATTTCCTCTGCATCGGAGTGGCGGAACAGGCTCTCCAGGGTGTGATATTCCAGGTGTCGCGAGAATGCTCTGCAGCTCATAACCCAGTGGGTGACTTCCACGCGCTGCCCTGTCTGTTTCCCGATCAAGGTAGCAATTCTTCCCAGCGGTCCGAATTTGTCCTGATAGGAAACCACCGCAATAATGTTTTCGTCGGCCTGGAGGCTATCTCGCCATTCCCCCTCACTCATTCGCAAACCGTTCAGGTTGAACTGATTGGTTTTGTTTATCAACTCCAGCGCCCGATTGTCGGAAGGATTCTTGCTATAGTCGATCTTAACCTTGCCTTGTAAACTCCGTAGAAACTCCGGTGAGCTGGACTGCTCTTCCGCATCTCGTGTCCATGTACCAGTACGGATGCTGGCCCGGCGGAGACTGTCCTCTTCCGTGACAAACGGCTTGCCGAAGAGGTCGCGGAGACGGACAAGCAGGTTCCAAACTCCACCGGGGTCATTGACTGGAAACTGAAGGCAGGTAATGCCCGGGAACGCCTGCTGAACCTCGCTCAGCTCCATGGGACTGTCATCGACGAACACCACCGCGTCTTCACCGATGTTCCACACGCGAAGGACTTCGCGCACCGAAGCGGATTTCGTTCCCCACCCCGCGCACACCGGGAAGAGCGCTTCCGCATCGAGCAACAAGTCTTTTCGTTGCAGCGCCGCCTCTACAACAGCAGCTTCATTCTTCGAGCAGACTGCCAATAGCACACCGCATTCCGCCAGATGCCCGAGCATCTGCTGATACAGACCGAAGACCTGGGCGTGGTGTTCCTGGGTCCAGCAGATATTATCCACGCCAACCTCGCCGACGATGCCCAACCAAAGCGTTCCATCCAAGTCGGTGATGAGCCCCTTCTTGACGGGCTGCGGGAACAGGGCTTCGACGCAGGCCTGCGCCAGCGCGCTGGCGTGGGGCACCGTGTAGGGGAAGCCGGCCACGAGTTCCAGCTTGGCATCTAGTGGGGGCCCCATCGAGATGCGGGAGCGCGGAACGATCCGAACCCCGGGAATTTGCCCGAGCTGTACCAGGCAAGAGGCTAGTTGCAGTTCAAGTTCTAATTCCAGTTCCCCGGCTTGCGCGCCAGCAGTCGTATCGATGGGGGGCAGAGCCAGGGTCGGTGGAACAATCGCTACAGGTACCCGCGCTGTAAGCTTTTCGGTGACCTTCGCGAACTGAGAAAGCCGCTCCCGGCTGGTCGCCACTATGTCAAGCCGCGAGGCCTTCGTCCAGCCCCCAGTGCTGCGAAGCCCCAGCCGGGGGTCCACGTCGCTCCATTCGAGCACCACCGCCGCTGCCGTGGCCGCCGATTTTGCGGCTCTCTCCAGATTGTTGAGAAGATCGCCATATAACCCAGTCGTGATCTCACACCGGTCCTCCGGAAACCTCTGAACCAGGCAGGCGTGAAGAAATGTACCCAGGTGCAGCGGCTGACAACCGCAAGCCAGAATACAGAGCTTCGGTTCGCCCGTCAGCTTGCGCGTTTTGAGAATCGATAGCGCCTGGTTAAGCTTCATTGGAATTGGCCTTCGCCGGCAGCGGAATTTCCGGCAGGATCGCTCGGGTCCAGCGGAAACGGGGCACGTAACGCAAGCCGTCCTGAACCTGCCAATGCTCGTTGAAATCGAGGGTGTGGGTGCGGCAACTGCCGGGAAGGGAGGCAGCTTCAAGACGCATCAGGGGAGACTCGCGATATTCGGTCGGGGAGAGGACGTCAACACGGTTCAGCCAGATGGCTTCGCCATAGCAACGCGAGCTGTCCTGCCCGGGCCGGACGAGCTGCTGGCCCAGGTGAAACAACCGACCCGCGGGACGCGAGCAATGCTCGCCCACGACCACTGGGTTCCGGGGATGGCTTCGCCAAGGTCCCTGCGGCGACCCGGACATGAACAAGTGCAATTCGGAAATGGCTTTCGCGCCAGGGCCCGCATGTCCTGTGAAAAGCCACCAATTGTCCCCTTCAAAATGGAGAGTGGTATCGGCGAATTTCACGCTTTCCATCAGAGTTCTGTCCAGCGTCCAGCGGTCAGGAAAAGCTACCGCCCGGTAAAGGTCGATGGTTTCGTTACCCAGCGACTCAGGAATGAGGTATATCTCGTTTTTCCAACGAAACACAAAAGGATAGGACAAATGATAGGGGGCTTCCAGTATGACTCGCGGCTCGGTACAGCGACCTGGGCCCAGAATTTCACAATACGCGATTACGCCATGGCTGGTACGGGAGTAGATTTCGAAGAAGATGTATGTCTTCTCGCCGTTCAAGAACAGGAAGGGATCAGCGTAGGAAAAGTCGATTGGCGGCTCAATGTTGCAAAACGCAACCGAGCGCGTCAGATCAGCCTCACTCCCTTCCCTGGCGGCGAATGTTAAATGCCATCGGCCGTAGTAGAAGACCCTGCGGCAGAAATCAAAAACCCGAAATAAGGCGCCGGAACGCGCGCTCCCAGAAGAAGGTTCCGCGCCTGTCGCACGGCCCGAGATGAATCTTGGTGTGACAGCACTCATTCCTGATTGGCTAGAGCTTTCCAATGCAAGGTTCGGCCCCGTAGTCCCGGCTGGCGGCGCAGAACAGATCCCCAAACCGTTGCAACAGCACTCACCCTAATCGGCGTGGGCATTTGCACCTCTGCCGGCAGTAGACCAGGAGCCGCCTGTGGCTAACCGTCAGTATTCTCTGGAGTCGCTATCTGAATTGTACTGAAGGGCCCGTCTGGAGTCGATGACTTTTCACGGCTCGCTCGGAACCGACCCGCATTCTGTTTATAGCGCAATTAATCTCTGCCGCGTCCGATCTCTCAATGGCAAACTGAAGCTACCAGGAGGCTCCCAGAGCGGATTCCGATAGCCACCAGATTTAGTCAGAGCCAGGCCGCCTAGGATTGAACTTGTTCGTCAACCCTTCAGGTCATTCGTATACATCATTAATTAATACGACTATGTTAACTGCCACTAATGTGTTATATCCCATCCCATTTACGGGTTTCCCTGCGATTTTCCGCGACAAAAGAGATCATTCCATGTTATCTTTTGCCAACTTAAAGTACAGGTCAAACTGACATTTTAGCGAACAGAAAGTTCGGTAAAAGGTACTTATGACTGCCAAGAGCGTTGTACTCCCGTTTGCGGTGGCTCTTGCGTCCGCAGCGTTGACGTGGGCGATCACGGCGATTTGCAGGCGCCATGGCTGGGTTGTGGCGCCGCGTCCTGATCGTTGGCATCGCAAGGCGGTCGCCCAGTTCGGCGGGTTAGCCATCCTGCTGAGCTTCGTCGTGACTGGCGCGATCATCCATCCGGGGTCCAGGCTGAGTCGGCTGCTGGCATTTACCTTTATCATCGGAATGGTTGGCCTTTGGGATGACGTACGGTCGTGGCGGCCGATCGCAAAATTACTGGCGCAAGTGATCATTGCGTCTGTAACTGTCTATCTGGGGGTAGTTTACCCGTTTCGCAGCGCGGCTTGGATTAATGTCTGCTTTACTGTGTTCTGGATTGTCGGCATTACGAACGCCTTCAACCTGCTGGACAACATGGATGGATTGGCCGCCGGGGTGGGAGCGATTGCCGCAGTCATTTTGGCCTTTCTGGCTAACGACCCGGCGCTGCGTTTGGCCAACCTGATGTTTGCGGGAGCGCTTGCCGGATTCTTAGTATTCAACTTCAAGCCGGCCAAGATTTTCATGGGCGACACAGGAAGCCTGGTGATCGGCTACTATTTGGGATGCGCCTCCGTTTTGGCGACTCAGCATTTGAGTACGGTCAGCTCCATTCTCTTCATTCCAGTACTGGTTCTCTTTATTCCGGTCTTCGATACAGCCCTAGTGAGCGTTACCAGAAGACTCCATGGGCGTGCAATATCGGCTGGTGCCCGCGACCATACCTCCCACCGACTGGTGCTGATGGGGATCAGCGAAACGCGGGCTGTGCTCTTGCTGTACGCGTTAGCGGTGCTGAGCGGGGCCGTAGCAGTACTATGTAAACGAATGTGGCCGGAGCAGGGCCTGGGGCTGCTGGGAGTCTTCTTACTGATCGCAACCCTATTCTGGGTGCATTTGGCGCGCCTCCGCCTGCCGGAAGAATATCTTTCACGAACCAATGTCTTTACATTGCTTCTGCCGGCCTTGCTGCAGTCGGCCGTCAGCAAGATAGGCACAGTTTTACTGGATATGTGCGTTATGGCGCTTTCCCTGTATTTGGCCTTCTTGCTTCGCTTCGGACATCTTGCGGGCACACAGATTCCTTATCTGGCCCTTTGCTTTATTGCACTGATGGTCAAATTGCCTCCACTAGCTCTTTATGGTACTTATCGAGAAGACTCTCGCCTGGGCCGTCACTATTTCTATGTCATCGTGAAGTCAGCGATCGTCAGTTCCCTGGCTTTTGTCACCGCCGCTGTGTTCTTGAACCGTTTTGATTACTCTTTGCGTGCGGTTTTCGCGATCGACGCGTTGCTGACGATCGCTATGCTGACCGGGGTGCGCTGGTCGGGGGAGATGTTCGATCATGTTTTGCGCTCGATTTCCCGGCCCGGCTCTGACCTTTCGCGGTTGGTGTCCCGACCCGCACCCGAGAAGGAGCGTGCCCCCATATCCGCAGTGCCCACTTACTTTGGCGAACTAGCCGGTGTGCAGGAACGAATTCCGCCTGAGCATCTAAGGGCCCGCAGCGCGTCCATGGGCGGTATCTTGTGAAAGAACTGTTGGATTGAAGCAATCAATCACGCCGATCGAAGGTCGTGAGAAGAAGGTCGCGATTATTGCGATCAGCAGGTATGATGAAGAGCTGCCTCGACATGCGGCAGGCGTAAATCGCATGAGAGGCTCCTAACTGGATCGTTAAGCAACAGAAACACGCGAAGATCCCGGCATCTCCAGTCGGGGTCTCTCCGGGGAGTGGGATCAGGTTGTACATGAATCGTACCGTAGTAACTCATTCGCAGCCCAACGTTGCAGTCGTGAAATCAGGACAGAACGCGCGAAGAGCCGCCTCCGGACGGCTCCCAACGCTCAAACTGGCAGGAGAACGGGGCGCGGATACTTGCCGACTGGCATCAGGGTATCTGCTCTCATTCCTTTGGGTTCTCCTTTTAGGTATGGTTCTGCCGGTGAGCGCTTGGGGACAGGCATCTCCCCAAGGCTCCAATCAGCAGCCAACCGACCAACAGTCGCCTCAACAGTCGCCTGATGACCAACAGGATCAACAGTATCGCTGCCAGCAAGCTCTTCAGGGTCAGCCTTCAGAATCGGGGGATGACGGACTGGCATTGAGCAACGCGTGCGCCAACGTACCGGCTGCGGACGACCAATATCCTTCGCAGTATCAGCAGCAAAATCCTCAGCAGCAGTACCCTCAGCAGCAAAATCCACAGCAGCAGTACCCACAGCAGCAGTACCCACAGCAGCAGTACCCGCAGCAGCAGTATCCGCAGCAGGGTGAACAGCCGTACCAGCCACAGCAGCCTGCTCCGGGCGACGAATACCAAAATGTTCCTCCCGGAGGCGAGACGCCGTATCCACTGCAACCCGGGCAACAGGCCCCGCAACAACAGGTCACCCAGCCCGGTGGTGCTAATGGAAATGTCCCTCCCGGCACGCAAGGTCCGTATCCGGCAACGATAAGGAAACCAACCCCGCCGCAACAACAACGACGGCGAACGATTACGCCTCTCAATACCCCGCCGCCAGGCCCTCCTTTGCCGACATCTGCTAAGAACCCTTATCCCGACAACCCCGCCTTGCGCGATCTGTACCGGCAGTACTCGATACAACCGAACAAGCACATCGAACGTTTCGGAGCCAGCGTATTCAAGAACGGCTCGGGGAATACCGACAAGCTGGCGATGGATATTCCGGTCGGTCCGGATTACGTCCTAGGTCCGGGCGACTCAGTCACGGTCGACGTATCGGGCGGCTATCCACAACGGCTGCGGTCGGTGGTAGATCCCGAAGGACGAGTCAATCTGCCGGGTGGCGGCACGTTGCTGGTAACCGGCTTGAGCATGCACGCGGCCGAGCTGTCGATTCAGGATGTCATGATGCGGCGCTTCAACGACGCCAAGGTCGATCTGTCCCTGGCTCGGCTGCGGACGGTGCGGGTCTATGTTGTCGGCGATGTCGAACGCCCGGGCGCATATGACATCAGTGCGCTCTCGACCGTGTTGAACGGCCTCTACGCTGCCGGCGGCCCGACCAGCCGAGGGTCGCTCCGGCTGGTGCGTCACTATCGGGGTGAGCGGCTGGTGGAAACCGTCGATCTTTACGATCTTCTTCTCCACGGTGTTCGTACCGACACGCAGCGGCTGCAGTCGGGCGACTCGATCCTGGTTTCCCCGGCAGGAACGCAGATTGTAATCGATGGCGCCGTTCACCGTCCGGCAATGTATGAATTGCGCGACGAGAAGTCCCTCGCGGAGGCCCTGGAGCTGGCGGGAGGACCGCTGCCGGATGCGTCCTTGTGGCAGATTTCCATTGACCGGGTAGAAGCTCACGAACGGCACGTTACACGCACCGTGCCGATTCCTCCGGACGCCGATGATGCGACCGTGAAGACGGTCCTGGCTGCTTATAGCATTCAGGATGGTGATCGGGTGTATGTAGCGCCCATCAGCCCCTTCACTGGACAAAGCGTATATGTTGAAGGCCATGCCTTTCGCACCGGAAAGTATGCTTACCGCCAAGGCATGAAGGTGACCGACCTGGTGCGCTCGTACAACGATCTTTTGCCCGAACCCGCCGCGCATGCCGAGATCATTCGGTTGGTCGGTCCTGACCTGACGCCCACCGCCATCAACTTCGACCTGATTGGCGTGTTGGACGGCCAGGATCCGGCGCCCGAGTTGAGGCCCTTCGACGTTATCCGGGTCTTTGGGCGATATACCGTCGACCCTCCCAAAGTGACGATCACCGGTGAGGTGCTGCGGCCGGGTAGCTATCCGCTGTCCTCGGGCATGCGGGTGAGCGACTTAATCCGTCTGGCAGGGGGCTTCCGGCGCAGCGCCTACAAGCAGGATGCACTGGTCGCCAGCTATAAGATCGTGAGTGGCCAGTCGGTGCAGATCGAGCAAAAGCAGGTAAACCTGCAGGAGATAGCCGCAGGCGATTTAAGCCAGGACTTGCTACTGAAGCCAGGCGATGGCGTCAGCATACGGCAAATATCCGGCTGGAGAGACATCGGCGCCTCGGTCATGATAGCCGGCGAGGTGAAATTCCCGGGTGCTTATGGGATCGAGCCCGGGGAGCGTCTCAGCTCCGTGCTTCGCCGTGCGGGTGGCTTCCTGCCACAGGCTTATCCGCGCGCGGCCGTGTTCGAGCGCTTGCAGGTCAAGGAGTTGAGTGAGGAAAACAAACTACTGGTTATCCGGAAAATCGAAACCAGTCCTAGCCCGGTAAAGTATTCCGACACTTCGGGCAGCAACTCGGCAGAAGCTTTCCAGCAACAAAGAGACGAGATCTTAGCCGCTTTGCGCAGCCAGCCGGCTTCAGGGCGGCTGGTGATTCGAATCTCCACCAATTTCTCCGAGTGGGAAAACAGCGAATACGACGTGACGCTGCGCAACGGCGACAGCCTGTTTATTCCTAAGCAGCCTGACTTTGTCATGGTGACTGGTCAGGTGGCCAACAGTACGGCCTTGCTTTATACCCCCGGCAAGAGCGTAGGGTCATACCTGAAGCAGGCGGGCGGAGCCACCCGTTATGCTGATACCAAGAAAATATATGTGATTCAGGCCAGCGGCCGCGTCATCGGCAACGACACTGGACATCTCTTCCGCTCCGTCGAGGACGTCCTGGTCTCTCCTGGAGACACCATCGTTGTGCCTGAGAAGATCATGGTAGAGTCCGCGACTTGGAAAAATGTGCTGAATACGGCACAGTTAATTTCAGCCTTGGCCATCACGGCCGCAGTGGCTCATAATTTCTGAGAAAAAGTTGTGCCTATCGATACCGACAAATCGAATTATTTGCTGAACGGCTCGCCGGATTCCATGGAAGACGCGTTTGTGCGGGAGAATCGTAATGCTTACCGCATCGTGGAGCTGCTCTGGGAAAAGCGCGTGGGCTTGATGTTTTGGGTCTTGGCCGGGGTGGCGCTGGCCCTGGTGTTGAGGTTGGTGCTGCCGCCCAGGTATGAATCCACGACTCGGCTGCTGCCCTCGCAGGATACCTCCAACATTTCCATGATGATGATGGCCGGGGGAGTTAGCAGCGGCGGGGGAGGTGGGTTACCAAACCTGGGTATGTTATCCGACCTGCTGGGGAGAACTCCAGGCGCATTTTGCGCCGCGATATTGCGCAGCGACACCGTACTGGATGCGGTGATCAATCGCTTCGATTTGCGTAAACTCTATCGTGTAAAAGGCTATGACGAAGCCCGGAGGGAGCTTTCGAACCGAACCATCATCGTCGACGATAAGAAGAGCGGAATTGTATCTGTGACCGTTGGCGACAAAGATCCCACCCGCGTGGCGGCAATGGCGAACGCTTATACGGACGAGCTCGATCGGGTGTTGAAATCACTGAATACCTCGGCCGCCCACCGCGAACGACAATTTCTGGAGCAGCGGATTGAGGTGGCGCGCGCCGATCTGACTGCGGCTGAAAAACAATTGGGCCAGTTCTCCAGCAAGAACTCGACGCTCGACATTAAGGAGCAAGGTAAAGCGGCTTTCGAAGTGGCCAGCAAGGTGGAAGGCGAGCTGATTGTAGCCCAATCCGAACTGCAGGGCTTGCGCCAGATCTACGGTCCCGATCACCCTCGGGTTAAGAGCGCAGAAGCGCGTGTCGCTCAACTTCGCGGTACCGCCGACCGGTTAGGCTCCGCCAGTGGAAGCGACACCAGCGATATGAACTACCTTTCGATCTCCCGCCTGCCGGTGGTGGGTGTGACCTATGCCGATCTCTTCCGCGAGGTCAAAGTCCAGGAGGCTGTTTACGAAGCTCTGGTCAAGGAATATGAGATATCCAAAGTCGAGGAAGTGAAAGAGACGCCGCAGTTGCGCATCATTGACATGGGAAAAGTGCCGGATCGCAGAGCCAGTCCCCGGCTTCTCGTGCTAACCCTGCTCTGCACCTGGTCCTTCCTGATAGTTGGCATAATGTATGTTGTTGCCGAATACAAGTGGGACAGTACCGATCCGGAAAGTCCCTGGAAGCAACTGGGGATGCGTATTGCCAGTGACGTTCGGGACTCATATCCCGGCACGCTCGTCGCAAACGCCAGCAAGAAACTGAGAGGCCATACGCGAATCTGAATTGCGAGGTTCCAGTTCGTGGCTGCCTTGGACGACCCTTCGGTCTGCGTGTAATTCCGAATCTCTGTCCCAGCATATTAATCAACAACTACAACAGTCCATAGTCTAACTTCTATGTGTGGCATAGCAGGGTTTTGGAATTCACGTGGCGGGACGGACCTGATCCATACGGCCCACCTCATGGGTAATGCGATTTGGTACCGAGGCCCCGATGATCACGGCGAGTGGGCCGATTCGTCTGCCGGTCTAGCGCTGGCACATCGCCGCCTCTCCATCATCGATCTGTCGCAAGAAGGCCATCAGCCGATGACTTCGGCCTGCGGCCGCTATGTCATCGTCTTCAACGGCGAGGTCTACAATTTCGAAGAACTGCGCGCTCAACTTCCGGGCGTTCGCTGGCTGGGCCACTCCGATACCGAGGTGATGCTCGCCGCCTTTGAAAAATGGGGGATCCGAGGCGCCGTCGAACGTTTCATCGGCATGTTTGCCTTCGCGGTTTGGGACCGCCAGGAACGAGAACTTTACCTGGTTCGCGATCGGCTCGGCATCAAGCCGCTTTACTACGGGCACAGTAACGGGGTTTTGCTTTTTGGCTCTGAGCTGAAAGCCTTGCGCGCTCACCCCGCATTCGATCGCGAGATCGATCGCGGCACTCTTCTTCTCCTGATGCGCCACAGCTATATCCCTCAGCCGTACAGCATTTACGACGGTATATGCAAGCTGCCACCGGGATCGATTCTGCGCTTGTCTTCCTCGGCGCACCTGCCCGAACCCGAACGGTACTGGAGCGCGCAGGCGGTTGCCGAACACGGCGTTTCCAACCTCGTACCAGACGATGAAAACGAGGCCCTGGAGAGGCTGCTACAGTTGCTGAAGGATTCTGTCCGGCTGCGCATGGTCGCCGACGTTCCCCTCGGGGCCTTTCTTTCGGGGGGAATCGACTCGTCCCTGGTGGTTGCTCTGATGCAGTCGCAGAGTGCGCAGGCCGTGCGCACGTTTTCCATCGGCTTCACGGAAGCGGACTACAATGAGGCGCCCTATGCCGCTGAAGTTGCCCGCCACCTGCACACCGCGCATACGGAGTTGTACGTCACGCCTAAAGAGGCGCTTGATATCGTCCCCCACCTGGCGGACTGCTTCGACGAGCCGTTTGCTGATCCCTCCCAGATACCCACGATGTTGGTCTCGGAACTGGCGCGCCGTCACGTGACCGTTAGCTTGTCGGGAGATGGCGGGGACGAACTATTCGGCGGGTATACGCGCTACGTGATCACGGAGCAGCTGTGGGGTTACATCCGGCGGACGCCCCGATTTCTGCGTCCTGCCGTGGCCTCCGCGTTCCTGGTTCTATCGGCGGATACTTGGCAGTCGATCCTGTCTAGGGGACGGGGATGGCTTCCTGCCGGCGTATTCCAACGGCGGCCGGGAGACAAGATGGAGCGACTGTCTTCCCTGCTGCATGCTAAATCACCTGAGCAGCTCTATCATCTCGTGAGCTCTCATGTGCACAATCCGGCAACGATGACGATTGAAGGTAGTGAGCTTCCGACCGCATTCACCAACGGCACCTGGAAAGCCCGCATTCCTCAGTTCGCCGATCGGATGATGTTGCTTGACCAGGTGAGCTACCTGCCTGACGACATCCTCACCAAGGTCGACCGTGCCAGCATGAGAGTCAGCCTGGAAGCCCGAGTTCCGCTGTTGGACCACCGGCTCGTCGAGTTCGCGTGGCAACTGCCGTTGTCGCTGAAGATAAAGCGCAAAGAGCAGAAGTGGATCCTAAAGCAACTGCTCCACAAGTTCTTGCCCTGCGAACTCATAGACCGTCCGAAGATGGGTTTTGGGGTACCCTTAGGCAACTGGTTGCGCGGGCCACTGCGGGACTGGGCTGAACAACTCCTCCATCCAGTGCGTTTGCAGCAAGAGGGTTTCTTCGATGCGCAGGTGATTCTCCGCCTATGGAGCGAGCACCTGGCTGGCAAGAGATGCTGGCAATATCAGCTTTGGAACGTCCTGATGTTCCAGGCGTGGTTAGATCAGGCATGTCGAATCTCAGCCAACCATCACTCGAACTGCCTGGTGTAGACGCGGCACAGACCTCCGCGTTTTCTGCCGCGAGCACACCACTGAACAGTACAGGGACCGCGAGCGCGGCCTGCGCGAGGAAGCCTTCTCGCAGAGTGAAGATCTGCTATGTCATCGGTTCGCTGGAGCGAGGCGGGGCGGAAGGTCAGCTCACGGAGCTTATACGAGGCATTGACCATGAACGGTTTGAACCCATCCTGATCCTGGAGCGGGACATCGGCTCTTCCAGAGTCGCAGGCTTCGTCTCCGACTTAATCGTTCTGCATAATGATTCTCGTCGCATCCATTCCACGCTGAGGCGGGTTCAGGGCGGAGCCCAGGCCTTCCGGCAATTCTGCCGCCATCTCGGAGAATTTACCCCTGATATTGTTCATGCCTTTCTCCCCGTTCCGTCGATTCTGGCGGCGGGCGCACGACTCCTCAACCGAGCGCATTGCGTCGTTATCAGCCGCAGGTCACTGGCCGATTGCTATCGCCCAAACCAGCGTCTTGGCGCAATCGCCGACGTGATTGCCACTCGCACTGCCGATTTTGTTCTCGCGAACAGTCGGGCAATCGCCGACGAGCTGGTTTCGCGCGACGGCATAGACCCCTTGCGCACCGCGGTGGTTTACAACGGAGTGGATACCGCGCGCTTCTCACCGCTGCAGAGTAAGCGTATGCGAGAGGAACTGGGGTGGGGCTGTGAGCATCTCGTCTTCGGGATGATTGCAAATTTCTTCCGTTACAAAGGGCACTTGGATTTCGTGCGCGCCGCCCGGCTGATCTATAAAAGCGTCCCCCGCGCGCGCTTTCTCTTGTTGGGGCAGGACAAAGGCGAGATGCCGCTGGTGCAACGCGCACTGGAAGAATCGGGTCTTGCCCAATACATGAAGATCATGGCCGAAACTCAGACTCCGGAGCTGGCTTTTGCCGCGATGGATTTCTATATCTGCTCGTCCGAGACCGAGGGTTTTTCCAACGTGTTGCTGGAAGCGATGGCTTCGGGGTTGCCGGTGATTGCGACCGATGTTGGGGGCAATCGCGAAGCAGTCGCGGATGGCGTAACCGGCTTTCTTGTACCACCCCGTGCGCCCGAACGGCTGGCTGAAGTCGCGATCCAATTAGCCAACCATCCGGATCAAGTGCACCGGTTCGCCGAAAAAGCGCGAAGCTGGGCCGAGGAACGGTTCTCTGTCGATCGGATGTTGCGGGCCCACGAAGAAATTTATTGCAAGCTATTGAAAATGCAGCCTCGATCTCCCTGGCTTCGCATCCTCTGATTTGCTTTCCAAAATCGCAAGGCAACTCTCGCCCGGAAACGTCAATCGATTATCACCTGAGTAGTCGGTGTGAACCCGGCAGAGACTCGGGTTGCTTGGCTCACGTTAAGAACATTAGTAGAATCGACCTCAAGTCGGTCCGGAGACCGACACACAAGAAAAAGACCGGACCCAAGCCGGCATGCGATTGTCGGAATCTACTCAGGGTTGTGGATATTTATGCAACGACGCAGGTTGTTACTTGCCGTTGGCAACCTACTGGTTGAGGGTGGCTCGAGCCAAGCTGTCTTGACCGATATGCAAGCCTTTGCGGCCTCGCGCTCGCAGAAAAGTGAAAGGTAGACTGAAAATGAACCATCGCACGCAGTGGTTTACTGTCGCTACGGCTTTCTTCCTCCTGCTGTTCCAGTCGTTAGCCCATCCACAAGGACCCAATATCTCCAAGAGTCTTATTGTTGTCGGCAGTTCTCAGTATCCCTGTTCTGCTGCAGGCATCAACTCTGCCATTAAGGCGGTAGGAGGTCATGGTATTGTCGACGCGCGTGAATGTGTCGGCTCTCAGACTGCCAGTGAAACGATCACGATCGACGCGCCAGTCGAGCTTTCACTGGGAGCCTCAAACTGGACGTTGAACGGCTCGCCGGGAATCAATCTCGTGGCTGAGGGAGCAAGAGTTATTGGTCAGGGCTACGGTGCCACGATTCTAGCTTCGAACTCGGAAAGTGCGGATCTTATTGCGGTCAACGGCACTTTCCAGGAGATCGGCCAGTTGTCGCTCCGGGTCAACCCAGGAGTCTCTCGCACAGGAGGCGCAGAAATACATTTGTCCGGTAGCCATGGGCATCTCAATGCTCATGATCTCACGATCAATGGTGGTTATTACGGTATCTGGATTTCAAGCAAGTCAAGCGGTGACTTCCGTCACATTCAATTCAACTTCATGAGCGGTGGCACCTGGGGAGCATTTGTACAGATTGGCCCTAGCGAAACCTGCTGTATCGCCAGTTCGCGATTCTCCGATATCGTGGGCGAAGGCGGTCCGCAGCCTCCCTCGATTGCTGGTATTGTGATTGACTCCGGCACCGACACTATGGAATTCAGTAACGTCGACATCGGCCATATCGCCGGGACGAGTTTCACCTCGCTGTGGTTGAAGGACTCGGTGGGAAACGGTCATCCTCCCGAATGGATGAGGTTTGCCAATTCGAGTTTCGAGGGCGACGGCGAGAATCAGACCGCGGTTAAAATTACTGGCTGCCGCGCTTGCTCGTTTGTCAATTCCAGTGCCGGGGTGAGTGGTAGGGCCATCAATGCCCTTGTGATTAATGGCGGAATGATCCTTGGTCTGGATTGGGACGGGGGTTTTATAACCGGTGGTGGACGGCAAGCGATTGTGGTTGCGGGTGTAAACGGTTTTCGACTGCGCGGTGCGATTGTGGGTGATAGCAGTCAATCGCAACCCGGAAACTATTGCGATATGGACATCGCCGGCGGGGTATCTAACTTTCAGATTGTCAACAATGCATTCGAGCACTTTGGTGTGAACCGCGCGGTTCCGCAGCGTTGCAGCATCCGGATCGGCACGGGGCCGGGCTCTCGCTTCGTTATCACCGGCAACTTGTTGCTGGACGGACCCGGCGATCCCCTCATCAATGGGGCAACCGGCAGTGAAATTTTCATCTGGGGCAATCCGGGGTCCCGGGTCACAGTTAACGGTCCTCGCTAAGAAACACGTAGAGAAGTAGCTTTGACGGCGAGCGCTCTATTGCCGCGGAATGACGGAGCTGCGCGCAGCCCGGCGGCGGATACGGTATTCACTGGCCCGATATCGACGAAGACCTCAGCAGCTAAGGCTTGCTGAGCGGGGCGCCCGCTCCCCGCGTGACTCAAAAGACATAATTTTTTTCAGATCGGCTGCACAAATCCCCGCCCAAAAAGAAGGCTTGGATGGGGCACCCTCAGATGCTAGGCTGGGCTACCCGCCCAGTTGAACTAGTGAAGCCGAAAGGATGGTCCACCCGCCCGTGTCTGCCATAGCCACTCTGGCGCTTAGGTGCTATGGATTGAAAAAAAAGAGTCGAGTAAGATTGTCGCCTGCTGCCCGCGGAGACGACCGGCAGCTTGCCCGAAAATTATTCTGTTAGCATCGGTCCCCGGTATGTCCCTACCCAATTGCCGATTGTGCAACTGCGTCTCATGTATCCTCTTGCGGCCACCTAGAGCGGCTCGCGGCCAGTACACGGATGCGAGCAAATGAGCTTTTGTCGCGCATGTCCTGTACTTAGTGTTTGCTGAATTCTATTTATTGGAATGGGAAGCAGGGGCCTCGAAGACGTGGCGAAGCGACGGAAACACGATTTTGTTCGAGTACACCTAAGGAGGAAGCGGTGGGCAAACGAGCTTATGCACTTCTGGTTTTGTTCGAATTTACCTTAATAACTTTGACACTACCTTTGTGGGCGCAACAGGCAGCAGACGATTCGGCTGCTAACCTCAATATACCGCGGTTGATTAAGTTCGGCAGTACCCTCGCGCATGCGCAAGGGACTGTGGGAGTCACCTTCGGTCTCTACCGCGACCAGACTGGCGGGGCCCCCCTTTGGCTGGAAACTCAGAACGTTACGGTAGACGAGAAAGGCCGGTATGCCGTCTACCTCGGTGCTGGCCACGCTGAGGGGTTGCCGGTGGCCTTGTTTTCATCCGGGGAAGCACGTTGGTTGGGGGTCCAGTCGGAAGGCCAAGCCGAACAGGAACGCATTCTGTTGTTTTCAGTGCCTTATGCGTTAGCGGCAGGGGACGCTCAGAGCTTGGGAGGGAAACCGTTATCGTCATTTGTGCTGGCGGGGGACACCACCGGCACGGGAAACGACGGGCTGAACTACATCAACACTAAGTCAGCGAGGTTGGCTTATCCCTCTAGCACTTCCACAATCAACTCGACCGACATTCTCACAAAGGAAATTGAGTTCCCCACGAGTTTGCCGGACGTGACATACTCAATAAAGTCTTACACCTCAGGACAAAATGACACGTCGCAGTGGTCTTACAATATGTCTCCGACCCTGTACGTGCCCCAGAGCTTGACGGAGCCGATGCTATGGTTTGGTCTCGAATCTAACTACGAAAATCCAGCTTATCACGCGCCAACCACTGAAATGTACATGCGTTTTATGCCAATCGGAATTTCCGGCCCGACGGGGTATGTAGAGCCGTTTTTCAGCAACGTCAACCGCGACACCAGCCAGATTCTAGAGACAAATATACGCGCCGAGCGGATCAACCTTACTAACACCGCCAATTCCCGGTATGTAACTTTCGCGTCGACCGGATCCAACTTTTACAGCCCTCTAACTGTCGCGGCGTCCACAATATTCCTGGGTACTTCGGCAGGTCCAGACCGGGTGAAGATGATCCAGTCAGATCAATCGGATCCGCCGTACGACATTCTCGCTATTACGTCGCGTGGTGAGACTACAGGATGGCAAGGCACGATTAACCTTAACGTTTCTTATGATGCAGGGCACGCGGTCACAGCTCTTGAGGTCAAAGCTAATACAGACGGTACCACAGCGGCGGTGTCGCTGCCCGGGTTGTCAGGTAGTGGTAACGCTTTTGCATGTCTGGATATAAATGGAAAACTATATCGCTCCCAAACACCTTGTAATTAAATAGCGTTCAAATCGAAGAGATGCTGCTTCGTACGCCGGCCGTGACCTCCTCCTGCACTTTCTGGGCAGCGGCCTCCATCGCCTGCGACAGCCGGGCAATGCGGTAGTACTCCATGCCGGTTTTGGCGAGGATGAAGGCTCCGTAGGGTCTTGGTCGCCAGATGGCCGTGGCGCGGTAGTCGAGCGTGCAAAACGGTATAATATACGCTCGCAAATTGCTTTTAGGCATTTATTTCTTGCCCGTTGACCCACAGGCACCGCCAGCGTTCAATCGTCGCTCAAAATGGCTCTAAAGCGATTGCGAGGCAGCTCAGGGCTCCTAGCTAGTACATGGCATCTGCTCAGCGCGGGCTGGAGAACCCTGTTGACGCGAAGCCGTCGCTGCGAGCATCATGGCTTTTCGTCTATGAATTGCAAACTCGTTGCATTCATTATGCTGCTCTTCAGGGTGCGGCTGATAGCACCTTGCATGTGCCTCGGACAGGAGGTGCCCACCTTCAAAGCCGAATCAGAGAGTGCTTTTGTCTGGGAACAGCACTCCTAGGAGCGGTGTCCACGACGGTAGCGGATTCCCTCACTGGCAATGTTATTCACAAGCTCACCTATCCGCTCATCAATGGCGCAACCGCTGGTGAAATTTTCATCTGGGGCAATCCGGGGTCCCGGGTCACAGTTAACGGTCCTCGCTAAGAGACACGTAGAGAAGTAACTCTGACGGCGAGCACTTTATTGCCGCGGAATCGCGGAACTGCGCGCGGATTTCAGTAGTCGCTGATAAAGCGCCAGTGTTTGCTGTGCAACCACCTCCTGCGAGAACTCGTTCACGGCGATCTCGCGGCAATGAAGGGCCATCTTTGCGCGCGTCTCAGGGTTGTTCAACAGCTTCTGGATAGCTTCGGCCAAAGCTGAAGGATTACGTGCCGGAACCAGCAAACCACTAACGCCTTCACGAACTATGTCCCGGCATCCCGGGACATCCGTCGCCACGATGGCTCGTCCGCAGGCGGCCGCTTCGAGCAGCGCTTTCGGTACACCTTCGCCGCCACGCGATGGCAAGCACACGATATTCGCCTGCGTCAGCGCCTTCTGCATATCTTGCCGATGCCCCCACCATTCCACCACACCGGAAGATTGCCATTCCAGCAGCTTCTCTCTGGGAATACAGGAAAAATTGTCGGGATCGGTATCGCCCACCAGCACGAATCGAGCGTCGACTCCTTTTCCGCGAGCTATCTTTGCCGCTCCCACGAACTCTTCAATGCCTTTGATCCACAGCATCCTCGATGGCAGTACTATGATGGGGGTGCCGGACGGTTCGGGATCGGGATGGAAACGTTGCACGTCAACCCCAGAGCCCCGAATAACCGTAGTCCTGTCGTAAGGCAGTTTGAGTTTCGCGGTCATTAGGGCTTGATCTTCCTGATTTTGAAACAGCAGGTGGAAGTTTGGCCGATTCAGAAATACTCTGAATGCATTCCAAACTCCAGCCCGCATGACTTTAGCTCTCCAGGAGGATGAGGCTACCAGATAACCGAGACCGGCAAACGCATTTACCACTTGTATTTTGGCATTTCCCGACAGGCCGATGGCCCCATACATTACCGGCTTCAACGCGACTTGGTGCGCTATGTCGGGCTGCTCCCTACCATAAAGCTGTCGCACCTCGAATAATGCGCGCGCTTCCTCCGGGGGAGGATGAGTTTCGCGGCTAAGGCGCAGCGGTATTAATCTAAAGCCTTCATCGCGGATTCGTTCGCCATGGTCTTGGACGTGCGTCGCGACCACCACCTCGTATCCATCATCTCGTGCGGCGCGAGCAATAGGCAGCCTATGAGACCAGAAGTACCAATCCTCGGTAACAAGGTAGAGAAGCTTTACGCGCATTTTAGACACGCGGACCACGGCCTGGTGGATTCTTCGTCAATTGTCCGCGCTGCATTCATTGCTGGTACGCCTTCAGCGCATGACCAGCGACCTGAAGAAGGATCACGATAGTGGCCGAAGCAGCACGTGAGCTCCCTTTACCATCAACTCCTCGGCCGGCATATCTCGAAATGGAACGGTCATGCTGCTTTGACTGGTTGGTAAGCCGTGCGGCCAATGATCTAGATTCTTGACCTGAACCTCAAAACCGGATTCCTCGAAGATCCTCTTCATGGCCGGCCACGAGAGACGATTCGTGTAGAAACCAGAGCTTGCCATAAACTCGCTTTCCCAGATCTTCTGCGGAAACCGTAAATTATTGAGACCCTCCTGCAGATGATCTCGGAAGTCAATCTGATGTGATGCTATGCCGGTGGGCTTCAACACACGGCGCATCTCCCGCACGTGCTGTGAGAACTCGGACAACCGGACGTGCTCCAGAACTGCGTTGGAAAAAAGAAAATCAACCTCCTTTTCAGGAACACTCTGTAGAGAAGCCAGACCTTGCGTCAAATATACCGCGTCCAACCGCTTCATGACCACGTCTAGGGACGGTAGGCTGCCTACCTCTGGAGTCTCCAAACCAATATCGTGAAGCATTTGTTCTGCTCGTGCAAACACTGAGACGTCGTCAGAAGCCAGCGCGACAGCATCGACCAGCAACGTTTGTGCTGCCCCAAACGACTTGGCATAGATGGCCGTAAGCAGGCTGTCACCAGGCCCCAACTCCAGTGCATTGCGGTCGCGCAGTGTGCCTAGTCCCGACGCATCGAAGTGCTTCTTGAATATCGCAAACGCCTCTGACGGCTCATCCATAGCGCCCGCGCGAAACACATTCAGGTAGCGCCATCGTCGATATTCCAAGGGCAATCTAGACAGCACAATCTTGGCCGGGATCTTCACAAACCAGGGAACCCGACTCTTGACCTCTTCCGATACAGACGTCATCTGAGTACTCACACCTTCGTTCGATTGAGAAATGACCTGCACACTTCACCACGTCGGCATTTCCGCCTGGGTGAATATTGCGGGCTGCGGCAACGTGCTTCATATCTTATAGTATTCACGATACCACCGGAAAAACTCTTCACGCCAAGTTCTATGGAGGTCTTGGGTTTATACCCGGCTACCTCAGATAGTTTGTCGATGTCTGCGTACGTCATCGGCACGTCGCCTGGCTGCATCGGCAGCCAGCTGATTAGCGCTTTTTTCCCGATCTCGACTTCCATGACCTCAATCAGTCTGGTCAGCTCAACCGGTTGATTATTGCCGATATGATAAAGCCGATAGAACGCTGACGATTCGCCTTCTTCAGCCCGAGCTTCACTGCCGGGAGTTTTGTCCAGGATGCGGATTATCCCTTCCACTATATCGTCAATATAGGTAAAATCGCGCAGCATCTTCCCATTGTTATAGACATCGATGGGCTTCCCCTCGAAGATCGCTTTGCAAAACTTGAATAGCGCCATATCGGGCCGTCCCCACGGTCCAAATACAGTGAAAAATCGAATACCGGTAACCGGCAGCCTATAAAGGTGCGCATATGCATGTGCGATTAGTTCGTTGCCCTTCTTCGTCGCTGCATACAGGCTAACCGGATGGTCGACGTTGTCCCTCTCGGCGAATGGAAGTTTCTTGTTCGCACCATATACGGAGCTGGAAGATGCGTATAGAAAGTGGGGCGTCTGCTTCTTGCGTGCGGCCTCGATTAGGTTTCCGAATCCAACTACATTGCTCTGGATATAGAGATGGGGGTTCTCCAGCGAGTAGCGGACACCCGCCTGGGCTGCGAGGTGAATAACAGGACCGAAGTCGTGCTCCACAAAGATATTCTCCACCGCGGGAAGGTCGGTCATATCGCGGTGAAGAAACTGAAAACCAGGCCGGCGGTGCAACCGCGCAAGGCGAGCGTCTTTTAGCCCGTCGTTATAGAACGGATTGAGATTGTCAATCCCAAGGACCTCGTAGCCGGAGTCGAGAAGCCGCTCTCCGACATGGAATCCTATGAAACCTGCGCAACCGGTAAGGAGGACTTTTTTCACCTGCAAACTCAAAGCTCACTGGATGAAAAACGAGGACGCTCTATGCCGCTGTCTCTCGCAGGAAAGAGGCCAGACGGGGTGCTAATTTGTTTAGAGCATACTGCTGCTCGACTACTTGGCGACCGGCGCTGCCCATTTTTAGCCGTAGAGCGCTATTCTCCAGCAATTGCTCGAGTGCGTCCGCCCACTCAGCTGTAGTGCGAGGACCGAAGCCGATTGTTCCCTGCGACAACACCTGCGCGTTCATTCCGACCGGAGACACCACTACGGGTACACCGCATGACATATATAAAAGCATCTTGTAGCTGCACTTGCCGCGCGACCAGAGCGAGTCAGACAACGGCATTATGCCGATGGTCATGTCCTGTATGGCCCGCACTTCGCTCTGCGGCGACCACGGAACATAGTCTACCTGCGAAGGAGGGAGGTACTTGAATCTTGGAGGCAGCTCAGCCAATACCCTGAAGACCGCTTCCGGATGCCTGGCCAGGACACGAGCCAGCATCTCCTCCAGAGGATAGACATTCTCCAGACCTACTGCGAGTCCCGACCAACCAATAATCAGCTTTCCATCTCCAGCAGATGGATTGGACGCGGGCGCAAATCGGTCCGTATCTACTGCAGTTGGAACGACGCAGATATTCGAATTCCATTTCTGCGCCGCTTCGGCAATGAAATCATTACCGCAGATCACTCCGTCGCACATCTGTAGAATCTGCCTGAATCCAGTCTGGCCTCCCCGATTCAGCCAAACCGCATCGTCTACATCGAACACCCTGGGACGTTTCGTGCACGCCTCAAGAGTATTGAGGGTGGAAATCAGTTCGCGCTGCAGAAACGTCAGATCGTAGGCGCGTGAGCCCAGGACCGACGGAATACGTTCAAGCAGAGTGCCCAACAGCCAGAAGGGACGCCGAAGCTTGTTCTCCGGCGGCCAGCTGCCAAATCGAGCATAAAACTCGTCGACTTCGATGGAATTTTGCTTGAGTGCGGGAATGTACTGCCGGACCCTGAACCTGGCGGCAGAGATATTCTTGCCTCCAGTATACGCGGCAACGCGCAGCACCTTCACGGTATCCCTTTCGCTGATAACTCGAAGAGTAACCGAGAACAGGTCATCAATTGAGGTCCTTAGGTTGAGAGCCACCCAGAATGCCGGCGAGCTTGGGCAAAAAGCAGTCCGCTGCGAAAAAGAGATGTCTCAACTTGGCAATTAGTGTAGCATAATAAAGACAGTGCTGACCCGACCCCCTGAATCCGTCCACAACCAAATATGATTTTCGGCGGAAGCAGGGGAGAGGTATGTGGCGAAGCGAGCACACGGAGGCGCGGATGATCGGCGCTGAAGCCGGACGGCGCATGGAAAACGTGGGGCGGAAGTTGCGGCGTCTCCGCCGAAGCCCAGGAAGTGAGGCAAGTGCGGGAGGAGAATGGGCGGCTGAAGGAGCTGGGCTTGAGCGTAAAACGAACGCGGCGGAAGCGGCTGATGTGCATGCTGCGGCCGCAGCCGGTGCTGAGTCACCCAACCAGGAGCGGGTTATCGGCCTCGTCAGCGATGTAGCCGCCAGCGTTGGATCTTCTGTGTAGTGAATAGCTTCACCTGCTAGTGTCTTTTCTGGAGCCCAGAGCAAGATGTCATCGCAAGACAAGTCGCTCTTATACGCCAAGAACAGGCTATTGTTCTTTCTCAGAAGGCGTGTCAAACCGCTAGTGCGCGCAACTGGTTTTGATATCACCTTCTATCCTCCAAAGAAAGAAGCTGGGGATACGGAATTTCCGCCGGATTTCTCCGCCGACCACGTCGCAATCATCAAGGCGGTGGAGGCCTATACACTGACATCTCCAGAGCGCGTTTTCAGCCTCATCGAGGCCGTGCGGTACATCATCCGCCGCGAGATTCCAGGCAGTATCGTGGAATGCGGTGTTTGGAGAGGCGGCAGTATGATGGCGGTGGCATTGGAACTTCAGAACCTGAATATTCGAAATCGCGATCTGCACTTATTTGATACCTTCGAGGGAATGACTCCGCCGAAAGAGATTGATGTCGACGTGCATGGGGTTTCGGCGGCTCCGGAATTTGCGGAATTGCAAATCGGGAAAGACGGTTCAAACTGGTGCCGGGCTACACTGCCTGACGTAAAGGCGGGAATGGCGAACACAGGGTACGATATGGAGCGGGTTCATTTTCATGTCGGCAAGGTCGAGACGACCCTGCCTTCTGCGGCACCCGAGCAAATCGCTCTTCTCCGCCTTGACACGGACTGGTATGAGTCAACCCGCCACGAGCTTGAACATCTCTATCCACGTCTTTCGCGCGGCGGCATTCTAATCATCGATGATTATGGTCATTGGCACGGCCAGAAGGTGGCCGTGGACGAGTATATTGCGAAGCAAGGACTCTCTCTGTTTCTCAGCCGCATCGATCATACCGGACGCATTGCGGTAAGAATGGACTAGATCGAAGGTTGCAGTCCGGCATTCGAACAGAAGTGAATCGCCTTCGATATCACGATCGGGCGATCTACGCCTTGATCGAATCACGCCGTTGCAGGCGCGGTCTGGCACCTCTTCGACCACGCGTACATAAGCCAAGTCAATGCAAACATCTTCACAAGGAAGTTGAGATTCAATATCAATTCCTCCGCAAAAGGACTAAGTAATAAACCCACGAATAAACAACTGTATGCGACAATATACAATCTATTGCCGGCAATGGCCCGCAGATAGAATAAAGTTGTAATCAAGCCCAACCCTACCATGATAATGGCCGTGCGCATATATCCCTGGTCCAGATAGGCGAAATACATGGTATATACATTCTGGGTCAAGTTTGGCCCAATGTTAACAAAATCTGCGTGGTCGCTCCGAAGATCAAAGTGCCAGCCCAACTTATTTAGAGTGTCAAGAAAGAACCTGTTAACTTGCCAGCTGTGGACTATGATGGAAGGATTACGGACTATTCGATCATAGGCTACAATGCCTCCCGCAGTATAGGACAAAAGGTCCTCAGTCACAGGTCCCACGTTTTCGAGCAGCGATGCTCCGGCCCGCGCCTCGCCGTGCTGGAGAAGTATTGCCATGGTACAGAAGAACACGAGAATAATCAGGAGTCCAACTGAGGTTCGCTTCCAGCGGATACCGTCATGCTTGAGGCCATCGATGCAGATAAGAGCCAGGGCCATGATGATGACTCCGTTCTTCGCTCCGGTGAGGGTATTGAGTATGAAAGCAATAACAATGGCGAAGGTAGAACGCTTGGGCCCCTTCTCGCGTTCGAGGAAAGCCAGAAGCGCCACTATGATCGACAGAGTAACGATATTTTCAAAAAACGACGAGCCGCGACCGGCCTCGTCAGCCTCAACGATGGCCATTCTGGCGGCCATTAGCAATGTTGCCACGTGGAGATCTGCGGTGAGGCCGAGAACCCATACGTAGACCATAGGAATAAAGCAGGCGAGTCCCACCACCAGCAGAGTCAGAACGACATTAGCTTGTCTGCTTAGCGACTGAGCTTCAGGTCTCGGTTGCTGAAAGGGAAGCGCGCAGGCAGAGCCAATCGTGAACGCCAAGCATCCGCACGCAAATATGGAAAGTGACGTGTCGGTCAACGGGTAGAAAACGCGTCCCGCCATCCACACTAGCGCCAGATCAACTGCCCAGACAGAGCAAAAAACAACCGGGGGATATAGAAAGCGGCCGCCAATCCAATAATTGGCCACGGCCATAAAAGATAGACCGATGATCGTGAGCAGAAGCATTACGATGATTAACCATGTTCCCGGACTGGTACCGTCTTTGCCCGACCCCGAGAGAGAAATGTGCGCTCAGCAGGATCCAAGCCCCGTAACCAAGCCGCTGCTGCGGTTATGGATAGTATAGCGGTAAGCAGCGCAATTCTTGCAACCGGACTTCGCGGGAGAGTTCCCAGATAAAGCAAGAGCAGTCCCACTAAGATGGCAGCCACCAGCTTCGGAAGAAAAGTCGTTTTCTGTGGAAGTATCCGATGGGCACACAGAAAAAGCAGGAAAGCATCCAAAGCAACGCGCCCTGCCCAAGCGATGGCAGTGCCGGCGATTCCCATGTTCTTGGTCAATAACCAAACGCCACACACATAGACGGACAACTCCAGCAGGTGAAGTTTAGCGGTCACATCAGCCCGGCCGGCGCTTTGAATCAGGGCAAATGGAACCTGCGCAAAACAGTTCAACAGCACGCCGGCGGTCAGCCATCGGAGCGCCACTGTACTGTGTTCAGCAAATGCGCTACCTAACCATAGTCGCAGTAATTCGGGTGCGAGCGAATTAAGGCAGAGCAGAATAGGAAAAACAGCAAGGAAGATATATTTCAAGGCTCGCGCGAGGAGCAGACCGGCACGCTCTCGGTCCTGGATCAGGCTCACCGCAAAGGCCGGAAATAGCACACCCGTAACTGCCGCCGGAATTACCGCAATCCGATTAACGATATCGAAGGGCGCGGTATAGTAGGCGAGAGCAGTCACGGATAAAAGCGAGCCAATTAGGAAGCGGTCCAAATAGGTCATAAATGGACCAACCACATTGCTCACTGTCATCCAGCTACCGAACTTAATTGCCGGTAGAATGTAGGAGCGCCTCACCTCGAAGCGGTGAGCCAACGACGGCATTGCCCGAAAACATGCCCAAAGATGCGCCACGAGCCCGGCCAACCGGCCGGCGAGCAGGACACTTACGACCGGTACCAAGCTTGGAGAAAACGGCAACGTAAGCAGCGGCCCCGCGAAGGAGAAGACGCTCATGGGGATTCGGATTACGCTCAAAATGCGAAAGCGCTGGTGCGCCTCCAGAATGCCACGTAAGCCCGAGGTGGCAGTTACAATGGGGATGGAAAGCGCAAGC
Source organism: uncultured Acidobacteriaceae bacterium (assembly GCA_963713465.1). Classification (GTDB taxonomy): domain Bacteria; phylum Acidobacteriota; class Terriglobia; order Terriglobales; family Acidobacteriaceae; genus Bog-257. The sequence continues at coordinate 293,456 of CAVQLZ010000006.1, forward strand.
AGATAAAAGCTGCGGACAGTTTCGGTCTGTAACTGCGCAGGCACCTTCAGCGCCCGATGAACCAACCAAGGTGTAGTCGCGGCGACAACAATTCCTCCAAACAACCCCAAGAGCAACAAGAGTAGGAGGGAAGTCCACGCTAAAGGTGGAATATTCTGTTCGTCGCCGGAAGCCAACCGATCTGCGACCAGCTTGGTTAAAGCCCGGCCGATCCCCAGATCGAAAAGGCTGAAATAACCGATGACCACCCAGGCCAGCGAAAGCAGCCCAAAGCGTGCCACTCCCATATGGTGCACCAGCAGCGGGACTGTAGCCAAACCCACCAACATGGGCAACAATTGCCCAGTAAGGTTCCAGATGGTATTGCGTGCCAGGTGCGGGCCGCTGGTGAGAGGTGGAGTAGTAGCGGTCAAGAATTCGTCCAAAGCTATTCTAAACCCGGCATGATGAGAAGACCAGCGAGCATGCAGGGAATGTCACAGACACTAGCGCTCGGTCAACTGCTGCGAAGATTCTACGAAGATTCCCCTACAGTTACGATGGCTGACATACGACTCATATCTTCTCCAAGGTGGCAGTTCGTCTGTCAAACTGAAGTCGTTACACTGTTCGAGACTCTGAACCAGAGGGCCCTGAAGCAGATTGTCCTGAACCACATTGCCCGAGACTTGAACTTCGCATATCCCGATCTCTGGGCCGACACTCTGTGCCGTCATCCTCATTTGCCGGTAGGTGTTCTTTACCGGAATCGTCATTTGCTCTGAATGTGGAAGCACACCATGACTAATGACTTCCCACGTCGTGGAATTATCTGGCAAACCTAGCAGTGCCCACGATGCGATATATTGACTATAATAAGGACCCCAATACACCAACACCGAATCCACTTGCGTCAGTTGCCCCGGATCGAGGGTGTAATCCAGGGAGACTCCCGGAGGAGAAGCACAGGTATTGTCATTGCCGTCCGCTAGGTTGCCGACCGGCCCCCATAAGGGATTCGACGGATACTCAACTTCATTGTCGCTCGCGGTGATGGTAAGCGGAACCGGAGAGCTATCCGGAAGGCGGCCAAAAACCCGCATTTCGTAGACGCCGATTGAATTGTTTCCATTCGCCCTCAGCCGCAGTTCGGCCGCCGTCGTGTTGAGCGAAATGTCGGAGGTGTACTGTCCCGGGAAGTACCCGGTCGCCAGCACTTGCCAATTTCCGGTGCCGACGCGCCCCTCTAATTCCCACGCGGTGATGAACTGGGAATCTGTGCCGAAAATACCCCAGTCGATTGAAACCCCTGTAACAATATGCGTTCCGCCCAATTGCACAACATAATCAAAGTATCTTGCGTGGGCAGTAGAGCTGGGATAAGCCATGCTGTCGGGATCGCCATCCACCAGATTTGCCGCGCCATGATCGCGTCCCAAGCTGTAGATCGGATGTTCGGGAATTAACGATACCGCCTGCAGACCGACAATCTGCGGGTCCCCGGTAGGTATCTGGGTTGTGATTCGCATGTTCCGTTGCTGGGATTGAGGCGATGCATCACTGTAGGCGAGCTGGTTCGCCATGTTAGCCTCCAGTTGAGGAATAAACGACTTCCCAGCCTGTACCAGCGGGCTAATCCGGATCTTGTGCAGTTGTATCGGACCTTGCAGCTCAATCTTTACATAATATGTATACAGACCGCTGGCCAGATTCGTGAGGTCGGCGACCTGTTGGTAGGAAGAAATCTCGCTTGTAGATTGAAAAGTTACTGGGCCAGACCACCTTATTGCGTCGGTGGAGATGTAGGCCTGGAGGGTTCCGCCGGCTGCCGGCACCTGCGCTGCCACCGAGAGGGCGAGCACCGGGAAAATGCTGGACTCGCGATAAATGACGTTTCCGGAAGAGCCCACCGCCTGCAAATTCTTGGCCCCGGAGGACTCAGTGACAACATTCACTCCGTTGATCGAGTACGCCCAGGTGCTCCAGTACGACTGACCAAAGCTTATGTCCCAGTTCAACTCCGCCGTATTCACAAAATCAAATGAAAAGTACTTGGCGTTGTCTTGCGAAATCAACCACTTCTGTGCCGTCGCGCCAAGATTGTCCGAATGCATTACGATCTCTTCGAAAGGCCGTAAATTCAATGACAGCCCTTCATTTTGCAGAAACCCCGATGTAAGATCTTCCAGATCGTTGGCATACTCCTGATATAAGTCCGCCATCTCTTGCGCCGGAAAACCTATCGGATCCAATCCATCATGCGACTGCTGGACAATTATCTGGGGGTCAGCCAAAATATCCGCGACCGACGCAACCGTTTCGCCATCGCTAAGCACGTAGTAAGCGTGATGGTCGGAGTCAAACATATGCCAACGATTCCCGTAATAAATCTCGGCTACGGTGTGAAAAGGAAACACCGCCAGTCTGGCCTGATATCCGAGCTGCAGCCATATCCATACAAGCGAGCGCGCGGCCTGATCACAGCAAGCAAATCCGAACGCGTTAAAAATCAGTTCCGGATCCTCCGTGTAATACTGTAGCCCGTTAATCACGGTTCCGGCCGAGCAATAATGGGACAAGTGGTTGTTAACGAACTGCCAGGTCGCGATCGCGAGGTCCTTATCGCTGTGCGTTGGCGGTAGTTGTTGCTGGATGTAGCTAATGTTGTAGGGCGGAACAGCGCCTGGGTTGAAGAGAGCCGGCAACTGTATCCAAGCCCCGGAGGAATTCCGCACGCTAACGCTAGCATCGTTGGCGTTGTTGAGGCTCGTCAGGTCAACGGTAACCGGCTGCGAAGCCGAATTGGCAAAACTAGTGCTCCTGAACTCCTGCGCCATCACCAACTGGGATAGACTTGACAATGCGAGAACAGCAAAGAGGGCCCTTTTCGTACTCATACGACTCTCCTTATTTCGCAAAGTGGGCCCATGTGCTACCGAGCCGTGCAACAATCGTTATTACGCAGAGCGTCCGTTCGCTCTTCGCTTCGTCGCCACAACTCTCATGACGAGAACGGGACCGGACCGCGTGACACTTCGTCGCAGGGGAAGATAGTTGGTTAACTATTCTGTCGCCCCACTCATTCTAGATATATGTCGTCGGTCCCCATCCAGCTACAAAACTGCAAGGTCCGTCGGGGAGCGCGAGTGCTAACACCCCACGCTGTAACAGCATCAATGATTTAGAGCCTGAGTCTAAAGCTACTTCGGTTGGCGGTCAAGACAAAAAAAGACCCAAAAAGTCCCTGTGGGAGTGGCTCAAACGCGCTTCCAGTGCGGAGCAGGCATGCAGTGGCGACGGTACGACCGGCGGCGATGCCGGTGCTGCCTCCGGACAGCAATGCCGAAACGCCCACCTTGACCCTGCGGACGTACAATCTCGGGGTGTTTTTTCGACAGGTCGCAGAGATACCTCGATTTGGCGGACCCGACTCACGGCGATCCGCGGGGGTGGGGTCTGGAATGGCATCATGCGTGCGCCGGGGAATCGTGCTGGCGTTGATTTTGCGTCCTATGCGATTCCAGCGGATACGTAATTCGCGCATATGTGGACACCCAGCGCACGCAGCTACAGGAGAGGTTTTGACTGAACTCCATTTTGCCGCTATATTCGGTTTTAATGTCTATCCCGCTCGCCACTAGCATCACCCACCAGCACCTTCTCGCCATCATAGCCACCGAAATGCGGCGACGGAGCAAGTTCAGCGTGGTTGATGTGGGTTGTGGAGGCGGTGCGTTGATGAATTATCTTCGAAATGGTCTGTCGGTTATTTTCCCCGATGCTGACATATCGGTGGACGGTTTTGACGTCTCTGATTTCGCTCCGCACGGAAAGACGAATCTTGCGAACGGAACGAAAACGGTAAGGGCAGGCGAGCCGTGGCCATTTCTCGATCACTCCGTTGATGTCGTGACGTTGAGTCAAGTCATTGAGCATGTGAGCGACCACAGCTTTTTCTTCTCTCAAACCGCAAGATGCCTTGCGCCTTCCGGGGTTGCGATCCACCTAGGACCAGTGAGGGAGGTTCTGTATGACGATCACGTGGCGCAGCCCTTCGTTCACAAGTTAAACGACAGGAGTGCGCGCATCAGGCTGTCCGCCCTATTCAAGAGACTGGGCTGTTACGACGAGCGCCACGCTAATGTTCTACCCAAGGAACCCGGTCAATCGTTTCCCGAAGTTGCGGCTGATTACCTCGGCAAGTACTGCAATTACATCCCGATGCGCCAGATTCTCAATGAGGCACGTGCATCGGGTCTGAAGCCGTCTTTCGATTACACTCCATACCTCTACACATCGAAAGTCCGTGCATTGACACATAAAGAGCCCAAGTTTTTTTACGCCCGTCATCCGACTGTTGAGAACTCCAGCGCATATCTGCTGCGATACGTCAGCTCCGTCACTTTGGTACTGCGTCCTACATAGCTTCTCGCTCCTGGTGATGAAGCGCGTCCGTCGGTGAGGGATCCGGTCCCTCAACCGCCGCCATTTAGTGCTTCAGGCCCAGGTTGCTTGGAAACCACGTTAGTTGGACAGAAAATGCCACGTCGGTCTGCCGCGTCGGATTCAGTACCGGAACCAGCCACTTCTCGTATTGCAAGAAACTCTTCACTTCTAGCTGCTTCTGCGCGCGAAAGATCGCGCCCACACTTCCGATGTTCTGGGTAGTACCAAAAGGAATATATTGCGCCGATTGCTTCTCGCCGCGATAGCTAAGCTGGATACTGGCCAGCGGGTTGATGGTATACGTGGTCCACGCCGCGTATCCGTTGGCGTCGCGGCCGATCCAGTTGCCGATGATGTTGCCATCGTTTACATACAGGTTACGGTAGAGAATTTCGTAATAGAAGAAGTATGCGCCCTCGGCGGAATGCGTCTGCCGATTTGTGGTTAGGCCTTCCACGCGAAAATCGAGCTTCGGAAAAAACGGTAAATGGCTGAGATAAACGCCGGGATCGAAAGCCGTCCGGCGAAAAGTGACCAGCGGCAGCAGTTCGTCGTGGGTGAGCATGTCGACGTAGAGCGTGGCCCACCGGCCGACCTGCCAGTTAAAGTCGAAGGTGGTAAAGCGCGCGCCAGGATCGTTCCGGGAGTTCTTCACCGCGGTGGAAACGTTGTTGACGCTGGTGAAGCTGTTCCAGAAGGAGCCGAAAGTTAGCGGCACGTGGTTTTGACCGGCAAAGACGGTAGTGCGGGTGAAACCCATCTCAGCATTTCTGAACGGCTGGAATCTCCCGAATTTGATATAGGAAAGAGGCTTAAAGCTTACCTTTTGCCCGTACATGTAGGGGCTTTCGGGAAAGGTATTGTGCCCCTCAAGTCCGCCAAAGAAATTGTCGAAGCGAAACGGTCCCAGCACACGGGAGACACCCGGAAACCAGAATGGCTCGCTGCGATTGAGACGCAGCATCCAGAACGGTTGAGCGTTGTTGCTGATCGCGAAGGAGCCGGCCGTGGTCGGTCCCCAGTACAGGCTCTGCTTGCCGATCGAGATGTCCGTTCCGAACAGCGGCGTCGTGACGTAAGTATCCAGCAGCGTGAATTGATTGACGGCGGGAATGGGCGTTCCCGGCAGCAACGGAACTTGATTAACGAGGGCAATCGCTTGCCGGGCTGCCAACGGATAGGCCGGTGCAGAGGGCGCGTGCTGGTATTCGCCGTTGACGTAGAAGGCAAACCTGCCGTCATCAGCGCGCGCGACGAATCCGGTGTAGTTGTTGAAGCCTTCTTCATAAGGACGACCAAGGTCGTTAACGATGCTCTCTCCCAGATTGTTCTGGTCCAACGGCGGTCCGGCGATTCCCATCGCCCGGGTGTAGAGCGATGTGACCTGGATGTCCTCTACCGGTTTGCCTTCGAGCGCCAAAAGTTCATTAGCAAACTCGACGCGCAGGTCCTTCAGGGTCTCGGCAATAAGCGGCGGCAGATCGGGAGTGCCATCGCTGTCCGAATCCAGCTCTGCGATCATGCGCGCACAACTTAGCCTGGTCCAGGGGCGAATGCCGATGAAGTCACTGTCAATGTAACCCCAGTTGATCAGGCGTTCCATGTCGGTTTCAATCCAGCTATCAAGCGGGACGTAGGTGCTTGCCAGGTCGTTAGGATTGGGCGCCAACTCGACGGCTTCATCCTCAGCGCTTTTGTGCCGCTTGTTGTAGATGTGCTTTCCCGTTTCGTATCCGATCAACCCACCGACGAAAACGTCTGACAGGAAGTGCTTGCCAGCTTCGGCTCTGGCCATGCTTACGCTGGCGGCCAGTCCATAGGCGCCCAAGACGGTCAGGGGATTGGGATACTCACGCGCAAGCACCGAAGCGAAGGCCCAGGTGAGAGCGGCGTGATTGGAGGGGAAGGATGTGCCGCCTTGAAAGAACTCGTTCTGAAAATGCGACTGTTGGGGGTCAAGACGTCCGGTGGCATACTGCATCGGATACTGCAACGCGAGGACATCGATCATGGCCTCCGTCGCCAGCACGCCGGTTTCCCGCATGCGTTCGTTCTTGGTGATCCTGCCCCACAGGTAAGCCGAGCCGGACAGACCTGCAGCCGTAAAGAGCCCGGCATTAGAAAAGGTGTTGAAGGCGTTTGCATGAGGACTGTACAAACCCCAGGAGCTACTGGGATCGCTGACAAACAGTCCGGCGGTTATGCCGCTGAAGGGCACAATCCATTTGAAGTCGCTGAGTTGTAGGCGCGAGGGGCTGGTCCAAATGTCCTTCTGATCCTCAACCAGATGCTTGAGGAAGTCCTTTTCATTGGGGTGCGAGAGAGTAAAGTCGCCGGCGTCGGGGGCATGAGCAGCAACCGGGGGCAGCGGATCCGGATCGTTTACGGTTGAGGCGGCAGAGTCCCTTTTAGTTATGGTTGAAGAGGGGTCCGGCTGGCTAACGGTCGCCTGGGGAGGATCCGGTTGCGCATTGCTTTGTTGCGCTGCCAGATTGCCAGCGAACAAAACACTCAGCAAACCTGAGAGCAGGAGGGCCTTTATTAGTTTATTTCTAAACCGGTGTTCCCGGGGCACATCAATACCCAAAACGCTCACCGCTGGTTCCCAAACTCCGTCCGGGCACAAGCCTGCACAGATCCGAGATCGATTGGAGTCAATGACTCAAACTGCGAACAGAAGCTCTAAAAGTGTTTTCTGGATTGTACTTGCGATGAGCTTCGGCGTCGACAAAATTCATGCGTGGGCGGTAAAACTGGTCTTTCATCAGCGTGACGTGGCGCAGCGTTCCGACCTGCAGTTTTGCTTCGTGACCACTCCGGATAAGCGTTCGAGATACAAGGCGCCGATAGAGGTTGGCACGCCGGTCGCCTGTTCTGGCTGAAGAGCTGTTTCGATCGTGGACTGCTCATGCTGGCAGCGCCAGTCCCAATGGCAGAACATGCGCAGTTTGTGTTGCGAATTCCGGGCGCCGCGGCACCGCCCCAGCCCCACTCGTGATCAGGTTATCTAGCGCTGCAACCCGCCGCGTAGTGTCTATTCGCCGCAGAATTTCATATTCTTGTCTTCAGTCCTAGTCAACCCCACCGAGCTTCTTGTCCTAATCCTGCTGCCGTTTGCCCGGGACAACTTCGCCCGGCAGGCTTTTTCTCCCCAAAGCCAAAATTAATGATGCGGCCTCCAAGTCCGGGTGTAGAATGCTTCCCATTTGCCGGATGCGAGCCGGGTCCTGGCCCATCAGCGTGGGACTGATCCAAGCAGATTCAAAGATCGTCTGCAGCCGTTGGCGACGCGGACTTCTGAATTGGAACTATCGCGCTTGGATATCGAACGAATTGACCCTCCAATTGAGACTTAAGCCACAGGAGATGAAGATGACTTTTCCTTGGTTTCTCAAGAATGCGGCTGTTAGCGCCCTCGTCGTGACCTTCTGTTTCTTGTCATTCAGCGTGGCCGGCTGGACCCAGACCGGCCCTATGCTTTGTGGCGCAAACGGGCCCGAGACACTCAAGCCCTATGGCGACATCAACAACAATTTCATGACCGACCTGAAGGTGGTCGGGGAATGCGATGTCACCACCGATCCGGGCAAGATGGGCCCGCTAGTGTACGCCTTCCACAACGTGAACATCGTCAACAATGGGCAGCTTATTTTTCATGACGACTACGACATCGATTTCTATGCCGAGTCCATCCTGGTGGAGAACGGAGGCAAGCTGACCGCGGTCTCCACGCAAGTGGGCTATCTGCCGCGCGTAAGCCAGCAGGCCGGCGTGCTGCCCTTTACCAAGAGATTAACCATTCACTTATGGGGAGCGCCGAACGATCCCGGCATCGTGTGCGCCAGCGACCTGGGGCCGAATAACGCGCCTTGCGGCATTCCCAACACTCCCATGCCGCCTTATAACAAGGGTCTGTGGGACGCCAATCCCATCATGGCGATGGACCTGATGCAGAACCCGCCGCCGCCCCCGCCCTCGCCCAAGAACCAACCCTGCGTAGGCGTCGCGGCCCCATACATTGCCTTTCGGGATTGTTTCTACCGCTACGAGATACAAGATGCCCAGGATATACAGGCGGGCAGACCGGCGTACTTCGGTCATAAAGTTCTTGCGGTGTCCTACGGCGGAACCCTGCAGTTATTTGGCGCCAAGGGCGCATCCTATCTCATGAACGGGCAGAAGTGTATGCCTGACATGCCGGGCACAGAATGCAATCCCGCATTCACTGGGACGAGTTGGGTGCGACTGGTTCAGGTTATCGACGCAACCCATATTAAAGTCAGCCGCGCTATCGATTGGCAGCATAACGACAACATTGTTGTGACCCCAACCGACTACCTACCCTCGCATGCCGAACAGGTGGCTGTCGATAGTGTCGCTGAAGACGGCGTGACCATCACTCTGCAATCGCCCGGGCTGGTCTATAACCATAACGCTTCGACCTTCCCATTCCCCAAGACCATGCCCAGCTACGTCGGTCCGCAGGACGATCCCAATACTCCGGACATCACGCGCGCGGTCGATACTCGAGCCGCCGTGGCGCTGTTGACCCGCAATATTCAGGTTGTTTCGCAAGGGATTGTTCCCTCCGATGATTTCACCGAGGCAAAGGGCAACTTCTACGGCGGCCATACCATCGTTCGCCAAGGTTTCGCAAGCTATCAGGTCCAGGGCGTGGAGTTCTACCGGTTAGGTCAAGGAGGAGCGAAAGGACGATACCCGGTCCACTTCCACATGCTGCGCAAGGTCGCTCAGCCGATACCGACTGGAGACGATCCCACGCCTGAACCTCTGAACTACCTGAAGGATTGCTCCATCTGGGACTCAATGACGCGCTGGGTCACCATCCACGCTACCGAAGGGATGTACGTGGCGCGTAACGTCGGCTACAAGTCGATCGGGCATGGCTACTACTTCGAAGATGCCACCGAGACCAACAACAAGCTTTACGGCAACATCGGTATCTTCGCGCGCGCGGCAATCCAGGACAAGGTACATAATCCACGCGAGGTTCCGGGCATTCTTGCCGACAACAGCCCTCGGGATCCGAACCTGCACGACAACGACTACATGCCGTTCCGTTCAGACTACAACCATCCCACGGTTTTCTGGATTACCAACGGCTGGAACGATTTCCAGTACAACTTCGCCGCCGGTGCGGCGACGTGCGGCGCGTGCTACTGGTGGCTGCCGGCGGCCGACAGCGGGCCATCGCAATATCAGACATGGGACAGCTATGCCTCGGAGGGAATCGTCACCGATGGCAACACCAACTATGCCCGAGCCGGTCTAGTTCCCTTGAAGAACTTCGTAGGCAACTCCTGTGTGGCGGCGATGAGTTCTTTCCAAATGAACGGTCAGACGGCCGAGTGTTTGGGCGTCCAGGGTAATGGCAGCCTGAACCTGTCGGCGGTGCCATCGTCTGCACCTCCGGGTCCACCCGAGAACAACCTGCCGGCCCAGCCATACCAGGTTTACTATCCCGTCGTCGGGGAACTTCATAACCCGACGCTCTGCCTGCTGCCCCTGATCGGGCAAACCGCTTGTGCCGCCAACATGGCTGGTCAGGGCGCACTCGCCTGCGACGGCGGCGATACCATGAAGGCCTGCACCGTCACCCACCTCGATCACTACACGACGTCGTTTAACTTCGCGCAGACGAATTTTGCCGCGGTCTGGCTGCGCAAAGGTTGGGACCTGTTCACCAACGGCGCCGTTACCGATATCCAGAGTGGGGGATTGAACTTCATCACCGGTGGAGGCTACACGCGATCCGACGTGGCCGTGGGCGAATGGCTTCTGGCACGCAATACCGTGTTGATCGGGCATACCCAACCGCCGGCGCAGAATCCGTATGCCTCAGAAGTCGGTCCGTTCAACTCAACTTCCGGCTTAGGTTGCGACAACACTTCACAGCAGGCTACGGACCATTGCGAGTATGCCGATGGTGGAATGAGCTTTAACCTGCCGGTCTTTCCAGGTCAGAAGCTGGTCAACATTTATGACGGCCCATCCCAGCAAGTAGATAATGCTTATTTTAATATCAACGAGACTCCGATTAGCGATTGCACCGTCTCGAATGGAACTTGCCTGACCAGCAAGGTGCCCCTGGCCTGGAACCTGGGTTTGCTCCAGGACAACACTTCGAGTCCGACGAAGTGTTACCTGCCTAACGCGGCGATCGGGTGGAAGCAGCCGAATGGCTTCTACTATCCGCCGGCGTTTCACTCCAAGAACCTATGGTTCAGCAATGTCGATATCCGGCACTTCGTCATCGAACCTCTCTTCGAACCCATTACTCCCGACGAATACGATCCATTTCAGCAGAACCAGACAGCGGTCGTGGATCGCTACTGCACGTATTCCAGCGATATGTTCAGTGCCAGTTTCAACCACATCGACCGGCAGACCGTCCTGAACGATGACGACGGAACGTTAACCGGATTGATCGGATCGGAGGGCGGCCAGAATCGCGCTACCATTTCGATCAACGAGGATGATTTCTTTTTGGCGCCGTTGACGACGCCGGAGTGCTTGTCCGACATCGATGTGAAACCGCCGCTGCCGCTACCAGCCAGCCTGCCTTATACGGCCACCACCAGCCCCTACGAATGGTTGAGCACTGCGATGATTGCCGATTGTGCCATCGCGCAAAACACCGGTGCTCAGCAGTGCTTCACACCTTCGGACATGTTCTTGCATTGGGCCCAACCCTGCGGCAATTCGGAATGCCGAGGCGTGCCGCTGTACCGCGAGTACCTCACGAATGACGAATTCACCAACAACACTCGCCCGCAAATCCGGATGATGGGGCAGGGTAACGGCCAGCGCAGCACGTTGTCCTTGAACCGTGCAGCGTACTACATCGACACCACCCAGAACTGCCTGTCGCAAGGTGGCTGCCCCAAGTGCATCACGATCGATCCCAAAGATCCCACTATGTGCATGACATATGACGGCAGTCCCTGGGACCCGAGCGTCTTCCTGGGCGGCCACACCTATTATGTGTACTTGCTCTACGCCACAGCTACCACCAAGCAGCATTACGACCTATATGTGGGTGTGGGGGCGCAGCAGGGCGAGCTGAATGTCACCTCGATTTGGCTGGATCCGAGCACATATGCCCTGAACCCACCAACGGATACCAGCTTTATCAAACCTGATTATTCGAAACTCTCCACCAGCGGCATCTTGTCCGTGGACGTGGACCTGACCGGGCAAGGTACGCAGTTTACCAACGCCAAGAAACAATTCTGCCGGCCGCAGAGCTATTGTTCCGTGAAAAGCGACGGGAGCTGTGGCTGTAATCCGGACAATCCGAACTGTGTCGCGGACTCCGATTGCACCTGGGGACCAAACGACATCGACTGCCCGGTTGATCCTGCCAATGCCAACGTGACCCATTGCTTCGGCTTCAGCTTCACCATGCCGGAGGGATTCAAGGCACCGGCCACGCCAATGCCGCCGCCAAGCGATCTGTTTATAAAGTTCACCGACGCTCCTGGCGGCTACTTTGACAAGGGCAATGTAATCTTCGCGCAGGGACAGAGCATTAGTCCGAGCGACGCATGCGTGTATAACCCGGTGCCTACGCAGCAGTAGGCAAATCGAGCGATGAAACTTTCGGGTTAAATCGGCAATCTGCAACCAGCTCGGTGTCGTAATATGACTGACGCACTGGCGAATGCCCTGCGGAGGTCTTCATGAGCACCCACAAACTGCTGTCGGTTTCGCTGTTGTCTATTGCACTAATCGGCCTGCCTGCTACGGCGCAGTCGCAAAGTTCGCAGGCACCGGCAGCCGCGCAATCGCAGCCCGCACAGTCTTCCAAGCTCGTCTGGCAAGGTTGGTCGGACGAGGTTTTCGCGCAGGCCAAGCGCGATCACAAGTTCGTCCTGCTCGATCTGGAAGCCGTGTGGTGCCACTGGTGCCATGTGATGGACGCGGAGACCTATCAGGACCCGGCGGTGAAGTCGCTGCTCCAGGCGAAGTACCTGCTGGTCAAAGTCGATCAGGACTCGCGTCCCGACCTGTCCAACCGTTACGAGGATTACGGATGGCCGGCGACGGTAGTGTTCAACGGCGACGGTTCGGAGATCGTGAAGCGCCAGGGTTACATCGCGCCGAAGGAGATGCGGGCGATGCTGCAGGCGATCATCGACGATCCCACGCCGGGGCCGTCGGTGACCAGCGCTCCGGAAGCCAAGATCACGGCGGCGAAGAGCGCGCAGTTCTCGCCGGAGCTTGTGGCCGAGCTGCACAAGAACTACGACGCGCAATACGACACCGCGGCCGCGGGCTGGGGATTCGGCCACAAATATCTCGACGGCGATTCGGTCGAGTATGCGATGTATCTCGCGGCGCGCGGCGACAAGCAGGCCGAGCAGCGCGTGCGCGACACGCTGCGCGAGGAGTTGAAGCTGATCGATCCGGTCTGGGGCGGTGCGTATCAATACTCGGTGGGCGGCAACTGGGATGAACCGCACTTCGAGAAACTGATCGGCGTGCAGGCGCAGGTGATCCGGATCTACTCTGCGGCCTACGTGCAGTGGCACGATCCGTCATACTTGCATGCGGCGCAGAGCGTTCATGCGTACGTGAAGAACTTCCTGATGGCGCCGAGATGGGGTGTTTTATGTGAGCCAGGATGCGGACGTAGTCGAAGGCGAGCACAGCGCGCGAGTACTTCAAGCTGGATGATGCGGCGCGGCGGAAGCAGGGAATTCCGCGTGTCGATAAGCATATTTATGCGCGCGAGAATGGCTGGATGATCGGGGCGCTTATGCGAGCTGTACGCGGCCAGCGGCGATGCGTCGACTCTGGCTGAGGCGAAGCGCGCCGCGGCTTGGATCGTCGAGAACCGCTCACTTCCGCACGGCGGCTTTCGCCACGACGAGCACGACGTTGCCGGGCCTTATCTTGGCGATACGCTCGCGATGGGGCAGGCGTTCTTTGCGTTGTACAAGGCCACCCATGAGGAACAGTATCTGCAGCGAACGGAGGATGCGCTAGGCTTCATCAACTTCTATATGACCTCCGACGACACGCCGGGATACCTGACGTCGAAGACGCCGACCGATCACTCGTACACGCCGCATCCCGAGCGCGATGAGAACGTGCAAGTGGCCCGGCTGGCGACGGAAGTTTACGAAGTGAGCGGCAACGCCGTCGATGAGCAGATTGCCGATCACGCGATGCGCTATCTGGCCGCCAAAGAAATTGCTTTGCGGCCGATGGCCGGAGGCGTGCTGCAAGCGCAAGCGGAATTCAGCAGCCTACGGCAGCAACAGCGTGCGGAGTAGCGAGTCCTTAGGAGGACTCTGATTAAGCCCCAGTTTTGAAATGGCACGGCTTCAGCCGTGCCGCAAGTGCAGCAAAATCAGGCGGGCTTTAGCCCCTGAGGGAGACCAGCAGCTTGTTCAGGGTCTCCCTCAGACGCAGCGTCTGTGTATCGCACCTAAGCTTGCGCCTGTGCCTTGGCGCGCAAAGCTTCGTCGATGCTCATGATGTCGACCATGCCGAAGCAGCCGTAGATCGCCGGCAGCACCCGCTCCGGCGGGAACTTCCGGCGCAACCCGGCCAACTTCTCTGTGCCCGCGCGATAGGCGGGAAGGTACATCCTGCCCAGCAGCGGATGCCGTCCCCACGCGCCGGAGAGCTTGTCGGCGCGCTCCTCGCTGACCAGGAAATCCTGGCGCAGGGTTTTCGCGATCTCAGGTTGCGGCTTGCCTTCGCCCCACGTCAGGTACGACGACTGGTTTTTGGCATCGTCCTGCAGCAGCGCCAGCAGCACGCCGATTTGCATGTCTTCGTCCGGCAACTGATCGATCTCGTTTACGCCATGCGCGATCAGGATGGCATTGTTCGCCAGCCCTTCGAACAAGGTCGCCGCGCGTGTGTTCATGGTCAACAGCGTCGCTTCAAATCCGGCCTGCCCGCGGGCGTAGAGATTTTGCAGATACGCGAACGTCGTCACATGGCCGGGCACGACTTCGTGGCTCACGAGCTGCTGAAATTCCGGAAAGCTGATCTGCAGCGAGGCGTTGATTTCGTAGCTGGCTTCGTACCGCGGCGAGCCGTCGGCATTGCGTTTGCGGCCCAGATAATTCATCGAACCGGAAAACCAGGCGTCTTTGATAGGGAGAAATTCGATGTTCGCCCGCGGTACTTGCGCCAGCTCACCCGGCAAATACGGCGTCAGGTTGGCCGCGCTGAGTTGATCGAAGTACGCGATCACAGCGGCGCCCAGCGCCTTTACCGATCCCATGGGCGTGATTCGTTCGCGCCGCCACGCGTCAACCGCTGGCAACAAGCCGCCATTGCCGTTGGCAGCGTAGCCCGCACGGCTCAGCAACTCGGCAACCCGGTCGCGCTTGGCTTCGGGCTTCGAGCGCTCGGGCGGACGGCCCGTGGAGGCCTCGACGCAGCGGGCGTAAGGAACCGCCGCGCCTTTGCCGATGATCTCCATCGCCAAGTCCCACATGACTTCCAAAGATTTCGCCAGCCCCAACAGATATTGCCTGCGCAGCGCGGCGACTTCGTCCGACTGATAGCGAATACCCGCGATAGCAGCGGGAATGTCGACCTCGCGGATGTATTTTTCTACGGCCTCGTGATCGACGGTCTTTCCCGCAACTCCGCCGCTCTCGCGCAGTCGGCCGGCAGAACCCGCGTTGTACGCTGCCGGCAGCGGCTCATCTGAAAACCACGAGTCGGCGATGAAGCGTCCCGTTCCCGACGGGCACATCACGTCTCCGCCCCAAAGCGTGTCGATGCCCAAAACCGCATCTGCGACAAATCGTCCCAATTGATCCATTACGTTGCCCTCTTTGCTTTCACGGAACTGAACCAGACATACAGGCAGAGCCCGATGAACATAATCGCGGACAAGCTCTGCGAGATGGGTTCATGGTTATAGAAAGGAGTTTGAATCATTTCTTCACGATAGTTTGGCAGCAAACGTAGCCCGGCGCCAAAGACTCCGCCCAGCGCTCCACCTGCCATCAGCCCACCGGCAACGATGACGCCGCGCTCGCGAATGCTGCGGCCTGCCTCTTCGCCCGTCTTCTCCGCGCGCTTGTTGACAAAGTGCGAGAGAAATCCTCCCGCGAGAATGGGCGTGGTCAGTTGCAGCGGAAGATAAATTCCCAGCGCGAACACCATGGAGGAAACGTGCAGCATCTCCAGCACGACGGTGATCAGCGCGCCGATGCCGAACAGCACATACGGCGCCGGCTGTCCGCTCATGAAGCCTTCGACGATGGCCTTCATCGCCGAGGCTTGCGGCGCCACCAGCACCTGGCGCAGGTCGCCGGGCACAGCCTCGCCGAACTGGAAGGCCTTGGCCAGCAGCACAATCGTCAGCCCGGCGGTGACGGCCGCGGCCGCCACGCCGATGAACTTCACTTTTTCCTGCGCCGAGGGCGTCGAGCCGATCCAGTAACCGGCCTTCAGGTCGGTGATGAATTGTCCCGAGACGCACAGCGCCACGCACACCATCGCGGCCAGCGCCATCACGAAGAACATGCCGGTCGCGCCCGAGAGCCCGAACTTCAGCAGTACCACTGCCGAGATAATCACGGTCAACAGCGTCATGCCTGAGGCGGGATTGTTTGCCGTCGCGGCAATCGCGTTCGCCGCCACCGTGGTGAAGAAGAACGAGAACAGCAGCGTGAGCGCCAGTCCGACGAGCACGACCGTCCAGCTCACATGCAGTCGTCCGTAGAACACGGCGACCGCCAGCGCGCTGACGATCACGCCCAGCAGGATCGCGATGATGGGGATGTCGCGGTCGGTGCGCTCCATGTGCGGCGCCTCGCCGTGGCGGAAGGCGTGCAGCGCGATGCCGAACGAGCCCATAACCACGCGCAAAGACTTGATGATGCCGACCAGTCCCGCCGCCGCAATCGCGCCCACGCCGATGTAGCGCACGTAATAGCGATAGATCTCCGCGGCGCGTCATGTGCGAAATGGGGATCGTTGCGGGGTAGACCGTCACGTCGCCCATGTGGCTGCCGACGAACCAGGTCAGCGGCACGAGCACGAAGTTCACCAGCACGCCGCCGGCGCAGAAGATCATCGCGATGCGCAGGCCCATCACGTAGCCCAGCCCGAGGATGAAGCCGATGGCGTCGAAGTTGAACACCATGCGATCGTGCTCGGCCAACGACTTCATCATCGGGCACAAACTGGAAGTTCAGGTACTCCTTCCAGACGTGAAAGGTGGTGACGAAGAAATCGTACACCGCGGCGACGCAGGTGGCCTGCAACAGCAGCTTGGCCTGCGAGCCGCCCTTCTCGCCGGTGACCAGGACTTCGGTGATGGCGGTGGCTTCGGGGAACGGGAGCTTGCCGTGCTGCTCGGCGACGAAGTAGCGGCGCAGTGGGATGAGGAACAGCAGGCCGAGACAGCCTCCCGCGAGGCAGATGAAGACGCTCTGCACCGGATGCGGGTCGAGGTGCAGGATGTACAGCGCCGGCAGCGTGAACACTGCGCCCGAGACGACGGCGGCCGAGGCGCCGCCGATGCTGGTGAGGATGACGTTTTCCAGCACGGTGGAGCGGCGGCGGTAGAGGCGCGCCAGTCCAATGGCGAGGATGGAGATGGGGATTGCCGCCTCCATGCCCTGGCCGACCTTCAGCGCCGAGTACGCGGAAGCGACGCTGAAGATGATGCACAGCACCGTTCCCCAGAACACCGCGCGCCAAGTGACTTCCGGCACGCTGCTGCCGGCGGGCACCAGCGGGACGTAGAGTTCACCCTCTTTCAGCGGTTCGTAGGCGTTCGCAGGAAGACCCTTGACCTCGAGTTCGTTAGCGGCAGTAGCCATGAATGCGGTCTCCGAAGAGTTTATCAGCCGGAGGCATTGTAAATGGCCGAGGCAAGGGAGGATGTGATGCGATATGAGGCGAGAGCAGCAGTGATCAGTTCGCCGGCGTTAGCCCAAAGGGAGGACGATCTGGGGCGCGCTAACACTAGAGTTCCTCTACTGGGATCGATGACCGGCTCGAAACTGGAAGTCAAATCTGCATGCAGAACAAGTACGGCTATGATTAATCTGTGTGCTAGGATTTTGCCATGGATGCGGAACTGAAGCAGTTTCTGGAAGAAATGGAACGCCGCGCTGAAAAGCGCGAAGGGGAACTGGAAAGACGGCTGCGCGAGTACATAGACGAGCGCGTACAGGAGTTGCGAGAGCACATTGACGAGCGCGCGCAACAGCTGCGCAGAGAATTAAGCGAGTACATTGACGAGCGCACGCATGACACCGAAACTCGCATTGTTCGGGCGTTCGGCGCTTAGCAGTCCAGCGGCATCCGCTTCCGCAAGATTGAATCTGACGTATCCAACATCAATACCTCCACCACCGAGCAGATGGATGCCTTTCAAGCTAAACTGCTGGAACTGGAAACCCGCATTATCAACCTGGAAGGACCGCAGGGCAGCGCCACCTGAGCAGAATATCGAAGCGCATTCTTTCCTTCGCACATCCTCACGGCTGCACGTACACCGGGTTATTCGGTGACGGTGGCTCGTAGTCCTGGCCATATTTGTTCTTGTGGGCGACGAGCGCGCTCTTCGTAACCGGCAAGAGCAGGGTGCCAAGCGAGCGCGATTCCTCGCCAATGTGCACCTCGCGCGTAAGCGCCTGCAGCGCCGCGGGCGTGGCGGCTTCGTTCCACAGGTGAAGCATGTAGCGTCCCGGAGGAACTTCGGAAATGTCGAAGTCGCCCTGCTTGTTCGTGACCGCGAAATACGGGCTCCCGAGCACGACGACAACAGCGCTCATCTCCGGATGGATATTGCAGAAGATGAACGATACGCCTTCGCGATCGAAGTGCACCGTGCGCGACGTGCCCGCTTCATACAGTCCCAGGTCGAAGCGCTTGCCGTTGAACAGCGAGAAGACGTTGTGGAACCAGGGGTCACGATTGGGGAAATCGACGATCGAGCCGCGTGTGATCACCAGCAGGTGTGGCTCGAACATTTTGTTCTTCTGCGTTAGCGTGGCATGCATGGGCGCGACCGGAGAGGCGGCCGGGTCGAGCGGCGCAAGCCACACCACACTCTGAGCAACAGTCGATGCGTTTGCCCGACCTTCAGCCAGCACCTTGCCAGTGACCGTCACGTCCTGCGCGAAGCTAATCGCCGCCGCCGACAACAGTGAGACGATCGTCAGTAGCAGACGAGTTGTTTTAGGCCAACTCAGAAAAGCACCCCCATCGACATGTTGACCTGTCCGGCTTCGTAGCTACTGTCATAAATCGTGAAGGTCCGCAGCCGGCGATATTCCGCCGCGAAAAGCAGGTCCGAGCGCGGGCGATAAATAATATTGCCGAAGGCGCTGCGGTTGGCGGTTAAGTAAGCAGGAGCGTAGCTGGACGATTGCTCGCCAAAGTAGCGAACGTCGGCGGCGAAGGGGCTGTCCTGGCCGAAGGCGCCGTTGAACTCAAGCTTGGACGTGGCGCGATATTTCAGTTGCGCCCATCCGCCGACGTCGTTCACGGGGTTAACGTAGGTATCGGGATTAGTGAGCGGCAAACTATAAGTGACGCTACGTCCCAGCGCGCCGCCTATGCCGCCGATCGCCGCACCGCGGTAGAACTCACCGCTCAGGGTAAACATTTTGCCGAGAGGCAAGTTGGCATCCATCGTCCCGGCCCAACCATTGACAGTTCCCCCATAACCCCAGTTTTGCCGGCTGTAGTAGCCACCCGCACCGATGGTAAATTCCTGGCCAAACACGGAGCGCGAGTACGCCACGCGCGCAGCCCAGGCCGGCTGCCGCGACTGTTCGCCGGCGTCGGGAGTTCGATAGTAGGTGTAGTCCATATCGTCGGGTGGTTGTCCGCTGAGCGGATCAAGAATGCCGCCTTGCAGGATGAGCTTCGAATCCTCGGAGAGCGCGAAGCGATGTTCGACGCGCAATTGTGGCGTCCAGGCCCACAGGTTTCCGGCATACGACAACGGCGGCACGATCAGTGATGCGAACGATGTCGGCGCAAGAGGCGAAAGAAACAACTGGTCCTGGCCGGCAATGATCGAGGTGTCCTTCCAATCCAGGCGAACGGCGGCGGTGCGCAGGCGGGCCAGGCCGGAATCGACACCGTTGTACACCGCCGGGAAGCCCCCGCCGAAATCGAAGTTGACATTGGCGCTGGTTCGGGCGCCAAGAAAGTCGGGGCCGAAAGCTTCCAGACCAATGATCGACTGCCGCAGCGTGCCTCCGACCGAACCTGACGAGGGCATGGTACTGGGTGGCATGACCCACGTCGGCACGTCTTGATTGTCAACCGAGCCGCTGTTGCCGAACAGGTTGAACAGCACGATTCCCGATAGCCGAATCCGGTACTTCGAGGCGCTCTCTACCTTGGTCTGGTACTGGGTGTCGAGCTTGCTGGAAAGCAGTTGCTGACCTTCCTCGAGCTGGTCGACTCGCTGTTGCAGTTGGGCCGCATCGTAAGCCGGCGATTGCTCATCCACGGTTGCGTTGGAAGCGTTGCCGCCGCGTTCCACGGCAAGCTCCTCCCGCAGCCGGCCGATCTCCGCCCGGCTGGAGACGGTCTCGTGTTGGAGTTGCACCACCATCCCCTTCAGTTCGTGGATCTCGGATTGAAGCTCCTGCAGCGCGGCTTTGGTATCGCCGTCATTCGCGGCCGCCGCGACACTGGAGGACTGTGCGGCGCAGGGCAGCGAGAATGTCAGAAGCACTGCGATCGCGGCATGCCGCGAAATGAAAGGCACACTTCGACGATCATGGAAGCGAAAGAGCTGGAGACAATGGGCGTGTTGCATGTCGCACCTCTCTGCTGGCGGGCTGCTCATGGATCGGAGCGCACCGTCTAAAGGGGCCTGCACCGAGGGCCGCCGATGGTCAGGTTGTAAACGACTGCGAAGCGTTGGCGGACTGCACGGCTCCTGAAGCGTTTTTCGCCACCGCGCGCGGCAATACGATCTGCATCACCGTCCGCCCCGGCGCCGAGCTTTCCAGCTGCAAACTTCCGTGATGGTCCTGCACGATTTTTTGGGCGATGGTCAGGCCCAATCCCGTACCGTTTTCCTTGCCATAGCTGACGAACGGCTGAAATAACTTGTCGCGGATCGACGATTCTACTCCGGGCCCGTCATCCGTGATCTGGATGGCCAGATCGCCGTTGCGCTCCACCACTTGCACACCGACATGGCCGCCGGACAGTTGCGCCGCCTGGCAACCATTCAGCAGCAGATTGTAAAAGGCACGCTCCATCTTGCGCGGATCGAACTGCGCAGCATGCAAACCCGCCGACTCGATGGACAACACGACGCTTTGAAATTCGCGATGCGCGCGCACTAATTCGATGGCCCGGCTAATGGTACGCTCCACAGGAATTTCGACCAGGTTCATCGATTCGGCCGGGCGCGACAGCTCCAGCAGCGAGTCGACCAGGTCGGTAAGGCGGTTGACGGCGACGCGAATCTCCAGGTAGAGCTCCTCGCGCTGCGCGGGCGTCAACTCGGCATCGGCGAGAAACTCGGCGTTGGCCAGCACCGCCGTGAGGGGATGGCGGAGATCGTGCGAGATGGAGCTGGCCATGCGACCGATGGTCGCCAGGCGCTCCGCGTCCAGCACGCGCTGCTGCGCCTGGCGGAGGCTGTCGCGCATGCGCGTGAAGGCATCAGTCAGCTCGGCGACTTCGCCCGCCGCGTTGGAGTGCACGGGATAACGATAATCGCCGCCGCCGAGCGCGCGAACGCCCTCCACCAATCGCTCTAAGGGGCGGGTGAATGTGCCCGCAATGAAGTACACCAACACGGTGCCGCCCAATACCGCGCCGAGTCCGACGGCGAGCAGCAACTGGCGAAGATGGTTCAGGAATGCGGTCGCCTGATCGTACGATTTCAGCACGACCATGTGGACCGGCGGCGTCTCATTGGGATCGACCGGCAACGACGACAGCATGAAGCTTTCCTTGCCGAGGTCCCAGTTCGCCGGTCCCGCCGGTATAGGGCCGCCGGCAATGTGAGCAGCCAGTGCCTCGTTCTGTGGCGCATCCAGCGTGCTCACCACAACGGTGTCACCGCAGACGATGGCCACCTGGCTGGCTGTAACCTGGCTGACCTCGCGGGCCAAGGCGGCATTCATCTCGTAGCCGACTGCGACGACTCCCAGCAGCGTGTTCTGTGAGCTGGGACCGAAGTAGATCGGCGCCAGGACCACCTCATACAAATGTCCGCCCGCGAACCACCATTGCAGCGGCTGGCCAAGCGGAGCGTGGCGGTCCAGCAATTGCTGCGCTTGATCGCGCGAGATGCCCGGAGCTTTGACGTGAAAGCCCATCAGCTTTCCGGTGGGATCGGCGAGCGCGAACACGTCTCCGCCGGCAACGTGGAACATCTCGCGCGATCCATCCTGGATGGTGGGCGCATGGTGCGAGGTCATCAGCGCCTTGAGGCTGGGAAGATCGGCCATGAGCTCGGCCAATCGGCTTAGGTCCGCTTCGCGCTCTGTCTGCAGGTCGCGAAAGGTCTCGACCGAGTTGGCCAAGTCGCCCGTGAGGCCGCGGCGCACATGACTGGCCACGGTGCGCTGCACGATCAGCAACGACACGGCCGTCAGGCCGGCGGAGGTGAGCAGCATGGCGATCAGAAATTTAGTACGTAACCGCCATCTACCCATCGCCCCTCCTCCGGTAGGTCACCTGACGAATTTGTAGCCCGTACCGTGGACCGTACGGAAATGTACCGGATCGGTGGGGTCTTTTTCCAGTTTCTGGCGCAGCCGCAGGATGTGGGTGTCGACGGTGCGGGTAGTGGGATAGTTGTTGTAGCCCCAGACTTCGTTCAGCAACTCGGTGCGCGAGATCACCCGCTCGGGATTATTGAGGAAGAAGCGCAGTGTCTTGAATTCCTGCGGAGTCAGCGGAATTAACTGACCGCTGCGGTGCAACTCCATTCTCGAGAAGTTCACTTCTACATCGTCGAAGCTAAAAGCTTCTATTTTGTCGGTAGCTTGATTTAGCCGGCGCACCGCGGCGCGCACCCGGGCCAGAAGCTCGCGCGGGCTGAACGGCTTGGTGACGTAGTCATCGGCGCCCAGCTCCAGCAGCAGGACTTTATCCAATACGTCGCTGGCGGCGCTGAGCACGAGAATGGGAGTGGTAGACGATTCGCGCTTGATTTCGCGGCAAATGTCCTGGCCTGACTTGCCCGGCAGCCGCAGGTCCAGCACCACGACGCGCGGCATGGTGGCGCGAAAGGTATCCATGGCGACCGCACCATCGGCAGCAACCGAAACGTCAAAGCCCGCAGTTTCGAAAGTGCGCCGCAGCGCCCGCTGCACCGCCGAATCGTCTTCGATGACCAGAATTCTTTCCATAAATGCTTTTCCCACAGCTCTGATTACAGCTAATAACAGATGGAACTGCCAGTCAATCGTGTGTTGACAAATCGTTGACAAACCGAGCGGAAGTTTTTGGAGACCTTGTCCCGAAGCTTTGACAAGACACTTACTTCTCCACAACAACTCACTCAAACTCTCCCGATACATTGCGGAAAGCTTTGGGCAGACGCGGTTCACGGACCCAGCCGCCGAAGCAATTCAAAAGCAAGATGAGGAGAAGACATGTTTGTTTCAACCAAAACGAGTCGTTCCCATGATGGCCATGGCCTGGGCTGCATGGCAATGCTGCTTCTAAGCGTAGTGCTGGTAAGCTTGTCGGCTTCCGCTCAGACTTATCAGGTGACGAACTTGACCTCCGACATCGCCGATATCACCGGCAGTAACCCGGCCGATCCCGACTTGGGCAATCCCTGGGGTCTGGTCGCCAGTTCAACCAGCCCGTGGTGGGTGGCCGATAACAATACCGGATTGTCAACTCTCTACAACGGAACAGGAGTTAAGCAGGGGCTGGTGGTGACGATTCCGTCCTGGACTGGTTCGGGAACCGGAGCCCCCTCGGGAATTGCGTTTAACGGCACGAGTAGTTTTCAATTGACGCCGGGAAATCCCGCGAGCTTCCTGTTCGACTCCGAAGATGGGACCGTCCAGGGCTGGAACCACAACGTCAATCCCACCACCGCGGTGATCGAAGTCAACAATTTCGGCTCGGCGGTGTACAAAGGGTTGGCGCTCGCCTCCGCCAATGGCGCCAACTACCTGTATGCCACCAACTTTTTTGCCGGAACCGTGGATGTATTCGACACCAACTTCGCGCCCCACTCCTTCGGCACGAACGCGTTTGTTGACTCGACCATCCCCAGCGGCTTCGCGCCCTTCGGCATCCAGTTGATCGGCAGCGATCTGGTCGTGACCTACGCCAAGCAGGACGCCGAAAAGCATGACGATGTGGCCGGTCCCGGCAACGGGTATGTCGACATCTGGGACACCCAGGGTAACCTGATCGCACGTTTGCAGCACCTTATCCAGATGGATTCTCCGTGGGGGATCGCGCTGGCGCCAGCAAACTTTGGCGCCTTCAGCAACGATCTTCTGATCGGGAATTTTGGCAGCGGCTCCATCCTGGTGTTCAATTCCACTGCGCCCTATAACTTCATCGGGTTGATGCTCGATGAATCCGATCTGCAGTTGCGCATCGATAAACTGTGGGCCCTGCAATTCGGCAACGGCGGTTCGGCCGGCCCCACCAACACCCTGTACTTCACGGCAGGAACCTTCGATGAGACGTATGGGATCTTCGGAACCATCTTGCCAACCAGCGGACAGGGAATAGCAAAACCGCTTCGCCTCACGTCGAAGAAGTAATCGACATCGTCGTCCTAAACCTGAGGAGGGCTCGGCCCTCCTCGTTTTCTTGCGAGGGTTTGCGATACCATCCTTAGTCGGCAATACACTCGCTCATGAACTTCCAACGATCCAGCGGAATTCTTCTGCACCCCACATCCTTGCCGGGCGCATACGGCATTGGCGAACTTGGTCATCAGGCGCACGCCTTCGCCGATTTTCTCCGCGATGCCGGGCAGCGAATCTGGCAGGTGCTGCCGCTCGGTCCCACCGGTTACGGCGACTCGCCCTATCAGTGCTTCTCCGCCTTTGCCGGCAATCCGCTGCTGATCAGCATGGGTGGGCTGGTGGAGCACGGCTACCTGGATGCGCTGGATCTTGCGGACCGGCCGAGCTTTTCCTCCGATGCCGTCGATTTCGGCGCGGTGATCGCGTGGAAGCTGCCGCTGTTGCGCAAGGCGTTCGAAGCTTTTCGGCGTGGCACGGCGGCTGATCGCCAGGAGTTCGAAGCGTTTTGCGAGCGTCACTCGGCGTGGCTGGACGAGTACGCGCTGTTCATGGCGCTGAAGGATGCGCATGACCTGGTCATCTGGACGGAGTGGGAGCCCGCGCTGGCGCTACGCGAGCCCGCTGCGCTGGCGCGTGCGCGCGATGAACTTCGCGACGATATCGAGTGCAACAAGTTTATCCAGTTCGAATTCGAGCGCCAGTGGTGCGAGTTGAAGGTGCATTGCGCGAGCAACGACATTCGCGTGATGGGCGACCTGCCCATCTACGTCGCCCTCGACAGCGCCGATGTGTGGGCGAATCGCCATCTTTTCGAACTGGGCGACGACGGCAAGCCGCGCGTTGTCGCCGGTGTTCCGCCGGACTACTTCAGCGCTACGGGACAGCTTTGGGGTAATCCCATTTATTGCTGGGAGGAGCACGCGCGCACCGGTTACGCGTGGTGGGTCGCACGCTTCCGCCGTGCTTTGGAGATGCTGGACATGATCCGGCTCGACCACTTCCGCGGCTTCGAGGCGTACTACGAAATCCCCGCCGGCGACGTGACGGCCATCAACGGCGCATGGGTAAAGGGTCCCGGCGCGGCGTTTTTTGCGGCGCTCAAGAATGCCTTAGGCGAGTTGCCAGTTGTCGCCGAGAACCTGGGCGTCATCACGCCCGAGGTCGAAGCCCTGCGTAAGCAGTTTGATTTCCCGGGAATGGCGATTTTACAATTCGCCTTCGGCAACGACCCGCAAGCACCCGACTTCAAGCCCCACAACTATCCGCACCATCTGGTGGCTTACACCGGCACGCATGACAACGATACCGTCGTAGGCTGGTGGAACAGCCGGCCGGGAGCAGGCAGCGTGCGCACGGCGGAAGATGTCGAGAAGGAGTTAGCTTATGCGCGACGCTACCTCAACACTGGTGGCAGCGACATCAATTCGGTGATGATCCGCACGTTGATAGCTTCCGTGGCGAATACTGTGCTCTATCCTTTGCAGGATGTGCTCGGCGTCGGCAGCGAAGGACGTATGAACCTTCCGGGGAGCTCGTCGGGCAATTGGCGCTGGCGCTTCCGCGACGGCAGCTTGACTCCGGAAATCGCCGCGCGATTAAAAGAATGGGCGACAACGTACGAGCGCTGAGCGTCCGAATTTCACCACGGAGATCACGGAGCCCACGGAATTGTTTGTGGTCTTCGTCCGTGTGCTCCGTGGTAAACGATGACCTCGTTTACGTGAGTGACTCGACAAGCAGTATGATGTTGTCCGTATTCGGAGGACGGCCATGTACTTCGAACAGTTCTACCTTGGTTGTCTGGCGCATGCTTCTTACCTGTTTGGATCGGAGGGCGAAGCGGTCGTCGTCGATCCGCAGCGCGATGTCGAGATTTACCTTGAGGCCGCGCAGAAGCAAGGGCTGACGATTCGCCACATCTTCGAAACTCATCTGCACGCCGATTTTGTATCCGGGCACAAAGAGCTGGCGGCGCGCACGGGCGCGAAGATTTACATCGGCCGCGCCGCGGGCGCAACTTTTCCTCATGTACCGGTCAGCGACGGCTTTGAGCTGCGCGTCGGCCTCATACAGATAAAGGTGCTGGAAACGCCCGGACACACCCCCGAGAGCTGCTGCTTCGTCGTTACCGATGAGGAGAAGCCGCAAGCGCCCTGGGCGGTCTTTACCGGCGACACCCTTTTCATCGGCGACGTCGGCAGGCCTGACCTTTCCCCAACGCACACGCCGCAACAGCTCGCCGGCATGTTATACGACTCGCTGCACCAGAAACTCATGGCTCTGCCCGATCAGGTGCTTGTATATCCGGCGCATGGAGCGGGGTCGCTTTGCGGGCGCAACATGCGGGCGGAGCGTTCGTCGACCATCGGCACCGAGCGGCTCACCAATTACGCGTTGCAGATTCGCGACCGGGATGAATTTATCCCGCAGATGACGTCAAACCTGCCTGCGCGCCCGGACTACTTTCTGGAAGATGCGGCCATTAACCGCACTGGGGCGACGGCGCTCAACGAACTTCCGCAGCTAACGGCAATTTCCGCTTCCGAACTCAAGCAGATGCTGGATCGAGGTGCCACTGCGCTTGACGTTCGCCCAACCGACCAGTTCGCCGCCGGGCACGTTCCGGGCTCCATCTGCATTGCGCTCTCCGGCCAGTTCGCGTCGTGGGCAGGTGCGGTGCTGGGACTGACATCACGGCCCGTCCTGATCGCCGACAGTTCGGACCAACTTTCGGAAGCGCGGGTGCGCCTGGCGCGAGTCGGAATCGAAGATTTGACAGGATATCTGGACGGCGGCGTCGAGGCATGGCAGCGTGCAGGCTTTGGGCTGGCGCATCTGCCGCAGTTGACGGTCCGCGAACTGCACGCGCGGCTGGCCGCAGGCGACTTGCGTGTGCTGGATGTGCGCCGTCAGGGCGAGTGGGACGCGAGCCACATTGCCGAGGCAGATTGGTACCCGCTTGACCGCTTCAAGGCCGCACTGCCCCAGCTCGATCACAATGCAACGACGGCCATTCACTGCAAGGGCGGCTACCGCAGCGTCATCGCTGCCAGCCTGCTTCAGCGTGCAGGACACAACGTGATTAACGTTGTTGGCGGTTTTGACGCTTGGGAAAAAGAGCAACTGCCGGTGGTGGCGGCAGCCGCAGTGAACGCGTAAAACCGGCTCATCAATTGAAACTGTTGCTGAAGACGTTGCAGGCGGAGTGATACGGCAAATTGCCGAGGCGAAGTCACGAAGGTACGTAACAGAATTTTGTAAGCTACCGATACTATTTTTCCGGGGGTGTATCCTAATCTAGGTTGAAGTTCTCTGGCTGGGTGCCGCTTTCATGGCCGACCGCGAAGCTGAACCAAAGGTAGATTTCGAATGGCTCGTTGACTATCCAGCCAACCTGAACGGCGTGCTGGACGCCGTTGGCGATGGGATCTACTTCGTCGATACCGAACGACGGATTCAGGACTGGAACGCGGGCGCGGTTGCTCTCACCGGGTTCTCGCGCGATGAGGTGCGCCATCGCAGCTGTGCCGACAATATCCTGGTACACGTGGACGAATATGGCACCCAGTTGTGCCGCGAAGGCTGTCCGCTGCAGAAGACGCTGCTCGACGGTGAGACGCGCCAGGCGAAAGTTTTCCTGCGGCACAAACAGGGTTACCGAGTCCCGGTGGCGGTTCGCATCGTTCCCGTCCGCGATTCGAATTCCAACATCATCGGCGCCGTGGAAACCTTTCGCGAGATCGGCGATGCCGACCAGTGGAAGGCGCGCATCTTGGAGCTGGAGCGTGCCGCCAACCTGGATCCGCTGACCGGAATTCCGAACCGGCGATTCGTAGAAGCACAATTGGAGCGGCTGCTGCGCGAGTTTCACGCTACCGGCCAAGGCTTCGCAGCACTCATCATCGACCTCGACAGCTTTAAGTCCGTAAACGACACGCATGGGCACGATGTCGGCGACCGCGTATTGTGCAATGTCGCCATGACCCTCACAAACTGTCTGCGCGGCCGTGACATCCTGGGCCGCTGGGGCGGAGACGAGTTTGTAATGCTGCTCGGGAACTCAACCCGGCAGCAGGCCGGGTTGATCGCGGAACGGGCGCGAGTCCTGGCGGGGCAGACCGCTACTCCCGTGCACGCGGCCTATGTGGGCCTCACGGTCTCGATCGGGGGAGCCGTGAGCGCGCCCCACGACACCGCGGAGCAGCTACTCAAGCGCGCCGATGAGCAGCTTTATCGTTCCAAGCATCGCGGCCGCGACTGCTGCTCGGTTGAGTAGCCGGCTTCTGCGGACCTGCCGCGAATTTCTCGCCCTTGCATGCGGTTGCGCGGCAGTGTTTTACTCCCTTTAAGCCGGGATGGCGGAACTGGCAGACGCAGCGGACTTAAAAT